>NZ_JBNCMC010000005.1:0-180412 GCF_049844995.1 Luteimicrobium sp. DT211 | reverse complement strand
GTCACAGCGGCAGGTTCTGTGACGACGTCGACGAGCCCGGCGATCAGGTCAGCGAACGTGAGCTCGAGCAGCGACACCGCCCGACCGGACCGAAGGTTCGGTGCGAGGACCTGTTCGGGGCGTCCCGGGTCGTCGGCGGACGTGGGAAGGGCAGCCCGAGAGCCGGCCTGACCACCCTCGCGTTCGAACATGTGTTCGATTCTATGGGAGGAGCGGTCCGTCCCGCAAGCAATGGAGCCCGCCAAATCTCGGCCGTTTCGACGCGCGGGCTGGACCTGCAGCGCGCTCGCGCGGGCACACGCTCGCCGACCGTTCAGCGTCCGGCGTCTGCGCCGCGGACCCGGCCGCTCGTCGCCCGGCGAGCCACCGGACCCCACGAGCCAGGGGTCACGTCACGAAGCCCGCCGCGTCACCGTCGGCGAACGCGACGTCACCCCCGGCGAACACAGCGTCACCGTCGGCGAACGCGACCTCACCCCCGACGACGACGCCAGCCGAGGCCGTAGAGCACCGCGCCCAGGGCGATCGCGAGCAGGGCGAGCCCCACCAGCGTCGCGGTCGGGCCGGAGCCCGTGGTCGCCAGCGAACCGGTGCCCGTCGTCGACGTCGGACCCGGCGTCGGCCCAGGCGTCGTGGGCGTAGGCATCGTCGTTCCCGACGGTGTCGGCGTCGGTGTGACCGGCGGCGTGACGTCCGTGTGCGTCGTGCAGTCGCCGTCGCTCACGCACATGCCACCGGACCCGTCGCCCGGGCTCACCACGTTGACCAGCTCGCCGTCCCCGCTGTCCGGGTCGTCGACCGTCACCACGTACGTGACCGTCACCGTCCCGCCCACCGGCAGCGGGCCGGACCACGACAACGTCTGCTTCGCGACGTCCGCCGTCCCGGCCGACGTCGTCGGGCCGCCGGTCACCGCGCCGTCGTCCAGCACCTGCGACAGGTCGTCCGTGAAGGACGCCGGCACGTCGTCGGTGTACGACGCGGTCCCCAGCGACTTCACGGTCACGGTGTACGTGACCTCGTCACCCGGGTCGACGGTGGTCTTGTCCACCGTCTTCGACACCTCGAACGCGCGCACCGGCGTCACCACCTGGCAACCCTCGGGCATCGGCGGGATCGCGGCCGACCGCACCCCTGCGGGCACGGACTTCCCGCGTCCGCCCGTCGGCATGGCCACGGGGCAGTTCGACTCCTCCGGGCCGAGCACCGCGTTCGCCAGCGTCCCGTCACCCGTCATCGGGTCGTTCACCGTGACCGAGTACGTGATCGTGGCGGTGTCGCCCGCAGGTAGGGCACCACTCCACGCGACCTGACCCGCGTCGAAGGTGGCCTTCCCGGTGTCGGCGGCGACGTCGTCGTCGTAGGTGGCGTCGTCGAGCACGCCAGTCATGACGTCCGTCCCGGTCGCCGGGTCGTCGGCCGTGTAGTCGGCCGTCCCTGTGTTGGTGACCTTCACGGTGTACGTGACCTTGTCGCCGACCGTCACCGGCCCGGACGGGTCGGCCGTCTTGGCGATCTCCAGCTGCTTCACCGGGTCCGGTTCGACGCAGTTCGGGTCCGTGGACTCGGGGTCGGTGCAGTTCGACTCGTCAGGCCCGATCACGACGTTGAACAGCCGACCGTCGCCCGTGTCGGGGTCGTCCACGGTCACCGAGTACGTGACCGTCGCCTTCTCCCCCGGCGCGAGCGCGCCCGACCAGGCCAGCTTCGGCGCGTCGTAGCTCGCCGTGCCCGACGACGCAGCGGCGTCGGCGTTGTAGGTCGCGTCGTCGAGGACGTCGGTGAGGTCGTCGGTGAACGTCGCCGGGTCGTCGGCGGTGTACGGGACCTGGCCGGTGTTCGTGACCTCGACCGTGTACGTCACGGTGTCGCCGGGCTTCGCGTCGCCGTCCGAGTCGGACGTCTTCACGAGCTGCAGCGCCTTGACCGGGTTCGTGGCGTCGCAGTCCGGGTCGGCCGGCGTCGCGTCGGCGTCGCAGTTCGACTCGTCCGGCCCGACGACCGCGTTCGTCAGCGTTCCGTCACCCGTGTCCGGGTCGTTGACCGTCACCGAGTAGGTGATCGTCGCGGTGTCGCCCGCGGCGAGCGCGCCGGACCAGGAGAGGTTCGGGGCGTCATAGCTCGCGGTCCCGACGTCGGCGCTCGCGTCGTCGTCGTACGTCGCGTCGTCCAGCACCTCGGTCAGGTCGTCGGAGAACGTCGCCGGGTCGTCCGCCGTGTAGTCGACCTGGCCGGAGTTCGTGACCTTGACCGTGTACGTCACGGTCGAACCCGGAGTGACCTCGCCCGACGGGTCCGCGGTCTTCGTGATCTCCAGGGCACGCACCGGCGTCACGGTGCCGCAGTCCGGGTCGGCCGGGTCCGCGCCGGTGTCACAGTTCGACTCGTCCGGCCCGACGACCGCGTTGGTCAGCGTCCCGTCGCCCGACGGTGGGTCGTTCACGGTCACGGTGTACGTGATCGTCGCCGTGGCGCCAGCCGCGAGCGCGCCGGACCACGAGAGCGTCGGCTCGGCGTAGCTCGCCGTCCCGACGTCGGCGCTCGCGTCGTCGTCGTACGTCGCGTCGCCGAGCACCTCGGTGAGGTCGTCGGAGAACGACGCCGAGTCGTCGGCGGTGTAGTCGACGCCACCCGTGTTCTTCACCGTCACGGTGTAGGTCACCTTCGAGCCCGGGGTGACCTCGCCCGACGGGTCGGCCGTCTTGGTGATCTCCAACGCCTTGACGGGGTTCACCGTCCCGCAGTCCGGGTCGGCCGGCGTCGCGTCGGCGTCACAGTTCGACTCGTCCGGCCCGACGACGGCGTTGGTCAGCGTGCCGTCACCGGACACCGGGTCGTTCACGGTGACCGAGTACGTGATGGTCGCGGTGTCGCCTGCTGCCAGGGCACCACTCCATGCCAGCTGGGGTTCCGCGTAGGTGACGTCGCCCGCGGAGGCCGCTGCGTCGTCGTCGTACGTGGCGTCGTCGAGGACCTTGGTGAGGTCGTCGGAGAAGGTGGCCGGGGCGTCCGCCGTGTAGTCCGCGCCGCCGGTGTTGGTGACCTTCACCGTGTAGGTGACCTTGTCACCGGGCGAGACCGTGCCCGTCGGGTCGGCGGTCTTGGTGATCTCGAGCTGCCTGACCTCGACCGGGACCTGGCACTCGGCGGGGAGGTTCCCGTCGTCGTCGGCCACGCAGTTGGACTCCGGTGGCCCGACGACGGCGTTCGTCAGCGTCCCGTCGCCCGTGTCGGGGTCGTTCACGGTCACCGAGTAGGTGATCGTCGCCGTCTCGCCGGGTGCGAGCGAGCCGCGCCATGCGAGCGTCGGCTCGGTGTAGCTCGCCGTGCCCGACGACGCCGTGGCGTCACCGTCGTACGTCGCGTCGTCGAGCACCTCGGTGAGGTCGTCCGAGAACGCCGCCGCGTTCAGGTTCGTGTACGGGACGGCGCCGGTGTTGGTGACCTTCACCGTGTACGTGACCTTGCCGCCGGGGACGACCTGGCCCGACGGGTCCGCCGTCTTGGTGATCTGCAGCGCGCGGATCGGGAGCGGGACGACGCAGTCAGCCGGGAGGTTCCCGTCGGCGTCGGCCACGCAGTTCGAGCCGTCCGGGCCGACGACCGCGTTGGTCAGCGTCCCGTCGCCCGTCAGCGGGTCGTTCACGGTCACCGAGTAGGTGACCGTCGAGGTGTCGCCGGCCGCGAGCGCGCCGGACCACGAGAGCGTCGGCTCGGCGTACGACACCTCGCCGACGGTGGCGCTCGCGTCGCCGTCGTACGTGGCGTCGTCGATGACCTCGGACAGGTCGTCGGAGAACGTCGCCGGGGCGTCGTCCGTGTAGTCGACCGAGCCGTTGTTCTTCACGGTGACCGTGTACGTCACCGTGCCGCCCGGCGCGACGTCGCCCGTCGGGTCCGCGGTCTTGGCGATCTCGAGGGCCTGGACGGGGACGTCGGTCGAGCAGTCCGGGTCGGCCGGGTCGGCGTCGGCGTCGCAGTTCGACTCGTCCGGCCCGACGACGGCGTTGGCGAGGTCGCCGTCGCCGCTCACCGGGACGTTGACCGTGACCGAGTACGTGATCGTCGCGGTGGCGCCGGCGGCGAGCGCGCCGGACCACGAGAGCGTGGGCTCGGCGTAGCTCGCCGTCCCGGCGGTCGCGGCCGCGTCGTCGTTGTACGTCGCGTCGTCAATGACCTTCGACAGGTCGTCGGTGAACGACGCCGGGTCGTCCGCCGTGTAGTCGACGTTGCCGGTGTTCTCGACGGTCACCGTGTACGTCACGGTGTCGCCGGGGTGGACCGGGCCCGACGCGTCGGACGTCTTGGCGACGTGCAGCCCGCGCACCGGGTTCGGCTCGACGCAGTCCGGGTCCTCGGAGTCCGGGTCGGTGCAGTTCGACTCGTCCGGACCGACGACGACGTTGAAGAGCTTGCCGTCGCCCGTGTCCGGGTCGTTCACGGTCACGGTGTACGTGATGGTCGCGGTCGCCCCGGGCGCGAGGGCCCCGGACCACGAGAGCGTCGGCTCGGCGTAGCTCGCCGTCCCGACGGACGCGTCCGCGTCGCCGTTGTAGGTGGCGTCGTCGAGCACGTCGGACAGGTCGTCGGAGAACTCCGCCGGGTCGGCGTCGGTGTACGGGACCTGGCCGGTGTTCGTGACCGTGATCGTGTACGTCACCGTGTCGCCCGGGTTCGAGCTGCCGTCCGTGTCGGACGACTTCACGAGCTTGAACGCCCGGACCGGCACGACGGTCGAGCAGTCCGCGTCCACCGGGACGGACGCCGGGTCGCAGTTCGACTCGTCCGGCCCGACGACCGCGTTGGTCAGCGTCCCGTCGCCGCTCACCGGGTCGTTGACGGTCACCGAGTAGGTGACGGTCGCGGTGTCGCCCGCGGCGAGCGCGCCGGACCACGACAGCGTGGGCTCGGTGTAGCTCGCGGTGCCCGATGACGCGTCCGCGTCGTCGTTCCAGGTCGCGTCGTCGAGGACGGACGTGAGGTCGTCGGAGAACGTGGCGGGGTCGTCGGCCGTGTAGTCGGCGCCGCCCGTGTTCGTCACCGTCACGGTGTACGTGACCGTGTCGCCCGGCGTGACCTCACCCGACGGGTTCGCCGTCTTGGTGATCTGCAGCGCCCTGACCGGGTTCACGGTGCCGCAGTCCGGGTCGGCCGGCGTCGCGTCGGCGTCGCAGTTCGACTCCGGCGGTCCGACCACCGCGTTGGTCAGCGTCCCGTCGCCGCTCACCGGGTCGTTCACGATCACCGAGTACGTGACCGTCGCGGTATCGCCCGCTGCCAGGGCACCACTCCACGACAACGTGGGCTGCACGTAGGTGACCTGCCCGGAGGAGGCCGCTGCGTCGTCGTACCTGGCGTCGTCGAGGATCTCGGTGAGGTCGTCGGAGAACGTGGCCGGGTCGTCGGCCGTGTAGTCGACCGCGCCCTGGTTCTTGACGGTCACGGTGTAGGTGACCTTGTCGCCTGGCGCGACGTCGCCCGTCGGGTCCGCGGTCTTGGTGATCTGGAGGGCCTGGACGGGCACGTCGGTGGTGCAGCCGGTCTCGGTGCCGTCGTCGCAGTTGGACTCCGGCGGCCCGACGACGGCGTTGTCCAGCGTCCCGTCGCCCGAGACCGGGTCGTTGACCTTGACCGAGTAGGTGATCGTCGCGGAGTCGCCGGGCTCGAGCCCGCCCGACCACGAGAGCGTCGGCTGGGCGTACGAGACGTCGCCCGACGTCGCCGCGGCGTCATCGTCGTACGTCGCGTCGTCGATGACCTTCGTCAGGTCGTCCGTGAACGTCGCCGGGTCGGTGGCCGTGTACGACGCGCCGCCCGTGTTCGTGACCTTGATCGTGTAGGTCACGGTGTCGCCGGGGTTGACCGGGCCGGTCGGGGCGGCCGTCTTGGTGATCTCGAGCTTCTTCACCGGGTCCGGCTCGACGCAGTCGGGGTCCGTGGACGCCGGGTCGGTGCAGTTGGACTCGTCCGGCCCGACGACGACGTTGAACAGCCGCCCGTCGCCGGTGTCCGGGTCGTTGACGGTCACGGTGTAGGTGATGGTCGCCTTGGCCCCGGGCTCGAGCGCGCCGGACCACGAGAGGGTCGGCGCGGAGTATGACGCCGTCCCGATGTCGGCCGAGGCGTCGTCGTTGTAGGTCGCGTCGTCGATCACGTCGGCGAGGTCGTCGTCGAAGGTCGCCGGGTCGTCCGCGGTGTACGGGACCTGGCCGGTGTTCTCGACGGTCACCGTGTACGTGACGGTGTCGCCGGGCTTGGCGCTCCCCGAGCCGTCCGACGACTTCACGATGTGCAGCGCCTGGACCGGCACGTCCGTCGAGCAGTCGGCGTCGTCCGAACCGTCGGCGCAGTTCGACTCGTCCGGCCCGACGACGGTGTTGGTCAGCGTCCCGTCGCCGTCGCTCGCCGCGGGGTCGAGCACGATCACCGCGTACGTGATGGTCGCGGTGTCGCCGGGGGCGAAGTTCGCGTCGCCGCTCGACCACGACAGGGTGGGCTCGGTGTAGGACGTCGTCCCGACGTCGGTGCTCGCGTCGTCGTACGTCGCGTCGTCGAGCACGTTCGACAGGTCGTCGGTGAACGTCGCCGGGTCGTCGGCCGTGTAGGTCGTGTTGCCGGTGTTGGTGACCTTGACCGTGTACGTGACCTTGTCGCCGGGCGAGACGGTGGCGCCCGCGTCGGAGGTCTTGGCGATGTCCAGCCCCGGCTTGGCGGTGACCGGGATGCGGACGCGGCAGTCGGCCACGTCGAGGCAGTTGGACTCCGGCGGCCCGAACACGGAGTTGTCGAGGGAGGCGCCGTCCTTGGCGTTCTGCGCGACCGTCACGGAGTACGTGATGGTGGCCTTCTGCCCCGGCTCGAGCGGCCCGGACCATGTGAGCTCGTCCGGCATCCCCGAGTCGTCGACCGTCCCGACGTCGGCCTTCGCGTCGCCGTTGTAGGGGGCGTCGCTCGCCAGGTCGTGGGTGTCGTCGGTGAACGTCGCGGGGTCGTCTGCCGTGTAGGGCGCGGCCCCGGTGTTCTCGACCGTGACGGTGTACGTGATGGTGCCGCCGCGCTCGACCGGGCCCTCGGTGTCGGCCGTCTTGGTGATCTCCAGGTCCCGCACCAGCACGTCCGCGCTGCAGTCGGGATCGTCCGCGCCCTGGGCGCAGTTCGACTCCGCCGGCCCGACGACGGTGTTCGTCAGCGACCCGTCGCCGTCGTCCGGGTCGTTCACGGTGACCGAGTACGTGATCGTCGCGGTGTCGCCGACCGCCAGCGGCCCGGACCACGACAACGTGGGTTCGGCGTACGAGACGTCCCCGACGTCGGCCTTCGCGTCCTTCGTGTAGGTGGCGTCGTCCAGCACGTCGGTCAGGTCGTCCGAGAACGTCGCCGGGTCGTCGGCGGTGTAGGCGACCTCGCCGGTGTTCTTCACCGTGATCGTGTAGTCGACCGTGTCACCCGCGACGACCGGGCCGGCGGGGTCGGCCGTCTTCGTGATCGTCAGCCCCGGGTTGGGGACGTCCACGACGACCCGGTGGTCCTCGACCTCGCCGCCCTGGACGATCCCGGTCGCGTTCGCGGAGTCGGCCTGGTCGGGCGCGATCCGGAGCCGCAGGAACGTGGCGTGGTCCGCCGGGCTGTCGACGGCGTCGTCGGGCACCGTCCAGCTCAGCGTCGCCGAGCCGCCGGAGCACGCGACCGTGTCCGACGCCTCACCCGGGTCGAAGGCCCCGTTGGCGTTCCAGTCGATCCAGCCCGTCACGTAGCCGGGGTCGTCGGCGTCGCTGCGGCACACCACGTCCTGCGTGACGGTGTCGCCCCACGTGGTCCCGTAGGTCGGCGTGCCGTTGATCGCGTCCTCGTCGTCCTGGCCGTCCTTGTCGTCGCCGGACGCGTCGGCGCTCGCCAGGTACGTGGCGTCGGAGTCGACCGTCGCCCCCAGCCCGATCGCGGGCAGCGTCGGCGTCCCCAGCGTGAAGGAGTCGTCCGAGACGTTCGTCTGCGTGTCGACGGTGTTCGGCTCGATCACGCCGCCCGTCCACTCCGGCTCCTCGAGGGCGCCCGCCTCGCCATAGCTCGCGGGCGCGTCCCCGAAGTCGGCCTGCAGGACGACGCCCACCGCGACCGCGCTCGTGCCGCCACCGTGGAGCTGGACGGTGGCACTCGTGGCACCCTGCATGAAGCCGACAGCAGTCGGCCCGTTCGTGTCGTTGACCTGGCTGCACTGCGTACCGTCAGGGCCGAGCTGCAGGCGGTCGTTCTCGAGCCAGGCCTCCACGGACGTGTCGCAATTGCGGTACCGGTCGATCACACGCCAGGTGACGTCCTGGGTGGTCTTGGCGGCGACGTACTCGCCCTGGTCGAGGTTCGAGCTCTCCGCGTCGGCGAACACGAGCCCGCCGACCTGCAGCGGGGCCCCGTCGAACGTCACGCCGCAGGAGAAGTCGAAGGACACGGTGGCGGCGTTCTCCGCGTTGGCGATGCCAGCGACGAGAGTGTTGGCGTCGTCCGCGCCGCCCACGTTGTAGAGGTCATCGAAGGCGTCGCCGTGGTAGTCACCCGACCGGTAGGTCTGGATGGCTCCGTCGATGTTGTTGACGGTGCACGTCGTGGCGAGCTCGTGGTCCCCGATCGTGCGCGTGTTGGTGTGGGATGCGCCGTTCTGGATCGCGACGCCGTCGGTGCCCAGGTCGAACCAGTCGATCGAGCCCTTGTACAGCCCGGCGCCCCCGGTGGCGAACGTGGCCGACGCGTCGGGTGCTGTGGCGACGTCGACAGCCGCCGAGACGGCGACCACGGAGGCGCCCACCAGCGCGAACGTCGCCACGCTCGCGGTGAGACGCTGCCCCCGCCGACGCCCGCTTCGTCGCGCACGCATCCCCATCGCAACCTCCGTCGATCCCCTCCGGCTCCTGCGACGATAAGGACGACACGGACGACCCGCCACCGGGCGCCGCAGCCATCGCATTCGTTGACGGACTAGGACAGGATGGACGGCGTGACGTTCTCGCCTCCGCCCGGCACCCGGCGACGCTCGCGGACCGCCCGGCTGCTCGCTGCGGCCGGTGCCCTCGTGCTGGCCGCGATGGCCGTCGTCGGCGTGTCGCCCCGGGCCGCTCACGCCGCGGACCCGACGGGCACGCTCTCGCTGTTCAAGCGGATCGAGAACCTCAACACGGGCGGCTCGTTCAGCGACCGGACCGCGTGGACCATGCACGCCGAGAACCTCGACACGGGCGAGACCTTCGAGGGTGACGGGCTCAACGGCTTCCAGACGCGCACGCTGCCGGCGGGCACGTACCGGATCTGGGAGACCGGGGCGGTCACCGGCTATCGCTTCAACAACTGGTCGTGCAGCGACGGCTCGCCCACCACCCAGCGCGAGCCGACCGTCTACGTGGGCGACGGCGACACCATCACGTGCACCGTGGAGAACGTCGCGATCGAGCCGTCGTTCACGCTCCGCAAGGTCGTCGACGGCGGCGGAGCCGACCCGACCGCGTGGCAGCTCCACGCACGGGGCCCGGGCAGCCTCGACGGACCGACCGGCAGCGACGCCGTCACGGACGTGTCCGTCCGCATCGGCACCTACACGCTCAGCGAGGACGGCGGGCCTTCCGGGTACACCGCGAGCGCCTGGGTGTGCGACGTCCTCGAGGTGGGCGGCGACACCCGGCAGGAGACCATCCCCCAGGGCGGGTCGATCGACGTGGTGCTGGGCGACCACATCGTGTGCACCGTGACGAACAGCTCCGCGGGCCCGCACCTCACGCTCCGCAAGGCCGTCGACAACACGGGTGGCGGCACGGCCGACCCCGCCGACTGGACGCTCACGGCGACCGCCACCAGCGGCGGGACGACGGTCAGTGGTGCCAGCGGCTCGTCGGCGGTCACCTCGGTCGCGGTCCCGGCGGGGCGCTACGACCTCGCGGAGTCGGGCGGTCCGGCCGGGTACGCGGCCGGCGACTGGTCGTGCGACGGCGGCACCGGCGCCAACGGCAGCGCGATCACGCTCGGAGCCTCCGACGACGTCACCTGCACCGTGCGCAACACGTGGTCGCCCGCACACGTCACGCTCGTCAAGCAGGTCGACCGGGCCGGGTTCACCCGGGCGCTCGTGTCGCCCACCGACTGGACGCTGAGCGCCCGCGACGACGACGGCAACGGCTTCTCCGGGACGTCCGGCACTGGCTCCGCGACCGACGTCCCGGTGGCCGCCGGCACGTACACGCTGAGCGAGGACGGCCCGTCGGGCTACACCGCGAGCGACTGGGACTGCACCGGTGGCGGCACCCTGGCGGGCGACCAGCTCACCGTGGCCGCGGGCGACGACGTCACGTGCGAGATCACCAACACCGTCGAGCCCCCGCAGCCCGCGGAGCTCACGCTGGTCAAGGTCGTCGACGGCGGCCCCCTCGAGGCGACCGCCTGGGACCTCACGGCGCGCCGCGTGCTCGGCGCCGGGACCCCGCTCCCCGCCGACGGGCCCGCGAACGGCGTCAAGGTGCGCCGCGTCATGGTCGCTCCGGGGACGTTCGCGCTGACCGAGGAGCCGGCCGACGACGCGCCCGCCACGGTCGCCGGGTACGACGCCGGGCAGTGGGACTGCACCGAGGGCACCATGTCGACGGTCGACGGGGTGCAGCGCGTCACGCTGACGCAGGGCCAGGTCGCCGAGTGCACCATCACGAACACCTGGACGGGCGGCACGCTGACGTTGGTCAAGCACGTCGACAACCACTGGGGCGGCACCGCCGAGCCGTCCGACTGGGTACTGTCCGCGACCCGCGACGGCGCCAACCTGCCGACGCTGCGCGGCCGGACCGGCACCGACGCGGTGACGCGCGTGGACGTCGTCGGCGGGACCTACGACCTCCGCGAGTCCGGCGGGCCCGCCGGGTACGCCTCGCAGGGCTGGTCGTGCACGTCCGGTGGCTCCGGGTCGAGCGTGACCGTCGGCGCGGGGGACGACGTCACCTGCACCGTGACCAACGCCGACGAGGCCGCGCACCTGACCCTGGTCAAGCGGATGGACCCGCTGCGCGCCGACGGCGCCGAGCCGTCCGACTTCACGCTCACCGCGACCGACGGGACGACCACGGTGACCGGCCGGACCGGGGAGGAGGGGGTCACCGGCGTCGCCGTGCCCGCGGGCAGCTACACGCTCACCGAGACGGGGCCTGGCGGCTTCCGTTCCGTGTGGGCGTGCCTCGGCGCCCGCAGCCAGCGCACCGGCGGCGTCGGGATCGGCACGCCGGGAAGCGTCGACGTCGCGCTCGGGCAGAACGTGCGGTGCACCGTGGTGAACGCGGTGCCCGGGCCGGTCCCGACCCCCACGCCGACGCCGACGCCGACCACGCCCACCGCCCCCGCGACCCCCACCACGCCGGCGACCCCGACCGACAGCGGGACGACGACCGTCGCCCCGACCGGCGGCACGACGACCGGCGGCGCGGCCTCCGGCGGCGGAGACGGCGGCGGCCTCGCGATGACGGGCGCCCCGCTCGCGGCCGTCGGCGGCGCGGCGCTGGTCCTCCTGCTGAGCGGCGCGGCCGCGCTGCTGCTGAGGCGCCGACTCTCTCACCGCGCCTGACCCCTCCCTGCCGAACACGGGCTCCGCGACCCTCCAGCTGCGCTGACGGTCGCGGAGCCCGTCGTCGGCGGGCGGGGATCCCGTGCTCGGCGTCCCTCGCGAAGTAGACCGGCCGGCCGCGCGTCGGGCGCATCTGGCACGATGCTCCGCATGGCCGACACACACCTGACCGACGGCGAGGACGTCGTCCTCGAGCTCCGCACGCACGCCAAGGCGCTGTTCTGGCCGATCGTGCTGCTCGTGGTCCTCGTCGCGGCGGTCGCCGTGACGGCCGCGCTCGGCGCGCCCGCGATCGCGGTGGGCGTCGTCGGGGTGGTCGCGTTCCTGCTGGCGTGCGTCGTGGTCCTGCCGCGTTGGGTCCGCTGGCTCACGACCCGCTACGTCGTCACGACGAAGCGCGTGCTCGTCCGGTCGGGCGTCGTCACCCGCATCGGCCGCGACATCCCGCTGTACCGGATCAACGACATCGCGTCCGAGCGTGGGCTGCTCGACCGCATGTTCGGCTGCGGCACGCTCGTCGTGTCCGACGCGAGCGAGAAGCCGGGCCTCGTCCTGCACGACGTCCCGGACGTCGAGGACGTGCAGGTCCGCCTGCACGAGCTGCTGTTCGCGCACGACGACGGCTCCGACGACGGCGAGTTCCCGCCCGGCGAGCCGCGGCGGCCGCGGGGCCGCTGACCGGGCACCTGACCTGAGACGACGACGCCCGCGCACCGGCGAACCGGTACGCGGGCGTCGTCGCGTGCAGCCTCAGCGGGTCACGGGGTGACGATCGCGAAGTCCGGGTCCCCAGGCGCGAGGAGCCCCGCGAGCGTCTGCAGCACGCCCGCGTCGCCGGTGATCTCCGTGCCCGACGCCGCCAGCTTCTCCGGCGTGAGCCCTCCCCCGAGCGCGATCGCGGGCAGGGCGCGCTTCGTCGTCGTGATCGTCGCGTCGGCGTCGCCGGCCTGCGGTGCCGCGCTGTAGGTCAGGGCCCCGTTGGCAAGCCGCAGGCGGTATCGCTCGTCCGCGTCGGTGAGGACGACGTCGATGGTGAGCCGCTCGTCCCATGCACGCGGCCCGTCGACCTGGATCGCGATGGCATCGAACAGCATCTCCGGGGTCAGGGCGCCCACGATGTCGACCGAGGCCGTCGCCGTCGGGGTCCCGAACCCGCCGTCGCGCAGCTCGGTCGCACCTGACAGGTAGAAGTCGCGCCACGTCCCGTTCTCGGAGCCGTAGCCGAGCTGCTCGTAGGTGTCCGCGAGGAGGTCCCGGG
The DNA here is from genome assembly GCF_049844995.1 of Luteimicrobium sp. DT211. Classification (NCBI taxonomy): domain Bacteria; kingdom Bacillati; phylum Actinomycetota; class Actinomycetes; order Micrococcales; genus Luteimicrobium; species Luteimicrobium sp. DT211. The sequence continues at coordinate 167,573 of NZ_JBNCMC010000005.1, read as the reverse complement.
CCTCGGCGTGGTCAGGCTCCGCGAAGACGACGTGGTTCAGCACCTCGGCGACCCAGCGGAAGTCCCCCGCCTCGAACGACGGGCGCGCCTTCTCGACGACGGCGTCCGCGCCGCCCATGAAGTCCACGTACCGCTTGGCCCGCTCGACGGGCGGGTGCTCCCACAGGTGCGCGGGGTTGCCGTCGAACCAGCCCATGTAGCGCTGGTAGATCGCCTTGACGTTGTGGCTGACGGACCCGTAGTACCCGCGGGTGTGCCAGGCGTTCTCGAGCGCCGGCGGAAGCGTGATCTCCTCGGCGATCTCCGCGCCGACCAGACCCTGGTTGAGCATCCGGAGCGTCTGGTCGTGCAGGTAGGCGTACAGGTCGCGCTGGAGTCCGAGGAACTCGACGGCGCGCTCGTTGCCCCACGTGGGCCAGTGGTGCGACGCGAAGACGACCTCGACGTCACCGCCGAACAGGTCGATCGTCTCGGTGAGGTACTTCGACCACACGTGCGGGTCGCGCACGACGGCGCCGCGCAGCGTCAGCAGGTTGTGCAGGTTGTGGGTCGCGTCCTCCGCCGCGCACAGCGCCTTGCGGTCGGGGAAGTAGAAGAGCATCTCGGCGGGGGCCTCGGTGCCCGGGGCCAGCTGGAACACGATCCGCACGCCGTCGATCGTGAGCTCGTCGCCGGTCCTCGTGACGTACTCGGTGGGCTCGATGAGCGTGACCGTGCCGGTCGACGTCGTCTGGCCGAGACCGGCGCCGACGCCGCCCTGCGGGCCGCGGGCGAGCGCCGCCCCGTACATGTAGCCGGCGCGGCGGGCCATCGCGGTCCCCGCGTACACGTTCTCGGCGACCGCGGGCTCGACGAAGCCGTCCGGCGCGACGATCCGGACCGTGCCAGCGTCGACGTCCTCCTGGCTCGTCACGCCCTTGACGCCGCCGAAGTGGTCGACGTGGCAGTGCGTGTAGATCACGGCGACGACGGGCCGGTCGCCCCGGTGCTCGCGGTAGAGCGCGAGCGCGGCCGCGGCCGTCTCCGCCGAGATCAGCGGGTCGATGACGATGACGCCGGTGTCGCCCTCGACGAAGCTGATGTTCGACAGGTCCTGGCCGCGCACCTGGTAGATGCCGTCGGTCACCTCGAACAGTCCGCCGAGCGCGACCAGCCGCGACTGGCGCCACAGGCTGGGGTTCACGGTGTCCGGGGCGTCGCCCTGGAGGAAGTCGTACGTGCCGTTGTCCCAGACGACCCGGCCGTCGTGGGCCGTGGTGGGTCCGGCGAGCGGGGCGACGAGGCCCCGCTGCGCGTCCTCGAAGTCCTGGGTGTCGGAGAACGGGAGGCGGGCGAGAAGCTCCGCCTGCTGCCGGGCGATACTCGGCGCTGCTGGCTTGGGTGTCGACATGAGCCCAGGCTCGCAACGATCCGCCGGGACCGCCTCCGGAGCGCGCCTCCGCCCGCGTGGCGCGCGCGAGAATCACCCTGATCGGGTGAGGGCTCGACGCGCGGCACACGGGCGGGCGGGCGCCCTCCGGTCGCTACGGAGTGACGATCGAGAAGTCCGGGTCCCCCGGGTCGAGCACGCCCGCGAGGCGGCTCAGCACCGACGCGTCGCCGGCCACCTGGATGCCCGCCTGCGCGAGGCCGTCAGCCGAGAGGCCGCCGGTCGCGAGGGCCGGCAGGGCCCGGCTGGTCGCGGTCAGCGTCACATCGGCGTCCCCGGACTGCGCCGCCGAGCTGTAGGTGAGCGCGCCGTTCGCGAGGGAGAGGCGGTAGCGGGCGTCGGTGTCCGTCAGGACGACGCCGATAGTCAGCTGCTCGTCCCACGCCTCCGGGCCGTTCACCTGGATGGCGATGGCGTCGAACAGCATCTCCGGGGTCAGGGCGGAGATGACGTCCGGCGACGCGGAGACCGTCGGGGTTCCGAACTTGCCGGAGCGGAGCTCGGTCGCGCCCGACAGGTAGATGTTGCGCCACACGCCGTTCTCCGCGCCGTAGCCGAGCTGCTCGAGCGTGTCGGCGAGCAGGTCCCGCGCCGCCGCGTGGTCGGGCTCGGCGAAGACGGCGTGGCTGAGGACCTCGGCGGCCCAGCGGAAGTCACCACCGTCGAAGGCCTCCTGCGCGTTGGCGACGACGGCGTCGACACCCCCGGCGAGCTTCACGTACCTCTTGCCCTGCTCGACCGGCGGGTGCTGCCACAGGTGGGCGGGGTTGCCGTCGTACCAGCCCATGTAGCGCTGGTAGATCGCCTTGACGTTGTGGCTCACGGAGCCGTAGTAGCCCCGAGCGTGCCACGCGTTCTCGAGCGCAGGCGGCAGGACGATCTGCTCGGCGATCTCCGGGCCTGTGAACCCCTTGTTGAGCAGCCGCAGGGTCTGATCGTGCAGGTAGGCGTAGAGGTCGCGCTGGAGCGCCAGGAACTCGACGATCCGCTCGTTGCCCCACGTGGGCCAGTGGTGCGACGCGAAGACGGCCTCGACCTCGTCGCCCCACAGGTCGAGCGTCTCGGTCAGGTAGTTCGACCAGGCGTGCGCGTCGCGGACCAGCGCCCCGCGCAGCGTCAGCAGGTTGTGCAGGGTGTGCGTCGCGTCCTCGGCGGCGCAGAGCGCCTTGCGGTCCGGGAAGTAGACGAGGAACTCGGCGGGCGCCTCGGTGCCCGGCGCCATCTGGAAGATCATCCGGACGCCGTCGACAATCTCCTCCTGCCCCGTCTCCGTGATGTCGAGCGTCGGGTGGATGAGGGTGATGTTTCCGGTCGCGACCGTCTGGGAGAGACCGGTGCCGACCTGACCCTGCGGGCCGCGGGCGAGCGCCGCGCCGAACATGTACGCCGAGCGCCGCGCCATCGCGGTCCCCGCATAAACGTTCTCGGAGGCCGCGTGCTCCGTGAACTCGGCGGGCGCGATGATCGGCACACGCCCTGCGTCGATGTCCTCCTGCGTCGTGATGCCCCGGACTCCGCCGAAGTGGTCGACGTGCGGGTGGGTGTAGAGCACTCCGGTGACGGGTCGGTCGCCGCGGTGCTCACGGTAGAGCGCGAGCGCGGCCGCCGCGGTCTCCTCGGTCACGAGCGGGTCGAGGACGAGGACGCCTGTGTCGCCCTCGATGAACGTGACGTTCGACAGGTCGAAGCCGCGCACCTGGTAGATCCCCGGCACGACCTCGAACAGACCCTGGATGGCGTTGAGTCTCGACTGCCGCCACAAGCTCGGGTTCACCGTGTCGGGGGCGTCGCCCTGAAGGAAGTCGTAGGTGTCGTTGTCCCACACGACCGTGCCGTCGGCGTCGGTGATGGCGTTCGGCTCGCGGCGACCGAGGAGGCCCCGCCTCGCGTCGTCGAAGTCCTGGGTGTCGGAGAACGGCAGACGGTCGAGGAGCTCTGCCTGCTGCTGGACGATGCTCGGTGCTGCTGGCTTGGATGTCGACATGGAGCCCAGGGTGGCAACGATCCGCCGAGGCCGCCTCCGGAGCGCGCCTCCGCCCGCGCGGCGTGCGCCAGAATCACCCGGATCGGGTGAGCTCGACGGCGACGCGCGCGGCGGGGGCGCCGCTGTCCGGCGGCGGGGTCGTCGTCACTCGCCCCCCGCGTGCCTCCGGCGGACGAGCACGAGAGCCGTCCCGAGCGCCACCAGCAGCGCCGCCACCACGGCGGCGGTCGCGACCGCCGCGCCCGTGGTCGCCAGGCCCCAGCCCGCGCCCGACGACGGCGCGCCGGCGGCGCCGGGGGCGGTCCCGTCGCCCGAGGAGCCCGCAGGTCCCGACGAGGAGCCCGTCCCCGACGCCGGCGTCGAGCCCGTCGGACCCGTCGACGCCGTCGGGCTCTGCGTCGGCGTGGGGGTCGGCGTCGGAGTCGGCGTGGGCGTCGTGTCGGACGCGGCCACGACCCACGAGCCCTGGCTGTCGTTGTCGGTCGGGGACGCGTCCGTGTCCGTCTCGATCGTGGGGACCACGAGCGGGTTCAGGTGCTCGAACACGACGTCGTCGGCGCCGTCCCCGTCGAGGTCGCCCGCGGCCGCCTCGGGAAGCGGCGCGACGTACGCGACGCCCCGCAGGGTGGTGTCCACCGGGTACGACCCCGTCACGCGGACCGTCACGGTGATCGCGGGACCGTCCTCGCCGACCGCGAGGTTGCCCGTCGCGGTGGCCGTGGCGCCGTCGAACGTGTAGCCGTCGCCGGTCAGGGACACCAGCTCCACGCCGTCGGGCAGGAGCTGGGTGACGGTCCAGCCCGCCGGCGCCCAGCGAAGTCCGTCGTTGCGGGGCACCAGAGTCCAGGTGACCGTGTCGCCGGTGCCGACGACCGTCGGGTGGGGCGTGCTCTGCGTGAGCGACAGCTCGATGCACGACGTCGGGTAGAGGACGGGGGCCACGGCGAGCTCGTAGACGGCGGCGCCGCCGCCGTCGTGGACCTGCGTGCCGTCGAGGTAGCCGGTCGGCCCGCAGACGGAGCCCCAGTCGTTCGGGTCGTCGTAGTTGCGGGCGTCGACGGCGAAGGGGGCGGTCACGACCCGGACGCCCGTGTCGACCTGCTCGTCGGCCAGGAGGTCGAGGAGCGAGTCCTCCCCGACGACCGCGTTCGGGAAGGTGCGGACGGCCGTCGAGGCGGCGGGGAAGGTGTTGCCGACGACGAGCACCGGGTCGGACACCGTCCGTCGCACCGCGGCCTCGCTGGTCTGGTCGGGCGAGCCGACGAGCACCGCGGTGCCGTCACCGGCGAACGTGTTGTCGCGGACCACGATCCCGGACGACGAGAACGACCCCGGGGTGCGGCCGTCCACGAAGAGCGGCTCGACCATGATCGCGGCCTCGTCCTCGGCCGTCCCGGCGCCCGCGATCGTGTTGTCCGCGACCGTGAGGTCGTGGGCGGGGGCGGCCAGCACCGCGAACGGCTGCCCGGTCACCGTGTTCGCGCGGAAGGTCACGGCGGTCGAGCCCGAGTAGACGACGACCCCGCGGTCGTTGTCGGTCATGACGTTGTCGTGGAGGGTCACGTCGTGCGTGATGTCGACGCTCGTCGGGGTGCGTGCGAGGTAGCCCACCGCGGCGTTGTCGCGGAACGTCACCCCCGACAGGTCGAGGTTCGACAGCCCGCGACCGTACACGCCGTACTCGGACACGTCGGAGACGGTCGCGTGGGTGACCGTCGAGCCGTCCACGTTGGAGTAGAAGAAGCCGTAGGAGCCCCCTCCGGAGATCGCCGACCGCGCCACGTCCACGCCCGTCGAGTCGTAGGCACGGAGGATCGCGGCGCCGGTGGTGGAGGTCGCGCCGTCGCGCCCCGTGACCGTGATGTCGGTGGCCTCCGTCGCGGTCGACTGGTGCACGATCAACCCGGCCCCCGGCATGTCGGCGTGCACGTCCGCGACCTCGGCGTCACGTGTGCCGAGCAGGTAGACCGCAGCCGACCCGGACACGGTGCTCGTCACGTCGATGTGGGTCAGGGCGTAGTCCGCCCGCGGCGAGACCCCGTCCCACGTGGACTGCGAGCCGATGCCGTACAGCACGGCGCTGATGTCGGCGTCGGTCACGGTCACCTCCGTCGCGTTGACGGCCGAGATCCCCGTGCCGCTCCCGAGGCCGGTGATCGTCGCGCCCGTGACGGTCGCGCCGGTCGTCGACCCGAGGGTGATGCCGCCCGACGTGAAGCTCGAGATCACGGGGCTGATCACCCGGGGGCCGGTGCCCGAGTTCGCGACGTTCGTGAGCACGCCGTTCGCGAAGTGGCTGACCCGGACCCGGTCGAGCGTGACGCCCGTGGCGTTGAGGATCTGGATGCCCACCGAGCTCGCCGCGTCGGTGCCGACGATCGTGGGCGTCGTCACCGTCGCTCCGGTCGTCGCCCCGAGGGCGATCCCCTCGCGGCCGCCGTTCTCGATGCGCGCGCCCGTGATGGTCGGGCCGGCAGCCGTGCTCGTGGGCGTCGCACCGATGCCGCGGGCGAAGCCGTCGACGACGACGCCCTCGATCCGGGCGCCGGCCGAGCTGGCGAGGTCGATGCCCGTGCCGGTCCCCGCGCCCTGCAGCGTCGCCCCGGAGACCCGGGGCGCGTTCGACGTCCCGAGGGCGATGCCCGCGGTCGCCGCCTCGAAGCTCCCGCCGACGACCTCGATGTCCGAGGCCGTCGACGCCGCCGTGATCCCGACGCCGGTGGCGACACCTTCGACGGAGGCGTCGGTGATCGTCGCCGAGCCGGTGGTGAGGCTCACCCCGATCGACGACGCCTGGCCGCCGCCGTCCATGGAGAAGTGGTCGATCGTGACGCCTGTCGCGGTCGCCGCGAGCTGGATGCCCGTGGGCCGGAGGACGTCGTTCGGGTTGGTGACGGTGATCCCGTCGAGCGCCGCGTCGGCCGCGCTGACGAGGACGACCGCGCCGGTGGCGGAGGTGCCGAACGTGACGCCCGCCCCGGTGGCGAGGCCACCGCCGCTCACCGTCCACTGCGCGAACAGGGTGGACGGTGCGGACGTCTCGAGCGTGACGGCGCGCGGCACGGTCAGGCGCGTCGTGAACGAGTAGTCGTTGGGGTCGAAGGACACCGTCTGGCCCGCGGTGGCGGCGTTGAGCGCCGCCTGCATCGTCAGCACCGGGCCGCCGGCGGGTCGTTCGTCGGGTGTCCCGAGCCAGGCCATCGGCACCGTGTTGGCGTTGGGGATCAGGGCCGCGGCCAGCGCGGCCTTCGCGCCACCGTGCGTCGGGGCCGCGGCGCTCGCGCTCGTGAGCTGCGCGCCGGCACCGACGAGGCACAGCGCGCCGCCCGCGAGAGCTGCGACGAGCAGGGGCCGCGCGAGTCGGCGCCGATCCTCTCGTCGGGTCCCGGGTGGCGGTGCGTCGTGCAGGATGCGAAACGGCCGTCGAGTCATGTGGTCCCCCGTTGCCGAGCGTGGCACGCGGGTTCGCGGTACGCCAGCCGACCGGGTCTCAGATCGCGGTGATGCCGTCGCCGATCATCTTGAAGCCGATGACCAGCAGGAGGACGGCCATGATCACGGCGTTGTTGTGGATCATCCACGTCTTGAGCTCGTCGAGGACCTTGCCGGCCCGGTCGCCCAGGGACAGGTAGACCACGACGGGCGCGATGACGCCGAGCGACGCGATGACCGTGAACACCGCCAGAGCGCCGAGCTGGGTGCCGGTGCTGCCCGGCGCGGCGGCCGAGATCGCTGCGGCGCCGGAGACCACGAGGAGCAGGTTCTTGGGGTTGACGGCACCGAGCAGGGCGCCCAGCCCGGCGGCGGCCGGGGGCTTCATGGAGTCGATGGCCTGCATCCACTTGGGCGTCGGCGGCTCGGCGTCTCCTCGCGGCCGGCCGGACCACTGGCGGAAGGCGACCAGGAGCAGCAGCACGCCGAGCACGATCTTGACCCACGCGACCCAGCCGGGCTTGTCGTCGCTCGGGGTGGCGGCTCCCGCGACGAGCACGACGATCGTCCCGAGCACGTAGATCGCGACGAGCCACCCGACGAGGAACGAGAACGCGTTCGCCTTCGCGCGCGGCGTCACGAGCATGAGCACCACGGCCACGATCGGCAGGGGGCTGATCAGGACGCCGACCGCCACCGGCAGGGACTGTCCGATCGCAGAGCCCACGGGGAACCTCCTCAGCGCGCGCGGGCGACCGGATGCCGGCCCGACGACGTCCCCCCACCGTGCCGGGCGGGCGGCAGCCCCGCCTCATCCCCCGGGGATGAACGGCCGTCAGGGTGTGCGCGTCGTGGCCGGGTTGCCGACCGTCGTCGTTGCGGACCGGCTCCGGAACGTCCACGCGTCGTGCCCCGACGTGGCGTCTCCTCTCGGGAGAACGGTGTCCGACGCCGGCCGGACGCACCCTGTCACGGGTGGCCGGGGGCCTCGTGGGCGGCGTGGGTCGCGGGCTCGAGCTGGAAGGTCGAGTGCTCGACGGGCACGTCGAACCGGGTCGCGACGCAGTCCTGGAGCGCGTCGAGGATCTGCGGCGCGTGCCCGTCGCGGAAGCACCCGGTGTCCACGACGACGTGCGCGCTCAGGGTCGGCAGCCCCGTGGCGATGAGCGACGCGTGCAGGTCGTGGACGTCGAGCACGTGGTCGACGGCGAGGAGACGCGCCCGGACCTCGTCGAGGTCGAGCCCGGCCGGGGTGGTCTCGAGCAGGACGGACGCGGTCTCCCGCAGGAGCAGGAACGCCCGCGGGAGGATGAGCGCGCCGATCACGAGGCCCGCGACGGCGTCCGCGCGGTACCAGCCTGTCGTCGCGATCACGACGGCCGCGACGATCACGCCCACGGACCCGAGCGCGTCGTTGAGCACCTCGAGGAACGCGGCCCGCAGGTTGAGGCTGGACGACCGCCCGCCGCTCAGAACCGCGAGCGACGCGAGGTTCCCGACCAGCCCGATCACGCCGAAGACGACGAGCGCGGTCGACGGCACCTCCGGCGGGTGCAGCAGGCGCGCGACGCCCTCGACGAGCACGTAGACCCCGACCGCGAGCAGGACCGCCGACTGGGCGAGCGCCGCGAGGACCTCCAAGCGGCGCAGGCCCCAGGTGCGCCGCGCCGTCGGCGGCCGGAGCACGAGGCGGGACGCGACGAGCGCCACGAGCAGCCCGCCCGCGTCGGTGAGCATGTGCGCGGTGTCGACCAGCAGCGCGAGGCTCCCGGTGACCAGGGCGCCCACGGCCTCGGCCACGAGGATCGCCGTCGTGATGCCGAACGCGACCGCCAGACGGCGCCACTGGCCGCCGTCGGGATCGGCACCGACGACGCCGCCGGCGCCGTGGGCGTGGTCGTGCGCGTGGGTCACCGCGTCCGCTCCCCGTCTCGGTCGGGCGACGTCCTCGCCCACCCCCGATCGTAGGGCGCGGTGCGCGGTGCCCGTCCGCGGGGCACCCTGGACGTGACGACTCAGACGAGGTGGTCCGCGTGGGCAGCACGGCAGTCCCCCAGCCCGGCCTGGAGCGCATGGTCCCGTTCCCCGGGCACCCGCTCGTCGTCGGCGTCGTCCCCGGGCAGGACCCGCTGGTCGTCCGGACAGCCGCGTCCCTCGCCCGCGCGCTGGGCGGCGTCCGGGTCGCGTTCGCATACGTCGACACGTCCCGCTACGTGGTCGAGGAGCGCGCCGACGGCACGGTGCGGCACGCCCCGATCGATCCCGACGGCGTCGACGACGCCTGGGAGGGCGTCGAGGCCGGTCTCCGGGCGGCGCTCGCCGCGCGGCTCCGCGAGGACGCCCTCGACTGGGACCTCCGGTACCTCGCGGGCCGCCCCGACCGCGCGCTGACGCACCTGGCCCGCGCCGTCGACGCGTCCGCGATCGTCGTCGGCACCCGCGCGACGGGCTCCGGTCGCCACCTGCGGGACCTCCTCGAGGACTCCGTCGCCGCCCACCTGTCCCACCACCAGCACCGGCCCGTGATCACCGTGCCGCTCGCCGTCGTCGACTGGAGGGAGATCCGCGCGCCCTGGGGGCGTTGACGTCATCCGCCGCGGATGAGGCGCGAAAGCCCCAGGTCGCGGGACCGTGAGGAGTACGCACGACGACCGCCGGCCATCAACGCGGGCGGCACTTCGAGGGAGGAACCATGGCACAGAGGGTCACCAGCTGGGTCGGCTGGATCTGGTTCGCCGGCATCGTCATGTTCATCGCCGGGATCTGGAACTTCTTCTACGGCCTCGCCGCCGTGCTCGGCCCCGACAAGGGCTACGTCGCAGCGAACGGGAAGCTGCTCATCCTCAACATCAACGGCTGGGGCTGGGCACATCTGATCTTCGGGATCGTGCTCGCGATCGTCGGCCTGGTGGTGCTCAGCGGGCGGGCGTGGGCGCGCATCACCGCGATCATCCTCGTCGCGCTGAACCTCGTCACGCAGTTCATCTGGCTGCCCGTCCAGCCGTGGTGGTCGGTGCTCGTGATCGTCCTCGACTTCTTCGTCCTGTGGGCGCTGATCGTGCACGGCGAAGAGGCCGAGCGGGCCTGACCGTGGCGGAGGAACCCGGGCACCGTCGCGTCTTCCAGGGCTCGGGCGCTGCGTTGGCCGGGTTCCTCTTCGCGGTGCTGTTCGTCTGGGGCCTCGCGCTCCTCGACCACGCCCCCGGCCGCGCCGCGGACGACGCCTCCCTGATCGCGTACTACCAGGGCTCGGGCGGGAGGTCGCTCGTCATCGCGGGGTTCTACCTCGTGCCGTTCGCGGGGCTGAGCTTCCTCTGGTTCATGGCCGCCTCGCGGCACCGGATCAGCCAGCTCGCCGAACGGGAGGACGCGCTGCTGGCCACGGTGCAGCTGGCCTCGGGCATCGTGTTCGTCGCGATGTTCTTCGGCGCTGCGGCGGCCGCGGTCTCGGGCGTGGCCGCCGTCCGGGTGGGCGACTCGTCGGGCCTCGAGGTCGTGAGCGCGACCCGGACGATGTTCACCTACGCGCACGCGATGCTCATGATCTTCGGCTTCCGCATGGCCGGCGTGTTCATCCTGGTGTCGACCACGCGCGCCCTCCGTGCCCAGCTCTTCCCGCGCTGGTTCGCGGTGGTGAGCTACGGGGCGGTCGTCGTCCTGCTGTTCTCCCTCAGCTACGTCCGCTGGACCGTGCTCATCATCCCCGCGTGGGTGGTCGCGGCGTCCGCGATCATCCTGTTCCGGCGGATCGCGGGGCAGAAAGCCATCGCATGAAGATCGGCTCCTGGATCGACTTCGGCGCGATCTCCGGCTGGACGATCGTCTGGCTCGTCGTCGTGGGTGTCGCGACCTGGCTCGCCGCGCGGTACGGCCGCCGCGCCGTCGTGCGCCTCCTCGGGCGGGTGGACGGGCTCAGCGACGACTACGCCGTGACGGCGGCCCGGCTCGCCGGCTACCTCGTGGTGCTCCTGGGGATCGGGACGTGCCTGACCATCCTGGGCGCGAACGTCCAGCCGCTCCTCGTCGTCACCCTCATCGTGGCCCTGGTCGCGTTCCTCGCCCTGCGCGGCGTCGCCGACAACTTCGGCGCCAGCCTCGTCCTCCAGACCCGCAAGCCGGTCCGGCTCGGCGACCTCGTCGACTCGCTCGACCACACCGGCACCGTCGTCGAGCTCAACGGCCGCTCCATGGTGCTCCGGACCTTCGACGGGCGCGTCGTCCACCTCCCCAACGGCAAGGTGCTGTCCGAGCCCCTCGTCAACCACAGCTCGAGGACCGGCAACCGGTCCGAGGTCGAGGTCCGCACGACGGCGCTCGACCACGTCGACGCGCTGCGCGACACCCTCCTCGGCACCGTCCGGCACACCGCAGGCGTCCGGCCCGACCCGCCGCCCGACCTCGTCTGGGTGGCCAGCAGCCCCGAGCGCCTCGTCGGGCGCCTGCGGTTCTGGCACGGCCCGGGCAGCGGGACGTCCGTCGCGTCCGCTGTCGTGCTCGCGGCGTCCGCGGCGCTCCGCGAGGCCGAGCTGGCGGCGAGCCTGTCGGCGCCGCCCCCGCCGCCCGCGCTCTCGCCCCCGCCGGAGCTGTGATGCCCGACGACGTCCCCCCGGCCCCAGCGGTCGGCTCGCCCGTCGCTCCCCCGCGGCGCGGGCCGTGGAGCGCCGTGAGGCGCGCGGTCCGCCGGACCGACGACTTCGTCGTCGTGCTCGTGCTGCTGCTCACCACCTACGTCCTGTACTCGGCGAGCGGCCACGGCGCCGTGCAGGTCGTCGTCACGGCCCTGTACGTCCTGGCGTTCCTGATCGCGTTCCGCGCCTCGGCCCCGAGCCACCGGCAGCGCGTCGCCATGGTCGTGACGCTCGTCGTCGCGGTGGTCGTCGTCGGGGTGGCGTACCTGACCCTGCCTCCCAGCGACGCGGCCGGCATCGGCACCGTGTTCGTCACCGTGATGCTCGTGGTGACCCTCGTGTCGATCCTGGGTCGCGTGCTGCGCCACCCGCACGTGACGCTCCAGTCGATCGCCGGGGCGCTCAGCGCCTACCTGCTCGTCGGGATGACGTTCAGCGCGGTGTTCGCCGTCGTCTCCTGGCTGGGCCCGCACCCGTTCTTCGCGGGCGGCGGCAACGAGAACGTCCGGTCGTTCCAGTACTTCTCGTTCACGACGCTCACGACGACCGGGTACGGCGACCTCGCCCCGGCCAGCCCCGCCGGGCGCAGCCTCGCCAACATCGAGGCGCTGACCGGACAGATCTTCCTCGCGACCCTCGTCGCCGGGCTGGTCGCGTCCTACGGGCTGCAGGCGTGGCGGCGCTCGGGCGGCATGGACGACGTCGAGAGCGACACCGCAGACGCCGACGCCGACGCCGACGCCGCGCCGAATGCGGACGGTCTCGACGACCGGGCACCCCACCGACAGTGACCCCCCGCTCGCCGACGGTGACGCGCGGTTCGTCCGGCGCGATCCGCTCGAGCTCCCTGCAGGGTCCGAGTCGGACGTGCGCCGAGCAAGCGGCTCCGGCGTCGAACAAGCAGCTGATCGGCGCTTGGTCGGCGGAAGAGGTTCTTGCCCGACGACCCGGCCACGGACGCCCCCGTCACGGTCGGCGAACGGAACGTGACCGTCAGGCCCCGGCCAGCAGCCCGCGCTCGAACGCGACGCGGACGGCGTCGCGTCGCCCCGTCACGCCGAGCTTGCGGTAGATCGCCCGCTGGTGCGTCTTGACGGTGTTGACGGACACGAACAGCGCGCGGGCGACGTCGGCGGCGGTCATGGACGAGCGGAGGTACAGGAGGATCTCGCGCTCCCGCTCGGTGAGCTCCCAGTACGCGGCGGTGCGGTGGTCGTCGTGGGCGGACAGCGCGCTGAGCCGCGCCCCGACGAACGCGTCGTGCCGCGTCCCCCACGTCAGGTGCGAGCCCAGCAGCCCGGCGAGCTCGGGACCCAGCTCGCCGAACGGGCGCAGCACCTGCCGCTCCTCAGCGGCGTCGAGCGCGGCCTCCAGGGCCTCGTGCGCGCGCCGGGCGTCGCCGCCGGCGTCGTGCAGGAGCGCCGTCGTGAGCGCGAGCGAGACGGACACCTCGGCGTCCGCCGGATCGGCGGGCACGCCCGCGAGCGAGGACCACGCCTCCTCGCGCAGCCCCGCCCGGCGGTGCACGTCGGCGGCCCACACGCGCGCGAGCGGCAGCCCGGGGCCCGTGCCCGCGCGGCGGAGCAGGTCCGAGCCGGCGCGCGCGTCGCCGGCCTCGACGAGCACGCGGGCCTCGACGACCCGCAGCAGGTCGGCGACCGCCGGCTCACCGGCGAGCAGGTCCGCGCGCGAGGCGACGTCGGCGCGTGCCTGGGCGAGGCCCGCCGCGTCGCCCGCGCCGAGGCAGGCGGCCATGAGCAGCACGGCGGCGCGCAGCCCGACCGCCCGGCCGCGCGTCGTGGTGAGCTCGAGCGTGCGCTGCAGCGCGGCCCGCGCCTCGTCGCCGTCGCCGCGCACCGAGGCGACGAGCCCGAGCACCAGGTGTGCCGGGGCGATGGCGGCGGTGTCGTCCCAGCCGAGCCGGTCCGCGCGCAGGAGCACGTCGCGCGCCTGTCGCGCCGCGCCGTCGAGGTCGCCCGCGCCGAACAGGGGCACCGTGGCCTCCGCGAGGCACGCGAGCTCCGTCGCGACGCAGCCCGCCTCGGCCGCGAGGCGCGCCCCCTCGCCGAGGTGCACGAGGGCCTCCGCGTCGTGCGCGGGGAGCCGCGCCTCCGCGCTCCCGACGACGTAGGACGCGAGCGCCCGCGTCCCGGGCTCGAGGACGTCGGCGGCCGCCAGCAGCGCCTGGGCGCGGTCGAGCACGTCCGTCTCCGGACCGGCGCCGGTCTCGCGCGCGGCATGGAGCGAGACCAGCGGCTCCGCGACGTCGAACGTGGCTCGCCGGTCCGCCGGGAGCCGGTCACGGCGGCTGCGGGCGAGTGCCACGAGCGTGTCGGCGGCGGGGTCGGCGTCGAGCACGCGGCACGCGGCCTCGACGAGGACGACGTCGGCGGCGTCGCGCTCGGGCCCGCCGACGGCGTCGACGAGGCGGCGGAGCGTGCCGGTCTCGCCGGCGACGAACGCGTCCGACCAGCCGGCGAGGAGCAGCCGCGTCGCGAGCTCGGGGTCCTGCGCCAGGGTCGCGTGGCCGACGGCGGCCGCCAGGTCCGAGGGCCCCAGCGCCTCCGCGGCGGCCCGGTGCACCCGAGCGAACCGTGCGGGGTCGGACCGGCGCAGCACCGCCTGGCACTGCGCGGCGAACAGCTCGTGCCAGCGGTACGACGTCGGCGCCCCGGCACGCTCGAACGCCGCGAGGAACAGGCCCGAGCGCACGCACTGCTCGAGCAGCGCAGGGCCGGCGTCGCCGTGCAGGGCCCGCGCGAGCTCGGCGTCGACGCGCTGCACCGCGGTCGCGTCGAGGACGAACGCCGCGACCTCCGGCTCGAGCGTCCCGACGACCTCCTCCAGCAGGTAGTCGGCGAGGGGCGTGGGCACCACGGAGAGCCCGCGGATGCGGGCGGCCGGGTCCGGGGCGTCGCGCAGGGCGAGGCCGGTGAGCCGGACGGCGGCGGGCCAGCCGCCTGTCGCCCGGGCGAGCTCGTGCACCGTGGCGGCGTCGACGTCCAGACCGAGCTCGGCGACGACGAGCTCGACGTGCTCGGGGGCGAGCGCCAGGTCCTCGCGGCGCAGCGCCCCCAGGTCCCCGGACGCGCGGAGGCGCTGGACGGGTAGCGGCGGGTCGTAGCGCGCGGCGACGACGAGGTGCACGCCGTCCGGTGCGTAGCGGGCGAGGCTGGCCAGGAGGTCCCGCGCACCGGGCGCGTGGAGCACGTGGACGTCGTCGAGCACGAGGACGAGGGGCCGGCCCGCCTCCTCCAGCGCGACGAGGAGCGCGTCGACGTGGGACTGGCGCAGACGTGCCCCTGCGCCGGGACCGCGCACACGGCGGAGGGCGGTCAGTGCGGACGACGGGTCGTCGTCGCCCTCGTGAACGTCGAGGTCGTGCAGGTCGGGGCCGCGGCCCAGCGCGGCGCGCACCGACGCGAGCAGTCCGCGGAACAGCCGCCCGGGGTCGTCGTCGAACGCGTCGAGCGACAGCCACGCGACCGGACGGGCCTCCTTCTCGGCCCACTGCGCGAGCGCGGTCGTCTTGCCGTAGCCAGCGGGAGCGGACACCACGACCACCCGGTGGGCGCGCGTCAGCTCGTCCAGTCGTTGCCGCAGCGCCGGTCGGTCGACGGTCCGCGCCATCGCGTGCGGGACCGTGATCTTGACGCTGGGGTGCCCTGCCCCTGTCATGCGCTGACCGTATCGAGACCTCGCCGGACGCGCGCGGGGAACGGCACGCACCAGGTCCGACGTCGCGCCGTCGCCTGCGACGTCAGGCCCCGGTGCCCGCCGGCCCCCGTTCGTCCCGGCCGCCGTCGGCGGCGTCGCGCGTCTCGGTCGCCGGGAGGCTCGCGACCGCGTCCTCGACGTCCCGGTAGAGCTGCGGCTGGCTGTGCTCGTCGAGCGCGGCCCGGAGCTCGTCGCGGACCTGCCCGACGTCGCGGGCCACGACGAGCCGGGCGCCCGTCCGCGCCAGGTCGGTCTTCAGCGTCGACAGCATCTCGGCCGCGTCGACGTCGACGAACGGCACCGTCTCGGCGTCCACGACGACGAGCCGCGGGTTCTGCTGGGCGGCGAGCGCACGCACCGCCGACCGGACGCGTTCGGCGTTCGCGAAGAACAGGCCTGCCTCCGGCCGCACGACGAGGACCCCGTCGACGGCGTGCGCCGGCCGGGCCAGGCGCCCGGCCCGCTCGCCGTCCACCCAGGCGCCGGTGTCGTCGCGGACGAGCACCGCGACCCGGGCGTGCGACCCCCGGACGAGCAGGAGCAGCAGCGAGAGGATGACACCGATCACCAGCCCCGGCAGCGTGTCGAAGAGCAGCACACCCAGCGCGGCAGCGAGCGCCGCGTAGAAGTCGTAGCGGGCCGCGGTCCCGTAGAGCGCCCGGACGGACGGGGTGGCGAGGCTCCACAGCCGGCGCAGCGCTGCGATGTCGACGAGCTCGATCACGGCGGCGATCACGACGGCGGCGAGCGTGGCCTCGGGCAGCGACTCGAAGAGTGCCGTGAGGAACAGGAGCGTGAAGAGTGTGAGCACCGCGGCGGTGAGCCCCGAGACCTGGGTCTTGGCGCCGGCCCCGCCGTTCACCGCGGTCTTGGACAGCGACCCGTTGACGACCATGCCGGACGCGAGCCCGGAGCCGAGGTTCGCGGCGCCCATGCCGATGAGCTCGCGGTTGGGGTCGATGTCGTAGCCGGCCCGGGTGGCGTACGTCTTGGCGGCGCCCAGAGCCTCGGCGAAGCCGACGAGCATGGTGCCGAGGCACGGGCCGACGAGGTCCTTGTACTGCGTCCAGGTCGCGTCCGGCAGCCCGACGTCGGGGAGGCCGGCATCGATGTGCCCGACGATGTCGACGCCGTGGTCGTCGAGGTGGAAGACCTTGACCGCGAGGATCCCGAGGATGACGACGACGAGCGAGCCCGGGATCTTCGGCGCGACGCGCCGCAGCACGAGGATGATCGCGAGGCAGCCCGCGCACAGCGCGGCGGTCGCCCACTTGATGTCTCCGAGCTCGGTGAGGATGTGCCAGAGCTTCTCGAAGAAGTTCCCCTCGCCCTTCTCGACGCCCAGGCCGGCGGGGACCTGGCCGATGATGATGGTCAGCGCGAGGCCGATGATGAAGCCCTTGAGCACGGGCTCGGAGATGAACGAGGCGAGGAAGCCCAGCCGCACCACGCCCGCGACCAGGCACAGGACGCCGGTCACGAGGGCGACGACCGTCGTCAGCGTGAGGAAGAGGGGGTCGTCGCCCTTCGCGAACGCGCCGACGATGCTCGCCGACAGGGCGGCTGTGGCCGACATGGGCCCGACGACCAGGTGCCGCGAGCTCCCGAACGCCGCGTAGAGGATCAGCGACGGCACCGCCGAGTAGAGGCCGACGACGGGCGAGACGCCCGCGATGGTCGCGTAGGCGAGCGACTCGGGGACGAGGACGGCCCAGACCGTGAGCCCGGCGATCACGTCGCCGCGGAGCCAGGCTCGGCGGTAGCCCTGCAGCGAGGTGAACACCGGCCAGGTGCGGGCAGCGGCCGGCGGGGACGGTGGGACAGCGCTGGGCTGCGAGGCGGTCGCGGTCACTCCCCCACCTTCGCGTCCGGCCGGGACGGACGGATCACCCGCCGGGGATGACCCGGCCTCAGGCGGTCGCGCCCGCCTGGGGGCCGAGCGCGCCGAACTCCGCGCGTCCGACGGCGGCGGTCGCCCGCAGCGGCGGCATCGCCCGGACCGCGAGCCAGAGCGGGGCGACGGCGATGCAGAGCAGCGGCAGGAGCCGGATGTCGCCGGCGACGGCGGTCGCCATGAACAGCGCCAGCCATCCGTCGCGCGTCACCACCAGCACGGAGCCCAGCACGCCCGCGGAGACCGCGACCGCGGGCGGGACGGCGGGGACGAGCGCGGTCGCGGAGAGCCCGAACGCGACGCCGACGAACACGGCGGGGAAGATCCGGCCGCCACGGAACCCCGCGGCGGCGGCGACCAGGAGAGCGCCGAGCTTCACGATCCCGACGACGGCGAGCCCCAGCCACGTGTACGTGTCGGCCTGCTGGGCGAGCTCCTTCATCTGGGAGAGGCCCTTGAAGAGCGTGACCGGGCCGCCGATCAGGCCGAGGAGTCCCAGGACCAGCCCCGCGGCGCCGAGCGCGACCACCGGGCTCCGGATCGCGTGGAAGGCGCGGTGGACCGGCGCGAGCAGGAGGACCGCGGACAGGCAGAGCAGCGCGGTGGCCACGGCGACGACCGCCCCGGAGAGCACGTCGCCGAGCGCGGGTCCCGGGTACGCGGGCAGCTGGACCGCGAACGTCGGCGCCCCGAGCACGTCCATCGTGACCGCACCCGCCCCGGCGGCGACGAGCGGGCCGAACAGCCGGTCGAAGAGCGCGCCGCCCTGCACGCCGCGCTCGGCGAAGGTCTCGGTGAGGACGAGCGCCGCAGCGACGGGCGTCGCGAACAGGGCGCCGACCGTGCCCGCGGCCGCCAGGGCGACCGCCATCGGGACGGGCACGCCCAGCCGGGGCCGGCACAGGAACCAGGCCGCGAGCGCCACGTTGATCGCGATGATCGGGTTCTCGGGCCCCAGGCTGACCCCGCCGGCCAGTCCGAGCACGAGCGCGACCGCGAGGCCGGGCAGCACCCGCAGCCCGAGGGGCGGGGCGATCAGCTCGGCGGTCGCCGGGTCGATCCCGGCGTGCCCCGGCATCCAGCGGACGGTGGCGCCGACGAGGACCCCCGTCACCGTGAGGACGAGCACCGTCCACCAGGTGTCCGTCGTGCGGATCCCCCACGCCTCGGGGAGGTCGTCCCAGACGAGGTGCTCGAGGTCCGTGGCCAGCCCGGAGAGCGCGAAGAGCAGGAGGGCGCTGACGACGCCGACGACCAGCGCGGGAACGGCCAGCCGCAGCAGGGTCCTCGTGGTGACGAGCGGGCGTGCGCCGTCTGACACACCGTCAGCGAACCACGGGCGGCGGCGCGGACGGATCACCCTCCGGGGATGAGCCGGTCGCGCGCCGCGCGGGCGAGGGTGGACGGGTGGGGCGCCGCGCGGCGTCCCGGCCTTCGACGAGAGGAACGCGATGAGCGACACCATCTACGGCCCGGCGGACTTCTACGCGATCAGCCTGCCGAACGGCGACGTCGACGACGTCGTGCGGGAGGCCGTCGCCGACCTCCTCGGCAGCGACGCGATCACGGTCGTGGACCTGCTCGTCGTCCGCAAGGGCGAGGACGGCACCGTCGACGCGGGCGAGCTCGCGGAGGGCGTGATCCCCGGCGTCGACGAGCTCGGCGACACGGGGGCCGACCTCGCGACCGAGGAGGACGTCGAGGCGGTCGCCGACCTGCTCGAGCCGGGCGGCGCCGCGCTCGTCGCGGTCATCGAGCACACCTGGGCCCGGAGCCTCGTCGAGGCCCTCGGGAAGGTGGGCGCCGAGGTCGTGATCGCTGAGCGCATCCCCGCCGAGGTCGTCAACGCGAGCGCCGACGCGCTCGACTGACGCCCCACCCCGCAGCCCGTTCGACACGAAGGAGCACCACCGTGATCAGGAGAGCAAGGATCGGACGCCCGGGTCTCATCGGGACCGCCGCCCGCACGGCTGTCATCGCCGGGACCGCGACCGCGACCACCGGCGCGATGGCGCGGCACCAGCAGCGCCGCTCGTACGAGCAGCAGCAGGAGTACGCCGCCCAGCAGACGGCACCCCAGCCCGTCTACGCGGAGCCCGTCCAGGCGGCACCGGTGCCCGCCCAGGTCGAGGCCGCGCCCGCCGGGGGCGGCGACGACCTGTACGCGCAGCTCCAGCAGCTCGGCCAGCTGCACGCCCAGGGCATCCTGAGCGACGAGGAGTTCGCCCAGGCCAAGTCGAAGATCCTGGGCTGAGGCGCGGGATGACGACCTTCACCGTCTGGAAGTACGACGACGCCGCCCGGGCCGACGAGGCGGAGGGCATCCTGCGCCAGGCCGGGCGCGAGGGCCTGGTCGAGATCCACGACACGGCCGTCGTGTCGTGGCCGGAGGGCGACGCCCGCCCGACGACGCACCACGGCCACGAGGACACCAAGAAGGGCACGGGCTGGGGCGCGCTCTGGGGGTTCGTGTTCGGGCTGCTGTTCTTCGTTCCGTTCATCGGCGCGGCGGCGGGCGCGGCGATCGGCGGCGCGAGCAAGGCCCTGAACGGCCTCGGGATCAAGGAGTCGGACCTCGACCAGCTCCGCGCGCAGATCACCCAGGGCACCTCCGCGCTGTTCGCGGTCACCGAGGGCGCGAACCTCGATCGGCTGGGCGAGCGCGTCCACGGGCTGGGCGGGCACCTCGTCCTCACCAACCTCACGGACGCCGAGAAGAAGAACCTGCTCGAGGTCGTGGACTGACCTCACCCGCAGGGCGGAGAGAGCGAGACGGCCGAGATACCGAAGCTGGATCGGTGTCTCGGCCGTCTCCGCTCCCCTGACGGGACGCGTGAGCACTCAGGCAGCCTCGGCGACCGTGGCGACGGCCGCCGTCTCCAGCTGGTCGTCCACGAACCTCGCAGCAGACGCCAGCGCGCGCTGACCCTCGTCGAGCACGGCCGCGAACCCCTGGAAGACGTGCGGGACGTGGGGCGTGACCTCGAGCGTCACCGCGACCTCGGCGGCCGCAGCGGCGGCCACGACCCGTACGGCGTCGTCCAGGAGGATCTCGTCGGACCCGACCTGGACGAGGAGGCTCGGGAGCCCGTCGAACCGGCCACGGACCGGGCTGAGCCCCGGCGCCGCCGGATCGGCCGGACCGGCGTAGTCCACGGCGCGACGCCGGAGCGCCGCCCCCGTCAGCGCGGGGTCGAGGTCCGCGCGCTCCACGACCGACGCCCCGGAGAGCGTCAGGTCGGCCCACGGGGAGAGCAGGACGGCTGCGGCAGGCAGCGGGAGCCCTTGGTCTCGAGCAGCCATGAGCAGAGCGAGCCCGAGCCCGCCCCCGGCCGACTCACCGACCACGACCACCTCCTCGGCCCCCGTCCCGTCGGCGAGCAGCGCGCGGTACGTGGCGAGCGCATCGTCGAGCGCCGCCGGGTACGGGTGCTCGGGCGCGAGCCGGTACTCGACGCTGAGCGCCCGCCGGCCGGTGCGCACCGCGAGCTCGGCCGCCAGCCCGGCGCCTCCACGGGCCGAGCCCAGGGCGTAGGCGCCGCCGTGGAGGTAGAGCAGGACCCCGGTCGCCGCCGGCGTGGCGGGAGCGACCTCGACGACCGGCACCCCGCCGAGCGTCCCGGTCGCCTCGGTGATCCCGGCAGGCAGCGGGTGCGACGTCATGAGCGCCTCGAGGAGCGGACGCTGCTCGGCGAGGTCACCACCCAGGTCGAGCGGCCCGCTCCGCAGGAGGTGCTCGACCTCGCGCGCCTGCTCGCGGCTCATGCCGCTCCGCCGTTCGCGAAGATCGTCTGGCCGTTGATCCAGCGCGCCGGCCCGACGAGCGCCGCGACCACCTCGGCGACGTCGTCCGGGGTACCGAGGCGCCCGGCCGGGTTGAGACCCGCGATCCGGTCCATCAGCTCCTGGGGCTTGCCCTCACGGAAGAGCGGGGTGTCGGTGGGCCCGGGCGCGACGGCGTTGACGGTGACGTCGCGGCCGGCGAGCTCGCGGGCGAGGATCAGCGGAAGCGCCTCGACCGCCCCCTTCGACATCGCGTAGGCGCCGTAGGCGGGGGTCTGTAGCCGCGTGATCGACGTCGAGAAGAGCACGATGCCCCCGCCCCTGCGGACGCGGCGCGCGGCCTCACGGGCGACGAGGAACGTGCCGCGCACGTTCGCCCGCAGGACGCGGTCGAAGGTCTCGAGGTCGGTCTCGGCGACCCGTGCGAGCGGCATGATCCCCGCCGTGTGGACGACGGCGTCGACTCCCCCGAGCTCGGCCTCGACGGTGTCGAAGAGGGCGAGCGTCGACGCCTCGTCGCCGAGGTCGGCGCGGACGGTGACGGCCTGGCGGCCCCGGCCACGGACCTCGGCCGCCACATCCTCGGCCCGGTCGGCGTTGCCGAGGTAGTGCACGGCGACGTCGAGGCCGTCGTCGGCCAACCTCCCGGCGACCGCCCGCCCGATGCCGCCGGACCCACCTGTCACGAGTGCCACACGGTTGGTCATGGTGCCTCCTCCGTTGCTCCGACCCGCCTCAATATGGACGGGTCGTTCAGATAGAGATGACCGTACGCAATAATGGACGACGTGTCCACTTCTGGAGAGAACGCGTCCACCCCCCGCCGACGCCGCGGCCGACGCCCCGCCGGCGAGGTGCGCGCCGAGGTCCTCGCCGCGGCAGCCGACCTTCTGTTCGACGACGGCATGGCCGCCGTGACGTTCGAACGCGTCTCGACCACGTCGGGGGCGAGCAAGACCACGCTCTACAAGTGGTGGCCGAGCCCGGGCGCGCTCGCAGCCGAGGCCTACTTCGACCGGGTCGAGGAGGCGCTCGAGTTCCCGGACACGGGCGACGTCGAGGCCGACCTCCGTAGCCAGCTCATGGCCTTCACCCACCTCATGACCGATGACCGCGCCGGCCAGGTCGTGCGCGAGCTCATCGGCGCGGCCCAGTCAGACCCCGTGCTCCGTGCCGCGTTCGCCACCTCGTACGGCCGACCGCGACGCGACGAGGCGGTGCGCGTGCTCGCGCGGGCGCGCGAGCGCGGGCAGCTCCGCGAGGACGCGCCCCTGGACGTGCTCGTCGACCAGCTCTGGGGCGCCTGCTACCACCGGCTCCTCGTGCTCGACGAGGCGCTGGACGCCGACCTCGTCGACCGGCTGATCAGCAACGCGCTCCACGGCGCAGCACCCGCCCGCTGACACCGTTCGCGGCCGCGGTCAGCCCGGCTCGCCGCTGCCCCGCGCCAGCCAGCCGGGCGTGTCCAGGCGGATCCGCGCGTCTCCGACCAGCGCGGCGAGGTGCTTCTCGAGGGTCTCGAGCTCCGCGCGCCCGATCTGCCGGGCCCACTGCCGGCGCAGGTCGTCGAAGACAGCCTCGCCCTCCCGGAGCACCTCGGAGCCGAGCGGGGTCACCCGCAGGTGCTTGCGGCGGGCGTCGCCCGGGTCGGGCTCGCGCGTGACGTACCCGCGCTCCTGCAGCACCGCGACCGTCTTGGCCGCCGCCTGCTTGGAGACCGACAGGCGGCGCCCCAGCTCGGACGTCGAGTCGGCGCCGGACACGATCGCCCGCATCGCGAAGTCGTGCACCGACCGCACGTCGTCGTAGCCGCGCGCGGCGAGCTCGTCGTGCGCGGCGTCGACGAGCGAGCGGAAGCCGCCGAGGAGGAGGAGCGCGAGGTCGGCGCCGGAGCGAGACATGGCCGCAGGGTACGACAGGGCCGGGAGAGCGGGGCGCGAGATCTGGACAACGACACGGTGGTTGTCTATCTTGATGGACAACCACATTGTCTAATGACACGACTGTCGAACCCGAGGAGAACGCCGTGAACGCCGTGACCGCCGCCGCCCTCACGCACCACCACGCCCACCTGAACGGGACGACGCTGCACTACGTCTCGGCAGGGACCGAGGGCTCCCCGATCCTGCTCGTCCACGGGTTCCCGGAGACGTGGCGCGCCTTCCGCCGCCTCCTGCCGCTGCTCGCCGCGCGTCACCGCGTCTACGCGGTCGACCTGCGCGGCTTCGGCGACTCGGACGCGGGGCCCGGCGAGTACGACAGCGCCACCTCCGCCGAGGACCTGCACCTGCTCGTCGAGCAGCTCGGCGTCGGCCCGGTCCACGTGACAGGGCAGGACGTGAGCGGGCAGACCGTGTTCCGTCTCGCGACCCAGCACCCGCAGGACGTGCGGAGCCTGGTCGCGATCGAGACCGGCCTGCCGGGCTTCGGGATGGAGGCCCTCGCCGACGTCACCCGCGGCGGCGCCTGGTATATCGGCGCCCTCGCTGCACCCGGCATCCCCGAGCTCCTGCTGGCGGGGCGCGAGCGGGAGCTCATCAGCCGGTTCGACCTCGGCGGCGCGGGTGCAGACGGGACTCCCGAGGACGTCGACGACATCGTCCGGACCTACGCACGGCCGGGCGGGTGGCGCGGGGCGACCGGCCTCTACCGGTCGATGCTGCGCGACGGTCCCGAGATCCGGGCCCTCGCCGAGTCTCCGGGCCTCACGGTCCCCGTGCTCGCGGTCGGCGCCGCTGGACGTTCGTTCACCGCCACGACGTTCTCCGAGGCCTCGTCGGGCGAGGTCAGCGCGGTGTCGCTGGACGGCGTCGGGCACTACGTCGCACTGGAGGCTCCGGAGCGGCTCGCCGAGGCGGTCCTCGACTTCGTCGGTCGCGTCGACGGCGTGTGAGCCCCGCGGCGCGCGGTGCGGACTACGCCGCCGGCGCCAGCGCCCCGAGCGTCGCGAGGACGGCGCGCGTCGTCGAGCGGGCCAGGGTGTCGTCGATGGGTTCGGAGCCCGGCAGCAGCGCCCGGGACAAGAACGGGCCGACGAGCAGGTCGCAGAGGAACGGGACATCGTCGTACCCGGCGATCTCGCCCCGGGCGACGGCCGCGTCCAGCACGTCCACGACGCGGGCGCGCCGCGGCAGGATGAACTGGCCGGCGTACGTGTCGGCGAGCGTCGGGTCGGCGAGGGCCGACTCGAGCAGGCCGGACAGGTTCTTGCTCATCAGCGGGTCGGAGAACATCGCGACCTCGGCGAGCTGCAGGGCCATCAGGTCGCCCTCGAGCGAGCCGGTCGCGGCCGGCGGCTCGGCCCCGAAGTGCCGGCGGACGACGTCGAACGCGAGGTGGGCCGCGTTGCGGTACCGGCGGTAGAAGGCGGGCCGGGTCGAGCCGATGTCGCTGCAGATGCGCTCGACGGTCAGGCCCGAGAAGCCCTCGGTCGTCATGATGCGCTCGGCCTCGCGGAGCAGCGCCTCGCTGATCGCCGGGTCCTGAGGACGCCCCACTTGCCGCGTTGACATAGGACGACCGTACCAATGGCACTGGTCGGAACGTTAATCCCCCGGAGGCGTCCTGACACGTCGCGCCGACCTGCTCGTTCGCCACCGAAGAGCGGGTGAAAAACCGGGTGAAGCGGCACCTCGTTGCGCGTTACGGGGGCCGGATTATCACAATGGCTCGTGGGGGGTTTCTCGGCCGAGCGGCGCAGGGGGTCGCTCGGCCCCGCCGTCGCCGCCGCACCGGCACGCCACGCCGACGGCCCCGCCTCCGGGAACAGCGGGGGGAGTCGTCCGGTTGCGGTAGGTCGTGGTGTCCACCTCCCCCCGCGTCTCGCGCGCGTCCGTCGGGCTCCGGTCCGACCGCGGCCCGATCCTGCTCTCGCTCATGCTGTCGACGGCGCTCGTCGCGCTCGACTCGACGGTCATCGCGACCGCGATCCCCACCATCACCGCGGACCTCGGCGGCTTCACCCAGTTCCCGTGGCTCCTGTCGGTCTACCTGCTCGCCCAGGCCGCCTCGACGCCGATCTACGGGAAGCTCGCCGACGTCGTCGGGCGCAAGCCGCTCATGCTCGCCGGCATCGCCGTGTTCCTGGCGGGCTCGATCCTCGCCGGGTTCGCCTGGTCGATGCCCGCGCTCATCGTGTTCCGGGCCGTGCAGGGCCTCGGCGCCGGCGCGATCATGCCGATGTCCATCACGATCGCCGGCGACATCTACACGGTCGAGGAGCGCGCGACCGCGCAGGGCTACCTCGCGAGCGTGTGGGGCGTGTCGGCGGTCGCGGGCCCGCTCATCGGCGGCATCTTCTCCGAGTGGGTGTCGTGGCGCTGGATCTTCTGGGTCAACATCCCGCTGTGCCTGGTCGCGGGCTGGATCCTCGCGCGGTCGTTCCACGAGAAGGTCGAGCGGCGGCCCCACCGGGTCGACTACCTCGGCGCCACGCTGCTCACCGGCTCCTCGATCCTCGTGCTGCTCGGCCTGCTCGAGGGCGGGCAGGCATGGGCGTGGGGCTCGGTGACGGGAGTCGCGGTGCTCGGCGGCGGGGTGCTGCTGGGCGTCCTGTTCGTGCTGCGGCAACGCGTCGCGCCGGAGCCCGTCCTGCCGCTGTGGGTGTTCCGCCGAAGGATCCTCGTCACCACGACCGTCGCCTCGCTCGCGATCGGCGCCGTCGTGCTGGGGCTGACGTCGTACGTCCCGACGTTCGTCCAGATCAGCCTCGGCACGGGCGCGCTCGTGGCCGGGTTCTCCGTCGCGACCATGACGCTCGGCTGGCCGGCCGCGGCCTCGCTGGCGGGCCGGGTGTACCTGCGCTGGGGCTTCCGCTCGACGTCGCTGCTCGGCGCGTCGATCGTCACCGTCGGGTCCGCGCTCCTGCTCCTGCTCGACGACGCGTCGACGCCCTGGGAGGTCGGCGCCTTCTGCCTCGTGATCGGGGTCGGGATGGGCTTCAGCGCGGTCCCCACGATGGTCGCGGCGCAGTCGAGCGTGGGCTGGTCCGAGCGCGGCGTCGTGACGAGCGCGAACATGTTCGCGCGCTCGATCGGTTCGGCCGTGGGCGTCGCGGTCTACGGCGCCGTCGTCAACGCGACGCTCGGCGCGCACGCCGGGCACCCGTCCGGCCCCGAGCTCGCGACCGCCGTCCACCGCGTGTTCGTCGGCGTCGTCGCCGCTGCCGTGCTGCTGCTCGTCGCCGTGCTCCTCATGCCGCGCCGCGACACCACCAGCGAGCGGACCTCGACCGCCGAGCAGACCGTGGGCGGCGCCGCGTAGTTTGGGGCGCATGCGCATCGGAGCTCACGTCGACCAGCACGACGCCGTCGCCCAGTCCCTCGACATGGGCGCCACCCAGGCCCAGGTCTTCCTGGGCGACCCGCAGGGCTGGAAGGGCCCGCAGTTCACCTTCCCCGTCGCCGGGTCCGACGACGCCGCCCCCGAGGAGCGCGCGGCCGCCCTCCGCGACGCGGCGAAGGCGACCGACCTCGACCTCTACGTGCACGCGCCGTACGTCATCAACGTCGCGAGCACGAACAACCGGATCCGCATCCCGTCGCGCAAGCTCCTGCAGCAGATGGTCACGGGCGCCGCGCTCGTCGGCGCGAAGGGCGTGATCGTGCACGGCGGGCACGTCGGCAAGGGCGACCCGCTCGAGGTCGGCTTCGACAACTGGCGCAAGGCCATCGAGCCGCTGCAGTCGGAGGTGCCGGTGCTGATCGAGAACACGGCCGGCGGCGACGGCGCGATGGCCCGCGGCCTCGAGCGCGTCGAGCAGCTGTGGTCCGTGGTCGCGCCCGCCGCCGAGAAGGCCGGCGTGCCGCTGGGCTTCTGCTTCGACACGTGCCACGGCTGGGCGAGCGGCATCCCGCTGGAGACGGCCGCGGCGGACGTGAGCGCCGTCGTCGGGAGCATCTCCCTGGTGCACGCCAACAACAGCCGGGACACCTTCGGCTCGGGCGCCGACCGGCACGCGAGCCTCACCGACGGGCAGATCGACCCCGCGGTCCTCGTCGCGCTGGTCCAGGCGGTCGGTGCCCCGGTGATCTGCGAGACGCACGCCGACGCGCCCCGCGACGTGGCGTGGCTGGAGGAGCAGGTCGGCCGCTGAGGCCGCCCGCGGCGCCTCCGGTCGCCGGGGCGCCCGGACGTGGTTAGCGTCGTCGCTGTCCCGTCGACGCCTGTGAGAGGACCCCGATGCCCGAGACTCCCGCCGGGCCCGTGCCCGGTGCGCTCCTGCCCGACTCCTACGTCCGGACGGTGGGCAGGTTCGCCTACGTGTGGGGCTGGCCGATGGTGTCGATGATCAACCGGCGGACCGCCCTCACGTCCGTCCCCGAGCCGGGCCTCCGTGGCGGTGTCCTGCCGAACGCGCCGCTGGGTCGCGTGTGCATGCTGACCGACTACATCCCGGCGGGGCAGCGCTTCGTCGCCTGCACCAACCAGGACGTGCTCTACGGCTTCGGGTTCGGGAGCATCGACGAGCAGCCCGCCGTGTTCCAGGTCCCCGACTTCGGCGACCGGTTCTGGGTCGCCGCCGCCTGGGACCACCGCACCGACTCGTTCGCGCAGATGGGCAAGCAGTACGGCACGAAGCCCGGCTTCTACGCCGTCGTCGGGCCGCACTGGGACGGCGAGCTGCCCGAGGGCATCACCGGGTCGTTCCGCTCGACGACGGCGCTCGCCGCCTTCTGCCCGCGCGTGTTCATCGAGGACACCCCGGAGGACCGGGCCGCGGTCATGGAGCTGTTGCCGTACGTGACGATCTACCCCCTCGACCAGTTCGACGGCACGATGAAGACCGACGACTGGGCGAACGTCCCGACCTTCCCCGTCCCCGGCGAGGTGAGCGCCGGCGAGATCCGGTGGGTCGACCCCGAGCACTTCTTCGACCAGCTGCCCGAGGTCCTCGCCACGGTGCCGCCGCTGCCGGGCGAGGAGTCCCTCTACCAGCAGTTCCGCACCCTGCTCGCGGCCGCCGAGGCGTCGCCCGAGGTCAAGCAGACGCTGCTCGAGGTCGCTCAGGAGGCGGAGCAGGAGCTCATCTCCCCGCTCCTGCGCTGGGAGTTCAACGGGCCGGCCGCGGGCAACGGATGGTTCTCGCCGAAGAACAACTCGGCGTTCGGGACGGACTACCTCACCCGGGCGGCGATCGCCCGGTCGAACATGTTCGAGAACGCTCCGCAGGAGACGAAGTACATCTTCACGGACACCGACGTCGACGGCGGACAGCTCGAGGGGACGCAGGGATACACCGTGACGTTCGCGGCGGGCGACCTGCCGCCGGTGCACGGGTTCTTCTCGCTGACCCTGTACAACGAGCACCACTTCTACTTCGAGAACGACCTCGGCCGGTACTCGCTCGGCACCAAGAACCCGGACCTCGTGTACGGCGACGACGGGTCGCTGACGATCTACGTCGGGAACACCCGGCCGGACGGCGCCCCCGAGAGCAACTGGCTGCCCGCGCCCCCGGCGGCGTTCTCGCTCTACATCCGCGACTACTGGCCCGAGCAGGCGATCCTCGACGGGACGTGGCTGCCGCCCCGCGTCGAGCGCGTCGGCTGAGCCGGGACGCGAAGGGAGCGCCCGTGCGTCTGCGGGAGATCGTCCTCGACTGCCCCGAGCCCCGCGAGCTCGCGGAGTTCTACCGGCGCCTGCTCGACTGGCCGTACGCGCCCGGGCATGCCGAGTGGGACCCCGACGGCGACGACTGGCTCGTCCTGGTCGCGCCCGACGACGGACCGCGGCTCGCGTTCCAACGCTCCGACGCGACGCCTCCCCCGTGGTCGCGCGACTCGACGGTCGGGCGCGTGCACCTGGACGTCGCCGTCGACAACCTCGAGGACGCGCACGAGCACGCGCTGGCCGCCGGCGCGCGGGCCGTCAGCGGCACGCCCGAGGAGGACGGCCACCCCGCCGACCGGTTCCGCGTCTACGCCGACCCGGCCGGCCACCCGTTCTGCCTGGTGCAGGACGTGCAGTGAGGCACGGCGCGCGCTGACGACGCCGTCGTCGGGCGCGGGAGAAGGAGGAGGACGATGACCGAACCGATTCCTGATGAGCAGCCCTTCGAGCAGCTGTTCCCGAAGGACTTCCACGCCACGCCCGGCGTCGAGGACTGGCGCGTCCTGTTCTGGGGCGCCCAGGCGTTCTACCGGACCACGTCGTTCACCCAGGCCGTCGAGCTCGTGACCGAGATCGCGAAGGTGGCTGCCGCCGTCCGGCACGATCCCGACGTCGACGTGCGCCCCGAGGGCGTCGCGATCCGGACCTGCTCGCGCCCGGACGGCGCGCTGAGCCGCCTCGACGCCCAGCTGGCCGTCGCGGTGAGCGAGGCCGCGCACCGCATGGGCCTCGAGCCCGACCCGAGCGCCCTCAAGGTCGTGGGGATCGCCGTCGCGCAGGACGCCGGCGTCGACCTCCGGCCGTTCTTCGAGCGAGTCTTCGGGTACGTCCGGGTCGGCGACGAGGACCTCGTCGACCCGCTGCGCCGCGGGCCGCACCTGTGGTTCCACGAGCTCACGAACCCCCGACCGGGCCGGGGGCGTACGCACATCGATCTTTCGCTGCCTGCTGAGCTCACCGAGGAGCGCACGCGCGCAGCGGTGGCGACCGGGGGCCGCTTGGTCAGCGGCGAGTTCCTGCCGAGGACCTGGACGGTCGCCTCGCCCGAGAACCACGGAGTCGACATCGCCGGCTGGGCCGACCTCGAGGCCTGAGCAGACCGGCGCAGCACGGCCGCGGCCCCGGCGGGATCTCCCACCGGGGCCGTGGCCGTCCGTTCAGCGGCGCGTCAGTCGGTCGCGCCCTTCAGGGTCCACGCGTGCGTGTGGCCCGTCAGGTGCGAGTACGACGGCGCGTGCTGCTTGCCGTGCGGCGCGGCCTTCGGCTTCGACGCCTTGGTCAGGTGCACCACCTCGGCGCGCTTGCCCTCGGTGCCCTGCAGGTGCAGGACGAGCGCGTCGGTGCCCTTCTTCGCCACGTCCGACCCGAGCGTGTACACGATCGACGTGCCGCCCTGGTCGGAGTACAGCGGGCTCGAGACCGAGACGCCCGGGTCGGCGACGTCGAACTGCACCGCCTTCGAGTGGTCGAGGTCGACGTTCGAGAACGCCGTCGACACACCCACCTGGTAGGTGATCGGGAACGACGTGTCCGTCGCCTTCACGCCGATCGCCGCCGGGTTGACGGGGATCGTCAGGACGTTGTTGTCGAACACGTTCGTGTCGACGTCGCCCTCGTTGAAGTTGACGGGCGCGAGGCCCACGAGCGCACCGTCGGACAGTCGCACCGTGAACGCCTCGAGCAGGTCGGTCGAGGGCGCGTTCTGCACGTAGACCTCGTAGTCGGCCTTGCCGTCGCCGTTCGTGTCCATGTCGACGTACGGGATGACCGTGTTCCCGACGGTCGCCCAGTCGCCCCAGGTCGAGAGACCGAACCACAGGGCGCCGTTCTTGTAGCCCTGCGTGCCCTTCACGGACCCGGCACCGACGTAGCGCAGGTCACCGGACGTGGCGGTCGCACCCCAGGTGCAGCCGTCCATCTGCGTGCCCTGGCACTTCGGCAGCTTCGGGCTGGTGTCGCCGAGCTGCAGCACCGACGCGAGCGAGCGGAACGCCGTCGAGCCGGAGCCCTGCGACACGCCCTGGCCCTTGAGGGTCAGCGCACTCAGGGTGTTCTTGCCGCTGCGGAACGTCGTCGCCTTGGTCGACGTCGTCGACGTCGGCTTGGCCGCCCCGTAGACGGGCACCCGCAGCGCGGACTTTCCGGCCGGCTTCACGAGCAGCCGGCCCGACGCGTCGGACACGTACTGCCGTGCCTCGGTGCCGCCCGTGTACGGGTCGGTCTGCGTCGCGGCCATGGTCGGGTCGAGCGTCTTGCGCAGCGACTTGGTGACCACCGTCATCGTGACAGTGACGTTCTTGCTCGAGTGAGCCTTGAGGTTCGTCGCCGCCGGCTTCACGGTGTAGGTGACGCCGGGCTGCTTGACGATGCCCTGGTACTTGAGCGTGACCGTCGTGGCCTTCGACCCGGTGTTCTGGACCTTGACCGTGCGCTTCTCGGTCACGACCGCCTTGTTCGCCGGCACCGCGACGACCCCGAACGACGCCGAGACGCCGCCCTTGACGTCCGTGTCGTACGCGAGCACCGAGGTGTTGACGGCGTTCAGCGCGTCGACGCGACCGGAGCCCACGCGGGCCGGCCCGAAGATGTCGCCGGACTTGTCGTCGCCCGTGTACAGGTCGTGGTCGGCCGTGTTCATGATCGCGGCCTTGAGCTGCTCGGTGCTCCAGTCGGGGTGCGCCACCTTGACCAGCGCTGAGATCCCCGCGACGTGGGGCGTCGCCATCGAGGTCCCGGAGTCGACGAGGACCCCGTCGCCCGAGCCGAGGCCCGCGGACGCGATCGTGTCGCCGGGAGCCGTGACGTCCGGCTTCACGACGCCGAGCGAGCCGTGGGTGCCGCGCGAGCTGAACGAGCTGAGCGTGTCCGTGATCGACGGGGTGACGTCCTTGATGGTCGCCGCGAGCGAGCCGTCGAACGTGACGTTCAGCGTGCCGGCGTCGACGGAGGCCTGGAGGCGGTCCGTCTGGGCCTTGGGGAGCTGGATCACCGGGATGGCGGCGCTGCCCGTGATGCCCGCGCCGAACACGTCGAGGCCCGAGGTGAAGATCGCCCCGACGGCACCGGCCGCGGCTGCGTTGTTCGCGCGACCCGCGGAGCCGCAGCGACGCGTCGCGTCGTTGTCGTCCCAGGTCAGCCACGCCACCTTGCCCTTGACCGTCGCAGCGTCGGCTGCCGAGAACGCGTCGCAGCCGTCGGCGTTCGCGCTCGAGAGCTTCACGACGTCGCCCGTGACGGGTGCCGCCGTCGCCCACGGGTACGCGACCGAGAACTGCCCGGCGGCGATGCCCGCGACGTCGGACGGCGCGTTGACCTTCAGCCCGTCACGGAGCTGGTACGCGTCCACCGAGCTCGCGACGGCGAGCGAGCGGACCGCGTTGCCCGGCGAGCCGCCGGTGTCGGTGAGGTCGCCCGCGTTGCCCATGGCGATGACCGGCAGGACGCCGTGTGCGGCGAGCTTGTCGATGACCGCGTTCTCCGGGTCGTCGACGACGCCGTAGTCCGAGCCCAGCGACAGGTTGACGATGTCGAGGTGGTCGGAGAAGTTGCCGTCGCCGTTCGGGTCGAGCGCCCAGTCGAGCGCCGGGAGGACCTCGTCGGTCGAGCCGTCGCAGCCGAAGACCTTGAGCGCGTACAGCGACGCGTCGGGGGCCATGCCGGGGCCGATCTTCATGGTCATGAGCTTGTCCGCCGTGAGCTGCTTGTAGCTCCCGGTGAACGTCGAGCCGTCCGCGTTCTCGCCGTAGCCGGCGACCGTGCCGGCGACGTGCGTGCCGTGGCTGGCACAGCCCAGGGGGTTCGGGTCGGGGTGCGGGACGGGCTGGTAGGTGTCCGTGTCCGCGGGGTCGGCGTCGTAGTCGTCGCCGACGAAGTCGTACCCGCCCACGACCTTCGCCGTCGGGGTCCACGGCCCGGCGCTGTTCGCGTGCGCCGCGTTCCACGCCGCGACCGTGCCCGCCCCACCGAAGTCCGCGTGGGTGTAGTCGATGCCGGTGTCGATGATGCCGACCTTGACGCCCTTGCCGGTGTTCCCGTAGTCCTGCCAGGTGGCCAGCGCCTGGGTCAGGTTCGCGGTGCTCGAGTTCGAGACCTTCTTGGGCACGAGCGGCGTGATCTTGACGACGTCGGAGCGCTGCGCGATCGCGTCGATCGCCGCGCCGTCCGCGTTCACGGCCACGCCCGGCACCGCGTTGGAGACCTCGAACAGCTTGCTCGCGTCGTCGTCGTGCGCCTCGGCCGTGCCGACCACCGACGACGCCGTCTTGGCGACGGCCGAGCGCCGCGCCTTCGCGGCGTCCTTCTTCTGCGTCGTCGTGCCCGACGTGTCCGCGGAGACGTCCGCGGCGCCGGTGCCCGAGAGCTGGACGAAGACCGAGTGGCGGCCCTTGACGGACGTGGCGAGCGAGCCGGCGAGCTTGGTGCTCGGGTCCACGGCCTGCGGCGCCACGACCGTGGCGGGCGACGCGAGCGTCGTGCCGTCATCGTCGGCCGAGGCCGCCACGGCGGCGCCGACGCCGCCCGCGGACGCGACGAGGGTGGCGGCAATCGCTGCCACCACCCTCGTTCCCGGACGGTCCGTCCTGAGGTGCCGGTCCCGCCCGGCTCGTGTGCTTGATCGTGTCATGCGCGAGATGTCCTCCAGCTCCGGGTGGTGGGCGGCCGCGGTGCGCCACCTCGCCGGGGTCACCGGCTCGGGTCGACTCCGTCGTCCACCGGACCCGAAGCGGGTGGACCTGGCCGTGCTGCGTCGTCACGCTACGTCGCGTGCGACAGGCTGGGAAGAGCCCGGACAGCGCTGTCGCGAGCATGTTACTCAGCCGTAACACCGTCCGCCCGACGTGCCGCTCAGCGGGCGGTCCGGCCGGCCGCGTTGCGCAGCGTCGCCGGGACGGTGCCGGCGAACGCGACCACGGCCGACGCCCCGACCAGCGCGGCCCAGGTCCGCCAGTCCGCCACCGGCACGACGGACCCGAGGAGCCCGTAGCCCGCGCCGAGCACCGCGGGAGCAGCGACGAGCGTCCCGACGACGCCCGCCGCCCCCGCAACGAGCAGCGCCTCCCAGCAGGACGCGGACACCAGCTGCCGCCGGGTCGCGCCCGTCCGGCGCAGCAGCACGACCTCGTCGCGGCGCTGGAGCGTCGTGAGGACGAGGGCGTCGAGCGCGGCCACGACGACGAACGCGAGCAGCGAGAGCAGCGACAGCTCCGAGAGCCGGCGTTCCGCCTCGCCCGTCCCGGCGTGGGTGGCCACGTACGACGACGGCGCCTCGGCCGCCAGCCCGAGCGCGCCCAGCTCGCGCTCGACCGCGCCCACGCGGCCCGCGGCTGCGCGGACGAGGACGTCGCCGGCGACCGGGTGCCCGTGCGCCCGCACCGTGGACTCGCCCATGAGGTAGTCGCCGAACCCGAGGCCCCGCTCGTAGACCGCGACGACGCGCAGCCGCGCCTCCTGCCCCCCGGCGAACCGCACCACGAGCGGGTCGCCGACCCCGGTGCCGTCGCCCAGCACCGCGTCCCGGCTCACGGCGACCGTCCCCGGCGCGGCGAGCGCGCGGAGCGACCCGGACGTCACGCGCGGGTCGACCAAGCCGTCGAACGCGGGGGCCTGGAACGCGCGCACCCCCGCGGTCTCCCACGCGAGCGGGCCGAGGTCGGCGTCGTCGTCGCTGCGCACGGCGACCGTGGTCCCGGACTCGACCGCCGCACCGCGCACGCCCGGGAGCGCCGCGACCCGCGCGACCAGCGCGTCGGCCGCGGCGGGCGTCGCGCCGGCCGGGACCTGCGCCACGAGGTCGACGTGCAGGCCCGCGACGAGCTGCGCGGCGGACGCCCGCGCGGCTGCCCGGTCGGTCGCCGTCTGGACGGTGCCGAACGCGACGACGAGCGCGAGCGGCACGACGACGAGCGTGAGGCGCCGCGCGAAGCCGCGGGCGGACGCGACGGCGAGCCACCGGCCGACGCCCCGCACCGGCGGGCCCGGCAGGGCGGGAGCGCGCCGGCTGTCGCCTCGCGACCCACGGGTCCCACGCGCCCCGAAGAGCGCGCCGACGACGGCCGGCCCACCGACCGCCGTGGCCCCGACCAGCAGCAGCACCGACGACGCCGCGGCCGTGCTGCCGACGGTCCCCGGGAACGCCACGGGCGAGAAGGCCGCGAGCACGCCGGCGGCGGCGAGGACCCACGCCGTGACCCGCCTCCCGTGCCCGAGCGTGGCCGGCTCGGCCGCGCTCGCGCCGACCGCCGCCGTGGGGGCGTCGCGCAGCACCTCGCGCGCCCCGACCAGCCCCGCGACGAGGGCGGTCCCGGTCACGAGCACCGTCGCGGCCACGACCGGCAGCGGCGAGAGGGCGACCTCGAAGTCCGGGGGCGCGAGGCCCGCGTCGACGACGAGCCCGCGGAGGACCCGCGCGGCCGGCAGCCCCGCGAGGGCGCCGAGCGGCGCGGCGACGAGCGCGACCAGGACCGCCTCGCGCGCCACCAGCCCGCGGACCTGGGCCCGCGTCGCGCCGACCGTCCGCACGAGCGCGAGCTCGCGCCGTCGGGCACGCAGCGCCAGGGAGACCGTCGTCGCGACCGCCACCACGACGATCCCGCAGGCGGACCCGCCGAACGACCCGGCGAGCGTCACGACGCCGCCGCCACGGGTCGGGTCGGCGCCCCCTGCGCGCAGACCCGACTCGGCAAGGACGCCCGTGGCGCCCAGCAGCGCCCCGGCCAGGACGAGCACGAGCGCGGTCCCCGCCGCGGCCACCCGGTGGGCGCGCACGCCGGCGGCAGCGACACCCCACAGCCCGGTCACCGGCCCAGCCCCCGCATGCGGTCGGCCACGGTCGCGGCCGTCGGCGCGTCGAGGCGGTCGACGAGCCGGCCGTCGGCGAGGAACAGGACGGCATCGGCCGCGGCGGCCACCGCCGGGTCGTGCGTCACCAGCACGACCGTCTGCCCCGACTCCGCGGCCAGCCGCCGGAGCACCGCGAGCACCTCGGCGCCCGTGCGGGAGTCGAGCGCGCCGGTCGGCTCGTCCGCCAGCAGCACCGTGGGGCGGGCGAGGAGCGCCCGGGCGATCGCGACGCGCTGCGCCTGGCCGCCGGACAGCTCGCCCGGGCGGCGACGCTCGAGGCCGAGCAGCCCCACGGCGGCGAGCGCCGCCTCGACCCGCACGGGCTCGGCCCGCCGCCCGGCCAGCAGCAGCGGGAGCACGAGGTTCTCGGCGACCGTCAGGTGACCGACGAGGTTGTACGACTGGAACACGAAGCCGACGTGCTCGCGGCGGAACCGCGTCAGCGCGTCGGCGGACATGCGGGTCGTCTCCACTCCCCCGACGACGACGCGGCCCGACGTCGGCGTGTCCAGCCCGGCCGCGCAGGCGAGCAGGGTCGACTTGCCCGAGCCGGACGGGCCCATGATCGCCGTGAACGACCCGGCGGGGAGCGCGAGCGAGACGCCCCGGAGCGCCGGCACGACCACCGGGCCGACCGTGTACGTCCGGGTCACGTCGACGAGCTGGACGGCGGGTGCTCCCCTTGCACCGGCGGCGGGGCTCACGGTCGGGAGGGCGGTGGCGGGGTGCATGGCGGGCTCCGGGAGGACGGGTGCGGGAACACCGTCGACGCTAGGAGCGGGGGGCGGGCGTGCTCGAGGGCCGGAGGACGCAACTTCTGCGCCTCCATCCTTCGATGCAGGTTCGTGTTGTCAGGCCCTCACAACGTGTCAGGGCCTCACAACCCCTGCTCAACCGGTCGTCTCGACGAGCCCCGACTGGTAGGCCCATACCGCGGCCTGCAGGCGCGAGCCGACCCCGAGCTTGGGCAGGATCCGCGCCAGGTGGGACTTCACCGTCGACACCTCGACGACGAGCTGCGCGGCGATCTCCTCGTTCGACATGCCCTGTGCGAGCAGGAGCACGATCTCGGTCTCGCGCGGGGTGAGGAGGTCCGAGGGGCGCGCGAGGACCACGGGCCGCAGCCGCCGTCGGGCCACGAGCTCCCCGACGACGCGCCGCGTCAGGGTCCGGTCGAGCATGCCGTTCCCGTCCGCGAGCGAGCGGACGGCGTCGGCGACGACGGCCGGCTCGGAGTCCTTGAGGAGGTACCCCGCGGCCCCCGCCTCGAGCGCGCCGAAGACGTAGTCGTCCAGGTCGAACGTCGTCAGGACGAGGACCGCCATCGGCTCCTCGACCCCCGGGCCGGCGAGGGCCCGGGTCGCGGCGATCCCGTCCGTCGTCGGCATGCGCACGTCCATGCACACGACGTCGGGGCGCAGCTCGCGCGCCAGGCGCACCGCCTCGTCGCCGTCGGCCGCCGACCCGACCACCTCGAGGTCGGGCTCGGCGCCGAGGAGCGCGACCAGCCCGGCGCGCGCGAGCGGCTGGTCCTCGGCCACCAGGACGCGGATCATCGGGCACCTCCGTTCTCGGTCGCCGCGCCGGGGAGCGCCGCGGCGTGGCCGTCGGCCGTCCTGGCGGGCTCGCGCGGGACCCGCAGCGCGACCGACCAGCCGCCGTCGTCCGTCGGGCCCACCTCGAGCCCGGCGGCCAGCAGAGCCGCGCGCTCGCGCATGCCGACCAGGCCCACGCCCGACCCGCGCGTCCCGGACGGCGGGCCGCCGGGCGGCGCCTCGTTGCGGACGACGACGCGCAGGGCGTCGTCGGCGCGGTCGTCGAGGGTCACGGCGCACGGCGCGCCCGGCGCGTGGCGGCCCGCGTTCGTCAGCGCCTCCTGGACCGTGCGGTAGACGGTCAGCTGGGCGAGCGACCCGAGCCCGCGGCCGAGCCCGTCGTCCTCGGCCCCCGCCCCCGCGTCCAGCCGCAGCACGTCGAGGACGACCGCGCGCCCGACCGCGCGCACGTCGTCGACGAGGCGCGCGAGGTCCGCGAGCGAGCGCGGCCCGGGGCCGTCGTCGGCGGCGGGCCGCAGCAGCCCCACCACCTGCCGGAGGTCGCGCCCGACCTCGACCGCCTGCCGCCGGACCTGCCCGGCGGCCCGGCCCGCCTCGGCGGGGTCGTTGACGGCGAGCGCCTCGATCCCCGCCGCCATGAGGGCGATCCCGGACAGGTGGTGCGCGGCGATGTCGTGGAGCTCGCGCGCCATGGACGCGCGCTCGGCGGCCACCGCGGCGCGAGCGACCGCGTCCTGCTCACGGGCGAGCGCCTCGAGCTCGCGATCCCGCGCCCTCCGGAGCTCCCGCCGCGACCGGACGGCGAGCGCGACGACGGCCGGCGCGACCACCACGAGGAGGGCCTGCGCCGCGGCGAGCGCGAGCGTCGCCGGGCCGGCGTCGCCGGTGCCGCGGGTGCCGTCGACGAGCTCGCCGACCGCGCACAGCACCCACGTCGCGGCGAGCACCGCCACCCGCCGGTCGTCCCACGACCGCGCCGGGGCGCCGTCCACCACCAGCAGGTACACGAGCACCACGACGGCGGGGACGGCGGCGGCGGCGACCGACGTCCACGCGGCGAGCGGCACGACGGCGGCCGCCACGACGAGGGCCGCACGCGGCGCCGCGGACGCGCGGGCGACGGCCACCGCCTGGACGGTCACCCAGACCGTCCCCCAGACGACCGCGGCAGCGCCCACGCGGTCGCCCGCGCCGTCCGGGTCGAGGCGCTGCGCGACGGGGGTCAGCAGCAGCACGAGCATCGCGACCCCCCACCACGCGGCCGCGAGCCCGAGACGCCGGTCCGCCCTGCGTGCGCTCACCCGGCGAGTCTAGGAGCGGGCCCGTCGGGCGACCCGGCGCGCGCCGGACACGCGTCCGACCTCCGACGGCGGGCGCGGAACCCGGGGCGCGGAGCCGTAGCATGCAGGAATGGCTCTCGACCTGGACGTTCGCCCGTCAGACCGACCCGTCGACGACGCGGCGCGCAGCGAGATCCTCGCCGACCCCGGGTTCGGCCGATACTTCACGGACCACATGGCGACGGCCCGCTGGACCGCCGACGACGGCTGGCACGACGCGTCCGTGCACCCGCTCGAGCCCTTCACGCTCCACCCGGCGGCCGCCGTCCTGCACTACGGCCAGGAGATCTTCGAGGGGCTCAAGGCGTACCGGCACGCGGACGGGAGCGTCTGGCTCTTCCGGCCCGACAAGAACGCACGCCGGTTCGCGCACTCCGCGCGCCGCCTCGCCCTGCCTGTGCTCGACGAGGACGACTTCGTTGCGGCCGTCGAGGCGCTCGTCCGCGCCGACGCCGCCTGGGTCCCCGACGCCCCGGACGGGCAGGAGGCCAGCCTCTACCTGCGCCCGTTCATGATCGCGACCGAGCCGTTCCTCGGGGTGAGGGCCGCGCACGAGGCCACGTTCGGCGTCGTCGCCAGCCCCGCCGGCCCCTACTTCAGCGGCGGCGTCCACGGCGTGAACCTGTGGGTCACGGACCGGTTCGTCCGCGCGTCGCGTGGGGGGACCGGCGACGCGAAGACCGGCGGCAACTACGCCGCGAGCCTGGCCGCGCAGGCCGACGCCCGCGACCGGGGCTGCGACCAGGTGCTCTACCTCGACGGCGAGGAGCACGCCTGGCTCGAGGAGGCCGGGACCATGAACGTCTTCCTCGTGACCTCGGGCGGCGAGCTGCTGACCCCCGCGCTCGGCAGCATCCTCGACGGCGTCACGCGGGACTCGCTGCTCGACCTCGCCCCCGACCTCGGCCTCACGCCCGTCGAGCGCCGCATCGGGCTCGCCGAGCTCCGGGAGAGGCTGGCCGACGGGTCCGTGACCGAGGTCTTCGCGGCCGGGACCGCCGCCGTCGTCACGCCGGTCGTCGGGATCCGCGGTGAGGACCGCGACCCGGAGGGTGCGGACGACGGCGCCGGCGTCGTGTGGGAGCAGCAGGTCGGCGACGGGACGCCGGGCGCCGCGAGCCTCGAGCTCCGGTCCGCCCTCCTCGACCTGCAGTACGGCCGCACGCCCGACGCGCGCGGGTGGCTCCGCCGCGTCGTCTGACGGGCTCCGCCGCGTCGTCGGGAGCGTGGCGTCGGCGGGAACGTGCCCGACGGCGTCAGTCGCGTCCGCGCAACCGGTCCAGCTCGCGGCGCTCGCGCTTGGTCGGGCGCCCGGTCCCCCGGTCGCGGATCCCGGCGGGCGCGACGTACTCGCGCGGCAGCGGCGCCGGCGAGTGGTCCAGGTACGCCTTGACGGCCTCCGGCGCGCCGACCCGCTTGGGCAGCAGGGCCACGACCTCGACCACCCGGTCGCGGTCCGTGCGGAACTCGACGCTGTCCCCGACCTTGACCGATGAGGCGGGCTTCACGCGCGAGCCGTTGACCCGGACGTGCCCGGCACGGCACCACGACGTCGCGACCGACCGGCTCTTGGCCAGCCGGACCGCCCACAGCCACACGTCGACGCGCATCGCCCCATTGTCCCGCGCCCGCCCTCCGGCGGTGTCAGAAGCTCGTGAGTCTCGAGGCTCACCACGTTCTGACACGCGCGCCGGCCTCACGAACTGTCAGAAGCTCGCGAGTCTCGAGACTCACGAGCTTCTGACAACTCGCGCTTCTGACGACTTGCGGCTGGCCGGGGCGGTCAGGTGCTCGCGCGGACCACCAACGATGCCGGCACGGTCACGGCCGCTGGCGCGTCGCCCTCGATGACGCCGAGCAGCAGCCGCACCATCTCCGCGCTGATGCGGTCGAACGGCTGGTGCATGGTCGTGAGCGGCGGCTCGAGCGCGGCGGCCAGCCCGGCGTCGTCGAACCCGCCGACGGCGACGTCCCCCGGCACGGAGCGCCCCGCGGCCCGCAGCGTCACGAGCGCGCCGGCGGCCATGAGGTCGGAGGCCACGAAGACGGCGTCGAGGTCGGGCCGGCGGTCGAGCAGCTCCGTCATCGCGGCGGAGCCGCCGTCGCGCGTGTAGTCGCCGTGCGCGACGAGCGACTCGTCGTAGGCGTCGCCGAGCTCCGCACGGTACCCGTCGAGCCGCAGCCGCCCGCCCGGGGTGTCCATGGGGCCGGTGATCGTCGCGACCCTCGTCCGCCCGCGCTCGCGCAGGTGCCGGACCATGGTCCGCGCACCCTCGAAGTCGTCGGCCGCGACGTACCCGACGGTGTGCTCGAACCCGATGGGGATGCCGCACGCGATGGTCGGGATGCCCTGCTCGTGCAGCGACTTCACGACGGTGCTCCCGACGTGCGACGAGATGAGCAGGACGCCGTCCACGTGCCCCGACGCGACGTAGTCCACGACGTTGCGCTGCTCGTCCCGCGTGCCGGCGACCATGAGCAGCAGGGGCATCCGCCGCCGGGCCAGCTCGTGCGCCGTCCCGCGCAGCAGGATCGAGAAGTTGGGGTCCTCGAACAGCAGGTGCTGCGGCTCGGTGAGCAGGAACGCGATCGAGTTCGAGCGCCCCGTCACGAGGCTGCGCGCGTGGTGGTTCGCGGAGTACCCGGTCGACTCGATCGCTGCCTCGACCGCGACCCGCGCCTCGGGCGAGACCCAGTGGCCGCCGTTGAGCACCCGGGACACGGTGCCGCGCGACACGCCCGCGGCCGCCGCGACGTCCTTGATGGTCGGACGACGACGCGCGGGACCCCCGTTGCCCTCGCTCACGCCTTGACCGCACCCGCGGCGAGGTCGACCTGCCAGAACCGCTGCAGGGTCAGGAACAGGGCGACGAGCGGGATGATCGACAGCAGCGCCCCGGTGATGACGGACGTGTACATGGAGGGCTGAGACGCTCCCTGGTTGAGCAGGCCGGACAGCCCGACGGTGAGGGGGAAGAGCTTGTCGTTCCCCAGCATGATGTACGGCAGCATGAAGTTGTTCCAGATTGCGACGAACTGGAACAGGAACACGGTGACGAGGCCCGGGAGCATCATCGGGACCGCGAGCGAGAAGAAGATCCTGCCCTCCTTGGCACCGTCCGTCCGGGCGGCCTCCAGCACGTCGTCGGGCACCGCTGCCGCGGCGTAGATCCGCGCCAGGTAGATCCCGTAGGGGCTGATGATACTGGGCAGCAGCACGGCCCAGTAGGTGTTCGTCATGCCCACCTTGGCCAGCAGCAGGTACTGCGGGATCGCGAGGACGACGCCCGGCACGAGGACGCCCGCGAGGATCGTGTTGAACGCCGCCGCCTTGCCGCGGAACTGGTACTTCGCGAGGCCGTAGCCCGCCATCGCGGAGACCAGCACCGACAGGATCCCGCCC
This sequence comes from Luteimicrobium sp. DT211, assembly GCF_049844995.1. NCBI lineage: Bacteria > Bacillati > Actinomycetota > Actinomycetes > Micrococcales > Luteimicrobium > Luteimicrobium sp. DT211. The sequence goes on along the minus strand of NZ_JBNCMC010000005.1, from coordinate 125,956 downwards.
ACGCCCGCGTACAGGGCCGTGTTGAGCATCCAGCGCCAGAAGATCCCGTCCCGGTACGCGGACAGGTCGAGGACGTTGTCCCACAGGTGCGTCGACGGCGCGAGGGTGAACGAGTCGAACAGCTGGCCCGCGCTCTTGGTCGAGGCCATGACGACCCACACGACGGGCAGCAGGCAGTACGCGGCGCCGACGAGCAGGATCGCGGTCCCGCCCCAGGCGGAGCGCCCCTGCTGGAGGCCGGCCCGCGGGCCCGACGCGCGGCGGGGAGAGGGCAGGGGCGTGGCGGTGGCGGAGGCGGTCGTCGTCGTCATGTCACTTCTCCTGGCTGAAGGCGCGGCGCTGCACGAGGCGCAGGAAGCCGAACGACAGCACGAGCGTGGCGATCGCGATCACCACGGACAGCGCGGCCGCCGAGTAGATGTCGTTGCGGACGAACGCGTCGCGGTAGACCGTCATGAGCGGGCTCCACGTCGACGAGATCGTGTTGGTCAGGGGCTTGAGCGTGATGGGCTCGGCGAACACCTGGAGGGTCGCGATCATCGAGAAGATGAAGGTGAGGATGAGCGACGGCAGGACGATCGGGACCTTGATGCGCCACGCGATCTGGCGCTCGGTCGCGCCGTCGAGGCGGGCGGCCTCGTACAGGTCGCTGGGGATCGCCTTGAGGGCCGTGTAGATGACGACCATGTTGAAGCCGACCCCGCCCCACAGGGCGATGTTCGCGATCGCGAACAGCACCCAGCCCGAGTCGAGGATGTCGGGCGAGCCCCACCCGAGCTTCTCGGTGACGTAGGTGATCGGGCTGACGCTCGGCAGGTAGAGGAAGCCCCACAGCAGCGACGAGATGACCGCCGGCACCGCGTAGGGCAGGAAGATCGACAGGCGCGAGAACGACTTGGCGCGCACGCGCCGCGCGTCGAGCAGGAGCGCGAACAGCAACGCGAGGCCGAGCATCGTCGGGACGAGGACGACCCCGTACACCAGCACCCGCACGACGGACGCGACGAAGTCCGGGTCCGTCAGGGCGGTGCGGTAGTTCTCGAGGCCCGCCCACACCTCGGTGCGGGCGCCCTTGCCGAGCCCCAGGCCGGAGACCTTGACGTGGCGGAAGCTGAGGTAGACGGCGTAGCCGATGGGCAGCGCGAGGAAGAGCGCGAACAGCGTCATCGCGGGGGCGAGGAACGCGTAGGGCGCGGCGCTCCCCGGCCGACGACGGCGCTTGCCGCGCGCGGCGGACGCGCCCGGCGCCGGCGCGGGCCGGGTGGGCGGGGCGGACGCACCGGCGGCGCTGGTGGTGCTCGTGGTCACGGTGTGGCTCCGTTCGTGCCGAGAGGCTCGTGACGACAAGGGGGCGGGACGGGCCGACCGGCCGCGGAGGGCGGGCCGGCCCGTCGTCCGTCACTCCTTGACGTTGTAGCCGGACTTCTTGAGGTCGTCGAGCGTCGTCTTCTGCATGGCCGTGACGGCGTCGCCGAAGGCCTGCTCGGTCTTGGCCTTGGTCGCCTTGCCGAACTCGTCGTTGTACGAGGAGTACGCGACGTTGACGTTCGGGCCGTAGGTGAACGGCGAGACGGTGCCCGCGATCTGCGACGCGAGCGTGTAGAAGTCGGTCTGGTTCGAGAAGAACGCGGGCGGGTCGCTGAGCGCGGACTTCTGCGACTCGAGCGCCGCCGGGTAGAGGCCGCTCTCGGTGACGAGGAGCTTGGCGGCCTCGGGCGAGGTGTTGAGCCACTCGGCGAACTCGGTGGCGTACGCCTTGTTCTTGGACTGCGAGGTGACGGCCGTCGCCGAGCCGCCCCAGTTGCCGGTGACGTCGTCGCCGGCGTTCCACTGGGGGAGCTTGGCCATCTTCCACTTGCCCTTGGTCGAGGCCGCGTTGCCCTCGAGGACGCCGGGCGCCCAGATCGCGGAGACCCAGCCGACCTGCGTGCCGTCGTTGAGGCCCTTGTTCCACGCGGGGGTGTACATGGGCTTGTTGTCGATGACGCCCTGCTGGACGAGCTTGCCCCAGTAGGAGGCGACCTTCTGCGTGGCGTCGGAGTCGATCGCGACGGACCAGGCGTCGCCGTCGATGCCCCACCACGACGCACCGGCCTGCTGCGTGAGCCCGGTGAACCAGCCGGCGTCGTTCGCGGAGAACGTGCCGAGGTACGCCTTGGGGTCCTTCTGGTGGAGCTCGGTCGCGACCTGCGCGTACTCGTCCCACGTGGTGGGGACCTTGAGCCCGTACTTCTCGAAGATGTCGGCCCGGTAGTAGAACTCCATGGGCCCGGCGTCCTGCGGGATCGCGTAGACCGTGTCGCCGCCCAGGGTCACGGACTGCCAGGAGCCGCCGTCGAACTTGCTCTTGAGGTCCGCGCTCACGTCGCCGGTGATGTCGGCGAGCGCGTCGGCCGCGACGAGCGTCGGGATCTTCTGGTACTCGGCCTGCATGACGTCAGGCGCGCCCGAGCCGGCCTTGATGGCCGTGAGGAGCTTGGTGACCGCCGGGTCGCCGCCGTCCTGCTTGTTCACGGTGACGTGGATGTTCGGGTGCTCGGTGTTCCAGGCCTTGACGACCTCGTCCATGCCGGGCGCCCACGTCCAGTAGGTCAGGTCGACCTTCTGGGCGGGGTCCGTCGGGGTGGTGTGGGCCGACGGCGTGGAGTCGCCGTCGCCGTCGCCGGAGCCCCCCGACGAGCAGGCGCTGGCGAGCAGCGCTGTCGCGGCGACCGCGGCCGCAACCTTCAGTGACGTGTGCAGTCGCACGAGACCTCCTCATTGAAGCCCGTCGCCGAGGACGACGGTCGGCTCGCCCTTCGAGCCTGTGCACGGTCACAGTAGCCGACACAGGGAGGCGCGTGTCAATCACGTCGGGTCACGCGTTTACAACGATCCTGACGCCTGTCTATGCTGTGCGCGTTCACAGTTGATCGCGACGCGGCGGGACCCGCCGGCGCCGCCACGACCCGATGGAGCGTCATGGACGACCAGCCCCGCCCCCGTACCCCCCTGTCGTCCACGCCGGCCGGGACTCCCGCGGAGCACACCGTCGGCGTGTGGGCGCGGGGCCTCGACGGCGTCGCCTACGGAGGCGACTACAACCCCGAGCAGTGGCCCGAGGAGGTCTGGGCCGAGGACGTGCGCCTCATGCGCGAGGCCGGCGTCACGTTCGCGACCGTCGGGGTGTTCTCGTGGGTGCTGGTCGAGCCGCGCGAGGGCGTGTTCGAGTTCGGCTGGCTCGACCGGCTCGTCGACCTGCTCCACGCGAACGGCATCCGCGTCGTCCTCGGGACGCCCACGACCGTCCCGCCCGCCTGGTTCTACCGCGCGTACCCCGAGGCGCGCGTCGTCACCCGCGACGGCGTCCCGCTCGGGTTCGGGTCGCGCGGCATGGTCTCCCCCAGCTCGCCGCAGTACCGCGAGGCGGCCGTCCGCGTCACGACGGCGCTCGCCGAGCGCTACGGCTCCCACCCCGCGCTCGCGCTCTGGCACGTGCACAACGAGTACGGCGTGCCCGTCGCCGAGGACTACTCCGAGCACGCACTGCACGCCTTCCGCGACTGGCTGCGCGCCCGCTACGGCTCGCTCGACGCGCTCAACGCCCGCTGGGGCACCGCCTTCTGGGGCCAGCGCTACGGCGACTGGGACGAGGTCGGCCTGCCCGCGGCCGCGGCGAGCGTCGTGAACCCCGCTGAGCGCCTCGACTTCGCGCGGTTCAGCGACCACCAGCTGCGCGCCTGCTTCGTCGCCGAGCGCGACGCGATCCGCGCGCACTCCGACGTGCCGATCACGACGAACTTCATGGCGTTCGCGTGCGGCTCGACCGACCTCTGGGCATGGGGCCGCGAGGTCGACGTCGTCTCCAACGACCACTACCTCGACGCCGCCGACCCCCGCAACCAGGTCACGCTCGCGCAGGCGGCCGACCTGACGCGGTCGGTCGCGCAGGGCAACCCGTGGTTCCTCATGGAGCACTCGACGTCGGCCGTGAACTGGCAGCCGCGCAACGTCGCCAAGCAGCCCGGCGAGCTGCGCCGCAACTCGCTGCAGCACGTCGCGCGGGGCGCCGACGCCGTCGGCTTCTTCCAGTGGCGCGCCTCCCGGTCCGGTGCCGAGAAGTTCCACTCGGCGATGCTGCCCCACGCCGGGACGGGCTCACGGGTCTGGCGCGAGGTCGTCGCGTTCGGCGCGGACCTGGGCCACCTGGCCGAGGTCGCGGGCTCCCGCGTGGAGGCCCGCGTCGCCGTGCTGTGGGACCAGGAGTCCGCGTGGGCGCAGGGCCTCGAGTGGCGGCCCAGCGTCGACGTCGACGCTCGCGAGCGCACCGACGCCTGGTACCGCGCGCTCTGGGACGACCACGTCACCGTCGACTTCGCCCACCCGTCCGCCGACCTGTCGTCGTACGCGCTCGTCGTCGCGCCGGCGTCGTACCTGCTCACCGCCGACGACGCCGCGAACCTCACCCGGTACGTCGCGGCCGGCGGCACGCTCGTCGTCTCCTACTTCTCCGGCATCGTCGACGAGAACGACGCCGTGCACGAGGGCGGGTACGGGGCGCCCCTGCGCGACGCGCTCGGGCTCACCGTCGAGGAGTTCGCGCCGCTGCGCGCGGGCGACGGGGTCCGGGTCGCGTGGTCCGGCGCGCCCGACGACGACGGCGCGCACCGCGAGCTCGTCGCCGACACCTGGACCGACCACCTCGCGCTCGACGGCGCCGAGGTCGTCGCGACGTACGTCGACGGTCCCGTGGCCGGCGGGGCCGCCGTGACACGGCACGCGCTCGGCGACGGGCACGGCTGGTACGTGTCCACGCGCCTCGACGACGACGGCCTCCGCGCCGTCCTCGCCGCCGCCTACCAGGACGCCGGCCTCGCGCCGCGCGACGGGCTCGGCGCCGGCACCGGCCGCGACGTCGAGATCGTCGAGCGCACCGGCGACGGCCGCTTGTACACGTTCGTGCTCAACCACGGCACCGAGCCCGCGTCCGTCCCCGTCACGGGCGACGAGCTGCTCACCGGTTCCACCGTCGACGGCTGGCTCAAGGTGCCCGCCGGCGAGGTGGCGGTCGTGAGGTCGCCGCGCTGACCCACTCTGCCCGGCGCCCGCCGGCAGGTCCGCTCATCAAGGAGGATGACGTGAACCCCAGACCCACCACCCGGCCACGCGCGCGCCGGCGCCGCCTCACCGCGGCGTCGGCGGCGGCCCTTGCCGTCATCGGCCTCGCCGGCGCTGCACTGCCTGCCAGCGCGCACGACCGCTCCCCCGCGGCTGCCCCGCAGGTCGTGAACCCCGGCTTCGAGGACGGCCTCGCCGGCTGGACGGTGCGCGGGAGCGCGGGCGGCGCCTCGGCCGCGAAGGTCGAGGCCGGCGGCCACGACGGCACCGGGAACCGGCTCACCGAGTGGTCCGCGAGCGCCTACCGCGCGACGGTGTCGCAGCGGGTCTCGCACGTCCCGAACGGCTGGTGGACGTTCAGCGCGTGGGTCCGCTCGGGCGGCGGCACGGGGAGCGGGAAGGCCGCCGCGACCCTGTCGCTGTCAGGCTGCGGCAAGGCGGCGAGCGTCGACGTCCCGGACACCACGCAGGACGGCGCGTGGGTCCGGCTGGCCGTGTCGACGAAGGTCACGGGAGGGGACTGCACGCTCGCGATCACCACCGACGGTCCGGGCGGGGCCTGGCTCAACGCGGACGACGTCGCGTTCGACCGCGGCGTCGTCGGGCGGGCTGAGCGCGGCGGCGACCTGTCGTCGGTCGCCAAGAACGAGGACCTCGGCGCGGTGTACCGGACGGCGAAGGGCAAGGCCGGCGACCCCGTCAGGATCCTCGCCGACCAGGGCATGAACCTGACCCGCGTCAAGGTGTTCGTGAACCCGGCCGACGGGTACAACGACGTGGCGCACGCGGTCGCGACCGCGAAGCGCGCGCAGCGGGCGGGCATGCGGGTGCTCGTCGACTTCCACTACTCGGACACGTGGGCGGACCCGGGGGCGCAGAAGATCCCGTCGGCGTGGTCGGGCGACACCCCGGCGCAGCTCGCGCAGGACGTGCGGGCGTTCACGACGTCGGCGATGCGAGCGTTCGTGCGCGCGGGCGTGCGGCCCGCGTACGTGCAGGTCGGCAACGAGATCAACTCCGGGATGCTGCTGCCCTGGGGCCAGACCTGGGACGTGGACCCTGCCGACGGCGTCGACGGCCCGCAGTTCGACAACCTCGCGTCGTTCCTCACGGCCGGGTCGGAGGCGGTGCACGCCGTGTCGCCGACGTCGAAGGTGATCCTGCACCTGACGAACATCAACCAGGGCACCGGGGCGCTGACCTGGTGGCTCGACGAGATCACGTCGCGGGACGTGCCGTTCGACGTGATCGGGCTGTCGTACTACGGCTACTGGCACGGCAGCCTCGCCGACCTCCAGGACGCGGTCTCGACGACGTCGGCGCGCTACGACCGCGACGTGCTCGTCGTCGAGACGTCCTACCCCTTCACGCTCGCCGACGACACTCCGGCCTGGGAGAACACCATCGACCAGCCCTCCGAGCTGGTCCCCGGCTACCCCGCGACGCCGACCGGGCAGAAGGCCCAGTTCCGCGCGGTGCAGGACGCCGTCGCGTCGGCCCCGGGGGGTCGTGGGCTCGGCGTCGTGTACTGGGAGCCCGCGTGGACCGCGGTCGCGGGGAACGGCTGGGACCCGGCGGACCCGACGTCGGGCAACGCGTGGGAGAACCAGGCGATGTTCGACTTCGACGGACGCCTGCTGCCCGCGGCCGACGACTTCACGCCCTCCGCCGCGGACCGCGCGGCGGAGGCGACGCTCGTGGGACGCGGCTGACCCGCCAAGCCAACGGGTTGTCAGAACGTGATGAGCCTCGAGACTCACCACGTTCTGACAGCTCGCCGGGTCAGGGTGGGAAACCCGTGGCGCGCACGACCGGGGGCGGGCACGCTGGACGGATGGCACCGACCCTCCGGCTCATCACCCTCACCCCCGACGACGCGCCCGCCTCCCTCGACGACCCCGCGGCGGCGCTGCTGCACGGCGTCGCGCGCGTCGACGCCGCTGCCCAGCTCGCCTCCCGGGGCCACGGGGACGCCGCCGACCCGGTCGCCCAGCGGCTCGGGCAGCTCCGGCACGCCGACTACGTGCGGACGTCGGCCGTCGTGGCGGTCCTCGCCCCCGACGACGTCGTCGGCTACGCGTGGCTGCGCGCGATGCAGACGTCGAACACGGACGCCGTCGAGCTCGAGGTCTGCGTCCACCCCGACCACCGCCGCCGCGGGGTCGGCGCGGCGCTGTGGGACGCCGCGGTCGCCGTCGTGCGGGACCAGGGGCGGCACGTCGTGCAGGCGTACTCCGACGTCGTGACCGAGCCGCCGCCCGGGCCGGGCGCGCTCGTCCCGCCCACGGGCTCGGGGCGCGTCCCCGCCGACGACGACGCCACCCGTTTCGCGCTCGCCCGCGGCTTCGCGCTCGAACAGCTGGAGCGCATGTCGCGCCTCGACCTGCCCGTCGACCCGGGCTTGCTACGGCGGTTCGCCGAGGCGGCCGGCGAGCACGCGGACGACCAGTACCTGACGCAGACCTGGTTCCACGACGTCCCGGAGTCAGCGCTCGCCGACATCGCGGCGCTCGAGAGCCGGATGATGACGGACGCGCCGTCGGGCGGGCTCGAGCTGGAGGCCGACCCGTGGGACGCCGCGCGCTTGCGGACGTGGCTCGACCGGTTCACGGAGCGCGGGCAGTCGGTGCTGCTGACGGCCGCCGTCCACGTCCCGACGGGCCGGATCGTCGGGTACACCGCGCTCATCGTGCCGACCGAGCCGGACGACGCGCGGCCGGTCGCCGACCAGGACACGACCATCGTCGACCCCGAGCACCGAGGCCACCGGCTCGGGATGGCCGTGAAGGTCGCGAACCTCGAGGCGCTCGCTGCGCGCCGGCCGGACGTCCGCCGCGTCGTCACGTGGAACGCGGAGGAGAACGGCCCGATGCTGGACATCAACGTCGCGCTGGGCTTCCGGCCCGACGGCGGGTTCGCGGCCTGGCAGCTCCGCCTCCCGGACTGATCGCCGCCGCCGAGTTGTCAGAAGCTGGTGAGGCCCTGCCCTCCTCAGGTTCTGACAGGCCCCGGGTCGGCCAGGCTGTCAGAAGCTGGTGAGGTCCCGCCCTCACCAGCGTCTGACAACTCGCCGGGCGCGGTCACGAGCGCCAGGCCCGGGCGTACCCGAGCGCGAGGATCCCGCCGACGACGACGTGCATCGCCACGAGCACCACGCCGCTCGCGAACGTCGACGCGCTGACCGGGCCGGCGAGCGATGCGGCGAGGACCCCGGCCGCGACGCCCAGCCAGGCGCCGCGCGGCACGCCACGGCGCCGCATCCGGGCAGCCACGAACCAGGCGCCCATGCCCGCGACGACCGCGATGAACAGCACGTTTACCGGCCCCACCGTCGGCCCGTCGCCGCCGCTGCCCGTCCCGGCGCCGCCGGCGCGGAGGTCGACGCCCCCGACCGGGACGACGAGCACCCACAGCAGGAGGGCCGCGGCCGCCGCGGTCCCCGTCGTCAGCCACGCGAGCCGCGCGCCGACCGCGGGCGCCGAGCCCGACGCCGGTCGGACCGCGTCCGTCGTCCGCTCGCCGGCGAGTGCGTTCCTCGTGTTCTTGCTGGTCATGGCCCCGTCCCCGTCCCAGGCACCCCGGCGGCGCCCACCACCTGACCGTCTCCCGGGAGCCTCGGACGGCACAGCGGCCGACGGTCGGTCGTCGACGCGACGACGGGAGGGTCGACCCCCTCCTTCGGTCGGTAGTGAGGCGGCGGTCCGCTTCCTACGCTCGGGGTCATGGACACGCAGACGACCCTCCTCACCGCGGACGACGCGGCGTGCGACGCGCGACGGTTCCGCATCCCGACGAGTGCGGTCGTCGGGCTGGCCGCCGGGCTGGCGGTCCTGTCCGCGCTGACGGTGCTGGGGGCGAGCGGCGACGGACGGGTCGCACTCGACGTCGTGTGCGCCGTGCTGGCCGTGGCGGCGGGATCGCTGGTGCTCGTCGCGGTGGGCCGCGCCGACGAGGAGCGACGGCTGACCATCGCCGCGTTCGTGCTCGCGGCCCTCGCCGCCGTCTCGCCCGCCGCGACCCCGGCCTCGACGATGACGACGGCCGTCGTCGCCCGGGCCACCCGCCTGCGGGTCGCGGTGCCGGTCGCCGTCGCGGGCGCCGTCGGGCACGCGGTCCAGGGGGCGTGGCGCGGCGTGAGCATGGGCTACGGCTGGTGGCTGCTGACCGACGTGGGCGTGCACGCGGCGCTGCTCGGCTGGGGCGCGTACGGGCGCACGCGCGCGGAGCTGCTGGGGTCGCTGCGCGCGCGGGTGCGCGCCGCGGAGGCGGACCGGGACCGCCGCGCCGAGGAGGTCCGCCGCGAGGAGCGGCTGCGCATCGCGCGCGACATGCACGACACGCTCGCCCACCGGCTCTCGCTGGTCGCGACCGCCGCGGGGGCCCTCGCGTACCGCCCCGACGCGCCGCCCGAGCGGCTCGCGCAGGCCGCCGCCGTGGTGCGGGACGGGACCTCGCAGGCCCTCGTCGAGCTCCGCCAGGTCGTCGCCGTGATGCGCGACCCCGACGACGCCGTCGTGGGGGTCGACACCCTCGACGACCTCGTCGCACAGGTCCGGGCGGCCGGGGCGGACATCGAGGTGGTCAGCACGGGCACCGTCGAGAACCTCCCGCGGGCGACCCGCAACACCGTGCTCCGCGCGGTGCAGGAGTGCCTCACGAACGCCCGCAAGCACGCACCCGGTGCGCCCGTCCGCCTCGAGGTCGCGGTGTCCGACGACGACGTCCGCGTCGTCGCGACGAACCCCGTCGCCCCCGGGGTGGCGCGCCCGGGCGGCGTACGGGACGATCCGGACATGAATCGTGGTGCAGCGCCGACCCTCGACCTGACGGGAGGCTCCCGTCCGGGCGTGGGCCTCGTGGGCCTGCGGGAGCGGGCCGCCACGCTGGGCGGCACCCTCGACGCGGGCGCCGACGGCGGCACGTGGACCGTCAGGGTCGTGCTCCCGCTCCACGCCGGCGTCGGGGCCGGCGCTTGACCTCGCCCGACCCGGGTCGCGGGGCCGTCCGCGTGGTGGTGGTCGACGACGACGCCCTCGTCCGCGCCGCCCTCACGACGATGCTCGACGGCGCCACCGGCGACGACCGCGACGGCCCGCGGCGGCTCGACGTCGTCGGCGAGGCGGCGGACGGCGGCGAGATCGCGGCCGTGCTGGACGCGCACCCGGCCGACGTCGTGCTCATGGACCTGCGGATGCCGCGCGTGGACGGGCTCGAGGCGACGCGCCGCGTCCGTGCCCGGCCGCACGCCCCGGAGGTCGTGGTCCTCACGACCTTCGACACGGACGACGAGGTCACGGGAGCCCTGCGCGCCGGTGCGCGCGGCTACCTGCTGAAGGACGCGCGGCCGGAGCGGATCGTCGCGGCGGTGCTCGCGGCGGCGTCGGGCGAGGCGGTGCTGGCGCCGGCGGTCGCGAGCCAGCTCATGGAGCGCGTGGCGGCGTCGTCGACGGCGCAGGCGGCGGCCCGCGCGGCCCTCGACCGGCTGACCCCGCGCGAGCGGGACGTGGCCCGGCTGGTCGCCCGGGGCGCGTCGAACGCGGACGTGGGTCGCGAGCTCTACCTCAGCGTCCCGACGGTCAAGGCGTACGTGTCGAGCATCCTCGACAAGCTGGGCTGCGAGAACCGCACCCGTCTGGCGGTGCTCGTCCACGACGCCGGGACCGCCTGACACCGGCCCGGCGCCGGCGCTGTCGGTGGCCCTACTTCGTCGATGCCGGGTCGCTGTCGCCGATGTGCCCCGGCGCGGTCACCGCGAGGACGCGCTGGACGAACGCGCAGTACTCGTCCATGTAGTGCCGGAGGAAGCCGGCCGTGCTCTCGTTCGCCACGGTCCCGTCGTCGCCGAAGTCGTCGGCCCGGTAGGTGATGTACGCCTCCGGCGAGTTGAGCTGCGGCGCGTCGAGGAAGCTCAGCACGCTCCGCATCGACGACTGCATCACCGCCGTGCCGATGCCGCCCGGGGAGGCGCCGATGATGCCGACAGGCTTGCGCGCGAACGAGTTCTGGCCCCAGGGCCGCGAGCCCCAATCGATGGCGTTCTTCAGCGCTCCCGGGATCGACCGGTTGTACTCCGGGGAGACGAACAGCAGCCCGTCCGACGCCTCGATCGCCTCCTTGAACCGCCGGCCCTCGGGCGGGAAGTCGGCGTCGTAGTCCCAGCTGTACAGCGGAAGGTCCCCGATCGGGATCTCGGTGAACGCGAGGTCCGACGGCGCGACCGCGATGAGCGCCTTCGACAACGTCCGGTTGATCGAACCCTTGGCGAGGCTGCCGATCAGGTAGCCGATCTGGTACGTCATGCTGCTTCCCCCTGCGTCGCTCCGTGGCCGACGGACGTCCCGTCGACGGGCTACCTCCACTGTCCCCGCCGCGGGGCGGTCGTGCCAGAGGTGGCGCGTCCGACCAGGCCGGGTTGAATGGACGCACAGGGTCGAACCCTTCGCGGGCGGACCGGAGCGATCGTCGAGGCGGCGCCGCATGGGCAGGCTGGTCTACGTCACGAACATGTCCGTCGACGGGTACATCGAGGATGCGGAGGGCGACTTCGACTTCGGCCCGCCCGACGACGACGTGTTCGCGTCCACCATCGAGCTGCTGCGGGGCGTCGGGACGTTCCTCTACGGCCGCCGGCTCTACGAGGCGATGTCCGTGTGGGAGACCGATCCGACGCTCGCCGCGCAGTCCCGGCTCTTCGCCGACTTCTCCGCCGCCTGGAGCGCGGCCGACAAGGTCGTGTACTCGACCACCCTCGACGCGACCGCCACCGCGGCCTCCCGGATCGAGCGGCGCTTCGACCCCGCGGCGGTCCGCGAGCTGAAGGACCGGGCCACGCGTGACCTCATGGTCGGGGGCGCGGACCTCGCCGCCCAGGCGATGAGCGCGGGCGTGGTCGACGAGTGCCTCCTGTACGTGTGGCCGGCGTCGGTCGGCGGCGGCAAGCCGGCGCTGCCGCTGGGCGCCCGCCACGACCTCGAGCTCGCCGACGTCGACCGGTTCCCGAACGGCGTCGTCCGGCTGCGGTACCGGGTCCCGGTCTGACTCAGTCGCCCGGCCACTCCCCCGTCCACCGCTCGAACGCGCGCGCGCCGGCCCGGTCGACGAGCGCCTTGACGCCCGCGAAGATCGCGCCCTGGATCAGGGCCCCGAGCACGACCTGCCGCGCGCTGTAGCTCGACTCGAGCGGCTTGGGCGCCTGGTCCTCCGGGCCGGGGACGGCCCGCTTGTAGATCAGCCGGAAGACGCGGGCGGCGACGAGCCCGCCGACGATCGAGCTGACGATGCCGAACGGCCGGTAGAGGATCTTCGCGGCGCGGCGACGGTCCTTCTGACGAGCCGCGTCCTCGGTGGTGTCGGTCATGGTTCGACGGTAACCGCGCCCGGTGCGCGCGGCACGGGATGCGCAGGACTGTGGGGAAACTGTGGCGGTCCGGGCGGAGGTGACGCCCGGCCTGGCCATGGGCGCGCCACAAGGCGCAGGATCAGGGTATGAGCCTCTTCACGCGCCACCCCCACACCCGGTGGATCGTGCCCGGCGCGGCCGCCGTCCTCGTCGCCGGCGTCGCCGTCGGGGCGAACGCCGCCACCACGGCCCGTTCGTCCGGCAGCCCCGACCTGCCGCCGACGACCGCCGAGCAGCTTCTCGTGGACCTGCAGCAGCCGACGGCCCAGGCCCTCCAGGGCACCGCGACCGTCCGTGCGGACCTCGGGCTCCCGAGCGTCCCCGGCCTGACCGGCGCGGCGGGCGTGACGGGCCCCGGCCCGTCCGGAGCGCAGGGCACGTCGGGCGCGTTGTCGCTGCTCAGCGGCACCCACACGGTCCGCGTCTGGACCGACGGCAAGGACGGCTCGAAGGTCGCGGTGCTCGACGACGGCAGCGAGTCCGACGTCGTCAGCAACGGCACCGACCTCTGGGTCTGGTCCGGTGCGGACCGCACGGCCGCGCACGCGACGCTGCCGGCGTCGTCGGGCAAGGATGCAGCGGCGAAGCAGAAGAGCCTCGAGGGCCTCGCCGGGCTGACCACGCCCGACGCCGTCGCCCGCGCCGCGCTCGACGCGGTCGACCCGACCACCAAGGTCACCGCCGACGGGACCACCCGCGTCGCGGGGCACGACGCGTACGAGCTCGTGGTCGACCCGAAGTCGTCCGACACACTCGTCGACAAGGTCGTGCTCGCGGTGGACGCGAAGACCCACGTCCCGCTGCGCGTCGAGGTGTACTCGACCAAGCGCACCGCTCCGGTCGTCGAGGCAGGCTTCACCTCGGTGAGCTACGCGACCCCGGCCGCCTCCACGTTCGAGTTCACGGCGCCGAAGGGCGCGACGACCAAGGAGCTCACGCTCCCCTCGGGCGACCTGGGCCTGAGCGCGAAGACCGCGCAGAAGCCCGACGTCGTCGGGACGGGCTGGGACGCCGTCGCCGTCGTGACGCTCACGACCGAGCAGCAGAACGCCCTCACCAACGGCGAGGCGGCACCGCTCCTGCGGACCCTGCCCACCGTCTCGGGCGACTGGGGCAGCGGGCACGTCGTGACCGGCACGCTCTTCACGGCCGTCCTCACGGACGACGGGCGGGTCGCGGTCGGAGCGGTGCCCACCTCGGTGGTCACGGCGGCCCTCGCGCACACCAAGTGAGCCTCGCGTCGGACGAAGCGGTTGCGCCGGTCCTCGCGACGTCGGGCCTGACCAAGCGGTTCGGGGGCAAGGCCGGCCAGGTGGCCGTGGACGGGATCGACGTCGTCGTGCCGCGCGGCGCGGTCTACGGCTTCCTCGGGCCCAACGGGTCGGGCAAGACCACGACGATCCGCATGGTGCTCGGCCTCGTCCGCCCCACGGCCGGGGACGTCCGGCTCCTCGGCGGCCGCATGCCCGACGACGTCGCCACCGTCCTCCCGCGCGTCGGCGCGCTCGTCGAGGGGCCCGGCTTCCACCCGTACCTGAGCGGACGGGCGAACCTGGCCCGGCTCGACGCCGCCGACCGCCTCGCCGACCCGCGCACGTCCGCGCGGCGCATCGACACGGCGCTCGACCGGGTCGACCTGCTCGGCGCGGCTCGCAAGCGGTTCCGCGCGTACTCGCTGGGCATGCGTCAGCGGCTCGCGATCGCCGCGACTCTCCTGCAGCCGCGCGACCTCCTCGTGCTCGACGAGCCGACGAACGGCCTCGACCCGCAGGGCACGCGCGAGGTCCGCACCCTGATCGGCCGGCTCCACCAGGAGGGCGTCACGCTGCTGGTGTCGAGCCACCTGCTGTCCGAGATCGAGCAGGTCTGCACGCACCTCGGCGTCATGCGGACCGGCCGGCTGGTCGCGCAGGGTACGTCCGCGGACGTCCTCGGTTCCGCCCGCCCGACGGCGGAGGTCACGACCCCGGACGCCGCACGCGCGGCGGGGGTCCTCGCGGGCCTCGGCCTGCCCGACGTCGGCCCCTCGCCCGAGGGGGTCACCGCCACCCTCGACGGCGTGGCCCCCGAGGCGGTGGTCGCCGCGCTGGTCGGGGCGGGCGTCGCGGTGCGGGGCTTCGCGGTCCGGCGGGCCACCCTCGAGGACCGCTTCATCGAGCTCACCGGCGGAGGCTTCGATGCCGACGACTGACGCCCTCCCCGCCGCCGCGGACGCCGCAGGGCCGAGCTCCGCCGTCGGGCATCCCGAGCGCGAGGCGCGGCCGGGCGCCGCCGGGGCGTGGCTGCGGTTCCTCCGGTCGGAGCTACGGCTCATCCTCGGGCGGCGCCGCAACCAGGTCGGGCTCGCGGTCCTCGCGGTGGTCCCCGTGGTGATCGCGATCGCCGTCAAGGTGGCGGACCCCGCGTCGGGAGGCGCCGACTCCTCGTTCCTCTCCCAGATCACGGGCAACGGGTTCTTCGTGGCGCTCGCCGCGCTCGCCCTCGAGATCGGGCTGTTCCTGCCGCTCGCCGTCGCGGTGCTCGCCGGCGACGCCGTCGCGGGCGAGGCCAACGTCGGGACGCTGCGCGGCCTGCTCGTCGTCCCGGTGACGCGCGGGCGACTGCTCGCGGTGAAGTACGTGGCGCTCGTCCTCGGCGCACTGCTCGGTGTCGTGCTCGTGGCGGTCGTCGGGCTCGTCGCGGGCGCCGTGCTGTTCGGTCTGCACCCTGTCGTCACGCTGTCCGGCACGACGCTCGGGCTCGGCGCCGGGCTCGTCAGGCTCGCGCTCGTCGTCCTCTACGTGACCGCCTACCTCGCCGCGCTCGGCGCGCTCGGGCTGTTCGTCTCGACGCTCACCGAGCAGCCGATGGGCGCGACCGTCGGGGTCATCATCCTCAGCACGGCGATGTGGATCCTCGACTCGATCGAGCAGCTGTCGTGGCTGCACCCCTGGCTCCTCGTCGACCACCAGCTCGCGCTCATCGACCTGCTGCGCGACCCCGTCTACACGCACGACCTCTCGCTCGGGCTGCTCACCGACCTCGCGTACGCCGTCGTGTTCCTCGCCGCCGCGTGGGCCCGGTTCGCGAGCAAGGACGTCACGAGCTGACGGACGGCGCGGCCTTCCCGCGCACCGCGAAGATCGCCACGATCCCGAGGGCGACGATCAGGAGGGTCGCGAGGAGCGCGACGACGACGGCTGCCCCGCCCTGGCTCGTCGTGCTGGTGTCGACGCCGCCGCTGGCGAGGAACGTCGTCGGGTCGGTCAGGGCGTGCAGCACGACGGCGGCCCAGAACGTCCCGGTGACGCGCATCGCCAGGTACATGCACGCCCCGAACCCGAACGTGTAGACCACGGTCGCGACGACGGTCGACGCCTCCATCCCGGACAGCAGGTTGACCGTGTGCATGAGCGCGAACAGCAACGACGAGACCACCATGACCATGCGCTCGCCGTGCCCCGCGTCACGCAGCATCGTGACCACGATGCCGCGGGTGGCGAGCTCCTCGGTGAGGCCGACGCAGACGCCGAGCAGGGCCAGGGAAGCGATCTGCCCGCCGCTCCACGCACCCCAGTCGGTGGCCGCGACGTGCGCCACGACGGCAACCAGCACGAGGACCGGCGCGAGCCACATCCAGCGCCGGCCCCGCACCGGCTGACGTCCGACGATCGAGGACCACCAGCCGCGTCGCACGGCGAAGACCGTCAGGGCGGCACCGCCGATCGCGATGGGCAGCGCGAGCCCGAGGAGGATGCTCGCCGGCGTCGCGAGCAGGTCGTCGGTGTCGATCGAGCCGTCGAAGAGGCGCCCGGTGAGCGTGCCCACGAGCAGGTAGAAGACGAGGTAGCCGACGACCACCAGCACGGCCTTCCACGCCGTCGGCCGCGACCAGAACGGTGCGCGTCCCGCGGCCGTGGGCGGCGGCCCGCCGGAAGGTCCCGTGTCGGATCCGGGCGCGAGTCGTTCGTCTGCGGCCATCGTGGTTCCTTGCTCGCGTCCGGCGTGCTCCGTCGTCGGCGTCGAGGGCGCCACGGCCCGGGCCACACGCACGCCGGGAAGAGGACTCGCTGCCGGGCCAGAGCGTACCGGGGGCGGGGCCGGCGCCGGGCGGCCGACGCGGCGCAAGGTCCGGCGAACCGCTTCGACGCGCGCGACCGGGTGAAAGACCACACGATGAAGGCATGACCCGTGCGCAGGGGGGAATTCGCACGTGGCTCGCGGCGCTCGCCGTCGCGGCCTCCACGGTGTTCGTGCTGCCGACGACGGCGCACGCGTCCGGGGCGGGCACGCTCGCCGCGGACATCAACGGCGCGCGCGCGTCGGCGGGCCTGGGAGCGCTCTCCTACGACGGCTCGCTCGCCGGTGTCGCCCAGGCGTGGGCCAACCACATGGCCGCGGCCGACCAGCTCGCCCACAACCCGTCCACGCCAGCGCTCATCCGCGGCGGCTGGTCGGCGTGGGGCGAGAACGTCGGCTTCACGACGACGGGGAGCGCGAGCACCCTGCACCAGGCGTTCATGGCGTCCTCCGAGCACCGGGCCAACATCCTCAACCGGTCGTTCACGTCGGTCGGCGTGGGGTGGGCCACCAAGAACGGGCACACCTACGTGGCCGAGGTGTTCGCCGCGTACCCGCAGGCGTCGGGGTCGACGAAGTCCGGGTCGGGGTCGACGAAGTCCGGGTCAAAGGCGTCAGGGTCCAAGGCGTCGGGGTCGACGTCGTCGGGATCCAGGTCGGGCTCCGGAGCGTCGGGATCGACCTCGTCCGAGGCCGGGGGCTCCTCGTCGTCGACCGGCTCGCCGGCGAGGTCGAGCGCGGGCTCCGCGGCGACCGGCCCGACGTCCACCGCGTCGCCCACCGCACCCCCGCACCCCGACGGCCTCGTCCTGGGCGACGTGGGGCCGAAGGTGCGTGCCATGCAGGTGAGGCTCGGCGTCCACGGCCGTGCGGTGCGCGCCGACGGCGTGTTCGGCTCGGTCACGGACCACGCGGTCCGGGCGTTCCAGCATGACGCCGGCCTCACGGTCGACGGGATCGTCGGGGCGAGGACCAGCGCCGCCCTCGCGAAGCCCGCGCCGAAGCGTGCGGCCGCCACCCCGAAGGCCGAGCGCGCGTCGGCCGAGCCCACGGCGACCCTGGCTCCTCCGCGGGCGACACCGGAACCGACCACGCCGACCGCCGCGCGCGACCACGCCGCCGCCCGGTCCGAGGACGCCCGCGGCGCGCTGGCCGCCCGCCTGGCGTCGACCCCGTCCCCCAGCGTCTTCGCGAGCCCGGTCGCGTTCACCCAGGCCGTCGGCGCGGCCGTGCCGGTCACGCCCGAGGGGTCCGGTCCGGGCGCCGCCGCGACGCTCGGGGCGATCCTCGTCCTGGCCGCGGCCGGGGGTGCGGCTGCCGCGTGGGCCGTGCGCCGCCGTCGGGCCTGACGGCGGCGCTCAGGCCGCTGCGTCGCCGACCGGGGCGGGCGGCCAGACGACGACGTCGCCGGCCCAGGTGTCCGGCGTGCCGATCCGGCGCAGGGAGCGCACGGACGCCGCCAGCACCCAGCTCACCGCGAGGCCCGCGACGAAGAGCCCGAAGGTCCACGTCGGACCCCACGCGTGCAGCATGACGCCGGCGAGGAACGGTGCGAGCGGCGTGAGACCCGCGGTGCAGAGCATCATCACGGCGTTCATGCGGCCCTGCAGGGCGCCCGGTGTGATCGCCACGGCGTACCCGATCAGGCCGGCGTTGACGGCAGGAGCGGCCAGGCCCGTGATGCCCATGCCGACGAGATAGCCGGCGTAGGTGCCGGTCACCGGGACGACGGCGGCCCCCACGACGGCGACGAGCAGCAGTGTGATCGCGAGCGGCCCGGCCGGGAACCGCGCGACCAGACGGCCCGCGGCGAGCGACCCGAGGAGCATCGCGGCGCCGCTGACGCCGTCGATCAGGCCGATCCGGAACGGCGCCGTGTGCAGGTCGGCGAGGTGGAGGTTCAGGCCCGCGAACAGCCCGTTGAACGTCAGGTTGACCAGTGCGAACACTCCGAGCGACGCACGTAGGAAAGGGATGGACATGACGTAGCGCCAGCCCTCGACGAACTCCCGCCGGAACGGCTCGCGCTCGCTGCGGTGCTTGACGGGCTCGCCGAGCGGGACGCGGACGGCCAGCGCGCACACCAGCGCGACCAGGTGCCCGACGGCACCCGCGAGCGCCGGCAGGACGCGCGAGACCGCGTAGAGGAGGCCGCCGAGCGGGCTCGCGACGAGGCTCGCGACGGCCGACCTGCCTTGGACGGCCGCCATCGCGGACCCGAGCTGCGGGGTCGGGACGACGTGCCGGATCGCTGCCGACTCCGCGGGCTCGTACACCGACCGCGCGACCGCGGCGAAGAACGCGGCGATCGCGAGGTGGAGGGTCGTGATGCCGCCGAGGAGCGCCGCGACGCCGAGGCTCGCCCACGCCGCGAGCCCGAGGGCGCTGCAGCCGACGACGATCGTGCGGCGGTCCCAGCGGTCGGCGACGACGCCTGCGGGCAGGGTCGCGACCAGCGCGCCGACCTGCGCCACCGCGCCGATGATCCCGGCGACCACCAGCGAGCCGCTGAGCGCGAGCGCCAGCAGCGGCACCGCGAACGTGGCCATCCCGGAGCCCACGACCTCGACGGTCTTGCCCGTCATGAGCAGCAGGTAGGGGCGGTTGTGCCAGAGGGAGGGAAGTTCTTCCCCGGCCGCCGGGACGTTGGGAGCTGCCGCTTCCTGGGCGGTGGCGGCCGACGCGACGGACGGGGCGTCCGCCTCGTCGGCGCGTTCCGGGGTCGTCGTCGGCTCGACCATCCAGACACGATATATCGCGTCTTGGGCGGGGTCTACCCCTCATGCGCACACCCAGGGCGGGCTACGGCATCGTGGGCGCGGACGGGCGGGGCGCGGGGGTCGCGTCCCCGACGACGGCGCAGCCGGCCCGGTCGAGCGCCACGCGCACCGCGGTTCCCGCCTCGGGCGCCGCGCCGGACGTCACGGCCACGAGGCGTTCGGGACCCACCGGCCCGTCGACGTCCACCGTGACCTCGACGCCGCGCGGCCGGAACACCGAGCCGACCACGGTCGCGCGCCAGGTGGCCGCCGGGACCGAGGCGCCGTCGTCGGGCACGACGCGCAGCCCCGCGGGCCCCACCGCCACCGACCTGTCAGAAGCTCGTGAGTCTCGAGGCCCACCAGGTTCTGACAGCTCGCCGGGGTCGAGCGTGGAGGCCGGCCAGAACGCCTGGTAGCCCAGGAACTCCGCGACGGTGCGCGACGCCGGCGCGCGCCACAGCTCGGGCGGGGCCGCGACCTGCAGCACCTTCCCGCGGGACATGACGGCCACCCGGTCGGCGACCTCGAACGCCTCGTCGTGGTCGTGGGTGACGAACACCGCCGTCGTGCCGGTCTCCCGGAGCGCGAGGCGCAGGTCCGTGGCGAGGCGCTCGCGCAGGCCGCGGTCCAGCGCGGACAGCGGCTCGTCGAGCAGCAGCAGCCGCGGCCGGGGCGCGAGCGCGCGGGCCAGCGCGACCCGCTGCCGCTCCCCGCCCGACAGCGTCGCGACCTGCCGCCCGCCGTACCCCTCGAGCCCGACGACGCCGAGCAGCTCCGCGACCCGCTCCCGCCGGGCCTCTCGCGGCGTCCGGGCGACCCGGAGCCCGTACTCCACGTTGCCCGCGACCGTGCGGTGCGGGAAGAGCTGGCCGTCCTGGAACATCAGTCCGAAGCCGCGCCGGTGCACGGGCACGCCGTCCAGGTCGCTGCCGTCCCACGTGACACACCCCGCGGCGACCGGCTCGAGCCCCGCGACCGCGCGCAGGAGGCTCGACTTGCCGCAGCCGCTGGGCCCGAGCAGCGCGAGCGTCTCGCCGCGCGCCACGTCCAGGGAGACGCCGTCGACCGCCGTCACCCCGTCCTTGCCCGCGTCGTAACGCACGACGACGTCCCGCACCGCCAGCCCCTCGCGGCCGTCGCTCACAGCTCACCTCCGTCACGCTCGCCGCGCAGCTGCTCGGCGGCCAGCATCACCGCGGCCGTGAGGGCCGCCAGCACGCACGACGCCGCGAGCGCCATGCCGTAGTTCCCCTGACCCGGGCGCCCGATCAGCTCGAAGATCGCCACGGGCAGGGTCGCGGCGTCGGGCCGCGCCAGGAACGACGTCGCCCCGAACTCTCCCAGGCTCGCCGCGAACGCGAAACCCACCGCGAGCCCCACCGACCGAGCGGCGAGCGGCACGTCGACGGTCCGGAGCACCCGGCCGGGCGCCGCGCCCAGGGTCGAGGCGGCCTCGCGGAGCCGGGGGTCGATGGCGCGCAGCACCGGGAGCACCGTCCGGACGACGAGCGGCACCGCGACCACCGCCTGGGCGATCGGCACCAGGAGGCCCGACGTGCGCAGGTCGACGGGCAGCCCGAGCGGCTTGTCGAGCGTCACGAGGAACCCGAAGCCCACCGTGACCGCCGACACCCCGAGCGGCAGCATGAACAGCGAGTCGAGGGTCGCGACGGCGCGGCGTCCGGCGCGCGGTCGCGGACGTCGCGACACCACGAGTGCCACCAGGCCCCCGACGACGAGCGCGATCACCGTCGCGACCAGCGCGATCCGCACCGAGTTCCACGCCGCGTCCCACACGGTCACGCTGAGCGCCCCCCGGTCGCCCGTCGAGCCGAGCGCGCGGTAGTTGCCCAGCGACCACGCGCCGTCGACGTGCAACGACCGGACCAGCAGGTTCACCAGGGGCGTCGCGAGCAGCACCACGACGACGACCGCCGTCACCGCGAACGGCACCAGGTCGCCGCCGAGGACCGAGCGCGTCCCGTCCGGCCCGCGCCCCCACAGGCGCAGACGCCGGTCCGACGCGCGGTCCGAGCCCAGGCTCAGCGCCCGCTCCCGGCGGCTCCGCGTCCTCGCCGCGACCAGCAGCACGACGGCGACCACCACCAGCTGCACCACCGACAGGACCGACGCCGTCCGCAGGTCGAGGAACTGGGTCGTCTGGATCCAGATCTCCGTCTCGATCGTCCCGAACCGGATGCCGCCCAGGACGAGCACCACCCCGAACGCCGTCGCGCAGAACAGGAACACGATGCTCGCCGCGCTCGCGATCGCGGGCGCGAGCGCCGGCAGCGTGACCGTCCGGAACGCCCGCCACGACGACGCCCCCAGCGCCCGCGCCGCCTGCTCCGCCCGCGGGTCGAGCCGCGCCCACAGCCCGCCGACCGTCCGCACGACCACCGTGTAGTTGAAGAACACCAGCGCGAGGACGATCGCCGTGAACGTCCCGTCCAGGTGCAGGAACCCGAGCGGACCGCCCTCCACGAGCAACGACCGGAACGCGACGCCCACCACGACCGTCGGCAGCACGAACGGGACCGTGACCAGCGCGCGCACCAGACCGCGCCCGGGCCAGCGGCACCGGAACAGCACGTACGCGCCGGGCACGCCCAGCAGCACCGACAGCGCCGTCCCGAGCACCGCCTGGCCCAGCGTCAGCCCGACGATCCGCCACGTGCGCGGGGTGCTGAACACGTCCGCGAAGCCGCTGAGGTCGAGGTGCCCGTCGGCGACGAACCCCTTGCCGACGAGCGTGAGGACGGGCCACGCGAAGAAGATGACGAGGAACGCGAGGGGGATCGCGACGGCGAGCCCCCACGCGGCGACTCGGGCGACCGGGGGGCCGGGCTTCGTAGGCGACGTGGTGGGGTCCGGGGCCGGACAGGGCGTGTGCGCGCGACCTACCATCCGGACCCTCGTTCCTCGGGTCCTCCCGCCAGACCCGCCACGGTCGCGCGCACACTCCCCTCCCGCCCCCTCGCGGGTCCGTCGCTTGCGCCGTCGGGCACCCGGGTGTGCCGCGGCCCCGCTGGGCTCGCCGACGCGTGCGCCTCGCGTTCCTGCTGGGGCGCCCCGAACGCCCGCGCGGGTGCGTTCGCCGTCACGGGTCGCGCTGCGACGTCCCCGACGACACCGACGACACCGATCGAGAGGTCAGCTTCTGCACTCACGGCTCGCCTTTCCTGCCGATCGTGACCCCTCGCCCCGAGCCCCGCCTCGCGAAGTGGACCGGCCGCCCGCGCGTCTTCCCCGGGCCCCCGAGGGGACGGATGCGGACCACGGGCAGAGCCGACGTGGCGCACGGCGGGTGCCGGGCGGGGGTGTCGCGCGCGATCGTGGCGGGTCTGGCGGGAGGCACCGAGGAACGAGGTGCCGGATGGAAGATCGCGCGCGACACCCCCGTCCGGCGCCCGGAACCCGACCACGAAAGACATCAGCCAACGACAGCAGCCGTCCAGTCCTTGATCCACTGCTCGCGGTGCTGAGTGATGTCCGCGGCGGGCACGTCGAACGGCTTGGTCGCGAGCGGCGCGAACTTCTTCCACGCGGCGGGGATGGTCGCGGCGGGGTCGACGGGGTACATGTACATGAGGTCCGGGATCGTGGACTGGACCTCGGTCGACTGCAGGAAGTCGACGACCTTCGCAGCCGCGGCGGGGTTCTTGGCGCCGCTGAGCACGCCCGCGTACTCGACCTGCCGGAAGCAGGTGTCGAGCAGGGCGCCGGTGGTGGTGGACGCCTTGTCCTTGCTCAGCGTGAACGCGGGCGACGAGGAGTACGACAGCACGATCGGGCGCGGCCCCTTGCCGTCGGCGCCGGAGAAGTCGGTGTAGTAGGCGTCCTCCCAGCCCTGGTCGACCTTGAGCCCGTTGGCCTTGAGGGCCTTCCAGTAGTCGAGGTACCCGTCCTCGCCCTTGGCGCCCACGGTGGCGAGGAGGAACGCGAGCCCGGGCGACGACGTCGCGGGGTTCTCGACGACGGTGAGGTCCTTGTAGGCGGACTGGGTGAGGTCGTCGAGGGTCTTCGGCTCGGCGACGCCCTTCTTCGTGAACCAGGCGTGGTCGACGTTGAGGCACACGTCCCCGTAGTCGATCGGGGTGAGCTGCTGCTTCCCGTCGGCGCCGTCGACGGCGTACTGGTCGGCGGCGGACGGCTGCGAGGCGGGCACGTGGTCGGCGAGGACGCCGGCGTCGACGGCACGCGTCGCGAACGTGTTGTCGATGCCGAACACGGCGTCGCCCAGCGGCGAGTCCTTGGTGAGGACGAGCTGGTTGGTGAGCTGGCCGGCGTCGCCCTGCTTGATGATCTTCACGGTGATGCCGGTCTGCTTCTCGAACGCGGCGAGCTGCTTCTTGTCCACGGAGAAGGAGTCGTGCGTGACGAGGGTGACGGGCCCCGTCGCCGCGGCCGTCGAACCGCCGGCGGTGCCGCTGCCGGACGGGGACGCTGCGCCGTCGTCGGACGTGCAGCCGGCGAGGGCGAGGCTCAGGGCGAGGGTGCCGGCGCCCGCGAGCAGGGCGGCGCGGCGGGTGGTGTGCTGCAACGTGTCCTCCACATGGTGCTGGAGGGGCGTGCGTGGCGGTCGTCGGGCGGCTGCTCGACGGCGCCACGACGGAAGAGATTCCCGACTTCCTCCACCGGTCCTAACCGGGTCAGGTTCGAGGGTCTGCGGTGGTCCCGCACTCTCAGCGCCCATCCGCCGCGAGGCGGACGACGCTCCCCTGTCGTTCGCCGTCCAGCCTACCGCCCGACGACGGCGCAGCGGCCCGGGTCCCGGGGCCCGCCCGACCAGGGTGTCTCCCTGGGGCGACGGGGGTCGGCGCCGCGAGACGGTGAGGTCAGGTCGCCGCAGGGCGCACCGACCATCGCAGGACAAGGAGCTGATCATGGTGGACTTCAAGGTCGAGATCGTCGTCCTCCCCGTCTCGGACGTGGACCGGGCGAAGGACTTCTACGAGACGGCGTTCGGCGTCCCGGTGGACGTCGACTACGCGGGCCCGAACGGGTTCCGCATCGTGCACGTCACGCCTCCGGGCTCGCTGGCGTCGCTCGTCTTCGGCAGCGGCATCACGGACGAGACGCCGGGCACGTCGGCGGCGGTCCACCTGGTGGTGGACGACGTCGTCGAGGCCCGCAAGGGGCTCGAGTCGCGCGGGGTCGAGGTGAGCGAGGTCTTCCACGACGCGGGCGGCGTCTTCCACCACAGCGGCACGACGGACCGGGTGGCGGGCCCGCAGCCGGAGCGCCGGTCGTACAGCTCGTGGTTCTCGTTCGCGGACCCGGACGGCAACCAGCTCTACGTCCAGGAGGTCACGAGCCGCGGACCGGGCCGCGTCAAGCACGTGATCTACCGCTCGGTGGACGAGGTCGAGGCGGCCCTGCGGGACGCCGCCGCGGCGCACGGCCGGCACGAGGAGGAGCTCGGCCACGCGGACGAGGACTGGCCGGCCTGGTACGCGGAGCACATGGCGCGGCAGGCCGGTCTGGCGGGGCTCGCCGACTGAGGTTCGCGCGACGCCTTCTGACCGGCGAGGATGGTGCTCCGTCCCCGTCGACCAGGAGGCGCCGTGCCGCAGCACAGCAGTGGAACCGCACTCGTGGGGCGCCGGGCCGAGGTCCGGGCGCTCGACGAGGTCCTGCGCGACGTGCGGGCAGGACGGAGCCGCGTCCTGGTGGTGCGGGGCGAGGCGGGGGTCGGCAAGTCGGCGCTGCTCGACCACGTCAGCGACCACGCGGCGCCGGCGCGGGTGGTGCGGACGGCGGGCGCGGAGCCGGAGAGCGAGATCGCGTACTCGGCCCTCCAACAGCTCTGCGCGCCCCTGCTCGATCGCCTGGGAGCGCTCCCTCAGCCGCAACGCGACGCGCTGTCGACGGCGTTCGGGCTGGGCACGGGCGAGCCGCCCACCGCGCTCGTGATCGGGCTCGCCGTCCTCGGCCTGCTCTCGGAGGCGGCGTCGGACAAGCCTCTCGTGTGTGTGGTCGACGACGCCCAGTGGCTCGACCGCATGTCGGAGGTCGTGCTGACGTTCGTCGCTCGCCGTCTCGACGCCGAGTCGGTGGCGCTGGTGTTCGGGGCCCGGACGAGCGGTGAGGACCTGGCCCTCGCCGACCTCCCGGACCTGCGGGTCGGAGGCCTGGCGCCGGCGGAGGCCCGCGCGCTGCTCGACTCGGTCCTCATCGGGCCCGTGGACGAGCAGGTACGCGAACGCATCGTCGCCGAGACCCACGGCAACCCGCTCGCGCTGCTCGAACTCCCGCGTGGCCTCTCCCCGGCGGAGCTCGCGTTCGGGTTCGGCTCCCCGAGCCCGGCGTCGCTCGCGAACCGGGTGGAGGCGGGCTTCTCGGCACGCATCGCCGTGCTGCCCCCCGACACCCGGCGCCTGGTGCTGACGGCGGCTCTCGAGCCGGTGGGCGACGTCACGCTCCTGTGGCGCGCGTGCGAGCGGCTCGGTGTCGCGCCGGACGCGGCGGGACCGGCCGAGGCGGCAGGGCTCCTGGAGATCGGTGCCCGGGTCCGCTTCCGCCATCCGCTGGCCCGGTCCGCGGCGTGGCGCTCGGCCGACCCGGCCGCGCTCCGCGAGGTGCGCGCCGCGCTCGCCGACGTCACCGACCCCGAGCTCGAGCCCGACCGCCGCGCCTGGCACCGCGCCCATGCGGCCGTCGGCCCGGACGAGGCGGTCGCCGCCGAGCTCGAGCGGTCCGCGGAGCGGGCCCTGGCGCGCGGCGGCCGGTCCGCGGCGGCGGCGTTCCTCAAGCGTGCGGCCGAGCTGACCCCGGACCCGAAGCAGCGCGCGACCCGGGTGCTCGCCGCCGCGAGCGCCCAGCTCGCCGCGGGTGCCCTGAACGACGTGCCCGACCTCCTCGCCGCCGCCGAGCTGGGCCCGCTCGACCCCGTGCAGCGTGCGAGCCTCGAGCGCCTGCGGGCCCAGACGGCGTTCGCGGTCGACCCCGGCCGGGGTTCGGGGCCCCCGTTGCTGGCGGCTGCCCGGCGGCTCGAGGAGCTCGACGTGACGGCCGCCCGGGAGACCTACCTGTCCGCCCTCGGCGCGGCGATGCAGGCGGGCCGGTTCGAGGACGGCGACACCCGCCGCGTCGCGGAGGCGGCCCGCGCCGTACCGGTGGGCGACGACGTCGTCGGGCTGATGCTGACGGGGCTCGCGACGCGGTACCTCGACGGGTTCGCCGACGCCGTCGAGCCGTTCCGCCGGGCGCTCGACGCGATCCGGGACGACGAGGACCTGAACCTGCTCTGGATCGCCGGTCCCGTGAGCCAGGAGATCTGCCACGACGCCGCCTGGTGGCGACTCACGGACCGGGCCGTGCGCCACGGGCGGGCCACGGGGGCGCTCTCGCTCCTGCCGACGGCACTGACGTTCCGCGCCGTCGCTCTCGTGTGGGCCGGCCGGTTCGCGGACGCGTCCAGCCTCTCCGACGAGGCCGACGCGCTCGCCCACGCGACCGGGCGCGCGGCACACCCGTCGGGGCCGATGCTGCTGGCCGCGTACCGCGGGATCGAGCGGCCTGCCCTCGAGCTGATCGACGCCGTCGTCGCCGACGCGGAGGCCCGGAGGCAGGGACGCCTGATCGGCCTCGCGTCGTACTGCAGGGCGCTGCTCCTCAACGGGCTCGGCCGCTACCAGGCCGCGTTCGAGGCGGCCCGCGCGGGTGCGGAGTACGAGGACCTGTCGGTCTACAGCTGGACCCTCGCGGAGCTCGCCGAGGCGGCGCTGCGGACGGGCGACGTCGCGGCGGCGCGGGACGCACGCGACCGCCTCGCGGTGCGGACAACGGCCGCCGGCACCGACTGGAGCCTCGGCCTCCAGGCGGGCGTCGACGCGCTCGTGAGCGCGCCGCACGAGGTCGAGGGCCACTTCCTCGAGGCGCTCGAGCGCCTCGGCAGCACGCGGCTCACGCTGCACCGGGCGCGCGCGCAGCTCCAGTACGGCGAGTGGCTGCGCCGGGAGAACCGGCGCACGGACGCGCGCGAGCACCTGCGCGCCGCGCACGAGTCGTACGCGGCGTCCGGCGCGGAGGCGTTCGCCGAACGGGCCGCGCGCGAGCTCGCCGCGACGGGCGAGACGGTGCGGAAGCGGTCGCCGGGCACGCCCGACGAGCTGACCTCGCAGGAGGCGCAGATCGCCCGCCTGGCGGTCGCCGGCCGCACGAACCCCGAGATCGGCGCCGTCCTGTTCCTCAGCCCGCGGACGGTCGAGTGGCACCTGCGGAAGGTGTTCACGAAGCTCGGGATCACCTCGCGCCGCGAGCTCGCGGGGGCGCTCCGCATGTCCTGAGCGGCCCCGTCGCGGCCGCGCGTCCTTCCGGACCGCCGTACGCCCCGGGGTAGGCGCCAGGGTGTCCCCCTGGGGCGAGCACCGTCCCGTCCCACCGATCCTCGAGTCAGGGGCCGAGCTGCAGCGGCGCCCACGGGATCGAGGACGAGGAGTGCGATGGACTACCAGCTCGAGCTGATCGTGCTGCCGGTCGAGGACGTCGACCGCGCCCGGGAGTTCTACCGGCGGATCGGGTTCCGCGAGGACGCGGACTACGTCGGGGACGACGACTTCCGGATGGTGCAGTTCACGCCGCCCGGGTCGGCGTGCTCGATCGCGTTCGGCACGGGTATCAGCGCCGCCGAGCCCGGATCGGTCGAGAACCTGCACCTCGTCGTCGAGGACGTCGTGGTGGCCCGCGACGAGCTGCTGCGCCGCGGGGTCGAGGTGAGCGAGATCTTCCACGACGAGGACGGCGTGTTCCATCACGCGGGCGGCGAGAGGCGGGTGCCGGGCCTGTACCCGGGCCGCGCGTCGTACGGGTCCTTCGCCTCTTTCCGCGACCCGGACGGCAACGAGTTCCTCCTGCAGGAGGTCACGGAGCGCTATCCGGGCCGCTGACGCACCGGCGGCGGCCCGCTCGCCGCGCGCGATCCCGCCGGTCGCGGGACGCTCGGACCGTGCCCGACGACGACCTCCCGCCGCGCGACGGCGTCGCCCTCCTGGCGTCGCGTCTGCTCAACACGCGGTTCGTCGTGCGTGCGCCGATCGTGCTGTTCCGGTGGGGGCTGGGGTTCGTGTTCGCGGGCCGGCTCATGATGCTGACGCACCGGGGCCGCGCGAGCGGGCGGCGCCGGTACGCCGTGCTCGAGGTCGTGGAGCGCCCGTCGCGGGACGCCGTCGTGATCGCGTCGGGGTTCGGCGAGCGCGCCCAGTGGTACCGCAACCTCGAGGCGGAACCCCGGTGCCTGGTCAGCGTCGGCGTCCGCACCGACGTGCCCGCGGTCGCCCGCCTCCTGTCCGACGACGAGAGCGCGGCCGCCCTCGACCGGTACGCGGCGCGCTACCCGCGCTCGTGGAAGGAGCTGCGCCGCGCCATCACGGACGCGACCGGCGACGCGCACTCGAAGATCCCGATCGTCCGGCTCGAGCTCCGGCCTGCTGGCCCAACTGGCACTACGGTGGGACCCGACAGCCCGTAACCCACCGGAGGCAGGCCGTGGCCGACCACAAGCCCCAACCGAAGCCGACCGCGACGTCGCAGATCCTCACGGCGGTGCTGACCGCCGGTGCCGGCTGGGCGGCCCAGAAGCTCGTGCGCACCGTGTGGGCGCGACGCGCCGGGTCCGCCCCGAAGAACGCCGCCGACCCGAACGTCTCCGCGGTGGCCGCCGTCGTCTTCGCGGCCGTCGCTGCCGCGGTCGGCGCGATCGCGCAGCGCGCCGCGACGCGTGGCGCCGAGAAGGTCGCGGGTCGGATCCACGCGCCCGGCGCACGCGCCGTCGAGTCGACGCTCCGCGACTCGGAGCGCTGACGGCGTGGCCATCCTGAACGACGCCACCCCGCTCGACGACCTGCGCGGTCTCTACCCGGAGGTCGAGCCGTACGCGAGCGGGATGCTCGACGTCGGTGACGGGCAGCAGATCTACTGGGAGACGTCCGGCAACCCGGACGGCAAGCCGGCCGTGTTCCTGCACGGCGGCCCCGGCGGCGGGACGTCCCCGGCGCACCGGCGCCTGTTCGACCCCGCGAAGTACCGGATCGTGCTGGTCGACCAGCGCGGCTGCGGCCGCAGCATCCCGCACGCGAGCGAGCCCGACGCGGACCTCGCGACCAACACGACCTGGTACCTCGTCGAGGACCTCGAGGTGCTGCGCGAGCACCTCGGCATCGAGCGCTGGCTCGTGCTGGGCGGCTCCTGGGGCTCGACCCTCGCGCTCGCGTACGCGGAGACGTACCCGGAGCGAGTCACCGAGCTCGTGCTGCGCGGCATCTTCACGTTGCAGCGCCGCGAGCTCGACTGGTACTACGAGGGCGCGGCCGGCCAGCTCTTCCCCGAGCGGTACGCGGACTTCCTCGAGCAGGTGCCGGGCGTCGCGCCCGGCGACCGGATCGCCGCGTACCACCGGCTGCTGTTCGACCCCGACCCCACGGTGCACGTGCCCGCCGGCAAGGCGTGGACGACCTGGGAGTCGTCGACGTCCTCGCTGTTCGAGAACCCGGACCGCATCGAGGAGTCCGCGCAGGCCGCCCACGCGACGGCGTTCGCCCGGATCGAGAACCACTACTTCGTCCACCACGGCTTCTTCCGGGAGGGCCAGCTCCTCGACGAGGCCCCGGCGCTCCGGGACATCCCGGGCGTGATCGTCCAGGGCCGGTACGACGTCGTCTGCCCGCCGATCACGGCGTGGGAGCTGCACCGGGCCTGGCCGGGCTCGGAGCTCGTCATCGTGCCCGACGCCGGGCACGCGTTCGACGAGCCGGGGACGCTGCACCAGCTCATCGAGGCCACGGACCGTTTCGCCGTGCGTTGAGCCGCTCCTGCTGACCACGGCCTGACCACGGCGAACGCCGCGGTGCCCGCCACGGGCGCCGCGGCGTTCGTCGTCCGCCGGGAGATCACCCGTGGGGCGCGTCACGTCCCGCCCCGCCGGACCGTCTTCTCGGTAGGGAGCCGCAGCTCGCGGCCCGCGACGACCGACAGAAGGTTGACCAGCCGAAACATTACGCTGCCAGCAAACGGAGGCAGTGTCCATTTACTGTTGACGTGTGCCTGAGCGGCTGCTGTGCTGGAACCTCACCGCCTCTCCGCCGCCTCTTCACGACGGCGCCCGGCCGGCCAACACCCGATGACGAGTCCCTGGAGGACGTGTGTCCGAACCCCTTTCGGCGAGCTCCGTGGAGGAGCCCGCCCCGACGGCCGTCGCGGACGCCGTCGACCACGTCGCCCCCGACACCGGGACGGCGCCCACGGAGCTGTCGAACTATCCCGGCCGCTGGGCGGCTCTCGCGGTCATCGCCGTCGCTCAGCTGGTGATCATCCTCGACACCTCCATCATGAACGTCGCGCTGCCGTCCGCGGCGAAGGACCTGGCGATCCCCACCTCCGACCTCCAGTGGGTCGTCACCGCTTACACCCTGGCGTTCGGCGGCCTGCTGCTCCTCGGCGGGCGCGTCGCCGACTACGCCGGCCGCAAGCGCATCTTCCTGGTCGGCCTGCTGGGCTTCGCGGCCGCGTCGGCCCTCGGAGGCATCGCCCAGAACGAGAGCATGCTCATCGGCGCCCGTGCGATCCAGGGCGCCTTCGGCGCGCTGCTCGCGCCCGCGGCGCTCGCCCTCATCACCGTCATGTTCACCGAGGCGCACGAGCGCGCCAAGGCGTTCGGCGTGTTCGGCGCCATCGCGGGCGGGGGGTCCGCCGTCGGCCTCATCCTCGGCGGCGTCCTCACGGACTCGCTGAACTGGCGCTGGTGCCTCCTCGTGAACGTCCCGATCGCGATCATCGCGGCGGCCTTCGCCCTCCGCCTCGTGCCGGAGTCCAAGGCGCACGGGAACACGAAGCTCGACATCCCGGGCGCGATCCTCTCGATCGTCGGGCTCGCGACCCTCGTCTACGCCTTCACCGAGGCGTCGAAGCAGAAGGTGCTGCCCGACGGCTCCGTGACGACCGTCGGCTGGACGGACTCGCTCGTCGTGACCCTCCTTGCGGTCGCCGTCGTCGCGCTCGTCGCGTTCGTGGTCGTGGAGACCCGCGTCGCGAACCCGCTGCTCCCCATGCGCGTCGCGCTCGACCGCAACCGCGGCGGCTCCTACCTGATCTTCCTGCTGGTGGGCGCCGGGCTGTTCGCGATGTTCTTCTTCCTCAGCCTCTACCTCCAGCAGGTCCTGGCCTGGTCGCCGCTCAAGTCCGGTCTGGCGCTCCTGCCGTTCAGCCTCGGGATCATCGTCATGGCGGGGCTCGTGTCCCGGCTCCTGCCCCGGTTCGGCCCGCGGCCGCTCATGATCGCGGGCCTCGCGCTCGCGACCACGGGCATGCTCCTGCTGATCCGCACGACGCCCGACTCGTCGTACGCCAGCACCGCGCTCCCGGCCATGATCGTGATCAGCCTCGGCATGGCGCTGGTCTTCATCCCGGCGTCCTCGACGGCGCTCGTGGGCGTGCAGCCGCACGACGCGGGCGTGGCGTCCGCGCTGCTCAACACCGCGCAGCAGGTGGGGGGCTCGCTCGGGCTCGCGCTGCTGAGCACGCTGTCGGTCTCCGCGGCGTCGACCAAGCTCACGGACCTCGTCCAGGGCGGCGGCGACCCGAAGGACCTCGCGGTCCAGCACACCGCCAGCGTCTACGGCTTCCACGTCGGCTACTTCTGGGGGGCCATGCTCTTCGCGATCGGCTTCCTGGTCGCCGTCTTCCTGATCAACGCCAAGAAGGACGCACTGCCCGCCGAGGGCGCGGTCGCCGCGGCCTGAGGCCACCGCCCCGCGCACGACGACGCCCCCCACCACCCGTACGCGGGCGGTGGGGGGCGTCGTCGTGCGTACAGGTCGTCAGGTACGGCTACGGCCTCGTCCGACGAGTCCCAGGATGATCGCCACGACCAGGACGATGATTCCGATCCACAGCAGCAGGTGTCCCAGCGGGAACCCGAGGATCACGAGCACGACACCGACGATCAGGATGATCAACCACAGAGGCACGGAGGCCCTCCTCTCAACACCGCCGCGACGTGCGGCGACCGATCGACCCTCACACGGGTCCGGGTGCTACGCATCTTGGACGAAGTCGGTCGCTCCGGGCACCCGCCGAAGCTCGCCGCGATGGACGGTGGCCGCGGGGTACCGCGCGAAGCAGGCCTCCCCGCGGGGAGCACAGGTGGCAGACAGGTACGCGACAGTACCGTGCCAGCGCCGCTCCCTACGGTCGGTCCGGCCGGGACGAACGCTCCCGCGTCGTTCGACCGCCGAGGGAGATCATGGGAGCCGCAATCCACAGCGTCTGGGCCCGGCCACGAGGCCGGGCGCTCACCGTCGGGATCGTCGCCGCGATCCTCGTCGCCGCCGGCATCGTGTGCTGGCTCGTCCTGCGACCCGCGGACGACGCGTCCGCGTCGCCGAGCATCAAGCAGGTCACGCAGACCGCGACCGTCAGCACGTCCACGTTCGAGAAGTCGGTCTCCGCGACCGGCTCGCTCACCCCCACCGTCGACGACGACGTGAGCTTCGCCGCGTCGGGCACCGTCACGTCGGTGAAGGTCGCCGAGGGCGACACCGTGAAGAAGGGCCAGGTCCTCGCGACCATCGACACCCTCCAGCTCAAGGCGGACCTGCTCTCCGCGAAGGCTGACCTGGCGTCGGCGAAGGCGGACCTCGCGTCCGCCGAGGACGCCGACGACGGCACCGACGCCGCCGAGCAGCAGGTCGCCGCGAAGAAGGCGGCCGTCGAGGTCGCGCAGTCCGCAGCAGACGACGCCGAGGACGCGATGGACGGCGCGACGCTCACGGCCCCCGCCGCGGGCCTCGTCACCGCCGTCGACGTCGCGAAGGGCGACGCCGTCACCGGCACGTCGAGCTCGTCGAGCGGTTCGGGTTCCGGCTCCGGCTCGGGCGCTGGTTCCGGGTCCGGCACCGGCGCGGGGACGGGAGCCGGCGGCACGGACGCGTCGAGCTCGAGCACCAGCTCGTCGTCGGCCCAGTTCACCATCGTCGGCACGAGCTCGTGGGAGGTCGCGGTCGACGTCGGCGAGGACGACGTCGCGAACGTCGCCAAGGGCGACCAGGTCGAGCTCACGGGCGACGACCTCTCCGACACCGTCTACGGGACGGTGTCGTCGGTCGGCCTCCTCCCCTCGTCGAGCTCGGGCTCGGTGACCTACCCGGTCACCGTCAAGGTCACCGGCTCCCCGAAGGGCCTGCACGACGGCGTCTCGGTCACGGCCAAGATCGTCTACGAGCGACGCAGCGACGTGCTGTCGGTCCCGTCCGCCGCGGTCACGACGTCGGACGGCACCTCGACCGTGCTCGTCGTCGGCGACGAGGGCAAGACCACGAAGACCACCGTCACGGTCGGCGAGACCAGCGGCCAGAACGTCGAGATCACGAAGGGCCTCAGCGAGGGCCAGAAGATCCAGTACACGCAGACGGTCATCACGCCGGGCGGCACGTCGAACCGGGGCGGCACCACCCAGCAGAACGGCGAGCTCCCCGCCGGCGGCTACGGCGGGCGCGGCTACGGCGGCACCGGCGGGTACGGCAGCGGCACGGGCGGCCAGGGCGGCCCGCCGGCCGGGTTCGGCGGCGGGCAGCAGGGGGGCGGCAAGTGACCGCGACCCTCGCGGGCCCGGCGCCCTGGACGGCGTCCGCGACGCCGCCGGTCATCGACCTGCGGGGCGGTCGCAAGACCTACACCACCGGCACGATCACCTTCGAGGCCCTCCGCGGCGTCGACGTGCGCATCGAGCGCGGCGAGTACGTCGCGATCATGGGCCCGTCGGGGTCGGGCAAGTCGACGCTCATGAACGTCCTCGGCTGCCTCGACGTCCTGACCTCGGGGACGTACCGGCTCGCGGGGCACGACGTCGGCGAGCTCGACGAGGTCGAGCTCGCCCAGATCCGCAACGAGGAGATCGGGTTCGTCTTCCAGCAGTTCCACCTGCTGCCGTCGCTCGCCTCGTGGCGGAACGTCGAGCTCCCGCTCATGTACCGCGGCGTGCCGCGGAACGAGCGGCGGGACCGGGCCGCGGCCGCGCTCGAGCGCGTCGGGCTGGGCGACCGCCTCGACAACCGTCCGGGCGAGCTGTCCGGCGGCCAGCAGCAGCGCGTCGCCGTGGCGCGCGCGCTCGTCGGCGAGCCGGCGCTCATCCTCGCGGACGAGCCCACCGGCAACCTCGACACCGCGTCGACCGAGGACGTCCTCGCCCTGTTCGACGAGCTCCACGCCCAGGGCCGCACCATCGTCCTCATCACGCACGAGCCCGAGGTCGCCGAGCGCGCCCGCCGGGTCGTGCGGGTGCGCGACGGCCTCATCCAGGGCGACGGACCGGCGTCCGCGCTGCACGACGACCGCGGCTACCTGCACCACGACGACGACACCCAGGAGATCCGATGAGCTGGGGCGAGACCCTCGCGACCGGCTGGCACGCGATCCGCGCGCACTCGATGCGCTCCCTGCTGACGGTCCTCGGCATCCTCATCGGCATCGCCGCGGTCATCCTCACGGTCGGCCTCGGCCTGGGCACGCAGAAGGACGTGAGCGCGCAGATCAGCTCGCTCGGCTCCAACCTGCTCATCGTGTCCCCGGGCTCGACGACGTCGTCCGCGGGCGTGCGCGGCGGCTTCGGGTCGTCGACGACGCTCACCACGTCCGACGCCGCGGCCCTCACCTCGAAGACCGCCGCGCCCGACGTCGAGGCCGTCGCGGCCGAGAAGACGGCGTCGGAGTCGCTGGTCAACGGCGACACGAACTGGACGTCGACCGTCGTCGGCACGACGCCTTCGTGGCTCGACGTCCGGTCCCGGACCGTCGCCCAGGGCCGGTTCCTCACCGCCGCCGACGAGACCGACCGCACCGACACCATCGTGCTGGGCTCCGAGACCGCGACCGAGCTGTTCGGCAGCCCGCGCGCCGTCGGGCGGACCCTCACGATCAACGACGTCACGTTCACCGTCGTCGGGGTCCTCGAGTCCGCGGGCTCGAGCAGCTCGGACGACCTCGACGACACCGCCGTGGTGCCGATGAGCACCATGCAGAACACGATCGTCGGCGGGACGAGCCGGACGGCCGTGTCGACCGTCTACGTCAAGGCCGTCGGCACGGACGAGATCTCCGCCGCCTACCAGGAGACGCAGCAGCTGCTGCTCAACCTGCACGGCATCACCGATGCCACGGGCGCCGACTTCACGGTCAGCAGCCAGGACGCGCTCGTCTCCACGGCGACGTCCGTCTACCGGACGCTCACCGTCCTGCTCACGGGCATCGCGGCGCTGTCGCTGCTCGTCGGCGGGATCGGGGTCATGAACATCATGCTCGTGTCCGTCACCGAGCGGACCCGCGAGATCGGCCTGCGCAAGGCGCTGGGCGCCCCGCCCGTGGCGATCCGGCGCCAGTTCCTCACCGAGGCGTCCGTCCTCGGCCTCGGGGGCGGGCTCGTCGGGGCCGCGCTCGGCATCGCCGCCGCGAAGCTCCTGCCCGGCGTCCTCGACTCGTCGATCGTCGTGTCCCCGACCGCCGTCGTCGGCTCGATCGTCATCGCCGTCGGCATCGGCCTCGTCTTCGGCGTCTACCCGGCGGTCCGGGCGGCGCGCCTCGCGCCGATCGACGCCCTCAGGAGCGAGTAGTCGTGCGCCACCGCCCCGCGGTGCCCGCCGCACCCCACCTTCCCCCCGACTCCGTCGACTCTGGAGCTGCCATGTCACCCGTCCGTCCCACCTCCCGCCGGGCGTCCCGGCCGTCCGTCGTCCTCGCCGCCACCGGCGTCCTCGCAGCCGTCGCGCTCTCCCTCGCCGCGTGCTCGTCCGGCTCCGGGTCCGACGGCGGCGCGCAGGCCGGCGCCGCCCAGGGTGGCGCCGCGCAGGGCGAGGGCGGCCAGCAGGGCGAGGGAAGCGCGCCGGGCCAGGGCGCCGGCGGCACCGGCCAGCGCCCCGGCACCTCCGGCGAGATCGCCGCGATCTCCGGCACGACGGCGCAGGTCCAGTCGAGCGACGCACAGACCGCCGTGTCGTGGTCGTCGTCCACCAAGGTCACCCAGCAGGTCGCCGGCAAGCTCGCGAACGTCACGGTCGGCTCGTGCGTCGTCGTGACGTCGTCGAGCAGCGACGGCTCGGGCTCGCAGAGCAGCTCGGGCTCGACCTCGTCGGACGACCCGATCGCCGCCGCGACCGTCGTCGTGCAGGCCGCGTCAGGCTCCGGCTGCACGACGGGCGCCGGCCGGGCCGGCGGCACGCGGCCGTCCGGGGCGCCCACGGGCGGCACCGGCGAGATGCCGCAGGGCATGCCGACCGACCGACCCTCCGGGGCCCCGACCGGCGGCACCGGCGGGCGCGGCGCGGGCGGCTTCGGCGGCTTCGCGACCGGCACGGTCAAGGCCGTCTCAGGCTCGGGCTTCACGGTCGAGCAGACGGGCTTCGGCCAGGACGCGACCACCACCGACCGCGAGGTCACCGTCGGCTCGTCCACCACGTACACGGTCACCAAGACCGCGAAGTCGTCGGCCATCAAGGTCGGCCTCTGCCTCACCGCGCAGGGCCAGACCGACTCGAAGGGCACCGTCGAGGCGACGACGATCGCGCTCAGCACCAAGGGCGACGACGGCTGCTCGACCGGGTTCGGCGGCATGGGCGGGTTCCGCGGCGGCCAGGGTGGCACGCAGGGCGACCAGTCCGGCGACCAGGGCGGCACCGATGCCTGAGGTCCAGCCGATCCACACGGAGGGGCTCGAGCCGTCGATGCCCGTGAATGACCGGGGCAGCGCCCGGAGCAACGCGCGGGCCAAGAAGCGCCGCGCGCGCCGCCGACGCGTGATCGTCGGCGGCGTCACGACCGTCGCGCTCGTCGCCGTCGCCGGGGGCGCGTACGCGTTCACCCGGGACGACGGCGCCCACTACCGCACGACGACCGTCGCGACCGGCACGGTGGACCAGACGATCTCCGCCACGGGCACCGTCGCGTCCGCAGCGCGCGACGACGCCGCGTTCTCCGTGGCCGGCACGGTCGGCAAGGTCGACGTCGCCGTGGGCGACACCGTCAAGGCCGGCCAGGTGCTCGCGTCCCTCGACACGTCCGACCTGGACGACGCCGTCGACAGCGCCGAGGACACGCTCACGACCGCGCAGCAGCAGCTCGCGGACGACCTGGACGCCCAGTCCGGCTCCACCTCGAGCACGACCTCGTCGTCGACCGAGGGCGCGGCGTACGTGACGCCGTCGTCGTCGGGAGCGGCGAGCGACGCCGGCACGACGAGCACCGTCGCGTACGTGACGACGGTCGCCCGCGCGACGACCGTCGCGACGAGCAGCACCGACACGGTCGCCGCCGCGAAGAAGAAGGTCCAGGCGGCCCAGGACGCGCTGCTCGCCCAGTACGACACCGTGAAGCAGGCCCTGGCCGCGAGCTCCGACGGCATCAGCTCCTCCGGGACGACGTGCGCCACGTTCCTCGCCGGCACGACGTCGTCGGGCTCGACGCCCACCTCGAGCCCCGCGGCCTCCGCCTCGGCGACCTCGGGTACCTCGTCGGACGACGACGGCCTCGCCGACGCCCTCGCCGAGTGCCAGACCGCCGTCAAGGGCGTGCTCGCCGACCAGCAGACCGTGGACGACGCGCAGCAGAAGCTCCTGACGCTCGCGACGGACCTCGACGACGCCGTCGCCGCGCTGCAGAAGGCCGTCGCGGCGTCGGCGGACTCGGGCTCCGGGTCCGGGTCCGGGTCCAGCGGGTCGGGCTCCACGGGCACGCCCTCGACGGGCTCCGGCTCGACGGGCTCCGGGTCGAGCGGGTCCGGCTCCACGGGGTCGGGCTCGGGATCGGGCGGCTCCGGGTCGAAGGGTTCCGGTTCGACGGGATCCGGGTCCGCGGGATCCGGGTCCGCGGGCTCGGGTGCCTCGGGCGCGGGCTCCACGGGGTCCGGGGCCGCGGGCTCCGGGCTGCCGTCCGGCTCGGGCACGGGCTCGTCCGGTTCGGGCAGCCGGTCCGGCTCCGACGCGGGCTCGGGCTCGGGGAGCTCGACCTCGGGGGCGACCGGGTCGGGCAGTCAGTCGGGCTCCGGCTCGACCGGCTCCGGCGGCCAGGCGTCGACGAGCAAGACCATCACGGCCGAGCAGATCCTCGCCGACCAGGCGAGCGTCGACCTCGCGACGTCCAAGGTCACGATCGCCGAGGACGCCCGGCAGCGCTACCAGCTCACGAGCCGCATCGCCGGCACCGTCGCCCAGGTCGCCCTCGCGAAGGGCGACTCCGTCTCGGCGTCGTCGTCGAGCGCGGTCGTCACGGTCGTCGGCAAGAACGGGTACGTCGTCGACGCGACGGTCTCGCTCAGCAAGGTGAGCCTGCTGAAGACCGGCCAGACGGCGGACGTCAGCATCGTCGGCGCCACGAAGAAGCTCGGCGGCACGGTGAGCAGCATCGGCGTCGTCAACCAGTCGGAGACGTCGACGCCCTCGTACACGGTGTCGATCACGCTGGACGACGCGTCGAAGAAGCTCTACGACGGCTCGTCCGCGCAGCTCCAGATCGCGGTCGCGGCGGCCAAGGACGCGACGGTCGTCCCGACGTCGGCCGTCACGGTCTCCGGCACCAAGCACACGGTGCAGGTGCTGCGCGACGGCAAGGCCACGACCGTCGCGGTCGAGGTCGGCGCCGTCGGCGACGACGTCACCCAGATCACGTCCGGCCTCAAGAAGGGCGACACCGTGATCCTCGCGGACCTCGACAAGGACGTGACGAGCGGCAGCTCGGACAGCACGTCGGGCCTCTCCGGCCTCGGCGGCAGCCAGGACCGCGGCAGCCAGTTCTCGGGCGGCGGCTTCAGCGGCGGCGGTCCGGGCGGGTTCGGCGGCAACGGCCCCTGAGGCCTACCCGTCGGGCAGACTCCGGCCCAGCGCGCACGACGATGGGGCCCTCCGCACGGAGGGCCCCATCGTCGTGCCCGGTCGCGCCGACGGTGATCTCAGGTCGCCGGCGGTGATACCGGAGTCCCCGACACGACTGACAACGCTGCCTGACAGCGTTGACTTCGCGTCCTGAACTCACTAGCGTCCGATTCGTCGTCTCAGCGTGGAGCCAGACCGCGCACAGGGCGGCGCCGACCAGGTCGGAAGCAGTGTCGCGAGGTCGCGGCACGACGGCCCTAGCGCATGAGTCGAAGGAGACGCATGACCAGGAACCGCATCGCACCACGCCTCGGGCTGCTCGTCGGCTCGACGCTCGTCGCCTGCTCGCTCGTCCCGCTCGGCACCGCCGCTGCGGGCGCGGACGACGGCGCAGCCTCCGCCGCGAACGGCGGCGGGACCGGGTCCGCCACGACCGCGCCGCGGCTCTCGTTCGCGGACCCGACCACCGAGGCCACGTTCGGCCCGGCGTACCAGGCGGCGCTGAAGAACCTGCTGGTGACCAACACGGTCCCGTTCGACGACGCCACGTACAACCAGAGCGGCCTGATGACCGCGGACCCGGCGACGTTCGTCAAGGCCGGCGGCGGCTACCCGCAGCCGTGGACGCGGGACGCGTCGGTCAACTCCTGGAACGCCGCGAGCCTGCTCGAGCCGGAGGTCGCGCGGAACACGCTGTGGTCCGCCGTCGACAAGGACGACCAGGGCCGGCTGCAGGTCAAGCAGGACGACCAGACCTGGGACCAGGTCGTGTGGGTCACCTCGGCGTGGAACCACTACCTCGTCACCGGTGACCGCAGCTTCCTCGCGGACGCCTTCCAGACCGCCAAGAACACCCTCGCCATCCGGCTCGCGAACTCGGACCCCGGCCTCAACCCGGACTTCGGGCTCTTCACGGGTCCCTCGTTCTTCAACGACGGCGTCGCGGGCTACCCGGCGCCGCCGGCGGACCCGACCGAGTCGCTCGGCTCCGGCTCCTTCTCCTACCCCGGGATCCGCGCCGGGATGTTCCTCAGCACCAACGAGCTCTACTACGCGGCCTTCGAGAACGCCGCGAACATGGCGCGGGCCCTCGGGCGTCCGGCGAGCGAGGTCACGGGCTACCTCTCGCGGGCCGCGACCCTCAAGGCGACCATCAACGCCCGGTTCTGGAACCCGAAGACTGGCCTCTACCGCTACTTCGTCCTGCCCGACGGCACCACGGGCGACTACCAGGAGGGCACCGGCCTCGCGTTCGCGATCCTGTTCGGCATCGCTGACGAGCGCCAGACCCGGTCCATCCTGAAGAACACCCACCTCATGGACGAGGGCGTCGCGGACGTCTACCCGGACTTCGAGCGCTACAGCACGGACCAGCCGGGCCGCCACAACGCCATCGTGTGGCCCGTCGTCGAGGGCTTCTGGGGCTCCGCGGCCGCGCAGGGCGGCGACCAGACGGCGTTCGCGACCAACCTGGCCGGCCTCGCCCACCAGGCCGACGCCAACAGCGGCTTCTGGGAGATCTACAACGGGAGCACCGGCGTCGTCGACGGCGGCTACCAGCGCCTGGGCGACGACCTGACGTTCCACTGGGGCTCCCAGCCGGACCAGACCTGGTCCGCGACGGCGTACCTGAGGCAGATCTACGACGGCGTCTTCGGGATCGGCTACACCGAGCACGGCCTCGAGCTGACGCCGACGCTGCCCATGGGCTGGGGCGACGTGACCCTCTCCGACCTGCGCTACCGCGACGCGAACCTCACCGTCCGGCTGCACGGCGCGGGCGACCGGATCGCCTCGGTGCGCCTCGACGGCAGGCACCGCGCGTCCGCCGAGATCCCCGCCAACCTGCGCGGGCGGCACGTCGTGGACGTCACGCTCGTCGGCGGCACGAACGGCGACCGCGACGACGACGGCCTCGAGGACCGCGCCGACCGCTGCCCGGACCAGGCGGGCACCCACGCGCTCCAGGGCTGCCCCGCCTCGCAGAGGATCCAGGCCGAGGACGCGCTCAACGAGGGCGGCGTCAAGACGAACGTCAACCACACGGGCTACGACGGCAAGGCGTTCGTCGACGGGGTCTGGAGCACGGGCGCGTCGTCGACGTACCGGCTGAACCTCCGCCCTGCGCGGAGCACCGGAACCCTCACCGTCCGCTACGCGAACGCGAACGGTGCGGACGCCACGCTCAGCCTCTACGTCGACGGGACGAGGGTGCGCCAGCTGAGCCTGCCCGCGAACGACGACGGCAGCTGGGACACCTGGTCCACGTTCCGGCTCCCCGCGCTCACGCTGCACGGCCAGCACCCGACGGTCAGCCTCCGCATGGACGACGGCGACTCCGGCCGCGTCAACCTCGACTGGGTCGGCTTCGGGTCCTGACGACCGCCCCCGGCCCCACCGCACTCCCCTCCAGCACGACTGTCATCCCGCACGAGACGAAGGAGTCCTCATGTCCTCAGCACCACCCCGGCGGGCGCGCGCCTCGGCGCGACCGTACGCGAGCAGACGAAGGGCGCTCGGCCTGATCGCCGCGACCGCCCTCGCCGCCACCACGGTCGCCACCGCGGCGCCGTCGTTCGCCGCGACCACGGCGCACGGGTCGAGCGCGGCCAGCTCCGCCGTCGTCGCCGGCGACGCACGCTTCGAGGTCCTGTCCCCGACGCTGATCCGCACCGAGTACGCGGGCGACGCGAAGTTCCTCGACGCGGGCACGTTCAACGCTGTCGGGCGGGACGGCTTCGCGCGCACCCGCTTCACCTCGAAGGTGAGCCACGGCTGGCTGACGATCAGCACCGACGCCGCGACCCTGCGCTACAAGGTGGGCTCGGGGCCGTTCACGCCCGACAACCTCACGCTGTCGCTGCGAGCCGGCAAGCAGGACGTCACCGCGACGCCGTGGGCCTCCACCGAGGCCCCGCTGTGCGCGATCGGAACGCTCTGCGAGGCCGAGTCGCTGCAGCTCGTCGGCGTGGGCACGGCCCACGACCACTCGGGCGCGACCGGGGACGGCTTCGTCGCCGGGCTCCAGGACGTCGGCAACGCGGTGACCTTCCGGGTCGACGCCGCCACCGCCGGCGCCTACGACCTCGACCTGCGGTACGCGAACGCCCAGGGCGGTGACGGCCAGAACACCACCCGCACCCTGAGCGTGCGCGTCGACGACGGCGCCCCGCAGGTCGTGCAGCTGCCCTCCACCGGCAGCTGGGACACGTGGAAGGTCGCGACGGCCGCCCTCGACCTGTCCGCGGGCGAGCACACGGTCACCGTCGAGCGCACCGCGAGCGACTCCGGCAACGTCAACCTCGACAGCCTGGCGGTCGTGACGCCGGGCACCGCCTACCCGGCTCCCGGGGGCGCGGCCGTCGTCGTGCCGTGCGCCTTCGGCGACGTGTGCCAGGCGGAGACCGGCGCCCTGACCGGGGGCGCGAAGCTCGCGCACGACCACAACGACTACGCCGGAGAGGGCTTCACGGCCGGGCTCGAGAAGCCCGGCTCGTCCGACACGATCTCCGTCACGGACGTGCCCAAGGCGGGCGACTACACGCTGCAGCTCCGGTACGCGAACTGGGCTGCCGGGGCAGCCGCCGTGCAGACCCGCACGCTCGCCGTCGTGACCGGGGACAGGACGACGGCGGCCACGCTGCCGGCGACCAGCAGCTGGGACACGTGGCGGACGGTCCGGGTCCCCGTGCACCTCGCCCGGGGCACGAACGACGTCCGGGTGGCGTGCACCGACGACACCACGTGCAACGTCAACGTCGACACGGTCGCCGTCACGACGACCCGGAGCCCGCTCCTCGCGCCCCACGCGGCGCTCGGCGGCTACCGCCGCAGCATCGACGGCGTCGACGGGTCGGCCCTGACCAACCCGGGCCTGCTGTACCAGGACGGCTGGTCGCTGCTCGACGACACCACGTCGGCGGCCTTCGACCCGGACACGCAGAAGGTGACGCAGCGGTCCGACCACGGCGGCAAGCCGTACCAGGACGGCTACCTCTTCGCGTACGGGCAGGACTACGCGCAGGGCCTGCGCGACCTCGCGGCCCTCACCGGCCCGTCGGAGCTGCTTCCCCGCTGGGCGTACGGCGTCTGGTACTCGGAGTACTACGACCGGACCGCTGCCGACTTCGAGGACACCATCCTGCCGAAGTTCCGCTCGGAGAACGTCCCGCTCGACTCGCTCGTCGTCGACACGGACTTCAAGAGCCCGGGCACGTGGAACGGCTGGGAGATGGACACCAGCAAGTTCCCCGACCCGAAGGGCTTCTTCGACTGGGCGCACGGCGAGGGTCTGCACACCGCGCTGAACATCCACCCGAGCATCGACGCGAACGACCCGCACTTCGCGCAGGCGCAGGCCACCGCGAAGGGCAAGCTCCAGAACGGGGTGTTCGACTGGGGCGACCCCGACCAGCTCAAGGCCTACTTCGACCTGCACGACGCCATGGGCGCGGAGGGCAACGACCTGTGGTGGCTCGACTGGTGCTGTGATTCCTCGTACTCGTCGCTCGCCGGCGTGACGGGCGACGCGTGGATCAACCTGCAGTACGCGAACGCGACCGACAAGACGGTGGGACGCGGCTTCGCGTTCTCCCGCGCCTACGGCACGCTCGCGGCGGGCGGGTACGGCAACGTCACTCCCGTCAGCACCGGCCCGTGGGCCGACAAGCG
Organism: Luteimicrobium sp. DT211; assembly: GCF_049844995.1. Classification (NCBI taxonomy): domain Bacteria; kingdom Bacillati; phylum Actinomycetota; class Actinomycetes; order Micrococcales; genus Luteimicrobium; species Luteimicrobium sp. DT211. Next base: position 82,118 of record NZ_JBNCMC010000005.1, on the reverse strand, counting down.
CACGACGCTGCACTTCACCGGTGACACGACGTCGAGCTGGGCGACGCTCAAGTACGAGGTCGGGTACACGGGCGGCGAGTCCGCGGCGACGGGCATGGCGTCGATCAGCCACGACATCGGCGGGCACACGGGCGGCGTCCAGCAGCCCGGCGCCGAGCCCGGCAGCACCAAGCTCCCCGACGACCTCTACGCCCGCTGGGTCCAGCTCGGCGCGTTCCAGCCGATCGACCGCCTGCACTCCAACCACAGCGACCGGCTCCCGTGGCAGTACGGGACGGACGCCAAGGCGTCGGCGGAGAAGTTCCTCAACCTGCGCGAGGACCTCGTGCCGTACACCTACACGCTGGCCCGGCAGGCCACGGCGACCGGGCTGCCGATCGTCCGCCCGCTCTACCTGCAGTACCCGGACCAGCAGGAGGCGTACGCGCAGACCGACAGCGAGTACCTCTACGGGCCCGACGTGCTCGTCGCCCCGGTCACCGCGGCCGGATCGACGGCAACCACGTCGGTCTGGTTCCCCGCCGGCTCGACCTGGACGGACTACTTCACCGGGAAGACGTACCAGGGCGGCACGACGGCGCAGATCACCACCGGCCTCGACACGATGCCCGTGTTCGTGCGCTCGGGCGGGATCCTCACCACCCGCACGGACCACGTCAGCAACGACGTCCAGAACCCGCTGACGCAGGTGACGGTCACCGTCGCGGAGGGCGCCGACGGGTCGAGCTCGCTCTACGAGGACGACGGCACGTCGACCGACCCGTCGCAGAGCGCGACGACGTCGATCGACTACCGGACCACGGGCCGGAACCACACGGTGACCGTCGGGGCCGCGCGCGGCTCGTTCGACGGCCAGGTGATGGACCGGACCTGGACGGTCGCGTTCACGAACGCCACCGAGCCCCGGACCGTCCGGGTCGACGGCCACAAGCTGTCGGCGCACGACTGGAGCTGGGACGCGGCCACGCGCACGGTGACCGTGCACGCGGGCACCCGCTCCGTCGACCACCGGCTCACGGTGAGCTACCAGTGAGGTAGCCGCCGCCGCGGGTCGCCACCGGGGTGTCCGGTCTCGTACGAGACCGGGCACCCCGGTGCTCTCTCCCGTCCAGGGGGCGACGGCGGCCCCGCCCGAGAGAAGGTGTCCCCATGGTCCGCACCGGTCCTGCCGCGCAGGCGTTCGCACTCGGTCGCATCGGCGGCCACATGGCACACCCCGGCCTCTGCCTGCAGTTCACGCGGACCGTGTTCGGGGTCGGCCCGCGGTACGGCTCCGCGATCGCCGCGTGGGAGCACTCGACGCACCGGCACACGACCGCACCGCCGCGCGGCGCCGTCGTGCCCGTGTTCTTCCGCACCCCGTCGCCGTACCGGCACGTCGCGGTCGCGCTCGGCAACGGGAAGGTCGTCTCGACCAACGGGTCCGCGATCGGCCTGTGGTCGAGCGTCGAACGCGTCGCCGAGGTGTTCCACGGCCCGTACCTCGGGTGGTCGGAGGAGCTCAACGGCGCCCGGGTCCACGTGGGTGCGCCGCACCGGCACGTCCCGGTGACGGGGCTCTGGGGCTCGCTCACGACGACGGCGCTCCAGCGCCGCTTCGGCACCCCGGCCGACGGCCTCGTCACCGGCCAGGTGCGCCTCCGCGCGAACGCCAACGTGCCGTGCCTGCGCGCGGGGACCGGCGGCTCCCAGCTGGTCGTGGCGATCCAGCGGTGGCTGCGCGTGGAGTCGACCGGCCAGTTGGACGGGCCCACGATCCGCGCGCTCCAGCGGCGCTTCGGGACGCACGCGGACGGCGCGATCTCGAAGCCGTCGAGCCTCGTCGCGGCGATGCAGCGGGCGCTCGACGCCCCGTCGTCGGCGCTTCCCGCCGAGACGCTCGCGCCGCCGCTGGAGGGCGTCCCGCCGTTCCTGCCCGGCGTCCCGGGCGTGCTCGTCCCGGTCCCGCCCGACGACCCGGCCGTGCTGGCCGACGGCTCCTCGCTGCCGCCCGACCCGATCGACCTCGGCCTCGTCACCGGCGACCTCGTGCCGTTCGACCCGGCCGCCGACGCCGCCGTGCCCGACCTCGACGCGGCGGATCACGAGGACCCCGGCCTCGACGCCGACCACCGCCTCGACGAGGCACCCCAGGACGACGACGCGACGGACGCCACCCGCGAGGCGCCGTCGTCGACCCAGCTGGCGCCGCGGTAGCAGCGAGCGCCGTCGGCTCAGCTCGGGTTGACCCCGAACGCGCGGGCGAGCCGGTCGATCTTCTGCGCGCGGCCCAGCCGCGGCAGGTCCGAGCCGTCGCGGATCACGCGGCCGCGAGCCTCGAAGTCGGCGAGGAAGTCGCGCGCCCACGCCACGTCGGAGGGCGTCGGGCTGATGACCTCGTTGACGACGGGCACCTGCTCGACGTCCAGCACGAGCTTGCCGGTGAGCCCCAGCGACACCCCGACGCCGGACTGCTCGCGGACGACCGGGTGGTTGCGCGACGTCGTCGGGCCGTCGATGGGGCCGGGCAGGCCGCCGATCCGGCTCGCGACGACGAGGCGGGAGCGGGGGTAGGCCATGGCGAGGTCGTCGGCGGAGGTGCCGGTGTCCCGGCGGTAGTCGCCCGACCCGAACGCGAGCCGGAACGCGCCGCGCGCCCGCGCGATCGCGACGGCCTCCTCGATGCCGAGCGCCGACTCGACGAGCGCGAGGACCGGTGTCCGGCCGCCGAGCCGGTCGAACGTCTCCGTGACGTCCTGGGCGGCCTCGGTCTTGGCGAGCACCACGCCCGCGAGGCCCGGAAGCCCGGCGAGGGCGTCGACGTCGTCGGACCAGAACGGCGTCGACCGGTCGTTGATACGGACCCAGGTGTGCCCCTCGCCGTCGCGCAGCCACGCGAGGACGCGGTCGCGGGCCTCGGCCTTGGCGGCGGGGTCGACCGAGTCCTCGATGTCGAGGACCACCTGGTCGGCCCGCGACCGGGCGGCGGCCGCGTAGTCCCCGCTCAGCGCGTTGACCAGCAGCCAGGACCGCGCGATCTCCATGGCGACGGGCCGCGGTCGGCGCGGACCGGCCGCGTCGTCGGACCCGGCCGACGCGCGGGCGTGCTCTGCGGTGGTGCGTTCGTCGATCGTCATGCGCTCTTCCTGCGGAGGGGGTCGGCGCGACGGTGCGCCGTCCGGGCAGCGTCTCACACCCGGCCGGGAGTTCCGAGAGGCTCAGGCGGGCAGGACCGCGCGCAGCGCCATGTCGCGGGCCGTCGCGAGGACGCGGGCCGAGTGCCCCTGGCCGTGGACGGCGTCGTCGGCGTCGAGCAGGGCGCCGAACGCCTCGACGAGCTCGGCGTTGCGCGTCTGGACCGGGACCGGCTCCACCGAGCCCGGCACCGTCTCGGCCACGTGGCGCGGCAGGTGCGACGAGCGCCCCGGGAGCTGCACCGTCTCCCCCGCGTGCTGGCGCGCCCGACGGCGCACCTCGACCCAGGTGTGCGCGCTCAGCCCGCTCAGCTCGACCGGGAGCGGCCGGTCCGCGGCCGCGACCGCGCGGGCGACCGTCGAGACGAGCAGGTCGTGGAACGTCGGGTCCAGCCGCCCTCCCACGAGGAACCGCACGTCCGAGTCCCGGCCCCCGCGGACGGCCTCGACCGCGGCGACGAGGTCGAGGATCGCGTCCGCCTCCTGGGCGCGGCGCTGGTGCTCCGACGGTGTCATGGTGCCTCCCTGTCGGGCCGGCCCCCGCTGACCCTCTCCCCTATCCACGCGCACCGCCCGCGGGCGTGCGCGCCGGGGAGCGGGTGAAATTTGCGCCCACCCCTTGCGCACGGCGACCGGACCGTCGACGACCACGACGGCGCGGCCCCGGGGCAGCCTGCCCCGGGGCCGCGACCGGCGGTCGTGCGACCTCTCAGCCTGCGTTCTTCACGAACTCCGTCGTGTACGTCTTGGAGAGGTCGACCGTGTCCTTGACCGGCTTCACGTTGGGCGACGACGCTCCCAGCACCGCGAGGGCGTTCTTCGCGCCGCTCTCGTCCATGACGCCGTCCTTGGTGAAGATGCCCTTCGAGGCGTCGAGCGACTTCACGTAGAGGGCCTCGTCCGAACCCTTGTAGTCGGCGGGCATCTGGTCGGCGATCTCCTTCGCGGAGTGCGAGCCGATGTACCCGAGCGTCTTGACGAACGCGTTCGCGAGCTTCTGGACGGTGTCCTTGTGCGCCGCGACCCAGTCGCACGACATGTAGAGCGAGCTCGCCGGGTACAGGCCGCCGAGCGCGTCGCGGGTGCCCTGCTCCGTGCGCATGTCGAGCAGCACGGAGCCGTCTCCCGAGGTCGTGAGCATCGTGATCGTCGGGTCCGTCGTCATGCCCGCGTCGATGCCGCCCGAGTTCATGGCGGCGATGAACGTCTGGTCGGCCCCCGCCTTGACGGTCGTGTAGCCGTCGGTGCTGATCCCGGCCTTGGCGGTGAGCGCCTGCGTGAGGAAGTCCGTCGACGAGCCCGGGCTCGTCACCCCGAGCTTCTTGCCGGCGAGGTCGGCCGTCGAGGCGAGGCCGGGGGCGGCCTTCTTGGCGACCATCTCCGCCTCGCCCGGCACGTTCGCGAACTGCACGACGCTCTCGAGGCACTTGTCCTTGGTCTGCATGTCGATGGTGTGGTCGTAGAACCCGACGACGCCCTGCGCCTTGTTCGCGACGAGCGCGGTCTCGGCGGTGACGCCGGCGGGCGTGTCGATCAGGTTGACCTTGAGGCCCTGCTCCTTGAAGTAGCCGAGCTTCTCGGTGAGCTCCGCCGGCAGGTAGATGATCTTGCTCATGCCGCCGACCATGATGTCGACGCTGTCGGAGCTGCCGCCCGACTCGTGCGAGCCGGACGAGCCCTGGGTGGCGCAGCCCGTCAGGGCCAGGGCGAGGGCGGTGGTCGCGACGGCCGTCGCGGCAAGGGTCTTCTTCATGGGTACTCCTCGTTGAGCGGGTGCGGGGTGTCAGGGGACGGCGCGGATCAGTCGGCGGCCGCGGACGCGCTCTCCGACGGCGGGCGCCAGCGCAGGACGCGGCGCTCGAGCGCGGTGAGCAAGATCTCGGCGACGAGCGCCATGACGGTGGAGATGACCATCCCGGCGTAGATGCCGGCCGAGTCGAACGACGCCTGCGCGCTGGAGATCAGGAGGCCGACGCCGTGCGTGGCGCCCGCGTACTCGCCGACGATCGCGCCGATCAGCGCGAAGCCGAACGCCGTGTGCAGGGACGCGAGGATCCACGACGTCGCGCTCGGCACGACGATCGACCGCATCACCTGCCAGCGGCTCGCGCCGAGGATCCGGGCGTTGTTGACGAGGTTGCCGTCGACCTCGCGCGCGCCCTGGAACGAGTTGAAGAACACGGGGAAGAACACCAGGACGAACGCCGTCGCGATCTTCGACTCCATGCCCAGCCCGAACCAGATGATGAACAGGGCGGACAGGACGATGCGCGGGACGGCGTTGAGCGCCTGGATGAACGGCTGCATGACCTCGGACAGCAGCCGCGCGCGGCCGAGCAGGATCCCGAGGACGATGCCGATGATCGCGCCGAGGACGAACCCGTACACCGCTTCCTGGAGCGTGTACCAGATCTGCTGCCAGATGGGCCCGTGGGCCGTGCCGTCAGTGAACCAGGTGACGAGCTTGTCCCAGATCAGGCTGGGCTTGGAGTAGAAGAACGGGTCGAACCACAGGTCGACGGAGATCTCCCAGAAGGCGAGCACGCCGACCAGGACGGCGAGCCGGAGACCGTAGACCGTGAGCCGACGACGGCGCCGGCGGGTCCGGGCGTCGAGCAGGGGGCGGTCGGCGCTCCCGTCGGAGCGGGTCGTGGGGGCGTCCGGGCGGACGGCGACGTCATGCGGCACTGGTCGCTCCTTCGGTGGCGGCCGGGGCGGGGCGTCCCTGCCGGCGGGCGGTCTCGACCTCGGACGACAGCGAGCGCCAGACCCGGCTGTAGATGTCGGTGAACTCGGGCGTCATGCGGATCTCCTCGACGTTGCGAGGACGCTCGAGCTCGATCGCGAAGACGTCCTTGACGCGTGCGGGGCTCGCGGTCATCACGACCACCTGGTCCGCGAGCGCGATGGCCTCCTCGAGGTCGTGCGTCACGAAGACCACCGCCGCGCCGGTCCCGGACCAGAGGGTGAGGAGCTCGGTCTGCATGAGCGCACGTGTCTGCACGTCGAGCGCCGAGAACGGCTCGTCCATCAGGAGGATCCGAGGCTCGTTGACGAGGGTCTGGGCGAGCGCGACCCGTTTGCGCATGCCGCCCGAGAGCTGGTGCATGTAGTAGTCCTCGAACCCGGCGAGGCCGACCCGCTCGATCCACTGCTGTGCGAGCTCGCGGGCCCGCGCCTTGGGCGTGCCGCGCCACAGAGGGCCGGCGCAGACGTTCCCGAGGACCGTCCGCCAGGGCATCATCGCGTCGGTCTGGAACATGAAGCCGACGCCCTCGGGGATCCCGTCGACGGGTGCGCCGTCCACGCGGACGTCGCCCCCGCTCGGCCGTTCGAGTCCCGAGACGAGGGACAGCGTCGTCGACTTGCCGCAGCCGGTGGGTCCGACGATCGCGACGAACGTCCCTTCCTCGATGTTCAGGGTGATGTCCGAGACGGCAGTGTGCAGGCCACCGGAGCCGTCCGGGAACCTCTTGGTCGCGTGCTCGAGCTCGACCAGGCTCGACATGGGGTGCTCCTCGGTCGGTCCCTGCCGGCACGTCCTCGTGCCCGCAGGCCGCGGCGACGAGCGCCGCGACCCCGGGAACGTACGCAGCGCGCGGCAGCGCTGTCTCGCTTGCGTCGGTTGCGCACGTTTAGCGCGATGGCAACGTTCTGCGCGTTCTGCTCACGGGTCTCCCCGCGGGACCGGGAACGTACAGTGGCCCGATGGTCCAGGCGATGACGCGGGGCCGGGACGACCGGCGCGCCGCACGGCGCACGTGGTGGCGGGCGCGGATGCCCTTCACGCGACAGGTGATGGCGGCGCAGATCGCGGTCGTTCTGGGGCTCGGCCTCGTGGCGCTCGTCGCCTTCGTGCTCGTCGAGCGCTCCTACCTGTCGACGCAGTTCCAGCAGCGCGCCCTCGCCGTGGCGCGGACGGTCGCGCAGGATCAGGGGCTCGGGGACCTCGTCGCAGCGCGCGACGGCGCCGCGGTGCGCGCGATCGCCGGGGAGCAGGAACGCGCGACGGGCGCCCTGTTCGTCGTCGTGACCGACGACCGCGGCATCCGGCTCGCCCACCCCAACCCCGACGAGGTCGGGCGTCCCGTGAGCACCTCGCCCGACGAGGCGCTGTCGGGCCGCGAGGTCGCGGACGTCAGCCGCGGCACCCTCGGCCTGTCCGCCCGGGGCAAGGTGCCGCTGCGGGACTCCGCGGGCGCCGTCGTCGGGGAGGTGAGCGTGGGGTTCTCGGCCGACGAGATCGGCGACGCCTGGCGCCGGGTGCTGTGGGCCGCCGTGCCCGTCGGGTTCGTCGGCGTCGCGGTCGCCGGCACCCTGGCCTGGCTGCTCGCCCGGCGGCTCAAGCGCGCCACGTTCGGCATGGAGCCGGCCGACGTCGCCGAGCTCGTCCGCGAGCGCGAGGCGGTCCTCTACGGCATCGGCGACGGCGTCCTCGCCGTCGACGTGAAGGGCTGGGTCACCACGTCGAACGCGGAGGCCGAGCGGCTCCTCGGGCGGCGGATCGAACCGGGGCGCCACGTCGACGACCTCGGCCTGCCCGAGCGCCTGCGTGCCGCGCTCGCCGACGAGGACGGCGGACGGGTCATCGCCGTGGCCGGGGACCGGGTGGTCGTGGCCCAGCACCGGCGGGTGGTGCTCGACGGCATCGACCTCGGCAGCGTCCTCACGATGCAGGACCGCACCGACCTCGAGCAGCTCACGAGCGAGCTCGCCGCGGTGCGGACCATGACCACGGCCCTCCGGGCCCAGCGCCACGAGTTCGCGAACCGCATCCACACCGTCCTCGGGCTGCTCGAGGCGGACGCCGTCGACGACGCCGTGGACTACCTGCAGGGCTGCACGCGGTTCGCGACCGCGGAGGTCGTGAGCCCGCGGACCGTCGCGTCGAACACCGTCCGCGCGCTCGTCGCCGCGAAGGCCGCGCGGGCAGGGGAGCTCGGCGTGGGGCTCGCCGTGTCGGAGGGGAGCTGGGTGCCCGCGAAGCTCGCCGCGCCGGTCGAGGTGGTGACCGTCCTCGGGAACCTCGTCGACAACGCGATCGACGCCGCCGCAGGCTCGACCGTCCGCCCCGCGCGGGTGGAGATCGACCTGCTCGCCGACGGCTCCGAGCTCGTCGTGTCGGTCGCCAACACCGGCGACGGGATTCCGGCCGACCGTATCGACGCGATCTTCGCCGGCGGCGTCACGTCCCACGGGGAAGGACGCGGGCTCGGCCTCGCGGTCGCGCGCGGGACCGCCCGCGACCTCGGCGGCGACCTGCGCGTCACCGCCGCCGGGGGCGACGGCAACCTCACCGTGTTCGTCGGGACGCTGCCCGGCGTGCTCGTCGGCCGGCCCGCCAGCGTCGTCCCCGAGCTCGAGGGCGCCCGGTGATCGGCGTGCTCGTCGTCGACGACGACTTCCGCGTCGGCGAGATCCACGCCTCGTTCGTGGCGTCCGTCGACGGGATGGACGTCGTCGGGACGGCGCGCACCGGCGCGGAGGCACGCGCGCTCGCCGAGGCGCACCGGCCGGACCTCGCGCTCGTCGACAACTATCTGCCGGACGAGGGCGGCGTCCTGGTCACGGCCGCCCTGTCCGGGCTCGGCGTCGACGTCATGATGGTCACCGCCGACGACTCGGCCGAGACCGTGCGCGCCGCCGTCGCCGCGGGCGCGCTCAACTACCTCATCAAGCCGTTCCCGCGGGCCGATCTCGTCGCCCGGCTCCGCGCGTACGCGCGCTACCGCAGCCGGCTCGCTCAGGGACCCGTGGACCAGGAACAGGTGGACGCCGCCCTCGACGCACTGCGCTCCGGCGACCGGCGGGCTCCCGCCAAGGGCCAGTCCGCCGCGACCGCCCGTCTCGTCCGCGAGGCCCTCGAACGGTGTCCCGACGCCCGGTCCGCGTCCGAGGTCGCGGACGAGCTCGGCATCGCCCGGGCCACCGCGCAGCGGTACCTCGCGGCGCTCGCATCCGACGGGCACGCCACCATGACGCTGCGCTACGGCGTCACCGGACGCCCGGAGCACGAGTACCGCTGGCGCGGCTGAGCCGCCCGAGGCCCCGCGAGATACCGAGTTCCGCTCGAGATACCGATGCGGACCCGGTATCTCGGCCGAATCTCGGTATCTCGGCGGCTGCCAGGCGTGGGACGGGCCCGTCGGCGGCCCGCGACGGGCTGGACGCCAGGGTGGTCCGCGTTCGAACATATGTTCTATGGAACGCTCCCGCCGAGCCGCCGTGCTGCACGCCGACCTCGACGCCTTCTACGCGTCGGTCGAGCAGCGCGACGACCGCCGTCTCCGAGGCCGGCCGGTCGCCGTCGGGGGCGGCGTGGTGCTGGCGTGCTCGTACGAGGCCAAGCGCGCCGGGGTCCGGACGGCGATGGGGCTGCGCGAGGCGCGCGGGCTCTGCCCGGGGCTGATCGTCGTGCGGCCGCGCTTCGACGCGTACACGACAGCGAGCCGGGCGGTCTTCGACGTGTTCCACCGGACGACCCCCGAGGTGCAGGGCGTGTCGATCGACGAGGCGTTCCTCGACGTCGCGGGGCTGCGGCACATCGACGTGCCGCCCGTGGAGATCGGCGCCCGGCTGCGGGCGCTGGTGCGCGCCGAGGTCGGCCTGACGATCACGGTGGGCGTCGCGCGGACGCCGTTCCTCGCGAAGGTCGCGAGCCGCGTCGCCAAGCCCGACGGGCTGCTGCTCGTCGAGCCGGACGCCGAGGACGCGTTCCTCCACCCCCTCCCCGTCGAGCAGCTCTGGGGCGTCGGTGCCGTCACGGCCGCCAAGCTGAGGCGCTATGGGCTCTTCACCGCGGGCGACGTCGCCGCCCTGCCCGACGTCGCGCTGCGTTCCATGCTGGGCCCCGCGGCGGGCCGGCACCTGTTCGCCGTCGTGCACGGGCTGACGCCGGAGCGCGTCGACACGGGACGGCGGCGCGGCTCGATCGGGGCGCAGCGGGCGCTCGGGCGCGGGCCGCACGGGGAGGGGTTCGTCCGTGCCGCGCTGCTCGGGCTCGTCGACCGCGTCTGCCGCCGGATGCGGGGCGCGCACCGGATCGCCCGGACCGTCGTGCTGCGCCTGCGGTTCGACGACTACACCCGCGCCACCCGGTCGCACACGTTCCCGCACGCCACCGACTCCGGCGACGACCTCGCCCCGGCAGCGCTGCTGCTGCTCGACGGCGTCGCCGGGCTGGTGAGGGAGCGCGGGCTCACGCTCGTCGGGGTCGCGCTGACGAACCTCGCGCCCGACGACGTCGTCCAGCCCGCGCTCCCCCTCGACCTCCGCGGGGTCGCCGGGACCGGGTCGGACGCGCCGCGTGTCATCGACGGGAGCCGGCGGGAGACGCACGGGCTCGACCTCGCGGTCGACCACGTCGCGGAGCGCTTCGGGTCGGGCAGCGTGCGCCGCGCGAGCCTGCTGCGCCACGGCGAGGGGTTCGCGGCGCCACAGCTCCCGGAGGCGGACGACGACGCGTGAGGGGACGGTCCGGCGACAGCCCGCTCAGGATGCTCCGCCAGGGCCGTCGACGTCACCTCCGGCCTCCGGGTCGACCTCCACGTCCTGGGGCGCGTCGGCGAGCTCGTGCGCGTCGTCAAGGTCCGGGTCGGCCTCGTCGACCACGTCGGAGTCGGCCGTCGCCGCGTCCGCCGCCGGATCGTCGAGGACGTCGTCGGAGTCGTCGGCGATCGCCTCGACCTCCGCGACCGGGGTGTCGACCGGATCGACGCCGAGGTCGACGAAGGCGATCTCCAGGTCGTCGGGATCCAGCGGCAGCGTGGATCCGTCGGGCAGGACGTCGTCGTCGACCGGCGTCGGCGCGCCGACGATCTCCTCGGCCGGGAAGATCGAGGCCTTCTTGTTGAGCGCGCGCTGCATCGCCGTCACCAGGCTCGACGGGCTGGAGACGACGCCGTCCACGTGCGTCCCGAAGCGCTTCTGCAGCGCGCGGACCGTGGCGCCGTCGAGCTGGCCGTCCGGCGCCATCCCCAGCCACCGCTGCATCGCGATGACCAGGAGCGATCCCCCCGGACCGGCCTTGAGGCCGCCGACGTTCTTGTTCGCGTCAGTCCGGACCTGGCCGGAGATCACGCCGTCCGGCCTCGTGCCGAACCGGCGCTGCAGGGCCTTGGTCGTCATGGAGCCCCAGACGCCGGTGACCGGGATCGTGCGGGGGCCGCCGAGCGTGTAGACGCGCACTCCGTTGAGGTCCTCCGACCAGCCCAGGTACGGGCCCTGGAAGAGCGATGCGACCTGGTCGACGCTCGACCACAGGCTGATCTTCGCGCCGTTCGTCGACACGACCTTGCCGTTCCCGAGGACGACGGCCACGTGCCGGAACTTCGACGGCGTCCGGAAGAACACCGGGACGACGACCCCCGCGGGCGGCCTGCCGGTGTGCCGGTGCGCGGCATGGTTCCAGGCCGCGATCGCGGACCCGAACTTCGGGCCGACCCCGAACACGGTGCGCGTGAACTGCAGGCAGAGCCCGGCCTGCGGCATGTGGCCGCCGACGCGGCCGAGTGCGAACTCCTGCGCCTTCTTGCCGGTGCGGATCATCGGTCCTCCTCCGGGCTCCCCGCGGCGCGACGGCGCGCCGCGCGGTCAGAGGGGTGCCACGTACAGGAAGGAGGGCCCACGGGCGCCGTTTCGTACGGTGCCGACTGCCGCTCCGCGACGTTCCCTCGCACCGGTGTCCAGGGGACGCAACGACCCGACCGCACCGGCCGCGGCTAGGCTCGGCCGCGATGGCACCGCGACCGACCCCGCGCCCCGCAGACGACGACCCGACCCCGCGCAGCACTGCCGTGCTGCGGTGCGAGCGGCTCACGATCGGTTACGCGGACATCCCCGTGGCCGCCCCGGTCGACGTCGAGCTCGCGGCGGGAGACCTCGTCGCGGTGATCGGGGCCAACGGCACCGGGAAGTCGACGCTGCTGCGGACCGTGCTGGGCCTCCAGCTGCCCGTGACCGGGGCCGTCACGGCGTTCGGGCGAGCCGTGGACGAGCGGTCACGCGACCTGCGGGCGCGGGTCGTGAGCGTGCTCGACGACGACGCCTCCTTCCCCGGCCTGACCGTCCGCGAGCACCTGACCCTCGTCGCGCGAGCGCACCGGGTGTCCGACACTGACGCCGTCGTCGACGCGGCCGTCGACGCGCTGGGACTGGGAGCGTTCGAGGAGACCTTCCCGCATGCTCTCTCGTCGGGCCAGCGCCGCCGGTTCCTGCTCGCGTCCGCGTTCGTGCGCCCGCGCGAGCTGCTCGTCCTGGACGAGCCCGAACAGCGCCTCGACCTTCACCTCCGCGACCGCCTGGCGGAGCTCCTGCGCGAGGAGGCCGACGCCGGCGTGGCGGTGCTCTTCGCAACCCACGACGAGCGCCTCCTCACTGCCACCGGGGCCCATGTCCTCGCCCTCGGCGAGGGCCGCAGCGTCCTCCTCGATCCGCACGACGGGCGGGGCGAGCTGGCGAGGATCCGGTGACCGACGACGACGCGCCACGTCCGCTCCCTCGGCCGCGCACCGACGCCGACGCGTCCGTCAGCGGACGGCGGCTGCGACTCCTCACCGCCCGCACGACCGCGGCACACTCCCCCCGGTCGCCCGAGCCGCTCACGGACGTCCTGTTCGCCGCGATCAGCTGCCTGCTGACCGTCGGACTCGTGTCCGCCGTCGTGCGGGGGCTGAGGCAGGCCGTCTCCCCCGGGGCCGACGGCACGTGGGGGGCCGGCCTGCTCCAGGGCCTCGGGCTCGTCGCCCTCGTGCTGGCCGGGGCGTCGCTCGCGCTCCGCCTGGGCCCCGTCGTGACCACGACGGCGCAGCTCACCTGGTGGTTCCCGACGCCCGTGGAGAGGCGCGGCCTGCTGGCGACGCCCGCCTGGCGGGCTCTCGCGATCGGCATCGTGGGCGGAGCCGCAGGGGCGGCCGGCGTCGCGGCCGTCGTCGGCGCGAGCACGGGACCGCTCGTGGCCACGGGGGCGCTCGGCGCGGCCGGCGGTCTCCTCGTCGTGGCCGGTGCGGGACTGATCCAGGGCACGGGCTCCGCGCCGCGCGCCACGCTCGCGCTCGACATCGCGCTGGCCGCCCTCCCCGTCGTCGCTGCGATGCTCGGCACGCTCGGGGGCCACGACGAGGCGTGGTCCCCGACGTTCGTCGTGACCTGGGCCCTCGGCGCCCTCGGTGTGGTCGGTGCGTGCCTCTGGGCCGGGCGGATCGGCCGGCTCGGCGTGCCGGAGCTACGTCGAACCGCCGCGGCGACGACCCGCGCGTGGAGCTCGCTGCTCTCGATGGACGCGCGAGGGCTCGCGAGCGCCGTCGAGCTCACGCCCGGGCGAGCACGCCGCCGACGGTCGCGCCGCCTGCGCGTGGTCCGTGGACCGGCGAGCGCGCTCGTGACCGCCGACGCCGCCCTGCTCCTCGCTGGCCCGGCCCCGCTCGCCCGGCTCGTCGGCATCGCCGGGCTGGCGGTCGTCGCCGAGCACACCGGCGCGCTCGGGAGGGGCGCCGGCCTCTACGCGGTGCTCGCCCTGACCGGCTACGCGGCGGCCCACGTCGCGGCGGCGGGAGCGCGCGTCGCGGACGAGAGGCCCGCCCTCGAACGTCTGCTTCCGATGGGAGCGCGGGCTGCGCGCGGGGTCAAGGCCGTGGTCCCTGCCGTGTCCGCCGTGGTCGCGCTGGCAGTCGCGGCGGCCCGTGAGCCCGGGCTGCTCCCGACGGCGCTGGTCGCGGGCCTCGCCCTGGGGGCGGCAGCGGTGCGGGCCGCCTACCGCAAGCCGCCGAACTGGTCCGCACCGCTGTTGGCGAGCCCGGCGGGTGGCATCCCAGCCGGGTACGTGGCGCACGTGCTGACGGGACCGGACTGCGCCCTGCTCGGCACGCTGCCGCTGCTGGGTGCCGCTGCCACCGGCCCGACGCCGGCGTGGCTCGGTGCGCAGGTCGTCGTGGCCCTCGGCGCTCTGTGGTGGGCGACGCGGCCCTGACCCGGCTCGCACTGCCCAGGTCGCCGAGGGCGCCTACCGTCGACCGGATGAGCCTTCGAGACGTCGTCCGCCGCTTCGCCAGCCAGCCCGCGACGATCGTCGCCACGACCGGGGCGACGGCCGCGGCGGCCGTCGTCGGCAGCCTCGCCACGGACGTCGACGGCCGGTGGTACCGGCGGCGCGAGCTGCCGCCGTGGCAGCCGCCCCGCCTCGCGTTCCCGATCGTCTGGACGACGCTGTACGCCGACATCGCGGTGACCTCGGCGGCAACCCTCACCCGCCTGCGGCAGACCGATCCCCGGGCTGCTCGCCGGTTCGGCACCGCGCTCGGCGTCAACCTCGCCATGAACGCCGGCTGGACCGCCCTGTTCTTCCGGGCCCGTCGCCCGTCGCTCGGCGCCGTCGGCGCGCTCGCCCTCGCCGTCAGCTCGACGGACCTCACCCGTCGAGCCGCGGCCGCCGACCCGGCCCACGGCGTGGCACTGGCGCCCTACGCAGCGTGGTGCACGTTCGCGACAGCGCTCTCCGCAGACATCTGGCGCCGCAACGGCGACTCCTGATTGGCTATTGCCATTAGCCTGAGGGCTATGTAGTCTCGAGGCAGCAGGTCAGCCCGACGGAAAGAAGCGCCACCGTGAAGCTCGCTCCGCACCTCCACCGCCTCGGCAACGACATCGTCGCCGCCTACCTCGTCGACATGCCCGACGGGATCACGCTCATCGACGCCGGACTGCCCGGCCACTGGGACGACCTGCAGGAGGAGCTCGCCTCCCTCGGCAAGCAGACGTCCGACATCAAGGGCCTGGTCCTGACGCACGGGGACAGCGACCACATCGGCTTCGCGGAGCGGCTCCGCCGCGAGGCCGGCGTACCGGTCTACGTGCACGCCGCCGACGCGGCCCGGGCACGCACGGGCGAGAAGCCGAAGACGCCGATGGGCCACCTCAAGGTCGGTCCGACGTTCGGCTTCTTCGCCTACAGCCTGCGGAAGAAGGGCTACCGCACCGCCTACGTCGAGCAGGTCGAGGAGGTCGCCGACGGCGACGTCCTGCCGCTCCCCGGTTCACCCGTCGTGATCGGCATGCCCGGCCACTCGCCCGGCAGCATCGCCGTGCACGTCCCGGCCGTGGGCGCCGTCTTCGTCGGCGACGCCCTCACCACCCGGCACGTGCTGACCGGACGGGCGGGCGCGCAGCCCGCACCCTTCACCGACGACCCCGCCGAGGCCGGCGAGTCGCTCGACCGGCTCGCCGGCCTCCAGGCGTCCTGGGTGCTGCCCGGTCACGGCACGCCCTGGCACGGGAGCCCGTCCGAGATTGCAACGGCAGTCCGGGCGGCGGTCGCCTGATCGTCGCGGTGACCCCTGCGACGCCACTCACCCCGCTGGGGAGGCCTCGGCCTGCCATCCCTGAGCGAGGATCTCGAACACCGAACGCACCGCGACCTCGACGTCGTCGCGGCCGGCCGTCAGGATCGCTGTGTCAAGGACGTATCGAGCAAACGCGGCACTCGCGATGTCGTCAGCCGGCCGACCGAGTTCGCCGGCGATGACCGCGGCCAGAGCATCCGCGTGCTCGAGCCACGAACGCTCGCTGTAGGCACGCAGCGTCGGGGTGCCGGCGATGAGCTGTCTGCGCGCCGCGAGCTTCGGATCGAGAGCGAGAGGGACCCAGGTCGCGAGCGCGTGGTCGCGAAGCGCCTCGAGGATCGTCGCGCCTGGCGGCCGCTCGCGCACAACCCGCTCGAGCGTGCTGTCGAGGTCGTCGTCGCGGTCGAAGACGAGGGCTTCCTTGCTCGGAAAGTAGTTGAAGAGCGTCGCCGTCGCCACGTCCGCCCGCTCGGCGACCTCGTTCACGCTCACGGCGGCGAACCCTCGCTCGAGGAACAGCTCGAGCGCGGCGTCGGCGATGGCGCTGCGCGTGGCGGCGCGCTTGCGGCCCCGGCGTCCGACGTTCAGCTTGTCACCCATGAACCCGAGCGTACCGGTTTATCGACTGGATCCAAACTTAGAGTGACTCCATTTTGGTGCTACGTTGATCCCACGGAGGCGGCTCCGGAAGGGGTCCGCTCTCATCGCCGAACGAACGGCAGGCTCATGAGCACCCCCACACTCTCCGCAGCACGCATCAGCATCATCGGCGCCGGGCCCGGAGGGCTCACGGCCGCCCGGATCCTGCAGCAGCGCGGCATCGACGTCACTGTCTACGACCGCGACAGCGGCCCCCGCGCCCGGAACCAGGGCGGTTCCCTGGACCTCCATGACGACGACGGGCAGGTCGCACTCCGAGAAGCCGGCCTCATCGATCAGTTCTTCGCCCTCGCGCGATTCGAGGGTCAGGAGATGCGCATCCTCAAGCCGGACGGAGGCATCATCTCCCATCACGTCCCCGAGGCCGGCGAAGCGATCTCGCCGGAGATCGATCGCGGTCAGCTGCGCGGGCTCCTGCTCGATTCCCTGATACCGGGCACCATTCGGTGGGGACACGAGCTCGTCTCGGTCAGCGGCAACGACGCCGGCCCACGCACCTTGACCTTCGACGACGGCCGCACCGAAGAGGCGGATCTCGTCATCGGGGCCGACGGTGCCCGCTCGCGCGTCCGGGCCGCGGTCTCCGCTGCCCGCCCCGCCTACGCCGGCGGCACGTTCCTCGAAGCCTGGTTCGACGAGATGGACACCGAGCACCCCGAGCTCGTCGAGCTCGTCGGAGGCGGCAGCGCCACGGCCTCCGACGGAGACCGCGCCCTGTTCGCCCAACGCAACAGCGGCGGCCGCATGCGCGTCTACGTCATCCAACGCGCGACAGCCGACTGGATCGCCGAAGCCGGGCTCCAGCCCGACGACACCACCGGGATCCGCGCCCACCTGACCACGCAGTTCGCGTCCTGGTCACCGGCGCTGGTGCGGCTCATCACCGACAACGTCGGCCCCTACGTGGACCGGCCGCTCTTCGCCCTCCCCGTACCCCTGACGTGGCAGCACTCGCCCAACATCGCGCTGCTCGGCGACGCCGCACATCTCATGCCGCCGCTCGGCGTCGGGGTCAACCTGGCCATGCTCGACGCGGCCGAGCTGGCCGTCGCGATCGCCTCGGCATCCAGCCTGGACGAGGCCGTGACGGCCTACGAGTCGACCATGATCCCGCGGTCGTCCGAGATCGCGCAGATGCTGGACGGCGGCGTCGAGATGCTCTTCGACGGACGGGCATGGGAGCTCGGAGCCGACGACGGCCCCGGCGACCGGGACGACGAGGCTCGGCCCCCGCGCACCACTACGAGCCCAGAGGCCCGCCCGACGCGATCGTGAGGGGTGTGCGAGAGGAAAGGGGTACTGCGAGAACGACGAAGGCCCGGAACCGTTGCGGTTCCGGGCCTTCCAGTGTGTGCGCCCGAAGGGATTCGAACCCCCAACCTTCTGATCCGTAGTCAGATGCTCTATCCGTTGAGCTACGGGCGCGTGGCTCAGTTCTCTCGAACCGGCCGACGGAAAGACTACCGTGCCCCGGCGGCGTTCCCCAAACCGGATAACCCGCAAGACGCCCGCCAGCGCCCGTCCGAGACGGACGTCACACCCTCGAGGGACCCACTGGGGCGCGCGGGTCCACCCCCGGTCGCACCCGCGACGACGCAGGTCCAGCCCACCGCCCGACGCGCAGGATCCCCGCGGGCAGAAGGCTGGGACCATGACGCAGCCCCTCCTCTCCCCCGCCCCCACACGCGCGACACCGCCCGGGCTGCCGGTCGGCCAGCGGCCCACGACGCCGACCCCGCTCGTCGCGACGGGTCTCACCAAGACCTACGGCACGTCGGGCGCCACGACGCAGGCCCTGGCCGGCGTCGACCTCACGATCGCGCCGGGCGAGTCGGTCGCGATCATGGGCCCGTCCGGCTCCGGGAAGACGACGCTGCTGCACTGCCTCGCCGGGATCATCGCGCCGACGTCGGGCACGGTGCTGTGGCGCGACGAGGACCTCGCCTCCCTCGGGGAGGCGCGCCGCACGGCCCTGCGCCGGCAGGACTTCGGGTTCGTGTTCCAGTCGGGCCAGCTGCTCCCGGAGCTCCCCGCGGTCGAGAACGCGGCCATCCCCCTCATGCTCGACGGCGTCCCCCGGGCCGAGGCGACCCGCGTCGCCGCCGGGTGGCTCGCCCACCTGGGGCTGGCCGGTCTCGAGCAGCGCCGGCCGGGCGAGCTGTCCGGCGGCCAGGCGCAGCGGGTCGCGATCGCGCGCGCTCTCGTGGGGTCGCCGGGCGTCGTGTTCGCGGACGAGCCGACCGGCGCCCTCGACCAGGCGACCGGGGCGGAGGTCCTCGCGGTGCTGACGTCGGCGGTGCGCGCGTCGGGGGCGGCGCTCGTCATCGTCACGCACGACCCTGGCGTCGCGCGGCACTGCGGCCGGACCCTCGCGATGCGCGACGGGCAGGTCGTCCGCGAGTTCGTCGCCCCGACGACGGCCGCCACCGAGGCCGACCGGTGACCCGCCTGAAGGCCACGGTCGCGCTGTGGTGGCTGCTACGCCGTCGTGCGCGGGGAGCGGCGGGCGACAGCGAACCGGCCCGCCTGACCACGGCGCTCGCTGTGGTGGCGTTCGCGACGACGACGGCGATCCTGCTCGTGGTCGTCGGCGGGTTCATGGCCTTCGTGGCGCGGGCGGGCGGGTCGACGGGCATCGCCGAGGGCCTCGACGCCGACACCACCTCGTACACGACCCAGTACCCGCTCTACGCGGGGATCGCGTCGCTGCTCCTGGTGGTGCCCCTGGCCACGCTGGGCGGCGCGGCGGCGCGGCTCGCCGCGGCGCGCCGGGACGCGCGCCTCGCGTCCCTGCGGCTGGCGGGCGCGACGACCGGGCAGGTGACGCTCCTGGCAGCGCTGGACGCCGGCGCGCAGGCGCTGGTGGGCGCGGCGTTCGGGGTGGGCGCCTATCTCGCGCTGCTGCCCCTGGTGGCGCAGCTCCGGTTCCAGGGCCGCACGTTCGACCTCGGTGAGCTGTGGGTGGGCCCGTGGGTGGTCCTCGCCGCGCTGGCCGGGGTGGTGCTGGTCGCGCTGGTCTCGGCGCTCGTCAGCCTGCGTCGCGTGGCGATCACGCCGCTCGGCGTCGCCGCCCGTGTGACGCCGCCCGGCCTGCGGTGGACGCGCCTGCTGCCGTTCCTCTTCGCGGGTCTCGCGATGGTCGTCGCCGTGAACACGTCGTGGGCGTCGGAGGCGATCGTCATCGCCGTGCTCACGACCGTGCTCGTCGGGGGCTTCGCGACCCTCAACGTCATCGGGCCGTTCGTGATGTCGCTGGCCGGCCGGGTGACCGCGGGCCGCGCCCGACGGGTCCCCGCGCTGCTCGCCGGGCGACGCATCGTCGACTCCCCGAAGACGGCGTGGCGCTCGGTGGGCGGGGTCGCGCTCGCGACGTTCGTCGCCGGCCTGACCAGCATCTTCGCCCTGATCGACCCCTCCGACCAGGCGCCGGCCGACCGCGTGCTGCTGACGGACCTCAAGACGGGCGGCTTCCTCACCCTCGCGATCGCGGGAGTCCTGGCCGCGGTGTCGACGGGCGTCCTTCAGGCGGGCCGCGTGATCGACCAGCGCTCCGAGTACCGCGCGCTGCGCCTCGCGGGCACCGACGAGCGCACCCTCGACCGGGCCCGCCTGGACGAGACCCTCGTCCCCCTCCTCGTCGCGGTGGGCGTCGCGACGATCGCCGCCCTCATGCTCATGCTCCCGGTCCTCGGCGTCACGGCGCTGGCCAACGTGGCGGTCGTCGCCCAGTTCCTGGCCTGCGTCCTGGCCGCCTCGCTCCTCGTCCTGGCGGCAGCCTGGACCACCCGCAGGATCGCCCACACCCTGGCCTGACCACCGAGCCGGCTTCGGTCAGGGACGCAGCAGCACCTTGATCGCCCGCCGCTCGTCCATCGCCGCGTACGCCTCGGCGACGTCCTCCAGACCCAGCTCGAGGTCGAACACGCGCCCGGGCTCGATGGCGCGCGACAGGACGTCCGGCAGCAGCTCGGGGATGTAGGCGCGGGCGGGCGCCATGCCGCCGCCGACGGTGAGGTTCCGGGAGAACAGGTAGCCGATGGGCAGCTCGGAGCCGCCGGCGGGGACGCCGACGTAGCCGACGCGCCCGCCGCCGTGCACGGACCCGAGGGCCTGACGCATGGACTCCTTCGTGCCGACGCACTCGAGGGCGCTGTCGGCGAGGTCGCCGCCCAGGAGGTCGCGGACCGCGGCGATCCCCTCGTCGCCGCGTTCCGCGACGACGTCGGTGGCCCCGAACTCGCTCGCGAGCTCGGCGCGGTCGGCGTGCCGGCTGACGGCGATGACACGTTCGGCGCCCAGCCGGGACGCCGCGAGGACTCCGCTGAGCCCGACCGCGCCGTCGCCCACGACGACGACGGTCGAGCCGGGCCCGACGCCGGCGCTCACGGCGGCGTGGTGCCCCGTCGACATGACGTCGGAGAGGGTGAGGAGGTCGGGGACGAGCGCGTCGTCGACGGGCCCCGGCACGCGGACGAGCGAGCCGTCGGCCAGGGGCATCCGCACGTACTCGCCCTGCGCGCCGTCGACCGGGTGCCCGTCGCGGTCGGGGCCGCCGAACATGGTGACGTGGTCGCACGCCGACGTGAAGCCGGCGCGGCACGACTGGCAGGTGCCGTCCGAGAGCGAGAACGGCGCGATCACGAAGTCGCCGGGCGCGGCGACGGTGACGTCGGCCCCGACCTCCTCGACGACGCCGACG
The DNA here is from genome assembly GCF_049844995.1 of Luteimicrobium sp. DT211. Classification (NCBI taxonomy): domain Bacteria; kingdom Bacillati; phylum Actinomycetota; class Actinomycetes; order Micrococcales; genus Luteimicrobium; species Luteimicrobium sp. DT211. Next base: position 61,251 of record NZ_JBNCMC010000005.1, on the reverse strand, counting down.
AGCTCGTGGCCGATGGGGTGGGGTGACCGCGTCTCGCGGACGCCGCGGTAGGGCCAGAGGTCGGACCCGCAGACGCAGGCGGCGACGACGCGGATCACCGCGTCGGCCGGCGTGAGGATCTTCGGGTCGGGGCGCTCTTCGACGCGGACGTCGCGGGGCCCGTGGATGACGGCAGCTCGCATGGCCCCATTCTGCCCGCGTCACCCGGGGATGGTGTCGTGGGGCTTCCACGCGCGCCCGACGGTTGCCGGGAGCACAGTGGAACCGTGAGCGCGACGCCGCAGACCGAACCCGCCGGATCCCCCGCCGCTGCCGAGGGGGCGCCCGAGCACGTGAGCGCGAACGTGTGGGTCGTCTTCGGCGCCCTCATGCTCACGATGTTCCTTGCGGCGCTCGACCAGACCATCGTCTCGACGGCGCTCCCCACGATCGTCAGCGACCTCGGCGGCCTCGACCACCTGTCGTGGGTCGTGACGGCCTACCTGCTGGCGAGCACCGCGTCGACGCCGCTGTGGGGCAAGCTCGGCGACATGTACGGCCGCAAGGGCATGATCCAGGCCTGCATCGTGATCTTCCTGGTCGGCTCGGCGCTCTGCGGCCTCGCGCAGAACATGCCCGAGCTCATCGCGTTCCGCGCGATCCAGGGCATCGGCGGCGGCGGCATGATGGTGCTCACGCAGGCGATCGTCGGCGACGTCGTGCCGCCCCGCGAGCGCGGCCGGTACCAGGGCTTCTTCGGCGCGGTGTTCGGCGTGACGTCGGTGGGCGGCCCGCTGCTCGGCGGCCTGTTCGTCGACCACCTGTCGTGGCGCTGGGTCTTCTACATCAACCTGCCGATCGGGATCGTCGCACTCCTCGTGATCAGCTCCGTGCTGCACCTGCGCCGCTCCCACCAGCGCCACGTCATCGACTACCTGGGCACGCTGGTCCTGGCGGGGATCGCGACATCGCTCGTGCTCATGACGTCGCTCGGCGGAGTGAGCTACCCGTGGGGCTCGTGGCAGACGTTCGCGCTGGCGGGCATCGCCGTCGTCCTGCTGGTGCTGTTCGTCCCCGTCGAGCGCCGGGCGGCGGAGCCCGTCATGCCGCTCAAGCTGTTCCGACTGCCTGTCTTCAACGTCACCGCGGCCATCGGGTTCATCGTGGGGTTCGCGATGTTCGGCGCGCTGACCTTCATCCCGACCTTCCTCCAGGTGGTGCACGGGGTGTCGGCGACGACGTCGGGCGTGCGGATGCTGCCCATGGTGCTCGGGATGCTGCTGACGTCGATCGGCACGGGCCAGATCATCAGCAAGACCGGCCACTACAAGATCTACCCGATCTTCGGCACGGCCATCACGGCGATCGGGCTGTGGCTGCTGTCGCTGCTGGGCGTCGCGAGCACGACCCTCGAGATGAGCCTCGCGTTCCTCGTCCTCGGCCTGGGCCTCGGGCTGGTCATGCAGGTGCTGGTGCTCATCGTGCAGAACGCGGTGCCGTACGAGGACCTGGGCGTCGCGACCGCGGGGGCGACGTTCTTCCGTTCGATCGGCGGCTCGTTCGGCGTCGCGATCTTCGGGTCGATCTTCTCCAACCAGCTCGCGCGCAACATCACCGACGCGCTCGCCGGCCAGCAGCTGCCGGCCGGCTTCGACCCGACCGTCGTCCAGGGCGACCCGAAGGCCGTCGCCGACCTCCCGCCGGCGCTCGCGGGAGAGATCATCGGGGCCTACTCCGACTCGATCTCGACGGTCTTCAAGTGGGCGGCGCCGATCGCGCTGATCGCGTTCGTGCTGGCCTGGTTCGTGAAGGAGCAGCCGCTGCGCAAGACCGTCGGGGTCGCTGACATGGGCGAGGGCCTGGGCGGCTCGCCCACGGAGCGGACGTCGCTCGAGGAGATCCAGCGGTCGCTCAGCGTGCTCGGGAGCCGCGAGGCCCGGCACGACCTGTATCGACGGGTCGCGGACCGTGCGGGCGTCGACCTCAGGCCGCTCGCGGCCTGGGCCCTGCTGAGGCTGCACCACTTCGGGCCGACGACCTGGGCCGACGTCGAGGCGCGCGGCAGGGCGCGCACGCCCCGGCTGGAGGAGGCCTACGCGGAGCTGGGCGCGCGCGGCTTCACGCGCGAGGACCCGCCCGGGACGGCGGTGCTGACCGAGAGCGGGCTCGCCGCCGCCGACGCGCTGGCCGCCGCGCGTCGCGACTCGCTCGCCGAGCTGCTCGACGGCTGGGACCCCGAGCAGCACGCCGAGCTCGCGGCCATGCTGAGCACGCTCGCCCAGGCGCTGGGCGGCGCCGACTCCGAACGTCCCCGGGACGTGGAAAAGGCCCGGGCAGGCGATGCCTGACCGGGCCCTCTCGGAAGCCTTGACCGCTTCTTGAGCGGAGACGGAGGGATTTGAACCCTCGAACGGGTTGCCCCGTTACCACCTTAGCAGGGTGGCGCACTAGACCTGACTATGCGACGTCTCCTCGCCGATCGCGGTTCCGTACCACCCGCGGGACGAGTCCCAGGGCGGCACGGCTACGGACCAGGCGACGCCAGGCTACCCGTGGTGGCCGCCCCGGAGCAAAACTCACCCGCCGACGCGCGGCGCAGCACGTATCACGGGGACGGTCGCCGGGGTCGTTCCCCGCGATGCCGGGCGCACCAGCGCCCGACCTGTCGGCGGGGACCCGACGGGCAACCCCGCGAGGGATCCCATGTCCGCGCTCATCGACTACACGCTGGACCGCGCGAAGGTCCACAACCCCGGCGGCTCACGAGCCGCCACCTTCACCGGCGTCACGGTCGTCGCCGGTCCCGGGCACACGGCGCTCGGGAACTTCCCCAAGGCGCTCGACCTCGGCACCGCCGGCAAGGCGAAGGTCGACCTCGCCGGCCTGACGCCCGACGCCGCCCGGTTCACGGTCCAGGTCGCCCTCAAGGTCGACGCGCTCCCCGCGAGCGCCCAGACCGTCCTCGCGTCCACGCTGCTGCCGTTCTCGCTCACGGTCGAGCGCTCGGTCGGCACGCCCACCGGCGTCGCCGTCGTCGGGCGGGTGACTCCCGCGGCCGGCGCGAAGCAGGGCGCGAGCACGACGTTCGCGACGGCGATCGCGCCGGGGACCTGGCACGTCGTCGCCCTCGCGTACGACACCGACACGATCGGGGTGTACGTCGACGGGGCGCTCCAGGCGGTGCACGCGTTCCCGAACGGGGCCGTCACGGTCGCCGCGGCCGGCTCGCTGTTCCTCGGCACCGACGCGCAGGGCGGCTCGCACTTCGGCGGCGCCCTGGCGGCCGTCCGCTGGTCCGACGACGTCCCCGCCGACCTCGAGGCGCTCCTCGACGCGCGGCGCACGGCCCCCGAGTGGTACCTGAGCTACAAGGACGAGTCGCTCGTGCTCGCGGGCCTCGACCTGGGCGATCCCCGGTCACCCATCACCTGGTCGGCCGCGATCGGCGCCTCGACGCAGGCGTTCCAGAACGGCTTGCTCATGTACTCGGAGGACGCGGGCGTCGCGTTCGAGATGCACGGCGCGATCTGGCAGCTCTACGCGGCTCTCGCCGACACGGCCCCGCTCGGCGCGCTCGTCAGCGACGAGACGAACAGCCGGGCGGCCGGTGGCCGCAAGTCCCTGTTCACGTCGGGCGGGATCTACTGGTCGGCGGGGACCGGGGCGTTCCCCGTCGTCGGGCACCTGTACCTGAGCTACGAGCGGCTGAACGAGGCCGCGGGTCTCGGCTTCCCGACCGCGTTCGCCGACGCCGTCCCCGGCGGCCTCGAGCAGGTCTTCCAGAACGCGCGGCTGTACCTCAGGGCCGGGGCGAGCGTGGCCCACGAGCTGCACGGCGCGATCCTCGGCCACTTCCTCGCGACGGGCGCCACGGGCACGTGGGGCTTCCCGCTCACCGACGAGAGCGACGTCGTGCGCGACGGCACCGCGCTCGGCCGGTACAACGAGCTGGAGAACTGCACGATCTACTGGTCCGGCGCGACGGGCGCGTTCGAGGTGCACGGCGACATCCGGCGCAAGTACCGCGACCTCGGCGGCCCCGGCGGCCAGCTCGGCTTCCCGACGTCGGACGAGGGCGACATCCCCGGCGCACCCGCGCCGGCCCGGTTCAACACGTTCCAGAACGGCAGCCTGCTGTGGTTCGGGACGTTCGACGGGATGATCGTGGCGACCTCGTTCTCGCTGTTCCTCAGCACGGTGAACACCGTGGAGTCCGAGGGGCTCTTCATGGGCCAGAACGACGTCTACCTGCGGGCCATGGTGGCCGACGGCGCGGCGATGATCGTCAACCAGCGGTGGCCCGCGTCGGGCGACTCCGACGACCACAACGTCGTCCAGCCGAACCTGCGCCTGCCCGCCCAGGGCGGCATCACGACGAACCGCGCCGACCAGGTCCTCACCGTCACGATCGACGTCTGGGACTCGGACGACGGCGCCCCGTTCGGCGGCGGCGACGACCACCTCGGCACGTGGACCACGCAGCTCACGATGGCGAACGGCTGGGGCCTGCGCGAGTCCGGGGGTGTACTCCACTCCGGGCACTTCTCGAACATCAACGACATCGTGCTGTCCGTGCAGCCGACGCCGCCCCCCGGGGGCTTCGCCCCGAACGACCACTGGTGGGCGGTGCAGAACAAGGGCACGCAGGACATCGCGTTCACCGACTACGCGACCGCGTTCAGCGACGTCGACTCCGACCCCGAGTGGTGGGACCTCGACGACGACCTCGACCGGCTCTTCTACGCGCTCGTGGTCGACGGCCTCGCCCGGGGCGGGAACTGCTTCGGGATGAGCCTCGAGTCGATCTACGCGGACAAGGGGCAGAGCGCGTTCAGCCTGCCGCTCTCGCGCTTCCGCGACTGGGACCAGCTGCGCCAGACGTTCAACGTCAAGCACCAGTACCAGGTGGGCTCCGCGCCGATCTGGTGGTTCGTCGACCAGTTCGTCTCGGGTCGCACCCACGACCCCAAGGCCGTGTTCCTCGAGACCCAGGCGGCTGCCGCCCGCGGGGACGACCCCGTGCTCTGCCTCGCCCAGAACGCCGACTTCAGCGGGGCGCCGCACTGCATCCGGCCCATCGGCTGGGACACGTCGACGAGCCCGTGGACCATCACGGTCCACGACCCGAACTTCCCCAGCACGAGCCGCACCCTCCAGGTGGACCCGAACGCCAACACGTTCCACTACGCCGGCGCCGGGGCCACCTACGACGGCACGTCGTCGAGCGGCGGCCGGCTGCACTACATGCCGTTCCACCTGCTCAGCTCGCGCGAGCACACGCCGGTGTGGGACGCGATCCTGCTGATCCTGGCGGGCACCGTCCTGATCCTCGGGTCCGACGCCGAGACCGTCTCGCTCACCGACGCGCAGGGCAACGACCTCGACGCGTTCGGGTCGCGGGCGGGCCGGCTCGAGGCGGCGGGCGCCCCGCTCGACGACCTCTTCTTCGGGGTCCACGGGTTCAACGCCGGGCGGCTCGTGCCGGGCGCCGGGGCGTCCGACGCCGCCCGGGTCGCGGTCGACCGCGCCGCAGCGCTGCGTCCCGTCGGCACGGGCCCGGTGATCGACGACGGTCCCGTGCACGGCGTCCCGGTCCACACCGGCCCGATCCACACCGGGCCCGTCGTCGGACCGGTCGTCACCGGCACCGTCGGCACCCCGGCGCAGTCGCGACCCGTCGTCGGCGAGCTCAGGCTGCGCCGTCGGGCGAGCGTGCGGGACGTCACCCTCGGCGTCCGGCCGCCGATCCGGGTGGTCCTCGGCTCGGTCACGCTCAAGCAGGTCGCGGCCGGCGGGGTCACACGCAGCCGGGTCGCGGCCGCGCTCGCGCAGGACCCCGCGGTGCACGGCACCCTGGGCGACGCGACGGTCCACGAGGTGGTGAGCAACCCGAAGCTCGTCGCGCGGCTCGGCACCACGGCGCAGGCCGCGCTCGGGGCGCTCCAGCTCGCCGCCGCCTCGTCCGACTACGTCCACCAGGTCCGGGCCGTCCGGGCAGGCAGCCTCGACTACGCCGTCCGGCACGGACTCTCGAAGCTCCACCTGACGGCGCCCGTCGCCTCCGGCGAGACCGCGTCGCTCGCGCTGAGCGGCGTCGGGACCGCGCGGACGGTGCTCGGCGTCACCGCCCAGCACGACAAGGCGGCGAGCCTCCGCATCGACCAGAAGCTCGGCGTCACCGGCGACTCGCTCCGGCTCACGCTCGACGGCGTCCCGCTCACCGGCGGCCAGGCCGCGCAGATCAACGCGAAGCCCGGCATCGGCGGCGTCGAGGTGGTGTCCGGCGGGGCGCAGGTCGACGTGACGGTGTCCGTGGAGGCCGTCGTCGGCGGGCGCAGCACGAGCCACCGGTTCAGCGTCCCCCTCCAGGACGGCGTCCGGATCGACGCGGCGTCCGTGCTCGCGGCGGGCGGGCTGGGCGTCAGCAGGATCGGCCAGGTGTTCGGGCCGTCGCTGTCGAAGTCGGTCCTGCCCTCGCAGTGACCTCCGGCGTCAACGTCGCCCGGTGGTGCGGTCCAGCACCGCCGGGCGGCGTGCGTCGTCCACGTGCACGACGAGGTCCGCCTCCTCCGCGGGACCCACCTCGCGCTCGTAGCGGTCGTAGGCGGGCAGGGTCCAGCGCTCGTCGTCGGGAGTACGCCGGCGCAGCGTCGCCGGGCGTGCCGCGAGGTGGACCGTCAGGTCCGCCGGCAGCCCCTGGCCGAGGAGCAGGGCGCCGTCGAGCACGAGCACGGACCCGGGCGGGGCGTCGCGCGCGGGCTCGCGGGTGGGCCGGTCCGTCGTCGGGTCGCGGAGGCTCGGCGTGAACCGGCCCGAGCCGCCCGGACCGAAGGGCCGCAGCACCTCGCGCTCCAGCGCGGCCGCGTCGAGCCACGACTCGTACAGGGCGTCAGGGTCCTCGTGCCCGCGCTCGAGACGGAGCGACGCCGCGCGCAGGAACGCCCCCGCGCCCACCCGGAACGCCGCATGACCCGAGGCCCGGAGCGGCTCGACCAGGGCGTCCGCCCAGCCTTCCGGGTCCGTCGACGGGTGCCCGTCGACGAGCACGCGGACGCGGCCCTGCGCCGAGCCGTGCCGGCCGACCAGCCCCAGCACCCGGGCCACGACCAGCTCGACGACCCCGTCACGACTCGTCGGCTCGACCACCACTCCCCCAGCATGCCGGGTCGGGGCCAGGTCAGACGCCGGAGGCCGCACCGATGACCGCGCGGGGGTCCGCGGCGCCGGCGCGCACGCCCTCGTCGGTGACGTCGATCAGGTGGGCGTGACCGAACCCGACGCCGGCGGCCGCCTCGACGACCTCGTGCCCGCGCTCACGCAGTCCGTCGGCCCACGGGCTGCCGTGCTCCACCTCGACGCGCACCGCGTCCTCCCAGGTGTCGAAGCCCGTGGCGCCGCTGTCGAGGCGCCAGCGGGACGCCCCGATCGCCTCCCCGGCGGTCGCGCCGCCGGCGAGCAGGCGGGCGAGGACCTGCAGCAGCAGCTGCGGCTGGGAGTCGCCGCCCATGGTCCCGACGACGGCGCGCAGCGACCCGTCCGGCCGCGTCACCAGCGCGGGGGTGAGGGTGTGCGGCGGGCGGCGGCCGGGTCCGTACTCCGCGGGATGACCGGGGCGCAGGGTGAACCCGACGCCGCGGTTCTGGAGGTTGATGCCCGTGCTCGGCTCGAACAGCCCGCTGCCGAAGCCCGCGGCGTTCGACTGGATGAGCGAGACGGCCAGCCCGTCGCCGTCGACGACGCACAGGTAGGTCGTGTCCCCGTCGCGCTGCGGCGGGTCGAAGCGCGGCGTGCGGCGGGCGGGGTCGATCTCGGCGCGCAGCGCGTCCGCCTCGCCGAGCGGCGCCGTCGCGCCCTCGTGCAGGACGTCGAGCCGGTCGTGCCCGGCCGCCCGGGACGCCTCGACGAGGAGGTGCGCCCAGAGGGGGTCGTCGGCGTCGTCGGGCAGGTCGAGGCCGTCCGCGATCTCGGCCGCGAGGAGCAGCAGGTACCCCTGCGACGCGGGCGGCGTGCTCCACAGCGTGTGCCCCCACGCCCGCGTCGAGATCGGCGCCACCCAGTCGGCGAGGTTCCGCGCGAGGTCGGACGCGTCGTACTCGGGGCGCACGCCGCCGCGCGCGTCGACCGCCCCGAGCGCCAGCAGGCCCGCCCCGAACTCCCCGCCGTAGAACGCGTCCCGCCCGTGCGCGGCGATCCCGCGCAGCGTCCGCGCCACCCCGGGCCGACGCACGACGGCGCCCGGGCGCGTCGCCGCCGACAGGTCGCCCGCCCCCTCGACGTCCTCGAGCCGCGACGCCGGCCGGACCAGGATCGGGGACGCCGGGAACCCCTCCTCGGCGAGTCGCACCGCCGGCGCGACGAGGGCCGCGAGGTCGCGCGTCGCGTAGCGCGCGTGCAGCGCGAGCACCCCGTCGACGCACCCGGGCACCGGGACGGACCGGATGTCGCCGTGGAACGGCATGGACGTGCGGCCCTCGGCGCGCAGGCGCTCGGGGTCGGCGCCCGAACCGGCACGGCCCGACGCGTCGAGCGCCGCCGGCGCGCCGCCCGCGCCGTGGACGAGCGCGAACAGGTCGCCGCCCAGGCCGCACAGGTGCGGCGCCGTCACGGCGAGCACCGCGTGCGCGGCGATCGCGGCGTCAACGGCGTTGCCGCCGCCCGCGAGGACGTCGACCCCGGCGGCGGTGGCGAGGTGGTCGACCGTGCACACCATCCCGCGAGGTGCGTATCGGGTGGCGGTGGGGAACGCGCTGGTCACGGGGTCGACAGTAGACCCGCGGCAGGCGGACCGAGACCGTGCCCCAGGCTGAACGCCCCGGATAGCCTGACCCGATGCAGCTGGAGAACCTGTTCAGGCTCCGTGACCGTACCGCCCTGGTGACGGGCGGGAGCTCGGGCATCGGACGCGCGATCGCCGTCGCGCTCGCAGCGGCGGGGGCGCACGTCGTCGTGGCCGCGCGGACCCGTGCCACCATCGACGCCACGGTAGCCGCGATCCGGGTCGGCGGCGGGTCTGCCGACGGGGTCGTGGCGGACCTGGCGACCCGCCCCGGTGCGCATGCGCTGGCCGACTCCGTCGGCGACGTGGACGTCCTCGTGAGCTCCGCCGGCATCAACCTGCGCCCGCCCATGGCCGAGCTCGACGACGCCACCTGGGACGCGACGATGGCAGTCAATCTCGACGCGCCCTTCGTCCTCGGCCAGCGCCTCGCACCCGGGATGGCGCAGCGCGGGTTCGGGAGGCTGATCCACATCAGCTCGCAGCAGGCTCACCGCGCCTTTGCTGCGAGCGGCGCCTACGGCGTCTCGAAGGCCGGCCTGGAGGGGCTGGCGCGGTCGCAGGCCGAGGCGTGGTCAGCGCACGGCGTCACGGCGAACGTGCTGGTCCCCGGGTTCGTGCTGACGCCGCTCAACGAGCGGCTCGGCTCCGACCCCGCCGCCGTCAAGGCCCTCGCGGCACGCACGCTCGTCGGCAGGAACGGCCTCCCGGAGGACTTCGCCGGGCCCGCCGTGTTCCTCGCGAGCCCCGCGTCTGCGTACGTCACCGGGCAGGCCATCGCCGTCGACGGCGGGTTCTCCGTGCACTGAGCACGGGCCGCAGGGAGCGGAGGGTGAGGGATTCGAACCCCCGGTCCCTTGCGGGACAACGGTTTTCAAGACCGTCACATTAGGCCGCTCTGTCAACCCTCCTCGCGCCGGAGCGCGCGCCGCCATTCTTCCATGCGCACGACACCGGTCCGCCACCGCGCGACGCGCAAGCCGGACCCCGCCTGCGGGCCCGCCACCCGCGAGACGACCGGGGACGACGACAGCCCCCACCTCCGGAGGGAGGTGAGGGCCGGCGTCGGGCGGGACGCTACTGCGCCGCGGCGCCCTGCTGGGCGCGGAGCTGCTGCATGGCGAGCTGCACGAGCGCGACCAGCGTCTGCTTGGTCGCGGCGCGCGAGCGCGCGTCGGTGTAGAGCATCGGCACGTGGCCGCCGATCTGCAGGGCCTCGCGGACGTCCTCGAGGCGGTGCTTGGCGACGCCGTCGAAGCAGTTCACGCCCACGACGAACGGGATGCCGCGCGACTCGAAGTAGTCGATCGCCGGGAAGCACTGGTCCAGGCGCTCGGTGTCGACGAGCACGACGGCGCCGATCGCGCCGCGCACCAGGTCGTCCCACATGAAGAGGAAGCGGTCCTGGCCGGGCGTCCCGAACAGGTACAGCCACAGGTTGCCCGGAAGGGCCACGCGGCCGAAGTCCATGGCGACGGTCGTGGTGGTCTTGCGGTCGCTCACGCCCCCGGCGTCGTCGACGCCGACCGAGTGCTCCGTCATCGCGGCCTCGGTGTTGAGGGGCTCGACGTCGGAGATCGACCCGATGAACGTCGTCTTGCCGACGGCGAACCCGCCCGCGACGACGATCTTCACGACGGTCGGGGCGGCGCGGCCGACCTCGGCCGCGGTGCCCTGCGAACCGTCGTGGGCGGCGGCCGGGGCGGGCTGGCCTGTCGGGCCGCTCTCGTTCGGGACGCCACGGAGCACGGGCGGCGCGGGCTGCGTCGCGACGGGCTGCCCGGCGAACGACGCGCCGGACCCACCCCCGACGCCGACCGAGGTCCGCACGGGCGCGCCGGACGGCGCGGACTCAGAGGGAGGAAATGCCATTGAGAACACTCTCCAGGACGCTCAGCGACAGGCCCGGGTTGTGGCCGTGGCCGGTGTGGACGTTGACGGGGGCGGACGTGTGGACGGTGACGTAGCCCTCGTCGGACAGGTCCGCGACGAGGATGCGGACGACGCCGAGGGGCAGGCGCAGGAGCGCGGAGAGCTCCGCGACCGAGACGTAGTTGTGAGCGGCGTGCTGGAGGATCGCGCGCTTCTCGGGCGGCAGGCCGTAGCCGTTCACCGCGCCCGGCATCACCTCGACGAGCGCCTCGAGCGGCAGGTCCGACGTCGCCGAGCGCACGCGGCCGCCCGTGACGGCGTACGGGCGCACCGTGGCGGCCTCGTACACCTCGCCGGGTGGCACGGGTACGGCGGGGATGCCGCCCGGGACCGTGTTCGTCACCGACCTCACCTCGTCCCTGGTGGTCAGCCCTGCGACGTGCGCGTGGCGCCGTCGACGGGCAGGTTGCCCCGCATCTCCGAGATGAGCTGCGGTGTCAGCGTCGTCTCGGTGCGCGAGACGAGCATGGCCATCTCGTAGCCGATCAGGCCGACGTCACAGTTTGACTCAGCGACGACCGCCAGAACAGACCCGTTCGAGATGTTCATCAGGAACAGGAACCCGTTGTCCATCTCGACGATGGCCTGGCGCACGTTGCCGCCACCGAGCTGGCGGGCAGCGCCGCGCGTGAGGCTCGACATGCCCGAGACGATCGCCGCCAGCTGGTCGCCGCTGGTGCGGTCCAGCTTCTCCGACATCGCCATGAGGAGACCGTCGGCCGACACGACGAGCGTGTGACGGCTCCCGGGCACCGTGCGCACGAAGTTGTCGAGGAGCCACCCGAACGTGGTTGCCTCGGTGCTGAGTGCGTTCACTCTTCCTCCAGGTCAGGTGCTGCGGTTGCAGCACGTCTTCGTTCGCCCGTCGCGACGTCCACGACCGGCCGGGCGGTGCTAGGCGCGGGAGCCGTCCCCCGCGGTCCCCGGCCCGTCGGTGCGACCGTACGGCCCTCCGAACGCGGCCTCGAACTCGGCGTCGAGGTCCACGGACGGCTGGCCGACCGCATCTTCGCGCGCCCGGCGGGTCGCGCTCTGGAACGCCCGGAGCCGTTCGCGCAGCACCTCGGCGTCGCGGTCGATCCGGTCGTTCGCGCTCTGCTGGCCCGTGGACTCCTGCTGGCGGCGGGCCCGACGGGTGAGCGTCGGCCCGGTCGTCAGCTCGACGACGGGCTGGTAGGTGGCGCCCGTGGGCGCGGGGTCGAACGAGCTCGTGCGCAGCAGCGTCGTCATCTCCTCGTACAGGACCGCGGACGCGAGCCACTCGGACTTCGCGGTCACGGGGTCGACGACGTACTCCGCGTCGAGCGGGTCGAGCGATCGCGGGCGCAGCGTCCGGCCCGTGAGCTCCGCGCTCGTGAGCGTCGGACGGGGGTCCTCGCGACGAGCCGGGAGCACCGGATCCGCGATCGGCTCGTACGCCGTGCCGGCGGGCTCGTACGCCGCGGCCGCGGGCTCGGCCTGGGGGGCCGCGACCGGCGCGGGCGTCTCGGCACCGAACGACGGCGCGGGCGTGGCGGACGGCGTCGGCTCCGCGGCGGGTGCCGGCGCGGGCAGCGCCGACGTCCGCGTCACGCCGGTGAGCCCGAGGGCCTCGGCGGAGTGGATGGACGACGCCGGCACGACGGGCGTCGGCTCCGTCAGGGTGCGGAGCGCCTCGGTGTAGGCCTGCTGCGAGTAGCCGCGCCGGAACCAGCCGCGGTTCCGCTTGGCGGCCTCGCGCACGTCGCGGCGCGTCGGCAGGTTCGTGAGCAGGTCGTCGAACGCGGGCAGGGCCTGGTCGAACGCCGCGGCGTCGTCGAGCTCCGCCGCAGACGTGTCGACCTCCTGGCCGGATGCGGGCGCCGGCTCGTACGCGGCCGCCGGCTCGTACGCGGCCGCCGGCTCGTACGCGGCCGCCGGCTCGTACGCGGCCGCCGGCTCGTAGGCAGTGGCCGGCTCGGGCGCAGCCTCGGCCGCGTCGTCCTGCTGTCGGCCGAAGTAGCCGCCGAGGTCCGAGTAGGGCGACGCCGTCTCACCCTCCGTGGGGGGCTCCCACAGCGCGGAGGCGGCCTGCGCCTCGGAGAGCGCCGAACCCTGCTCGCCCCGGGACGGCAGCGACGGCTCACCCTGGACGAACTGCGGCTCCCAGCTGGTGTCCTCGAGCTCGAACGCGGTCGCGTCGACGTCGGGGACGGCCGGCGCGTAGCCGTAGGAAGCTGCCGCGGGCTCGACGGGCGGGGGCGGCGGCACGTCGCTGACGAGCGCCGGCGGCGCCCACGAGGACGCGGGCTCGGGCTGGGCGACCGTGGGCTCGGGCTCGTCCCGCGCGACCAGCGCCTCGTACGAGGGCTCGTCCGAGACGGGCTCCCCCGGGGCCGCGGCCGGCTCGCCGGACTCGGCGCGCTGGCTGAGCTGGCTCATCGACCGGAAGCCCGAGAACATCGACGTGCGGACGACGTCGTCGGGCACGGCCACCAGGTCGACGGCGGTCTCGTCGGGCAGCTGGTGCGGCGACGCGGCGGACGGCTCGAGCGACAGCGGCAGGGCCGCCGATGCCGGGTCCGGCGAGAGCAGCGGCGTGGGTTCCGGCGCGACCGACGTCTCGCGACGACGGCTGGGCAGCGCGGTGGCGCCGGACGCGGCCTCGGTCGGCGGCGCCCAGCGGGCACCCTCGCCACCGAGGTCGGCGGCGAGCTCGGGCGCGCTGAGCGGCGGGAGCACGAGGTTCGCGGCGCTGTGCGTGGGGGCGGACGGCGCGGCGCCGCGCACGGGGAGCCCGCTGCCGATGGTCTCAGGCGCGCCCTCGGGGCTCGCGGTCCGGCGCTTGGGCATGCCGGTCGCGGTCGTGCCGTCGGTGAGCGCGGCCAGGTCGACCGGGACGGCGACCTCGGGCTCGGGCTGCGGCAGCGGCAGGGGTCCCGAGGGGTGCGCGGGCGCGGGCGTCCGGGCGGGAAGGCTGTCGGGGGCGGCGCCGCGGCCGAGCTGCCCGACCGCGGCCTGGGTCTCCGCGGCCAGCGGGTCGGTCGGCTCCGGCAGCGGGACGTTGGTGTCGCTGACGAACAGGACCGCCGGGAACGACACGACGACGGTGGTGCCCTGGCCGCTGTCGCCCGACGACGTGAACTCGACCGTCGCCCTGAGGCGCTGCGCCAGGCGGCCGACGACGTAGAGGCCGAGGCGCTGCGCGCCGAGCACCTCGGAGGCGCCCGACGACGCGACGCGCGACCGCGCCTCCGTGAGCTCCTCGGGGCCCATGCCGAGTCCGTAGTCCCGGATCATGACCTGCACGCCGGACGACGTGCGGTTGGTCGACACCTCGACAGGGGTGTGCGGCTCCGAGAAGCGGGTCGCGTTCTCGAGCAGCTCGGCGAGCAGGTGCGCGGCGGACAGCGCGTTGTGGCCCAGCATCAGCGGGTCGACCGGGAGGATCAGGCGCACCCGGTCGTACATCTCGATTTCCGACGACGCCGTGCGGACCACGTCGGAGGTCGGCATCGGCTGACGGACCCGGCGGCCCGAGTCGATGCCGGCGAGGACGAGGAGCGACTCCGCGTTACGCCGCATCCGGGTCGCGAGGTGGTCGAGGCGGAACAGGTTCGACAGCGAGCCCGGGTCCTCCTCGGTGCGCTCCAGGTCGTCCAGGAACGAGAGCTGGCGGTTGAGGAGCACCTGGTCGCGGCGCGCGACGTTGACGAACATCTCGGCGATCGAGCCACGGAGCGCGGCCTGCTCCTTGGCGACCGAGATGGTCGTCGCGTTGACGTCGTTGAACGCGCGTGCGAGCTGGCCGACCTCGTCGCTCGACTCGACCGGGATCTCCTCGAGCGCGAGGTCCGGGCCGCGGCCGGGCTCGGCCACCTGCTCGACGAGCGTCGGCAGCTCTTCACGGACAGTCGCGGCGGCGTCGGTGAGGCGGCGCAGCGGGCGCACGATCGTGCGGGCGATCGCGAGCGCGATGATCACCGAGAGCGCGAACGCGAGCACCCCGATGCCGATCGTCACGGCGGCGCGCGTCGTCGCCGACGTCTGCAGGTCACCGGCCTTGGCGTCCACGGCGGACGCGACCTCGTCGCGCATCGCTGCCGTGGCGACGGTCTGGTTCTGCGACGTCTCGAGCCACTGGCCCGCGTTCGCCTTGTTGGCCGCGGAGACCTCGGACGAGCGGATCGCGTTGCGGAGGATCTGGTAGATCCCGGAGACCGTGGGCACGTCGGCGTGGATGCCGAGGGCCGACAGGGTGTTGGAGAGCTGGCTCGCGCGCGTCGTGTCGTCCTCGATGAGGCCGGAGATCTGCACGGCGTTGGCGACGACGCCGGCCTTGACGAGGTCCTCGAGCGACGCGTTCTTGTCGAACGGGTCGGCGAGGACCTGGTAGCCGCCGGTGGTCTCGAGGGCCATCTGCGTCGTCAGCGTCGAGGCGGCGTTGTAGGCGTCCACGAACTGCGCCAGCGTACGGTCGGACGCCGTCTCCGACAGGAGCGACCCGATGTTCGCGGCGAGCCCGACGACGTTCTGGTACGAGTTGTCGATGTAGTTCGCGGTCTTGTCGATCGAGCCCGTGGACTCGGCGACGTCGACCTGGCGGCGCACCGTCTCGATGCGGTCCTTCGCGGCGAGGGAGGTGGTGACGGCCTTCGCGAGCTGGTCGTTGAACTGGCCGAGCGACAGGGCGCGGAGCGCCTTGTCGCGGTTCGCGAGCGTCGTGTCGGTGAGGTTGCGGGCCTTGGCCAGCGCGTCGACCGCGTCCTTGTCGCCGCCGGTCGCCTGCCACGTCGCGAACCGCTCGGCCTGGACCGCGTCGAGGAACGCGTCCTGGGTCGCGAAGACGGACGTCAGCGAGTGGACGGCGCGCGCCTGGCGGGCGTCCCCGATCGCCTGGGACGAGATGTACGCGGCGGCCACGAAGAGGACGAGGACCGGCACAGCGAGGGCGGCGAGGATCTTCCCTCGAACGCTCAACCTGCGGAGCATACGCACCTTCCTGTCGGCGCTCTGATCAGCGCCTTCATCTGCCGGGACGGCTCGCGCGCGTCACGGGACCGTGCGCGTAGGGCAACGCCACGAACGAACTTCCCGCTAACTATCCGCGATCGGACCGCGAACACCTAATCCGGACCGCGGTCCGGATCAGCCCCCTTCGGCGTCGGGCCCCGCGGTGCTGACGGGCGTCCGAGCGACTCCCACCTTCGACGATGAGGACACCCCGGCGCAAGCCCCCCGGCCTAGGCTCTTCGGCATGCGCGTCGTCGAGATCGTCCGACCCGGTGG
The DNA here is from genome assembly GCF_049844995.1 of Luteimicrobium sp. DT211. Lineage (NCBI taxonomy): Bacteria > Bacillati > Actinomycetota > Actinomycetes > Micrococcales > Luteimicrobium > Luteimicrobium sp. DT211. The sequence continues at coordinate 45,317 of NZ_JBNCMC010000005.1, read as the reverse complement.
ACCCGAGCAGCTGGCCGTCCGCGAGGTGGCGGACCCCGTACCCGGACGCGGCGAGGTCCTCGTCGACGTCGCGGCCGCCGGCATCAACAGAGCAGATCTCATGCAGCGCGAGGGCCACTACCCGCCGCCACCGGGCGCGCCGTCGTGGCCCGGGCTCGAGGCGTCGGGAACGGTGGCCGCGCTCGGCGACGACGTCGACGGCTGGGCGGTCGGGGACCGCGTCGCCGCCCTGGTCGCGGGCGGGGGCTACGCGGACCGCCTGGTCGTCCCGGCCGGCCAGCTCCTGCGGGTGCCGGACTCGCTCGACCTCGTCGACGCCGCGGGCCTGCCCGAGGCCGTCTGCACCGCCTGGAGCAACCTGACCGGACCGGGCCGCCTGGGGCGGGTGACGGCGTCGGGCGCGCGCGTGCTGGTCCACGGCGGCTCGGGCGGGATCGGGACCGTCGCGCTCCAGCTCCTCGCCGCGCTGGGCGCCTGGACGGCGACCACGGCGGGCGGGCCCGAGCGCGTCGCGCGGTGCCGGGAGCTCGGCGCGGACCTCGCGATCGACCACCGGACCGAGGACTTCGTCGCCGCGGTCCGCGACGCCACGGACGGCCGGGGCGTTCACGTCGTCCTGGACGTCGTCGGCGGCGCCTACCTGGCCCGCAACCTCGAGGTCCTCGCCGACGAGGGACGGCTGGTCGTGATCGGCACGCAGCGCGGCCGGCGCGCCGAGCTCGACCTCGGCGCCGTGATGGCGCGCCGCCTCACCGTCACCGGGACGACCCTGCGCGCGCGGAGCCGCGAAGCCAAGGCCGCGATCGTCGCCGACGTCGCCGCGCACGCGTGGCCGTGGCTCGACGACGGCCGGCTGCACCCCGTGATCGGCGCCCGCGTCCCCCTCGACGAGGCCGCGCACGCCCACGAGCTGGTGGAGGCAGGGACGGTGTTCGGCAAGGTGCTGCTGGTGCCCTGACGGGGCAGACTGGACGCCATGCCCGACGACGCACAGCAGCAGGTCCCGGACGCCCCCGGCACCGAGGACGGCACCGCACCGGACGAGACGGCCGAGGACGAGCGAGCGGCCGAGGACCACGCCCAGCGGGAGGCCGAAAAGGCCGCCGAGGACGCCGTCCGCGAGGCGGCAGCCGCCCAGGTCGCACCACAGCTCATCCTGCCGCCCGGGGTCACGGCCGCGGACGGCGAGGCCGAGGGCGCGGGAGAGTCGGACCAGGAGCGGACCTCCATCGAGGAGCCCGCGAAGGTCATGCGCATCGGCACCATGATCAAGCGCCTGCTCGACGAGGTGCGCGAGTCGCCGCTCGACGAGGCCGCGCGGGCGCGCCTGGCGTCCATCCACGAACGCTCGCTCCACGAGCTCGAGGACGGCCTCTCCCCCGACCTCATCGACGAGCTGCACCGGATCACGCTGCCCTTCACGGACGACGCGACGCCGTCGGACGCGGAGCTGCGGATCGCCCAGGCGCAGCTCGTCGGCTGGCTGGAGGGCCTGTTCCACGGCATCCAGACGGCGCTCGTGGCGCAGCAGATCGCGGCGCAGAACCAGCTCTCGCAGATGCGCCGGGGGCTTCCGCCGGGGCTGTTCGGACCGGGCGGTCCGGGTGGCCCGGCTGGCCAGACCCCGGGCGTCCCCGGCGGTCCCCAGGGCGGCGACGACCAGCGCCCGACGCCCGGCCAGTACCTGTAGCCGACCGCGGGCGGCCCGGGCTGCTCAGACGAGGGGCGGGGCGTCGCGGGGCGGCGTGCGCCGTCGGAGCTGCCCCGTCATGAGGAGCGCGCCGGTGACGCACGCGAGCCCCAGCAGCTCGGGGGCCGACGGCACCTGCTGCAGCGCGACGACGCCCACGACGGTCGCGGTCGCGGGCAGCAGCGCCATGAGCACCGAGAACGTCGCCGCGCCGACCCGCCGCAGCACGACCTGCTCGAGCGCGTAGGGCACGACGGACGACAGGAGCGCGACCACGACGGCGCGCCACGCGAGCCCGAGGTCCGTGAGCACGACCGCCGACGGCACCGCGAGGGCGGGCGCCAGCGCGACCGCACCGACGCTCATCGCGACGGCGAGCGTCGTGACCCCCGACCCAGCGGTTGCCACCCGGCGCCCCAGGAGGATGTAGGCCGCCCACGCGGCAGCGGCGACCCCGATCGCGACGAGCCCGACGACCACGTCGTGCCGGTCGTGCCCCGGGCCGGGCTCGAGCGCCACCCCCGCGAGCAGGACGACGCCGCCGGCCGCGACGACGATCGCTCCCCGCTCGCGCCACCCGCGTCCGGTGAGCGCGGCCACGGCGACAGGCCCGGTGAACTCGATGGCGACGGCCGTCCCGAGCGGCAGGTGGTCGATCGCCACGTAGAAGGCGACGTTCATGACGGCCAGCGCCAGCCCGAACGCCACGGCCGCACGCCAGCGCGCGCCGGTCCAGCGCTCGCGCCACGGGCGACGCCAGGCGACGAGCACGACGGCGGCGATCGCGGTCCGCAGCCAGGCCACCTCGGGCGCGCCGACCGCCGCGAACAGGCCGACCGCGACGGCGGCGCCCACGTACATCGCGGTGCCCGACCCGACCAGCACCACCGGCGCGGGCACGCGGTCGAGGGTCCGAGGGCTCACCGCCCGAGCCTACGTGCGCCGTCGGGCGGGCAGCGCGGACGACGACGGCCGCCCTCCTCGGGCGAGGAGGACGGCCGTCCGTGCGCCGCGTGCCAGGCGGCGGATCAGCCCTTGACGGACCCCGCCAGGAGCCCGCGGACGAAGTACCGCTGCAGCGACAGGAACACGATGACGGGGATGATCATCGAGATGAAGGCTCCCGCCGACAGCAGGTACCAGGCGTTCCCGCGCGACCCGGTGAGGTCGAACAGGAACTTCGTCATGGGTGCCGTCGCGGTGCCCGGCCCCGCGAACGTCAGGGCGACGAGCAGGTCGTTCCAGACCCAGAGGAACTGGTAGATCGCGAATGCCGCCAGCGCGGGCTTGAGCATCGGCAGCATCATCCGGAAGAAGATCGTCACGTGCCCGGCGCCGTCGACCCGCGCCGCCTCGATGAGCTCGCCCGGGATCTCCCGCATGAAGTTGTGCAGCAGGAAGATCGCGAGCGGCAGCCCGAACATGGTGTGCGAGAGCCAGATCGCCCAGAACGTACCGTTGAGGTTGAGCTTGACGTACAGCGTCAGGAGCGGCAGCAGCGTGACCTGGATAGGCACGACCTGCAGCGCGAACACGGCGACGAACAGCACGTTCCGGCCCTTGAACTTGGTCCACGCGAACGCGTACGCGGCCAGGCAGGCGAGCAGGATGGGCAGCAGCACCGCCGGGATCGTGATGACGATCGAGTTGATGAGATACGGCGTCAGCGACGACGACTGGCTGGTGTCGAGGACCTGCTTGTAGTTGTCGAGCGTGAAGTCCGGGTTGGTGAAGACGGTCCACCAGCCGGTCTTGTTGATGTCGAGCGCCGGCCGGAACGACGTGATGAGCAGGCCGGCCGTGGGGATGGTCCAGACGACGGCGAGGACGACCGCGACGAGCGACGCCCACGGCGACGTGAGGCCTCGCTTCGCGATCTCTCCCCGGGTGCGCACGGGCGGCGGGCCGCCTGCGGTCGCACCGTCGATGTTCACGTCGGACGCTGCGCCGGTGTTGAGGAGCTCGGACATCATCGACCCTCCGATGCCCGCAGCTGGCGGACGTTGTAGACGATGATCGGGATGACCAGGACGAACAGGATCACGGCGAGCGCCGCGCCCAGGCCCTGGTTGGCGGCGCTGAACGTCTGCGAGTAGAACTCGTTCGCGATCACGTTCGTGTCGAAGTTCCCGCCGGTCATCGTTCTGACGATGTCGAAGACCTTCAGACAGGCGATCGCGATCGTCGTGAGGACGACCACCACCGCGGGCCGGATGCTCGGGAACGTGACGAAGCGGAACATCTGGAAGCCGCCGACGCCGTCCAGGCGGGCCGCCTCCACGATGTCGGCGGGGATCGCCTTGATGGACGCCGACAGGATCGTCATCGCGAACCCGGCCTGGATCCAGATCATCACGACGATGAGGAAGAAGGTGTTCCAGGGGCTGTTGAGCAGGAAGTTGTACGGCTTCCCGCCCAGCCACACGATGACCTGGTTGATCAGGCCGATCTGCTCGATCGGGTGCTTCGACGTCCCGCCGGCCGGGTCGCGGAAGTCGTACATGAACTTCCAGATGATCGACGCGCCGACGAGCGAGATCGCCATGGGCAGGAAGATCACGGCCTTCGCGACGGCCTCGCCCTTGGCGCGGTCGACCAGGATCGCGTACAGCAGGCCGATCGCGGTCGCGACGAACGGTGTGACCAGCGTCCACAGCACTGTGTTCCGCAGGACCACCAGTTCGTCCGAGTTCGTGAAGATCGCCGTGTAGTTGTCGATCCCGACGAACGACCCACCGCCGGCGTCGCGGAACGAGTTCCACAGGGTCTTGAGCGCGGGGTACACGAGGCCGACCGCGAGCAGGGCCAACGACGGTCCGACGAACCACCAGCCCGCCCGGCGTCCACCGCGCTTCTCGTACAGGGCCGCGAGGCCCAGGATCACAGCGATGACCGCCCCGAAGATCAGGACTGCCCACACCATGTCCAGGAGCTTGGGAGCTACATCCATCGTTCCTCCTGAAGGAGCCAGGTCCGGTGAGGTGCGCAGGGGCGGGGGGGCCCCCCCCCCCCCCCCCCCCCGCCCCTCGCTCTCCTCAGATCACGACTTCGGCCAGGCGGCGTCGATCTTCGACACCGTGTCCTGCGTGGACTGGCCGGTGATCCAGGACGTCGCCTGCTTCCAGAACGCGCCCGAGCCGACCGCAGCCGGCATCTGGTCGGAACCGTCGAAGCGGAAGACGGTGTTCTTGTCCTTGAGGATCTCGACCGAGAGCTTGTCGATCGGGTTCACGAGGTTCGCCTCGTCGAGCCCCTTGTTGCCGGAGATCCAGCCGCCGCCGGTGTCGTCGGAGCTGGCCTTCGCCTTGAGGTTGGCCCAGATGTCGGTCGACCAGAACTCCTGGACGGCCTGGACCTCGGGACGGTCGGAGAACGCCGTCACGAACTCGCCGGCGCCGAGCACCGGGTGGTCCGCCGCGGCCTTGCCCGGCAGGTAGAACGCGAACACGTCGCCGTCGGGCGCGATGTTCGTGCCCTTGGGGAAGTTGGCCGCGTAGAACGACGCCTGGCGGTGCATCCAGCAGGTGCCGCCGCCCTGCGTGGGGTCGATGCCCAGCCCGGCATCCTGGAAGGTCGTGGTCGCGATCGACTTGACGTCGCCGATGCCGGCGTTCACGTAGTCGGGGTTCTTGACGTACGAGCCGACGTCGTCGAACGCCTGGACGATCTTCGGGTCGGAGAACTTCACCTTCCCGGCGACCCACTGGTCGTAGACGTCGGGGCCGGCGTCGCGGAGCACGAAGTCCTCGACCCAGTCGGTGAGCGGCCAGCCGGTCGCCTCGCCCGAGTTGATGCCCACGCACCACGGCTTGTTGCCGTCCGCGACCATCTTGTCGGACAGCGCCTTGAGCTCGTCGAGCGTCTTGGGCACCTCGTAGCCGGCGTCCTTGAACTGCTTGGGCGAGTACCAGACGAGCGACTTCACGCTCGCCCCGGACGGTGCGGCGTAGAACGTGCCGTCGACCGTGCCGTACTTCTTCCAGTCGGCGCCGAACCACTTGTCGACGTTGGCTCCGACGGCGTCCGGTGCCTTGACGACCTTGCCCGTGGCGACGAGCTGGGCGAGCAGGCCGGGCTGCGGCACGATGCCGATGTCCGGCGGGTTCCCGGCCTTGGCCTGGACGAGGATCTGCTGCTCGAAGTTCTTGTCGGCGGTGTACTTGATGGTGACGCCGGTGCACTTCTCGAACTGCTTGAACGAGTCGACGTAGGGCTGGTCCTCGGGCGCGACGATGCCCGCGTAGATGGTGACGGTCTTGCCCTTGAGGTCGCCGTAGTGCGTGTAGTCGGCGCAGTCCGAGCCGCCGGCGCTCCCCGTGCCGGAGCCCGAGCCGCCGCCTCCACCGTTGTCGTCGCTCGAGCAGCCGGCGATCACGAGTGCGATCGCAGCTGCCCCGGCGGCGAGTGCCACGCCCTGGCGGGCGCGGAGTCGTGTGCGTGCCATATCCCCTCCACAACGTCGTGGTGCATCACAGACGACGGCGAACAGCCACCGTCTGAGGCCCGAGGCACGGCGTGACGCCCGCCTTCGAGCCACTACTGCCATGCAAGCGTTTACATGGCCGGTGTTCAAGTCCCGACACGTAACGATTGCGTCACGCAGCGGTCTTGTCGCGCGCAAGGTGTGGGAGCCCTCCCACACCTCTGCTTCGACGCTAGCCCTCCGAGCGACGACGCGCGCGGGGGATCGCCGTCGACGCGCGGGCCACCAGACGCGTCGGGTACGTCACCGACTCCGGGGCCCGCTCCCCCAGCACCATCTGCAGCAGCACGAGGGCCGCGTCCTGACCCTGCTGGAAGGCGTCCTGCGCGATCGTCGTCAGCCCGACGAGCTCGCCGAAGGGGTGACCGTCGACCCCGATCACCGACAGGTCGGCGGGCACGCCCCACCCGAGGTCGCGGGCCGCGAGAATCACCCCCATCGCCATCTCGTCCGACGCCGCGAACACCGCCGTCAGCTCCGGGTGCGCAAGGAGCAGCGCGCGCCCGGCCACGCGACCGCCGTCCAGGTCGAAGTTGCCGTCCACCTCCCACGACGGCCGAGCCTCCACCCCCACCTCGGCCAGCGCCCGCCGCCAGCCGGCGCGGCGTCCCATCGCGGGCGACCACTCCGAGACCGGGTCCTGGACGCCCGCCACGTGCCCGACGGCGCGGTGCCCCAGCGCCGTCAGGTATCGCGTCGCGGCGAGACCGGTCGCGACGTCGTCGACCCGGTGCGTCACCTGGCCGCGGGGTCCCGAGCCCACGAACGCCAGCGGTACGCCCAGGGCCGCGAGGGACGAGACCTCCTGCGCCTCCAGCGGGAGGCCGACGACGATCGTCCCGTCGACGCGCCGCCGCAGGACGTTCGGGTCCACGCGCGGGCGGGGCAGCTCGTCGCGGGGCGAGCCCAGCGCGTAGAGGAGCACGTCGAAGCCGAGCCCGCGCAGCGCGTGCTCCACGCCGTCCACCACCTCGCCGAAGTACCAGCGGGCGATGCCGGGCGTCAGGACGCCGATGGTGCGGGTGCGGCCGGAGGCCAGGGACGACGCCGACGGCGACGGTACGTAGCCGAGCTCCGCGACGGCCGTCAGGACCTTGACGCGCGTCGCCTCCGTGACGTTCGGGAGGCCCCGCAGCGCGCGCGAGACCGTCGCGGTGGAGACCCCCGCCGTGCGCGCCACGTCCTCGATGCTCGCCACGGTCCCCGATTCTGCCGCTATGTCAGCAGGCTGCGCAGGACGTCTGCGGCGCCGTCGTCGTCGATGGTGCCGGTGACCTCGTCCGCGGCGTCCTTCACGACGTCGTCGGCGTGGCCCATCGCCACGCCCCGCGCCGCCCACCCGAGCATCCCGATGTCGTTGCGCCCGTCGCCGATCGCGACGGTCGCCCACGGCTCGACGCCGAGCCGTCGACGGACGCCCTCGAGGGCGGTCGCCTTGGTGACGCCCTGCGGGGCGATGTCCATCCAGGCGGTCCAGCCGATCGCGTAGGTGACGTCCTCGAGGCCCAGCCGCTCGACGAGGTCGTGGAAGTCGTCGCGGGTGCGCTCCGGGCTCCGCACGACGACGCGCGTCACCGGCTCCGCCGCGAGCTCCTCGAACGGGACGACGTCCTGCCGGCCCGTGATCTCGCCCTCGGGCCAGGGCGCGTTGACCCGGTGGCCCAGGCCCACGTCCTCGACCGCGACCAGCGCGCCCGGGATGCCGTCCAGCACCGCACGGAGCGCGGGCGCCGGGTCGAACGTCACGCGGTCCTCGACCACGAAGCCCGCCGGGTCGTCGGGTGCGATCCGCGCCGTGACGGCGCCGTTCGAGCAGACCAGCCAGCCCTCCGTGAGCCCCAGCTCTCGCGCGACGGGCGCCGCGGCGAGCACGGCGCGCCCGGTCGAGATGACCGGGTGGTGCCCCGCGTCCCGGAGCGCGGTGACCGACTCGCGCACGGCGTCGGAGATCAGCTCGCGGTGCGGCGGCTCCTCCTCCCACGACAGGAGGGTGCCGTCGACGTCGAGGGCGACCAGGTACGGCGAGGGCACGCGGGTCATCCGACCGGCTCGAGCACCTCGAGGCCGCCGAGGTAGCCGCGCAGGCCCTCGGGCACCACCACCGAGCCGTCGGGCTGCTGGTGGTTCTCCAGGATCGCGACGATCCAGCGGGTCGTCGCGAGGGTCCCGTTGAGCGTCGCGACCGTGCGGGTCTCGGTGCGCCCGTCGGCCTCCACCCGCTCGCGCACCCCGAGGCGGCGGGCCTGGAACGTCGTGCAGTTCGACGTCGACGTCAGCTCCAGGTAGCGGTTCTGCGTGGGCAGCCACGCCTCGCAGTCGAACTTGCGGGCGGCGCTCGAGCCCAGGTCCCCGGCCGCCGTGTCGATCACGCGGTACGGCAGGCCCGCCTTGGCGAGCATCTGCTCCTCCCAGGCGAGGAGGCGCTGGTGCTCGTCGGCGGCGTCCTCCGGGCGGCAGTAGCTGAACATCTCGACCTTGTGGAACTGGTGCACACGGATGATGCCGCGCGTGTCCTTGCCGTACGAGCCGGCCTCGCGGCGGTAGCACGCGCTCCAGCCCGCGTAGCGCTTGGGGCCGTCCGACAGGTCGACGATCTCGCCGCTGTGGTAGCCCGCGAGCGCGACCTCGCTGGTGCCCACGAGGTACAGGTCGTCCGTGCCGAGGTGGTAGACCTCGTCCGCGTGCTTGCCGAGGAAGCCGGTCCCGGCCATGACCTCGGGCTTGACGAGCGTCGGCGTGATCACGGGCGTGAACCCGGCCGCGACCGCCTGGTCGACGGCCGCGTTGAGCAGCGCGAGCTCGAGGCGCGCGCCCACGCCGGTCAGGTAGTAGAACCGGGCGCCCGAGACCTTGGCCCCGCGCTCGGTGTCGATCGCGCGCAGGCCCTCGCCGAGCTCCAGGTGGTCCCGGGGCGCGAAGCCCTCGGCCGCGAAGTCGCGGGGCGTGCCCTCGTGGCGCAGCACCACGTAGTCGTCCTCGCCCCCGGGAGGCGCGCCCTCGACGACGTTGGCGATCTGGAACAGCAGGGCGTCGAGCTCCTCGCCCGCCGTCTTGGCGTCCGCGTCGAGCGACCGGACCTGCTCCGCGAGCTCCTTGGTGTGCGCGAGGAGCGCCTGCTTCTCCTCGCCCTGCGCCTGCGCCACCTTCTTGCCCAGCGCCTTCTGCTCGGCGCGGCGCGACTCGAAGTCGGTCAGCGCGGAGCGGCGGCGCGAGTCCGCGTCGAGCGCGGCGTCGACGAGCGACGGGTCGTCACCGCGAGCGGTCTGGCTGGCGCGGACCGTGTCCGGGTCCTCCCGGAGGAGCTTGAGGTCGATCACGGACCCAGCGTATCGGGGCGGGGTGACGCAGCCGACCGCGTCCCCGTCCGCGGGAATCCGCCGGGTCACGGAGGGCCCGTCCGGATACGGTGGGGCCCATGAGCGCGGGCTGGGAGACCTGGATCGGGGTGGCGGCGCTCGTCGTCGCGCTCTCCGCGCTCGTGGTCGCGCTGGTCGTCTACCTCCAGTCCCGCCGTGCCGGCCGGCGCATGGGCCGCCCCGCCCGGCGCTACGGGACCGGGCTCGGGCCCCGGGAGCAGGAGGCGCCCTCGGAGCGTCTCGTCGCGTTCGTCGCCAACCCGTCCAAGCCCGGCGTCTCCGAGCTGCGCGAGACGCTCGTCGAGGCCTGCCTCGACGCGGCGCTGCCCGAGCCCCTGTGGTTCGAGACGACCGTCGAGGACCCGGGCCGCGGCCAGGCGCGCGACGCGCTGGCCGCCGGCGCGGACGTCGTCGTCGCGGTGGGGGGCGACGGGACGGTCCGGGCGGTCGCCGAGAGCATGGCCGGCAGCGGCAAGGCCATGGGGATCCTGCCGCGCGGCACCGGGAACCTGCTCGCCCGCAACCTCGACATCTCGACGACGTCCGTCGACGACGCGCTCGCCACGGTGCTGTCCGGCCACGACCGCCACGTCGACGTCGGCCGCCTCCGCGTCGACGAGTACGCGGAGGAGCCCGAGCCGGGCAGCGAGGGGGCGCGCGACGTCGACCACCTCTTCCTCGTCATCGCCGGCCTCGGGTTCGACGCCGCCATGGTCGCCGACGCCGATCCCACCCTGAAGTCGAAGGTCGGGTGGATGGCGTACTTCTTCGCCGGCGTCCGGCACCTGCACGGGCGGCGCACGCGCCTGCGCATCGAGATCGACGACGCGCCCCCCGTCGACACGCGCGTCCGCAGCCTCATGGTCGGCAACTGCGGGCTCCTGCCCGGCGGCATCACGCTCATCCCCGACGCCGTCATCGACGACGGCCGCCTCGACGTCGTCGCGATCGACGCGCGGGCCGGGCTGGTGGGATGGGCGCAGGTGTTCGGCGAGGTCGTCATGCAGGGCATCGGGATGTCGTCGGACAACCTGCCCGGCCGGGCCGGCCGGATCGACACGACCCCCGCCCGCCGCGTGAAGGTCGAGGTCGAGTCGAGCGCCGGCGAGCACGTCCAGGTCGACGGCGACCTGCTCGGCCGCGCACGCCGGGTGACCTCCTGGGTCGAGCCCGGGACGCTGGTGGTGCGCTCGGCCTGACCGTGGCCGCCGTTCCCGCGAGGAATCTGTGGGGATGCGGTGCGGATGCGTCCTTCCGTGCTCGACGCCGGCCGGGGCGCGACGACTCGCTCGCCTAGGCTGGGGGCCGTGCCGACCGCCCTCTCGACGCCCCCCTCCCGCCCCCGACGCCGGTTCCTCGGTCGGACGACGGCCCTGGTCGTGGGCGTCGCGGTCGCCCTGGGGCTCGCGGGCGCGCTCGGCGCGGGCAGGGCGACGGCCAGCACGGAGGACACCGCCGTGGCGAGCACGACCGCCGACGCCCCGTTCGTGCTCGTCGGGACGGGCGGCGTTCAGCCCGAGGACGTCTCCGCCACCAGGACGCCGAACATCTGGCGCGCCCTGGGCGGCACTTCGGCGGACGGTTCGGACGCGTCCACGCTTCCCGTCGCGCCCGGCGTCAACGTCGTGCGCTCGGTCCGCTCGAGCACGTGCCCCGTCGACGGGTGGCTCGCGGTGTCCTCCGGTCGCCGGGCCGGCGACATCGCGCCCCACACCCAGCCGAGCTGCCGGCAGCCGGACGATCCCGCGGACTCGTCGTCGTCGGGCACGGGCGGGACGGTGCCCAGCTGGGCCGAGTACCAGGACGCCGTCACGCACCAGAGCTTCGACGCGGTGCTCGGCGTGCTCGGCGACGCGGTCGAGGCGTCGGGGACCACCGCCACGTCGATCGGCCCGGGTGCGGCGATCGCGCTCGCCGACCGGACCGGGAGGGTCGTCGGCACGCACGTCGACGCGCCCGCCGAGCCCGCGGAGCTCCAGAACGACGTGTCGACGGCGCTCGGGTCGTCGCGCCTCGTCGTCGTCGACGCGGGCGCGGTGCTCGACCCCGCCGCCCAGCCGGGCGAGGAGCCCCTGACCGCCGACGCGGTGGCCGCGTCGCACGCGAAGCAGGTGAAGCAGGTCGACGCGAAGGTCGGCGCCGTGCTCGCCGCCCTCGCCACGCACGACGCCGGCCTCCCCGAGGCCTCGCGCGCCTCGGTCCTCGTCATGTCGCTCGCCGACTCGTCGTGGGTCTCGCACCTCCAGCTGGCGCTCGGCGGCGGCCCGGCGCTGTCGACGCACGCCGACGCGAGCGGCGGCGACGCGATCCTCTCGGCCACCTCCACGCGCCAGCCGGGCATGGTGCAGGACACCGACGCGCTGCCCACCGTCGTGCACGCCCTGGGCATCGAGGCGAAGGTCCCCGACAGCGCCACCGTCGGCACGACCATCGGCACCGCCCGCTCGGACGCGAGCGGCACCGACCGGCTCGACGGGCTCGTCGACGTCAGCCGGCACGCGTCGGCCGTCAAGCCGCTCATCGCGAACTTCTACCTGCTCCTCATCCTGGCGAACCTCGCGCTCTACGCGTTCGTCACGGTGGTGCTGCGCCTCGACGCGAAGCGCCTCGGCGCGCCCGGCCGGTGGCTGCGGGAGAACCCCTCCGGGGTGCTCAAGGGCCTCGTGGCCGTCGGCATCGCGCTCGGCTCGATCCCCGTCTCGACGACGCTCGCCAACGCCATCCCCTGGTGGCGCACCGGCGCGCCCGCGTGGACGCTCACCGGGATCGTGATCGCGCTCGACGTCGTCATCACCGCCGTCGCGATGCTCGTCCCGTGGCGCCGGGCGCCGCTCTGGCCGTTCGGCGTCGTCGGCGGGATCACCGCGGTCGTGCTCGCGATCGACGTGATCGGCGGCGCGCCGCTGCAGCTGTCCGGGCTCATGGGCACCCAGCCGCTGGTCGCCGGGCGGTTCTACGGCATCAACAACACGTCGTACGCGCTGTTCGGGACGGCGTGCGTGATGCTGACCGTCGCCCTCGTGAACCCGCTGGTGCTGCGCGGGCGCCGGGTGGCGGCCGCGGCCGTGGTCGCCGGCGTCGGCGTGGTCGCGACCGCCCTCGACGGCCTGCCGTCGATCGGCGCCGACTTCGGTGGGCCGCCCGGGCTCGTCGCCGGGTTCGCGATGCTCGCGCTCATGGCCGCGGGCATCAGGCTCACCTGGCAGCGCGTGCTTGCCGTGCTGGGCGCGGCGGTCGTGGTCGTCGTGGCGTTCGCCGTCGCGGACTGGCTCCGCCCCGCGGACGAGCGCACCCACCTCGGCCGGTTCGTCGACGACGTCCTGCACGGGGAGCTGTGGCACGTCGTGCAGCGCAAGCTCGCGCAGAACGTGGACACGCTCAGCAACAACCTGACGCTCGTCGCGATCGCCGGCCTGCTCGTCGTGGTCTACGTGCTCGGCCGGCCGTTGCGCGGCGCGCTCGCGCACCCGGCCGGCGGGCCGCTCGAGTGGATCACCACCGACGCGCCGCTGAGCCAGCTCAACGCCTACGCGCCCATGCTGCGGCCCGGGATCATCGCGACGGGCGTGGTGCTCGGGATCGGGTTCCTCGTCAACGACTCGGGCATCCTCGTGCCGGCGACGGGCATCGTCCTGGCTTTGCCCGTGCTGCTCGCCGTCTACGCGAACTGGCTGCGGGACGTCAGGACGCGTGGTGGTGCGGCCGCACCACGTCCACGGTCCGACGCACCCGCCGCGCACTGATCGCGAGCTGGACGTCGCGGTACTGCGCCGCGCGGTGCAGCTGGCCCTTGAAGTCCTTGCCCGAGGGGCGGTGCCGCAGCTCGCACGGGATCTCGACGGCCACGTAGCCCTGCCGCAGCAGGTCGATCGTCAGACCGACCTCGACGCCCCAGCCCCGAGCCAGCGGGGTCGCTGCCTCGAACGCCTGCCGGGTCATGCAGCGCATGCCGGACAGCGGCTGCGTCGGGGTCCAGCCCGTCATGCTCGTGATCGCGCGGCGTGCGGCACCCACGACGAACCCGTGCCCACCCGCGCCCACCTGCGGCGGGATGATCGCGATCGCCATGTCGGCCACGCCCTCGAGCACCGGCGGGACGAGGGGCGCCGTGTTGACCGCCGTGTCGGCGAGGTCGGCGTCGATGAACAGGAGCACCCGTTCGGGGCGCCCGGGGACGTCGCGCATCGCGACGACGGCGGCGCCCGTCTCCATCGCGGAGGCCTTGCCCCGGTTGTGGGAGTGCCGGACGACGACGGCGCCCGCCTCGCGTGCGACGTGCTGGGTGCTGTCCTCCGAGCCGTCGTCGACGACGAGCACGAGGTCCACGTTGGGGATCGCCCGCGCGGAGCGGACGGTCGCGGCGATGCGGCGGGCCTCGTCCTTGGCCGGGATGACGACGGCGACGCGCTGCCGGAACCGGCCGGGCTGCGGCCCCTCGGCCGTCCGGGGCCGAGGGGTCTTGGCGACCGGGAGCACGGGCTGCTCGCCCGACCTGCTGCCGGGCCGGGGGCTCCCGGTGTCGTCGGCCGCAGCCTCCCCGGCCCCGGCGGGGGCGTGGGGAGCGCCCGTCTCGACGCCCGCCTCCCCCGTCGCGCCGGACGTCGGAGCGGCGCCGAGGTCGATGCTGTCGCGCTGCTTCTTCGTCACGATGATCAGCCTAGTCGAGTCAAGAGATGGACGCAGATTCCCCTGTGCACAGGCAAGAGGGCGTGTCTCACCGCAGCGTGACCTGGCGCGCCACGATGCCGGCGCGCGCCCGTCGCTCGTTCGCGTCGAGCGGGGCGTCGTCGCCGAGCGCCCCGTCGAGCGTCGCCCTGAAGGCCGCGGCGGGCTCCTCGAGGTCCGCCGCCGCGGTGCCGCGCGGCAGCTCCCACACCGGCACGACCAGGCCCGACGAGCGGAACGCGCCGACGAACTTGCCGCCCGCGAAGCCGCTCGCGCGGCGCGCCTGGAGGCGGGCCAGCGCGTCGATGACGGTGTCCTCGTCCTGCGGGAGCGCCCAGCGGAGGAACTCCCGGTTCATGCGGCACCAGTACGCCGACGGCACGGACTCGAGCTTGACCGTCGGGATGATCGACTCGGCCGCCTGCTGGAGCGACGCCTCGACCTCGTCCGTGCGCTCGGCCCCGCCGTCCAGCCAGAACTCGAAGCCCTCCTGGACCGTGACCTCGAACGGCACCGTCGGGTCCAGCACGTCCTGCAGCCGCGGGCCGTCGGCCGGCGGGTCGAGGAGCACCGACGTCCCCGGCTCGCTCGCGAGCGCCTCGAGGAGTGCGGCGGCGAGGTAGCGGCTGGTGTCGTTCGAGGCGCCGACGCCCTGCAGCGCGAGCAGGACGACGCCGTCCTCGCGGTGCAGTGCCTGCCAGCCCCCGGGGAGGACCGTGGTCACGACGACGTCGCGGGACCCGTGCTCCGCCGTCGTGCGGGCGGTCGCGGTCGCGGCGGGGACGACCTCGCGCAGCGCGACCCAGTCCGGCTCGCCGGGGAGGCCCTCGAAGGGACGCAGCACGAAGTCGGTCGCAGAAGAGGACGCCATGGGGCCCGAGTCTAGTGGCGCGCGGAGCACGCGCGGCTACCGTGGGGGCGCATGGGGACGACGGCGACTTCTTCACCGGCGGGCGGCCCGACGGTCACGGCCGACGTGCACGTCGAGCACCTCGACGTCGTGTTCGCCCGGGGCGACGCCGCGTACTGCTGGTGCCAGTGGGACCGGCTGCGGGGCAAGGCCTTCGACGACCTGGAACGGTCGGAGCGGCGCGCACTCACCGCGCGCCTGCTCGACGACGCCCAGGCCGGTTCCGCGCCCGGCCCCGGTGTCGTGGCGCTCGTCGGCGACGAGCCGGTGGGCTGGTGCGCGGTCGCGCCACGCCGCGACCTGCCGCGGCTGTTCACGAGCCCGTCGGCGCTCAAGGCGCTCCCCGAGGGCGAGCGCGGCGACGACGGGACCTGGTCGGTCACGTGCTTCGTCGTGCGGCCCGGGCACCGGCGCCAGGGAGTCGCGGGGGTGCTGCTCGACGCCGCCGTGGAGCACGCGTTCAGCCACGGCGCCTCCACCGTCGAGGCGTACCCCGTGGACCTGGCGGAGAAGCCGAAGACCTCGTCGTCGGGGTTGTACCGCGGCACCGTGTCCCTGTTCGAGGCGCACGGGTTCGGCATCGTCGCGCGGCCTCGCCCGGGCCGCGCCGTGGTCCGCCGCCCCGCCCCTCCCGCGAAGTAGACAGGCCGCCCGGTATACCGCGCGGTCAGTGGCGGGGGGCGACGTCGTACCGCTCGGGCTCGATCGTGAGCTCCGCCTGCCCGCCAGTCAGCGAGCGCAGGTCGAGGACGTAGCGCGCGAGCTCCGCCTCGGGGACGCTCGCGACGACGTTCACCCGGCCGGCGTCGTCGGGCCCCTCGGTCGCGGCGACGTGGCCCCGCCGCCCGGACAGGTCGGTCAGCACCACGCCCTGCACCTCGGACGGCACCGTCACCACGACCCGGCACACGGGCTCGAGCACCACCGTCCCCGCCTCGGCGAGCGCCTCGCGCAGGCCCGCGGCGGCGGCGGTGCGGAACGCCATCTCGGACGAGTCCACCGAGTGGGCCTTGCCGTCGTACACCTCGACGCGCACGTCGACGACGGGGTACCCGCGCGGGCCGCCCGCGGCGAGCGCGTCGCGCAGGCCCTTCTCGACGGCGGCCAGGTACGTGCGCGGGATGGCGCCGCCGACCACCTTGTCGACCAGCTCGAACCCGCCGCCGCGCGGCAGCGGCTCGGCGCGCAGCTCGACGACCGCGAACTGCCCGTGCCCGCCCGACTGCTTCTTCACCTTGCCCTCGGCCTGCCCGCGCCGGGCGAGCGTCTCGCGGTAGGCGACCGGGACCGGGCCGGTCGTGACGTGCACGCCGAACACCCGGGCGAGGCGTTCGAGTGCCACCGCGAGGTGCGTGTCGCCGAGGCCGCGGAGCACGGTGGCGTCCCCGCCGGGCGCGGCAACCCGCTCGACGAGCAGCGTCGGGTCCTCGGCGGCGAGCCGGGCGAGGGCGGTCGACATGCGGTCGTCGTCGGACTGCGAGACGGGGACGAGGCTGAGCCCGTAGACGGGCTGCCGCCCGGGAGGGGCCAGCGGCCGCGCGCCGGTTCCCGCGGCGCCGGCCGGGCGCGCCCACAGGATCGTGCCCGACGGCGTCCCCACCAGCTTCGCGACCGCGCCCACCTCCCCCGGGCCGACGGCGTCGACCGGGTGGTGGTCCTTGCCCTGCACGCGGAACAGGCCGTGGAGCCGCTCGGCCGCGCCGGTCGTCGCGTTGGTGAGCCGGTCGCCGGACCGCACGGTCCCGGACAGCACGCGGAAGAGCGAGACCTGCCCGACGAACGGGTCGGCGACGGTCCGGAAGACGTGGGCCAGCGCCTCGCCCGACGGGTCCGCGGCGACCGCGACCCGCTCGTCGCCCAGCAGCACGGCGCGGTCCCGCTCGGAGGCCGGCGGCGCGAGCTCCCAGAGCAGGTCTGCGACACGGTCCACGCCCGTCCCGGTCAGCCCGGACACGACCAGCACCGGGAAGGCGGCCCCCGCGGCGACCTCGTGCGCCAGCGTGCGCTCGAGCTCGGCGGCCTCCGGCTCGTCGCCGCTCAGGTACGCCTCGAGCTGGGCGTCGTCGTGGGACACGATGTCCTCGGTCACCTCCACGTGCAGCGCGTGCTCCTGCGCGGCCTCGGTGTCGGTGAGGGCCTCGTCGTGGTGGTGCCCGTCGTCGTCGTACGCGTAGCCGGCCTCCGTGAGGACGTCCGCGATCCCGTGGAACGCGGCCTCCTCCCCGAGCGGCAGCTCGAGCGGGACGAGCTCGTCGCCGTCCGCGCCGAGGGCGGTGCGCAGGCCGTCGAGCACGGCCTGGAAGTCCGCCCGCGCCTTGTCCTCCTGCGTCACGACGACGACGCGCGGCACCCCCGCCTCGCGCGCCGCCTCCCACGCGGCGCGGGTCCCGGCCTGGACGCCGTCCGCTGCGCTCACGACGACGGCCGCGACGTCCGCGACCGCGAGCGCCGTGTCGATCTGGCCGGCGAAGTCCGGGTGGCCGGGCGCGTCCAGGATCGTGAGGGTGCGGGGCGCGCCGTCGGGCCCGGTCCACGTCGCGTGCGCGACGCCGAGCGTGAGCGACATCCCTCGTGCGATCTCCTCGGGCTCCGCGTCCGTCACGGTGGAGCCGTCCTCGACGCGGCCCGGGCGCGGGATCGCTCCGGTGACGTGGAGCATCGCCTCCGCGAGCGTCGTCTTGCCGGCGCCCCCGTGCCCGACGAGCGCCACGACCCGGGTCGACGACCCCGGCGGCGCACCGCCCGGGCCGGTCTCCTGGGTCTGGGTGCTCGCGCTGCTCATGGGGGCCTCCCGCCGCGCCGCCGGATGGCCCCAGTCTCCCGCTGCGGGGGACGGCGCGCGACCCCTCGCCGAGCGTCCTTCCACTCAGCGGTGGAGGGCACTCACTGCCCGAGTGCGAGCGCTTCGTCGAAAGCGGCGCTCGTCTCGTCGCGAAGAGACGACGGTGCGGCCGAGCGTCCTTTGCCTGTCTGATAACAGGCCAACGCCACCTGGGATGCGAACGCAGCGACGCCCTCGGCGGTACCACGGGCGATCAGGACCGCGCAGAGAGCGGCCGCGATCTCCTGCACCTTCAGGGCGTCCCGACCACGGAGGTCGACGTGCTCCTCCAGGAGGAGGAGATGCCGCGAGTACGAGTCCAGGTTCGCCGTCGCCATCTCACAGAGACCCAGGACGATGGGACGCAGCTGCTCGAGAGCGTCCGTCGCCGTCGTCGCGGCGCCGACGGAGGTGTCTTCACCCGCGCGGGCGATCGCGTCAAGCATCTGCTGCTGCTTCGCGAAGACGACCTCCTGCTTGTCGCCGAAGTACCGGAAGAAGGTGGTCCGCCCGACCTCGGCACGCGCCGCGATGTCCGTCACCGAGACGTTGTCGAAGCCTCTCGCCGAGAAGAGCTCGTCCGCGGCCTCGAGGAGGCGCTGTTGCATCTGCTGACGCTTGCGCTCCACAAGAGATGGCGACGTGGCTGACAGACCTGACATCGGGCGATCCTAGCAGGACGGCACTCAGTGCGTGGAGGTACTCAATACGCTACGGTACTGAGTACCAACGCCTGCTGATCGTGGCGGACGGATCGCTGCACGCAGGCGCTCTCGCCGGCTGAGATCCCCGGTTCCGCCGCTCGCCGACCTGCACGGAGAAAGAAGAACGATGACCGAGTCGCTGACCATCACCCGCATCACCCACAGCTGTCACCTGATCAGGGTCGGCGGCCAGACGGTCCTCACCGACCCCTGGTTCTCCCAGCGCCCTCTCTACCACCCTGGCGAGCCGATCGCGATGATGCCCGAAGACCTCCCGCACCTGGACGCCGTCGTGATCAGCCACGAGCACTACGACCACTGCGACCTCGACTCCTTCCGCCGCTACCAGGACAAGAACGCGCCGATGCTCGTCGCCGGCCCGGTCGTCGACAAGGCCCGCAAGGCCGGGTTCACCAACGTCCGTGCCCTTGAGGCGTGGGAGTCGGCCCAGGTCGGCGACCTCACCATCAACGCAGCCCCCGGCAAGCACGGCGTCCACGAGGTCACCTACGTCATTTCGGGCGGCGGACGCAGCGTTTTCTTCGCCGGCGACACCCTCCTCATCCCGGAGCTACTGACCCTCACGGACCGGTTCGGCCCGCTCGACGTGGCCCTCCTCCCGGTCAACGGACTCCACATTCGGATGGCCGGCAACAAGCAGGTCGTCATGAACGCCGAAGAAGCCGCGGAGCTCACGTCCGCCCTCCGCCCGAAACTCGCCGTCCCGCAGCACTACGCCTTCACCAGCGGGAGGATCGGCGACAAGCTCTTCCTCAAGAGCGACAAGAACCCGACCCTGTTCGTCGACGCATCCCGCCGCCTCGTCCCCGACGTCCCCGTCCAGGTCATCAACCCCGGCGAACCGCTCACGGTGGCCCCCTGACCAGAGCATCACGGCGACAGGACGAACCTGCCCGACGCGAGCAGCCGTCGCCCCACGCCATGCATCTCGGCAAGGATGACGCCACGAGGCGCCGCACTGCGCGCGGTTCTTCGTGGTGCCCGTTCCGCTCATGCCATGGGGATCCCCCGGCTGACACCATGTCGAACTGTCGACGTTCGGCAGTGCCTTTGCGCTGGATCAGGGCGCCGAGCCCCAGCTGAATGCGCCGGCACGTGTCCACGGAGCAGCGCTGGTACGTTCCGCGGATGACGTCGCCACCGCTGCCCGGGGTCGAGCTGGCCCGCGCCTACTACGAGGACGCCGTCGCGCCCGTCCTGGACGCCGCGGGCGTCGCGCACGCCGCGGGACGGCTCGGCAGCGGCTCGGACGTCCTCGGGTTCGACGACGACACGTCCCGCGACCACGACTGGGGACTGCGGCTCACGGTCCTCGTCGCGGGCGACGCGGTGGCCGAGGTCGACGACCTGCTGGAGACGCGGCTGCCGTCGTCGTGGCGGGGACACGACGTGCGGTTCCCGACGACCTGGGACCCGACCGTCCGGCACCGGGCCGAGGTCGTGAGCGTCCCGGGGCTCGCCGTCGCGCGGCTCGGCGTCGACCCGACCGGCGGGCTCGAGGCGTGGCAGTGGCTCGCCCTCACCGGGCAGAGCGTCCTCGAGGTGTGCGCGGGGCCCGTGTTCCACGACGGCCCGGGCGAGCTCACCGCGCTCCGCGCGAGCCTCGCCGGGTATCCCGACGACGTCCGGCGCTACGTCGTCGCGTCCGGGTGGGCGCACCTGGGGCAGGAGCTGCCGTTCGTCGGGCGGACCGCCAGCCGCGGCGACGAGCTCGGGTCCGCGGTGCTCGCCGGGCGGCTCGCGCGGGTCGCGATGCACCTCGGCCACGTGCTCGAGGGCCGCTGGGCTCCCTACGCCAAGTGGCTCGGGACGTCGTTCGCGACGCTCCCCGCGGCGTCCGCGGCCGGTCCGCACCTGCGGGACGCGCTCGCGGCGACCGCGTGGCGCGAGCGCGAGGCGGCGCTCGCCCGCGCGCTCGACGTGCTCCTCGACGTCCAGGCCGCCGCGGGGCTTCCCGTGCCCGACGGCGGCGCCACCGTCCCGTTCTTCGACCGACCGTTCCGCGGGGTCGCGCCGGTACCGGAGGCGGTGCGCGAGTCGATCGAGGACCCGGTGATCCTGGCCCTCCCCGTCGGCGTGGGCTGCGTCGAACAATGGGTCGACGACCCGCACGTGCTCATGGACCCGAAGCGCCGCCTCGCGACCGCCCGCGCGCTGCTCGCCTGATCACCCCTGCCGCGCGGAGCCACGCTGAAGACCGGGAGCGACGTCAGAAGGCGGCGGGCCGCCGCCGTCGAAAGCAAGCGGGGCCGCACCAAAGACAGGCACGGCCCTGCTCATTGGCTACTCAGCCGGATAAGACCACACACAATCTTCGCCCCTCACTCAAGACCCACTGCCCGTCGGGCATGTAAGGCTGGAGTCGATCATGGACCGATATCTGGAGAGAGTCATCAACTCCCCGTCCACGTTGAATTCAGAGTCGGGCAATCCTTCGACTTGGCGCACGTCGTCAATCGCCAGTCCTGTGGCCCGCCATCCCGTGGAGATGTCAACACTGAACGCCTCCAATGATGAGTACGAACCACTCGCTTCTTTCCACCTTGATGACTCCAGCCGCACGACGTCGCGTGGGTCTCCTTCGTACCGTGTCGCCTTCCACGAAGGCGGCGGTTCGCTGTCTGCCGAGAACTCCGTCACCTCGGCGCCGTCTATCTGCTCGCCTCTGCAGACCGGTAGCACGAGCTCCAGGACGCCGCCATCCATGCGGGCGCCCACCGATGGAACTGCCGGGTCGCATCCTGCGCTGACCAGTGCCACCGTCAGCGTCAAGAGAACTACTAGTAGAGGCGGTGAGAGTAACGGTGATAGTAGCGGTGTGAATCGCCATGTCGGCAGTTGCTTCCGCGGTAGCCCCATCTAGCGCTCCGACCTCTCGGTGCCGGTCGATATCGGCCAGCACTACCGAACCTCACCCCTCGGGCGATCCCCAGAGCGCTCTGCCTGGGTACACCTGGCTCACGATGGTGAGCAGAATCTAGACCTGGTGAGCTCTCGATCCGATAGGTCGGGGAACTTTTTCACCCGGTCGAGTTCTGCGCCCGGGTTGGGGCCACCACGATCGCAGGAACTCGAACGCGACTCGCGCTCCTGTGGCGCACCCAGCCCTAGCGTCCTCGTTCGTGCTCGATACGGCGCAGCCGCTTTCGCGACTGCCCGCCACCTACCAACCGCGCCCCAACGACCTAGTGGGCCCGCGGCGGGACCCCGGCGTGCGGCCGTAGTCGCCCACCTGGAACCGCACACGCCGCCTCCCCGGAGCCCGCCGCTGCGCGAGCGCCGTGCTCACCAGCCGCGGCAAGCATTCAACGCAGGTCGACAACCACCCGATGGTAGGAATCCGCAGGCAACAAGCGTGCTACATGCGGAAACGTAGGCTCCACGTCTACACCAGTCCCTCCGAAGCCCCCGGTGGCGAGCAGCCGCCGCGACGCCGGCCAGCGTCAGCGCTGCGTGTCGCGCCACTCCACCCACTGCTCCGCACGCGTCAGGTCGTAGTCCGGCCCGCTCACGCCGACGGTGAACAGGGTCGCCCCGGCGGCGACGAACGCGTCGGCGACCTCGGCGGGGCTGTGCCGGCTGACCTCGACGGACCGCTCGACGAGCTTCGCGGTGTCGCGTCCGACGGCCGCGCCATGGTCGTCGAGGATCGCCGACTTGCGGACGAGGGTCTCGGCGTCGGCGAAGCTGTGCCAGATGTCGGCGTGCTGCGCGACCATCCGGAGCGTCTTCTTCTCGCCGCCGCCGCCGATGAGGACGGGGATGTGGCGGGTCGGGGCCGGGTTGCCGGCCTCGAGGCGCCGCTCGATGCGGGGCAGCGCGTCCGCGAGGTCGGCGAGGCGCGTCCCGGGCGTCCCGAACTCGTAGCCGAACTGGTCGTAGTCCTTCTCGAACCAGCCCGCGCCGATGCCGAGGATCAGGCGCCCGCCGGAGATGTGGTCGACGGTGCGGGCCATGTCGGCGAGGAGCTCGGGGTTGCGGTACGAGTTGCAGGTGACGAGCGCACCGATCTCCACGCGGCTCGTCTGCTCGGCCCACGCTCCGAGCATCGTCCAGCACTCGAAGTGCTTGCCGTCGGGGTCGCCCGAGAGCGGGAAGAAGTGGTCCCAGTTGAAGATGACGTCGACGCCGATCTCCTCGGCGCGCATGACGGCGTCGCGGATCTGGCCGTAGTCGGCGTGCTGGGGCTGGAGCTGGACCGCGATGCGGTAGGGGAGGTCAGACATGATGCCGAGCCTACGGTCCGCGCACGGCCCGGCGCCCCGCGTCGCCGACTTCAAGGGTTGAGTTCGAGTGGTAGACCGTGACGATGCGCTTCACGCCCGACGTCGCCCGCGGCGACTGGATCCTGCCCCGCCTGCACGGCTGGGGCGTCGTGGGCAGCACGGTGCCGCGCGGGTTCGAGGCGTACGCGCGGGTGCTGCACCCCGTGACGGCGCACGTCCCCGCGATCCGGACCGACGTCGAGCCCGAGGACCTGCGTTGGTCCGAGGTCGCGGTGCGGTCGACGCACCGGCCCCGCGCCGTCGTGCACCCGCTGGTCCAGTGGGCCGCCGTCTCCGGCGAGCCGCACGGGACCGTGCCCCTAGCCGACGGGCGCCAGGCCGGTCCGCCTAGGATCGGCTCCCTCGACGTGCGAACCCTCGGTCGGCTGGCCCGGCACCTGGCTGTCCACACGTCCGAGCCCGACCTGGTCACCGCCGGCGTCTGGAGCGGCGACGGTTCCCTGCGGCCCGGCACCACGTCTCAGGCCTTCGTGTCGGTGTACGACGACGGCATCGCCGACCACGAGCGCCACGATCCCGCCGCGGTGCCGCCGCGACGCGCGAGTCTGCAGGCGGAGGCGGAGGCTGCCCTGTTCGCGTCGGTCGACCCGGAGACCACGTCCGCGGCCGACGACGGCCCGCTCCTCGAGCTTCCGGGCCGCGACTACGTGCTGCTCGACGGGACGACGGGCGAGCTCGTCGACGGCTCGTGGACCCGGACGTCGGGCCTCGGGTGGTTCCGCGGGCTTCCGGGCGCCGGCCCGAACCTTCTGTGGCCGGCCGACCTGGCGTGGTGCGTCGCGAGCGAGATCGACTTCGACTCCACCCTGGTCGGCGGCTCTCGGGCACTGGTCGAGGCGATCTGCGGCGACGAGACCCTGGAGGCGTTCGAGGTGACGGAGGACGACGACCTCTCGCTCGCAGGCGACACGCTGAACCCGGTGCCGGGAGGCGGGTGACGTCGTCGGGCCAGGGCGCGGAGCTCAGTAGGTGCGGGCGGCGGGGAGACCGAAGAAGCCCTCGAGCGTCTTCGCCCCGGTCGCGCGGACGTCGGCGGCGACCTGCTTGCCGACGTACCGCACGTGCCAGGGCTCGTACATGTAGCCGGTCGTCTTCTCCTGGCCCTTGGGGTACCGGACGACGAACCCGTACCGCCAGGCGTTCTTCGCGACCCACGCGGCCTGGTGCGTCGACCCGAAGCAGCCCATCGCGGTGCACGAGCCCGTCCCGGCGACGACGTCGACGCCCAGCCCGGTCTGGTGCTCCGAGTAGCCGGGGCGGGCGGACTCGTTGTCGGCCTGCTTCTTGCCGTGCGCGGCGACCCAGCCCTCGTACGTGCTGGCCTGCACCTCGTACGCCCGGTAAGCGCTGTGCACGGCGAGCGGTACGTCGGCCTTGGAGGCGCCCCGGAACATCGCGCGGAGCGCGGACGCCGCCTCGGGCCGCATGACCTCGCCGGGCCCGGCGACCGCGACGAGCTTCTTCGGCGCGAACGTCTTGGGGTCGAGCGGCCGCTGCTTGTTGACGATGACGAGGTCGGTGGTCGCGTCGTCCGTCTGCGCGACGGTCACGGTGCCGCCCGTGCCGGGCGTCGTCGCCTTCTTGGACGGCAGCCACACCAGCGTCCCGCCCGCGAACTTCTGGGTGCAGCGGGTCGGGTCCGCGGCGCTCCCCGTGCACGACGCCGGCCCGCTCGCCTTCCCGAGGAAGCCCTTCGCCCCGCGCCAGCGGTCGTCCCAGGCGGTGGTGATCGTCGCGGCGGCGAGCTCGCGGGCCGTCGGTGCGGGCGGCGTCGTCGGGGTGGGGGTCGGACGTGACGAGGCGATGGCGGTGGGCGCGGCCTCCGGCGCGGCACCGTGATCCCGCCCGAGCAGCGTCGGGACGGCGACCGCGAGCGCCGCGACCAGCAGCACCACGACGGCGGCGACGAGGAACGTCCGGCGGCGCCGGACCTGACGACGCTCCTTCGCGCGAGCGGCGGCCTCGGCGCGGCGCACCGCGGCGGGACGGGGTGCGCGCGCGACGTGCGGCGGTGCCGGCCGCTGCCGGCCCGTCGTGGTCATGGGGTCGATGGTACGGAGCGGACCTGGACCGATGCGCTTCTACCCTGGTAGACGCGACGTCTACCAGGGTAGAATCGGCACGTGAGCCTCAACATCAAGAACGAGCACGTGCACGAGCTCGCGCGCGAGGCGGCGCGCCTCACGGGCCAGACCCAGACGAGCGTCATCGAGCGCGCGCTCGAGGAGTTCCTGGAACGCGAGAAGCGCGAGTCCGAGCGGGAGGAGCGCGACCGCCGGGTCTCGGAGCTCTTGGCTCAGATGCACGCGCGAGTGACCGACGCGGACCGGGCTCGTGCCCGCCAGATCATGGAGGACATGTACGACGAGAACGGGCTCCCGGTCCTGTGATCGTCGAGACGTCCGCGCTCATCGCTCTGGCGTTGGACGAGCCGGAGGCTGCCGCATTCGAACACGCGATGACCGAGGCCGAGCATCTGGCGATGTCAGCGGCGAACTACGTCGAGGCGTTCGTCGTCGCGGAGAACATCGGAGATCCCGTCCTCGCTCGGCAGCTCGAGCAGCTCATCCGTGCCTACGGGATCGAGATCGTCCCCGTCAGCGCCCTCCAGGCGGCGACCGCCGCCGCGGCATATCGCGACTACGGGCGACGATCGGGGCATCGTGCCAAGCTCAACTTCGGCGACACCTTCGGCTACGCGCTGGCCGTGACCACCGACCAGCCGCTCCTGTTCAAGGGCGACGACTTCAGCGAGACGGACGTCCGGCGCACGCTTCCTTGACGGCCGCGTCGGCCTCGGCGGCCGACTCGGTCAGCAACCGCCGGGGTCCCGGCCCGGTGCGCGCGAGCAGGTCGTCGGGGTTGTTGAGCGTGCAGGTGCGCAGGGACAGGCAGCCGCAGCCGATGCAGCCGTCGAGCCCGTCGCGCAGCCGCTGGAGCTGGTCGATCTGCGCGTCGAGGTGGTCGCGCCAGCCCCGCGAGAGGCGCGCCCAGTCGGCCTTGGTGGGGGTGCGGCCGTCGGGCAGGGTGGCGAGCGCGGCCCGGATGTCCGCGAGCGCGATCCCGACGCGCTGCGAGACGCGGACGAACGCCAGGCGCCGGAGCACGTCCCGGTGGTAGCGGCGCTGGTTGCCGCTCGTCCGGACGCTCGTCACGAGCCCCTCACGCTCGTAGAAGTGCAGGGCCGAGACGCTGATCCCCGCCCGCTCGGCCACCTGCCCGGGCGTCAGCTCGTGACGTCGGACCTCCGCGTTGCTCATGACGGCACCTCCGCTGGTCGACACCTCTTGACCTTAACCATGGTTGAGGTTGTGCGATAGGTCCATGGCGGACGCGACGGCCCTCGACGGGCGGACCGGGCAGGACACCGGCGGGCACCACACCGACGACCGCCTCTGGGCGGGGGCGCAGGGCCGGGTGCTCGTCGGCGTGTTCGTGCTCGCGTTCCTCGAGGCGTTCGAGGCGATGGCGGTCTCGACCGCGATGCCGGCGGTCGCGCGCGAGCTGCACGCCGTCGGCGCGATCGCGCTCGCGTTCTCCGTCCCGCTCGCCGTCAGCGTCGTCGCCCGCGCCGCGGCGGGCAGCTCGATGGACCGGACGGGCCCCGGCCGCGGGCTGCGGCTCGGCGTCGCGCTGTTCGTCGTCGGGCTCGTCGCCGCGGGCCTCGCCCCGAGCATGCCCGTGTTCCTGCTGGCCCGCGCCGTCCAGGGGTACGCGACGGGCCTGACGGGCGTCGGGCTGTGGGTGCTCGTCGGTCGCGTGTTCCCCGAGCACCTGCGCGCCCGGGTGTTCAGCGTCATGGCCGGGGCGTGGGTGCTCCCCGCGCTCGTCGGGCCGGGGATCGCCGGCCTCGTCTCGGAGCTGGCGGGGTGGCGGTGGGTGTTCCTGTCGGTTCCGCCGCTCGCGCTCGCCTCGTTCGGGCTGCTCCGGGGCGCGTTGCGCCGGGTCGACGAGGCCTTCGCCCGCCAGCGGGAGGCAGAGCCCGCGGACCCCGGCACCGATACCCGTACCGACACCCCCGACGCCGGCCCGGCGACGCTCCCGCCGCGCGACCAGCGCCCCGCCACGGGCCGCCGCGCCCTCGGGTGGTCGCTCCCGGTCTCGGTCGCGCTCCTCGTGACGAGCGGGTCCGGGCAGGGCGGAGGCATCCTCGGCCCGGTGCTGCTCGTGGCCGCCGTCGCGGCCGTCGTCGTCGCCGCGCCGCGCCTCCTCCCGGCCGGCACGTGGACCGGGCGTCGCGGCCTGCCGAGCACGATGAGCGCGCGGAGCCTGGTCGCGGCGGGCTACCTGGGCGCCGAGACCTACCTGCCGTTGTCGCTCGTCGAGCACCGGGGGATGTCGCTCACGACCGCCGGCCTGCTGCTCACGGCGTCGGCGGTGGCGTGGTCGGCGGCCGCGTGGCTCGGCGCGCACGCTCCGGTCCTCGCGTCGCCCGCCCGGCGCGTGCGGCTGGGGTCCCTGTGCGTCGTCGTCGGGGCGGCCGGGACCGCGCTCGCGGCTGCCCCGGCTCTCCCCCTGTGGCCGGTCGTGGCGCTCTGGACGCTCGCCGGCTTCGGCATGGGGCTGTCGAACCCGACGTTCGCCGTCCTGGTGATGGACGCGTCGGGACCGACGGCGCAGGGCGTGAACAGCGCGGCCATGCAGACCAACGACGTGGTGGTGCAGTCGCTCGTGCTCGCCGTGGGTGCCGCGGCGTTCGCCGGGCTCGTCGGCGGACTGCCGACGGGCGCCTTCGTGGTGGTGTGCGGGCTCGCGGTGGCGACCGCGGCGCTCGGACTGGCACTCACCACCCGGCTCGGGCCGCGTCGTCGGGAGGTCGTGCCGACCGTCGCGTGACGTCCGGCGCGGCCCGAGCAGAGGGCTCCCGGCCCTGGCAGGATGGCGCCATGGATCCGCGTGCAGGAACCCCCGCTCAGCCCCAGGACCTCATCGACGTCGACGCCGTGGTGGGTGCCTACTACGACCGCCACCCCGACCCCGAGGACCCGGCCCAGAAGGTCGTCTTCGGCACCTCGGGCCACCGCGGGTCGAGCCTCGACTCGGCGTTCAACGAGGACCACATCGTCGCGATCACGCAGGCGATCGTCGAGTACCGTCGCGGCCAGGGCACCGACGGCCCGCTGTTCATCGGGCGCGACACGCACGCGCTGTCACTGCCGGCCTGGGAGTCGGCGCTCCAGGTGCTCGCCGCGGCGGGCGTCGAGGTGCGCATCGACGCGCGGGACTCGTGGACGCCGACGCCGGCCGTGTCGCACGCGATCCTCACGGCCAACGGCGCGACGTCGCCGGGCGGCGTCCGCACGAGCGGGTCCGGGCTCGCGGACGGCATCGTCGTGACGCCGTCGCACAACCCCCCGCGCGACGGCGGCTTCAAGTACAACCCGCCGCACGGCGGGCCCGCGGGCTCCGAGGCGACCGGCTGGATCGCGGACCGGGCGAACGAGATCCTGCGGACCGGCGTCGGGCAGGTCAAGCGGGTCCCGCTCTCGGTCGCGGTGAGCGTCCCGAGCACGCAGAAGCACGACTTCCTCGCCGCGTACGTCGAGGACCTGCAGCACGTCGTCGACGTCGACGCGATCCGCGGTGCGGGCGTGCGCATCGGGGCGGACCCGCTGGGTGGCGCGTCCGTCGAGTACTGGGGCGCGATCGGCGAGCGGTACGGCCTCGACCTCACGGTCGTGAACCCCGCCGTCGACCCGGCGTGGGGCTTCATGACGCTCGACTGGGACGGCAAGATCCGCATGGACTGCTCGTCCCCTTACGCGATGGCGTCGCTGCGCGAGCGGATGCAGCCCGCCGCGGACGGCACCACGCCCTACGACATCGCGACCGGCAACGACGCGGACTCCGACCGGCACGGCATCGTCACCCCGGACGCCGGGCTGATGAACCCCAACCACTACCTCGCCGTCGCCATCTCCTACCTGTACGGCTCGGGCGACGACGGCGCGCGGCGGCCCGGGTGGCCGTCGTCGGCAGCGGTGGGCAAGACGCTCGTGTCGTCGGCGCTGATCGACCGGGTCGTCGCCGGGCTCGGGCGGACGCTCGTCGAGGTGCCGGTGGGGTTCAAGTGGTTCGTCCCGGGCCTGCTCGACGGGTCGGTCGCGTTCGGCGGCGAGGAGTCCGCAGGCGGGTCGTTCCTGCGCCGCGACGGCCGCGTGTGGACGACCGACAAGGACGGCCTGATCCTCGCGCTCCTCGCGAGCGAGGTCCTCGCCACGACCGGCCGCAGCCCGTCGCAGCACCACGCGGACCTCGTCGAGCGGTACGGCGAGTCCTGGTACGCGCGCGTCGACGCGCCCGCGACGCTCGAGGAGAAGTCGACGCTGGCGAAGCTGTCACCCGAGCAGGTCGCCGCGACCGAGCTCG
Organism: Luteimicrobium sp. DT211; assembly: GCF_049844995.1. Lineage (NCBI taxonomy): Bacteria > Bacillati > Actinomycetota > Actinomycetes > Micrococcales > Luteimicrobium > Luteimicrobium sp. DT211. The sequence goes on along the minus strand of NZ_JBNCMC010000005.1, from coordinate 16,012 downwards.
CGGGCGAGGCGATCACGGGCAAGCTCACGAACGCGCCGGGCAACGGCGCGCCGGTCGGCGGGCTCAAGGTCACGACCGAGAACGCGTGGTTCGCGGCCCGCCCGTCGGGCACGGAGAACGTGTACAAGATCTACGCCGAGTCGTTCGTGTCCGCCGACCACCTCGCGCAGGTGCAGTCGGAGGCGAAGGACGTGGTCGCGGACGCGCTCGGCGGAGCCGCGTGACGGAGCCCGCCACCGCCCCGGAGGGCCCGACGGTCTTCCGGGGCGCCGCGTTCGACCGGCTGCTGTTCTTCTCGGACGCCGTCGTCGCGATCGCGATCACGCTCGTCGTGCTGCCGCTCGTGGACAGCGCGCGCGAGCTCGACGACCGGTCGGTGGGCACCTTCCTGTCGGACAGCGGCTGGGAGCTCGCCGCGGCGGCGCTGACCTTCGTCGTCGTCGGGGTGTTCTGGCGGACCCACCACGGCGTGTTCGCGGACGCCACCGGCGCGACGAGCCGCGCGGTCACGTACAACCTCGTGTGGCTGGCGTGCGTGGCGTTCCTGCCGGTCCCGACGGTGCTCGTCGTGGACGCGTCGAGCGACGACCGCGCCGCCCACGGGCTGTACATCGGCACGATGCTCGTCGCGGTCGTCGCTCTCGTGCTGGAGGAGATCGAGCTCGAGCGGCACGGCCTGCTCCCCGTCTCCGCCGACCCGCCCGTCGCCCGGTGGATCACCGCGGCCGGCGTCGCCGTGGCCCTGGTCCTGGCGGTGGCCCTCCCGTCGTGGAGCATGTGGCCGGTGCTCGTCCTCGTGCCCGCGGGCTGGCTGCAGCGCTGGCTGCGGGCGCGGGCGGCGCGGCCGCGTCCGCTGGCGCTCTGAGGGACGCGCGCGTCACAACTCCGCACGCGGCGCCCTCCCCCAGAGTGGGAGCACCATGGAGCACGCCCGTGCCCCACGCCTCCGGGACCCTGGAGGATCGGATGAGCACGCCAGCCGGGCAGCCGCTGCCCACCACGTCGACGTCGCCCCGACCGCACGGCACACCGCTGCGCGGCCTCGCGACCACACCCGCGTCGTCGACGACGCGCGGACGGTTCGGCCGCATGTTCCGGCACGTCCCGGTCTGGTCGCAGGACCCGAAGGACCTCGTCGAGCTGGGCAGGTCGATGATCCAGGAGCTCGAGGGCGGGACGATCGACAAGCCCCTCGGCGAGGTCGACGACGACGAGAACACGGCCACGCTCGACGACGGCGAGCTCCGCCTGCCCGCCGGGTACACGTACTTCGGCCAGTTCGTCGACCACGACATCACGTTCGACCCGGCGTCGAGCCTCACGCGGCAGTCCGACCCCGACGCGCTCACCGACTACCGCACCCCGCGGTTCGACCTGGACAACGTCTACGGTCGCGGCCCCGCCGACGAGCCCTTCCTCTACGAGCACGACGGCCTCCACCTGACCGTCGGGAAGGCCGTGTCCGCGGACCGCGAGTTCCGGGGCCCCGACCTGCCGCGCACCGAGACCACGCAGATCGCGATCATCGGCGACCCGCGCAACGACGAGAACCTCGTCGTCTCCCAGCTCCAGTCCGCGATGCTGCGGCTGCACAACGTCGTCGTCGACCGGGTGGCGCACGACACCCACGGCAGCGGGCTCAGCAGCGACGACGTGTTCAAGCTCGCCCAGCAGGAGGTCCGCTGGCACTACCAGTGGGTCGTCGTCCACGACTTCCTGCCGCGGCTCGTCGGGCAGGCCGTCGTCGACGACGTGCTGGCGACCGAGGGCTACGCCGTCCCGGGCGGCGGCACGGTGGACACGCTCGTCCCGCGGCTCCGGTTCTACGACTGGCGGGAGCAGCCGTTCATGCCGGTCGAGTTCTCGGTCGCGGCGTACCGCTACGGCCACACGATGGTCCGGCCGTCCTACGCGATCAACGACCGCATCCCGCTGCCCGTGGCCGGCGTGACCGACGCGGCGCGGATCCCGATCTTCTCCCACGACGCGGACCCCCTCCACAACCTCAACGGGTTCCGGACGCTCCCCGGCGAGTGGGGGTTCCAGTGGAAGTACTTCCTGCCGGGCATCGACGACACCGCCGGCCCCCAGGACGCGCACCTCCCGCAGCCCAGCTACCGGCTCGACCACGTCCTCGCGCGGCCGCTGTCGACGCTCCCCGACTCCGTGGCCGGGCGCGAGACCGTCGTCTCGGGGATGCCGAAGGCGCTGGCCCAGGAGCTCGCGGTCCGCAACCTGCTCCGCGGCCTGCAGCTGGGCATCCCGTGCGGCGAGGACGTCGCGCGCGCCATGTCGATCACCCCGATGGCGCCGGAGCAGGTGCTCCCCGACGACGCCGTCGAGCTGCCCGACGCCGTCCGCGCCAGGCTCGCCGGGCACACCCCGCTGTGGTTCTACGTGCTGCGCGAGGCCGACGTCCTCGCGGGCGGCGCGCACCTCGGCCCCGTCGGTGGGCGGATCGTCGCGGAGGTGCTCGTCGGGCTGCTCCACGGCGACCCGCTCTCGTTCCTGTCCGTCGACCCGACGTGGAGGCCGACGCTGCCGAGCCGCGAGCCCGGGCGCTTCACGCTGTCCGACCTGGTGAACCTCGCCGTGCACGGAGCCTGACGACAACGACGCTGCCCGTGCCTGTGCGCGGTCGCGTGCCAAATGCGAACACACCCCCACCAGCAACAGCGTCCTGACGACGACATCTTGAGAGCCGCCCTCTCACCCTTGACGCGCGGGAGATTCAAGGCCACGATGTCCGCAACGAGAAGGGACATGATGAGTTACCGCAACAAAACGTACGTCGCGTTCGCGAGCGAAAACATCGGCAGCTACCGCTTGATGGAGGCATGGAGAGATAACGCGCATATTGACTTTTCTTTCTACGACGCGCATGATCTCTACATCTCTCGCGACACAAGCAAGCCCGATACGATAAAGCGAAACTTACGCGAGCGGATGAAGAACGCAAAACAAGTTGTCCTTCTCGGCAGCACGGACGGCAAAAGGAAGGGAGGGGACGGCACCTCCTTCCTCGCGCACGAAGTGCAGGTCATGATTGAATTTGACCTGCCGGTCGTAGTCGCGAATCTCGACGGCGATCGGACGGTCGACAGGGGTTTCATTCCCGCACCACTGCTCGATATGGACTACTACACCCTCTCCGTCTCATTTCAACCAAAGATCATTCAATACGCGCTTGACAGTTACGCGCCAGGGCATTCCGCGAGCAACAAGGCCGGACCGCACCAGTACGGGTCAGAGACCTATACGCGGCTCGGGCTCTAGGTGAACACCGTCGCGCACGATCTGCGCACCTGGCGCTTCTGGCGCTCGTTCCTCATCGAGGCATTCTCGGCGGTGGGCATCCTAGCGGTGCTGCTCGAAGTCACCAACTTCATCCTTGGCCGATCCGTCGCCCAAGGATGGCCACTCGCTCTAGTCGTCACGCTCGTCTCCATGGCATATGGAACCATTCGCGCATGGCCAAGGCCGATTAGACAGGACTACAACTCGCCAAACACCACGGTTGAAATAGTCAAGGGCGACCTCTTCGCCCAACAATGCAACCTCGTGATTGGCACGTGCGACACATTTGACACATCCGTGCCCAACATAATCGCCCTTACGAGCGTCCAAGGGCAGGCCTTGAGTCGTCTCTACGGGGGCGACGTCGAGCGGCTCAACGGTGAGCTCGACACCGCGCTCGCCGGGAAGGACCAGGAGTCCGAAATATCCAAGCCCGGAAAGACTGCCAAATATGGAATCGGTACAGTCGCGACTCTCCGAAATGGTCCTCGACAAATCTACTTCTTGGCATACAGCGAAATGAATCGCCATAACGAGGCCCAGAGCACTCCCGACGGGATCTGGCGAAGCCTCGAGTCGCTTTGGGCGGAGGTGTCGCGAACATCCAACGGAACCCCGGTCGCAATTCCCGTTATCGGCGGAGGCCAGTCACGCCTCTCGCAACTGATGCCTGCACAAGACTCCATCCGCTTCACCATCATGTCGTTCATGTTTGCTTCCCGTACCAGGAGGGTCTGCGACAAGTTGACGATCGTGGTCCGCCCGGCCGACTTCGATCGGCTGGACCGTCTAGAATTGCAGGCATTTCTCCGCTCTCTGAGGCCGTCGTGACCGACTCCGCACTAGAGGCACCCAACGCTCGCGAATGTGCGTTCTGCGCGTATCTCAGAGGATCACGGCCGTATGCTTTTGTTGCGAGGGATCAAACGACCGCGGTTATGGTTACCCGCGAGCAGCGAGGCTATCCGCACCTCCTAGTCATTCCTGTCCAGCATCGCATGACCATCCTCGAACTAACGGATTCGGAGTGCGCAGCACTAGGCATCGCAGTGCGACATGCCGCGTTCGCGATCAACGAGGCCTATCAGAGGCCCGGGATATCTGTCTGGCAGAATAACGGGATATCGGCGAGCCAATCCATTGGACACGTCCATTTCCACGTTGCGGGCACGCTCGACTCAGGAGGTACGGAATGGGGCGACGTTCCGGAAATTTCGCTGGCGAAAGCGCGACGGATTGCGCAACGCATTCGAGCCTCATGGCGGAATGAGCATGGGATCAAGGAGTTCCGGACTGTGGATGAGTGAGATCCGGGTCGCGCCACGCTTTGTCCGCCCTTCGGGGGGTCGACCACCGCCGCATTTCCTCGCCATACTGACCAGTCCTGGCGCCCGACGAGCCGAAGTATTGAGCGGCACCGTCGCGACACGACACGATGGATCCGGGTACTCGATGTCGAGAACGTCGGGCCGGCTCCGACGTCCGTGGTGAAGGGCGCCGCTCGGCGCCCGGCACCGCAGGAACGCACGGAGGAAAGTCACCATGAAGTACGTCGTCCTGATCCACTCCAACCCCGACCCGTGGGGTCACCCGACCATCAGCCACACGCCCGAGGGGCGGGCGGTCCCCGCGGAGCAGCGGGCCGCCATGGACCGCGAGTTCGACGCGCTGCTCACCGAGCTCAACCAGAGCGGCGAGTTCGTCGTCGCCGAGGCGCTCGCGTCGCCGGCGTCGTCGACGGTGTACCGCTGGGACGGCGACCACCACGTCGCCACCGACGGCCCGTTCGCGGAGACCAAGGAGCAGCTCGCGGGCTTCTTCCTCATCGACTGCGAGACGCGGGAGCGCGCCGAGGCCGTCGCGGCCCGGTTCGCGGGCCCGGGAGACACCGTCGAGCTCCGTCCCGGGATGGTGTTCGAGGACGAGCGGCTCGGTGCCGACGACGTCCTCTGACCGCGACGTCGAGGACGTCTGGCGCCGGTGCGCGCCCGACGTCCTCGCCGCGGTCGCGCGGCACCACGGCGACTTCGGGCGCGCCGAGGACGCGGTGCAGGAGGCGCTCGCCGCGGCGTCCCGGACCTGGCGTGCCGACGGCGTCCCGGACGACCCGAAGGCCTGGTTGATCACGGTCGCGTCCCGCCGGTACGTGGACGCCTGGCGCTCGGACTCCGCCCGCGAGCGACGCGAGCTCATGTCGGCCGCGCGGTCGCCGTCGGACGCGTTCCTCGCGCCGTCCGCGGAGTCCGCGAGCGCCGTCCCGCAGCGCGACGACACGCTCACCCTGCTCGTGCTGTGCTGCCACCCGGTGCTGCCACGGGCGTCGCAGGTCGCGCTGACCCTGCGCGCGGTCGCGGGGCTCACGACGGCGCAGGTCGCCCGGGCGTACCTCGTCCCCGAGGCGACCATGGCGCAGCGGATCTCGCGCGCGAAGGCCAGGCTGAGGGACGCGGGCGCGCGGTTCGTGCCGCCGTCGGCGGAGGAGCTGCCCGGGCGCGTGGACGCCGTCGCGCAGGTGCTCTACCTCGTCTTCACGGAGGGCCACACGACGACGTCGGGCACGGGCCTCGTCGACGTGTCGCTCGCGGACGAGGCGATCCGGCTCGCGCGCGAGCTGCACCGCCTGCTGCCGGGCGACGGGGAGGTCGCGGGTCTGCTGGCGCTCATGCTGCTCACGCACGCGCGGCGCGCGGCCCGGACGACGGCGGACGGCTCGCTGGTCCCGCTCGCCGACCAGGACCGGCGGCTGTGGGACCGGCCGCTGATCGCGGAGGGGACGGCGCTGGTCGAGGCGGCGCTGCCGGTCGGGCCCGTCGGGCCGTACCAGCTGCAGGCGGCGGTCGCGGCGGTCCATGACGAGGCCGCGACGGCGGGCGACACCGACTGGGTCCAGATCGACGTGCTGTACGGGATGCTCGACCAGGTGGCGCCGAGCCCGGTCGTGACGATGAACCACGCGGTCGCCGTGGCCGAGGTCGCGGGCCCGCGGGCCGGGCTCGAGATGGTCGAGCCGCTGCGGGCCGACCGGGCCCTGCGTCGCCACCACCGCCTGCACGCCGTGCGCGCCCACCTGCTCGAGCGGCTCGGCGAGACCGAGGAGGCGCGCGCGGAGTACGAGGTGGCCGCCGAGCTCACGACGAGCGTCGTCGAGCAGCGCTACCTCAACGGGCGGGCGACCGCGCTGCGGACACCGTCAACGGACGGTTGACGCCTGGCTGGCGTCAACCTAAGGTTGACGCATGACCGACAACGCCTCGTTCCCCGTCCCGCTCGACCACCTCATCACCTACGTCCGCGCCCTCCACGGCGAGGGCAGCGCCCTGGACCACCTCACCGACGCCGTCGTCGTCGGGCAGCAGCTCGACGAGCAGTCGGACGCCCTCATCGGCCACTTCGTCGACCAGGCGCGCCGGTCGGGCGCGTCGTGGAGCCAGATCGGCACCAGCATGGGCGTCAGCAAGCAGGCAGCCCAGAAGCGCTTCGTGCCGCGCTGGGGCGGCAGCGAGGCGATCGGCGAGGGGCAGCTCTTCTCGCGGTTCACCCAGCGCTCGCGCCGTGCGCTCGCCGCAGCGGGCGCCCTCGCCGGCGGCTCCCTCGTCACCGACGCGCACCTCACCGCCGGACTGCTCGCCCAGCCCGAGGGGCTCGCCGCGAAGGTGCTGCACGACGCCGGGCTCGACGACGAGCGCCTGTGCGGGGCGCTGGGCGTCGCGGTCCCCGAGCCGGAGCTCGGCGCCGACCACGCGGACCCCGCGGCGCTGCGGGCGATCGGGTTCGACGCGTCGGCCGAGGACGTGTTCCGCGGGACCCTCGCCGCCGTCCTGCGCCTCGGCCACAACTACGTCGGCACCGAGCACCTCCTGCTCGGGGTGCTGCGCACCGAGGGTGAGGCCGCGGCCGTGCTCGAGCGGCTGGGCGTCACCACGGAGCAGATCGAGGAGGCGGTCGCCGCCGCGATCGCACGGATCCAGGCCGAGCGCGCCGGGAACGCCTGACCCGTCCGGCCCCGCGCCCGCGCCCGCCCACCCTCCGCCGAGGTACCGGGATATCTCGCGGGGCTGGGGGCCCGGTCAGACGATCGTCGTGAGCACGCCGCCGTCGGCGCGGACGGCGGCGCCGTTGGTGGCCGACGAGAGCGGGCTCGCGAGGTACGCGACGAGGCTGGCGATCTCGGCCGGCTCGATGAAGCGCTGCAGCAGGGACGTCCGGTTGCCGGCGGCGATCGCGCTCTTGAGCTCGTCGACCGGCACGCCCTGCGCCCGCGCGAGCTGCTCCACGGCCTGCGCGACGCCGTCGGAGTAGGTCGGCCCGCCGAGCACGGTGTTCACGGTGACCTCCGTGCCGCGCGTGAGCTTTGCCAGCCCGTTGCTCAGTGCCAGGGTCGCGGCCTTGCTCACGCCGTAGTGCGTCATGTCCGCGGGGACGTTGACGCCCGACTCGCTCGACACGAAGACGATCCGTCCCCACCCCCGGGCGAGCATGCCGCCGAGCAGGCGCCGGGACAGCCGGACCCCGCTCATGACGTTGACGTCGAAGTAGCGCTGCCAGTCGTCGTCGGTGATGCGCTCGAAGTCCGCGACCTCGAAGACGCCGACGTTGTTGACGAGCACGTCGACGTCGCCCAGGTCCTCCAGCAGGCGGCGCACCTGTTCGGGGTCCTCGAAGTCGGCGGGGATCCCGGACACCGCGGCGCCCGGCACGGCGTCCCGCAGCGCGGCGACCGCCGTGCGCACACCGTCGTCGTCGCGCCCGTTGAGCACGACGGTGGCTCCCTCGCGGAGCAGAGCCTCCGCGACGGCGAAGCCGATGCCGCGCGTCGAGCCGCTCACGAAGGCCCTCTTGCCTGCCAGTCCCAGGTCCATCTCGTCCCGTCGTCCGGACGCCGCTCGGGCGTCATTTCACTTGCTCAGTCAAGTCAAGGCTAGGCCAGTTGACTTGACTGAGCAAGTGAAACTCGGCGGCGTCGGAGCCAGCACCCCGGTACGCTGCACCCATGTCGGCCACCAGCAGCCCCGCCGCGCTCGAGGGCGACGACCTCGCGACCTGGGCCTCCCTGGCCACCGTGCTCGAGTGGCTGCCCGCCGCCCTCGACGCCCAGCTCCAGCGGGACGCGCAGCTGACGCACTTCGAGTACGGCGTGCTGTACGCGCTCGCGCAGGCGCCCGACGGCGCACTACGGATGAGCGTGCTCGCGGGGTACGCGAACAGCTCGCTCTCGCGTCTCTCGCGCGCGGTGACACGCCTCGAGTCGCACGGGTGGGTCCGGCGCTCGACCGACCCCGCCGACGGCCGGTTCACGCTCGCGACACTCACCGAGCCGGGGCGCGCCAAGGTCGACGCGGCCACCCCCGGTCACGTGGAGACGGTCCACCGGCTGGTCCTCGACCGCCTCACGCAGGCGCAGGCCCGCCAGCTCCGCGAGATCACCCGACGCGTCATGCGGGCGATCCGCGACGAGGACGGCTGGACGCCACCCACGGGCTCTCGCTGAGCCAGCACGCATTAGCTCTCCTCAGGCGCGCTGCGCGGGCCGCCTCGAAACCTCCGATGGCCGCGACCGGGACACGGACGCCCCCAGCAGTCGAAATGATTGACACCGCCAATCAAGAGGAGGACTGTCTGCTCCATGAAACGAACCTCACGGGTGGTCATCACCCTGCTCACAGCCTTCGCCGCGACGGCTGTCCCCTCGGCCGCGATCGCGGACTCGCCAGCTCCCCCGGAGTCGCACTCCTACCTTCTGGAGGGCGCGCCACTGCCAGAGAGCGCTACCGAGGCTGACATTGCGAGCATGGAGGCAGCCGGCGAGCTGACAGTGCTGGACGCATCTGACGGCGCCGCCATCCAACCGCTGTCATCGACACCTGATGGCTTCAAGCTCTGGAACAAGGGTCAACGAAAGTCGGACTACGTCTATTATTCGGACTGGTATCCGTTCACGGTCGCAGACTGCGCTGAAAATGGTACGGACTGCCATACCGAGGCTCGGGTCGATTTCCAGTTGAAGCAGACAGCAATTGGAGGTAGTTCGCACGCTTGGGAATTGACCCTTTCATCGAAGACCGTTTCAAACGTCGGCGGTGTTACCGCGACTAAGACCTCGAGGTACTGGTGTGGCGTCAACGTCTCGGGTGGTAGCGACACCATCTGCGACAGCAGCGGCGCTGCGCCCAGTGGGGTTGACATGAGTGTAGACACGCTCGTGAAGAAGCCCTGGGGATCGAAGAACAGCATTACGGTCTTCCCGATGGTCAAGGCGCAGATCATCTTCTACTACGGGTCGCAGCGTTTCCTTGGCGACTTTGGGTTCCGCGGGTACGACACTCTCAGCAGGGCTTCAACGACCAAGCTCGCCTCCTCCAGCGGCACCGGGAACTGATGGACTTCAACCGGGACGTCGGCCACCGTCGCCGTCTCTGGTTCAGCCACATCGAGAGTGCTCCCCAGACGGTAGGCGCATTCAGTTACGCGGCGGCCGAAGGCGGCATGGCCTGGGCTGTAACGATCGCCGAGCCTGGCTACGACACCGTTGAAGCGGAGAGTGAGGGGCTGCTCGGTACCTACGGAGCTTGCGTTGGAGGGCTCGGCGCAGTCCTCGCGGATGCCGGCGTCGCGCTTCCGGAGCGGATCACGAAGTGGGCCCTCCACCGCGACGTTCCGGCCGACAGGATTGGTCCAGGCGTTCCGGTTCCTATTACCCTTGACGGTTCCGTGAGCCTGGCTTTGCGGTGGCAAATGGGCACAATATCGGTCTTCGCTTCAACGATTACTGAAGGCCATCTCGTTGCGTTTGCTCCGACTATCGCGACGATTCACTTGGTATCGCGTCCGATCTAGCACCTGGACCGAGCAATACTGACGACGGACCAAGTCTTTGCCTCCACGCTTCCCATTCGAATAGAGGGCGGCTCATTCCTTCTCAAAGGGGAATGAGCCGCCCTCTTCCTCATCCCGCCACTCGGGTCCACGGCTCGGGTGCCTCGTCTGTGCCGGGCAGTTCGTCCGCAACTGCGGAGCGGATGAGTTCGCAAAACCGCCAGGCGAGGATCTCGCGGTAGTTCTCGGCGTCGAGGCACTGGTAGCGCCAGGGGGGGGGCGGACGGCGAGTGTCGCGGCCCCCGGCTCAGCCTTGGAGCCTTGGCCCAACTCTTGAATTTGGACGCAGCCCTTGACGGCGTTGCGTGACTGTTGTTATGTTGCGCCAGACATTGTTGTCATCCGCGAAGCATCCTGGTCGCGGGCATACAGAAAGGGGACCTTGTGAGGGCCCTCGCCTCTCGTCTCTCGCTCTCTGCGCTCGCAGTTCTGGCCGTTGGAGCCGGCGCGCTCGCTGGCGTCCCCGCCGAGGCCACACCGTCGCCCACCCTGTCGACCCCTCCCGCAGGACACGTCGCTGCCGCACAGACTCGTGCGGGTGGTGCCGGCTGTCCAGCCGGTATGCGCCTCGTCGTGCCGCAGACCGACAGCCCCTCCAGTGTTGCGCCGCAGGACCTAGCGCCGACTCATCTTTCGCCTGCCATCCGCGCTCAGGCTGGCAGGTTTATCCAGAAGGCGATGGGCAATCGGAAGGTCCACTGGACGACATCCACCACCTGCACCATCACCGATCGAACTCACCCAAACCCTTCCCGGGGATCAAAGTCCACCGATCACGTATTCTCGGCCTCTACAACCGAAGCTGCTTCACCGTCCCGCAACTGGGCCGGATACCAAGTCCCACTACCCGACCCGGCTAGCGCTTCGATGGAGTGGTACAACCCGTGGCCGACGTGGGAGCCCGCGACTTCCGAGGCGGAATCAATTTGGGCCGGCCTGGGCGCTGGGGACCCAAATTCCAACACCGACGAACTGGTACAGGATGGCTACAAGCAGGCGCAATACTGGTATGCGGGCACTTTGGACCAACAGGAGGTAGCCTGGTACGAGATCTACCCGCAGGAACACGAGGTCGACCTCGACGGGTTCTCGGCATACTACGGCGAGGAGCTGACCAACTTTGTCGCCTACGACGCCGCTTCGGGGTGGGCGGAGTTCGAAATGTGCGGGGATGTAGACGCCGGGTGTGTGTGGGCCGAGCAGCAGGTCGAGGGCTCCGTCGGGAACCAGGCGGAGTGGATCGTGGAACGTCCAACGCACACCACCCTCGGCAGTACACGCTATCCGTCCCTGCCGCAGACCGCACCGATATGGATCCGCTACCCGCAGGCCTATCAGTCCGACGGCGTTACTGGCGGTGACGCGGTGGGCCTGAATCCAAGCGCATGGAAGATGCTCAACTGCGGCGACAACACGCTCATGGCGGCGCCGGATACGTTGACGGCGGACGGGTTCCATGTCACGTGGCACAACCGGGGAACGTCGGACGATCCGGACTCGCCTGCCTGCGGCTTCTAGTATCAGGGGCATGAAACGGCGGACGATCTTGGCCGAGCTCGTAGCGATAGGGATTCTGGCGGGCCCGTTCCTGAGCGGCTGCGGCGAGGACGCAATTACCGGTCCGACCCTCTCTGCGTGCGGCGCACAAATCGATGCGGAGCGAGTAGCGCTCGCGCCTACTCATCTGACCTCGGTCCCTGCGGGCGCGGAGGATCGAGACCCGAGTGCGACTTCAGTCTTGCCGCCCGCCGCAGCGCACGACGTCCACCCGAACTACTACATCCGATCCTCGAATACGTGTTCTACCGGGCCGGAGCTGGTCTTCTCCAGCTCCGGCCCGGTGTACACGACAACGGTAGTTCGAGGTGTGAATGGGTCGGGAATTGTGGCGATTGGGCTTCGACTCGAGGCCGGCGCGTGGGCACGCGTCATAGCGTATGACCGCGGAAAGCCGGTCGGATACGCGTGTCTCTTGACGGTGGGCACGACCGGCTGCACGTAGGACACTGGGCACAACCCGACGACTGGTGGCCCCGGCCTCTGATCATGGAGCCGGGCCGTCGTCGCTCTGTCACGACGTGCGGGTCCAAGCCAAGGGCGCGAGGTCCATGCCGGGCAGCTCGTCCTCGGCGGCGGAGCGGATGAGTTCGCTGAAGCGCCAGGCGAGGGTCTCGCGGTAGTTCTCGGCGTCGAGGCACTGGTAGCGCCAGGCGCGAACGGCGGCGAGGACGTGCAGGGGGACGAGGTCGGTGCGGTGGACCGGGCGGTAGGTGTACGCGCTGGCGTACTCGCCGGCCTCGCCTTCGAACTCGCGCAGTCGGGCCGGCTCGTGTGCGGCCGTGGCGGGGATGTAGCGGTCGCGGAACGCGCGCACGTTGAGGCCGATGAGCAGCGCTCCGACGACGTCGGGTTCCCGGGCGGCGCGCAGGATGCGCTTGCCCAGGGGGTGCTCGGCGGGTTCGGTGCCGAGCTCGAGGTCCCAGGTGGCGGCCGCGGTGACGAGCAGGTCGATGTGATCGTGGGGAAGGAGCATGACGCTCACGGTGTCCTCCGGGGTGTCGTGGCTGGTCAGGCGGGCGGGTGGTAGGCCCCCGGGCCCGCCGATGGGCAGGCCGGGGCGGTGTTCACCAGGTCGCGTTGGACTCGGCGCCCCACGGATCGAGCCAGGGGTCGGCGACCATCCGGGCGGCGTACATGGCGGCGTCTCCGTCGACCTCGGCGGGGGTGGGCAGCAGGTCCGCAAGGTCGTAGTCGGCCTCGATGGCTGCGGTGCGGGCCTCGTCGCGCTCGGCGGCCCAGGCGTCGGCGTCGACGCCCAACGTTCACCCGCGCGACAGGCGACCGCCACCGGCTCGCCGCCCGGACCTCCGTCGCGCGGCCTAGCGTCCGAGCGTCGCTCTCCGCCGACGCCGGACGGACGGCCGCCCGACCGGTGGAGCCCCTCGCACGAGAGGTCACCCCATGCTCAGGTCCCGCAGTGCCGCGGTCGCGGCGCTCCTCGGTCTCGGTCTCGCGGGCGTCGCCGCGCCCGCGCTCGCCCACGGCCGCCCGTCGCACCCGGCCCCGTCGCACGGGACGTCGTCGGCCCCGCGCGCCGACAAGGTCACGGTCGCCGGTGGCGTGACGAGCGTCCTCACGCCCCTCGCGAACGACCCGAAGGGCCTCCAGCTCGTCTCGAGCACCCAGGCCGCGCACGGCACGGTCACACAGCAGGCCGACGGCTCGTTCCTCTACACGCCCGACAAGGGCTTCCACGGCACCGACTCCTTCACCTACACGACGACGGACGCCGCGACCCTGTACTCGACGGACGTCACCCCGCTCGGGAAGGTCGGCGACGTCGACATCTCGGGCGCCGGGTACGGCTCGTCGGTCGTCGCGAAGCCGGGCAGCGACGACGTCGTCTACGGGCTGACGGACCGTGGACCGAACGTCGACGGGCCGGACGGGAGCAAGGTCGAGCCGCTGCCCGGCTTCACACCGTCGATCGGCGAGCTCCGGCTCGGCGCGAACGGCCAGGCCACGCTGCTACGGACCATCCCGCTCAAGGCCACGGACGGCACGCCCCTCAACGGGCTCGAGAACCCGCAGGCCGACGCGGGCGAGACGATCCTCGGCCTGGACGGCAAGGCCCTGCCGACGTCCGCGAACGGCCTGGACTCGGAGGGCCTCGTAGCGGCGAAGGACGGCACGTTCTGGGTGTCCGACGAGTACGGCCCGTTCGTCGTCCACTTCGACAAGAACGGCAAGGAGCTCGAGCGGTTCTCGCCGTTCGACGGGTCGCTCCCCCGCGAGCTGAAGTTCCGCGAGCCCAACAAGGGCATGGAGGGCCTGACGATCACGCCCGACGGGAAGACGCTCGTCGGCATCATGCAGGCGGCCCTCACGATCGACTCCTCGCACCAGGCCAAGAGCAAGAACATCCCGTTCACGCGGATCGTCACGTTCGACCTGGCGACCCACCGGACGCACGAGTACGCGTACGTCCTGGACGACCCGGCGACCAACGGCACGGCGGTCAGCGAGATCACAGCGATCACGGCAACCCGGTTCCTCGTCGACGAGCGCGACGGCGCAGCCGAGCCCGGCGCGTACAAGAAGGTCTACGAGGTCGACCTGTCGAAGGCGACCGACATCGGGCCGTCCGCGAAGGTGGCGGGGGCGCACTACGACGCGACCTACGGCCTCGAGGTCCCCGGCACGAGCACCGGCGTGGGGCCGCTCGAGTACCTGTTCACCGACAAGTCCCAGAGCCCCGACGGCGACGCGGTCCTCCGCGCCGCCGGCGTCACCCCGGTCGCCAAGTCGCTCTCCCTGGACCTCGGCGCCCTCGTCACGAAGCTCGACGCCTCGGGCGGGTTCTTCGGCCACGACAAGATCGAGGGCATCGACCTCGTCGACGGCGGCCGCAAGCTGCTCGTGTCGAACGACTCGGACTTCGGGATCGACGGGCTCTCCGACGCGAACGGCGAGGCCTCGACGGACGTCGCCCCGCCCTTCGCCCTGCACACCAAGCTGCAGCCGAACGGCGTGCAGGACGACGGCGCGTACCTCGTCGTCGACCTCGCGAAGGCGAAGGACGTGCTGTCCGGCAAGGACGCCCCCCGCTCGGCGAAGGTGACCATCACCGTCCGCTGATCGCGGACCCCCCTCGCCGAGAACCAGATCGTGGCCCGTCCGGGCAACCGGACGGGCCACGGTCGCGTTCGCGTCGGGCGGGGCGCGCACGCTCGGCGACAGTCGTCGGACGACGACGGCGCCCGCTCAGGCGTCCGGGTCGAGGTCCTCGGGCCGGGCGGGCTCGACGAGGTCGTCGTACTCGTGGTGCCGCTCCACGTAGGCGTGGATGAACGGGCAGACGGCGACGACGCGCATCCCCCGGGACCGGACGTCGTCGAGCGCGTGGGCCGCGAGGAACGAGCCGACGCCGTGGCCCTCGAACTCGTCCTTGACGACGGTGTGGAGGAACACGACCCGGTCGCCGCGCACCCAGTAGGCGGTGAAGCCCGCGAACCGGCCGTCGCCCGTACGGACCTCGTACCGCTCGTGCTCGCGGTTGTGGGTCACGACCAGGTGCAGTGCGTCGGCGTCGGTCACCCGCCCATCATGTCCGACGGCGTCACCCGCGTCCCGGCGACCGCCGGGCACGGGTGCTCGCCCGACGGCGCGGGGCGTCGCCGGCTCAGCGCTCGACGAGCGCGTCGTACTCGGGGTGGCGCTCGATGTAGCCCTCGATGAACCAGCACACCGGGACGACACGGGCCCCGGCTGCCTTCGCGTCGTCGAGCGCGCGCCGCGCGAGCGACGCCGCGATGCCGTGCCCTTCGAGCTCGGGCGGCACGAAGGTATGCGGGAAGACGATCCGCGGTCCGCGGGGGGTCGAGCTGCGCCGGTAGTCCGCGACCCCGACGACGTCGCCGTCCGGTGTGCGCGCCTCGTAGCGGGACTCGTCGGGGTTGTCGACGACCTCGAACTCGATGTCGGGAGTGCGCGCAGAGGGGGCCATGGACCGATGATGCTCCCTCGACCGCCCTGCTGACCAAGCGGGTCCGGATCGGGGGCGGATCAGGCCGCCGTGACGGCCTCCTCCAGCCCCGCCTGCTGCTCCGCATCCGCCGCACGGTGCCCGACCCGAGGGACCAGGACCGCCGCGACGACGGCTGCCAGTGCGGCGACGGTCGCGAGCCAGAACAGCGCCGAACTGCCGGCGCCGCCCCCGCGAGACAGTCGCCCCACCCCTGACGCCGAAGTAGAACGGCATCCGTTCTGTGAAGTCTCACGACATCGTGGACACTTCTTCGGGTGACATTCCGGGCATGGTGTCTCACGACATCGTGGACAG
>NZ_JBNCMC010000004.1:0-659652 GCF_049844995.1 Luteimicrobium sp. DT211 | reverse complement strand
AGCAACCCATCGAGGGTTAAAAATTGGCATTGACTATCAAGCACACTGTTGAGTTCTCAAGAAACGGACGCTCACCCGATCAAACCCTTCCAGGCCATCACCGGGGCAACTTCTCCATCTTACCCGACCCCCACCCCAGCAGCAAACCGAACCCGCAACCCTCCGAAGAGGAGATGCGAACCACGATCGACGAACCAGATGAGGCCCCCTGGCGCCCGCCGGACGCAGAGCGACCAGCCAAAACGACTTTCAGGGGATGTTCCCGGGGGACCAGCCACACCAACCGAAGCTGGCCTGTCCGTTCCTCCCTGCCGGGCGACATCCAGAACACTACGGGGCGCCGGGCCGCTGGTGCAACTCCCGGCCGGGTGACCGTCGTCACTCGCCGCGGCGGAACCGAACGCCGTCGCCGGGCCGCAGCTGCGCCAGCGCGTCGACGCCAGCCGCCGTGGCCACCGCCACCACCGGGTAGCCCCCGGTGACCGGGTGGTCGGCGAGGAAGACGACCGGCGCACCGGACGGCGGGACCTGGACCGCGCCACGGACGAGCCCCTCCGACACGTACTCGCCCTGCTCGGAGCGCGGCACGACGGTGCCGTCGAGGCGCAGCGCCACGCGGTTGCTGTCCGGCGTGACCCGGTACGGGCCCTCGAGGAGTGCGCCCCATGCCTCGGGCGCGAACCACTCGGCCCGCACGCCGGGCAGAAGGTCGACCGCGAGGTAGTCGCCGGCCGGCGCAGACGACGCCGGCAGCAGGCGGTCCGCCACCGGGCCCGGCCACTCCGCGGCGCCGACGGGAAGCACGTCCCCCTCGCGCAGGGGCGGCGGCCCGAGCTCGGCGAGGGCGTCCCACGAGCGCGACCCGAGCACCTGCGGACACGCAACACCGCCTCGAACCGCCACGTAGGTACGGAGCCCCGCGGTCGGGATCCCCAGCGCGAGGACGTCGCCCGGCCGGGCGCGCAGCACCGTGTCGCCGCTCACCGGAGCCCCCGCCAGCCTGGCGGGCAGCGGTGCGCCGGTGAGGACGACGAGGTGGTCGGCGTGGAAGCGGACGTGCAGACCGCCGAGCGTCACCTCGATCGCCGCCGCGTCGTCGGGATTGCCCAGCAGCCGGTTGGCGCGGACGAGGGCGCCGCGGTCGGCGGCGCCGGAACGGCCGACGCCGAGGGACGCGAGACCCGGACGCCCCAGGTCCTCGACGTACGCAGCGGGGCCTGGCTGCAGCACCTCGATCACCGCGACGACTCCGGCACGAACCGCACGCGCGCGCCGGGCTCGACCAACCCCGGCGGCGTCCGCGCCACGTCGAACATGCGGGTGCGCGTGCGTCCGATCAGCCGCCACCCGCCGGGGCTCGGGGACGGGTAGACGGCGGTGAACTCCCCCGCCACGGCGACGGCTCCCCCGTCCACGTGCGGGCGTGGATCCGCGAGGCGCGGGACGTGGAGGGCGGGGTCCAGCCCGATCAGGTAGGCGAACCCGGGAGCGAAGCCGACGAACGCGGCGGTGTAGAGCGCCGCGGCGTGACGCTCGACCACCTCGGCCGTCGTGAGCCCGGTGAGCCGCGCGACGTCGTCCAGGTCCGGTCCGTCGTAGACGACGGGGATCTCGACGACGTCCCCCGCGTCGCCGGGCGGGGCGACCGCTGCCAGGTGCGGCGCGGCGGAACGCACGAGCTCGACGAGGCGCGCCTGCGCGCCCGCGGGCGCTGCGCCGTCGGGCAATTCCCGGAGGAGGACGAGGACGCTGCGCGCGGCCGGGACGAGGTCGACCACGTCGGGGTCGGAGCGGTCGCGCAGCGCGCGCGTGAGCGCGACCACGAGCGGGAGGGGATCGTCGCCGCCCACGTCGACCATGACGGCGGCCGCGCCGTAGGGACGGGCCACGAACTCGGCGCCGCCGGTCGGCCCCGCCATCGTCAGACCGCCGGCACGACGGCGACACCCGCGGCCCCGAGCGCGGCGCGGACCGCCGTGAGGATCTCGAGCGCGCCCGGGCTGTCGGAGTGCACGCACACGCTGCGCGCGGGCGACGCGACGACGGTGCCGTCCACGGCAACGACCGTGCCCTCGCGGGCCAGCCGGACGACGCGGGCCGCCACCTCGGCCGGGTCCGTCACGACCGCTCCGGGCTCGCGCCGCGGGACGAGCGTGCCGTCGGGACGGTAGCCGCGGTCGGCGAAGGCCTCCGGGACGGTCGCGACGCCCCCGGCTCCCGCGAGCGCCAGCACCACCGAGCCGGGCAGCCCGACGAGCGCGAGCCCCGCCTCCGCGGCGGCGTCGACGACCGCGCGGGCCTGCTCCTCGTGGTGGACCACCGTGTTGTAGAGGGCGCCGTGCGGCTTCACGTAGGTCACCTCGGTCCCGGCGGCGCGGGCGAACGCGGCGAGCGCGCCGACCTGGTACAGGACGTCGTCGCGCAGCTCGTCGTAGGTGGCGTCCACGAACCGGCGGCCGAAGCCGGCCAGGTCCCGGTAGGCGACGTGCGCGCCGATCCGCACCCCGCGCGCCGCGGCGGCCTCGCAGGTGCGCCGCATGATCGACGGGTCGCCCGCGTGGAACCCGCACGCCACGTTGGCGCTGCTCACCAGGTCGAGGAGGGCGGCGTCGTCCGCGAGGCTCCACCGTCCGAAGCCCTCGCCCAGATCGACGTTGAGGTCGATCGCCGTCGTCGCGTCCGTCACTCCCCCATCATCGCCGACCCGGTAGTTTTCAGGGCATGTCCGATCACGTCACCGTGCGCCTCGCGCGGCCCGAGGAGGCCGACGCGCTCGCCGCCGTCGCGGCCGAGACGTTCCCCGACGCGTGCCCTCCCGGGCTGTCGCCCGACGCCATCGCGGCGCACGTGGCGAGCGAGCTCGACGCCGACCACTTCCGGGCCTGGGTCGCGGGCCGGTACGGCGAGCCCGCGGTCCCCTGCGTGGTGCTCGTCGCGGAGGCAGACGCCGGGCTGGTCGGGTACGCGCTCCTCGTCCGGGCCCGTCCCGCCGACGCCTCCGCGCTCGACCCGATCCTCGGTGCGGGCTATCCCCGGGCCGCGTCCGTCGAGCTGTCCAAGATCTACGCACTCGCCCGAGCGCGCGGGACCGGGGCGGCCGGCACGCTCATGCACGCCGCGCTCGAGGCCGCCGCCCGGCTGCTCGACGGGCAGGCGGTGTGGCTCGGGACCAACGCCGAGAACGTGCGCGCGCAGACGTTCTACCGCAAGCACGGGTTCGCCGAGGTCGGGCGCCGCGCCTACGTCGTCGGCGGGGAGCCGCAGGACGACGTCGTCATGGCGCGGGCCGTCGGGGCCCGGCAGGCGTAGCACCCGCCGGGCCCGGGCGCTGTCAGGACCGTGTCGAGAACGCGGCGTCGAACGCAGCGTCGGGGGCGTCGAACGCGAGCGACCGCACGAACTCGAGCGCCTCAGGAGCGCCGAGCAGCCGGTCCATCCCGGCGTCCTCCCACTCGACCGAGATCGGGCCGTCGTAGCCGATCTGGTTGAGCATCCGGAACGCGGACTCCCAGGGCACGTCGCCGTGGCCGGTGGAGATGAAGTCCCAGCCGCGGCGGCCGTCGGCCCAGGGCAGGTGCGACGACAGCCGCGCGTTGCGGCCGTTGGTCATGCGCAGCTTGGTGTCCTTGCAGTCCACGTGGAGGATCCGGTCGCGGAAGTCCCAGAGGAAGGCCACCGGGTCGACCCCCTGCCACACCATGTGGCTCGGGTCCCAGTTGAGCCCGAACGACTCCCGGTGGCCGATCGCCTCGAGCGTGCGGACCGTCGTCCAGTAGTCGTACGCGATCTCGCTCGGGTGCACCTCGTGGGCGAAACGGACGCCCACCTCGTCGAACACGTCGAGGATCGGGTTCCAGCGGGCCGCGAAGTCGGCGTAGCCCGCGTCGACCATCGCCTCGGACGCCGGCGGGAACATCGCGACGTACTTCCAGATCGACGACCCCGTGAAGCCGACCACCGTCTTCACGCCCAGCCGCGCGGCGAGCCGGGCCGTGTTCTTCATCTCCTCGGCCGCGCGTCGGCGGACGCCCTCGGGGTCGCCGTCGCCCCACACGACGTCAGGCAGGATGTCGCGGTGCCGCTCGTCGATCGGGTCGTCGCAGACCGCCTGGCCCTTGAGGTGGTTCGAGATCGCGAAGACCTCGAGGTCGTACTTCGCGAGCAGGTCGAGGCGGCCCTGGACGTAGGCGTCGTCGTCCCAGCGCCACGGGTCGAGGTGGTCGCCCCAGCACGCGAGCTCGAGGCCGTCGTAGCCCCAGCCCGACGCGAGCCGCGCGACCTCCTCGAGCGGCAGGTCGGCCCACTGGCCGGTGAAGAGGGTGATCGGTCGGGTCATGGTCGCCTCCTGGCGTGTCGTCGGTGATCAGGACTGCGCGGCCGCGGCCGCCGGCTCGGGCACGGACGTCCAGGCGCTCGAGGCCGCCGCGCTGCGCTCGACCGCGTCGAGGACCCGCTGGACGCCCAGCCCGTCCTCGAACGACGGCGTCGGCTGCTCCCCCGCCGCGAGCGCCTCCACCAGGTCGACGACCTGGTGCGTGAACGCGTGCTCGTAGCCCAGCCCGTGCCCGGCGGGCCACCAGTGGCCCCCGTACGGGTGCTCGGGCTCGGTCACGACGATCCGCCGGAAGCCCGCCGTCCGGGGGTCGTCGGACGCGTCGTAGAAGTGCAGGAGGTTCATGTCCTCGAAGTCGAAGGCCAGCGAGCCCCGCGAGCCGTTGACCTCGAGCCGGATCGCGTTCTTGCGGCCCCAGGCGAACCGCGTCGCCTCGAACACCCCCATCCCGCCGCCGGACAGCCGCGCGAGGAAGGCCGCCGCGTCGTCGACGGTGACCGGGCCGCGCTCCTCGCCGCCGCGGCCCCCGAGCGCCGCGGACGCGACCGCCACGGGCCGCTCGTGCACGAACGTCTCGAGGAGCCCGGCGACCCCGGTGATCCGCTCGCCGGTGACGAACTGGGCCAGGTCGACGACGTGCGCCGCGATGTCGCCCAGGGCGCCCGAGCCCGCGCGCTCGCGGTCGAGGCGCCAGCTCAGCGGCGCCTCGGGGTCGGCGATCCAGTCCTGGAGGTACTGGGCGCGCACGTGCCGGATCTCGCCCAGGCGGCCCTCCGCGACGAGCTCACGAGCCAGCCGGATGGCCGGGACGCGGCGGTAGGTGAACCCGACGGTCGCGGTCACGCCGGACGACGCCGCGCGCCGGGCCGCGTCGACCATCCGCACGGCCTCCTCGACCGAGTTCGCCAGCGGCTTCTCGCACAGGACGTGCTTGCCCGCCTCGAGAGCCGCGATCGCGATCTCCGCATGCGTGTCGCCGGGGGTGCAGACGTCCACCAGGTCGACGTCGTCGCGGTCGACGAGCGCGCGCCAGTCGGTCTCGGTGTGCTCCCAGCCCAGCCGCTCGCCCGCGGCCCGGACGGCGTCGGGGTCGCGGCCCGCGAGCGCCACCATGCGGGGGCGCAGGGGCAGGTCGAAGAAGCGGGGGGCGGTCCGCCACGCCTGGGAGTGCGCGGCGCCCATGAACGCGTACCCCACCATGCCCACACCCAGCGCGGGTCGGTCGTCGGCCATCGGGTCTCCTCGAGGTCTCGGCCGGCCCGCTGCCGGGCCGGGTTCGGCTGGTTCGCCGGTTCCGGTCAGGACTCGAACGCGGTCGCCAGGTACTGGTCGACGTTGTCCTTGGTCACCACGGGGGCGTAGAGCTGGACCTTGCGGGGCACCTCCACCTCGACGAGGTCGCTCAGCGCCTTGCCCTGGACGAGCATGCGGGCCAGCGCGACGCCGTCGGCGGCCTGGGTCGACGGATAGACGACCGTCGCCTTGAGCACGGTGTCGTCCTTCTTGATGTCGCGCATGACGTTCGCGGATCCAGCGCCGCCGACCATGAAGAACTCGTCGCGGCCGGCGTCCTTGATCGCGGCCATGACGCCGACACCCTGGTCGTCGTCGTGGTTCCAGATCGCGTCGATGTGCGGGGCGGCCTGCAGGAGGTTCGCAGCGGCCTGCTCACCGCCCTGCACCGTGAAGTCGGCCGCGACCCGGTTGCTGACCTTGAGCCCGCACTTCGCGAGGGCGTCGGAGAACCCCTTGCTGCGGTCCTGCGTGAGCGGGAGCGAGTCGATGCCCGCGATCTCCGCGACGACGGCGTCCTTCTTTCCGTCGAGCTTGCCGCAGATGTACGCGCCCGCGCTCACGCCCATGCCGTAGTTGTCGCCGAGGACGGTGACGCGGGCGGCGTTCGGGTCGGAGAACTCGCGGTCGACGTTGATCACCGGGATCCCGGCGTCCATGGCCTTGCGCGCCACGTCGGTGAGCGCCTTGCCGTCGAACGGCAGGACGACGATCGCGTCGACCTTGTCGTTGATGAAGCCCTCGATCTGGCTGATCTGCAGGTTGACGTCGTTGGTGCCCTCGGCCTGGACGAGCTTGATGTCGGAGTGCTTCTTGGCCTCGGCGGCGGCGGCCTTGCTGATCGCGCTCATCCAGCCGTGGTCGGCCGCGGGCGCCGAGAACCCGATGGTGACGGTCTTGCCGGCGGCGTCGTTGTCGGACGTCGCGGCCGGGCCGACCGCGGCCGAGTCCTCGTCCTTGGACGGGCTGTTGGACGTGCACGCGGACAGGGCGAGCGTCGCGGCGGCGACGACGCCCAGCAGGGCGAAGCGACGTCGGAGCGGTGCTGACATGGCGATCCTCCTTGATCGTGATGCTTCTCGTGGGCGCTCGGCGTCTCGACGACGCCGCGTGCGGGACGCGGCGAACTACGCGCTGCCGGTGCTGCGGGACCGGTCGGCGAAGCGCTGCTGGAGGAGCACGGCGAGGACGATGATGACGCCCTTGGCGACGGCCTGCGCCGAGCTCGAGAGGTTGTTCTGGGTGAAGACGTTGGTCAGGGTCGAGAAGATGAGGACCCCGAGGACGGTGCCGACGATCGTGCCGCGACCGCCGACGAGCAGCGTGCCGCCCACGACCACGGCCGCGATGGCGTCGAGCTCGTAGTACTGGCCGTTGGTGGACGAGCCCGCTGTCGTGCGCGCCAGCATCATGAGGCCGCCGATCCCCGCGGCGAGGCCCGACAGGGCGTAGAGATACAGGGTGTGGCGGCGGATCTTGATCCCCGCGAGCCGCGCGGCCTCGGGGTTGCCGCCGACCGCGACCGTCCGCCGGCCGAACGTGGTGCGGTTGAGCAGGAACCAGCCCGCGACGGCCACGACCGCGAAGATCCAGACCAGCAGCGAGATGCCGAGGGGCTCGGACTGGAACACGTCGAGGAAGCTCTGGACGCGCACGATCTGGGTCTGGCGGTTCGCGATGATCTCCGCGAGCCCGCGCGCCGAGACCATCATGGCGAGGGTCGCGATGAACGCGACGACCCGCCCGTAGGCGACGAGGAAACCGTTGAGCAGGCCGGCGCCGAGGCCCACCGCGAGCGCGCAGCCGACCATGACGAGCCAGCTCGTGTCCTCCGCGAGGGTCTGCGTGGCGAGCGTGGTCGCCCAGACGGACGACAGCCCCACCACCGCACCGACGGACAGGTCGATGCCGCCCGCCGTGATGACGAACGTCATGCCGATGCTGAGGACGCCCAGCACCGCGGCGAGCCGGAGGATCGTCATCGCGTTGTCGACGCTCGCGAAGCGGTCGCCGGCCGTCGCGACGCCCACGACGCACAGCGCCACGAGGGCGATCACGAGCCCGAGGTTGCGGCCGGCCGAGCCGTGCAGGAGCGAGCGAGGACCGCGCCGCGCCACCGTGCGGCCCGCGTGGTCCGGATCCGGCTGCGGAGCCGGCAGGCGACCGCCCTCCGTCGCCGCTGTGGTCACGTCGTGGTCGCTCACGCGGCACTTCCTTCCATGACGAGCTCGAGCACCTGGTGCTCGTCGATCCGGTCGGCGGGCGCCTCGTGGACGACCCGCCCCTCCGAGACGACGAGGACGCGGTCGGCGAGGCCGATCACCTCGTCGATCTCGCTCGACACGACGACGACGGCCGTCCCCTGCGCGGCGAGGCGCGCCACGAGCGCGTAGATCTCGGACCGCGCGCCGACGTCCACGCCGCGGGTGGGCTCGTCGAGGAGCAGCACGCGGCAGCCGTGGACGAGCCAGCGCGCGAGGACGAGCTTCTGCTGGTTGCCACCCGACAGCGTGCGGGCGGGGCGGTCGGGGTCGGACGGGCGCAGCTCGAGCGCCTCGATCTGCTCGCGCGCCACCTCGCGCTCCTCGCGCTCGTCGAGCAGACCCCCGCGGGCGGTCCTGCCGAACGTCGAGAGCGTGATGTTGCGGTACACGGGCTGGTCGAGGATGAGCCCCTGGCTCTTGCGCTCCTCGGGGCACAGGCCGACGCCCGCGGCGACCGCGGCGGACACCGAGCCGGGGCGCAGCGCACGGCCGCCGACGCGGACGGTCCCGCCCGTCGGGCGCCGGGCACCGAACACCGACTCGAGAATCTCCGAGCGCCCGGAGCCGACCAGTCCCGCGAGGCCGACGACCTCCCCCGCCCGCACGCTGAACGACACGTCGCGGAAGGACCCGGCCAGCTCGAGCCCCTCGACGTCGAGCACGACGGAGGCGTCCGGGGCGGGCGCGGGGCGGCGCGGGATCGCGTACTCGACGGCCCGGCCCGTCATGAGCCGGATGAGCTCGGCACGCCCCGTCGTCGCGGCTGGCAGGCCCGTCGCGACGGTGCGACCGTCCTTGAGGACGGTCAGCCGGTCGCCGACGCGCCGGATCTCCTCGAGGCGGTGCGAGATGTAGACGACGGCGATCCCGGCGGCCGTGAGCTCCGCGACCACGCGGAACAGGTTCTCGACCTCCTCGGAGTCGAGGACCGCGGTCGGTTCGTCCATGACGATGACCCGGGCGTCGTGGGACAGCGCGCGCGCCATCGAGACGACCTGCTTGCCCGCCGCCGACAGCGCGCCGACCTCCGTGCGCGGCCTGATCTCCGGGTGGCCCAGCCGGGCCATGAGCTCGCGGGTCCGGCGCGCGGCGAGGCGGCGCTGCGTGAACCCGACGGTCGCGAGCTCGTGCCCGAGGTAGACGTTCTCGGCGACGGTCAGGCCGTCGACGACGTCGAGCTCCTGGTACATCGTCGCGATGCCGTGCCGGAGGGCGTCCGTGGGACGGGCGAGCGCCACGGGCTCGCCGTCGACCAGCACGGTGCCCTCGTCGGGCCGGTGGGCGCCCGAGAGCACCTTGATGAGCGTGGACTTGCCCGCGCCGTTCTGCCCGAGGAGGCAGTGCACCTCGCCGCGGCGGACGTCGAGGTCGACGCCGTCGAGGGCCCGGGCACCCGGGAACGTCTTGACGATGCCACGGACCTCGAGGACGGGAGCGGTGCCCGGATCGGCCGGGGAGCCGCCGGCGGGAGGCCCGCCGGGGGGTACGCCGTCGTTGGCGTGGGGGTCGTCGCTGACCATGCGACGAAAGTAGCCATACTTCTATCGGCTGTCAATCAAAAGTTGAGATGCTGGTGTACCGTTACCGTCTTGTGACAGGTGGAAGCCCCGACGACGGCGCACCGGCCCCCGTCGCCTCTCGCACGCCCTCCGGCGGTCCCGACGACGCGTGGTTCACTGTCCGCATGGAGGAGCTGCTCAAGTTCGCGCCTCGGCCGACGGGCGCCGGCGAGATGTTCCAGCTCCTCAGGGACGGACGCCCACGCACGCGGGCCGAGCTCGCCACCGTGACCGGTCAGGCACGCTCGACCATCGCCGCCCGGATCGACTCGCTCCTCACCCTCGGGCTGGTCACACCGTCGGGCGAGGCGACCTCCACCGGCGGCCGGCCGCCGTCCACGTTCGCGTTCAACCCCGCCGCGCGGGTCGTCCTCGCGGTCGACCTCGGTGCGACGCACGCCCGCCTCGCGGTGACCGACCTCGCGTCGACCGTCCTCGCGGAGCACGAGGAGCCGCTCGCGATCGCCGACGGCCCCGAGCGCGTCCTCGCGCGGGTCGCCGAGCTGGGCACGGGGCTGCTCGACAAGGCCGGCGCCGCCCAGCGCGACCTCGCCGGCGTGGGCGTGGGGCTCCCCGGGCCCGTCGACCATGCGAACGGGCGACCCACGAACCCACCGATCATGCCCGGCTGGGACGGCGCGGACGTCCCCGGCACCCTGAGGCGAGCGCTCGGGACCGACGTGCTCGTCGACAACGACGTCAACCTCATGGCGCTGGGCGAGCACCGGACCGCCTGGCGCGACGCCACCGACCTCGTCTTCGTCAAGATCGCGACCGGCATCGGCGCGGGCATCATCATGGACGGCAACCTGCGCCGCGGCGCCAACGGCGGCGCCGGGGACCTCGGCCACATCCGCGTCCCGGGCGCCGGCGAGGTCCCGTGCCGGTGCGGGAACGTCGGCTGTCTCGAGGCGGTCGCCAGCGGGCAGGCGGTGGCCAACGCGCTGCGGGCGGCCGGCGCGCCCGTCACGTCGAGCGCCGACGTGGTGGCGCTCGTGCGGGCCGGCGACCTCGAGGCCGGCCATGCGGTCCGTCAGGCGGGGCGCGACATCGGCGCGGTCCTCGCCGCGACGGTGAGCCTCCTCAACCCGTCCGTGGTGGTCGTCGGCGGCATCCTCGCGGACGCCGGGGAGAACCTCCTCGCCGGGATCCGGGAGGTCGTCTACCAGCGCTCCCTGCCGCTCGCGACCCAGCACCTGCGCATCGCCACCGCGCACACCCGGGCCGAGGCGGGCGTGCTCGGGGCGAGCGCCATGGCCGTCGACGCCGTCCTGTCCGCCCCGGCCGTCGAGGCCCTCGTCTCATGACCACCGAACGCGTCGAGGAGGACACATGACGTCCAGGGAACGCCGGGCACTCGTCATACGCGGCGGCTGGCCCGGGCACGCCCCGCTCGAGGCCAGCGACCTGTTCCTGCCCTACCTCGAGGACCAGGGCTTCGCCGTCGACGTCGACGACAGCCTCGAGGTCTACGCCGAGCGCGACTACATGGAGACCGTGGACCTCGTCGTCCAGTGCTGGACCATGGGCGAGATCCTGCCCGACGAGATGCGCGGCCTGCGCCACGCCGTCGCCTCGGGGACGGGCTTCGCCGGCTGGCACGGGGGCGTCATCGACTCGTTCCGGATGGCGACCGACTACCTGCAGATGGTGGGCGGGCAGTTCGCCGCGCACCCGCGCGACATCGTCCACCACACGGTCCGGGTGGTCCCCGAGCGCGCCGACCACCCCGTCGTCGCCGGCATCGACGAGTTCTCGCTCACGTCGGAGCAGTACTGGATGCTCACGGACACCCTGAGCGACGTGCTGGCCACCACGACCATCGCCCCGGGGCCCGACGTCGAGTGGCGCGAGCCCGTCGTCTCCCCGGCGGTCTGGACCCGGCAGTGGGGCGACGGCCGCGTGTTCGTGTGCACGCCGGGCCACCACCTCGCGGACCTCGAGCATCCCGCGCTGCGCGCGATCATCGAGCGCGGGCTGCTCTGGGCGGCGCGTCCGTGACGCAGGGCGGACGCGCCCAGGCCGAGGCTTCCGCACCGTTCACCGGGCTCCTCGCCTACCCGATCACGCCGCTGGCCGACGCCGACGCGCTCGACCTCGACGCGCTCGGCCGGCTCGTGGACGACGCCGTCCGGGCGGGGGTCGACGGCGTCGTGGTGCTCGCGTCGAGCGGCGACGGCCGGGCGTTCGACGACGCCGAGCGCGACCAGGTCGTCCGGGCGGCGCGCGAGGCCGCCGGCGCGGCTCCGCTGCACGTCGCGGTCAGCGCGCCGTCGACGCGGCAGGTCGTCCGGCACGCCCTCGCTGCGGAGCGTGCGGGCGCCGACGGGCTGGTGCTCGCGCCGTTCGCGTACGCGCCGCTCGTCGACCCGGAGGTCGCGGGCCTCGTGCGGGCCGTCGCGGACGCGAGCGACCTCCCGCTCTGCTTCTACAACAAGCCGCTCCAGACCGGCTACGACGTGACGCCGGAGCTGCTCGTCGAGCTCGCGGCGACGACCACGCTCCGGGGCGTCAAGGACCCGGCGGCGCTGCCGTCGCGGCCCGACGCGCGCGTCGACGAGCTCCGGACCGAGGGCGTCGCGGTGGGGCTCAGCGGCGACGTCGCCCTCACGGGCGATGCACCGCTCGCCGACGCCTGGCACACCGGCCTGGCGGCGCTCGCACCCGCCGAGTACGTCGCGCTGCGCCGCTCCCGCGCGGCGGGCGTGCCCGGCCCGACCGCGGAGGCGACGTGGCTGCACGAGCTCGCCCGCGCGGTCGGCGTGCTCCGGCCGGTGTCGGCGCTGCACGCGCTCGCGCGCCTGCTCGGCGTCCGGACCGGTCCGCCCCGGGGGCCGTGGCTGCCCGTGCCGGACGACGGCGTCGCGCTGCTGCGGGGCGTGGTCGACCGGCGTCCGTGACCCGGACCGGCTACTCCTCGTCGGCCTCGAGCTCGAGCCCCGGCGCCGCGTCGTCCGCCGCCTCGCCGTCGTCTCCCTGTCCGGCGGGCGCCACGGCCTCGGGGCCGCCCTCGAGCAGGGCGACGAAGCCCGCCTCGTCGAGGATCGGTCGTCCGAGCTCGCGCGCCTTGGTCTCCTTGGTGCCGGCGCTCTCCCCCACGACGACGAAGTCCGTCTTCTTGGACACCGAGCCCGACGCCTTGCCGCCGCGAGCCAGGATCGCCTCCTTGGCGCCGTCGCGCGTGAACCCCTCGAGCGAACCGGTGACCACCACGGTCAAGCCCTCGAGCGTCCGCGCGACCGACTCGTCCCGCTCGTCCGCGGTGCGCACGCCCGCCGCCCGCCAGCGGTCGACGATCTCGCGCCGCCAGTTGTCGGCGTCGTCCGCGTCGCCGAACCAGTCCCGCACGGCCACGGCGATGGTCGGGCCGACGCCCTCGACCGCGTCGAGCTCGGGCGAGTCCGACGTCGCCGCCTCCTCGATCGCGTCCAGGGAACCGAAGTGCTGTGCGAGGGCGCGGGCCGCCGTCGGGCCGACGTGGCGGATCGACAGCGCGACCAGGACGCGCCACAGCGGCTGCTCCTTGGCCTTCTCGAGCTCGACGAACAGCCGCACCGTGTTGGCGTGCGGAACGGACGGCTTGGTGGCCGTCGGCTTGGTCCAGAAGTACAGCCGGTCCTCCCACAGGCCCGTGCCGACGCCCTTCTTCTTGATCTCGCGCCAGACGCGGACCTCGCGGAGGTCCTCCGGCGTCAGGTCGAAGAGGCCGGCCTCGGTCGCCAGCACCGGGCGCTGCGGCTCGGGCAGGGCGTCCGGTGCGGGCGCGTCGACGTCGCCGCCGGGCCGGTACACGGACGGGTCGGCCGGGCGGTCGAGCTCGGGGTCCGTGAGGGCGATCGCCGCCTCCCAGCCGAGCGCCTCGATGTCGAACGCGCCGCGCCCGGCCGCGTGGAACAGGCGCTCGCGCAGCTGCGAGGGGCAGGAACGCTGGTTCGGGCAGCGGATGTCGACGTCGCCCTCCTTCGCGGGCGCGAGCGGCGTGCCGCACGAGGGGCACTCGGTCGGCATGACGAACGCCCGCTCGCTGCCGTCGCGCAGCGCGACCACCGGCCCGACGATCTCCGGGATGACGTCGCCGGCCTTGCGCAGCACCACGGTGTCGCCGATGAGCACGCCCTTGCGCTCGACCTCGCTCGCGTTGTGGAGCGTGGCCATCTCGACCGTCGAGCCCGCAACCTGCACGGGCCGCATCACGCCGTACGGGGTCACGCGGCCCGTCCGCCCGACGTTCACGCGGATGTCGAGGAGCTCGGTGTTGACCTCCTCGGGCGGGTACTTGTACGCGATCGCCCAGCGCGGCGCGCGGCTCGTCGAGCCGAGGCGGCGCTGGAGCGCGAGCTCGTCGACCTTGACGACGAGCCCGTCCAGCTCGTGCTCGATGTCGTGGCGGTGCTCGCCGTAGTAGGCGATCATCTCGAGAACCGCCGGGACGCCCGTGACCACGCGGTTGTGGCTCGAGACGGGCACGCCCCAGGACTCGAAGAGCTCGTACGCCTGCGACTGCCGTTCCAGCTGCGCGCGGGCCCCCTCCTCCCACTGCAGCGCGCCCACGCCGTGCGCGTACATCCGCAGCCGGCGCGACGCCGTCACGCGCGGGTCCTTCTGGCGCAGCGAGCCGGCCGCGGCGTTGCGCGGGTTCGCGAACGGCGCCTTCCCGGCCTCGACCTGCGCCGCGTTGAGCGCCTCGAAGTCCGCGACCGGGAAGAACACCTCGCCGCGGATCTCGATGAGGTGAGGATGGGTCGCGGGGTCGCCGCCGAGGGTCTGCGGGATCGTCGCGATGGTGCGGACGTTGAGCGTCACGTCCTCGCCCGTGCGGCCGTCCCCGCGCGTCGCCGCCCGGACCAGGCGGCCGCGCTCGTAGAGCAGCGCGATCGCGAGGCCGTCGATCTTGACCTCGCACAGGTAGTGCAGGTCGGGCAGGGCCGCGTCCCCGTCGGCCTGGCCCAGCTCCTTGTGGACCCGGTCCGCCCAGGCCTGGATGTCCTCCGCGTTGAACGCGTTGTCCAGGCTGAGCATGCGCTCGACGTGCTCGACCGCGGCGAACGCCGTCGAGAACGTGCCGCCGACGCGCTGCGTCGGCGAGTCCGGAGTCCGCAGCTCCGGGTACGCGTCCTCGAGGGCCTGCAGCTCGCGCAGGCGCGCGTCGTAGTCGGCGTCGGAGCTGACCGGCTCGTCCTTGACGTAGTAGGCGAACTGGTCGGCCTCGATGCTCTCCGCGAGCTCCGCCCAGCGGCGGTGCGCGTCGGCGAGGTCGGGAGACGCGGACGTCGACGTCGGTCCGGTTGGCGCTGCGGGAGGAAGCTCGTCGCTCACGCGCCCATCATGCCGTGCGCGTACGACACCGGCCGGTCCACGACCGTCGAGTACCCGGCGCCCGACGAGGACACGCTCGTCAGCCCGTGGCCCGTGACCGCGCGTCCGACCCAGGTGCCGACGAGGATCAGCGCGAGCACGAGGGCGACGAGCGCGAGCACCGCCATCGCGGCGGCGACCAGTCCGTCGAGCAGGTCGCGGGCCCCGCTTCCGCGGCGGTCGTGGTGCTGGAGGAGTGCCATGGCTCGACTCTGCCTGCGCGGCGGTCGCCGCCGCGTCGGGCCGGGGTCGTCAGTTGCGAGGCGACGGGTCCACCCTCGGGTGGGTGCTGCAGGGCGGCTCGGTCCGCCGACGGTCTGAGGCGCGTCATCGTCGGCGAGCACAGCGTCACCGTCGGCGAGGGGACCTGGCCGGGACGGGACGCCGGCGCCGCTCTAGGGTTCTTGCTATGACGACGCCCGAGCCCCCGGCCGAGACTCCGCCCGACCCCTACCTGTGGCTCGAGGACGTCGAGGGAGAACGCGCGCTCGCCTGGGTCCGCGAGCGCAACGCCGAGGCGGAGGAGCGGCTGGGTGGTGCCGAGTCCGCGGCCCCGGCGCTCGCCGACCTCGAGGCGGAGATCCTCGAGGTCCTCGACAGCCACGACAAGATCCCCGACGTCTCGGCGCTCGGCGACCACCTCTACAACTTCTGGCGCGACGACGTCCACGTGCGCGGCGTGTGGCGGCGGACGACGCTCGACTCCTACCGCACCGACGAGCCCGCGTGGGAGACGGTCCTCGACCTCGACGCCCTCGCCGAGGACGAGGGCGAGAGCTGGGTGTGGCACGGGGCGAGCGTCCTGCGCCCCGTCGACCCGGAGGCGCCGTGGCGGCGGGCGATCGTCGACCTCTCGCGCGGAGGGTCCGACGCGGACGTCAGCCGGGAGCTCGACCTCGTCGAGAAGCGCATCGTGCCGCCCGCCGAGGGCGGCTTCCACCGGGACGAGGCCAAGGGGGGCCTGTCCTGGATCGACGACGACGCCGTGTACGTGTTCACCGACTTCGGCCCCGGCCCGGACGGCGCGCCGAGCACGACGACGTCGGGCTACCCGCGCGTCGTGAAGCGGTGGCGGCGCGGGACGCCGCTCGCGGACGCGGAGAGCGTCTACGAGGGCGAGCCCGACGACCTGTACATCGCGGCGCACCGGACGCGCGACGTCGGGTACGAGCGCGACCTCGTGAGCCGGGCGATCGCGTTCTACGAGGCGGAGCTGTTCTGGCTGGATCCGGCCGGCGGCCTGCGGCTCGTCGACGTCCCGCGGTCCGCGGAGGCCTCGCCGCGGCGCGAGTGGCTCCTCGTCGAGCTGCGCGACCCGTGGACGGTCGAGGGCGCCGACGGCCCGGTCACCCACCCCGCCGGCGCGCTCCTCGCGGCCCGGTTCGACGACTTCATGGCGGGCTCGCGCGAGCTCACCGTCCTGTTCGAGCCCACCCCCACGACGTCGCTCGCGGGCGCCACCTGGACCGAGCACCACCTCGTCGTCAACGTCCTCGACGACGTGAAGAACCGGCTCCACGTCCTCACGCCGCCAGGTCCGGACGCCGCGCCCGGCACGCCCTGGGCCCGGAGCCCGCTGCCCGGCGCCCCCGCGATCGGGACCACCGGCGTCCGGGCCGTCGACTCGCACACGAGCGACGACGTCTGGCTGGTCAGCACGGACTATCTGACGCCCACCACGCTGTCGCTCGCCCGCGTCGTCGGGCCGGGAGGCGAGGCCGACGATGCGCCGGAGCGGCTCAAGCCCGAGTCCCTCAAATCGATGCCCGCGTTCTTCGACGCCGCGGGGCTCACGGTCTCCCAGCACTTCGCGACGTCCGACGACGGCACCCGGGTCCCGTACTTCCAGGTCGGGCCCGTGGGGGCGCCGGCCGGGGCGCGGCCCACGCTGCTCTACGGCTACGGCGGCTTCGAGATCTCGCTCACGCCGTCGTACTCGGGCGGCCTCGGCCGGGCGTGGCTCGCCCGCGGCGGGACGTACGTCGTCGCTAACATCCGCGGCGGTGGCGAGTACGGCCCGGCCTGGCACCAGGCGGCGCTCACCGCGCACCGGCACCGCGCCTACGAGGACTTCGCGGCCGTGGCGCGCGACCTGGTGGCGCGGGGCGTGACCACGCCCGAGCACCTCGGCACCCAGGGCGGCAGCAACGGCGGCCTGCTCATGGGCAACATGCTCACCCAGTACCCCGAGCTCTTCGGGGCGATCGTCTGCCAGGTGCCGCTGCTCGACATGCGCCGGTACACCAAGCTGCTCGCCGGCGCGTCGTGGGCGGCCGAGTACGGCGACCCCGACGACCCCGCGCAGTGGGAGTTCGTCCGCACGTTCTCGCCGTACCACCTCGTCGACCCGTCACGGCCGTACCCGCCGGTCCTGTTCACCACCTCGACCCGCGACGACCGCGTCCATCCCGGGCACGCGCGCAAGATGGCGGCGCTCCTGCTCGACGGCGGCCGCGACGTCACCTACTGGGAGAACGTCGAGGGCGGCCACGGCGGCGCCGCGGACAACAAGCAGGCCGCGCACATGGCCGCGATCGCCTACCGGTTCCTCTGGGGGCGGCTCGGATGAGCGACGTCGGCGGGGAGGGCACGCCGACCCCGGGCCGCGCGCCAGACGGGGAGCCGGACCGCCGGCCCGGCCGCGGCTGGGCGCCGTGGGCCGTGGCGGGCGGCGTCGTCGCGGCGGCGGCGCTCGGGTTCGCGGGCGGCGTGTGGGGCGGTCACGCCGACGCGTCGGGCGGCGGTGCGTGCGACGCCGTGAGCGTCGCGTCCGGCACGCTGCCGACCATCGTCACGATCGCCGCCCACGGGACGTCCGGGAGCGGCACCGGCAGCGGCGAGATCGTCGGGTCGGACGGCGTCGTCGTGACGAACGACCACGTCATCACGCCCGCCGTGAAGGGCGGGAAGATCGAGGTGCTGCTGTCCGACGGCCGCTCGTACGCCGCCGAGCTCGTGGGCCGCGACCCGCAGACCGACCTCGCCGTGCTGCGCATCGACGCCGGCGAGAGCCTGCCGACGATCCCGTTCTCGCACTCCGACGCCGTCGAGGTCGGCGAGCCGGTGGTCGCGCTGGGCGCGCCGCTCGGGCTGTCGGGGTCCGTCACCGCCGGCATCGTGAGCGCGCTCGGGCGCGAGGTCACCGTACCCACCGGCACGGGCGGGACGACCGTCCTGACCGGCGTCGTGCAGACGGACGCCTCGATCAACCCGGGCAACTCGGGCGGCGCCCTCGTGGACTGCGACGGCCGCCTCGTGGGCGTGAACACGGCCATCGCGACCGTCCCCAACGAGCAGGGCCAGGCCGGCGGCGGGTCCGTCGGCATCGGCTTCGCGGTGCCCGTCGACACCGTGCGCTCCATCACGGACGAGCTCCTCGCGCACGGCAAGGTCGCGCACCCGAGCTTCGGGATGACGGCGTCGACGGTCACCGAGGAGACCGCCGCGGCGTTCGACGTCGCGCCGGGGCTCTTCGTGGAGTCGGTGACCAAGGGCGGGTCGGCGGACAAGGCGGGGCTGAGGGCCGGCGACCTCATCACCCGGCTGGGCGACGTCACCGCCCCGACGACGGCCACCCTCGCGAGGCTGACGGTGACCTCGACGTCCGGGGACAAGGTCGACGCCGTCTACCTCCGCGACGGCAAGGAGCACACCGCGACCATCACGCTCGCGCCGGTCAGCGCCAAGGGTTGAGCGGCCGCGCGGGCGGCGCGAGCACGCGCAGCGGCACGGCGAGCCACGCGGCGAGGACGAAGCACAGGGGCAGGTCGAGCGTCACGACCGACAGGAGCAGCGCGACCACGCCGTAGCCGAACGGCGACCCCGCGCCGTGGACGAACCCGTCCCCGAACGCCATGAGCAGCACCACCGCGGAGACGAGCACCGTGACCGCGAGCGCGAGCGCCCAGCGGCTGCGCTGCGGCACGACGACCACCCAGCCGGCCACGAGCGCCGCGGCCACGAAGGGCAGGACGTACGACGAGGCGATGAACCAGTCGTCCGCGAAACGCAGCCACCGGTCCGCGTCGACACCGGCGAAGGAGCCGCCGCCGATCGGGAACCCCTCCCGGGCCCGGGTGACCGCGGCCCACGCTCCCCCGAGCGCCCAGGGGACGAACGAGCACAGCACGGCGTACAGGACGACCCGCCAGAGCCGCGGTCCGCGCGCGGCGGGCGCCCCCGAGCGAGCCGGCGCGCTCGTGCCCATGCGAACAGGGTGCCCCGGGCGAGCGTCCGGCGCGCGTCGAGTCGGTGGGACCAGGCTCACCCGTCCGCCCGCTCGGCCACGACCTCGGCGACGCGGACGAGCGTCCCGAGCGCGTCGCGGGCGGCCTGGTCGCCGGGCGGCAGCGGCGTGGCGGGGGTGGTGAGGACGACGTCGCGCAGCCGGGCGACCGGCAGACCGACGCGCTTCCACGGCACGGTCAGGGCGTCCGCGACCGTGCCGACCTCCGGTCCCGCGCACTGCGAGACCCGGGCGCGCGGGAGCCCGGCCCAGAAACTGACTCCGCGCTCGACGGCGCGGGCGACCGTCTCCCAGGTGCGCTCGTCCCACGCGCCGACGTCGAGCCCGACGCCGCCCGCGCCGGCCAGGACGACGGGCGCGACCCCGACCCAGGCGGGCCCGACGTGGACCGTGGTCGATCCCCCGGCGGCGTGGACGGCGTCGAGCACGGGCTGCAGGCCCTCCACCAGCTCGGGGCCGGCGACCGCCGGGATGCGCGAGTAGCCCGAGAAGGTCGGGAGGACACCGGCCGCGACCTGACCGAGCAGCGGCTCGTCGAGCTGCACGACGACGTCGCCCAGGCCGGGCAGCTGCGCGCGGAGGTCGGCGAGGTGCTGCGCCAGGCCGGACGCGAGCGACGCGGCGACGTCGCGCACCGCTCCCGCGTCGGTGAGCACGCGGTCGCCGCGGGCCAGGTAGAGCTGTGCGGCGAGGGACCACGGCCCGAGCGCGCCGACCGTGAGCCGTCCCGTGTAGCCGTGGGCGGCGACCCCGAGCGCGGTGAGGTCGTCGCGGAGAGTGGCGGCCGCGCCCCGCAGGTCGGCGCCGGGCCGGTCGGCGAGCTTCCAGCCGTGCGGACCGACCTCGGCGGCGAGCTCGTCGAGCAGGCTCGCCGTGCGGCCCACCGGGTCGCTGCCGGCCCCGCGCTGCGGGAGCTGGACGAGGAACGGCAGGCCGTCCACGCCGTAGGGCACGTCGACGAGCTGGTCCATGACGGCCTGCTGGGCGGCGAGCGGCTCCGTGCCCGGGAACGGCCCGGGGCCCGAGACCGTGGTCACCGGGCGGCCGCTGCCGCGCGGGGTGCGCCGGAGCGCGAGGCCGCGGACACGGTCGCCTGGCCGACGACCCGCGTGCCGTCGTACACCACGACGGACTGGCCGGGCGCGACGCCCCGGAGGCGCTCGCCGGTGAGGCGGACCTCGAGCCCGGGTGCCGGGGCGGCGTCGTCGGGGCCGCCCTGCGCCGCGGCGCGGACGCGGGCCGGCACGGGCTCGCCGTGCGCCCGGACCTGCACCTCGGCGTCGAACCACGCGCCGGACGTGTCGGCGCCGTCGAACCAGACGGGTCCGGTGCCCGCGATCGTGTCGACCGTGAGCAGCTCCGCCGGCCCCACGACGACCCGGTTCTGGACGGGCTGGACGTCGAGGACGTAACGGGGGCGGCCGTCCTCGGCGGGACGGTCGATCCGCAGGCCCTTGCGCTGGCCGACCGTGAACGCGTACGCGCCGTCGTGCTCGCCGAGGACCACGCCCTCGGCGTCCACGATCTCCCCCGGCCGCGCGCCGAGCCGGTCGCGCAGGAAGCCGTGGGTGTCGCCGTCGGCGACGAAGCAGATGTCGTAGGAGTCGGGCTTGGCGCTCACGGACAGGCCGCGGCGCTCCGCCTCGGCCCGCACCTCGGCCTTGGACGCGTAGCCGCCGAGCGGGAACAGGGCGCGGCGCAGGCGGTCGGGGCCCATCACGGCGAGCACGTACGACTGGTCCTTCTCGGTGTTCGGCGACCGGTGCAGCTCGCGGCGGCCGTCGCGCTCCACGACCTGCGCGTAGTGGCCGGTCGCGACGGCGTCGAAGCCGAGCGCCGTCGCGCGGTCGAGCAGGGCCTCGAACTTGATGTGCTCGTTGCAGCGCACGCACGGGTTGGGCGTCCGGCCGGCCTCGTACTCGGCCAGGAAGTCCGCGACGACCGTCTCCTCGAAGCGCTCCGACAGGTCCCACACGTAGTACGGGATGCCGAGGACGTCGGCCGCGCGGCGGGCGTCTCCCGCGTCCTCGATCGAGCAGCAGCCGCGCGAGCCGGTCCGGAACTGGTCGCGGGTGCGCGACAGCGCCATGTGCACGCCGACCACCTCGTGGCCGGCCTCGACCGCGAGCGCCGCCGCGACCGCGGAGTCGACGCCGCCCGACATCGCCGCCAGGACCCTCATCGCGCACCTCCCGTGCCCAGCGAGACGAGCCCCGCCGCCCGCGCTCTCTCGACGACGCCCGGCAGCACCTCGAGGACGAGGTCGACGTCGGCGTCGCTGCTGGGTGCGCCGAACGAGAAGCGCAGCGCGCCACGCGCCTCGACCTCGGGCACGCCCATGGCGAGCAGCACGTGCGAGGGCCGCGGGACGCCGGCCTGGCACGCCGAGCCCGTGGAGACCTCGACGCCGGCCGAGTCGAGCAGGTACAGCAGCGAGTCGCCCTCGCAGCCCGGGAACGTGAAGTGGGCGTTGGCCGGCAGCCGCGGGGAACGCCCGTCGGCCGGCAGGGTGAGGTCGGCGGGGCCGCGCAGGACGGCGTCGGGCACTCGCTCGCGGATCCCTGCCACCAGCCGGTCGCGCAGCGCGGCGAAGCGGGCGGCCCGCTCCTCGAGCGCCCCGACGGCCTCGGCCGCGGCGACGGCGAAGGCTCGGATCCCGGCGACGTCGAGGGTCCCCGACCGCACGCCGCGCTCCTGGCCGCCGCCGTGCAGCACCGAGGTCAGGGCGAGATCCTTGCGGGCGACGAGCGCACCCGTCCCGACCGGTCCCCCCAGCTTGTGGGCGGTGACCGTCATGGCGTCGAGGCCGCTCCCCGCGAAGTCGACGGGCACCTGGCCGAGCGCCTGGACGGCGTCGCTGTGCACCGGGACGCCGTGGTGGTGCGCGAGCTGGACGATCTCGCGGATCGGCTGCACCGTGCCCACCTCGTTGTTCGCCCACATCACCGAGACCAGGGCGGTCTGCGCGGCGTTCGCGGCCAGCTCCTCGCGCAGCGCGTCGAGGTCCACCCGGCCCTCGCCGTCCACGGGCAGGAGCACGATCTCCGCACCCGAGTGCTCGGCCATCCAGAACGCCGGGTCGAGGACGGCATGGTGCTCGACCGCCGACACCAGGATGCGGCGACGCTCGGGGCGGCCGCTCCGCCGGGCCCAGAAGATGCCCTTGACGGCGAGGTTGTCGGCCTCCGTGCCGCCGCCCGTGAAGAGGATCTCGCTGGGCCGCGCGCCCACGGCCGCCGCGAGGGTCTCGCGCGACTCCTCCACCGTCCGCCGCGCCGCCCGGCCCGCGGTGTGGAGGGACGACGGGTTGCCGGTGCGCGCGAGCTCCGTGGTCATCGCCTCGAGCGCCGACGACGACATGGGAGTCGTCGCGGCGTGGTCGAGGTAGGCGCGGGTCACCGGTCAAGTCTACGAACGCGGCCGACCGGATCGCGCCGACGCCCGTGCGCCGTGGGTGGCGGACGGCGAGAATGGGGCATGACCACCCTCGGCGCCGTCTTCCCGCCCACCTGCCCTCCCGAGCTCCTCGTCCCCGCCGCGCGTGCCGCCGAGGAGGCCGGCGTCGACGAGCTGTGGCTCTGGGAGGACTGCTTCAAGGAGAGCGGCGTCGCGGCCGCCGCCATCGCGCTGACCGCGACGACCCGGCTGCGCGTGGGGGTCGGCGTCATGCCGGTGCCGCTGCGGAACGTCGCCCTCACCGCCATGGAGGTCGCCACGCTGGAGCGTGCGTTCCCCGGCCGGTTCGTCCCCGGGATCGGCCACGGCGTCCAGGACTGGATGGGGCAGGTGGGGAACCGCGCCGAGTCGCCGCTCACGCTGCTCCGCGAGTACGCGACCGCGCTGCGCGCGCTCCTCGCCGGGGAGCGCGTGACGACCGAGGGCCGGTACGTCCGGCTGCACGACGTCGCCCTCGACTGGCCGCCCGCGGCCGCGCCGCTCGTCCTGTCCGCAGCCACCGGGCCCCGGACCGTCCGGCTCACCGGCGAGGTGGCCGACGGCACGATCCTCGAGGCGATCTCCACGCCCGACGACGTCCGCACGGCGCGGGCCGTCGTCGACGAGGCGCGTGTCGCGTCCGGCCGGGCCGACGGACACGTCGTCGTCGTCAACCTCGCCACCACGGGTGACGCCCGGGCCGACGCCGACGCCGTCCGCGCACGGGCCGACGCGGGCGCGGACACCGTGGTGCTCCAGCCGGCCGAGGAGGACGCGGCCTTCGACGCCGAGGCGTTCGTCCGCTACGTGGGGACGCAGGTCCGGCCGCTGCTCTGAACGAGCCCGGCCCGCCGGAAAGCACGTGAACAGCGGCGGTGTCCTCCCGTACGGTGCAGCGATGACGCCCGAGCCCCACGTCGTCCCGCACCCCTCCGGGGGACGGCGCCTGCGCTGGCCGGAGCTGCCCGCGCCCGTCCGCGTGGCGGTCGAGCAGCGGCTCGGCGGCCGGGTCGTGGACGCGCGCAGCGCCGAGACCGGGTTCAGCCCCGGACTCGCGTCCGTGCTCACGACGGAGTCGGGCGTACGCGCGTTCGTCAAGGCCGCGCACGTCGACGACGGCTCCGACGGCGCCCGCCTCCACCGCACCGAGGCCCGACGGACAGCAGCCCTTCCACCGGGTCTGCCCGTGCCCCGGCTGCTCTGGGTCCACGACGACGACGCCTGGGTCGTGGCCGCGTACGAGCCCGTCGACGGCCGGATGCCTCGGACGCCCTGGGTCCCCGCGGAACTGGACGCGGTCCTCGACGCCGCCGCCCAGCTCGGCGCCACCGACGGGGCCGAGCTCGACCTGCCCGAGGGTCCCACCGACCTCGCCGGGCTCCTCGCCGGCTGGGTGCGGCTACGGGACGAGCCCGACCCGGCGCTCGGCGCCGTCGCGCCCTGGGCCATCGGGCGGCTCGACGAGCTCGTCGAGCTCGCGGGCGGCGCCGCCACGGCGTGCGCGGGCGACGCACTCGTGCACGGCGACCTGCGCGCCGACAACGTCGTCGTCACGGACGGCGGCGTCGTCGTGGTGGACTGGCCGCACGCATCCCGGGGCGCCGCGTTCTTCGACGTCGTCGGGTTGCTGCCGAGCGTCGGGATGCAGGGCATCCGAGGGCTGAGCGCGCCCCTCGCAGGCCCGACGACCCCCGAGCATCGGCGCCAGGTCGGTCTCACGCTCGACGGGCTCTTCCGGAGCACCCCCCAGGGAGCCGGTGTGGACGACGCCTCTGTCACAGCCGTCGTCGCCGGCTTCGCCGCGCTCTTCCTGGACGCGGGGCGACGGCCGCCCGTGCCCGCGATCCCGCGGCTGCGCGCGTTCCAGCGTGCCCAGGGCGCCGCCGCGGCCGCCTGGCTCGAGGTGCTGCTCGACGGCGCCCGGTAGGCAGGTCAGGCCAGCGCGGGCTCGGCCTCCCGCTCGGCCGCCCGCCGCTCCGGCACCGGGAGGCCCAGGTTGTCGCGCAGCGTCGTGCCCGTGTACTCGGTGCGCAGCGCGCCGCGCTCCTGGAGCAACGGGACCACCCGGTCGACGAACTCGTCGAGGCCCGTCGGCACCAGGTGCGAGCCGATGATGAACCCGTCCGAGCCGTCGCTCTGCACGAAGTCGTCGATCCGGTCCGCGACCTGCTGCGGCGTGCCGACGAACTCCACGCGCGAGAACTGGTCGACGGCCGTCTCCCGCAGCGTGAAGCCCTGCTCGGCCGCGCGCGCCCGCAGGCGGTTCGCCCAGGCGAGCCGGTCGGCGTCGAGCAGCGCGCGGCCCGCGATGAACGGCGGCGCGCCGACGGCGGGGTCGACGTCGGGCAGCGCGCCGTCGGGGTCGTAGGCCGACAGGTCCCGGTTCCAGATCTGCTCCAGCAGCGTCAGCGCCGTCCGGCCGCCGACCTGCTGGTCGCGGACCCAGCGGGCCTTCTCCTCCGCCTCGGCGGGCGTGTCGCCCAGCACGAACGAGGCGCTCGGCACGATCTTCACCGAGCCCGGGGCGCGGCCCGCGCGGGCGACGCGCTCCGCGATGTCCCGGTAGTAGGCCTGCGCCTCGTCGAGGCGGGTGAACGGCGAGAAGATCGCGTCCGCGCTCGCCGCGGCGAAGTCCCGGCCCTGCGCCGAGACCCCGGCCTGCAGGATCACCGGGTGACCCTGCGGCGACCGCGGGACCGTGAACCGTCCGCGGACGTCGAACTGGCTTCCGTGGTGCTCGAACTCCCCCGGCCAGCGTCCGGCGTCGTCGGGTCCCCGCAGGAACCGGCCCGACGCGCGGTCCGCGACGACCGCGTCGTCCGCCCACGAGTCCCACAGCTCGCGGACCAGTGCGACGGCCTCGCCCGCCCGCTCGTACCGCTGTGCGTGTTCGAGGAAGCCGCCGCGGCGGAAGTTCCGGCCGGTGAACTCGTCCGAGCTCGTCACGACGTTCCACGCCGCGCGGCCCCCGGACAGGTGGTCGAGCGTCGCGAGCTGGCGGGCGAGCTCGTACGGCTCGTTGAACGTCGCGTTGATGGTGCCCGCGAGGCCCAGGTGCTCGGTGACGGCCGCGAGCGAGGCGAGGACGGTGAACGTGTCGGGCCGCCCGACGACGTCCTGGTCGAACACCCGCCCGTCGCGCTCGCGCAGCGCGAGGCCCTCCGCGAGGAAGAAGAAGTCGAACCTGCCGCGCTCCGCCGTCCGTGCCGTGTGCTCGAACGACGAGAACTCGATCTGGCTGCCGGCCTCCGGCAGGTGCCACAGGGTGTGGTGGTTCACGCCGCCGAGGTAGGCGCCGAGGACGATCTGCTTGCGGGGCTTGCCGGTCTCGCTCATTGCCGGTCCTTCGGGTCGGGGGAAGTCGTTCGGGG
The DNA here is from genome assembly GCF_049844995.1 of Luteimicrobium sp. DT211. Lineage (NCBI taxonomy): Bacteria > Bacillati > Actinomycetota > Actinomycetes > Micrococcales > Luteimicrobium > Luteimicrobium sp. DT211. The sequence goes on along the minus strand of NZ_JBNCMC010000004.1, from coordinate 633,796 downwards.
GCGGGCGACGCTTCAGGCGGGCGCGGCTGCGTAGCGGCTCGGCACGTCGGTCGGCAGGTCGAGCAGGCCGCGCAGCGTGGGCCGGTCGTACGCGCCGCGGGCCAGCCCACGGCGCCTCAGCTCGGGCGCGAGGTCCCGCGCGATCGCCGTCAGGTCCCCGGGGATCGTGGCCGGGCGCAGGCGCACGCCCGCGAAGCCGAGGTCGCGCCAGGCCTCGACGCGGTCCGCGATCGCCGTCGCCGAGCCCGCGTAGATCCCCGTGTCCGTCGCCCAGACGACGCCGGCCGCCTCGTCCAGGCGCGCCCGCCTGGCCGCACCGGTCTCGCCCTCCGCGTCCAGCACGACGACGACGTCCGCCCACACCTGCAGCGGCTCGCCATCCCGCCCGGCCCGGCGCTCCGCCGCGCGGACCTCGCCGAGGATCCGGTGGGCGTCGTCGTCGGCGAAGGGCGTCACGAACACGAGGTCGGCGGACCGCGCCGCGAGCTCGTACGGGACCCGGGTGTGCGCGAGCGAGGTGACGACGGGCTGGCCCTGGGGCGAGCGCGGCGTGATCGACGGGCCCCGGACGGAGAAGAACCGCGACTCGACGTCGACGCGGTGGACCTTGTCGCCGTCGATGAAGCGGTGGGTCGCGGCGTCCCGGATCTCCGCGTCGTCCTCCCACGAGTCCCACAGGCGCCGGACCGCGTCCACGACGTCGGCGGCCTCGTCGAACGTCTCGGCGACGTGCGCGGCGAGCGCCGGGTCGTCGAGGTCGAACGGCGCCGCGAGCTCCGGGAAGTCACGGCGACCGAACAGCCCGGCCTGGTACCGGCCGGCGCTCACGCGGACCTGCCAGCCCGCGCGGCCGCGGCTCGTCCAGTCCAGCGTCGCGAGCGCCTTCGACACGTGGAACGGCTCGGTGTGGGTCACGGTGACCGTCGGGACCAGGCCGATTCCCTGGGTCACGGGCGCGACGCGCGCCGCGATCAGCTCCGCGTCGAGCCGGCCGCGTACCCGGTCGAGCCGGTCGTCGGGCGTGAACGGGTCCGTCGACTGGACGGCGAACGAGTCCTCGAAGGTCACGAGGTCGGCGATCGCGTCCTGCGCGACGTGGACCTGGTCGAGCCAGTAGCCCGCGGTCAGGAGGTCGTGGGGGCGAGCGTCAGGCTCGCGCCAGGCCGCCGGGTGCCAGCCTGCGCCGTCGAGCGCGATACCGAGGTGGAAGGACATGGCCGGACCGTAGCAACGCCGGACGGCGTCGGGAGAAGGTGGCAAGCGGGTTCTCGCGACCCGGGACGACGTCACGTCATGTGACGCGCCGGTGGGCTCAGCCCAGCGAGCCGACCCACTCCTGGGTGCCGTCGCTGAAGCCCTGCTCCTTCCAGATCGGCACGTGGGCCTTGAGCTCGTCGACGAGCTCGGCCACCGCCGCGAACGCCTCCGCGCGGTGGGCTGACGCGACGGCCGCCACGACCGCGACGTCCCCCACGCGGAGGCTGCCGAGCCGGTGGACCACCGCGACCCGGACGCCGTGCCGGTCCGCGACCCCGCCGGCGACGCGCGCGAGCACGGCCGCCGCCTCCGGGTGCCCCTCGTAGTGCAGGTGCACGACGCCGCGGCCCTCGTCGTGGTCGCGCACGTAGCCGGTGAAGGTCGCGACCGCGCCCGACGTGTCGTCCCGCACGAGCGCTGTGAGCTCGCCCAGCAGGCCCGACGCCGCGGGGCCCGCGAGCTCGCCGACGTCCGCGCGCAGGACGACCCCGGGTGCGGGACCGTCGGGCGCCGGCTCGGTGGGGCTCGGGTGATCGGAGGGGCGCGGGTGGTCGCCGCCCGCGAGCTGGTCGACGGCGTGCGGCAGCACGTCCGCGAGCGCCGCGAGCCCGTCGCGCACGCCACCCGGCGACCCGGGCAGGTTGACGACGAGGGTGCCGCCCGCCACGCCCGCGGTGCCCCGGCTCAGCGCCGCCGTCGGCACCCGGTCCTGACCGGCCGCGCGGACGCGCTCGGCGACCCCGGGCAGCTCACGGTCGAGCAGCGCGCGCGTCTGCTCGGGCGTGACGTCGGTGGGCGCGATCCCCGTGCCGCCCGTCGTCAGCACCACGGCCGCGCCCTCGGAGACCCACGCCCGCAGGGCAGCGCCCACGGCGTCCCCGTCGGGCACCACGTCGACGCGAGGGACCACGAACCCCCGCTCGACCAGCCACTCGCGGATCGCGGGTCCGGTGCTGTCGGTCGCGGTGCCCAGCGCGGAGCGCGTCGACGCGACGACGACGCCCGCCACCCGCGCCGCGCCGCCCTCCCCCGCGCTCACGCGTCGCCGCCCGGGCCGGCTGCGCCGTCGTCGGGCCGGACCCACGTGCCCGACGCACCGCCGGACTTGGCGACCACGCGCACGTCCGTGAGGACGGCGGCGCGGTCGACGGCCTTGATCATGTCGTAGACGGTCAGCCCGGCCACCGTGACGGCGGTCAGCGCCTCCATCTCGACGCCCGTGCGCGACGTGGTGCGGACGGTCGCGCGCAGCTCGACCCGGTCGCCCGCGGGCACGACGTCGACCTCGACGCCGCTGATCGGCAGCGGGTGGCACAGCGGGACCAGCTCGTGGGTGCGCTTGGCCGCCAGGATGCCGGCCACGCGCGCGACCGCGACGGCCTCGCCCTTGGGCAGGTCGCCCGACGCGATCCGCCCGACGACGTCCGGCCGGGTCAGGAGCACCGCCGTCGCGGTGGCCTCGCGTGCCGTCACGTCCTTCGCGGACACGTCCACCATGACGGCGGCGCCGTCCTCGCGGTAGTGCGTGAGCCCGTGCTTCGCGGCGTCGGTCATCCGATCTCCTCGTACTCGACCTCGTCCCCCGCGTCGAGGTGGGCGACGCCGAGCGGGACGTGTACGAGAACCGTAGCCGCCGCGTACCGGGCAAGCAGGTGCGAGCCGGGGCCCCCGACGAGGACGACCCGACCGGCGTCGTCGAGCGTCCCGCGGCGGACCTGGTGGACGGCGGGCGGCGAGTCGACAGCGTCGGCGAGCGGGGCGCGGCCGGTGCCGCGGCGCACGGGCCGCAGCCCCGTGGCCTGCGCGAGCACGGGCCGGAGGAACAGCTCGAACGAGACGAGCGCGCTGACCGGGTTCCCGGGGAAGGCGACGAGCGGCACGGGCCGTCCGGCGTCACGGCTCGGCCCGGGAGGCCCGACGGCTGCTGCGCCCACGGTGACCAGGCCCTGCGGCCCGCCCGGCTGCATCGCGACGTGCCCGAACCACGCGTCCGCGAGGCCCTCCTCGGCGAGCGCGCCGACCGCGAGCCGCACCACCTCGTAGGCGCCCGCCGACACGCCGCCCGTCGTCACGACGAGGTCCGGGGCCCAGCTCTCGTCCCCGGGCTCGGCGAGCGCGGCCCGGAAGGCGGCGACGTCGTCGGCGACGGTGCACGTCCTGACCTCTGCGCCTGCGATGCGCAGGGCCGCGGCGAGCGACGCGCCGTTGGCGTCGTGCACCTGCCCGGGACCGAGCGGCTCGTCGGCCGCGCGGACCTCGCTGCCCGTGCTGACGAGCAGCACGCGGGGCGTCGCGGCGACCCGCACCGCCCCGACCCCCGACGCCACGAGCGCACCGAGCTGCGCCGGCCCCAGCGACGACCCGGCGGGGAGGAGGACGTCCCCGGCCGCCGAGTCGCTGCCCGCCGGACGCACGAACGTCCCCGCGTCCACGGGGGCGGTGAAGGACACGCGCTCCCCGGTCGGCTGCCCGAACCGGGGCGGGAGGACGTCCTCGATCCGCACGACGGCGTCGGCGCCGTCGGGAACGGGCGCACCCGTCATGATCGGGGCCGCCGTGCCGGCACCGAGCGCGGCGCCCACGTGCCCGGCGGGGATCGGCTCTGTGACCACGAGCGCGACCGGCGACGTCGCGGACGCGCCGAGAAGGTCGGACGACCGCACCGCGTACCCGTCCATCTGGGCGTTGTCGAAGCCCGGCGTCGCGACGGACGCCACGGCGTCGGCCGCGAGGACGCGCGGCCGTGGGTCGGCGACGGCGTCCGCGACGGCGAGCTCGACCGTCCGGTCCGCCGCGGCGAGCGCCGCGAGTGCTGGACGCACCGCGGCGGCGACCCGCCACGCGTGCTGCTCGACCGTCCGGCGGGCGTGCTCGGCGCCCTCCGCCTCGCTCTCGCCCGTGTGGGTCGTGCCGTCCGGTGCCGGTGTGCTCACGGCGCCGAGTATTCCCTGCTCACCCCGGTTCCCGCCCGCCCCGAGCGACGACGACCCCGGCAGCTGGCGCAGGAACGCGCTGCGCGGGGCGTCGAGGACCTCCGCGGCGGGACCGTGCTCGACGACGCGGCCCCGGTCCAGGACCACGACGTCGTCCGCGAGCGCCAGCGCGTCCGCGACGTCGTGCGTGACGACCAGCGCGGTCGTGGCGGCGAGCGCGCGGCGCAGGACCTCGCGCAGGTGCGGCACCGACGGCGCGTCGACGGCGGCGAGCGGCTCGTCGAGCAGGACCACGCTCGGGTCCGCCGCGAACGCCCGGGCGATCGCGACGCGCTGCGCCTGCCCGCCGGACAGGGCCCGCGCACGCCGCCGCGCCAGCGATTCCGCGCCCACCGCGTCGAGCCAGCGGGCGGCGACCTCGCGCGCGTCGGCGCGACGCAGCCCCGCCGACCGCGGCCCGAACGTGACGTTCGCACGGACGCTCAGGTGCCCGAAGAGCTCGGGGCGCTGCCCCAGCAGCACGACGCCGCGACGCTCGGGGGGAACCAGGACCCCGCGCTCGGTGTCGGTGAGCACGCGGTCGGACGCACCGGCACCGTCGGACGCACCCGTGAGGACGACGCGCCCGGCGGTGGGCACGTAGAGGCCGGCCACCACGGAGAGCAGCGTGGACTTGCCGGCGCCGTTGGGGCCGACCACCGCGAGGGTCCGTCCGGGCGCGACGGCGAGGTCGAGGTGGACGTCGCGGGCGTCGTCGTGCACGGTGACGCGCAGCCCGAGGGGCGGCGGGGCGCTCATGCGGCAACACTCCCTGCGAGGCCGCGCCGGAAGCTGCGGGTGCCGCCGGCCGAGTGCACGAGGGCGACGACGAGGACCGCGACGACGACGAGCAGCATCGAGAGCGCGACGGCGGCGTCGGGGTCGGTCTCCCGCTGCAGGTAGATCTCGAGGGGCAGGGTGCGTGTCACGCCCTGCAGGGAGCCCGCGAACGTGAGGGTCGCGCCGAACTCGCCGAGCGAGCGCGCGAAGGCCAGGAGGGTGCCGCCCGCGAGCGCCGGCGCGACCGACGGGAGGGTCACGAGCCAGAACGTGCGGCTCGGGCCCGCACCCAGGGACGCGGCCGCGAGCTCGGGCCCCGTGCCCCGAACCCGGAGCGCGCCCTCGAGCGTGAGCACGAGGAACGGGAGGGCGACGTAGACGTGCGAGATCACGACGGCGGTCGTCGTGAAGGCGATCGAGACCCCCGCGTCGTCGAGCACGTGCCCGATCGGGCCGCGCCGCCCGAACGCGTACAGGAGCGCGAGCCCGCACACGACGGGCGGCAGGACGAGCGGGAGCAGGACGAGCGCCCGCACCACGGACCGGCCGGGGAACCGGGTGCGCGCGAGCACGACCGCGACCGGGACCCCGACGACCACGCAGACCGCCGTGCTGAGCACGGACGTGAACAGGCTCAGGCGCAGCGCGTCGAGCGACGCGTCGGACGTGACGAGCGACCAGAAGTGCACCCAGTCACCCCGCGTGGCCATGACCACGACGGGCGCGACGACGAACGCGATCCCCACGACAGCGACCGCGACGACCCACCACGGCAGGCGGGGCGTGACGGTCCGGTCAGGGGGCACCGAAGCCCGCCTGCTGGAGGACCTGCTGCCCCTGCTCCCCGGTCACCGCCTGGACGAACTCGTCCGCGAGGTCGGCGTGCTTGCTGCCCTTGACCGCGGCGATCGGGTACGTGTTGACGGCCTTGGACGACTCGGGGAAGTCGACCTGCTCGACCGAGCCCGCCTTCTTCGCGAGCGCCGCCTTCGCGTCGGTCACGTAGACGACGCCCGCGTCGGCCTCGCCCGACGTCACCTTGGCGAGCACGTCGGTCACGCTCGACTCCTCGCTCACCGGCTTCAACGTCACCCCGGTGGCCGCCTCGACCTCCTGGGTCGCGTTGCCGCACGGCACCTGCGGCGCGCACACCACGACCTGGGCGTCCTTGCCCGCGAGGTCCTGGAACGACGTGATGCCCGCGGGGTTGCCGGGCGGCGTGACGATCGTCAGGACGTTCGTCGCGAAGCTCACCGGGTCGGCGGCCGTGAGGCTCGCGTCGGTGAGCTTCTTCATGTTGGGCTCGTCGGCGGACGCGAACACGTCGGCCGGCGCACCCTCCTGGATCTGCGCGACCAGGTCCGACGAGCCGGCGAACGACAGCTTGACCGTCACCCCGGGGTGCTGGGCCTCGAAGTCGTGCGCGATCGTGGTGAACGTGCCCGTCAGCGACGCCGCGGCGTCCACGACGAGCGTCCGCTCCCCGCTCGTCGGGCTCGCGCCCGAGGCCCCGCCGTCGGACGAGCACCCCGTGAGCGCGAACGCCCCCGCCAGCACGACCGCGCCCAGCGCGGGGAGGGCCCTCGGACTCATCGGATCCCCTTCGGGGTGTCGATCATCACGGACGTGGCCTTCACGACGGCGGTCGCCATGTCGCCGACCTCGAGCCCGAGCTCCCGCACGGCCTCGGCGCTGATGAGGGACACGACGCGGTGCGGCCCGGCCTGGACCTCGACCTGCGCCATGACGCCGTCGACGGTGAGCGCGGTCACGAGCCCGACGAACCGGTTGCGCGCCGAGCCGGCGGCGCCGTCGTCGGGGGCCTGCGCGTGCTCGCGGACGAACCGGGCGAGGTCGGCGCCGTCGACGACGCGGTGGCCGCCGTCGTCCGTGCCGGCCCGGAGGAGGCCGCCGGCGATGTGGCGGCGCACGGTGTCGCTGCTCACCCCGAGGAGGCGGGCCGCCTCGCTGATTCGCAGATGCGTCATGCGACCGACCCTAGCGTCGCATCTGCGGCTCTGCTGGGTCGCTCGCCTTGCGGTTGCATGTCAGGGATCTCGCAGCGCAGCCGCACCACCGGTGAGAAGGTGATTCGCCGCGCCCGACGGGGCAGGATGGGGTGATGGCCGTCGTCTCGCTCGGGCTCCCCACCGTCGCGCCGCAGGCGCGCCCCCGGGGTGGGAGCGGCGGGCGCGCGCTGCCGACCGACCGCCCCGACGCCCCGGGACTCGTGGACCGGTTCGATCGCGCCGCGACGGACCTGCGTGTCTCTCTGACGGACCGGTGCAACCTGCGCTGCACGTACTGCATGCCTGCGGAGGGTCTGCCCACGCTCCCCCGCGACGCCGTGATGACGCGCGAGGAGATCGTGCGGCTGGTCGGGATCGCCACCCGCGACCTCGAGGTCCGGCAGGTCCGGTTCACGGGCGGCGAGCCGCTGCTGCGCGGCGACCTCGTGGAGATCGTCCGGGACTGCGCCGCGCTCCCCGACCGTCCGGAGCTCTCGCTCACGACCAACGCCGTCGGGCTCGACCACCGCGCCCGCGCCCTGCGCGACGCGGGCCTCGACCGCGTCAACGTCTCCCTCGACACGCTCGACCCGGACACGTTCGCGACCATGGCGCGCCGGCCCTTCCTGGAGCGCACGCTCGCCGGGCTCGCCGCGGCCGCCGAGGTGTTCGACGTCGTCAAGGTCAACGCCGTCCTCGTCCACGGCGTCAACGCCGAGCACGCCGCCGACCTGCTCACCTGGTGCCTCGAGCGTGGGTTCGAGCTGCGGTTCATCGAGCAGATGCCCCTGGACGCCGACCACAGCTGGTCGCGCACCAGCATGGTCACCGCGGCGCAGGTCCGCGACCTGCTCGCCGAGCGCTTCACGCTCGTGCCCGACGACGCCCCGCGCGACGGCGCGCCGGCCGAGCGTTTCGCGGTACTCACCCGGGGGCCCGGTGGCGGGTCCGGCCAGGCGGCGACACCCAGGCTCGGCACGGTCGGCATCATCGCGTCGGTGACGGAGCCGTTCTGCGCGGACTGCCGCCGCACCCGCCTCACCGCGGAGGGCGGCGTGCGGAGCTGCCTGTTCGCGCACACGGAGACGGACCTGCTGGGCCCGCTGCGAGCCGGGGCGTCGGACAGCGAGCTCGCCGACGCGTGGCGCACGGCGATGTGGGGCAAGGGCGCGGGGCACGGGATGAGCGCGCCGGGCTTCACGCAGCCCGAGCGGACCATGAGCGCCATCGGCGGCTGAGGGAGGACACCAGGTGACGACGACGGACGAACGTTCGGCCCCGACGGAAGCCGAACGCCTGGCCGCGGGGCCGACGGTGCGCGTGCGCGCGTTCGCCGCGGCTCGCGCCGCCCTCGGGTGGTCGGAGCTCGACGTCTCGGCCCGGCCCGGCTCGACGGTCGGCGAGCTGCTGACCGGCCTGCTCGCCGAGGCACCGGACGCCGCCGACGTGATCGCGCGGTGCTCGGTGCTCGTCGACGGAATCAGGGCCGAGGGCGACGCGGCCGTGTCGGCGGGCGCCGTCGTCGACCTGCTCCCGCCCTTCGCCGGCGGCTGACGCGGCACCGCACCCTTCGCGGACGGTGGCGTGGTCAGCGGCGCGCAGCCTCGACCATGCGGCTGTGCACGACCCCTCACTCCGAGCATGCGGCTGCGCCCATGCTCGGCGCCGACAAGGGGGATGCGCGCATGGTCGGCGAGTGCCGGGTGGACGACCGCATGGTCGAGCGCGCGGGTCGTGGCTGATCGCATGGTGGCCGCCGGCCACCGCGGGCGGCACGTCACCGTCGGCGAACGCAACGTCACCATCGGCGGGCCCGGCGTCGCTGCGGCCTCGGCCGGGCGACCGTCCGCGGAGACGGGCCGAGCGCGTCAGGGCGAGGCGGGTGGTGTGCGCGCGGTCGTGGACGGGCCTGGCGGGAGCGGCCCGAGGAACGAGGGCCGCGGATGGAAGACCGCGCGCACGCCACCCGCCTCGCCCGCCCCGACCACGGCCGCCCGCCCGAGCCGGCGTCAGGCCGACCGCGACACCGCACCGACGAGCAGGTCGTAGCGCTCGAGGACGCGGCGCGCCCAGAACGACATCCCGTTCGCGAACCCGGGCCACTCGTCCTCCTCGAGCGCCCGCAGGAGCCGCTGCGACGTCACCACCTGGTACGCCGCGCACAGGACGTCGGCGCGGAGCAGCGCCGCCTCGCCGTCGGCGACCTCGGGCCACTCGGCGAGGTAGGCGTCCCGCAGAGCGCCACGCTCGTCGTCGGCGACGTGGCTCAGCCACACGTCGACGTCCACGAACGGGTGCCCGACGGCCGCGTCGGACCAGTCGAGGATGCACACCGACCCGTCGTCGCGGACGCCCACGTTGCCGGGGTGGCAGTCGCCGTGGAGCAGCGTGAGCGGCGCGCCGTCGTCCTCGGCCTCGCGGCACAGGTCGGCGAACGCCGGGAGCAGGGCGCGCAGCCGCGCCCGTTCCGTCCCGTCGAGCCCCCGGACGGGCGCGAGCTCGGTGGCGAGCTCGAGGTCCTCGAGGGACGCCGCCAGGTCGTCCGCGAGCGTCGCCGGGCCGCGGTCGGGGCACCCGGCGGCGCGCAGCGCGTCCGTCCGGCCGATCCAGGCGCGCTGCCGCCGGGCCAGCGCGCGGAGACCCTCGGCCGCCTCGGCGCCCGCGATCGGCCGGATGCGAGCGTCGGCGAGCAGCACCCAGCCGCGCTCCTCGTCGAGGGCGAGGACGTCCGGGACCGAGCCCGGCGCGTCCCGGGCCAGGAGTCGCGTGATCGTGGGCTCGGTCGCGAAGACCGCGCCCACCGCCTTGCCGAACAGCGGCCCCCGGTCGGTCCGCTGCCGGACCACGAGAGAGACCCCCCACTGCTGCAGCACCTCGGGGTCGCCCTGCGGCGCGGCGCCGGTCGCCCGCACCTCCTCGTCGAGCCAGGCGAGGAAGGGCGCGATCCCGCCAGGGTTCGACCACGCCGGACGCTGGGCCGGCGCCGGGGCGCCACGCAGCTCGTCGACCCACCGCGCGAACGGGACCTCCAGCGCCGCCGGGAGCGCCGGACCGACGGACGCGGCGTCGTCGAGCGGGCACCACGCCCACCGGCCCGGACCCGGCAGGTCCGCCGGGGGGACGGCCAGGGCGTCGAAGACGAGCAGCACGGTGCGGCGCGTCGGGCTCTGCCCGGCCCCCGCTGCTGCGCCCGGTTCGCCCAGGGATTCCTCCGCCCGGCCGGCGGACCGCAGGAACACCAGACCGGAGCCGGCCAGGCGGCCGACGTCGGCCAGCACCTCGTCGAGCTCGCGCAGCCGACCGCCGGTCACGGTGGGCCAGCGCCGCTCCCCCGTGTCGTCGACCTGCACCAGGAGCGCGTCGTGCGCCGGGGACGGGACGAGGAGGAGGTGGTCGTCGCGCGAGACCGGCGCCGCGCTCACGCGGCCACGCTCTCGTCCGCCGGCGTCGCGAGCAGCGCCTCGACCCGTGCCGCCTCGGCGTCGAGCTCCGCCCCCTGCGCGCGCGTCACGCGGTCGAAGAGCTCGACCTCGACGCGACCCTCCGCCGTCGACCACAGCCCCGCCATCACGCCGTCGACCAGCACCACGCTCCCGACCCCTCCGTTCGACCCCATCCAGCGTCGGCGCGCGTCGGGCGGGGTGACCCGGTCGCGGCCCGCGTGGGAGAGCCACACGTTGTCATAGCGTCCCAGCAGCCGAGGCGGCGCGGGCACGTCCGGGTCCGCGAGCGCCGCGCCCGCGAGGTCCCACACCGTCCGGCCGTCGTCCGTGCGGTGCGGGACCAGCTCGTCGCCGAGGGCGTCGAAGACCGCGCGGATGCCCGTGATGCCGGACCAGGTGGTCACGTCGGCGGGCGTGCCGGGCCCGAACGCCGCGAGGTAGCGGCGCACGACCGCCGCGAGCGCCGTCGTCCGCGTCTCGGGGTCGGGCTCCGGACCGAGGTCGAACGCGCCGTCGGGCTCGCCGAGCCACGACTCGAGCGTCACGTACGCGACGCCGCCGGGACGACCCCACAGCCCGCGCGGGGGAACCTGGACGAGGGCCGCACCCTCCCGGAGCCGGTTGACCAGCGCCGACGGCGGCGCGTCGGGGAAGCGTTCGGCCAGCGCGGTGCCGAGCGTCCTCACGGGGACGGGCCCGTCGGCCGTCAGCGCCCGCCCCGCCTCGACCAGGTCCGCGAGCGGGACGTGCGCAGCCGGGCGGCTCGCGCCGCTGTTGCGCGAGACCTTGTCGAGGAACGGCTGGATCAGGGGGCGCAGGAGGCGCGCGTCGTCGGCGGTGACGGTGTGGATGGTCCCGCGCATGAGCAGCACCCGCAGCACTCGACGTTCGGCGAGGGCGCGCGAGAGGTCACGCGGGTCGAAGCCGCCGACGCGCGCCGCGACCGACAGGTACGGCGGAAGAGGCTCCTGCGCCTGCAGGCCCAGAAGGTGCGCGGTCATGGCGACCGGGTCGGCGAGCGGCGCGCCCGCGGGCACGCGCTCGAGCAGGTGCTGGCGCGCGAGCAGGGTCCGGTTGAGGACCTGGGGCGTGACGTCGGCCATACCCGGGACCCTACGGGCCGCGGGTGACAGGCCCGGACCGTTCCGATGACCAGCCACGCCGAGCCAGAGGGTCCGACGTCGATCAAGCGGCGCCTGCCCGCGTGCTCGACGCAGGACCCGCTCGGTCGGCGCGAGGTCCGCCGGTCAGGCGGAGCCGGCGCGGTGCTCCCTGATCCGCTCGGCGGCCTGCGGCAGCACCTCGTGAAGGTCCCCGACGACGGCGAAGTCGCTGATCTCGAACAGCGGGCAGTCGGGGTCGTTGTTGACCGCGACGATCACCTGCGACGCCTGCATGCCGCCGCGGTGGTGCGGCGCTCCCGAGATCCCGGCGCCGACGTAGAGACGCGGTGCGACCGTCACGCCCGTCTGGCCGATCTGGGCGTCGTGTCCGATCCAACCCTCGTCGACGCAGTCGCGCGTCGCGCCCACGGCCGCGCCGAGCGCGTCCGCGAGGTCCTCGACGGGCGTGAAGTCGCCGAACGTCCCGCGGCCGCCCGCGACGACGTACGCAGCCTCCGCCAGGGCGGGACGAGCGGGGCCGTCCGCGTGCTCGGGCGCGTGGACCTCGCGGGCCGTCGGGACCCCCGCCTTCGCGAGGGGGGACGGCTCGACGGCGAAGCCCTCGACCGTCGTCTCGACGGCCGCCTCAGCAGGCTCGGGGACGACGGCGTTCGCCCGCACCGTGAGGACGGCGACGTCGGTCACGACCTCGCACGCGGTGTCCCACGTGCCCGCGAGGACACGCTTGGCGCCGACGACGTGGCCGTCCTCGGAGACCGAGACGCCCGCGGCGTCGATCACCAGTCCGGCGCCGGCGAGGAACGCGAGACGCGCGGCGGCCTCCTTGTTGGGGAAGGTCGAGGACAGCAGCACCACGCCGGCCCCCGACACGTCCGCGGCCCGGGCGAGCGCCTCACCGACGAGCGCGGTCGAGTGCGCCGCCTCGGGGCCGAGGTCCTCGCTCACCTCCGCCTGGCGCACGAGCTCGACGCCGTACGCGCCGAGCTGGGCGAGGGTCGTGAGGGAGGGCGACGCGAGGGCGACGGCCTCGACGCGGCCCAGCGAACGGGCGAGCGTGAGGAGCTCGAGCGCGGAGCTGCTGAGCTCTGCGGCGGGCGTGTCGAGGTGGACGAGGACGGTGCGGCGAGAGCTGGTCATCTCCGGGCCTCTCAGACGAGCTCGTTGCGGATGAGGAACTCGGCGAGCGCGACGCCGCCCTCGCCTTTGTCGGTGACGACCTCGGTCTCCGGGCGCGGCGGCCGCGGCTCGGCGCTCGTCGTGCGGGCACGCGCGCCGGCCCCGCCGACGCCGGGCAGCGGCAGGCCCGAGTCCTCGGCGAACCGCTCGAGCGGCTCCTCGAGGTCGGCGAGCGACCACGCCTCCACCGGCTTGCTGCGCGCCGCCATGATGAGCTTGAAGTTCGGGAACCGCGGGTCGTTCGCGTGGTCCGTGACCGACACGACGGCGGGGCGCGGGACGGTGACCGTCTCGGTGACGCCGTCGAGCTCGCGGGTCGCGGTCAGCGTGGGTGCCTCGCCGTCGTCCAACGAGAACGCCGTGACGAGCCCGATCGACGGCCAGCCGAGCCACGACCCCGCCAGCGTGGGCACCACGGAGCCGAGGCCGTCGAGCGCGGCCATGCCCGTGAGCACGAGGTCGACGGGGCGCTCGTCGTGCAGGCGCTGCACCGCGGCCGCGAGCGCCACGGCGGTGCCGTGGTAGTCCGAGCCCGCGAGCGCGTCGTCGACGACGTGGACCGCGCGGTCCGCGCCGAGCTGGTAGGCCTTGCGCAGCGCCGCCTCCGCGTCGGGAGGGCCTACCGTCACGACGACGACCTCGCTGCCCTCGCGCGGGTCCTCCGGCAGGGCCTCGACGAGCCGGAGCGCGGCCTCGACCGCGTTCTCGTCGAGCTCGTTGAGGGTGCCGTCGTCGCTCGTGCGGACGAGGCGGCGGTCCTCGAACGCGCGGGCGGACTGGATGTCCGGGACGTACTTGACGGCGACGACGACGCGCAGCGCGGCAGCCATGCGGCAGCTCCTTCTCCGGATGGGAGGCAGGCGGACCCGGCGGCTCGGCGCGCGTCGGGCGATCTCGACCGAGACTACCGGCGCAGGTGTCGACGAGCGTGGGAGCCCACGGGTCGGACGCGTCACACGACCAGGCGCGCCCGCCGAAGGCTGCGCCGCCGGCCCGATATCCTCAGCCCATGCTGGAGCCCAAGCTCATCGTCCCGGCCTCCAGTCCCGAGGCCCGCGCGGCGATCGCCCGTGGCGCACGGGTGGTGGCACGGTCCTGGGGCGCCGGGCTGGATGCCGACACCGTCGACCTGCGTCGCCTCGAGCGGCTCCTGCGAGCCGTCGACGTCGCGGCGATTCGTGAGCTGACGGCCGACGACCTTCCGGCGATCCTGCGACTCGACGACGCAACAGGGGCCGACTATCCCGGCGACGTCGCGACGACTCATCGGCCGCTGACGCCCGAGACAGCGACACCCACCCCCGAGCGGCGCGCGTTCGGCGCGAAGGTCGACGCCGAGCTGGTGGCCATGACCTTCGTCGACGTCGACGGGGATCTCGCCGAGACCGACTTCACCGTCGTGGCGGCGGCGTGGCGCGCCCGCGGGCTGTCGACCGCCGTCAAGGCACTGTCCGTCAGCGCCCTCGTCCGGGCCGGCGTCATGCGGCTCCGGACCGGAGGGTCCTTCGACAATCCTGCGATCATGGCGGCGAACGACCGGCTGGGGTACGTCCGCGACGAGGAGTGGCTCACGCTGAGCGTGTAGCGGCCGGCGCGGCGCCCGGCGTAGCGGCACCAGCCACCACAGCCCGACACGGACGCCCCCGACCGCCGCCGGGCGTCAAGGTCAGGGCCTTGATCTGCGACCCGCGGGCCAGGCAGAGCGACCGGACTGTGGTGGCTGGTGCCGCTACGCACGCCCGACGTCGGCGAGGTAGCGCGACCCACCTACACAGCCGGCCAGGGGACCACCCGCCCCCAAGGCTCAGGGCTTGATCCGCCTCCGCAACCGGTCCGCTGCCGGTCGGACGGACCGGAACTGTGGAGGTGGGTCGCGCTACGTCCGACCTTCACGGAGCGGGGTCGTACCCTGTTCCGCATGACACGGCGGTCATGGCTGCGCGGGCAGCACCTCGGCAGCGACGCCGACCGCGCCACGTTCGAGACGCTCCACACCGCCTCGCTCATGGCCACGGCGTTCCGCGACGGCCTCACGCCGGCCTCCGCGGAGAACTCGGTCCGCCACCTGCGCACCCTCGTCGGGGCGCACGCCGTGGCGCTCACCGACACCGAGACCCTGCTCGCCTGGGACGGCGACGACACCCACCGCGCGGACGCGCACGCCCTCGCGACGGCGGGGGTCGCGCACGGGCGCACGGACGTCGTCGGGCACCGGGAGCTGGGCTGCGACGGGCCGTGCCCGGTACGCCACGTGGTGGTGTCGCCGCTCACGGTCGACGACGTCGTCGTCGGGACGCTCCAGGTGTACGCACCCGATGCGCAGGCCGCCCTGGTGCGGGCCACGACGGAGCTCGCGGACTGGGTCTCGACCCAGCTCGAGCGCGGCGAGCTCGAGCTGTCGCGCTCCCGTCTCATCGAAGCGGAGCTGCGGGCCCTGCGGGCGCAGATCTCGCCGCACTTCGTGTGCAACGCCCTGACGGCGATCGCGTCGTTCGTGCGCACCGACCCCGATCGGGCGCGCGAGCTGCTGCTCGACTTCGCCGACTTCACGCGCTACTCGCTGCGGCGGCTCGGCGACTTCACGACGCTCGAGGAGGAGCTCGAGTCCGTGCAGCGCTACCTCGTGCTCGAGCAGGCGCGGTTCGGCGGGCGGATCGGCGTCCACGTGCGGATCGCGCCCGAGGTGCTCCCCGTGGTGCTGCCGGTGCTGTGCCTGCAGCCGCTCGTCGAGAACGCCGTCCGGCACGGGCTGGCGCCCAAGCCCGAGGGCGGCTGCGTGACCATCCGGGCGCGCGACCTCGACCGCGAGGCCGTCATCACCGTCGAGGACGACGGCGTCGGCGAGGACCCCGAGCGCATCCGCCGGGTCCTCGCGGGCGACACGACCCTCGACTCGCTCGGCCTGCACAACGTCGACGAGCGCCTGCGGTCGGTGTTCGGCGACGAGTACGGGGTCGTGGTGGAGACGGCGCCGGGCGCTGGCACCAAGGTGAGCGTGCGGATCCCGAAGTTCGCGCCCGGCGTCGCGCCGGGGGTCGCCGTATGACGGCGCCGCTGCGCGTGCTCGTCGTCGACGACGAGGCCCCCGCCCGCGACGAGCTCGCCTACCTGCTGGGCCGGGACCCGCGCGTCGGGCCGATCCTGGCGGCCGGGTCCGTCCCCGACGCGCTGCGGGTGCTGCGCGACGCCGACGTCGACGCGGTGTTCCTCGACGTCGCGATGCCCGGCCTCGACGGGCTCGAGCTCGCCGCCACCCTCGCCCGGTTCCGCGACCCGCCGGCCGTCGCGTTCGTGACCGCGCACGCCGAGCACGCGGTGACCGCGTTCGAGCTGTCCGCCGTCGACTACCTGCTCAAGCCCGTGCGCGAGCCGCGCCTGCGCGAGGCCGTCCGCCGCATCCGCGCCGAGCGCGGCGGCCCCGCGCCGGCGACCCCCACGCCCCGCGCCGAGACGCCGCCGGCCCCGCCCGACGACGCCATCGCCGTCGAGCTCGGCGGCGTCACCCGGCTCGTCGCGCGCTCCCAGGTGCGCTACGTCGAGGCCCACGGCGACTACAGCCGCCTCCACACCGGCGACGGCAGCCACCTGGTGCGCCTCACCGTCACGGGCCTCGAGGAGCGGTGGGGGCCGGCCGGGTTCGTCCGCGTGCACCGCTCCGTGCTCGTCTCGCTCGCGCACGTCGAGGAGGTGCGGGAGTCGGGCGGCCGCGTGGCCGTCGTCGTCGGCGGGAGAGAGCTGCCCGTGAGCCGCCGGCACACGCCCGCGCTGCGCGAAGCCCTGCGCCGCACCCGCCGGGCGCCCGGGTGAGCGGCGAGCCGACCGGGCGCGTCGGCCGGGCCGGCCGGGTCACCGTCACGGCGCCCCCCACGCACCGGCGGCGCCGCACGACCATCACCTCCGAGATCGACGCGCAGACACAGGTCGGCGAGGTGTACGTCCGGTCGCTCGTGCGCGCCCAGCTCCGGCTCGCGCTCGTCGTGTGCGGGGTGCTGGCCGTGACCGTCGGGCTCCTGCCGGTGCTGTTCGTCGTCGCGCCCGGCCTCGGCGAGGTGCGCCTGCTCGGCGTCACGCTGCCCTGGCTCGTGCTCGGCGCCGGCTGCTACCCCGTCCTGATCGCGCTGGCCGTTTGGTACGTCCGACGCGCGGAGCGCAACGAGCGCGCGTTCGTCGAGCTCCTCGAGACGCGCCCGCCGCCCTCGGAACGCCCGTGAGCACGCGCGCCCTCGCGACCGTCGTCGGGGTGGTCGTCGTCGTCGCCCTCACGCTCGGCGCGGGCGCCTTCAGCCTCCGGCGCGCGCGGACCCCGAGCGAGTACTACGTCGCGTCCCGCGCCATCTCCCCCGCGACCAACGCGGCGGCGGTGAGCGGCGAGTACCTGTCGGCGGCGTCGTTCCTGGGCATCGCGGGGCTCGTGCTGTCCCGCGGCGCGACGAGCCTCTGGTACCCCGTCGGGTGGACGGCCGGCTACCTGCTCCTCCTGCTCTTCGTCGCCGCCCCGCTGCGGCGCTCGCGCGCGTACACGCTGCCCGACTTCGCGGAGCTGCGGCTCGGGACGCGCGCCGCCCGGACCGCGGCGAGCACGGCGGTCGTCGTCGTGGCGGTCCTCTACCTCGTGCCCCAGTTCCGCGAGGCCGGGCTCACGCTGCGCATCCTGACGGGCGCGCCGACGTGGGTCGGGGCCGCGATCGTCGCGGCCGTCGTCCTCGTCAACGTCACCGTCGGCGGGATGCGCAGCATCACCCTCGCCCAGGCGCTCCAGTACTGGCTCAAGCTCGTCGCCCTGTGCCTGCCGCTCGCGTTCCTGCTCGTGCGCCGGTCGGGCGGCGGGCAGGTCGTCGTGGAGCGGCTGCGCGACCCCGGCTGGCTCGAGCCCGTGCACGGCGGCCAGGGCCTCTACGTCACGTACTCGCTCGTCGTCGCGCTGTTCCTCGGCACCATGGGGCTGCCCCACGTTGCCGTCCGGTTCTACACGAACCGCGACGGCCGGGCCGCCCGCCGCACGACCGTCGTCGTGCTCGCGCTGCTCGGCGTGTTCTACGTGCTGCCGCCCGTCTACGGGGCGCTGGCCCGCGCGTACCTGCCCGAGACTCCCACGCCCGGGACCGGGGCAGCCGACGCAGCGATCCTCACGCTGCCCGGGCACGTCGTCGGCGGGACGCTCGGCGACGTCCTCGTCGCGGTGCTCGCCGCGGGCGCCTTCGCCGCGTTCCTGTCGACGTCGTCGGGGCTCGTGCTGTCGATCGCGGGCGTCGTCGGGCAGGACGTCATCGGGCGGCGGCTACCCCCGGTGCCCGCGTTCCAGGTGGCCGGCGCCGCGGTCGCGGCCTGCGCCCTCGCGCTCACCCTCCTGACGAGCGGGCTCGCCGTCGCGCAGGCCGTCGAGCTCGCGTTCGTCGTCGCCGCGTCGACGCTGTGCCCGCTGCTCCTGCTCGGCATCTGGTGGCGCGGCCTGACGTCGCCCGGCGCCGTCGCGGGGATGGTCGTCGGCGGGGTGCTGTCGACCGCGGCGGTGCTGACCGTCACGACGGGCGCGGTACCGGGCGGCGGGCCGGGCGTCATGGTCGCGCAGCCCGCTCTGGTCACCGTGCCCGCCGCATTCGCGACGATGGTCGTCGTCTCGCTGCTCACGCGCGGTGCGCGTCCGCCCCACGTCGCCCGGATCATGGTCCGGCTCCACACCCCGGAGGCCGTCGTCCTCGACCGCGACGGCTTCCGCGCCCGCGGCGCCGACGACTGACCTCGTCGCTCGTCGCAGCAGAAGCACCGCTCGTCGCACCGCCGACGACGCTCGTCGCAGCGGGCGGGCCGCTCACCGATCCGGCGGCACGGGGCGTACCGGGCACCCGCCCCGGTCACTAGCGTCGGTGGCGCCTCGGAGCCGAGGCCACGCTCAAGGAGGAGTGTTCATGACCGCTGTGAATCCCCCGCGCGACGTCACGACGCCGCCCGCACCCGAACCGCCCCGCGGCGCCGCCGCGTTCGCCGACCCCGCGCCGCTCGGGCTCGCCGCGTTCGCGCTGACGACGTTCGTGCTCAGCTTCACCAACACCGGGCTGTTCAAGGCCGAGCCCGTCGTGTTCGGGCTGGCGCTCGCGTACGGCGGCATCGCGCAGATGCTCGCGGGAATGTGGGAGTTCGCCAAGGGCAACACGTTCGGCGCCACCGCGTTCACGTCGTTCGGCGCGTTCTGGATCGCGTTCTGGTACCTCACCGGTCACACCGACCTCAGCGGGGTCGACCCCAAGGACGCCGGGCACGGGATCGGGCTGTTCCTGCTCGCCTGGGCGATCTTCACGGCGTACATGTTCCTCGCCTCGCTGCGCACGTCGGGGGCGTTGATCGCCGTGTTCGGGCTTCTGACGGTCACGTTCCTGCTGCTCGCGCTCGCCGACCTCACCGACACGTCGGGCCTCACCAAGGCGGGCGGCTGGTTCGGTGTCGCGACCGCGCTGGTGGCCTGGTACGCGTCGTTCGCGGGGGTGCTGGCGTTCACGAACAAGCGCCCCGTCCTCCCCACGGGCCCGCGCTGAGCCGCGCGACGGACGGAAGTGAACCATCGTGACTGACGAGACCCTGTCCAACCTGCTCCACGAGAACCGCCGGTTCGCGCCGCCGCCCGAGCTCGCTGCGCACGCCAACGTCACCGCCGACGCCTACGCCCGGGCCGCGGCCGACCCGGAGGCGTTCTGGGAGCAGGCCGCCGAGCGCCTGAGCTGGGAGCGCCGCTGGGACCGCGTCCTCGACTGGGACGACCCGCCGTTCGCGAAGTGGTTCGTGGGCGGGACCCTCAACGCCGCCTACAACTGCGTGGACCGGCACGTCGAGAACGGGCGCGGCGACCGCGTCGCGCTCCACTGGGTGGGCGAGCCCGAGGACGACAGCCGCGACCTCACGTACGCCGACCTCCAGGCGGAGGTGTCCCGCGCCGCGAACGCGCTGGGGGCGCTCGGGGTCCGGGACGGCGACCGGGTCGCGATCTACCTCCCGATGATCCCCGAGGCGGTCGTCGCGATGCTCGCGTGCGCCCGCATCGGGGCGATCCACACGGTCGTCTTCGGCGGGTTCTCCGCCGAGGCGCTGGCGAGCCGCATCGAGGACTGCCGGGCCACGCTGGTCATCACGGCGGACGGCGGGTACCGGCGCGGGGCAGCGTCGGCGCTCAAGCCGGCCGTCGACGACGCCGTCGAGATCGCGGCCCGCGCCGGGCACGAGGTGCCCACGGTCCTCGTGGTGCGCCGCACCGGCCAGGACGTCGCGTGGCACGAGCGCGACGTCTGGTGGCACGAGACGGTCGACGTCGCGTCCGCGGAACACGTCCCGCAGGCCTTCGACGCCGAGCACCCGCTGTTCGTCATGTACACGTCGGGCACGACGGGCAAGCCGAAGGGCATCCTCCACACCACCGGCGGCTACCTGACGCAGGCGGCGTGGACGCACTGGGCCGTGTTCGACCTCAAGGCCGACACCGACGTGTACTGGTGCAGCGCCGACATCGGCTGGATCACCGGCCACTCGTACCTCGTCTACGGGCCGCTCGCGAACGGCGTCACGCAGGTGATGTACGAGGGGACGCCCGACTTCCCCGAGCGGGGCCGGTGGTGGCGGGTCATCGAGGAGAAGAAAGTCTCGATCTTCTACACGGCCCCCACGGCGATCCGCTCGTTCATGAAGCAGGGCCGGGAGATCCCCGACCGGCACGACCTGTCGTCCGTCCGGCTCCTCGGCTCGGTCGGCGAGCCCATCAACCCCGAGGCCTACATCTGGTACCGGGACGTCATCGGCGGCGGGAAGGTCCCCGTCGTCGACACGTGGTGGCAGACCGAGACCGGCGCGATCATGATCAGCCCACTGCCGGGCGTGACCGCGGGCAAGCCGGGGTCCGCCATGACGGCCCTTCCGGGCGTGGGTGCGGACGTCGTCGACGACGCCGGCGTACCCGTCCCGAACGGGTCCGGCGGCTACCTCGTGCTCACCCAGCCGTGGCCGTCGATGCTGCGGACGATCTGGGGCGACGACGACCGCTACGTGGACACGTACTGGTCACGCTTCAGGGACCAGGGCTACTACTTCGCCGGCGACGGCGCGAAGAAGGACGAGGACGGCGACGTCTGGCTGCTCGGGCGCGTCGACGACGTCATGAACGTCTCGGGGCACCGCCTGTCGACCACGGAGATCGAGTCGGCGCTCGTCTCGCACCCGAAGGTCGCGGAGGCGGCCGTCGTGGGGGCGAGCGACGAGACGACCGGCCAGGCCGTGGTGGCGTACGTCATCCTCCGCGAGGAGGCCGGCGACGGCGGACCCGAGGTCGTGCAGGAGCTGTCGGCTCACGTCCGCACGCAGATCGGCCCGATCGCGAAGCCGCGGCAGATCATGATCGTGCCGGAGCTGCCCAAGACGCGGTCCGGCAAGATCATGCGGCGCCTGCTCCGTGACGTCGCCGAGAAGCGGCCCGTCGGCGACGTGACGACGCTCGCCGACTCGTCGATCATGGAGCTCATCTCGGCCGGGAAGGCGGAGTCGACCGAGGACTGAGCACTCACCACGACGGCGCCTCCCGGCCCTCCGTTTGGCCGGGGGGCGCCGTCGTCGTCAGACTGAGACGCGTGCCACCGTCCCCGCGCCACGTCGCGACGCCGCCGCTCGGCGTCCACGTGACTCCCGACGGCGTGAGCGTCGCGGTCCTCGCGTCGCACGCCACCGCCGTCGACCTGTGCCTGCTCGACCCCGCGTCCGACGGGGCCCTGCGCGAGCGCCGCGTCCCCCTCGAGGGCCCGAGCTTCGGCGTCTGGCACGCGCACGTGCCCGGGGTGGCGCCGGGCCAGCGCTACGGCTTCCGGGTGCGCGGCGCGTGGGACCCCGCCGCCGGGCTGCGGCACAACCCGGCGAAGCTGCTCGTCGACCCGTACGCTCGCGGCGTCGTCGGGCGGACCGACCTCGACGGGGCCGTCGCGGGGTACGCGCCGGGTGACCCGTTCGGTCCCGCCGACCCGCGCGACTCGGCGCCGCACGTGCCCCACTCCGTGGTCGTCGACGTCGAGGGCATCCGCGACCGCAGCCCCGACCCGCGCGCCAACCGGCCGTACGTCCCGTGGAGCGACACCGTCGTGTACGAGGCGCACGTCCGCGGCCTGACGATGCTCCACCCCGACGTGCCCGAGGAGCTCCGGGGCACGTACGCGGCGCTCGGCCACCCGGCCGTCGTCCGGCACCTGACCGCGCTGGGCGTCACGGCGATCGAGCTGCTGCCGGTGCACGCCAAGGCCGACGAGCCGCACCTCGTCGAGAAGGGCCTGACGAACTACTGGGGCTACAACACGCTGGGCTTCTTCGCGCCCGAGCCGTCGTACGCGACGCGCGCCGCGCAGGACGCCGGCCCGGGCGCCGTCCTCGACGAGATCCGCTCCGCCGTGCACGCGCTGCACGAGGCCGGCATCGAGGTGCTGCTCGACGTCGTCTACAACCACACGTGCGAGGGCGGCGTCGACGGCCCGCAGCTGTCGTGGCGCGGGCTCGACAACACCACCTACTACCTGCACGACGGGAACGTGCCCGCGCGCCTCGTCGACACCACCGGCACGGGCAACACGCTGGACTTCCGCCGGCCGCGCGTCGTGCAGCTCGCGCTGGACTCGCTGCGCTACTGGGCGGACGTCGTGGGCGTGGACGGCTTCCGGTTCGACCTCGCGGTCACGCTCGGCCGCTCGTTCGCCGGGTTCCAGGCCGACCACCCGTTCCTCGTCGCGCTGCAGAACGACCCGTCGCTCGCCAACCTCAAGCTCGTCGCCGAGCCGTGGGACGTCGGGCCGGGCGGGTGGCGCACGGGCCAGTTCCCGCCGCCCTTCGCCGAGTGGAACGACCGCTTCCGCGACGTCGTCCGACAGTTCTGGCTCGCCGACGTCGCCCGCCTCCAGCGTGGCGAGCCGGGCCCCGGGCACGACGGCGTCCGCGACCTCGCGACCCGCCTCGCGGGGAGCGCCGACCTGTTCGGGCACAGCGACCCGCCGCTCGCCCGGGGACCCGTCGCATCGGTGAACTTCGTGACCGCCCACGACGGATTCACGCTGCGCGACCTCGCCACCTACGACCGCAAGCACAACGAGGCCAACGGGGAGGACGGGCGCGACGGCTCGGGCGACAACCGGTCCTGGAACCACGGGATCGAGGGCGTCGGCGACCCGCGCGACCCCCGGACCGCGCGCGTGGCGGCGCTGCGGGCCCGGAGCGTGCGGAACCTGCTCGCGACCCTGCTGCTCGCGGCGGGGACGCCCATGCTGACGGCGGGCGACGAGCTCGGCCGGACCCAGCGCGGCAACAACAACGCGTACTGCCAGGACGACGCGACGTCGTGGGTCGACTGGGACCTCGCACCCTGGCAGCAGGAGCTCCTCGCCTCGACCCGCACGCTGCTCGCGCTCCGGCGCGAGCACCCGGCGCTGCGCGTCGACGCGTTCTACCGCGGCACCCCGCTCCCCGGCGACGCGCCCTCCCAGCCCGACCTCGCCTGGTACGACGCCGCCGGCGAGCCCTTCACCCACGACGACTGGCACGACCCCGAGGCCCGGACGCTCCAGATGATGCGGCGCACCCCCGTCGCCGGGTCGTCGCACGTGCTGGTCGTGCTCAACGGCGCGCTGTCCCCCATGGAGGTCGCGCTCGCCGGGCGGGGCAACACCGACCGGCGGTGGCGGCGGGCGTGGAGCTCGACGTCGGGCACGCGCGCCATGGCCGAGCACCCCGAGCGCGAGCCCGGCGACCGGGTCCTGCTCGACGCGCTGTCCGTCGTCGTCTACCTGGCGGCCCCGCGCGACTGACCCGTGCGGCCGCCCCCTGCTGTCCCGGTCCCGGCCACGACGGCAGAACGCCTGCCCGCACCGGGTACGCTCCGCGGCATGAACGACACCGAGGTCGACGTCATCGTCGTCGGGGCCGGGCTCTCCGGCCTCGTCACCGCGGGCGAGCTCACCGCCGCCGGCAAGCGCGTGCTGCTGCTCGACCAGGAGCCCCGCGCGAGCCTCGGCGGCCAGGCGTTCTGGTCGTTCGGCGGGCTCTTCCTGGTCGACTCGCCCGAGCAGCGGCGCCTCGGCGTGCACGACAGCGCCGACCTCGCGTTCTCGGACTGGCTCGGCTCGGCGCAGTTCGAGCCCGGCGCCGAGCGCGGCGAGGGCCCCGACCGCCACGGGTACGCGTGGGCCCGCGGGTTCGTCGACTTCGCCGCCGGCGGCATGCGGTCCTGGCTGCACGGCAAGGGCGTGCGCTGGTTCCCGCTCGTCCAGTGGGCGGAGCGCGGCGGCTACCTCGCCGACGGGCACGGCAACTCCGTCCCCCGGTTCCACGTCACCTGGGGCACCGGGCCGGGCGTCGTCGAGCCGTTCGTCGCTGCGGCGCTCGACGCCGCGCGCGGCGGGCTGCTCGACGTGCGGTTCCGGCACCGGGTCACCGACCTCGTCGTCGCCGACGGGCGCGTCACCGGCGTCCGCGCCGAGATCCTCGCCCCCGACGACGGCGCGCGCGGCGTCCCGTCGTCGCGCGAGGTCGTGGGCGAGGTCGAGCTCGCGGCGGGCGCCGTCGTGATCGCGTCGGGCGGGATCGGGGCGAACCACGACCTCGTGCGGGCGCGCTGGCCCCGCGACGCCGGGACGCTGCCGCCGCGGATGCTCCAGGGCGTGCCTGACTCGACCGACGGCCTGCTCCTCGAGGTCGCCCGCGACTCCGGCGCCGCGATGGTCCACGAGGACCGCATGTGGCACTACCCCGAGGGCATCGCCAACCACTCGCCCGTCTGGACGAACCACGGCATCCGGATCCTGCCCGGGCCGTCGTCGCTGTGGCTCGACGCCGACGGGCGCCGGTTCCCCCAGCCGCTCTACCCCGGCTTCGACGCCCTCGGCTCCCTCCAGCACGTGACCAGGCAGAGCGACACGCACTCCTGGTTCGTCCTCAACCGCAAGATCATGGAGTCCGAGTTCGCCCTCTCCGGGAGCGAGCAGAACCCCGACCTCACCCGCAAGGACGTCCGGCTGCTCACCAGGCGGGTGCTGCCGGGCGCCGTCGGGCCGGTCGCGGCGTTCGCGGAGAAGTCGCCCGAGTTCGTGTTCGCGGCGACCCCAGCGGACCTCGCCGCCGGCATGAACGCGCTCGTCGGCGAGCGCCGCATCGACGCCGGCGAGCTGGCCCGGACCATCGCCCTGCGCGACGCCCAGGTCACGAGCGGGCTCGGCAAGGACCACCAGGTCGTGGCGACGGCCATGGCGCGGCGCTTCACGGTCGACCGGCTGATCCGCGTCGCGCCCCCACGGCCGCTGACCGACCCCAAGGACGGGCCGCTGCTCGCCGTGCGGCTCTCGGTGCTGACCCGCAAGACGCTGGGCGGGCTGCACACCGACGCCGTCGGGCGGGTGCTGCGGTCCGACGGCGAGGTTCTCGAGGGGCTGTGGGCCGTCGGCGAGGCCTCGGGTTTCGGCGGCGGTGGCGCCCACGGGCACCGCGCGCTCGAGGGCACGTTCCTCGGCGGCTGCCTGTTCACCGGCCGGACCGTGGGCCGCGCCCTGGCCCGCTGACTCCGCCCCTGACGCCGACTCCTCCGCCGAGTACGAGGATTTCCGCCGAGTACGAGCATCAGGCCCTCGTACTCGACGAAGATCCTCGTACTCGGTGACCACCGAGGCGAGGGCCGACCACAGACCGTCGTCTCGTCCACAGGCGCGCAGACGACCCGTCCGTCGCGGCCGGCGTCATGCACGCTCGCCGGTGTGACGAACATCGTGACCGCCACCGCGCGCGAGACTCCGCAGGCCCGATCCGCTCCCCGCCGGGCGTTGCGTCGGCCCGTGGTTCCTGAGGTCCTGCGCTCCGACGACGTCCCCGCGGCCGAGCTGCGGACCGGCCTCAGGAACGGCACCCTCGTCCGGGTCGCTCCCGGCGTGATCGGGCACGCACCACCGTCGGAGCCGCGCTGGCAGCGCTCCGAAGGGCTCCAGCTGCTCGGGGTGCGCGCCACGAGCAGGAGACTCTCGACGCCGTTCTGGTTCAGCCACGAGACGGCCGCTCTGCTCTGGGGCTGCCGGGTGTGGCGGCCGGGAGCCGAGGTCCATGTCACGCAGCTCTCGAAGCCACCACAGGACAAGCTCCCGAAGGTGCACCGCCACGCCGACGCGCTCCCGGAGGCGGATCGGACCGTCGTCGGCGGGCTCCCGGTGACCTCCCTCGTCCGCACGGCGCTCGACTGCGCATGCAGCATGACGCCCGAACGCGCGCTCCCCGTGGTGGATTCGGCGCTGTTCGCCGGCGCCGACCTCGCGTCGCTCGTCGCTCAGGCGGACGATGCCGTCGGGCGGCGAGGCATCAGGCTCGCCCGGCGCGTGATCGCACTGGCGGACGCGCGCTCCGACTCCGTGGGCGAGTCGCGGACGCGCTGGCAGCTGGCCGCAGCCGGGCTCCCTGCCCCCGATCTCGCCATCCCCGTCGAGACGTTCCTCGGCACCCGCTGGGTCGACCTCGGCTGGCCGGACCTGAAAGTCGGCATCGAGTTCGACGGGGCGATCAAGTACAGCGGCGGCGAGTACGGCGACCCGCGGCGCCGCCTGCTCGACGAGAAGCGGCGCCACGACGCGCTGGTCGAGGCGGGATGGATCATCGTCCGCGTCACGTGGGAGGACCTGGCCGATCCCGAGCGGCTCGTCGCCCGGGTGCGGGCAGCGCTGGCGGCCGGGCGTCGCCGTCGGCGGACGTGATCGCCGAGTACGAGGGTTTCCGCCGAGTACGAGCACCACGCCCTCGTACTCGACGGAAATCCGCGTACTCGGCGGAGGAAGACGCCCGGGCAAGGCGCGCGGGGTTGCTCGGCGGGAGCGCTCGGGCCCGCGGCTGTAAGTTCGAACCGTGACCTCGCCCCGCCGCGCCACGCCCCGGCCCGCCGCCGCAGCGCCTCGCGACACCGATGCCCCGACCGTTCCGACCACCCCCCGCTCGTCCGCAGGCTCCGCTCGCGCGCCCCGTCCGCCCCGGACGACGCCGCCCACCCGCACCACCCGCGGCCGCGCCGCACCCCCGGCACCCGCGGCACCCGCGGCACCGTCGGGCTTCCCCCAGGGCGCGACCGTCACGGGCGCGCCGGGCATCGGGCGCATCCCCGTCGTCGAGGTGTCCCCGACGATCGCGGAGGGCCGCTGGCCCGCGAAGGCGGCGGTCGGCGAGCTGGTGCCCGTCGAGGCGACGGTGTTCCGCGAGGGCCACGACGCGGTCGCTGCGACGGCCGTCCTCGTGGGTCCCGACGGCCGCGACCGCTTCACGTCGCCGATGGTCGACGTCGAGCCCGGGCTGGACCGGTTCCGCGGCTACGTGTCCCCGGACGAGACGGGAACCTGGGGGCTGCGCGTCGAGGGCTGGTCGGACCCGTACGCGACGTGGCGCCACGACGCCGGCATCAAGATCCCCGCCGGCATCGACGTCCAGCTCATGCTCGCGGAGGGCGCGGCGCTGTTCGAGCGGATCCTCACGGTGCCCGGCCGGCCGGGCTCGGCGCAGGAGGTGCTGCGGGCCGCCGCGTCCGCGCTGGCCGACGCGGGGCTGCCGCCGGAGGTCCGGTTCGCCGCGGCCACGAGCGAGCAGGTGCTGGCGGCACTGGCCCTCCACCCGCTGCGCGACCTCGTCTCGCCGTCGGACACGTACCCGCTCGTGGTCGACCGCCCGCTCGCGCTCGCCGGCTCGTGGTACGAGCTGTTCCCCCGCTCGGAGGGCGCGAAGCAGGCCCGCGACGGCAGCTGGCGGTCCGGGACGTTCGCGACCGCGGCGAAGCGGCTGCCCGCGGTCGCCGCGATGGGCTTCGACGTCGTCTACCTGACGCCGGTCCACCCCATCGGCACCACGTTCCGCAAGGGCCGCAACAACTCCCTCTCCCCGCAGAAGGGCGACCCCGGGTCGCCCTACGCGATCGGCTCGCCGGACGGCGGCCACGACGCGATCCACCCGGACCTCGGCACGTTCGACGACTTCCGCGCGCTCGTCCGCAAAGCCCGCGAGCTCGGGCTCGAGGTCGCGCTCGACGTCGCGCTGCAGTGCTCGCCGGACCACCCGTGGGTCTCGGAGCACCCCGAGTGGTTCACGCGCCGCGCCGACGGCTCGGTCGCGTACGCGGAGAACCCGCCCAAGAAGTACCAGGACATCTACCCGCTGAACTTCGACAACGACCCGGAGGGCATCTACGAGGAGGTCCTGCGGGTGCTGCGCGTCTGGGTCGACGCGGGCGTCACGGCCTTCCGCGTGGACAACCCGCACACCAAGCCGCTGCCCTTCTGGGAGCGGCTGCTCGGGGAGTTCCGCCGGACGAACCCGGAGGTGATCTTCCTGTCGGAGGCGTTCACCAAGCCGGCGATGATGCGCACCCTCGCGACGGTCGGGTTCCACCAGTCGTACACGTACTTCACCTGGCGCAACACGCGCGACGAGCTCGCGGAGTACCTCCAGGAGGTGTCGGGCCCGCTGGGCTCGGTGATGCGGCCGTCGTTCTGGCCGACGACGCACGACATCCTCCCCCCGTACCTGCAGCAGGGCGGCGTGGCGGGCTTCGCGGTGCGGGCGGTCCTGGCGGCGACGGGATCGCCCACGTGGGGCGTCTACTCGGGCTACGAGCTCGTGGAGAACGTGCCGCGGCCCGGGGTCGAGGAACAGATCGACAACGAGAAGTACGAGTACAAGCCGCGGGACTGGTCGCGCGGCGACGACCTCGGCATCGCGCTGCTGATCGGCCGCCTCAACGAGATCCGCCGCGAGCACCCGGCGCTGCGCCAGCTCCGCAACCTCACCGTCCACCCGACGGCGAACGACCAGGTGCTCGCGTTCTCGCGCCGCCTGCCGCCGTCGTCCGAGTCGGGCGCGAGCACGGGCACCCGGGCGGACGCCGTCGGGGACACGGTGCTCGTCGTCGTGAACCTCGACCCCCACCAGGTGCAGGAGACCACCGTCTTTCTCGACATGGACGCGCTCGGGATCCCGGAGGACCGACGCCACGACGACCCCTGGTTCCCGGTCATGGAGGCCCACGACACGCTGTCGGGCGCGACGTTCGCCTGGGGCCAGAACGCGTACGTGCGGCTCGACCCCTCGGTGCAGGTGGCGCACGTCGTGCACGTGAGGGCCTCGTGACCCCGGACTCCTCGGCGGGCATGACGCCCCAGCACCTGGTCTCGGCCCCGCCCACGGCACCCATCCCGACCTGGGCCCTGCCGCCGGCGCAGCAGCCGCACCCCCCGGGGATGGAGCGCCGCGGGCTGTCGGACGACCCGCAGTGGTACCGGACCGCCGTCTTCTACGAGGTCATCACCCGCGCGTTCTCGGACTCGGACGGCTCGGGAACGGGCGACCTCCGCGGGCTGATCGACCGCCTCGACTACCTGCAGTGGGTGGGCATCGACTGCCTGTGGCTGCCGCCGTTCTTCCCCTCCCCCCTGCGCGACGGCGGCTACGACGTCTCGGACTACACCGCGATCGCGCCGCAGTTCGGGACGATGGCCGACTTCCTGGAGCTCGTCGAGAAGGCGCACGAGCGCGGCATCCGCGTCGTGATCGACCTGGTGATGAACCACACGAGCGACGCGCACCCGTGGTTCCAGGCGTCGCGCAACGACCCCGACGGGCCGTACGGCGACTTCTACGTGTGGAGCGACGACAACACCCGGTACCCGGACGCCCGCATCATCTTCACGGACACCGAGACCAGCAACTGGACGTTCGACCCGGTGCGGCGGCAGTACTTCTGGCACCGGTTCTTCTCCCACCAGCCCGACCTGAACTTCGACAACCCGCACGTCCAGGACGCGATGGTCGACGTCGCGCGGTACTGGCTGCAGGTCGGTGTCGACGGTTTCCGGCTCGACGCGGTGCCGTACCTGTTCGAGCGCGAGGGCACGAACTGCGAGAACCTGCCCGAGACGCACGCGTTCCTGCGTCGGCTGCGGAAGATGGTGGACACGGAGTTCCCGGGCCGGATCCTGCTCGCCGAGGCGAACCAGTGGCCGAACGAGGTCGTGGAGTACTTCGGCACCGAGGAGGAGCCGGAGTGCCACATGTGCTTCCACTTCCCCGTGATGCCGCGGATCTTCTACGCGATCAAGGACCAGCGCCAGACCCAGCTCGTCGACATCCTCGCCGACACCCCGGACGTCCCCACGAGCGGCGCCCAGTGGAGCACGTTCCTGCGCAACCACGACGAGCTCACGCTCGAGATGGTGTCCACCGAGGAGCGCGCGGCGATGTACGGGTGGTACGCGAAGGACCCGCGCATGCGCGCGAACGTCGGCATCCGGCGGCGGCTCGCGCCCCTGCTCGACAACTCCCGCAAGGAGATCGAGCTGGCCCACGCCCTGCTCCTCAGCCTCCCCGGCAGCCCGTGCCTGTACTACGGCGACGAGATCGGGATGGGCGACAACATCTGGCTGCCCGACCGCGACTCCGTCCGCACCCCCATGCAGTGGACCCCCGACCGCAACGCGGGCTTCTCGACCGCGGACCCCGGCAAGGTGTACCTGCCGCTCGTGCAGTCCCTCGTGCACCACTACGCCCACACGAACGTCGAGGCGCAGCTCGCGCAGCCGACGTCGCTGCTGCACTGGCTGCACGGGATGCTCAAGGTCCGCCGCCAGCACCGGGCGTTCGGCGTCGGCTCGTACACGCAGGTCGAGACGACGGACGAGTCGGTCCTCGCGTACCTGCGGTCCACCGGGGACGAGACGATCCTGTGCGTGGCGAACCTGTCGTCGACGGCGTCGGCGGCCTCGCTGACGCTGCCCGGGCACGGCGGCGCCCTGCTGGCCGACGTGTTCGGGGGCGCGGCGTTCCCCGCCGTCGGCGCGGACGAGCGCACGCACGTGACGCTCGGGTCGCGCGACTTCTACTGGCTCGTGCTCACGGACCCCCGGCAGGAGGCCCCCTCGCCGTGACCGTCCCCCACCCGCCCGACGTCGTCGTCGGTGGCCTGCCCGTCGGTGACGCCGCCCGGGTCCTCGCCCCGTGGCTGCCCGCCCAGCGCTGGTACCCGGTCAAGGGCGTCGCGACACGCGCGCGCCTCGTGCGCACGGTCCCGCTCGGGCCCGGGGTCGCCTCGCTCCTCCTGGACGTGTCCCGCGCACCCGACGACGGCGCGCCTCCTTCCGCGGCCCCAGCCCCGGACGCTGCGCTGCTGCACGTGCCGGTGGTGGTCGAGCCGGCGCCCCCGGACGGCCGGACGCCGCCCGCGAGCGCCGTGGGCTCGCTCGAGAGCGACGGCGTCACGTACGTCGTGCACGACGGCGCCCGGCACCGTGCCTTCTGGGCGGCGGTGCTCGCGGGGGCACGGTGGGAGGACGGCGCGGGGCCCGTTGCGGAGACGGACGCGCCGGGCGGGCCGGACCTCGCGGGCGCGCGGGTCGTCGCGGGTGAGCAGTCGAACACCTCGGTGCTGCTGCCGCAGGTGGCGGGCGGGGCGATCCTCAAGGTCCTGCGCACCGTCGCGTCTGGGCCGAACCCCGACCTCGACGTCCCGCGCGCCCTGGCCCGCGCGGGCTGGCACGGGGTGCCGCGGCCCCTCGCGTGGTGGTCGGTGGACGGTGGCGCGCCCGACGCGCCGCCCGTCGAGCTGCACCTCGCGATCCTGTCGGAGCTGGTCCCCCGCGCCGACGACGGCTTCGAGCTCGCCTGCGCGTTCGCCGGCCGGGCGGCGTCGTTCGCGGAGCAGGCGGCGGCGCTCGGCACGCTGGTCGCGCAGCTCCACGCCGCCCTGCGGCGCGCGTACGGCACGGGTCCCGTCGTGGACGCCGGCTGGCTGATGGACGACCTGCGAGCGCGGGCGCTGCGAGCCGTCGGTGAGGCGCCCGTCCTGGCGCGCCGGGAGCCGGCCATCGCCGCGGTGCACGTGCGCGCGGAGACGGCGCTCGCGGCGTCGGGCGACCGGCACGCGCTGCCGCGCCTCCAGCGCATCCACGGCGACCTGCACCTCGGGCAGGTGCTCCACGGCGCGGACGGCTGGCGGGTCCTCGACTTCGAGGGCGAGCCCCTGCGCCCCGTCGTCGAGCGGACGCGCGCCGACCTCGCGCTGCGCGACGCCGCGGGCATGCTGCGGTCGTTCGACTACGCGGCCGCCGTCGGGCGCGCGCACGGCACCCGGTGGGCCGCCGACGCGCGGGACGCGTTCTGGCACGCGTACCGAGCCGGGGGCGGCAACCCGGCGACGTCTCCCGCGGGCGGCGGGGGCGACGGCGCGCAGGACGACCTGCTCGCCGCGCTCGAGCTCGACAAGGCGCTGTACGAGGTCGTCTACGAGGTGCGCAACCGCCCCGACTGGGTGGGCATCCCGCTCGCCGGCGTGGACCGGATCCTGGAGCGCGCGGGGACGTGAACGGGGGCGCCGGCGTCCGGGATCAGAGGCGCACGGCCGCCCGCTCGGGCGCGGACGCGGGCAGCACGACGCTCGACTGCCGGGGCACCAGCTCGGACTGCAGGACCATCGCCGCAGCACCCACCGCGGCCGCCTCGTAGGCGTGCGGGGAGATCGTCACGCCCACGGCGTGGTTCCCCCGGGCGAAGTAGCGCGTCTCGAGCACCCGGCGGACGACCGGAAGGTACACGGAGCCGGCGACCCCGAACGACGGCCCGGTCAGGACGACGTGGTCGGTGTCCATGATGGTCGCGACCGTGTGCGCGGCGACCGCCACGTAGCGCGCGGAGTCCTCGAGGAGCGCGAGGGCGCCGTCGTCGCCCTGGAGCGCGAGCCGCGCGACGGCGGCGAAGTCGCCCGTGACCGACGAGCCCGGCCCGGCCGGGTCGAGCAGCCCGCGCTCGCGCGCCCGGGCGACCACGGTCGCGGGACCCGCGAGGATCTCCACGCAGCCGCGGTTGCCGCACCAGCACTCGGGTCCGTCGAGGTCGACGCAGATGTGCCCGAGCTCGACCGTGTTGCCGCTCGCGCCGCGGTAGGGCATCCCCCCGACCACGACCCCGCCGCCGATCCCCGTGCCCATGTACACGGCGGCGAGGCAGACGGACCCGGGCACCGCACGGGCCCAGTGCTCGCCGAGCGCGCCGGCGGTCGCGTCGTTGTCCATGAGCGTCGGCAGCCCGATCGACCGCTCGAGGGCCTGCGCGAGCGGGAAGTCGGACCAGTCCGCGAGCGTGGGAGGCGTGAACGCGCCGGCGCCCTGGAAGACCGGGCCGGGCATGCCCACTCCCACTCCCACGACGCGGCCGCGCTCGACCCCGGCCGCCGAGATCACGGCCCCGATCTCACCCGTCATGCGCGCGACCACCTCGACCGGGCCGGCGGTGCCGATGCCGGCTCGGCGTGTGCGGGCGACGATGTCGCCGCCCAGGTCGGTCACCACGTACGTGACGGAGCCGTGGTCCAGGTGCACCCCGACGGCGTACCGCGCGGTCGGGTCGAGCCGCAGCATCGTGCGGGGCTTGCCGCCCGTGGACTCCGCGGTCCCGACCTCCGTGACCAGGCCGTCGTCGATGAGCCGGCGGACGACCGTCGAGACCGTCGCCCCGGTCAGGCCCGTCCCCCGGACGAGCTCCACCCGGCTGATCGTGCCCGCCGCACGGACGGCGTCGAGGATCACCGAGCGGCTGTTCGCATGGGTCGAGACCGACCCCGCCGGCATCGGCACGCGAGCTCCCTTCGTTCCCGGTCGGTCAGGACGAGAGCTCGGCGAGCCGGCGCTCCGGGTTGGGCGCCGCGGCCGCGAGCAACCGGGTGTACTCGTGCTGTGGGTTCAGGATGACGTCGTCGGCCGGTCCGCGCTCGACGATGACCCCCTTGTACATCACGAGGATCTCGTCCGAGAAGTGCCGGGCGGTCGCCAGGTCGTGCGTGATGTACAGGACGCCGAGGTTCTCCTGGCGCTGCAGGTCGCCCAGGAGGTTGAGGACCCCGAGGCGGATGGAGACGTCGAGCATGGACACCGGTTCGTCCGCCACGAGGATACCGGGGGACGGCGCGAGGGCCCGGGCGATGGCGGCGCGCTGCCGCTGCCCGCCCGACAGCTCGTGCGGGCGGCGGGCCGCGAACATCTCCGGCGGGTCGAGCCGGACCCGGTGCAGCAGGTCGTGGACGCGCGCCTCGACCTCGTCGCCACCGAGCCGCGGGTGGTGGAGCTGGATCGGGCGGGCGATGTGGTGCCCGATCGAGTGGTACGGGTTGAGCGACGCGAACGGGTCCTGGAAGACCATCTGGACCTGCCCCCGGTACGCGTGCTTGCCCTTGCGGCCCTTCGGGACGGGCTTGCCGTCGACGAGGATCTGGCCCGACGTCGGCCGCTCGAGCTGGAGCAGCATCTTCGCGATCGTCGACTTGCCCGAGCCGGACTGCCCGACGAGCGCGACGGTGCGTCCCGGCTCGAGGACGAGGCTGACGTCGTCGACGGCGCGCAGCGAGGCGCCTCGCATGCCGTCGCGGACGCGGTAGTCCTTGGTGACGCCGCGCAGCTCGATCGTGGTCATGCGTCCGCCTCCTCGGCGTGGTCGGTTGCGGCCGGCTGCGCCGGCGCGTCCTCGGTGTCGGGTGCGGCGTCGGCAGCCGTCTCGTCGTGACCGGTGCGCACGAAGCCCCCGCGGGCCCCGGTGAGGCTGGGGAACGAGCTGAGCAGGGTGCGCGTGTACTCGTGCTGCGGCCGGGTGTAGAGCGTGCGGGCGTCCGCGAGCTCGACGATCCGCCCCTCCCGCATCACGGCGATCCGGTCGCTGATCTCGAGGAGCAGCGGTAGGTCGTGGGTGATGAACACGACCGCGAAGCCCAGCTCGTCGCGCAGCCGCGTGATCTCGTCGAGGATCTCGCGCTGGACGACCACGTCGAGCGCCGTCGTCGGCTCGTCCATGATGAGGACCTGCGGCTCGAGCGCGAGTGCCATCGCGATCATGACGCGCTGCCGCATGCCGCCGGACAGCTCG
Organism: Luteimicrobium sp. DT211; assembly: GCF_049844995.1. NCBI lineage: Bacteria > Bacillati > Actinomycetota > Actinomycetes > Micrococcales > Luteimicrobium > Luteimicrobium sp. DT211. The sequence continues at coordinate 599,123 of NZ_JBNCMC010000004.1, read as the reverse complement.
TGGGGGAACGCCTTGAGCCGGGCCGGGTCGACGCCCACGCGTTCGAGCAGCTCGCCCGCCCGGCGACGCCGCTCGGCCTTCCTCATCTCCGGTCGGTGCGTCGTGAAGACGTCCTCGAGCTGGGCCTGGACGTTGATGACGGGGTTGAGCGAGTTCATCGCGCCCTGGAACACCATGGCGACCTTGTCCCAGCGGAACTGGCGCAGGTCCTCGCCGTGCAGGTCCGTCAGGTCGAGGGCGTAGCCCTCGCGGGAGTGGAACTCGATGCTGCCGGACGTGATGACGGCCGGCGGCTTGAGCAGGCGCGTGATCGCGTAGGCGAGCGTGCTCTTGCCGCAGCCGGACTCGCCGGCGAGACCGAGCACCTCGCCACGGGCGAGCTCGAGGGACACGTTCCGGACGGCGTGGACGGGCTCGTCGACCAGGTAGTCGACGCTCACGTCGTCGATCGTCAGGACGACGGGTCCGGTGGGGGCGGCGCCGCGCGGGCGGGCCACGGCGGGTGCGCTCACAGCGAGTCCTCCTTGACTTCCTCGAGCTGCTCGTCGGTCAGGCGCCAGCGCTTGCGCTGGGAGCGGGTCTGGCTGCGCAGCTTGGGGTTGATGGCCTCGTCGATCGAGAAGTTGATCAGCGACAGGGCCGCGCCGAACAGCGCGAGCAGCAGGCCCGGCGGGACGAACCACCACCACGCCCCGAGGCGGAGCGCGAGGCCGTTCTGGGCGTAGTAGAGCATCGTGCCCCAGGTGAACGAGTTGGTCGCGCCCAGGCCGAGGAACGACAGCCCGGCCTCACCGAGGATCGCGAAGATGATCGCGAACACGAACTGCGACGCGAGCAGCGGGATGAGGTTCGGGAAGATCTCGACGAGGATCACGCGCCAGGTGCGCTCGCCCGCGACCTTCGACGCGAGGACGTAGTCGCGACCCCGCAGCGAGAGCGTGAAACCGCGGATGACGCGGGCGGACCCGGCCCACCCGGTGATCGCGAGCACGACCGCGATGAGCCAGATGCTCTTGTTGGGCACGTAGCTCGAGATGATGATGACGAGCGGCAGGCCCGGGATCACGAGGGCGATGTTGGTGAAGAGGTTGAAGACCTCGTCGGTGGCGCCGCCCGCGTAGGCGCCGATGATCCCGAACAGCGACGACAGGATCACCGTGAGGACGCCCACGACGAGGCCGATGGTGAGGGAGCCGCGCGACGCGTGCGCGAGCTGCGCGAACACGTCCTGCCCGGTCTGGGTGGTGCCCAGCAGGTGCCCGTTGCCGGGCCCCTGCAGGCCGACGTCGGAGATCGCGGACGGGTTCTGGGTGAGGAACGGGCCGACGATCGCGAAGAGCGCGATGGCGCCCACGATGACGAGACCGGCGACCAGCTTCGCGGTGAGGCGAGGGCGCGCGCGCCGACGCTTCGGCTTCGGGCCGGGCAGGTGCTCGCGCGACTCGACGGCGCCCGGCTCGAGGGACTCGGAGAGGGTGACGGACATGAGAGCCTCCTTGCTCTGGGACGGCCCTAGCCGCGCTGGCGGGTGCGGGGGTCGATGACGGCGTACAGGAGGTCGACGAGCAGGTTCGCCCCGAGGACCGAGAGCGTGATGACCAGGAAGATCCCCTGCATCAGCGCGTAGTCGTTGGCGTTCACGGCGTTGAGGAGCGCCGAGCCGATGCCGGGGTACGAGAACACGGCCTCGGTGACGATCGAGCCCGCGACCACGAAGCCCAGCGAGATCGCGAACCCTGCGACGGACGGGAGGACCGCGTTGCGCGCGGCGTAGGTCCGCATGATCCGCCCGGCGCGCAGGCCCTTGGCCTCCGCCGTGACGATGTAGTCCTCGGCGAGGGTCGAGACCATCATGTTGCGCATCCCGAGCATCCAGCCGCCGATCGAGGAGATGACGATCGTCGCTGCGGGCAGGATGCCGTGGGAGATCACCGAGCCGATGAACGCCGGGTTCAGCCCCGGTGACGTCGTGTACACGTCGTAGCCGCCGTTGAGCGGCGAGATCATCCACACGCTCCCGAACAGGTACAGCAGGATCAACGCGAGCCAGAAGTACGGGATCGACTGGAACATCGTGGTGACGGGGATGAGGTTGTCCAGCCACGAGCCGCGCTTCCAGCCCGCGAAGGTCCCCAGCCCGACGCCGAGGACGAACGAGATCACGGTCGAGATCCCGATCAGCCCGATCGTCCAGGGCAGGGTCTGGCCGATCACCGTCGAGACCGACGTCGGGTACTGGGACACCGAGATCCCGAGGTCCCCGTGCAGGAGCTGGCCGAGGTAGTCGACGTACTGGGACCACAACGACTGGCTGGAGTCGGCGCCGAGGAGCAGCTCGATCGAGTGGCGCGTGGCGGGCGTGACGGGCCCGTGCTGCGCCAGCTTCGACAACATGATGTCCACCGGGTTGCCCGGCATGAGCCGGGGAATCAGGAAGTTCAGGCTGACGGCCGCCCAGAGGGCGATGACGTAGAACCCGATCCTTCGGGCAAGTGTCTTCATGCGTGCGCTCCGCTCCTCGGCACCGACGGGGTCACTTGGCCGGCTTGAGGTTCTTCAGGACGATGCCGTTGTCCCAGGCCTTCCACGTGGCCGCGAACGCGTACTTGTCGTCGTTGGTCGGCCAGCCCGTCGCCCGCGTGTTGTTGAACTCGGTCAGCGTGGAGTTGATGTAGATCGGGACGTACGGCATGTCCTTGACGATCTCGGTCTGGACCTTGGCGTACTCGGCCTTCTGGGCGGTCTCGTCGTTGGTCGCGGCGGCCGCGTCGAGGGCCGCGTCGACGGTCGCGTTCTTGTAGCGCGCGAAGTTCCCGGCGGACGCGGAGTCGCCGACCTTGGCGGTGTTCGCGGAGTTGTACTTGCCCTGGTAGGTGAAGTACGGGTTGCTGGACGCGCCGAGCCCGATCGAGTCCAGCGACAGCTGGTACTTGCCCTGCGTCTCGTTCGCGTTCCACTCGTTCCAGGCGAGCTGGGTGGGCTTGAGGTCGATGCCCACGGCCTTGAACTGCTGCTTGAGCGTGTCGTTGATCGAGATGTAGTCGCTCCAGCCGGTCACGGTCTGGATCGTCATCGAGAGCTTCTGGCCGTCCTTCTCGCGGATGCCGTCGGAGCCCTTGGTCCAGCCGGCCGCGTCGAGGAGCTCGTTCGCCTTCGCCGTGTCGGCGGTCTGCGGCGCCGTGACGTTCGCCTGGTCCGCGATCCAGTCCTTGTCGCGGTCGGGCAGCAGGAGCGTCGGGGACCCCGCGCCGGCGAACCCGCCGCCGGCGAGCTTGTTGAGCTGCGTGCGGTCCATCGCGTAGTACATCGCCTGGCGCACCGCCGGGTCGGTCTGCGGGCCCTTGCAGCCGAGGTCGGCGCTCGAGCACGTGAAGATCGAGGTCGTCAGCGCCGGCGTGTTGACGTAGCTGAGCTCCTTGTGGCCCTTGAGGAGCTGGTCGAGGCCGGGGAGGTAGGAGCTCATCCAGTCGACCTGGCCGGCCGTCAGCGCCGCCGACGCCGCGTCGGCGCTGTCGAGCGCGATGTAGCGGATCTCCTGGATCTCGGGCTTGCCCGACTCCCAGTAGTTCGGGTTCTTCTCGAGCGAGTAGCTCTGCGGCGAGAAGGACTTGAGCTGGTACGGCCCCGTGCCGACCGGCTTGACGTTCGCGTCCTTGGTCGGGTCCTTGATGTCCTTCCAGATGTGCTCGGGCACGATCGCCTGGTTGCCGAGGATGCTCGGCTCCTGGGTGAAGGAGTTCTCCTTGAACGTCAGCACGACGGTCTTGTCGTCCGTGGCCTTGGCCGTCGCGGCGAGCCCGGTCGTGTTGAGGGCGGGCGTCTTGTTGATGAGGTTGAAGGTGAACGCGACGTCCTTCGCGGTGAAGGGCTGGCCGTCGGACCACTTGACCCCCTCGCGGGTGGTGATCGTGAGCTCGGTGCCCTTGTCGTTCCACTTGTAGCCCGTCGCGAGGATCGGCTGCGGGTCCGCGGTGGTGGCGAGGTTGTAGTAGTAGAGCGGCTCGTAGATCACGCCGAGCGTCGGCTGCAGGGCGGTGCCCGACATGAACGGGTTGAAGTTCTCGGTGATCGTCCCGGTCGACCCGTTGAAGATCGTGATGGACGAGTTCTTGGCGTTGCCGCCGCCGCCACCGCTGGTGCTGTTCGTCGACGAGCCGCCCGAGGAGCAGGCGGCGAGCACGAGTGCGGTGGAGCAGGCGATCGCCGCGAGTGCGACGGCGCGGCGCCGTGCGCGGCGCCCTGGACGGAGGACCTTCATCGTGTCTCCTGTTCTCGGGCCACTGCCGTGTGGCTCTTGAGGACGTCCGGACTCGGCAGCATCCACGTCGAGCTGCCGGTGCGTTCGTTCGGGCGTCGGGACTTTTGTAACTGATCGAAGTTATCCCTGGCAAGAGTCGGCGCGATCGTTATACGACCGTGACCCGCGCCCTCGGGGCGCGGGCCACGGTCGAGAGGGTCCGTGTCAGGCCACGTCGACCCGGGTCGCCCGCACCAGCACCGAGCGTTCCGGGAACAGCACGGGCAGCGCCACGCCGACGCTCGTCAGCACGGAACCGGGCACCAGGACTCCCTCCCCCGCCCGCTCGGAGCCGGCCGCCCCCCACCAGGGCACGTCGATCCCCCAGCGGCTCGCGACGCCGTCGACCGGGGCGTCGGGATGCAGCGCGCGCAGCCGGTAGGTGGCCGCCGGGTCGAGGCCCGGGAGCGGGACGGCGGGCGGCGGGTACGCGCTCGACGACGCGGTCGCCACCCACGCGAACACCGCGTCCGACCCGTCGGGCGCGACGACGCCGTGCAGCGCGTACGCCGGATCCTGGAGGTCGGCGTGCACGACCGTCCCGGTGTGCAGCAGCGGCCGCAGCTCGCGGTAGGTCGCGACCCAGCTCGCGAGCTCGTCGAGCTCGTCGTCCGACGCCGCCGTCAGGTCCCACTCGATCCCGAGATGGCCGAACAGAGCCGTGGCGCCACGGAACGACAGCGGCAGCGTCCGCTCGGTCGTGTGAGCGACCGGCGCGCCGACGTGCGCGCCCATCAGCTCGAGCGGGACGAGCAGGTTCGTCCAGCCCTGGATCTGCTGCCGCTCGACGGCGTCGATGCAGTCCGAGACCCAGATCCGGTCGGTCCGGGCCAGGATCTCCAGGTCGACCCGCCCGCCGCCCGACGAGCACGACTCGACCTCCAGGCCGGGGTGCCGCCGCCGCAGCTCGTCCATCAGGGCGTAGACGGCGAGAGTCTGGTCGTGCACGCCCGGCACGCCGGTCAAGCGGTGCCCGGCCTCCACGAGGTCGCGGTTGTGGTCCCACTTGAGGTACGCGATCGGGTAGCGGGTGAGCAGCGCGTCGAGCCGCTCGAGGATCCAGGCGTAGGCGTCGGGGTTGCCGAGGTCGAGCACCTGCTGGTTCCGCGCCCGGCCCGGCAGCCGCTCGCCCGGCGCCATGATCCAGTCCGGGTGGGCCCGGGCCAGGTCCGAGTCTTCGTTGACCATCTCCGGCTCGACCCAGAGCCCGAGCTCCATGCCGAGCCCGTGCACGACCTCGACCAGAGGGTCGAGGCCGTCCGGCCAGACCTCCTTCGAGACGTACCAGTCGCCGAGCGCGCGGCGGTCGTCGCGCCGCCCACCGAACCAGCCGTCGTCGAGCACGAACCGCTCGGCACCCACGCGGGCCGCGGCCTGCGCGAGGGCCGTGAGCCGGCCCAGGTCGTGGTCGAAGTACACGGCCTCCCAGGTGTTGGCGACGACCTTGCGCGGGGTGGCCGGGTGACCCGGCCGCGCGCGCAGCATGGCGTGGAACCGCGCCGACACAGCGTCGAGCCCGACGCCGTACGCGCCGTACACCCACGGCCCCGCGTACTCGTCACCCGTGCCGAGCACGACCTCCCCGGGCAGCAGCAGCTCGCCGCCCGCGACCAGGCCGGCGCCGTGGTAGCTGCGCTCCGCGAGCGTGACGTGGTTGCCGGACCACGCCGTGTGGACGGCCCACACCTCGCCCGACCGGTGGCCGAAGCCGGGCGTGCCCGCGGCGAGCACGAAGGCCGCGTCGTAGCCCGTCCGCCCACGCCTGCTCTCGCGCAGGTGCGTCCCGTGCCCGAACGCCGTGCGCTGCGGGCTGCGCTCGCGCAGGTGGTGGCCCGTGAAGTCGAGGATCTCGGCGGCCCGCCCGGGCACCGCGTACGCGACGAGGAGCCGCTCGAGCCCGTAGCCCGGGGCCCCGGCCTCCCCCGGCGCGCTCCGGAGCGTGGCCCGCTGGCGCACCACGCCCGACGCCGCCTGCTCGACCTCGAGGCGCAGCGCGAGCCCGGCGTCGTCGTCGGTCGCGTCGACGACGAGCCGGTGCGCCCAGCCCGCGGGGGCCGGCTCGAGGCGCACGCCGCCGACCACGAACCGGCTCGAGAACGCGGCCCCGCGCCGGCTCCCGGTGAGGCCCGGGGTACCGGGCCAGCCGGCGGACTGCTCGGGCAGGACCGAGACCAGCATCTCCCCGTCGACGGGGTTCCCGATCGGCTGCAGCCGCGTGACGTCGCACAGGGCGTCGAGCCCGTGCTCGTCGAGCGGGCCGAGGTCCGATCCCCAGTGCGCCATGCGCGGCAGCCGGTCGCCGTCGAGCGCGAGCACGAGGGAGACGCCGCCCGCGCGCAGGTGGACGGCGCGGCTGCCGTGCTGCGCCTCGGCCGGCGCGAGCGCGGGATCGGGTGCCGTGGTGGGTGTGTGCGCGCCGACCTCGGCGCGTACGGTCGTGCTGGGGGTGCTCGTCATCGAATCCTCCGTCCGGCCGACGGCACCGGTGCCGTCGGTGTTGCTTTCTTCACCGATCTAAGTATCCTGCCATTGCCCCTGGTCGCGGCCGTCATGTCGACGGTGGCGACCGCGGTCCCCCTGCGAAGCCTCCGAGAAAGCCTTGGTCACCGATGATCGACACTCTCGCGCGCACCGACCTCACCGGCTGGACGCTGCGCGCCACCCGGGGGCCGGTCCCCGACGCCCTCACCGCCCCTCTCCTCACCGACGGCGTGCCCGGCACGGTCCCCGGCACCTCGCACACGATCCTGCTCGACGCGGGCCTGATCGAGGACCCCTACCTCGGTGCCGCGGAGGAGCGCCTCGCCTGGATGCGCCACACCGCCTGGCGCCTGAGCACCCCGCTCACCCTCGCCCCCGCCGACGACGAGGAGCGCATCGACCTGCTCTTCGAGGGCGTCGACACCGTCGCGGAGATCCGGCTGGGCGACCTCGTGCTCGGCCGCACCGCGAACATGCACCGTAGCCACCGGTACGACGTGCGCGCTCTCGCCGACGGCGTCGAGCGCGAGCTGACCGTCGACCTCGAGCCCGCGCGGGCGGCCGGCGAGGCCGAGGCCGCCCGGATCGGCGCGCGCCCCGCCGCCTACCCCAACCCGATCAACATGGTGCGCAAGATGGCCTGCTCGTTCGGCTGGGACTGGGGGCCCGACCTCGAGACGGCCGGTCTGTGGAAGCCCGTGCGTGTCGAGCGCTGGCGCACCGCGCGGCTCGAGCGCGTCCGCCCCGTCGTCACGGTCGCCGACGACCACCGCTGGGCGACGGTCGTCGTGCACGTGGACGTCGAGCGGTCCGGGCTCGCGTCCGCGGACGACCGGCCCCTCGCGGTCAGCGCCGTCCTCGACGGCGCGTCGGGGACGGTCCGTGCGACCGCGACCCTCGCGCCGCACGCCGTCACCGCGACACTCACGCTCGAGGTCACCGACCCCGTCCTGTGGTGGCCGGTCGGGTACGGCGAGCCGACGCTGCACGGCGTCGAGGTCGTGCTGGCCGACGGCGAGGTGACCCTCGACCGGTGGGAGCACCGGATCGGCCTGCGCTCCGTCGTCGTCGACACCACCCCCGACGAGCACGGCACGCCGTTCACGTTCGTCATCAACGGGCGGCCCGTGTTCGCGAAGGGCGCCAACTGGATCCCCGACGACCACCTGCTCACCCGGATCACCCGCGACCGGCTCGCGAGGCGCGTCGACCAGGCGCTCGGCGCGAACCTCAACCTCCTGCGCGTGTGGGGCGGCGGGATCTACGAGTCCGACGACTTCTACGACGTGTGCGACGAGCGCGGCGTGCTCGTGTGGCAGGACTTCCTCCTCGCGTGCGCCGCCTACCCCGAAGAGGAGCCGCACCGCTCCGAGTTCGAGGCCGAGGCGCGGGAGAACGTCGTCCGGCTCATGCCGCACCCGTCGCTCGTGCTGTGGAACGGCGGCAACGAGAACCTCTGGGGGTTCATGGACTGGCGCTGGCAGGAGGAGCTCGACGGCGCCACCTGGGGCTGGGGCTACTACAGCGAGCTCTTCCCGGCCGTCGTGCACGACCTCGACCCCTCGAGGCCGTACGCCGCGGGCAGCCCGTACTCCCCCGGTGCGGCGCCCTGGGAGCGGCACCCCAACGACCCCGACCACGGCACGCACCACGAGTGGGAGGTCTGGAACCGCGTCGACTACACCGCGTACCGGGCCGACGTGCCGCGCTTCTGCTCCGAGTTCGGGTTCCAGGGCCCGCCGACGTGGGCGACGCTCGAACGTGCGGTGCGTCCGGCCGACGGCGCGTGGCGTCAGGACGACCCCGTCTGGCTGCTGCACCAGAAGGCCGACGAGGGCAACGCCAAGCTCTCGAGCGGCATGGCCCCGCACCTCGGCGTGCCCGAGGAGTTCGACACGTGGGCGTGGGCGGCCCAGCTCAACCAGGCGCGCGCCGTCCAGTACGCGGTCGACCACTACCGCTCGTGGTGGCCCCGCACCGCCGGGGCGATCGTGTGGCAGCTCAACGACTGCTGGCCCGTGACGTCGTGGTCGGCGGTCGACGGCGACGAGCGGCTCAAGCCGCTGTGGTTCGCGCTCCGGCACTCCTTCGCTGACCGGGTCGTCTCCGTCCACGAGCGCGACGGCCGCCTCGTCGCAGCGCTCGTCAACGACACCGACGCGGCCTGGACCGGCACCCTCGAGGGGTCGCGCACGACGCTCGCCGGGTCCCGGCTCGCCTCCGCGGCCGTCACCGTGGACGTCGCGCCGCGGTCGGTGACGATCGTGCCGCTCGGGGCCGACCTCGCGTCGCCCTCGGACGCGGCGCGCGAGGTGCTCGTGCTCGAGTGCGGGGACGAGCGGGTGGTGCATCCCTTCGCCGAGGACGTCGACCTCGACCTCGACCCGGCTCCCCTCGTCGCGTCCGTGCGGACCGTGGGCGACGTCCTCGAGGTCACGGTGGCTGCGACGAGTCTGGCGCGCGGCGTCACGCTGCTCGTGGACCGGGTCTTCCCGGACGCCGTGGTCGACGACGGCGTCGTCGACCTCCCCGCCGGGACCCGCCACACGTTCCGGGTGCGCGGCGCTGAGCCGGGCCGCGCGGCCGAGCTCCTCGACCCCGGGGTGCTGCGCACCGCGAACGAGGTGGTCGCCGCTCACCGGGGTGTCGCCCGCGTGCGATGACCGCCTCCTATCCTGGGGCCATGGACACCCGCCCGGCCGGACTCGTGCTGGCGAGGACGCCTCGACTGTTCGGCATCGAGCCCTTCTACATGGAGCTGCTCGGTGGCATCGAGGGCGCGCTCGCCGAGGTCGACCGGGCGGTCATGCTCCAGGTCGTGCCCGACGCGAAGGCCGAGCTGGCGACCTATCGCCGGTGGGCCGCCGACCAGGCGGTCGCTGCCGTCGTCGTCGTCAACCTCGTCGCCGACGATCCGCGGATCGACCTCCTGCGGTCGCTCGGCCTGCCCGCGGCCGCGCTCGCGCCGGCGTCCGTACCGCTCCCGGTCGCGCGCGTGACCGTCGACGGCGCGTCCGCCATGCGCGAGGCGGTCCGCGAGCTGGTAGCGCTGGGGCACCGGAGGATCGCCCGGGTGAGCGGGCCTGCGGCGCTCGAGCACACCCGCGAGCGCGACGGGGCGTTCGCGCAGGCGTGCGCCGAGGCGGGCGTCGAGCCCGTCGTGGCCGTCGCCGACTACACCGAGGAGACCGGTGCGGCGGCCGCCGCGGAGCTGCTGGCGCGCGAGCCCCGGCCCACGGCGCTCGTCTTCGACAACGACGTGATGGCGGTCGCGGGCGCGCGCGTGGCCAAGGAGCGGGGACTCGACGTCCCGGGCGACGTGTCGGTGCTCGCGTGGGACGACTCCGCCCTGTGCCGGCTCGCCACGCCGCCGCTCTCCGCCATGAGCTTCGACGTCGACGCGCTCGGCCGCCTCGTGGGAGCCGTCGTGCTCGAGCTGCTCGAGCACGGGCACGCCGACGACCGCGCGGCCGTCGAGCACCGCTTCCTCGCCCGAGGATCGACCGGACCCGCACCGGCCTGAGCCACGCCGCCCGCCGGACCGGTGCGCAACCGGTGCCGTCGTGGGAGGGTGTGGGCATGTCCGGCGCCGACCCGCACCCGTCCCCCGAAGCGCTCCAGCCGCTCCCCGCCGACGACGGCGCCCTCGACGCCCTCGCCGAGGGTCGCCACCGCGACCCGCACGCCGTGCTGGGGCCGCACCTGCACGGCTCGGGCGACCGGGCCACGGTGCGGGTCCTGCGGCCCCTCGCCGACGCCGTGACCCTGCTCGTCACGGGCCCCGACGCGCGCACCACCGAGCACCCGGCCTCGCACGAACGCTCGGGCGTGTGGTCCGCCGTCGTGCCGACGACGGACGGGCACGCGCCGGACTACCGGGTCCGCGCCCGGTACGGCGAGGTCGAGGTCACCGAGGACGACCCCTACCGCTTCCTGCCGACGCTCGGCGAGGTCGACCTGCACCTCATCGGCGAGGGACGGCACGAGGAGCTGTGGCGGGCCCTCGGCGCCAACCCGCACCGGTACCCCTCGGTGCACGGCGACATCGCGGGCACGGCGTTCGCGGTGTGGGCGCCGAACGCGCAGGCGGTGCGCCTCGTCGGCGACTTCAACGCCTGGGACGGGCGGCGGCACGCCATGCGCTCGCTCGGGCCGACCGGCGTGTGGGAGCTGTTCGTCCCCGGGCTCTCCGCCGGCGCGCTCTACAAGTTCGAGCTCCTCACCCCCGACGGGTCGTGGCGCCAGAAGGCCGACCCGCTCGCCAAGGGCACGCAGGTGCCGCCCGCCACGGCGAGCGTCGTGGTGGAGTCGGCGTACGCGTGGGGCGACACGGACTGGATCGAGGCCCGCGGCCACCGCGACCCGCACGACGGGCCCATGAGCGTCTACGAGGTCCACCTCGGCTCGTGGCGCCAGGGGCTGACCTACCGGCAGCTCGCGGACGAGCTCACCGCGTACGTGACCGACACGGGCTTCACGCACGTGGAGCTCCTGCCCGTCGCGGAGCACCCGTTCGGGGGCTCGTGGGGGTACCAGGTCACCGGCTACTACGCGCCGACGTCGCGCTTCGGCCACCCCGACGACTTCCGCTACCTCGTCGACCGGCTGCACCAGGCGGGGATCGGCGTGATCCTCGACTGGGTGCCCGCGCACTTCCCGCGCGACGAGTGGGCCCTCGCCCGGTTCGACGGCACCCCCCTCTACGAGGACCCCGACCCCCTGCGCGGCGAGCAGCTCGACTGGGGCACCTACGTGTTCAACTTCGGGCGCACGGAGGTCCGCAACTTCCTCGTCGCGAACGCGACCTACTGGCTCGAGGAGTTCCACGTCGACGGCCTGCGCGTCGACGCCGTCGCGTCCATGCTCTACCTCGACTACTCGCGCCAGCCCGGCCAGTGGCGGCCCAACGTGCACGGCGGCCGCGAGAACCTCGAGGCCATCGCGTTCCTGCAGGAGGCCAACGCCACGGCGTACCGGCGCACCCCTGGCGTCGTCATGATCGCCGAGGAGTCGACCGCGTGGCCCGGCGTCACCCAGCCGACCGACGCCGGCGGCATCGGGTTCGGGCTGAAGTGGAACATGGGCTGGATGAACGACACCCTCCGCTACGTGGAGGAGGAGCCCATCAACCGGCGCTACCACCACAACCTGCTGACCTTCTCGCTCGTCTACGCGTACACCGAGCAGTTCGTGCTGCCGATCAGCCACGACGAGGTCGTCCACGGCAAGGGTTCGCTCGTCCGCAAGATGCCCGGCGACCTGTGGCAGAAGCTCGCGAACGTCCGCGCCTACCTCGCCTACCAGTGGTCCCACCCCGGCAAGCAGCTCCTCTTCATGGGCTGCGAGCTCGCGCAGTGGGACGAGTGGTCCGAGGCGAGGAGCCTCGACTGGGCGACCCTCGGCGACCCGGGCCACGCCGGCGTCCTGCAGACCGTCCGCGACCTCAACGCGTTCTACCGCGCGACCCCCGCGCTCTGGGAGCTCGACCACGAGCCCGCCGGATTTCAGTGGCTCGTCGCCGACGACGCCGGGCACGACGTCGTCGCGTACGTGCGGCGCGACCGTCGCGGCGGGGAGGTGGTCGTGGCGGTCAACTTCTCCGGCGTCCCGCAGGAGGGCTACCGGCTCCCCCTCCCCCGGGGCGGCGTCTGGCGGGAGGCGCTCAACACCGACGCGCAGACGTACGGCGGCTCCGGAGTCGGCAACCTCGGCTCCGTGACGGCGGAGGACGTCGGCGTCGACGGGTTCGCGCACTCCGCGTCGGTGCGCCTCCCCCCGCTCGGCGCGCTCTTCCTCGTCCCCGAGGAGTGACCCGCCGGCGATGACGTCAGGCGTCCGTCGGTGACGGGCGGGCGGCCGTGGTTTCGTCCGCGGGCAGGTCCGGGCAGGTGGTTCGGACTGCGTCGCCTTCAGGCCCCTGGGGGCCTTCCGGCTCCTTGACGTCCTTCACCACCTGCCCGCACCCACCCGCTCCAGCCGCCACTTCGCCCACCCAGGCACCGCCGACGGCCGACCATGCGAGCACGCACATGCTCGACGCCGAGAAGGGGTCTGCGCGCATGGTCGGCGCCGCGGACGGTGGCCCCAACCGCCTGCTCGACGCTGAACGGGTGGCCCACCGCATCCTCGGCACGCTGAGGGGTCGGAGCCCGGCGCCGAGGTCGAGGGTGCTGCGTCGAGATCGAGGGGTTGAGGCTCGTCCTCGGCGAGAAACCCTCGACCTCGACGCAGAAGTGCCGCGGGGGTCTCGGCGGTAGCCGGTCGACTGTGGAGGTGGGACGACGGCGAAGGGCGGGGCGGGGCGGGGCGGGGGTGTGGCGCGCGGTCGTGGAGGGCTTGGCGGGAGCCGCGAGGAACGAGCGGCGGATGGAAGACCGCGCGCCACACCCCCGGACCGCACGCCCCAACCACGACCGCCCACCCCGGCCGAAGGACCGCCCGACCCAGCCGGACGAAGACGCGAGCTCAGTACAGGGCGTTCGCCAGCGCGCGACGCGCCACGGCGACGCGCGGGTCCTGCGTCCCGACGACCTCGAAGTAGTCGACGAGCCGCTTGCGCAGCCGCTCGCGGTCGTCTCCGCTCGTGGTGCGCACGAGGTCGATGAGCCGGCCGAACGCGTCGTCGACCTTCCCGCCGGACAGGTCGAGGTCGGCGACGTCCAGGGCGGCGTCGACGCTGGCGGGCTCGGCCGCGGCGGCGTCGCGCGCCGTCTGGAGGTCGAGGTCGCGCGTGCGTTGCAGGAGCTCGACCTGCGCGAGCCCGGCCTTGGCGAGGTCGTCGGAGGGGTCCTGCTTGATGGCCTTGGTGTACGCGGCGACGGCGGCGTCGAGGTCGTCGCGCTCGATCGCGTCGTACGCCTCCTGGTGCAGCGGGGGCAGCGGCTCCTCGGCGGGCTCGGGCTCCGCGGCCGGCGGCGTGGTGCCGTCGCCGGCGGGGACGGTGCCGGTGACGCCGTTCTGCTCGGCGGCGGCGAGCACCTGGTCGAGGACGCCCTGGATCTGCTCGGGCGACGCGTTCCCCTGGAACAGGGGCAGCGGCTGGCCCTGGAGCACCGCGACGACGGTCGGCACACCCTGCACCTGGAACGCCGAGGCGACCGCGGGGTACGCCTGCACGTCGACGCGCGCGAGGAGGAAGCGGCCCTGGTACTGCGTGGCGAGCGCGCCGAGGGTCTGCGCGAGCGTGGCGTTCGCCTCGTCCGTAGGCAGCCACAGCAGCACGACGACGGGGTAGCGGGCGGAGTCCTCGATGAGGCTCTGGAAGGTCTCGTCGGTGACGTCGACGACGTAGCCGTCCGCGACGGGTGCGCCGCCGGGCTCCCCTGGGGGCGGGACGGTGGGCCGCTGGAGCGCGGACAGGTCCACTGCCCCGCGCACGTCGAACGAGGGTCCGGTCGGCTGGCTCATGCCGACCATCTTAGGAGTGCGTGCCGACCTTCACCGGGACGTGCTCGACGCCGAGGACCTTGACCTTCGCGTCCGACGCACCCGCGGGCGGGACGTAGAGCGCGAACACGTCGCGATACGTGACGACCAGCGTGTTCGTCGGCTTCGTGTCCCCGAACAGCGCCTTGGTCGCGTCGGTGGACGGCGCGATCTTCGCCTTCGACTCGGCGGAGGTCTTCTCGACGGCGGACGCGTCCGCCATGACGAGCGCGCCGCCGTCCGCGGTGCGGACCGACGCGGGCGCGGTCTTCGCGACCGTGAACGTCTCCGCGTACGCGCCCTTCGCGTCCTTGAAGTCCTTGTTGCCGTCGAGCGCCGCGGCCTTCGAGGCGAGGCGGGTGCGGAACGGGTCGTTCGCGTAGCTCTTCGCGTGCTTCGACTTGCTGCCCTTGTTGAGCACGTCGACATAGTTCGCGACCGCGGCCTTCGGCGTGACGACGAGCGTCGTGTCGTCCGAGGGCACCGCGGCGCTGCCGGTGCCGGGCGCGGCGAAGCTCGGCATCGTGATGCCGGGGAACAGGCGCGCCCATCCCCACAGTGCGTAGTCGGCCCGGGCGGAGCTCTGCCGGAGCGCCAGGAGGCGCGGGGGCTCGCTGCCCGACGGCTGGGCCGAGACGGCGAACGCGGCGCGGGGCCACGTCGTCGAGGTCGGGACGACGACCGTCTGCACCTTGGTGGGCAGCGCGGTCACGTCGTCGTCGGACTTGGTCTTCTTCGCGACCGACAGCTCCGCGGTCCGCATGGCGAGCGCGGGCCCCGCGAGGCGCTGCGAGAGCGCCTTGGAGTCGCGCTTCTTGTCGGCGACCGCGAGCACGTCGCCGACCTTGCCGAGGATCGCCGTGTCCTGGTCGAGGCTCAGGGCGGGCTGGGTGACGCTCGGCTCGGGCGTGGCCTGCGGCACCGGCGTCGAGCAGGCGGTCGTGACCAGCCCGACGACGACGGCGAGCGACGCCGGCAGCGCAAGACGGCCGAGGCGGCGGGCACGCCGCGCGGCGGTGGTGCCGTGCGAGGCGCCGGGGACGGGTCGGGTCGCTGCGTCAGCTGTCATCGTGTTCACGCGGTCCTGGGTCGGTGCGGTGTCCGGGCGGCGGCGGGAGGGACGGGTCACTTGCGCGACCTCCGTCGCTCGTCGGCGCCGAAGATGTCGTCCCAGCCGGGCGTGCCGGGCGGCGTGCCCTGCCCGTCGACGGACCCGGCGGGGGCCTCGGGTGCGGGGGCGGCGGGCGGCGTGGCCCCGGACGTCGACGCGTCCTGGGCCCCGGAGGAGGCCGCGGGCTGACGCTCGATCGGGGGGATCCGGGCGGGGACGTTCCAACGGCGGCGCCACGCGTCGGCGGCGCCCTTGGCGGTCTCGTCGACCGGGATCGCGACCGTGGACGGCTCCGGCTCGTCCGCCGACGGGACGGGCGGGCCGGCCCAGGCGGCGGCGTCCTCGGCCTCCTTGCCGCGTTGGCGCGAGCGCCGGCGCGGCTGGTTCTGCGCCTCGCGCAGCGCATGCTCCCGCAGCTCGCGGCGGGTGAGGGTCGTCGTCGTGCTGACGGCGGGCTCGTCACCCACGGCACCCGCGGCGGGCGGCGTGGGCACCGAGGTCCGGGCCACGGCGAGCACGGCCTCCTGACGACGGTTGCGGGTGCTGCGGCGCCCGAGCGACAGGAGCACCAGCCCCACGACCACGAGGATCGCGCCGACGCCGACGAGCGGCCAGAGCCACGGCGTCGTGACCTCGCGGTCCCAGGTGAGCGCCAGGGTCGGGGCCCGGGCGTCGTCGCCGGTCGCGGCGACGAGCGCCGTCCACTGGCCGGGGCGCGCGGTCCACGGGAGTGTGACCTCGCCCGTGCCGGACGTGGAGGAGACCCACATGTCGGAGTCGGTCGGGTCGGGCGCCGTCGTGGGGGCCTTGCCGGTGACGGTCTTGGTGGACAGGGTCGACCAGTCGCTCATGCCGGTCACCTGGGCGACCGGGTCGTCCCCCACCCACCCGCTGACGTCGTCGGCGCGGCCGACGGCGATCGTCACGTCGCCCCCGTTCGCGGCGCGGGCCGTGATGTCGACACGGTCGTCGACGAGGCCGAGGACGCCGGGCTCGGTGGTGACGAGCGTCGGCCCGTCGGACGAGAGGTGCGTGGTGGCGGTCACGGTCGAGTCGGCGCGCCAGACGGTCGCGGAGGCGACGCCGAGGGCCGCGGACACCACGCCGAGGACGACGAGGGCGAGCCCGATGATGCGGTACGGCACTCGTTTCCTTCCGGTCGGGGGTCTCGAGGGGGCTCGAGGCTGTGGGCGGGACACCTCAGGATAGGGGCGGCGTCCGGCGGCTCGTCCCGAATGCCCGATCCGGACGGCCGCCCCCACACCCTTCGGCACGCACGTTCACGCGCCCTCCACAGCCGCAGGCACGCCATGTATCCTTCGGATTCGGGCCGCACGAACAGATCGCGCCGACGGACCAGCGCCGGCTCCGGCATCGTCGAACACTCGGTCGAGCGCACGCCGGAGCACTCGCTCGCCGTCGTGGTCACCCCGGAGGGACGTCCTCGTGCGGCCGTCACACATCCGTGGAGGTCTTCGTGTCCGACGAGCAGTCGCTGTTCCCCATCGTCATGCGCGGCTACGACCGCGGCCTGGTCGACAACCGCATCGCCAACCTCGAGAAGTCCCTCGACGAGGCCCACGGCCAGGTCGAGTCCCTCGACGTCCGGGTCCAGCAGCTCAGCGCCGAGGTGGCCGACGCCCAGCGTCAGGCGCGCGAGGTCGAACGCCCGTCGTACTCGGGCCTGGGATCCCGCATCGAGCAGCTCCTGCGCACCGCCGAGGAGCAGTCGTCGGACATCCTCGCGCAGGCCAACCAGCAGGCGTCCGACATCATGGCCCGCGCGAACCTCGCCGCCGGGCAGATCCGCAACCGCGCCGAGACCGAGGTCGCGGAGCTCGTCGCCGACGCGCGGCGCGAGTCCGACGAGATCCGCTCGGCCGCCGGCAGCGAGGCCGAGACCACGCTCGTCAACGCGCAGCGGCGCGCCGAGGAGCTCGTCGGCTCGGCCGAGCGCGAGGCGTCCCGCATCCAGAGCGCCCTGGCGACCGAGGAGCACGAGCGCCGCACCACGCTCGAGCGCGAGCTCGCGCAGGCCAAGGCCGTCACCGAGCGGGAGACGACCGAGCTGCGGGTCCGGACGGAGAACGAGACCGCCGCGCTGCGCGCCGAGGTCGCGGCCGAGACGACGGCCCTGCGCGAGACGGCGGAGCGCGAGACGAGCGAGCTGCGCGAGCGCACCCGCATCGAGGTCGAGCGCCAGCTCTCGGACGCGAAGCGCGCCGGCCAGGAGGCCGCCGCGGCGGTGACGGCCGAGATGGAGGAGCTGCGCGAGAAGGCGCGGGTCTCCCTGGCCCAGGCCGAGCTGGACATCGCGGCGCGGCGCGAGGACGTCGAGCGCGAGGCCGCCGAACGGCACGCCAGCGCCCAGAAGGAGACCGCGGCCCTCGTCGCGGCCGCCGAGTCGCAGGCCGCCGAGGCCGAGGAGCGCGTCGCCGCGGCCCTCGAGCACGCCGAGAAGGTCCGGCAGGAGTCCGACGAGTACGCGAAGGACCTGCTGGCCACGGCCCGCGCGAACGCCGACCGCATCCTCGCCGACGCGCGCGCCTTCGCGGACCAGACGGTCGCGGACGCCACGCTCGAGGCCGAGCAGCACCGGCTCGCGGCCACCCGCCAGCTGCAGGACCTGAGCCGCCAGCACGAGTCGATCACCACGTACCTCGACGAGCTCCGGGCGCTGCTCGCCGAGCGGGTCGAGACGCCCTCGATGATCACGCCTCCCCTGCCGCCCAAGCCGCCGGCCGCGTCGACGCCGGCCCAGCGCGCCCGGGCCGCGGCGACGGTCGTGACGGAAGACGCGGAGGCGCCCGCCAAGGTGACCGACGAGGCCGAGGAGCAGGCCCACGCCTGACCCGCACGGCGTCGACGACGAGCGGGCCCGCCGCGCGCGCGACGCCCACGAGCTCGCGGCCCGGCTGGACGCGCGGCGGGACGCGGAGTCCGCGACCGCCCGCCGGATGCTCGCAGGTTTCGTGGAGCGGGCCCGCGAGCACGGGCCCGCTCCGGTCCCGCTGCGCGTGCGCGCGTACGGCGGCGCCGGCTCGTACCGCACCTCGCTGCACGGCTGGTACCTGCGCACCGACCGCACGGCCGCGGTCGGCGAGGACGGCCGGTTCTACGTCCTGACGGCGCCGCGAAGCCTCCGGGCGCGGGTCGCGGGGACGGTCCCGGCGCCGAGCGACCCGCCGCTCGTCCTCGGCGCGGGAGGGAAGGACGGCGAGTCCGTGGACCTGGCCGTCGCGCTCGAGCGCGCTCTCGGCGCGGCGTCCGAGGACCCGCCCCGCGCCTGAGCGCGGATCGCTTCAGCCCTGCAGCACCCGGGCCCGCAGACGCTCGAGCGCACCCGCGACGTGCTCGGGCGCCTCGAGCGGCGCGAGGTGCCCGGCGTCGGGCGCGAGGACGAGCGCCGCGTCGCTCGCCGCGCTGGTGTGCGCGAGGGTGTGCTCGGCGTCCTCCACGGGCGTGAGCTCGTCCTCCGTCCCGACGACGACGGTCACCGGGCCCTCGTAGGCCTCGAGCACCGCCGTGCGGTCGGGTCGGGCGGCCATCGCACGCTGCGCCCACGCCACCGATGCCGGACGCTGCGCGCCGATCCAGCCGGCGACCGTCTCGACGAGGTCCCGGCGCGTGCGCCGCGACGTCTCGCCGAGCATCGTCTCGCTCATGCCGCGTACCGGGTCGACGGTGCCGCCGGCCTCCGCCTCGCCGGCGATGCGGAGGCGGTTGTCTCGCGCGGCGGGCGCGTCAGCCACCGTCTTGGTGTCGACGAGCGCGAGGCCCGCGACCAGCTCGGGGCGCCGCTCGGCGAGCGCGAGCGCGACGTACCCGCCCATCGACATGCCCGCCACGACGGCCCGGTGGACGCCCCGGGCGTCCAGCGCCGCCGCGAGGGCGTCCGCGAGCGCCTCGACCGACGGCTCCCCCGCCGCGTCCGGCGCGTCGCCGAAGCCCGGGAGGTCGACGGCGAGCGACGGCCCGGTCAGTTCGGCGACCGTCTCGTCCCACATGCGGTGGTCGACCGGAAACCCGTGGACGAGGACGAGCGGGACCGTGGTGCCGCCGTGATCGGCAGCGTCGTCGTCGGCGCTCGGGTGGAGGACGGCGGTGAGCGGGCGGTTCTCGGCGTGGTCGGTCATCGGGATGCTCCGTCCGGGACGTGGTCGGTGGTCGGGGACTCGGATGTCAGGTGTTCCGTGGGCAGCGGCACCGGGACCGCCGGGTTGACGTGCCGGACGATCTCGTCGAGCACCCGCCGCACCTGGCTCTCGCCCACCCACAGGTGCTTGCCGCCGTCGACGGCGATCACCTCCGCCTGCGGCACGCGCGCGAAGCGGCGGCGCGCCTCGTCGGGGCGCAGGTAGTCGTCGTGCTCGGGGACGATCACGACCAGGGGACGGCCGAACGCGGCCCAGGCGTCGAGGTCCGCGTCGGTCGCGCGGCGAAGAGGCGGCGAGAGCAGGATCGCACCCTCCACGGCCGGGTCCGCGCCGTGCTTGAGGGCCAGCTCCGTGCCGAAGGACCAGCCGACGAGCCACGGGTGCGGCAGGTCGTGGAGTGCGACGTGCTCGAGAGCCGCCCGAACGTCGAGGCGCTCGGCGTCGCCGCCGTCGAACGTCCCCTCGCTCGTGCCGCGCGGCGAGCTGGTGCCGCGCGTGTTGAAGCGCAGGACGGCGAGGTCCGCGAGCGCCGGCAGCCGCCAGGCGGCCTTCCGGTACAGATGGGAGTCCATGAACCCCCCGTGCGTGGGGAGCGGGTGCAGCGTCACGAGGGTCGCCGCGGGCTCACGCCCGGCCGGGAGCGCGAGCTCCCCGACGAGGGTCAGCCCGTCGGCGGTGTGCAGCTCGACGTCCTCCCGGCGTGCGGGCAGGACGGTCATCGCGCGGAGGGGTTCGGTGCTGGTCATCGTCTCCGAGCCTACGATCCCCGCCGGCGGCGTCCTGCCGGCGGCGACGTCCCTACCGACGGCGGAGGCGCGCCGCCCAGCAGGACGTGTGCCAGTGGCGGCGGTCGTCCAGGGCGCTGTCGGCGCCGAACATCGAGTCGTTCGCCCATGCCACGACGTGCTCGACCCCGGGCGGGACCGTCTGGCGGCAGCCGGGGCATGTGTAGCTCTTCTCCCCCGACCGCACCGTGCGGACCGTCCACTCGCCGTCGGGCCCGTGCTCGACGCGCGCCCCGCCGCGCGCCCGCTCCAGGTCGAGGGGGCGGTGACCGGTCTGCTGGCGGCGGGAGCGGCGGGACGTGGGCACGTCTCGATTCTGGCAGACGGCCCGACGCCCGGCGGGGAGCCAGGAGCCTCACAGAAAGGGCCGTTAGGGTGGCCCGAGCCTCGCAGCCGGAACGGCCGCGTCCACGACCCGAAGGATCATCCCTCGTGAAGAACCGCACCGTGCTCCGTGCCCGGACCGCGACCGGACTCGTCGCCGTCGCGCTCACCGGGGCGCTCGCCCTGGCGGGCTGCTCCAGCGACGACAAGGACGCGTCGTCGACGCCGTCGGGTACGTCCACCACCTCCGCGACGTCCGCGGCCACGTCGAGCGCCGCCGACGTCGCCGCTCTCGAGAAGGTCACCGTCAAGGGCACCGTCGGCAAGAAGCCGACCCTGACCGTCCCCAAGGACTTCTCCGTGACGGGTGCCGTCGCCCGCGTGGACACGCCCGGGACGGGCACCGAGATCAAGGACGGCGAGATGCTCGCCATCGACAGCCTCGCGGTCCAGGGGTCCGACGGGACGGCGCTCGGCGACACCTACTCGAGCACGCCGCAGTCGATGTACTTCAGCGAGTCGAGCATCGTCCCGCAGCTCGCCGCGGCCCTCAAGGGCCAGAAGGTCGGCGCCCGGGTCGTCTACGCGGCGCCGTCGACGGACTCCGAGGGCAAGACGGTCACGTACGTCTACAGCCTCGACGTCGAGTCCGCGAAGACCATCCCGCTCCGCGCCGAGGGCACCGCGGTGACCCCGAAGTCCGGCCTGCCGACCGTGAAGCTCGACTCGAAGACCGGCGAGCCCAGCATCACGATCCCCAAGGGCTACAAGGCGCCCAAGAGCCTCGTCTCCCAGACCCTCATCAAGGGCAAGGGCGCCAAGGTCAAGGCGACCGACAGCGTGACCGTGCAGTACTCGGGCTGGCTGACGGACGGCACCGAGTTCGACTCGAGCTGGAAGAACGGCGCCCCCGCGACGTTCAGCCTCAGCCAGGTCGTCAAGGGCTGGGGCCAGGGCCTCGCCGGCCAGACCGTCGGCTCGCAGGTGCTGCTCGTGATCCCGCCGTCGCTGGGTTACGGCGCCCAGGCCTCGGGCTCCATCCCCGCGAACTCGACGCTGATCTTCGTCGTCGACATCCTCGACACCCAGTCGGCCTCCTGATCTCAGGCTGACGCCCGACGGCGCCGTTCCCCGGTCGGGGGGCGGCGCCGTCGTCGTTCCCCGGCCGCGGCGTCCCGGCTCCGGCCCGGCTCAGCCGGGGAGGTCCTCCGGCCGCTTCGCGGCGTGCTCGCCTCGCAGGAGCCCGGTCGACTGCCCGACCTCGATCAGGTACCCGTCCGGGTCCCGCAGGTAGCAGCGCAGCTCGGCGCCGCGGTCGAGCGGCGGGGTGAGAAACTCGGCACCCTTCGCGGTCCAGTCGTCGTAGCACGCCTGCAGGTCGGCGACGCGGAGGTTCATGAAGCTTGACGTTGTCTCGCCGGGCTCGTAGTCGACGACGGAGATGCCGGGCTTGTCAGGCGTCGGCGGCCCTCCGGGATTCATGATCACCCACGAGTTCGCGAGCCGGACGATGCAGGGGTTCTCCTCCATGGCCACGACACCGCCGAGCACCCGGGTGTAGAAGTCCCGAGACCGGGCGACGTCGCGCACCGTGAGGAACTGCGTCACGAGGATGCCCTCGGTGGGCGCCGGCAGGTCCGCGGCGTTCGGCGGCATCTCGGGCACGGCTGCTCCACTCGGTAGGCGCTGCGCGGGCCGCTCCAGCGTCGCACGGCCGTCCGGCGCCCGCACGGCCGATAGGGTCGTGCCCATGACGGTGTCCTTCGAACGCGAGGTCCTCACCTGGGACCTGTTCGGCCGCGCGTCGCGCGAGCTCGCCCTGCAGGTGACCGACAGCGGATGGCTGCCGGACGTCGTCGTCGCGGTCGCCCGCGGCGGCCTCGTCCCGGGCGGCTCGCTGGCCTACGCCCTGGGTTCCAAGGGGGTGGGGACGCTGAACGTCGAGTTCTACACGGACATCGGCGCGACGCTCGACGACCCGCGCGTGCTCCCGCCTCTCATGGACACCGAGGACCTGGGCGGCAAGCGCGTGCTCGTGGTCGACGACGTCGCCGACTCGGGGCGCACCCTGCGGCTCGTGCTCGACATGCTCGCGGGGCACGGCGCGGACGTCCGCTCGGCGGTGCTCTACACGAAGCCCCGCTCGATCGTGAAGCCCGAGTACTCGTGGCGGGACACGGACCTGTGGATCACGTTCCCGTGGTCGGCGCTGCCCCCGGTGACGGAGGACCGCTCCGTCGCCTGACGGACCCGCCCGGCCCGCACCCCTCACCCTGCCGAACACGGGCTACCTTCGCGCCGAGCACGGGCTGCTCGCCCGTCTGGTCGACCTGACGGACGGGCAGCCCGTGCTCGGCGGGCGCGTGTCCCGTTCTCGACGGCGCGGCTAGGCCGGTCCCGGCACGGGTTCGACGGCGGGGCGACGGCCCGCCGGAGGGGCGGGCGGCGTGGCGCGCCGCCCCTCCGGGGAGAACGGGGGTGTCAGAACTCCCAGTCCTCGTCCTCGGTGGCCACGGCCTTGCCGATGACGTACGAGGAGCCGGAGCCCGAGAAGAAGTCGTGGTTCTCGTCGGCGTTGGGGCTGAGGGCGGCCAGGATGGCCGGGTTGACGTCGGTCTCGTCCTTCGGGAACAGCGCCTCGTAGCCCAGGTTCATGAGGGCCTTGTTGGCGTTGTAGCGCAGGAACTTCTTGACGTCCTCGGTGAGCCCGACGCCGTCGTAGAGGTCAGCCGTGTACTGGACCTCGTTCTCGTACAGCTCGAAGAGGAGCTCGTACGTGTAGGCCTTGAGGTCGTCACGCTCCGCCTCGGTGAGGCGCTCGAGGCCCTTCTGGTACTTGTAGCCGATGTAGTACCCGTGGACGGCCTCGTCGCGGATGATGAGGCGGATGAGGTCGGCCGTGTTGGTGAGCTTGGCACGGCTCGACCAGTGCATCGGCAGGTAGAAGCCCGAGTAGAAGAGGAACGACTCGAGCAGCGTGGACGCGACCTTGCGCTTGAGCGGCGAGTCGCCCCGGTAGTACTCGAGCACGATCTCGGCCTTGCGCTGCAGGTTCGGGTTCTCCTCCGACCAGCGGAACGCCTCGTCGATCTCCTGCGTCGAGATCAGCGTCGAGAAGATCGACGAGTACGACTTCGCGTGCACCGACTCCATGAACGCGATGTTCGTGTACACGGCCTCCTCGTGAGGCGTCAGCGCGTCAGGGATGAGGCTCACAGCCCCCACGGTCCCCTGGATCGTGTCGAGCAGCGTCAGGCCCGTGAACACGCGCGTGGTGAGCTCCTGCTCCTGCGGCGTGAGGCTGTGCCAGCTCTGGATGTCGTTCGACACCGGCACCTTCTCGGGCAGCCAGAAGTTCCCGGTCAACCGCTCCCAGACCTCGAGGTCCTTGTCGTCCTCGAGCCGGTTCCAGTTGATCGCGCTGACACGATCGATGAGCTTGAGCTTCCCGGTGGGTGACATCTGCTTCTTCTCTCTCTGCACCCCGGAGAGGACCGAGGTGGCGGATCTACGAAACCCTGCGCCGTCGTGCACGAGGGCGACCCGACGGATGAGTGGTGACGCGGGGAACGATGCGCCGGGTCGTGGCGGGTCTGGCGGGAGGCCGCGAGGAACGAGCGGCCGGATGGAAGACCCGGCGCATCGTTCCCCGCGGCACCGCGGACTCAGCGCGGCTGATTTAGTTGCTCAGAGCATGCAGCTGACGCAACCGTCCACCTCAGTGCCCTCCAGCGCCATCTGACGAACCCGGATGTAGTACAGCGTCTTGATGCCCTTCTTCCAGGCGTAGATCTGCGCCCGGTTGACGTCGCGCGTCGTCGCGGTGTCCTTGAAGAACAGCGTCAGCGACAGGCCCTGGTCGACGTGCTGCGTCGCGGCGGCGTACGTGTCGATGATCTTCTCGTAGCCGATCTCGTACGCGTCCTCGTAGTACTCGAGGTTGTCGTTCGTGAGGTAGGGCGCCGGGTAGTACACGCGCCCGAGCTTGCCCTCCTTGCGGATCTCGATCTTCGAGGGCACCGGGTGGATCGACGACGTCGAGTTGTTGATGTACGAGATCGATCCGGTGGGCGGGACGGCCTGGAGGTTCTGGTTGTACAGCCCGTGCTCCATGACGGAGGCCTTGAGCGCGCGCCAGTCGTCCTGCGTGGGGATGCGGACGCCGGCCTGGTCGAAGAGCTCGGCCACCCGGGCCGTGGCCGGTGCCCAGACCTTCTCCGTGTACTTGTCGAAGTACACGCCGCTGGCGTAGGTGGACTTCTCGAAGTTGTAGTACTTCTGGCCGCGCTCGATCGCGAGCTTGTTGGACGCCGCGATCGCGTGGAACGCGACCGTGTAGAAGTAGATGTTCGTGAAGTCGACGCCCTCCTCGGACCCGTAGTGCACGCGCTCGCGGGCGAGGTAGCCGTGGAGGTTCATCTGGCCGAGGCCGATCGCGTGGCCGAGGTCGTTGGCCCGACGCACGGACGGCACGGAGTCGATCGCGGTCTGGTCGGCGACGGCCGTCAGCGCGCGGATCGCGGTCTCGACGCTCTTGGCGAGGTCGGGCGAGTCCATCGTCTTCGCGATGTTCAGCGAGCCGAGGTTGCACGAGATGTCGCGGCCGGTGTGCGCGTAGGAGAGGTCGTCGTTGAACGTCGACGGCGTGGAGACCTGGAGGATCTCCGAGCACAGGTTCGAGTGGGTGACCTTGCCCTCGTTGGGGTTGGCCTTGTTCACCGTGTCCTCGAACATGATGTACGGGTACCCGGACTCGAACTGGAGCTCGGCGAGCGTCTGGAAGAACTGGCGCGCGTTGATCTTGGTCTTCTTGATGCGCGGGTCGTCGACCATCTCGTCGTACTTCTCGGTGACCGAGATGTCGGCGAACGGCTTGCCGTAGATCCGCTCGACGTCGTACGGCGAGAAGAGGTACATGTCCTCGTTCTTGCGCGCGAGCTCGAACGTGATGTCCGGGATCACGACGCCGAGCGAGAGGGTCTTGATGCGGATCTTCTCGTCCGCATTCTCCCGCTTGGTGTCGAGGAACCGCATGATGTCGGGGTGGTGCGCGTGCAGGTACACCGCGCCGGCGCCCTGCCGGGCCCCGAGCTGGTTCGCGTACGAGAACGAGTCCTCGAGGAGCTTCATCACAGGGATGACGCCCGACGACTGGTTCTCGATCTTCTTGATGGGCGCACCGTGCTCGCGGACGTTGCTCAGCAGCAGGGCGACGCCGCCGCCGCGCTTGGAGAGCTGCAGCGCCGAGTTGATGCCGCGCGCGATGGACTCCATGTTGTCCTCGATGCGCAGCAGGAAGCAGGACACGGGCTCGCCGCGCTGCTTCTTGCCGGCGTTGAGGAACGTCGGCGTCGCGGGCTGGAACCGGCCCGAGATGACCTCCTCGACGATCTCCGTCGCGAGCTGCTCGTCGCCCGCGGCGAGGCTGAGCGCGACCATGCAGACGCGGTCCTCGAACCGCTCGAGGTAGCGCTTGCCGTCGAACGTCTTGAGCGTGTAGCTCGTGTAGTACTTGAAGGCGCCGAGGAACGTGTCGAAGCGGAACTTCTTGGAGTACGCCTGCTCGAAGAGCTGCTTGACGAACTCGCGCGAGTACTTCTCGAGGACCTCGGACTCGTAGTAGTCGTTGTCGACGAGGTAGTCGAGCTTCTCGTCCAGGTCGTGGAAGAAGACCGTGTTCTGGTTGACGTGCTGCAGGAAGTACTGCCGCGCGGCCTGGCGGTCACGGTCGAACTGGATCTTCCCGTCCGCGCCGTAGAGGTTCAGCATCGCGTTGAGCGCGTGGTAGTCGAGCTCCACGAGCCCGGGAGCCACGACCTCTCCGGGGGCGGTGGCGAGGCTCGTGCTCACGCCGGGATCTGCTGCTGTCGTTGCCAAAATCGCCCCAATCCGTCGCGGACGCGCGTGACGTCCTCGGCTGTCCCAAGCAGTTCGAAGGCATACAGGTACGGGACCTGGCACTTCGCGGAGATGATGTCGCCGGCGATGCAGTACGCCTCGCCGAAGTTGGTGTTCCCTGCCGCGACGACGCCGCGGATCAGGGAACGGTTGTGCGCGTCGTTGAGGAACCTCACGACCTGTCGCGGGACCGCTCCCCCCTCGTTCCCGCCGCCGTACGTCGGGACGAGGAGCACGTAGGGCTCCTCGACCCGGAGAAAGCCGTCGGTGGGCCGCAGGGGGATCCGCCGCACTCCCATCCCCAGCTCGGACGCGCGCAGCTTCTGGACGAAGCGGTGCGTGTTCTCCGAGACGCTGGAGAAGTAGACGAGGTCACCCATGGTGTCCCCCCTGCGGCCGGCGGTGGATCGATCGGGGCGGCCGCGCTCAGGCGAGCGTGGCGACCTTCGCAGCGAGCGCGGTGATCTGGTCGGGACGGAAGCCCGACCAGTGGGTGTCGTCAGCGACCACGACGGGCGCCTGGAGGTAGCCGAGCTCACGGACCAGGGCCAGCGCCTCGGGGTCCTCGGTGACGTCCACGACGTCGTACTCGAGGCCCTTCTTGTCGAGCGCGCGCTTGGTCGCCTCGCACTGGACGCACGCCGGCTTGCTGTAGACCGTGATGCTCATCGCTGTCCCCTTCGTCTCTTGGTGGTGCCCGACTGCTGCCGGCCCGGTGCCGGCGTCGTCGGCCGGCGGTTCGCGGTGGGTCGCGTCCCGACTCCTCGTGGGTGGCCGGGAGGCCCTCTGACCTCGAACGACGCCGGTGGAACTACGCCTGTGTCATTCGCTCGAGGGTCTGACGCCCCCTCGGTGAAAAACACTATACCTAGTGGCCGACAGCCGCGCGGGCACTAGATGTCGTGGTCGGAGTTCATCCATCGAGGTTCGTCACCACCCTCCCCGCGGGCCTCGGCGACCGCCCGGACGCCACTTTTCAGGATGCCAGGGGCCACCCACACACCGGGTTGTCCACCGCCCGATCGGCGTCTCTCCGCGCCCCGGACCACGCATCCACAGGGTGTGCAGGGCGCCGCTCCACAGGCTGTGCGGACGTGCGTCACGGTCCGTTTCGCCCGTTCTCAACGCCGCGAGCCGGCACCCCGAGATCCGGACATCCCGGGCGAACCACTGGCCGAGCGGTTCAGGAAATCTTCTCGCCGACCGGCGTGTCGCGCGTGTCGGCGTGTCGTCCGGCGCGCGCCCCCGGGGTCAGGCGAGGGACCGCCCGGCCCGCACGACCGCGAGCACCCGGAGGTCCCCGTCGGTCACCACGACGTCCGCTCGCCGCCCAGCCTCGAGCGCGCCGACGTCAGCCCGCCCCAGGACGCCCGCGGGCGTCAGTGACGCCGCGCGCACCGCGTCGGCCAGCGGGACGCCCGCTGCGACCGTGTGCCGCACGACGTCGAGCAGGTGAGCCGTCCCGCCGGCGATCGCACCGCCCTCGGGCGACCCGTCCGCGACGCGCGCGACGCCGCCCGCCACGACGACGCCCATCGGCCCGAGCTGGTAGCTGCCGTCCGCCATGCCCGCGGCCGCCATGGCGTCGGTGACAAGCGCGACGGCGTCCGCCCCGACGAGCTCGAAGACCGTCGCGACGGTCCCCGGGTCGAGGTGCGTCCCGTCCCCCACGAGCTCGACGACGACCTTGCCTCGCTTGGCCGCCTCGAGGCACGCCGCGATCGGGCCGGGGTCGCGATGGTGGAGCGGGCGCATCCCGTTGAACAGGTGGGTGGCCGTGAGGCGCGACGACCGCGCCCGCCCGCCGGCTCGCTCGAGCGCGGCCGAGCCCGCGGCGATCGCCGACTCCGTGACGCTCCAGTGCGCGTCGGTGTGCCCGATCGAGGGGACGGCTCCGACGTCGACGAGCGTGTCGATGACCCCACCGGGGCCCTGGACTCCCGCGACCTCCGGGGCGACCGTCATGGTCACGAGGTGGCCGCGCGCGGCATCGGCCACGGCCCGCACGAGCTGCGGGTCCCCGGCGAGCATGTCAGCCGGGTTCTGGGCGCCGCAGCGGTCGGGCGACAGGAACGGACCCTCGAGGTGCACGCCGGCGATCTCCCCCGCGTCGGCCAGGTCCGCCAGCATCGCGGTCCGCGCCAGGAGGACGTCGCGCGGCGCGGTCACGAGCGACGCCACGAGGCTCGTCGTGCCGTGCGCCAGGTGCTCCCGGACGGCCACCCTCGCCGTGTCCAGGTCTCCCGCGTCGGGGAAGCTGGCGCCGCCGCCGCCGTGGTCGTGCAGGTCGACCAGCCCGGGCAGCACGGTCGTTCCCGACTGCGGCGCCCCCGCCCGCCCGACGACGTCCCCGTACCCCGCGCCCTCCGCCTCCGACGCGCGCCCCACCCAGGCGATGGTGGCACCGTCGACGACGACCGCTCCGTCGTCGAGCACCTTGCGCGGGAGCACCACGCGCCCGCGGAAGGCGCGCAGCGACGGGGACGGCGCTGACGAGACAGCGGCGGACGAGACAGGGCCGGGCAGGACACGGTCGGACGTCATGCGGCCATTCTCACCTATTCGGCAGGAGCCCTCACAACCGCCCTCGGTGGGGCGCGGTGGGCGATGCGCTTCAGAAGAGGCGCGACTCGACGTCGTCGACGCCGCGCATCGCGTCGTAGTCCAGCAGGAGGCACCCGATCCCACGGTCGGTCGCGAGCACGCGCGCCTGCGGCTTGATCTCCTGCGCGGCGAAGATCCCGCGCACGGGCGCGAGCAGCGGGTCGCGGTTGAGCAGGTCGAGGTAGCGGGTGAGCTGCTCGACGCCGTCGATGTCGCCGCGCCGCTTGATCTCGATCGCCACGGAGCCGCCGTCGGCGTCGCGCGCGAGGATGTCGACGGGCCCGATCGCCGTCGGGTACTCCCGGCGCACGAGCGTGTGCCCCGCCCCGACCAGCTCGATCTGAGCCGCCAGGAGCTCCTGCAGGTGCGCCTCGACGCCGTCCTTGATGAGCCCCGGGTCGACCCCGAGCTCGTGCGCCGAGTCGTGGTGCACCGCATGCAGCTCGATCTCGAGGCGGTCGTCCGACTTGTGGTGCTGGACCGTCCACACCTGGGTCACGCCCTGCCCGGCCTGCTCGGCGGACGGCTCGTGCACGAGGAGGGTGCACGGCGGGCTCATCCAGTTGAGCGGCTTGTACGAGCCGCCGTCGGAGTGCAGCAGGACGCTGCCGTCGGCCTTGACCACGACGAGGCGAGTCGCGAACGGGAGCTGCGCGGCCAGGCGGCCGCTGTAGCGTGCCGAGCAGTCGGCGACGACGAGACGCACGGGGAGTCCTTCCGGTGGGGTCGGCGGCGGTGGGTGGCGCGGCCGGGGTGGGCCGGCCGACGAGCCTAGACGACGGCGCCGTAGAAGCTCGGCGGAGCTGCCTCGAGCCAGGCGGCGAGGCCGGCGTAGGCGCCGGGCGCCATCGAGAGCTCGAACGCCACGCCGTCGTGCTCGCACTGGACCACGACGACGTCTCCGCGCGGCCCGCCCGTCACCAGGGCGCGCGAGACGACCCGCAGGCGGTCGCGGCGCCACGACCGCTTGGGCCGCGGGAACAGCGACCAGCACCGCCACCAGTCCACCCGCTGCGCACGAAACTGCGCGAAGCCCAGCGACACGTGGCTGCCGCGGCGGGTGCGGGTGCGGAAGCCGCACTCGAAGGTGCCCGTGCGGGCCGCCAGCGTGCGCAGACGAGACGCCCCCAGCCCGATCACCGCGAGCGCTGCGACGAGCAGCGCGAGCAGGATCCAGACCAGGGGCGTCACGTCAGGCGGTCCTCAGTGCGTCCCGGCTACCGCGCCGGTCCGCAGCGTCGCGCCGTCGACGACCGCGGTGAGGCGGTTCGAGTCGACGGAGATGAAGCCGCCCTCGATGTCGGCCTCGACCGAGCCACCCTCGGCGAGGCGTACCCGGATCGTGCCCGGCTTGAGCACCGACAGGAGCGGGGTGTGCCCTGCGAGCACGCCGATCTCGCCGTCGGCCGCGGGCGCCACCACGAGGCGGGCCTTGCCGGCCCAGATCGTGCGGTCCGTGGTCACGAGGTCCACGTCAAGCTCTGCCACTGCTCCTCCTTCTCGATGCGGTCCGGACGGCGTCAGACGCCGTACTCCTTCTGGATGCGGGCCCAGTTCTTCTCGAGGTCCTCGAGGCCGCCGATGTTGAAGAAGGCCTGCTCGGCGATGTGGTCGAACTCGCCGTCGGCGATCTTCTTGAACGCCTCGACGGTCTCCGAGAGCGGCACGGTCGAGCCGGGCACGTTCGTGAACTGCTCGGCCATGTACGTGTTCTGCGAGAGGAACTGCTGGATGCGACGCGCGCGCGAGACGATCGTCTTGTCCTCCTCCGACAGCTCGTCCACGCCGAGGATCGCGATGATGTCCTGGAGCTCCTTGTTGCGCTGCAGGATCGACTTCACGCGGGTCGCGACGTCGTAGTGGTCCTTGCCCACGTAACGCGGGTCGAGGATGCGGCTCGTCGAGGCCAGCGGGTCGACCGCGGGGTACAGACCGCGCGAGGCGATCTCGCGGCTGAGCTCCGTGGTCGCGTCGAGGTGCGCGAACGTCGTGGCCGGCGCCGGGTCGGTGTAGTCGTCGGCCGGCACGTAGATCGCCTGCAGCGAGGTGATCGAGTGGCCGCGCGTCGACGTGATGCGCTCCTGGAGGACACCCATCTCGTCGGCGAGGTTCGGCTGGTAGCCCACCGCGGACGGCATGCGGCCGAGCAGCGTCGACACCTCGGAGCCCGCCTGCGTGAAGCGGAAGATGTTGTCGATGAACAGCAGCACGTCCTGCTTCTGGACGTCACGGAAGTACTCCGCCATGGTGAGCGCAGACAGGGCGACCCGGAGACGCGTGCCCGGCGGCTCGTCCATCTGGCCGAACACGAGGGCCGTCTGCTTGATGACGCCCGAGTCGGTCATCTCGTCGATGAGGTCGTTGCCCTCACGGGTGCGCTCGCCGACGCCCGCGAACACCGACACACCGTTGTGGTTGTTGGCGACGCGGTAGATCATCTCCTGGATGAGGACCGTCTTGCCGACGCCCGCACCACCGAAGAGGCCGATCTTTCCACCCTGCACGTACGGGGTCAGCAGGTCGATGACCTTGATGCCCGTCTCGAACATGGTGGTCTTCGACTCGAGCTGGTCGAACGCCGGCGGCCTGCGGTGGATCGGCCAGCGCTCGGTGATCTCGATCTTCTCGCCCGGCTCGGCGTTGAGCACCTCGCCGGTCACGTCGAACACGTGGCCCTTGGTCACGTCGCCCACGGGCACCGAGATCGGCGCCCCCGTGTCGGTGACGACGGCACCGCGGACGAGGCCGTCGGTCGGCTTGAGCGCGATGGCGCGCACGAGCGAGTCGCCGAGGTGCTGCGCGACCTCGAGCTTGAGCGTGAAGGCCTTCTCGCCCTCGCCCTGTGCCGAGAGGTCGATCTCGACCGTCAGCGCGTTGTAGATGTCGGGGATGGCGTCGACGGGGAACTCGATGTCGACGACGGGGCCGATCACGCGCGCGACGCGACCTGTGGCGGGTCCGCTGGCGTGCTGGGCCGTGGCTTCCACGGTGGTGGCGGTCATGATGTCCTCTTCCTCACGACGCAGCGAGTGCGTCGGCGCCCGACACGATCTCGCTGATCTCCTGGGTGATGTCTGCCTGTCGAGCCTGGTTCGCGAGCCGCGTGTAGGTGCGGATCAGGTCCTCGGCGTTCTCTGTCGCGGTGTGCATGGCCCGCTGGCGCGCGGCGAGCTCGGACGCCGCCGCCTGCAGCAGGCAGTTGAAGATCCGGGTGCGCACGTAGCGCGGCAGGATCTCGTCCAGCACCGCCTCCGCGGACGGCGCGAAGTCGTAGACCGGGAGGATCTCACCCTCCTGGGCGGGCACGACCTCCTCGACGACCTCGAGCGGCAGCAGCCGGATCACGCGCGGGGTCTGCGTGACCATGTTGACGAACTGGGTGTAGACGACGTGCAGCTCGCTGACGCCGCCCTGGTCCGCGGGAGCGCGGAACGCGCGCAGCAGCTCGGTCGAGATCTCCTCGGCCGTCTCCGGCGTCGGAGCGTCCGAGCCCCCGGTCCACTGGCCCGCGAGCTCACGCCCGCGGAACGCGTAGTAGGACACGGCGCGGCGACCCGCGACGTAGAGCCGCACGGTCTTGCCCGAGGACTGCAGGTGGTCGATCAGCCGCTCCGTCTCGCGGATCGCCGACGCCGCGTAGGCGCCGGCCATGCCGCGGTCCGACGTGACGACCAGGACGGCGACGGCGTCGGTGTCCGTGCGCGGCGTCGTCAGCGGGTGCGAGACGTTCGCGTGCGTCGCGACCGCGGACACCGCGCGCGTGATCGCGCGGGCGTACGGGGTCGAGTCCGCGACGCGGTCACGCGCCTTGCCGATGCGCGAGGCCGCGATCAGCTCCATCGCCCGGAAGATCTTCTTGAGCGACTGCGTCGACTTGATGCGTGCCTTGTAGACGCGCTGTGAACCTGCCACGGGTCACGCCCTCTTCTGGCGGACGATCTGCTCCTGCTCGACCTCGGGCACCTCGTCCTCGGCGGCGTCGCCGACGAGCGGCGTGCCGTCACCCTTGAGGAACGTCTCGCGGAACGCGTCGACGCCGGCCGCGAGGGCCTCCTCGGTGTCCGACTCGAGCTTGCCCGTCCCACCGATGGTGCTCAGCACCTCGGTGTGGCGGCGCAGGTGGTCCAGCAGCTCCGACTCGAACCGACGCACGTCCTCGAGCGGGACGTCGTCGAGCTTGCCCTTGGTGCCGGCCCAGATGGAGGCGACCTGGTCCTCGACCGGGTACGGCGAGTACTGACCCTGCTTGAGCAGCTCGGTGAGGCGGGCGCCCCGGGTGAGCTGCGCGCGGGAGGCCGCGTCGAGGTCGGACGCGAACATCGCGAACGCCTCGAGCGAGCGGTACTGCGCGAGGTCGAGCTTCAGCGTGCCCGAGACCTTCTTCATGGCCTTGACCTGCGCCGAGCCGCCGACGCGCGACACCGAGATGCCGACGTCGACCGCCGGGCGCTGGTCCGCGTTGAAGAGGTCCGACTGCAGGAAGATCTGGCCGTCGGTGATGGAGATGACGTTCGTCGGGATGTACGCCGACACGTCGTTCGCCTTGGTCTCGATGACCGGCAGACCCGTCATCGAGCCCGCGCCCAGCTTGTCCGAGAGCTTCGCGCAACGCTCGAGCAGGCGGGAGTGCAGGTAGAAGACGTCGCCCGGGTACGCCTCGCGGCCCGGCGGGCGGCGCAGCAGCAGCGACACGGCGCGGTACGCCTCGGCCTGCTTCGACAGGTCGTCGAAGACGATGAGGACGTGCTTGCCGCCGTACATCCAGTGCTGGCCGATGGCCGAGCCGGTGTAGGGCGCCAGGTACTTGAAGCCCGCGGGGTCGGACGCCGGGGCCGCGACGATCGTCGTGTACTCGAGCGCGCCGGCCTCCTCGAGGGCGCCGCGCACGCCCGCGATGGTCGAGCCCTTCTGGCCGATGGCGACGTAGATGCAGCGGACCTGCTTCTCGGGGTCGCCCGACTCCCAGTTGGCCTTCTGGTTGATGATCGTGTCGATCGCGATCGCCGTCTTGCCGGTCTGGCGGTCACCGATGATCAGCTGGCGCTGCCCGCGGCCGATCGGGATCATCGCGTCGATCGCCTTGAGGCCCGTCTGCAGGGGCTCGTGCACCGACTTGCGGTCCATCACGCCGGGAGCCTGGAGCTCGAGCGCGCGGCGTCCCTCGGTGGCGACCTCTCCGAGCCCGTCGATCGGGTGGCCCAGCGGGTCGACCACGCGACCGAGGTAGCCGTCCCCGACGGCGACCGAGAGCACCTCGCCCGTCCGACGGACCTCCTGGCCCTCCTCGATGCCGGTGAACTCACCGAGCACGACGACACCGATCTCGCGCACGTCGAGGTTCAGCGCGAGACCCAGGGTCCCGTCCTCGAAGCGCAGGAGCTCGTTCGCCATGGCGCCGGGCAGGCCTTCGACCTGCGCGATGCCGTCCCCGGCGAGGGTCACACGGCCGACCTCTTCGGCGACCGCGTTCTCGGGCTCGTAGGACTTCACGAAGCTGTCCAGCGCGGCCCGGATCTCGTCGGGCCGGATCGTCAGCTCAGCCATGGGTTCTTCTCCTGTCGTGACCGCACGGGCTGCGCGGCCTGAGTTCTGTCGGGGTGCCGTGAGGCGGTGTGCACCCGGGTCAGCTCACGAGCCGCCGACGGGCGTCGGCGAGGCGCGAGAGCATGGTCGAGTCGATGACGTCCGAGCCGATCTGGATCCGCAGTCCCCCGAGGACAGCGGTGTCGACCGTGACGTTGAGCTGGACCGCGCGACCGTACGCACGCTCGAGGATCCCGGCGAGCCGGTCGAGCTGTGGTCCGGTGAGCTCGACCGCCGTCGTCACGCCCGCGACGAGACGGCGGCGCCGCTCGGCCGCGATGTCCGCGTAGGAGAGCAGGTTGGGCACGAACCGGCGGTGACGCAGGTTCGTCGTCGCGCGCCGCGCGAGCAGCAGCGTGACGTCGTCGACCTTGCCGACGAGCAGCGCGTCGACCAGCGTGACCCGGTTCTCCACCGTGGCCTGCAGGTCGGACAGCGCGGTCCGCAGCTCGCGGTCGCCGGACAGCAGCCGCGTGAGGCGGAACAGCTCGTCCTCGACGGTCTCGAGCGCGCCCCGAGCCTGCGCCGAGGCGAGCACGGCCTCGAGGGCCAGGTGCTCGACGGCGTGGCCGAGGTCGAGCTCGCGGGCCCAGCGGCGCTCGACGAGGTAGCCCGCGAGGTCGCGGACCCGCTCGTCGAACGCGCCGAGGAGCTGGCGCACCACGGCTGCCTTGGCGTCGCCGGGCAGCGACGGGTCCGTGAGCGTGCGACGCAGGCTCCCGGAACCGTCGAGCGCGTCGGAGAGCGCGAAGAGCTGGTCACCGAGCGCCTGCGCGTCCGCGCCGGCCGCGGCGAGCACCGGCTCGAAGCGCTCCTGGGCGCCCGCGAGCGAAGCGCCCGACTCGCCGCGCATGACGGCGTTCGTGGTGCTCGTCGCGTCCGCGGTCATCGCGCGTCCCCACCCGTCGTCGCAGCGTCGGTCGCCTCGACCTCGGCGGCGCCGCTCTCGAGCTCGTCGAGGAAGCGGTCGACCACGCGGGACCGGCGCGCGCTGTCGGCGAGCGACTCGCCCACGATGCGCGACGCGAGATCGGTGGCCAGCTGCCCGACGTCGTTGCGGAGAGAGACCGACGCGGCCTGACGCTCCGCCTCGATCTGGCGCTGCGCGGACTCCGCGATGCGCTGAGCGTCGGCCGACGCCTTGCGGCGGAGGTCGTCCACGATGGCGGACCCCTCGGCGCGCGCCTCCTCGCGGATGGTCGCGGCCTCGGCGCGGGCCTCCTGCAGCTGCTGGTGGTACTGCGCCAGCAGTGCGTCGGCCTCCTCCTGAGACTTCTCGGCCTTCTCGAGCCCGCCCTGGATCTTCTCGGCCCGCTCGTCGAGCACGACCTGGAACTTCGGCAGGACGTACTTGATGAAGACGAAGCCGATCACGAGCACGATGACGACCGACCAGACGATGTCGTACAGCTCCGGGAGGAGCGGGTTCTGGTCGGAACCGGAGTCCTCGGCGGCGAGCGCGAGGCCGCTCGCGGCGGAGGAGAGGTGCGCGCCGATCACTTCAAGAAGAACGGCGTCACGATGCCGAGGAGCGCGAGCACCTCGATGAACGCCAGGCCGATGAAGGTGAACGAACGCAGCTGCCCGGCCATCTCAGGCTGGCGCGCCATGCCCTCGATCGTCTTGCCGAACAGGATGCCGAGGCCGATGCCCGGGCCGATCGCGGCGAGGCCGTACCCGACCGTCGAGAGGCTACCCGTGACGGCGGCGAGGTTCGTCGTGTCCACTGGTTCTGTTTCCTTTCGTCAGCGCGCCGCGCGGCGCGTCGAGTGGTGCGCGACGGCCCGTCCGTCGGCCCGTCGTTGTGTCTGGCGAGCCGTCAGTGCTCGGACTCGATCGACATGTTGATGTACACGGCGGCGAGGATCGCGAAGACGTAGGCCTGCAGGCAGGCCACGAAGATCTCCAGGAGGAACGCCGCGAAGCCGCCGGCGAACGTGACGAGCCCGAAGAACTTGAGCGCGGGCGTCGCGGAGAAGAGCAGGTACTGGGTCGCCGCGAAGCAGAGCGCCAGCAGCAGGTGGCCCGAGATCATGTTCGCCAGGAGCCGGATGACCAGCGTCGCGGGCCGGATCACGAAGACCTGGAGGAACTCGAGCGGCGTCAGCAGGATGTAGATCGGCCACGGCGTGCCGGCCGGGAAGAGGTTGTTCTTGAGGAACTTGGCCACGCCGAACTTCTTGACGCCCGCCCCGAGGTACATCCCGTACACCCAGAGGGCGAAGACGAGCGGAAGGCCGACGACGCCCGTGCCGGCGATGTTGAGGAACGGGATCACGCCCGTGAGGTTGAAGAAGAGGATCCCGCAGAAGATCGTCGTGATCACGGGGACGTACTTCTTGCCCTCCTTCTCGCCGAGGATCTCGTAGACGATCTGGCGTCGGGCGAAGTCGAGCACGAACTCGACGCTCGCCTGGAACCGGCCCGGGACGAGCTTGGCCCGCTTGGCGGCGAGGACGAAGACGAGGAGGAGCGCGGCGAGCGCGATGAACCGGACCAGCATGATCCGGTTGATCTCGAACGGCGTCCCCTCGAAGAGGAACCCGTTCGGGAAGAAGTCGTCCAGGCTCGGGGCATGGAAGCCGTCCGCGGCGAGGGTAGGCGTCGTCGCAAGGAAGGACAAAGCATGCTCCCGGTTGGTCGTGCGGTCCGGACAAGAGTGCAGCCTGTCCCGGTACACACACCTCGAAGGAGGGGATCAGCGTTCACGGGATGGCACGACGTCGGACCTAGGCCGTCATGGATTCGGGCATCATCCTAACCCATGCTGTGCCTCGGTCATGACGAGATCCCGACCCTTCACGGCCGTCCCCGCGCCGATGTGAGCCACCCCACAGGCAGGCCCTCGAACGGGCCAAAGCCCCTTGCCAGAAGGCAAAGTCACTGGGGCTCGACGTACGGGATGCGCGCGCGCTGGTAGTTGACCGTGTCGAGTGCGACGGACCCCAGGACGCCCACCAGGACCACGACCAGGAAGACGGGCTTCGAGTAGAAGTCCTGTCCCTGGAGCACCACGAGCGCGACCACCAGGACGACCATCTTCGCGAGCCACGAGCCCGCCACGATACCCAGCATGGCCGCCGGGGTGCTGTGGGACGACCTCCACATGGACCACACGGTCGTTCCCGAGAAGACGAGCGCCACCGCTGCCCCCAGCAGCGCTCCCCAGACGCCCTCCGAGCCCGCGACGATGCCGCCGACGACGACGCCGACGACCGTCACCGCGGTCAGGAACAGCAGGACGTCCCGCAGCGCGCGCCGGAACAGCGCGGTCGCGGCCTCGGAGCTCACGACCTTGCGCACGGGCTTGGGTGCCGGGGTCTCGTCGGGTCGGCTCATCGGATACCTCCGGGGCTGGTACGGCGGGCGCGCCCGCGCAGCGGGCCGAGGGTCAGGAGGAGGGCGACGGCGACGGCGACCACGAGGCCGACGGCCACCTCGCGCGCGGGCCACACCGCGAGCGCTGCGGCCCCGAACGCGAACACCGCCGTCCACAGGTACATGATGACGACCGCCCGCTGGTGCGAGTGGCCGAGCGCGAGGAGCCGGTGGTGCATGTGCAGGCGGTCCGGGTGGAACGGCGACTTGCCCGCCGCGAGCCGGCGGACCACCGCCATCGTCATGTCGACCAGCGGGAGCAGGATCACCGCGAGCGGCAGGAGGATCGGGATGAACGCGGGAAGCTGCTGCCCCACGGACACCTTCTCCGGGTCGATCTGGCCCGTCACGATGATCGCCGCCGACGCCAGGACGAGCCCGAGCAGCATCGAGCCCGAGTCGCCCATGAAGATGCGCGCCGGATGCATGTTGTAGGGCAGGAACCCCAGGCACACGCCGACCAGGCCGGCCAGCACGAGGGTCGCCCGGTTCGAGTAGTCGCCCGGGTTCTGCGCCTGGGTCAGCAGGTAGGTGTAGAGGAAGAACGCGGTGCCGCCGATCGCGATGATGCCCGCCGCGAGGCCGTCGAGCCCGTCGACGAAGTTCACGGCGTTCATCGCGACGACGATCACGATGACCGTGGCGAAGAGGCTCAGGCGGGCCGACGCGATCGTCACGCCCCCGATCGGCACCGTGATGAGCTGCACGCCCCGCCACGCCACGAACGCGGCCGCCAGGACCTGGCCGACCAGCTTCGTCAGCCAGTCGAGGTCCCAGATGTCGTCGGCCATGCCGAGCGCGCAGACCATGCCCGCGGCGATCACGATCGCCCAGAGCTCCTGGCCGCCGGGGCCCGCGAACGTCGACCGCAGGAACGGCGTGCCCGACGCGAACGTCATGGCCACCGCCAGCCCGCACCACATCGCCAGCCCGCCGAGGCGGGGCGTCGGGATGGTGTGCACGTCACGGTCGCGCACGGCGGTGATCGCGCCCGTGCGCAGCGCGACCCAGTGCGCGAGGGGGACCGTCATGAGCGTGACCGCGAGGGCGACGAGCAGGACGAGCAGGTAGACCCTCACGCGCCCGGGGCCCCCACCCCACCGGCGGCGGTGTCGTCGGTGCCCACCGGCTCGTCGAGGCCGAGCACGCCCGGCACGACGGCCCGCAGCGCCTCGAGCGTCAGCGCGCCCTGGCGCACGACGCGCGGACGTGCGCCCGTCGCGTCCACGATGGTCGATGCGACGCCGCCGGGCGCGCGGCCGCCGTCGAGGTAGAGCGCGACCGGGTCGCCGAGCTGGTCCCGGGCCTCCTGCGCGGTCATCGCGGCGGGGTTGCCGGTCCGGTTGGCGCTCGAGACCGCGAGCGGGCCGGTGCGGCGCAGGAGCGCGAGCGCCACCGGGTGGTCGGGCATGCGCAGCGCGACGGTCCCGTGCGTCTCCCCCAGGTCCCACATGAGCGAGGGCTGCGCCGGGAGGATGATCGTGAAGCCGCCGGGCCAGAACGCGTCCACGAGCGCGCGCGCGTCGTCGGAGACGTCGGTCGCCAGTCCGTCGAGGGTCCGGGCGTCGGGCACGAGGACCGGGGGCGGCATCTGTCGGCCGCGGCCCTTGGCGGCGAGGAGCGCCGCGACGGCCTCGGGGCTGAACGCGTCGGCGCCGATCCCGTACACGGTGTCGGTCGGCAGCACGAGCAGGCCGCCCCGGCCCACGACGTTGACGGCCTCGTCGATCCCGGGGCCCCGCGAGGCCTCGTCGCTCACGTCCATCAGGGTGCTCGAGGTCACGGTGCCCAGTCTCCCACGCCGTCGGCGGTCGCCGTGCGCCGGTTCGCCGGATTCGTCCCGGCCGCCCGCCGCGCGACGACCGCCCGCGGGCGACCGGTGAGGTCGGGGACGGTCCGGGCGTCCAGGAGGACGCCCGTCGCCTCGACGAGCGCACGCACCGCGGTTGCCTGGACCTCGGCGTGCTCCATGACGAACAGCCCGCCGGGCGCCAGCAGGCGTGCCGCCGCGCGCACGACGGCGCCGGGGACCGCCAGGCCGTCGGCCCCTCCCCCGTAGAGCGCGAGGTCGGGGTCGTGGTCGCGGACCTCGGGCTCGCGCGGGACGGCGTCGGGCGGGATGTAGGGCGGGTTCGAGACGAGCACGTCGACCGTGCCGTCGAGCTCGCCGAGCAGCGCCGGGTCGCGGACGTCGCCCAGCAGCGTGCGCTGCGTCCCCGACCCCACCGCCGCGGCGTTCGCCGCCGTCGCGCGGACGGCGGCCTCGGACGAGTCGACCGCGACGACCCGGGCCCCCGGTACCTCGACGTCGACGCTGATCGCGATGACGCCCGAGCCGCAGCACAGGTCGACCACGAGCGGCCCCGCCACGTCCGTGCCCGCGCGTTCCGCGACCAGGCGGGCCGCCTCGTCGACCGCGAGCTGGGCCACGGTCTCCGTCTCGGGGCGCGGCACGAACACGTCGTCGACGACGCGCACCGTGACGTGCCGGAAGACCGCGTGCTCGACGATCCGCTGCAGCGGCTCGCGCGACCGCCGCCGCTCGACGGCCTCCGCCAGCTCCGCGAGGAACCGCGGGGCGTCGTCGTCGGGCACGACCACGCCGGTGGCCGGGAGCCGCACCCACTCCAGGCGCGGGAGGCCCAGGCACCAGGCGACCAGGGCCTCGGCGTCATGGCGCGGCGACGGCACGCCCGCGTCCTCGAGCAGCCCCGCGACCTGCGTGACCAGCCGGCGCAGCCCCACCGCCGACAGGTCGACGGCCCCCTGCTCAGGCATCCGCCGCGCCGCCCGCCGCAGCCAGGCGCGCGGCCTCGTCGGCCTCGATCGCCGACCGGACCACCGGCTCGAGGTCACCGTCGAGCACGTGGTCCAGGTTGTACGCCTTGTAGCCGGTGCGGTGGTCCGCGATCCGGTTCTCCGGGAAGTTGTACGTCCGGATCCGCTCCGACCGGTCCACGGTGCGCACCTGCGAGCGCCGGATGTCCGCGGCCGCCGCGGCCGCCTCCTCCTGCTGCGCAGCCAGGAGGCGCGCCCGCAGCACGCGCATCGCCTGCTCGCGGTTCTGCAGCTGCGACTTCTCGTTCTGCATCGACACCACGATGCCCGTCGGCAGGTGGGTGATCCGCACCGCCGAGTCCGTCGTGTTCACCGACTGCCCGCCCGGTCCCGACGACCGGAACACGTCGATCCGCAGGTCGTTCGGGTCGATCTCGACCTCGCCCGGATCGTCTACCTCCGGGAACACCAGCACCCCCGCGGCCGACGTGTGGATGCGCCCCTGCGACTCCGTCACCGGCACACGCTGGACCCGGTGCACGCCGCCCTCGTAC
The DNA here is from genome assembly GCF_049844995.1 of Luteimicrobium sp. DT211. Classification (NCBI taxonomy): domain Bacteria; kingdom Bacillati; phylum Actinomycetota; class Actinomycetes; order Micrococcales; genus Luteimicrobium; species Luteimicrobium sp. DT211. Next base: position 557,748 of record NZ_JBNCMC010000004.1, on the reverse strand, counting down.
TTCAGGCTCGCCCACACGCCGTCGGCCGGGTCGGCGGGGACACCCTTCGACTTCACCGCGACCTGGACGTCCTTGTACCCGCCCAGGTCCGACGGCGTCGCCTCCAGGACCTCCGTCTTCCAGCCCCGCCGCTCCGCGAACCGCAGGTACATGCGCAGCAGGTCGCCCGCGAACAGTGCCGACTCCTCGCCGCCCTCACCCGCCTTGACCTCCAGGATCACGTCGCGGGCGTCGTCGGGGTCGCGCGGCACCAGCACTCGCCGCAGGCGCTCCGCCGCCGCCGACTCCGCCTCGCGCAGCGCGGGCAGCTCCGCCGCGAGCTCCTCGTCCTCGGCCGCGAGCTCCGCGGCCGCGGCCGCATCGTCCGTCGCGGCACGCCAGGACCGGTACGCCCGCACCACCTGGTTCAGCTCCGCGTAGCGGCGACCCAGCCGACGCGCCCTCGACGCGTCCGCGTGCACCGACGGGTCGGCCAGCTGTCGCTCGATGTCCGCGTGCTCGGACAGCAGCGGCTCCACGGCCTCGAACGGACCGGTCGCTTCAGGCACGGGGGACTCCTCGGTGGGGCGGCGCTGGCAGGGTGCGGACAAAGCAACAGCGCCGGCGGCGACGGCGTCCGACTGTCCCTGGAGAGATTGTCGGACGCCGCGCCACCGGCGCTGCGAGGTCGCTACTTGCCGGCGTCGCGCTTGCCGTAGCGAGCCTGGAACCGGGCCACGCGGCCGCCGGTGTCCAGGATCTTCTGCTTGCCCGTGTAGAACGGGTGGCACGCGCTGCACACGTCGGCGTGGATCTCGCCGCTGTCCGACGTGCTGCGGGTGGTGAACGTGTTGCCGCAGGTGCAGGTGACCTGGGTCGTCACGTACGTGGGGTGGATGTCAGCCTTCACGGTTCTCCTCGGTTCGTTCCCCCCGGGTCGGTCCGCGCGTCTCGCGCGACCGTGAACCGGAGGCAGCCAACGGGTCATTCTGCCAGATCGTCGCTCGTGGTCCCAATCCCCGGGTTGCGGGTCCGGGGCGGGAGGGGCGACGTGGGCGGCGTTCGTAGGATGGGGGCGATGAGCACCACGCCCCGCACCAGCGCCCACGGCACGACCCGCAGCGGGGAGCCCGACCACGTGCCCGCGCCGGAGGAGCGCGCGCCGCTCACGGTCGGGCTGCTGATCGACGACTCGCTCGACCGGCCCGACGGCGTGCAGCAGTACGTGCTCACGCTCGGGGCGTGGCTGGCCGCGCGCGGGCACACCGTGCACTACCTCACGGCGTCGAGCGAACGGACCGACCTCGAGAACCTTCACGTGGTGGGCCGGACGGTGAACGTGCGGTTCAACGGCAACCGGCTCGGCACCCCCCGGCCGGTCCCCCGCGCCGAGGCCCGCGAGCTCATGGAGCGCCTCCGCCTCGACGTGCTGCACGTGCAGATGCCGTACAGCCCCTTCCTCGCGGGGCGGGTCGTGGACGCGGCGACCCGCGAGGAAGGGGCGCGCTCCGCCGTCGTCGGGACGTTCCACATCTACCCGCAGTCGCGGCTCGTGTCCGCGGGCACCCGCGTGCTCGGTGCGCTCGAGCGGAGGCGGCTCGCCCGCTTCGACGCTGTCCTCGCGGTCTCCGAGGCCGCGCAGGAGTTCGCGCAGCAAGCGTTCGGCATCGACGCGCGGGTCGTCGGCAACCCCGTCGACACCGCCCGTTTCGTCCCGCCGCCGGACGCGCCCCTCGTGCCCCACCGGCGCTCCGACGCCGTCCCGCACGTCGCGTTCCTCGGGCGGCTGGTCGACCGCAAGGGCCCGCGCGAGCTCGTGGACGCGCTCGTGCGCCTCCATGACGACGTCCCGGCGCTCGGCTGGCGCGCGACGATCGCGGGCCGCGGGCCGCTCCTCGACAGCCTCCGCGCCGCCGTCGAGCGGGGCGGCGTCGCCGACCGCGTCGCGTTCCCCGGGTTCCTCGCCGAGGAGGACAAGGCGGAGTTCCTGCAGGACGCCGACGTCGTCGCGCTGCCGTCGACCGGCGGCGAGAGCTTCGGCATCTCCGTGGTCGAGGCGCTCGCCGCGTCGCGCGGCGTCGTGCTCGCGGGCGACAACCCGGGCTACCGGACCGTCATGCGCGGCCTCGAGGACCAGCTCGTCGCGCCGCGCGACACCGCCCGGCTCGCGGGCATCCTCGCGACCTGGCTGACGGACCTCGACGACGACGTCACCCGGGAGCAGACCGTCGCCCGGCAGCGCGCCGCCGCCGCCCGGTTCGACGTCGACGTGATCGGCGCGCAGGTCGAGGACGCGTACCGCGCCGCCCTCGCGACCGTCACGCGCTGACGCCGGGACCGCACGCCGGCCCAGCGCTGCGACCACCGTGGGCCGCCGCAGACACGACGACGGCCGCCCGGATCGGGACCCGGGCGGCCGTCGTCGTGTGCGGGGACGTCAGATGGTGCGACCCGCGTCCTCCTCGCCCAGCGACCCGGGGGTCGTCTTCTGGACGTGCAGGAGGAACTCGACGTTGTTCTGCGTCTTCTTGAGCTGGCCGAGCAGGAGCTCGATGGCCTGCTGCTGGTCGAGCGCCCCGAGCACGCGGCGCAGCTTGTAGACGACCTGGAGCTCGTCGCGCGGCATGAGGATCTCCTCGCGCCGGGTGCTCGAGCTGTTGACGTCGACGGCCGGGAAGATCCGCTTGTCCGCGAGCGAGCGGGAGAGCCGGAGCTCCATGTTCCCGGTGCCCTTGAACTCCTCGAAGATGATCTCGTCCATCTTCGAGCCGGTCTCCACCAGGGCCGAGCCGAGGATCGTCAGCGAGCCGCCGTTCTCGATGTTGCGCGCCGCGCCGAAGAACCGCTTGGGCGGGTACAGCGCCGCGGCGTCCACGCCACCGGACAGGATGCGGCCCGACGCCGGCGCCGCCAGGTTGTAGGCGCGCGACAGGCGGGTGATCGAGTCGAGCAGCACGACGACGTCCTGGCCGAGCTCCACGAGACGCTTGGCGCGCTCGATGGCGAGCTCCGCGACGATCGTGTGGTCGGAGGCCGGGCGGTCGAACGTCGAGGCGATGACCTCGCCCTTGACCGTCCGCTCCATGTCGGTGACCTCTTCGGGGCGCTCGTCGACGAGCACGACCATGAGGTGGACCTCGGGGTTGTTAGCCGTGATCGCGTTCGCGATCTGCTGCATGATGATCGTCTTGCCGGCCTTCGGCGGCGCGACGATCAGGCCACGCTGGCCCTTGCCGATCGGGGCGACGATGTCGATGACGCGCGGCGTGAGGCGCGTGTTCTCGGGGTTCTCGAGGCGCAGGCGCTCCTGCGGGTACAGGGGCGTGAGCTTGTTGAACTCGGCGCGCTGCCGCGCCTCGTCGGGCGTCTGGCCGTTGACCGAGTCCAGGCGCACCAGCGCGTTGAACTTCTGCCGGTTGGCGCTGCCACCCTGCTGCTCGCCGTCGCGCGCCTGGCGCACCGCGCCCGTGACGGCGTCGCCGCGCCGCAGCCCCGACTTCTTGACCTGGCCGAGCGACACGTACACGTCGTTCGGGCCGGGCAGGTAGCCGCTCGTGCGGACGAACGCGTAGTTGTCGAGGATGTCGAGGACGCCCGCCACGGGGAGCAGGACGTCGTCCTCGGCGATCTCGACGTCGTCGAGGCTCGCGAGGTCTGCCGGGGCGCCGCCGCGACCGCGGCCGCGCTTGCTGTTGCGGTCGCGGTTGCGCTCACGCGCCCGACGACGCCGGCCGGGCCGGTCGTCGTCCTGCGGCCCGCCGCCGCCCTGGTTCGACCCGGAGCCGGCGTTGCCGCCCTGCTGGCGCTTGTCGCCTCCCTGGCCGCCGCTGTTGCCCTGGCGGTCGCGCTGGCGCTGGGAGCCGTCACCGTCGCGCGACTGGTCGCGCCGGTCCGACTGGCCCGCGTCGTCGCGGCGCTCGGACGCCTCGCGCTTCACGGGGAGGGTGTCGAGCAGGTCGCTGGTGTCGACGTTGCGGGGCGCACCCGCGTCGCGGGCGGAGCGTCGCGAGCGTCGCTCGCCGTTCGCGCCGGAGGTCGTGGCGCGGGCCGAGCCCTCGCCGGAGGGCTCGCCCTCGCCGAGGCGGACCTCGAGCGGGCGGCTCGCGGTCTCGGTCAGCGCGGCCGCGACGGCGACCCGCGCCTTGTCGGTGCCGGCGGACCGCGCGCTACGACGCTCACGCGGAGCGCGCTCGACGTCCCCGGGCGCCGTGTCGCTGGTGTCCGCGGCGCGACGCGTCCGGCGCGCGGGCGCGTCGGCGGTCGGCGCGGAGGCGCTGCCGGACCGGGCCGACGAGATCGCGTCGACGAGGTCGCTCTTGCGCATCTTGGAGGTGCCCTTGACCCCGAGCTCGCCCGCGAGCGCCTGCAGCTCGGGCAGGCGGAGCGCGGACAGCGAGCCGGATCGGGCGGTGCCGCCGCTCGCGCTGGGCGAGGTGGCGGCCGGGTTGGTGTCAGTCACGAAGGACCCTTCCCCTTGATTCGTGCCTGCCGCTCAGAGGGCGGGCACCGGGTGGTCGGTGTGCGAGCCGCGGAGCGGGCTGCACGGGTGAATCCATGAACCAGGCGTACGGCGACGTGTGCTGGTGCTGGAGGAGGTGAATCCGAGGGCACGGTGACCGTGGACGGCCACGTCACTGCACGCATCTGGTAAATCGCGTCGTGTGCGAGGGATCGGCGTCAGTCTAGCACCGGCGCGGTGGCGCCCTGTCCATCTCTCGGGCGGCGACACGCGGTGCGACATGGCCGTCGACCGCCTCAGAGCCGCTCGACGGTCGCGCCGTGCGGGGCGATCGCCGGACGCTCGACGCGCCAGCGACGCAGGTCCACCTCGGCCTCGAGGGCGGCGTCGAGGTCGGGCACCGCGGACGGCGTCGTCAGGACGAGCGCCGTGGGGCCGGCGCCGGAGACGACCGCTGCAAGACCCCGCCGACGCAACGCGTCGACGAGCCGCCATGTTCCCGGCATGACGTCGGCCCGGTACCGCTGGTGCAGCAGGTCGTGCGTCGCGTCGAGCAGGAGGTCGGGCCGGCGCGTGAGTGCCTCGACGAGGAGGGCGGCCCGGCCGGCGTTCGCCGCCGCGTCGGCGTGCGGGACGTGGGTGGGCAGGACGCCGCGCGCGTGACTCGTGGCGAGCCGCGTCGTGGGGATCACGACCGTCGCGACGACGTCGGGGTGGACGTCGAGACGCACCGCGCGCGCGGGCGGCGGGCCGGCGTCAGCTGGGGTGTCCGGGCCGGCGTCGGGCGCCCACGCCACGGTCGCCCCGCCCAGGATCGCCGGCGCCGCGTTGTCGGGGTGCCCCTCGAGCTCCGTGGCGAGCGCGAGCACGGTCGCGTCGTCGAGCGCGGTCGGGTCGGCCACCAGGCCGCGCGCCGCTACGAGCCCGGCGACGGCGGCCGCCGCCGAGGAGCCCAGACCGCGCCCGTGCGGGATCGCGTTGCGGCACACGAGGTGGAGCCCCGTCACGGGCGCGCCGACGGCATCGAGCCCCACGCGGACCGCGCGCGCCACCAGGTGGCTCGCGTCGCTCGGGACCTCGCCGGCCCCCTCCCCCTCGACCTCGACGACGACGTCCGCGGACGCGAGCAGGCGCACCTCGACCTCGTCGTGGATCGCGAGCGCCAGCCCGAGCGCGTCGAAACCGGGGCCGAGGTTGGCGCTCGTCGCCGGAACCCTCACCCGGACGTGGTCGGCACCCAGCCGCATCGCCGTCCTCCTCCGCGTCCCGGCCGCTACTCGAGGCCGAGCGAGGTCGCGATGGAGACGACGTCAGCGCTCACACGCTCGGGCGTGACCTCGCTCCCGTCGGGGGTACGCAGGGCCCACTGCGGGTCCTTGAGCCCGTGCCCGGTCACGGTCACGACGACCCGCGCGCCCGCGGGCACGTGGCCCTCCTGGGCGCGGCGCAGCAGCCCGGCGACGCCCGCGGCGGACGCCGGCTCGACGAACACCCCGACCTCCGCGGACAGGACGCGGTGCGCGGCCAGGATCTCGTCGTCGGACACGGCCTCGATCACACCGGCCGAGTCGTCACGAGCGACCTCGGCCTGCTCCCACGACGCCGGGTTGCCGATGCGGATCGCGGTCGCGATGGTCTCGGGCTGGTCGACCGGGTGGCCGAGGACGATGGGCGCGGCGCCGGCGGCCTGGAAGCCCCACATGGCGGGCGTGCGGGTCGCGACGGCCGGGAGGTCGCCGCCCGGCGCCTCGGGCAGGAGGCCCGCGTACTCGCGATAGCCCTTCCAGTACGCCGTGATGTTCCCCGCGTTGCCGACGGGCAGCGCGTGGATGTCGGGGGCGTCGCCGAGCGCGTCGACGACCTCGAACGCCGCTGTCTTCTGGCCCTCGATGCGGTCGGGGTTGACCGAGTTCACGAGCTCGACCGGGTAGACCTCGGCGAGCTTGCGGGCGACGACGAGGCACTGGTCGAAGTTGCCGTCGACCTGCAGCAGCCGCGCGCCGTGCGCGATCGCCTGGCTCAGCTTGCCCATCGCGATCTTGCCCTCGGGCACGAGCACGACGCAGGTCATGCCGGCCCGGGTTGCGTACGCCGCGGCCGACGCCGACGTGTTGCCCGTCGACGCGCACACGACGGCCTTCGCGCCCCGACCCGCCGCGGCCGAGATCGCGGCCGTCATGCCGCGATCCTTGAACGACCCGGTCGGGTTCATGCCCTCGACCTTGACGTACACGTCCGCGCCCGTGCGCTGCGACAGCGCCGGCGCGGCGACGAGCGGCGTCCCGCCCTCGCCGAGCGTGACCACACGCTCGCGCACGTGCGCGGGCATGCGGTCGGCGTACTCCGTGACGACGCCCCTCCACTGGTGGGCCATCAGACTCCCTCGACTCTCAGGACGGACGTGACCTCGCGCACCGGCGCGAGATCGCGGGCGGCGCGCGTCGTCGACGCGAGCGCCGCCTCGGGCGCGACGTGCGTGGTGATGAGCAGCTCCGCGGACCCGCCGGGGACCGCGGTGGCGTCCTCGGCGTCGGCCTCGCGACGGTCCGCCTCGGGGACCTGGCGCACCGACTCGATCGACACGCCCTGGCCCGCGAACGTGCTCGCGACCTGGGCGAGGACGCCCGGACGGTCGTCGACGACGAGGCGCACCTGGTAGCGCGTCAGTGCGGACTCGTGCGGCAGGACGGGCAGCTCGGCGTAGGTCGACTCCTCGGGGCTCTTGCCGCCGAGGACCCGGTGCCGGGCCGCCGAGACGACGTCGCCCAGGACGGCGGACGCCGTGGGCGCACCGCCCGCGCCGCGCCCGTAGAACATGAGCTCCCCCGCGGCCTCCGCCTCGACGAACACGGCGTTGAAGGCGCCCCGCACGCCCGCGAGCGGGTGGTCGAGCGGGACCAGCGCGGGATGCACGCGCGCCGACACGCCGTCGTCGGTCGCCTCGGCGATCGCGAGCAGCTTGACCGCGTGCCCCGTCCGCGCGGCCCATGCCACGTCCGACGCCGTCACGGAGGTGATCCCCTCCCGGTACACGTCGTCGAGGTGGACCCGTGTGTGGAAGGCGAGGCTCGCGAGGATCGCGGCCTTGGCGGCCGCGTCGTAGCCCTCGACGTCGGCCGTCGGGTCGGCCTCCGCGTACCCGAGGCCCTGGGCCTCCTTGACCGCGTCCTCGAGCTCGAGCCCGTCGGAGGCCATGCGGTCGAGGACGTAGTTGGTGGTGCCGTTGACGATGCCGAGCACGCGTCGGACCTTGTCGCCGGTGAGCGACTCGCGCAGCGGCCGGACGATCGGGATCGCGCCCGCGACCGCGGCCTCGTAGTAGACGTCGACGCCGGCGGCATCGGCCGCCCGGTAGAGCGTCGGGCCGTCCTGCGCGAGGAGCGCCTTGTTGGCGGTCACGACCGAGGCGCCGTGCTCGATCGCCCGCAGCAGCAGCCCGCGGGCCGGCTCGAGGCCCCCCATGAGCTCGACGACGATGTCCGCGCGGGTCACGAGCTCGTCCGCGTCGTCCGTCACGAGGTCCCGGTCGACGACCGGGTCGCGGGGCGCGTGCACGTTGCGGACGGCCACGCCGACGAGCTCGAGCGGCGCACCCACGCGCGCCGCGAGATCGTCGGCCTGCTCGGTCAGGAGCCGCACCACCTGCGTCCCGACGACGCCGCACCCCAGCACGGCGACGCGCAGCGGCGAACGGGCAGGGAGGGCCGGGGTCGTGACGGGCGGAGGCACGCGCACAGGATACGTGGCGCCCACGCTCCGGACGCCGGGCGTCCGCCTGCCGGGCGTCCGACGTCAGGCCCGGCCCGCCGCGCTCGCGCGCGACGCTCGCCGGCCGAGCGCTCGCCGGGCACACTGGGTGGGCAGCGGCCGGAGCGGACCGGCCGACGAGGACGGCAGGGGGCGCCATGAAGCGCTGGTCGAGGATGCGTGCGGCGGCGGTCGCCGTCGCGTTGGCGGTCGCGGTTCCGGGGGGTGCTGCTCACGCGGGCGCACCCGTTCGCGCCGCGGCCACTACGGCGGCGAGGGCGCCCGCGTCGGTCGTTGCTGACTGCGGCCGCACCTGGAAGCTGGATCGCATGGACGGCACCGACGACCCCGGCTACCTGCACGCCCCGGGTACCACGAACGTCGTCCGGAGCCCGGACGGGACGACCACGCTCACCGTCTGGGAGTGCCTGCGTCGACCGCTCGCCTCGGGCCTCGCCGTGCGGGTCTACGGCGGTCCGGAGTCAGGCTCACCGGCGGGCGGCCTCGACGTCCGGCTCTCGCGCGCTGCGCAGTCGTCCCGCATCTACTGGGCGACGTGGAAGCTGCCGTCCCGGTCGCCGAACGGGGCTTACGACGTCACTGCGCTGGTACTGCGCGGTTCCACGGCCGTCGACGAGTTCGACGGCGGCTTCGTCGTCCGCCGGGCGACGCGGCTCCGCCTCGACGCCGGCCCGGAGCCGGCGCGCCCCGGGGGGCGCGTGACGGTGCGCGTGCGTGCGGCGGCTGCGACCGCGACCGGCAGTGCGTGGGCACCCTTCGCAGAGCGGCACGTGAAGCTCTACTTCGACCCCGAGGGAAGCGCGCCGTCGCGACTCGTGCGGACCGTCGCGACCGGCGCCAAGGGGTTGGCCTCGACGTCGTTCCCCGCGCGCCGCGGCGGCACCTGGGTCGCGAAGTTCGGGGGAACTTCCGAGTACTTCGCTCCGTCGACGTCGAACCGGGACCACGTGGCATTCGTTCGCAAGTAGGGTGCCGCCCGCCCCGGAGGCAGGTCTCAGCTGCCGCCCCGGATCGTCCAGACACCGTCGGACGTCACCGTCACCACCGACGGGCCCTTCAAAGCCGGGACGTCGCCCTTGTAGCTGCCGATCTCGTTGACCGCGAGGTTCGGGCCCCTGCGGGCCAGGTTCGACAGGCGAGTCGAACCCATCAGGATGCTCCGGGCGACGAAAACGTGCACTCGGAGGCGCGGTGAGCGTGGTCAGGCCCAGCCCGCCGCGCGCCGCAGGAACGCGCCCGCCCGGTCGGTCGCGGCGACCGCTTCGGGGGCGTCGGCGATCGCCTGGTAGTCGTGGAGCATCCCCTCGCCGACCTCAAGCGTCGCGTCGACGCCCGCGGCGCGCGCGGCGTCGACCAGCCGCTCCGCGTCCGAGTACAGGACCTCTTCAGACCCGACCTGGACGAGCAGCGGGGGCAAGCCGTGCAGCGGTGCGAAGAGGGGAGAGACGAGCGGGTCCGTGAGGTCGGTGTTGCCCGCGTACCCGGTGGCTGTGCGCCGCATGAAGTCGAGCGTGAAGAGCGGGTCGCGGTCCTCCCGCTCCGTCATGGACGTGCCCGAGCACGTGAGGTCGACGAACGGTGACATGAGGTACGCCGCGGCGGGGAGGTCCTCACCGGCGTCCCGCAGCGCGACGAGCAGGGCCGGCACGAGATTGCCTCCCGCCGAGTCGCCCGCCACCACGACCGACGACGCCGGAACCCCCGAGGCGCGCACCGCACCCCAGGCGGCACGGACGTCGTCGAGCCCCGCGGGAAACGGGTGCTCGGGGACGAGGCGGTACTCGGGAACCACGGCACGCGCACCCGTCGCGCCGGCCAGGCGCGCGACGAGCTCGGCGTAGCTGTCGATCGATCCGAGCGTGAAGCCGCCGCCGTGGACGAACAGCAGCACACGGTCGTCGGCCACGCCCGGCGGGACGACCCACGACGCCGGGACGCCTGCGAGCTCGGTCGCCTCGATCCGCACCTCGGGCGGCGCGGGGAAGGGGCGCCCGCCCGGTGCGTAGCTCGCGCGCCGATCCTCGAGCGACGGGCCGTTCGGACCACGCTTGTGCTTGCGCTCGCGGGACTCCGCGATGGTCCGCTCGATGGCAGGGCTCGTCGTCGTGCTCGTCATCCCGGTGCTGCCTCTCCGTCGTGGTGGTGGTGCGCCGCGAGCCTAGAGCGCCCCACCGACAGCGACCGCGACCGCGACGATCAGCCGACGTCGAGTGCGAGCAGGTCGTCGACCGTCTCGCGGCGCACGAGCACGCGCGTCCCGCCGTCGAGCACGGCCACCACGGGCGGCCTCGGCAGCAGGTTGTAGTTCGACGCCATGGACCGCCCGTAGGCGCCGGTCGCGGCGACGGCCAGCAGGTCGCCCGCCCGGACGTCGCCGGGCAGCTCGACGTCGTGCACGACGATGTCGCCGCTCTCGCAGTGCTTCCCGACCACGCGCGCCAGCACGGGCGCCGCGTCCGACGTCCGGTTCGCGAGCTCCGCGTGGTACCGGGCCCCGTAGAGCGCCGGGCGGATGTTGTCGCTCATCCCGCCGTCGACGGACACGTACGTGCGGACGACCGTGGTCCCGGCGCCGTCCTTGCCGTCTCCCGTCACTACGACGGGCTTGACCGTCCCCACCGTGTAGAGCGTCAGGCCGGCCGGGCCGACGATCGCGCGGCCGGGCTCGATCGAGAACCGCGGCAGCGGCGTCCCGAGGCGCGCGGCGATGCCGTCGACGGCGCCCGCGACGTCCTTGGCGACGCGCTCCGGGTCGAGCGCGACCTCGCCGGGCAGGTAGGCGATGCCGTAGCCGCCGCCGAGGTCGACCTCCTCGACCAGCACGCCGGTGGCCTCCGCGAGGTCGGCCCTCAGCTGCAGGACGACGCGCGCGGCGACCTCGAACCCGTCCGGGTCGAGGATCTGGGAGCCGATGTGCGAGTGGATGCCCAGCAGGCGGAGCTCGGGGCGCGCGAGCACGGCCCGCAGCGCCGCGAACGCCGGGCTCTCGGCCCCGTCCGCGCCCGGCGCGACCGAGAGCCCGAACTTCTGGTCCTCGTGCGCCGTCGAGATGTACTCGTGGCCGCCCGCGTGGACGCCCGTGGTCACGCGGACCATGACGGGCGCCGGGTCGCCGCCCCGCGCCGCGACGAGGTCGGCGAGCCGCTCGATCTCGACGAGCGAGTCGACGATGATCCGCCCGACGCCCGCGTCGAGCGCACGCTCGAGCTCGGCGTCCGACTTGTTGTTGCCGTGCAGGCCGAGCTCCGCGCCGGGGACGCCGGCGCGCAGCGCGACGGCGAGCTCGCCGCCGCTCGCGGTGTCGACGCGCAGGCCCTCCTCGCGCGCCCAGCGGGCGACCGCGACCGTGAGCAGCGCCTTTCCTGCGTAGTAGACGTCGACGCCGCTGCCGACCGCGGCGAACGCCTGCTCGAACGCGGTCCGGTAGGCGCGCGCCCGCGAGCGGAAGTCCGCCTCGTCGAGCACGTACGACGGCGTCCCCTGCTCTGCCGCGAGGTCCCGCAGGTCGACACCGCCGACGCTCATCGCGCCGTCGGGACCGCGGACCGCGCCGCACGACCAGGGCTCGGGCAGCGAGCCCGCGCTCACATCCGCTCCGGCGCGCTCACGCCGAGGAGCCCCAGCCCGTTCACGAGCACCTGGCGGGTCGCGTCGTTGAGCCACAGGCGCGTGCGGTGGAGGTCGGTGACCTCCTCGTCGCCCAGCGGCGTCACGCGGGTCGCGGCGTACCAGGAGTGGTAGGCGCCCGCGAGCTGCTCGAGGTAGCGAGCCACACGGTGCGGCTCGCGCAGCTCGGCGGCCTGCGCGACGACGCGCGGGAACTCGGTGAGGACGCCGAGGAGCGCCGACTCGGTCTCGTGCGTGAGCAGCGCGGGGTCGAACGCGTCGCGCGTGACGCCGTGCTCGGCCGCGTTCCGGTCGACGGCGGCCGTGCGGGCGTGCGCGTACTGCACGTAGAACACGGGGTTCTCGTTGGTCGCGCGGGCCAGCAGGTCGAGGTCGAGGTCGATGTTCGTGTCGGACGACGAGCGCACCAGCGCGTACCGGGCCGCGTCGACGCCGACCGCGTCCACGAGGTCCTCGAGCGTGATGACCGTGCCCGCGCGCTTCGACATGCGGACGGGCTGCCCGTCCTTGACCAGGTTGACCATCTGGCCGATGAGGATCTGCAGGTTCTTGCCCGGCGTGTCCCCGAACGCGGCGCAGACGGCCATCATCCGGCCGACGTAGCCGTGGTGGTCCGCGCCGAGCATGATGATGACGTCGTCGAACCCGCGCTCGCGCTTGTCCAGGTAGTAGGCGATGTCGCCCGCGATGTACGCGGCCTCGCCGTCGGACTTGATGACGACCCGGTCCTTGTCGTCGCCGAAGTCCGTGGTGCGCAGCCAGGTCGCGCCGTCCTGCTCGAACATGCGCCCGGCGTCGCGCAGGCGGGCGATGGCCCGGTCCACCGCACCGGACTCGTGCAGCGAGTCCTCGTGGAAGTACACGTCGAAGTCGACGCCGAACTCGTGCAGCGACTGCTTGATCTCGCCGAACATCCGCTCGACGCCGCGCGACCGGAAGACCTCCTGGGCGTCCGCGTCGGGCAGCTCGCGCGGGTCGGGGTCGCCCGCGGCCACGGCGTCGGCGACGACGGCGTTCGCGATCTCCTCGATGTACTGGCCGCCGTAGCCGTCCTCGGGGGCCGGCTCGCCCTTCGCGTTGGCGAGGAGCGACCGCGCGAACCGGTCGATCTGCACGCCGTGGTCGTTGAAGTAGTACTCGCGCTCGACGTCCGCGCCGGAGGCCTGGAGGATCCGCGCGAGCGAGTCGCCGACGGCCGCCCACCGGACGCCGCCGATGTGGATCGGCCCGGTGGGGTTCGCCGAGACGAACTCGAGGTTGATCCGCGTGCCTGCCTCGGCCTCGCCGCGCCCGTAGGCGACGCCCGACTCCAGGATCGTGCGCGCCAGCTCTCCCGCCGCGGCCGCGTCGAGCGTGATGTTGAGGAAGCCGGGGCCTGCGACGTCGACCTTGGCGACGCCCGGCGTGGCCGAGAGGCGTGCCGCGAGGTCCTCCGCGAGCGCCCGCGGCGTCGTCCCGGCCTTCTTGGCGAGCTGCAGCGCGACGTTCGTGGCCCAGTCGCCGTGCTCGCGCTGCCGGGGTCGCTCGACGTGGACGGTGTCGGGCAGGGCGTCGGCAGGCAGGGCCAGCGTGCCGTCGGCCACCGCGGCGGCCAGGGCAGCGCGCAGCGCGTCGGAGAGCTCGGTGGGGGTCACGGGCGCCATCCTATCGGCGGGCACCTCGTCGCTCCGCAGAGATATCTGTCCGACGACGCGCGGCCGGGCTGGTAGTCTCGTGGCCGTGCCGTTCCCGGTGCCCGCGAGGGCACCCGTGACGACGCGTGCGCGCCCGTAGCTCAGTGGATAGAGCGTCTGCCTCCGGAGCAGAAGGTCGTAGGTTCGAATCCTATCGGGCGCACCCCATTCGAGGCCCTGACCAGCAGCGATGCCAGGTCGGGGCCTTGTTCGTCGGCGTGGACGGAGGGATCGCACGCGCGTCCTGAGGATCATGGCCGACCTCCACGTGACCGACCTGGAGGCGGCGGAGGACTTCTGCTCGGGGTATCTCGGGCTCGGTACCGAGGAGCTCGACCTCGGCTGAGTGGCTCGCTTCACCTCGCACGACGCCGCGGCTACGAGATCGTGCACCCCGCTCACGACGGAGCCGTGGGGGGCCCGCCGGTTCTTCGTCCGTTCCCCGGACGGCAACGTCGTCAACGTCGTGCAGCACGACCGCTGACCTCCCTCGATGAGTTCGGGGCCCCGTCAGGGTCGGAGCAGGTGACCGCACCGCCCGACCCGGCCGAGGAGCGCACGATGACCGACACCCCCGTGACCACCCACACCCCGGCGCCCCCGGTCGTCGGACGCGCCGCATGGCGCGACGCCTACACCGAGCTGCTCGTCCAGGAGAAGGCGCACACGCACGCGGGCGATGCCCTGGCCGCGGCGCGCCGCCGGATGCCCATGACCGAGCTGCTCGACGTCGCCGTCGAGGGCGACGACGGCCCGACCCGGCTGCTCGACCTGTTCGGCGACCACGACCAGCTGATCCTCTACAAGCACATGTGGCACGACGGCCAGCCGATCGAGGCGCAGTGCGAGGGCTGCACCCTCACCGTCTGGGACTCGACGCACGACGCCCCGTACCTCGTCTCGCGCGGCATCGCGTTCGCGGTGCTGTTCGAGGGGGCGTGGGCCGAGGCCCGCGAGCTGCGCGACTTCATGGGCTACACCGTCCCGTGCTACTCGGCGCGCGGGATCGAGGACCCCGTGCTCGGCACCGGGTTCGGGGAGTTCCTGTTCCTCCTGCGCCGCGACGGCCGCGTCTACCTCACGTACGCGGTCACGGGCCGCGGGACCGAGGCGATGATGTCGTCGATGCAGCTCATCGACCGCACCGCGTACGGGCGCGGCGAGCGCTGGGAGGACTCGCCGGCGGGCTGGCCCCAGGACCACGACGTCTGCTGGTGGTGGCGCCAGGACGGCCGGCCCGCGGCGCAGTGGACCCGGCCCGGCGCGACCCCCGTCGACCCGCACGCACACCACCACCACGGCTGAGCCCCGGCCGCCCGGTCCGGGCGGCTCAGGACGTCGCGCGCTGCCGGAGCCCCTTGACGTACGACGCCTGACCGAGGTGCTGCGTGGCGTCCCCGACGACGCTCACGAGCCGCACGCCGAGGGTCACCGGCGGGTCCCAGCGCTCGTCCACGACCCGGTCGAGGGCGTCGTCCGTGAGCGTCGCGAGGTACGCCAGCGCCGCAGCCTGCGTCGCGTCCACGTAGCCGCGCAGCAGCTCCGCCGACGCGCGAACCCGGCCGACGTCGTCGGCGGACTGCCCGTAGCCCGTCGCGCCGTCGTCGAACGGGAGCGCGAAGCGGTCGGCCCAGCCGCCCGACGTCCACACCTCGTCGGTGGCGGCGACCTCGGCGACCTGCGCGTCGATGCCACGACCGATGTGCCACACCAGCCAGGCCACCGTGTTGGCGCGGGGGTCCGGGCGCCAGACGAGGGCGTCGTCGTCGAGGCCGTCGAGGAGGCGCGCCACGCCCTCCCCGACCCTGTTGAACGCATCGGTCAGGATGTCCGTCGATCGCATGCCCCCAGTCTGCGACCCTCCCCCGCGACTTGTCAGAACCTGGGCTGGCTCTACCGCCGTGAGATTCTGACGACTCCGGTACCGCGCGCGCTAGGGTCGAGTCGTGAGCGACTCCGGCTACGGCGACTTCGAGTTCGAGCGCCGCTTCGTCGCGCGCGACGTGCCCCGCGCGCTCCTCGAGGAGAGCCCGCCCACCCTGATCGTCCAGAGCTACTACCTCGCCGACGACGGCTACGCGCTCCGCCTGCGGGTCCAGTCGTCCACGGCGCGGGCCGAGCTCGACGCCGGTTCCGACGCCGTCGCGGTCCTCGACGCCCACGCCGACGCGTTCGACTTCTGCGCGCTCACCGCGAAGGGCCCGATGATCGGTGGCACCCGCTACGAGGCCGAGCGCGAGCTCGACGTGAGCATCGGGGTCGAGATGGTGCGTCGCGGCGGGCTCCGCATCGTGAAGAACCGGCACGCCGTCTGGCTCGGCGCCGACGGCTGGGTGATCGACGTGTTCGGCGGCGCGAACCATCCGCTCGTCGTGGCGGAGTGCGAACGCTCGGGACCGGTCGTCGACCTGCAGATCCCGTCGTTCTGCGTCACGGAGGTCACCGACGACCACCGGTTCGCCAACGACGCGCTGGTCCACGAGCCGTTCGCGCGGTGGGCCGCGGGGTTCGAGCGTGAGCTCGACGAGCAGGGGCCCCGGTTCCTCCAGGGCTTCGGCCGGAACCAGGCCCTGCCCGGCGACCAGCGCTGACGTCGCCGACCGGTCAGGCGGTCAGAGCACGCCCATCTTGGTGGTCAGCGGCATGTAGTTGAAGTGCCACGGCTCGTAGGAGCCGCCGCCGCCGGCGCGCGCCCACGTGGGGTTGTCCCAGCCGTACGTCGGGCCGTTCGCGCGCAGCCACTGGTAGATCTCCGCGTTGCCGGTCTCGCTCGAGCAGAAGTCGACCGCGAGGCCCAACCCGTGGTTGGACGTCCCCGGCTCGGCCGCGTACCCGGCGCGGGTCCGCGCCAGCGTGTACTGCTCCGCGATCGGCCGGTACGCGGCCACGAGGCACATGTTCCGGCCGAAGCGGGCCTTGAAGGCGTCGTTCATGGCCGTGATCGCGACAGCCGCGGGGTTCGCGAGGTAGTAGCCCTTCTGCCACAGCTCGCACAGCTGGCTGTCGGGAAGCTGACCGTTGGTGCCCGTCGGCTCGACGCTCGGGTCGCAGTCCGCCAGGGTGTCGCGTCCCTCGCTGCGGCTCGCCACCTGTGCCCGCTGGGCGCCGTCGCCGAGCGAGCGGATCGAGTCGGGGAGCTTCGTCGTCGTCGTGCCGGACGCGGACACCGCGTCGAGGAGGCTGGGACCCTCGGGGCGGCCGCCGTTGTCGACCGAGGAGTCGCCGGTCGCCGCGCCGGTGAGCGGGACCGCGATGGTCGCGACGGCGAGCGACGTCAGGACGGCGACGCGGGGCACCCAGCGGGAACGCTCGCCCCCGGCGCGCGGCTCGCCGCCGGGGCCGGCTGCGGGACCGCGTACGTCGGACCGCCCCGCGCCGTCGCCGGTCGTCGCGGCGGCCGGTGCCAGGAAGAGCGCCTCGAGCTCGGCCGTCTGGACGTGCGGGCGCTCGTCGTGCTCGAGCGGGGGGGCGTCCTGCAGCGGGTGCTCGTGCGCCACCTCGCCGGCGTGGTCGGGGCAGGTGGGCCCGACGACGGACGGCGCCGCGACCGCGGGGATCGGGACCGAGGCCGGGACCGCCCGGCCCGAGCCGGTGACCTCGACGGCCGTGACGCGGGCGACCTGCGGGCCGTGGTGCGTGAAGGGGGCGGCAGGCCAGCCGTTGGCGTGGCCCGGGCCGCGGTTCGGGGCCAGCTCGTCGGGCGTGGCGCCGTCGGCGTGCTGCAGCGGTGCGGGGTCCGGGGCCGCCATCAGCTGGCGGCGCTCGCGGCGGGTCAGGTAAGGCGCCGAGTCCGCGGCGGTGCGCTCCGGCGCGACCGGGGTGGCGGGGCGCGGGGCAAGGGCGCTGGTGCGGGCGACGCCCGCGCTCGCCAGGGACGAGAGTGCCGGCGACGCGTCGACGTGGACCGGGGGCGACGAGGGGGCGCTCACCGCTGGTGCGGCCTGCGCACGCAGAGCCGCCTCCCGCCGTTCACGGCGGGTCAGCAGCGAGGGCGACGACGTCGCGGTCTCCACGGCACCTCCGGGGTACTTCGTCGGACGGGAACGGCTGGAACTTCGACGACGCACACCCGCCGGGAGAACGTGCTCCACGGCCGGTGGCCCCCGCGCCGCGCACAGCCTACGCGATCACGGAACGATAACGGAAGCGCCCGTGACGAACAGGTGCACCGACGGTGTCGGCACGGTGTGGGACGGACGTCCCAGCCAGCGCCTTCACCCCCGCGGGGCCCTCACCGGGGCGCGGCGCGGCGCAGCGTGCCGCCCCGCTGCATGGCGTCCCGGACCTCCCCGACGAGCTCCTCGAGGATGTCCTCGAGGAAGACGACGCCCACCGGCAGCTCGCCGTCGCGCACCAGCGCGAGGTGCGCCCCGGAGCGCTGCATCGCCTGGAGCACCTCCTCGATCTCGTCGTCCGGGCCGGCGACCGCGAGCGGCCGCACGCGCCACGCCGGCACCGGCTCGTCGCGGTCGCCGTTCGTCGCGTACAGGACGTCCTTGAGGTGCAGGTAGCCCACCGGCTCCTCGCCCCGGACGACGGGGAACCGGCTGAAGCCGGTCCGCGTCACCAGGTGCTCGACGTCGTCGGGCGTGCAGCCCTCCGCGACCGTGACGAGGTCCGCGATCGGGATCATCACCTGGCTCGCCGTGCGCTCGGAGAACTCGATCGCCCCGGTGAGCAGGCCCTGCTCGTCGCGCAGGACGCCCTCGGCCGCCGAGTGCTCGACGATGGACTGGACCTCCTCGACGGTGAACGCCGACGCGACCTCGTCGCGGGGCTCGACGCCGGCGAGCCGCACCGCGTGGTTGGCGAGCCAGTTGAGGGCGCCGATCACCGGGCGCAGCGCGCGGGCCAGGAGCACGAGGGGCGGGGCGAACATCATCACCGCCCGGTCGGGCCCTGCGACGGCGAGGTTCTTCGGCACCATCTCCCCGAGCACGACGTGCAGGTACACGACGACGGCGAGCGCGAGGACCAGGGCGATCGGGTGCGCCAGGTCGGGGCTCGCGCCGAGCGCGTGCAACGGGACCTCGACGAGGTGCGCGAGCGCGGGCTCCGCCACGATGCCGAGGCCCGTGGAGCAGACCGTCACGCCGAGCTGCGCGCACGCGAGCATGAGCGACACGTGCTCCATCGCGTACAGCACCGTGCGGGCGCGGACGTTGCCGGCGGCCGCGAGCGGCTCGATCGAGCTGCGGCGGGCGGACAGCACGGAGAACTCGGCGCCGACGAAGAACGCGTTGCCGAGCAGCAGGACGAGGCCGAGGATCAGGCCCGCGGTCGAGCTCATGCCGCTCCCCCGTCCGCGGGCGGGGCGGGCGGGGCCGTGCCGCCTCCGGCGTCCGAGGTCGTCGCGCCGGTCACGCGGAGCTGTTCGACGCGGCGCCCGTCCATGACGTCGACGCGCAGGCGCACGCCCGCGACCTCGACCTCGTCGCCCACCGAGGGCACGTGGCCGAGCTCGGTCATGACGAGCCCGCCCAGCGTCTCGTACGCGCCGGACTCGGGGACCTGCAGGCCCGTCTGCTCGGTCAGCTCGTCGGGACGGAGCTGCCCCTGCACGCGCCAGGACCCGTCGCGCAGGCGCCGTGCGCCGACCTCCCGCGCGTCGTGCTCGTCCGAGACCTCGCCCACGAGCTCCTCGACGACGTCCTCGAGCGTCACCACCCCGGACGTGCCCCCGTACTCGTCGACGACGACCGCCATCTGGAGCCCGAAGCCGCGCAGCTCCACGAGCAGCGGCCCGAGGCCGACGGTCTCGGGGACGCGGGGCGCGTCGACCATGAGGGCGGCGACGGGGACGTCGGCACGCCGCTCGGCCGGCACGGAGACCGCGCGGCGCACGTGCACGAGCCCGACGACGTCGTCGCGGTCCCGGTCGATCACGGGGAACCGGGAGTGCCCGGTCGCGCGGACGACGTCGAGCAGCCGGGCCGCGGAGGCCTCCTTGTGCAGGACGTCCATCCGCAGACGGTCCGTCATGACGTCGACGGCGGTCAGCTCCTCGAGGTCGATCGTGTTGGTGAGCAGGGTCGCGACGCCCTCCTCGAGCGTGCCCTCGGCGGCCGACCGCCGGACCAGCGCCGCGAGCTCGCTGGACGAGCGCGCGCCGGACAGCTCCTCGACCGGCTCGACGCCCACGCGACGCAGCAGCGCGTTCGCCGACCCGTTGAGGACGACGACCACCGGCCGGGCGACCGTGGTGAACCAGCGCTGCAGGGGGACGACGAGCCGCGCCGTCGGGTACGGCAGCGAGAGGGCGAAGTTCTTGGGGATGAGCTCGCCGAACAGCATCGAGAACACGTTCACGACGACGAGCGCGAGGATCCCGGCGAGCGCGACGGCGAGGCCGCGCGCGAGCGCCGTGTGCCCGAGGCCGGCGACGACGAGGTCGTACAGCGCCGGCTGCGCCGTGTAGCCCAGCAGGATCGTGGTGACCGTGATGCCGACCTGGGCCGACGAGAGCTCGGTCGACAGCTCCGAGAGCGCGGCGCGGACGCTGCGGTCGCGGCGGTCGGGTGCGTCACCGTGCGCGGAGCCCTTGAGGACGGCCGGGTCGAGGGTCACGAGCGCGAACTCGCTCGCCACGAACACCGCCGTGCCGGCCGTGAGCACGACGCCGAGGAGAAGGAGGAGCCAGTCGCTCAGCACGCGGCGGCCACCACCTGCGCGTACGACGGCCGCCCCTGGTGGCGCGCTGCGCCGGCGGGGCGGGAGGGACGGAAGGACCTATGTCGTGGGTCGTCACCGTTCATGGTGCGCACCATGCTATCCGGGCGGCACCGCAGCACGTCCACAGCACCTCCGCGTGACCCACAGCCGGCCCCCAGCCGAGCCTCCCGGCGCTTTCGTACCCGTTGTGCCACGCTGTCCCTATGGCACCGAGCTCCCTGCCGTCCGGCCAGCCGGGCGGCCGTCCGAACGTCCCCGCCGGCAACGTCGTCGGGCGGCCCACCCCTCGTCCGACGGGCGAGCCGAACGCGACCGTGCTCGTCGTCGAGGACGAGCCCGCCATCGCGACAGCGATCGCGCAGCGCCTGACGGCCGAGGGCTGGCGGGTCGAGGTCGCGCGCGACGGGCTGTCCGGCGTCGACGCGGCCCTGCGGCTGCGGCCCGACGTCGTCGTCCTCGACGTGATGCTCCCGGGCATCGACGGCCTCGAGGTGACCCGCCGGATCCAGGCCGAGCACCCGATGCCGATCCTCATGCTCACGGCGCGCGACGACGAGACCGACATGATCATCGGCCTCGGCGTAGGCGCCGACGACTACATGACCAAGCCGTTCTCGATGCGCGAGCTGGTCGCCCGGCTCAAGGCGCTCCTGCGGCGCGTGGACCGCGCCGCGCAGGTGGCGGCGTCGCCCGTGGCGCAGCCGCCCATCGAGGTCGGCGACGTGACGATCGACCAGGCGCAGCGGCGGGTCTACCGGGCGGGCGACGAGGTCCACCTCACCCCCACCGAGTTCGAGCTCCTCGTCATGCTCGCGAGCTCCCCCAAGACCGTGCTGACGCGCGAGAAGCTGCTGGCCGAGGTCTGGGACTGGGCCGACGCGTCGGGCACGCGGACGGTCGACTCCCACATCAAGGCGCTGCGGCGCAAGCTCGGGGCGGACCTCATCCGGACGGTGCACGGCGTGGGGTACGCGTTCGAGCCCACGGCATGAGCCGCACCGGCGAGCGCGCCGGGACCCGCCGCGTCCCGGACGTCCGCCCGCTGGACCGGTTCCAGTCGATCCGCATCAAGCTCGGCGTCCTGGTCGCCGCGACGGTGACGTTCGCGGCGTTCGTCACCTGGCTCGGCCTGCGCAACCACCTCGGCCCGAGCCGGACGCTGCCGCTCGCGATCGTCCTCTCGCTGCTCCTCACGCAGGTCCTCGCGCGCGGCATGACCTCGCCGCTGCGCGAGATGACCGCCGCCGCGCGGGGCATGGCCGACGGCGACTACACCCTCCGCGTGACCGCGACGAGCCGCGACGAGGTGGGCCAGCTCGCAGGCGCCTTCAACCAGATGGCGAGCGACCTCGCCGCGTCCGACCAGGTGCGCCGCGACCTGATCGCCAACGTCTCGCACGAGCTGCGCACTCCCGTCGCGGCGCTCCACGCCCAGCTCGAGAACGTCGTCGACGGCGTGACGCCCGCGACGCCCGCGACGCTCCAGCAGGCCCTCACCCAGACCGAGCGGCTCTCGCGGCTCGTCGCGTACCTGCTCGACCTGTCGCGGATCGAGGCCGGCGCCGCCGCGCTCAACTACGAGACGGTGCCGCTCGGCGACTTCCTCGAGGAGGTGGCCGAGTCCGTCTCCATGCTCGACGCCGCCAAGCAGCTCCGTTACGTCGTCGACGTGACGCCCGAGGACCTCGAGCTCGAGGCCGACCCGGTGCGCCTCGACCAGGTGATCACCAACCTCCTGCACAACGCGATCCGGTACTCCCCCCAGGGCGGGCGGGTCCTGCTCGAGGCGACGCTCGCGCCGGGCGGCGACTGGGTCGTCGTCGACGTGGTGGACGAGGGACCCGGGATCGACCCCGAGGACCGCGGGCGCATCTTCGACCGCTTCCAGCGCGGCTCGGCGACGGCGCAGCTCGGCTCCACGTCGACCGGCGGCACGGGCATCGGCCTCGCGATCGTCCGATGGGCCGTCGACCTCCACGGCGGGACGATCGAGGTCGCCGACGACGACGGCGGGGGCGCGCGCATGCGCCTGCGGCTTCCGACCCGGGCGCGCCCGCAGGGTCGGGCACGACGCGACGCGCCGGCGTCGTGAAGTGCGTCACGTTTCGCGCTCCGTCAGTCGGGGAAAGGCCGCCGAATACCGAAAGATGGGCTGTGACAACCCCCCTTTACCACTCCGGTCGAGGAGGATTTGCCCTCCTGTTGCCGCCCGTAGAGCCGGTGTGAAGATCCGCGGGATTGCTCGCGTCGCGGCCCACCGATCCGCCCGTGACACGGCAGGTGAGGGCCTACGCTTGCGGGGAGGGATGCGTCTCTGCGTCCCGACGAGCAGGCACGAAACGTGTGAAAGTGGGCGATCCCCGAGTGTCCCCGAAGGCTGAGTCAGAGTCGATCAGCGCGCTGCGCGCCTCGTTCGGTGCGAACGAGTGGCTGGTCGACGAGCTGTACGACCAGTATCGAGCCGACAAGAACTCCGTCGATCCGGCGTGGTGGGAGTTCTTCGCCGACTACCGTCCGGACGGCGAGGGCGCGACGAGCGGCACCGCCCCGGCCGAGGCCGCGAGCACCAACGGCGCGACCACCAACGGCACCGCGAGCAACGGCACGAGCCACGCGGCCACGGCAGCACCGGCGGCCGCGGCCCCCGCGCCCGCCGCGCCCGCGCCCGCGCCCGCCGCGGCGCCCACCCCGAAGGCCGTCCGACCGGCCGCGGACCCGGCGCTCCCCGCCGAGCCGAGCGCGCCGAGCCCGGCCGCTCCCCCGCGCCCGGTCGCGACCGCGCAGCCGGCCACCGCCCCGTACGCCGACGTCCCGGTCGCACGCTCCGCCAACGCCCTGCCGGCCGAGGCCGCCGACGAGCCCACGAAGCTCCGCGGCCCTGCCGCGCGCGTCGTGACGAACATGGAGGCGAGCCTCCAGGTCCCGACCGCCACGTCGGTGCGCGCCGTGCCCGCCAAGCTGCTCGTGGACAACCGCATCGTCGTCAACAACCACCTCGCGCGGACGCGCGGCGGCAAGATCTCGTTCACGCACCTCATCGGCTTCGCGCTGATCGAGGCGGTGGCCGAGATGCCGTCCATGAACGCGTCGTACACGCAGGTGGACGGCAAGCCCGCCGTCCTCAACCCCGCGCACGTCAACCTCGGCATCGCGATCGACCTGCCCAAGCCCGACGGCTCGCGCCAGCTCGTCGTGCCCGCCATCAAGGGCACCGAGTCGATGGACTTCGCGCAGTTCTGGAACGCGTACGAGGACGTCGTCCGCCGCGCCCGCGGCAACAAGCTCACGGTCGACGACTACAGCGGCGTGACGATCTCGCTCACCAACCCCGGCGGCATCGGCACCGTGCACTCGGTCCCCCGCCTCATGAGCGGCCAGGGTGCGATCGTCGGCGTGGGCGCCATGGACTACCCCGCGGAGTTCGCGGGTGCGTCCGAGGAGCAGCTCGCGCGGCTCGGCGTGTCCAAGGTCGTCACGCTCACGTCCACCTACGACCACCGGATCATCCAGGGCGCCGGCTCCGGCGACTTCCTGCGCCTGATCGGCAACAAGCTGCTCGGCCAGGACGGCTTCTACGACCGCGTCTTCGCGGCCCTGCGGATCCCGTACGAGCCGGTCCGGTGGGCGCGCGACAACAGCACGGACCCCGAGGCGGAGGCCGTCAAGCCCGCCCGCATCGCGGAGCTCATCCACGCGTACCGGTCGCGCGGCCACCTCATGGCCGACACCGACCCGCTGACCTACCGCCAGCGCAAGCACCCCGACCTCGACATCCAGAACCACGGCCTCACGCTGTGGGACCTGGAGCGGACCTTCCCCACCACGGGCTTCGGGGGCAAGCACCAGGACTCGCTGCGCAACATCCTCGGGCTCCTGCGCGACGCGTACTGCCGCACCATCGGCTTCGAGTACATGCACATCGCGGACCCGGCGCAGCGCCGCTGGATCCAGGAGCGTCTCGAGGCCGGCTACGCCCGGACCCCGCGCGAGGACCAGCTGCGCATCCTGCGCCGCCTCAACTCGGCCGAGGCGTTCGAGACCTTCCTGCAGACCAAGTTCGTCGGGCAGAAGCGGTTCTCGCTCGAGGGCGGCGAGTCGGTGATCCCGCTCCTCGACTCGATCCTGTCGCGCGCGGCGGAGAACGGCCTCGACGAGGTCTGCATCGGCATGGCGCACCGCGGTCGCCTCAACGTGCTCGCGAACATCGCCGGGAAGAGCTACGCGCAGATCTTCGCGGAGTTCGAGGGCAACGTGGACCCCAAGTCGGTCCAGGGCTCGGGCGACGTCAAGTACCACCTCGGCACCGAGGGCACGTTCACCGCGGAGTCGGGCGCGCAGACGCAGGTGTACCTCGCCGCGAACCCGTCGCACCTCGAGGCGGTCGACCCGGTCCTCGAGGGCATCGTCCGCGCCAAGCAGGACCGCATCGACCTGGGCGGCGACGGCTTCTCGGTGCTGCCGATCATGATCCACGGCGACGCCGCCTTCGCGGGCCAGGGCGTCGTGTCCGAGGTGCTCAACCTGTCGCAGCTGCGCGGGTACCGCACCGGCGGCACGATCCACGTGATCATCAACAACCAGGTCGGCTTCACGACCGCACCGTCGTCGTCCCGCTCGACGACCTACGCGACGGACGTCGCGAAGGGCTACCAGATCCCGATCTTCCACGTGAACGGGGACGACCCCGAGGCGTGCGTGCGCGTCGCCGAGCTGGCCTTCGCGTTCCGCGAGCAGTTCGACCGCGACGTCATCATCGACATGGTCTGCTACCGCCGCCGCGGCCACAACGAGGGCGACGACCCGTCGATGACGCAGCCGCTCATGTACAACCTGATCGAGGCCAAGCGGTCGGTGCGCAAGCTCTACACCGAGAACCTCGTGGCCCGCGGCGACCTGACGGTCGAGGAGGCCGAGCAGGCCCTCAAGGACTACCAGTCGCAGCTCGAGCGGGTCTTCACCGAGACCCGCGACGGCGGCTTCACGCCGCCCCCGTCGACCGAGCCCGTCGCCGGCCTCGAGCGCCCCGAGTCGCAGCGCGAGGACGCCGGCACGGTGGTCGGCTGGAAGACGGCGGTCAGCCCGGCCGCGCTCGAGCGCATCGGCGCCGCCCAGGTGACGCCGCCCGAGGGGTTCACGGTCCACCCCAAGCTGCAGCAGATGCTCGCCAAGCGGCACGAGATGTCCACGCAGGGCGGGATCGACTGGGGCTTCGGCGAGCTGGCCGCGTTCGGCTCGCTGCTCATGGAGGGCACCCCGGTGCGCCTCGCCGGGCAGGACTCGCGGCGCGGCACGTTCGTGCAGCGCCACGCCGTCCTGCACGACCGCGAGACGGGCGCCGAGTGGACGCCGCTGCTCTACCTGTCCGCCGACCAGGAGAAGTTCTGGGTCTACGACTCGTCGCTGTCCGAGTACGCGGCCCTCGGCTTCGAGTACGGCTACTCCGTCGAGCGGCCGGACGCCCTCGTCCTGTGGGAGGCGCAGTTCGGCGACTTCGTGAACGGCGCCCAGACCGTGATCGACGAGTTCATCTCGTCGGCCGAGCAGAAGTGGGGCCAGAACGCCTCGCTCGTCATGCTGCTCCCCCACGGCTACGAGGGGCAGGGGCCCGACCACAGCTCGGCCCGCATCGAGCGGTTCCTGCAGATGTGCGCGGAGAACAACCTCACGGTCGCGCAGCCGTCGACGCCGGCCTCGTACTTCCACCTGCTGCGCCGCCAGGCCTACGCCCGGCCGCGGCGCCCGCTCGTCGTCTTCACCCCGAAGCAGCTGCTGCGCCTCAAGGCGGCGGCGTCGGGCGTCGAGGACTTCACGAGCGGGACGTTCCGCCCGGTGATCGGGGACGCCACGGCGGACCCGACCAAGGTCACGCGGGTGCTGCTGTCGACGGGCCGGATCTACTACGACCTGCTCGCCGAGCGGACCGCCCGGAACGACGAGACCGTCGCGCTCGTCCGGCTCGAGCAGCTCTACCCCTTCCCGGAGGACGAGATCCGCGACGAGCTCGCCCGCTACGCCACCGACGACGTGGTGTGGGTCCAGGACGAGCCGGAGAACCAGGGCGCCTGGTCGTACGTGCACATCAACCTGCCCGACGACCTCCCGGAGGTCACCGTCGTGTCCCGTCCGGCGTCGGCGGCGACCGCGGCGGGCACGGCGAAGAAGCACAAGGCCCAGGCCGCGACCCTGCTGGAGCAGGCGTTCGGGCGCTGAGCAGCACCTGACGGGGCCCGGCGGCCGGTGCGGTCGCCGGGCCCCGTGCCGTCCGAGCGAGCAGACTGGACGGCGCACACCCCTGCCTGCACCATCGCAGGGGCCATCTGGTCCACGACCTGACACCGCGAGTGCGCGGGCGGGGCCAAGAACGAGGGGAAGACCCGTGGAACACCACCTGCTCGGCCGTACCGGCCGACTCGTGTCCGTGGTCGGGCTGGGGACCTGGCAGCTCGGCACGGACTGGGGAGACGTCAGCGAGGCCGACGCGCACGCCGTGCTCGACGCGGCGCTCGAGGCCGGCGTGACGTTCGTCGACACGGCCGACGTGTACGGCGACGGCCGCAGCGAGCAGCTCGTGGGCTCGTACCTGGCCGAGCGGCCGGACGCGCAGGTCACCGTCGCCACGAAGATGGGCCGGCGCGTCGAGCAGGTCCCCGAGGCCTACACCCTCGAGGCGTTCCGCGGGTGGGTGGACCGGTCGCGCACCAACCTGCGCACCGACCGGCTCGACCTGGTGCAGCTCCACTGCCCGCCCACCGCGGTGTACTCCGACGACGCCGTCTTCGACGCCCTCGACACGCTCGTCGAGGAGGGCGCGATCGCGGCCTATGGGGTGAGCGTCGAGACGACCGCGGAGGCGCTGGCCGCCGTCGCCCGCGCGAACGTCGCGACAGTGCAGATCATCCTCAACGCCTTCCGGCTCAAGCCGCTGGACGAGGTGCTCCCCGCGGCGTCGGAGGCCGGCGTCGGGATCATCGCCCGCGTGCCGCTCGCCTCCGGGCTGCTGTCCGGCCGGTACACCGCGCAGACGACCTTCGCGGAGACGGACCACCGGACCTACAACCGGCACGGCGAGTCGTTCGACGTGGGCGAGACCTTCTCGGGCGTGGACTACGCCACGGGAGTGGAGGCCGCACAGGAGTTCTCCCGGCTCGTGGACGAGCTCGGCGCGCCCGACGACGACGCCCCCCGGCTCACGCCCGCCCAGGCCGCGCTCGCCTGGGTCTGGCAGCAGCCCGGCGTCTCCACCGTGATCCCCGGCGCGCGCAGCGCCGAGCAGGCCAGGACGAACGCGGCCGCGGGCTCGGCGCGCGTCCTCGGCCCGACCTTCGAACGCGGCGTCCGCCGCATCTACGACGAGCGGTTCCGCGCCGCCCTGCACGAGAAGTGGTGACGGTACCCCCGATGACGACACGACCGACGGAGACGACCGAGACGCCGCTGGGCGCCGCCGACCCCACGCCGAGGCACGCGCCGTCGGGCGAGCAGGTCGTGCTCCGCCACGGGCCGCACGAGGCGGTGGTGACCGAGGTCGGCGCCACCCTGCGCGCCTACACGGTGGGCGGCCTCGAGGTCGTCCAGCCCTACGCGGCCGACCAGATCGCCCCCGCGAGCCACGGCGCCGTGCTGGCGCCCTGGCCCAACCGCCTCCGGGACGGCGCCTACACGTTCGACGGCACCGACCACCAGGTGCCGGTCAACGAGGTCGGCCGCATGACGGCGCTCCACGGGCTGGTGTGCTGGGTGCGCTTCGAGGTCTCGGCCCGGACGACGACCGACGCCGAGGACGCGGTCGAGCTGACGCACCGGATCGTGCCGACGTCGGGCTACCCGTTCGACGTCCTGCTCACCGTGCGCTACGCGCTCACCGACGCGGGGCTCACCGTCACGACGACCGCCGCGAACGACGGGACGCAGCGCGCGCCGTACGGCGTCGGCTTCCACCCGTGGCTGTCCACCCGGGGCGCGGCCGTCGACGACTGCACCCTGCGGCTCGACGCCGAGACCCGCGTCACGACCGACGACCGGCTGCTCCCGGTGGGCACCGAGCCCGTCACCGGCCCCTACGACCACCGCGAGGCCTCCACGCTCGCCGGCGCGGTGCTCGACGACGCGTTCGTGGGCGTCCTGCGCGACGCGGACGGCCTCTCGTGGGCCGAGCTCGCCACACTCGACGGCCGCACCACCCGGCTGTGGATGGACGAGACGTTCGGCTCGTGGCAGGTGTGCACGGGCGACTTCATCAACCCGCCCAGCATCCGCCGCAGCGCCGTGGCCGTCGAGCCGCAGACGTGCTACGCCGACGCGTTCCGGACCGGCGAGCTGCTCGTGGTGCTCGAGCCGGGCGCCTCGCACACGTCGCGCTGGGGCCTGGTGCTCGCCTGACGGCTCACCACACGCGTACGGACCGCTCGCTCCCGGGGAACGGGCGGTCCGTACGTCACAATGTGGGGGTGGCGGAAGCGGACGGACGGAGCACGGTGAACCAGAGCAGCACCTCGGGGAACGGCTCCGCCTACGCGGCAGGCGCGCCCGTCGGCGACGACCGCACCGAGCTGCGGGTGTGCGTGGTCGGTGACGAGCTCGTCGCCGGCGCGGGCGACGCGCGTGGCCTCGGCTGGACGGGCCGGGTCGCGGCGCGCACCCGGTTCGACGGCGTCACCGTGGTGATGCCCCTCGCGATCCCCGGCGAGGGCTCGACCGGCCTCTCCCAGCGCTGGGACGCCGAGGCGTCACGCCGCTTCTCGCCCGCCCCCGGCGCGGACAACCGCCTGGTCGTCGCGCTCGGGCGGCACGACGTCGACACCGACCTCTCCCTCGCCCGGAGCCGCCTCAACCTCGCGAACGTCCTGGACGTCGCCGAGCAGCGGCGTCTGCCGACGTTCGTCGTCGGACCGCCGCCCGGGAGCCCCGAGCAGAACGGCAGGCTCGGCGAGCTGTCCGACGCGTACGCCGACGTCGCGAACCGGCGCCGCGTCCCGTACGTCGACACGTTCGGGCCGCTGGTCGGGCACGAGCAGTGGCTCGGCGACCTCGCCACGGGACCCACGGGGATGCCCGGGCAGGCGGGCTACGGCCTCATGGCGTGGCTCGTCCTGCACACCGGCTGGCACCAGTGGCTGGGCCTGCCGGACCCCGCGCTCTGACCGCGCCCCCACGACGGGGCCGGGGAGCCGCAGCCCGGTGAGGAGCGTCACGACCGCCAGCACGGCACACCTCCGGGGACGGGTCAGCGCAGGGTCGCGCGGATCGCCGCGCGCGCGGAGTCGAGGACGGTCCGCGCCGTCTCGACGGTGACGCGCGTCACCGAGTCCACGGCGTCGGCGCGCCGCAGCTCGGCCCGCAGGTCGTCGCGGAAGGCCTGGAGCATGGCGTCGACCTCGCGGCGGGCGCGGTTCGACGCGGCCCGCACCTGCCGCCCGCGCTCGTGGGCGTCCCGCGACGCCCCGGGTGCGCCCTGCCGCGCCTCCTGCCGCGCCTCCTGGGCGGCGAGCGCGAGCTCGGCACGCAGCCCCTGCATCGAGCTGGCGACGTCGTCGCGCAGGGACTGCGCGCGCTCGCGCACGGTGTCGTCGATGCCTCGCTCGAGCCGGGCGACGTCGTCGGCCCGGCTCGCGAGCTCCTCGCGGCCGGCGTCGGTGAGGGCGTAGGGCGCGGTGCGGCCCGACGCGGTCCGCCGGACGAGCCCCTCCTCCTCGAGCCGCGCGAGGCGCGGGTACACCGTGCCGGCACTGGGGCGGTAGGTCCCGCCGAACCGGTCCGAGAGCGCGGTGATGAGCTCGTAGCCGTGCCGCGGACCGTCGTCGAGGAGAGCGAGCAGGTACAGGCGCAGCTCGCCGTGCGCGAAGACGGCGACCATCACGCGTCCCGCCCGTCCGACGCGCCGGGCGCCGTGCCCGCAGCGTCCTCGGGAACCCGTCGCTCGAGGACGGTCAGGTCGCCCGAGACCACGTTGACGACGGCGCTGCCCAGCGCGCGCGGCACCGCCAGCACCGCACCCTTGTGGTGGCGGGCGGACTGCTCGACGCCGTCCACCGTGACCCGGCCGGACGCGGCCGAGAGCTTGAGCGTGAGCCGGGCGACCTCGGGCGCCCGGAGGACGACGTCGCCCGAGACGGCGGAGACCTTCACGGTCCGCGGCGTCGTCGTCAGGTCGAGGGTGACGTCGCCCGACACGGTGCTCGCCGTGACGCCCGGGACGTCGCCGGAGACGGTCGTGGCACCGGACACGCTCGAGACCTCGACCTTGCCCGTGTGGTCCCGCACCACGAGCTCGCCCGACACCGTGCTGACGGTGAGGTCCCCGGTGCACTGGTCGACGACGACCGGACCGCTGACCGTCGAGACCTTGGCGTTCCCCCGCAGGCCCGCGACGAGCCCGTCGGCCTTGACCACGGCGAGCTTCAGCGCGACGTCGGCGGGGACCGTGACCTGGACGTCGGCGGACTCGTCGGAGCGGAAGAGCCGGAGCTTGTCGGCGAAGCCGGCGAAGCCGACGTTGCGGTAGCCGACCTTGAGCGTGCGGCCGGAGACGTCCACCTCGAGCGGGCGCCCGGTGAGCGCGTGGACCTCGACGCGCGAGCCGGGTCCGTCCCCGGCGACCACGTCGATCCGGCCGCGCACGAGCGTGACCTCGAGCGCGTCGACGGTCTCCCCGACCTCGATGGTGGTGGGCTCCGCCACCGTCCAGTGCTGCCCCATGGCTGTCTCCGTCCCTCCGCGTCGAGTGACGCGATATATCTTGTCTCGCCGGACACGTTATATCGCGTCTTTGGCGCTGGCAACCCCCGCCGTGTGGGACCATGGACAGCGAACCCTCACACCTCGAAGGAGACAGCCATGAGCAAGCGCGGGCGCAAGCGTCGCAGCCGCAAGGGCAACGCCGCCAACCACGGCCGTCGTCCCAACGCCTGAGCACTCTCGGGCAGGGCACGGCACGAGGCCCCGGGCTCCTCACGGAGACCGGGGCCTCGTCATGTCCACGGCGGGCGGACGCCCCGCGGCTCAGGCCTCGCGCGCGATGACGCTCGTCACGGAGAACTGCGCGTACAGGCGGGCCCGCAGCGTCGCCGGCGCCCGGTCGGCGCACGACCGGCGCAGCAGCTGACGCACGAGCTCGTCCAGCCCCAGCTCCGCGAGGCACGGGGAGCAGTGGGCGAGGTGCGCGCGCATGCGTACCGCGTCGTCCTCCGTCATCTCCGAGTCGAGGTACTCCCACAGGTGCCCGACGACGTGGTCGCACTCCCCGCCGTCGCCCAGGGCGTGCGGGATCGGCTCGATGCCCTCGGCATCGGCGCCGAGAGCTGCCGAGGCGCGGCCGACGCCTGCGTCGCCACTGCCCTCGACGGGAACGTTGCTGCTCACGACTGTCCTCCTGCGCTCGTCCCCACGAGCCCTCGATCCTGTGCGTAGTCGGCCAGCAGCTCGCGCAGCTGCCGCCGCCCCCGGTGCAGACGCGACATCACGGTGCCGATCGGCGTCCCCATGATCTCCGCGATCTCCTTGTACGGGAAGCCCTCGACGTCCGCGTAGTACACGGCCATCCGCCGGTCCTCGGGGAGCTGCTGGAGCGCCGCCTTGATGTCCGAGTCCGGCAGCCGGTCCAGCGCCTCGGCCTCCGCGGAACGCAGCCCTTGGGAGGTGTGCGACGCCGCGCGCGCGATCTGCCAGTCCTCGACGTCCTCCGCGTTCGACTGCAGCGGCTCGCGCTGCTTCTTGCGGTACGAGTTGATGAACGTGTTCGTGAGGATCCGGTACAGCCACGCCTTGAGGTTCGTGTCCGGCCGGTACTGGTGGAAGGCCGCGTACGCCTTGGCGAACGTCTCCTGCACCAGGTCCTCTGCGTCGGCCGGGTTGCGCGTCATCCGCAGCGCCGCCGAGTACAGCTGGTCGAGGTACGCCAGCGCGTCCCGCTCGAAGCGCGCGGCGCGGGCCGCCTCGTCCTCGGTCGCGGGCGCGCGGTTCGTGTCGTCGGGGTCGACGTCGGGTACGGCGGTGGGCGAGCCCACCGCGGCGGCCGGGTCGGCTGGGGTCTGAGTCATCGTCACCGAGCCTAGTCCTCGACGCTTCGCGCGGCCTGGGAGCGTCACCTGGGGGCCGTCGACGAACTGGTCCGGCCGCACCTGGGGCCGGACGGCGGGACTCTCGAGCACAGCGCACGTCACGTGGGGTGGAACGTCGACCCGGGCGCGGAACATTCCCCGCCGCCACCACGGGTGGGCTCGAACGCCGCGGCGTGAAGGATCATCGATCGATCGTAGGCAGCCGGGGGTGGCCCACCACCTGCGCGCGGGTGGCGTGGCGGCGGGCGGTGCGACAGTCTGGACAGATGCTGCTGCGACACCTCGCCCGCCCGCTCCTGGCCGTGCCCTTCGTGTACGACGGCGTGAGCGCCGCGCTCCGGCCGGCCCCCCACGTCGAGGTCGCCGAGGCGACGCTCGACCAGGTCGGGGCCTTCGTCCCCGGCGTCCGGGAGGCGACGCGCGGCCGGGTCGCCCTGGTCGTCCGTGCGCACGGCGCGCTGACCGCGGTCGCCGGGCTGCTCCTGGCCGTCAACAAGGCGCCGCGGACGGCCGCGCTCGCCCTCGCGGCGCTGACGGCCCCCCTGGCCGTCGCGTACCAGCCGGTGACGCGCGAGCCGGGCCGCAGGGACGAACGCGCCGGCCGGTTCGTCAAGGCGCTCGGGCTCACGGGTGCGGCGCTCCTGGCCGCGGCCGACACCGAGGGCCGGCCCGGTGTCCGGTGGCGCGTCGAGCACGCGCGCGAGGAGCGGCACGTGCGTCATGCCGCGGTCGACGACGCCGTGCGGTCCGCGGTCGCGCACGACGCGTAGGCGGTGCGCGGGCCGGACTGCCTCGCGCCCCGGGAGTGCCGCTCGCAGGTCGCCACGTACGTCACGATTCGGACACGGTTTTGGACCGGATGCGCGCTTTGGTCCTGGCTATATAGGTCGATAAGGGTCATAACCGCCTCAGTCGGTGCGGTTGGGACGGTTCGACGCCTCGGAGCGCTCGCTGTGTTGCCTTAGGCTGCGGTCGCCGTCGACCGACCCAGAGAAGCGAGCTCCGCACCGATGACTGCTGCACGCCGGCACCTGCCGATCGCCACCACCCTCGCCGCACTGACCCTGCTCGGCGTCGCCTCCGCGCCTGCCGCGCTCGCGTCGTCGGCCCTCCCCGCCACGACCGGCCACCACGGCCAGGACGTCTGCCCCGAGGGCGACGGCTGGAAGAAGTTCGACAACCTCACCGGCACCTCCTACGAGGCCAAGGCCGACGCCGGGTACGTGATCGACGCGTACTGCGTGAAGTCCGCGACGACCGTGGCGTACAAGAGCGTGTCGCCGGGCGCCCCCGAGGTCACCGTCACGACGCCCTCGACGAACAGGCGCGGCGTGTCCCAGGACATCAGCCACGTCACGGTCCACGAGGTCAAGGCCGGCCAGTCCGGCTGGGACTGGCGCTACCCCGCGCCGGACGCGGACGGCGTCACCGTCACCTACCCGACCGACCTACCGTCGGGCCAGGCCAACGACGCCAACGTCGCCATCACCAACCTCGACACCGGCGAGCAGCGGACGTTCAACTTCCACAACGACAAGGGCACGTGGAGCGGGACGCACCACTTCAACCCGACCACGCTCCCGGGCTGGCCGGGCTGGAAGCACTACGCGTACACGTGGGTGCAGGTCGCCGGCACCAACTACCACTGGCAGGGCCACGTGGAGTGCGGCGGCAAGCCGACCTCGCACGCCACCAGCAGCCCGAGCACGTCGCCCAGCACCAAGCCCAGCGAGGACACCACCACCACGCCGACGCCGTCGTCCGACGAGTCTTCCGCTGCGACGTCGAGCCCGTCGGCGAGCTCCACGCCCTCCTCGACGGCCCCGTCGCCCAGCCCGTCGACGAGCGCCGCCCCGAGCGCGTCGACGGCGACCACCGAGGCTCCGGCGTCGGGCGTCGCGGACACCACGACCGCCAGCCCCGAGGCGACGACGGTCGTCCTGGCCGCGGGCGGGACGGCCTCCCCCACGACGTCGGCCGCCGCCGTCGCCGACTCGAGCGGCGACCTCGCCGAGACGGGCGCGAACGTGCTCCCGTACGTCATCGGCGCCGTGCTCCTCGTTGCCGCCGGCGGGACGCTCGTCGTCGTCCGCCGCCGCGCCGCCTGAGGCACCGCCCGGCCTGCGGGCGCGCCGATCGGGCGCGCCCGCAGGCCGATAGCCTGATCCCATGACGATCCCGGGGACCGCGCCGCTCACCGCTCTGCCGACCGACGACGCACCCTGGGCCGCGCCCCTCGCGGGCCGCCCGCTCGACGCCACCGTCGAGGTCCCCGGCTCCAAGTCGCTCACCAACCGGCTGCTCGTGCTCGCGGCCCTCGCCGACGGCCCGGGAACCCTGCACGGCGCGCTGCGGAGCCGCGACTCCGACCTCATGGTCGCGGCGCTGCGCGCGCTGGGCGTCCGCGTCGACGTGGACGGTTCCACGGTCCGCGTCGCGCCGGCTCGCCTGCGGGGCGGCGCCGCCGTCGACTGCGGGCTCGCCGGGACCGTGATGCGCTTCCTGCCTCCCGTCGCCGCGCTGGCCGACGGCGCTGTCCGGTTCGACGGCGACGAGGGCGCCCGGGTCCGCCCCATGGCACCCGTGCTCGACGCGCTGCGTGCGCTCGGCGTCGGCGTGGACGACGGCGGCCGCGGCACGCTGCCCTTCACGATCACCGGGACGGGCGCCGTCCGCGGGGGCACGGTCGACGTCGACGCGTCGGGCTCGAGCCAGTTCGTGTCGGGCCTGCTCCTGTCCGGGGCGCGGTTCGACGACGGTCTGACCGTCCGCCACGTCGGCGCGCACCTGCCGTCGCTCCCCCACATCGAGATGACGGTCCTCACGCTCCGCGAGGCAGGCGTCGAGGTCCAGGTCTCGGGGCTCGGCGGGGCGCCCGGCGACGTCCCCACGTGGCGCGTCCTGCCCGGCACCATCGCGGCGCGCGACGTCCGCGTCGAGCCGGACCTGTCGAACGCAGCGCCGTTCCTCGCGGCGGCCCTCGTCGCGGGCGGCACCGTCCGCGTGCCGGGCTGGCCGGCCGAGACGACGCAGCCGGGCGCGCTCGTCCCCGGGCTGCTCGAGCGCATGGGCGGGCGCTGGACGCTCGAGGACGGCGTCCTGGCCGTGACGGGCGACGGCACGGTCCGCGGCATCGACGTCGACCTCTCCCCCGCGGGCGAGCTCGCCCCCACCGTCGCGGCACTCGCCGCGGTCGCCGACTCGCCCAGCCGCCTGCGCGGTGTCGGGCACCTGCGCGGGCACGAGACCGACCGGCTTGCTGCGCTCCGCGCCGAGATCGTCGCGCTGGGCGGCGGCTGCGAGGAGACCGCCGACGGCCTCGTGATCACGCCCGCCCCGCTGCACGGCGGCGTCTGGCACTCGTACGCGGACCACCGGATGGCGACGTCCGGCGCGCTCGTCGGGCTGCGGGTGCCCGGCGTCTCGGTCGAGAACGTGTCGACGACCGCCAAGACCCTGCCCGGGTTCACGGGCCTCTGGTCGGCGATGCTGGACGACGGCGCGCCGACCCCCGGTCCCGACGGACGGGCCTGAGCCCGTGGCCGGCCGCGAGCTCGACGAGTCGGACATCCGGGAGCGCCCGTCGCGCCGCGGCACCCGCCCCCGCACCAAGCAGCGCCCCGCGCACGAGGACGCCCTTCCGGGCCGGGTGACCGCCGTCGACCGCGGCCGGTACACGCTGCTGCTCGACGAGGACGGGTCCGACGAGCGCGTCGTCCTCGCGATGAAGGCGCGCGAGCTCGGCCGCGACCGGGTGGTGTGCGGCGACCAGGTCGACGTCGTCGGCGACACCAGCGGGGACGAGGGCTCTCTCGCGCGGATCGTGCGGATCGCCGAGCGGCGCACCGTGCTCCGGCGCACCGCGGACGACACCGACCCGTACGAGCGGATCGTCGTCGCGAACGCGGACCAGCTCGTCATCGTCACCGCGCTCGCCCAGCCCGAGCCGCGCACGGGGTTCATCGACCGGGCCGTCGTCGCCGCGTACGACGCCGGGATGGACGTGCTGCTGTGCCTCACCAAGGCCGACCTCGCGAGCCCCGACGTGCTGCGCGACCTGTACGAGCCGATCGGCGTCCGCGTCGTCGTCACGCGTCGCGAGCAGCCCGACGCCGCCAGCGGTGCGAGCGCCATCGACGGCGTCGACGCGCTGCGTGCCGCGGTCGCGGGGCGCGTCTCGGTGCTGCTGGGGCACTCGGGCGTCGGCAAGTCCACCCTGGTCAACGCGCTCGTCCCCGGCACCGGCCGCGCGACCGGTCACGTCAACGACGTCACCGGCCGGGGCCGGCACACCTCCACCTCCGCGGTCGCGCTGCGGCTCCCCGTGCCCGACGCCGGCCTTCCGGCGGGCGGTCGCCGCGGCTGGGTCATCGATACGCCCGGGATCCGGTCGTTCGGCCTCGCGCACGTCGACGTCGCCCGTGTGCTGAGCGCGTTCGAGGACCTCGACGCCGTCGCCGTCGAGCGCTGCCCCCGCGGCTGCACGCACCTCGCCGGCGCCCCCGACTGCGCCCTCGACGCCTGGGTCGAGGAGGCGCCCGACGACGCGACGCGCGATGCACGGGAGGCGCGGCTCACGTCGTTCCGGCGGCTCGTCGAGGCGCGGGCGGCCGGCGACCGGGACTGACCTTCGCCGACGGCGACGCTGCGTTCGCCGACGGTGACACGGAGGCGGTGTGGCCCGAACTGGGCGCGGGCTCAAGGTGGGTCGTACGCCGAGCAAGCGGGTCCGGCGTCGAACAAGCAGCGGTTCGGCGCTTGCTCGGCGGCGAAGGTGCTTGCTCGACGACGGCGCCCCCGGGTGGTGAGCGGGACGTTCGGAGCGGGTGGGTTCTGGCAGGTGGTGAAGGACGTCAAGGAGCCGGAAGGCCCCCAGGGGCCTGAAGGCGACGCAGTCCGAACCAGCTGCCCAAACCCACCCGCGGACACCACGTCACCGTCGACGAACCGAACGTCACCGTCGGCGTCAGCAGCCGAGCGCGGCCAGGCGGGGCTCGAGCGCCCAGTGCTCGGGCGGGATCTGCGACCGGTCCAGCCCGCGCCGGTCGATGTCGAGGCGGATCGCGAGGGTGTGCCGCAGGTCGTAGACGGCGTCGCGGACGCTCGCGGCGTCGTCGTCGGCGGTGTCGCCGTAGCCCGCCCGGAAGGCGGCCTCCGCCGCGGCGCCGGCGATGCGGATGCGCGACCACGCCCACTCCGCGCGGGGGTCGCCCCAGCGTGCGGCGTCGTGGTCGAGGACCCCCGTGATCCGGGCCGTGCCGGGGGCCAGCAGCACGTTCGGCCGCCACAGGTCGCCGTGGAGCAGCGCCGGCACGCGGACGACGTCGAGGGCGTCCGCATGCTTGGGGACCGCCGCCTCGGTGCGGGCCACCAGGGTGGGGTCCACGCCGGCGCTGCGGGCGTCGGCGGCGAGCGCGGCCACGTCCTCCGCGACGGCGTCCGACCAGCGCGGATGCACGGGGGCCAGCGCCCTGCCGAACCCGTCGCCCCGGACCGTGTGGAGCGTCGCGCACACCGCGCCGAGGTTGCGGTGGAAGGCATCACGGCCGGCGTCGTCGAGCAGCACGTCCGACGCCGGGACGCCGGGCACGGCGGTGTGGACCACCCAGTCGCGGGCGACGAGCCGGTGCGTGAAGTCCACCGCGACCGTCCGTGCCACGAGCGGGCCGAGCACGGCGACGAACGGGGTCGCCGCGTGCTCGTTGCGCATCGCGTGCCGGTCCGCCGCGCCCTGTGACGACTCCTCCGGCGCGAAGCGCAGGTACGCCTCGCCGCCGTCTGCCAGGTCGAGCCGGAAGGTCACGTTGTACGTGCCGGTCGTCGTGGCCGTCGCCGCACGCACCGCACCCGCGCCGAACGCCTCCTCGCAGGCGGCCGCCACGACGTCGTCGGGCACGTCCCGCTGGAAGCCGGGGGCGGGCCGTTCCGTGCGCCTGATCTGAAGGCCTGGCATGTCCGTCTTCTCCCGTCCTGGCACGTGTCCCCGGCGCGGTGCCGCGGGCGGCGGCGCGCCACCACTACGTTGTCACCATGACCCGCTACGACGACGACCTACGTCTGGCGCACGTGATCGCCGACCAGGTCGACCAACACACGATGTCCCGGTTCAAGGCGCTCGACCTGCACGTCGAGACCAAGCCGGACCGCACGCCGGTCTCCGACGCCGACCGCGACGCCGAGCGGATGATCCGGTCGACGCTCGAGCGGGCCCGCACCCGCGATGCGATCCTCGGCGAGGAGTTCGGGGCGACGGGGTCGTCGCCCCGGCGATGGATCCTGGATCCGATCGACGGTACCAAGAACTTCGTCCGCGGCGTGCCCGTGTGGGCGACGCTCATCGGCCTCGTCGACGGCGACGAGGTCGTCGCCGGGCTCGTGTCGGCGCCCGCGCTGGGGCGGCGGTGGTGGGCGGCGAAGGGCTCGGGCGCCTGGACCGGCAAGTCCCTCTCGGCGGCGACCCGGCTCCAGGTCTCCGGGGTCACCGAGCTCGAGGACGCCTCGCTGTCGTACTCCAGCCTCACCGCCTGGGAGGAGCGCGACCGGCTCGACTCGATGCTCGACCTGCACCGCACGGTCTGGCGCACCCGGGCGTACGGGGACTTCTGGTCCTACGTGCTCGTGGCCGAGGGCGCCGTCGACGTCGCCGCGGAGCCCGAGCTCGAGCTCTACGACATGGCCGCACTCGTCCCGATCGTGACGGAGGCCGGCGGCCGCTTCACCGGCCTCGACGGCAAGCCCGGCCCGTTCAGCGGGAACGCGATCGCGTCCAACGGCCACCTGCACGACGCGGCCCTCGAGTACCTGGGCGACTGACCGCACCCCGCGACGTAGTACGGCCGCCCGTATACCTCGCGGTCAGCGCGGGGCGTCGCCGAGCTCGGTCCAGTCGTACCAGAGCAGGTCCCGGTCGACGACGGCCTGCAGCGCCGCGTCGAGCTCGGCCTCGGCGACCTGACCGACGCGCAGTACGTCGGGGCCGGCGTCGGTCTCGTCGACGTGCACGCACACCACCTGCGCGTCCACGTCCTCGGTGACCTGGACGGTGCTGGGCGAGACGTCGTCGCCGGTGACGGGGGCGTCCCCGACGACACGGTCGGGCACCTCGACGGTCACGACGACGCGGAGCGGCGACGAGGCGCCCTGGAGGACCAGCCCGAGCGAGTCGTCGGCGGCGGCCAGCCAGGCGGCGTACTCGACGCCTTCGTCGTCCTCGTCCGGCAGCTCGGCGCGCAGCGCGGGCGTGACGGCGTGCGCGACGCGCGGGTCGATCGGCCAGGTGGCCCGCGTCGAGGTCGTGGTGACGGAGTCGAGGTCGTCGCGGGTCGCGGGCACGTACAGGCGCATGGCCTCAGTGTGCCCGTTCGAGCGCCTCGCGTCGTACCGGCCCGCCGACGACGGCACCGTCGCCGGCGTCCCGGACCGGCAGGAGCGTGCGGACCGTGCCCGCGAGCGCCGTGAGCGCCGACCGCACGGCGGACGACGGCGCGCACTCGGCGATCACCCGGCCCTCGAGGACGGCCCGGTCGCACGCGGCAGGGTCGTCGGGCAGCAGGACGGGCGAGTCGACGCCCGCGTACCGGGCCAGCACGTCGCCGACGGCCTGCGCGGGCCGGGCGCCCGCCGCGCGTCCGCGGACCCGGTTCGCGACGACGACGCGCGGCGCGAGCACGCCGGCGTCGTCGAGGTCCCCGAGCGCGCGCACGAGGCGCTGGATCCCGACGGGGTCGGCGCCGCCGACCACGACCACGACGTCGGCCGCGCCGAGGGCGGACAGGGTGGCGGCGTTGCGCTGGGGCGCCCGGGTGTCGTAGGTCAGCAGCTCGTCGTGCTCGAGCGAGAACCCGCAGTCGACGACCGTCACGTCGGCGACCTCGCGTGCCCGCTCCCACACGACGTCGAGCGACGACCCCGGCAGCTCGACCCAGCGCGCCGGACGGGTGATGCCGGTGAGCACGCGCAGCCGAGCGAGGACGTAGGGGCTGAGCCGCGCCAGGGCGACGGCGTCGAGCACACCCTGGGCGGCGGCGCGGGACGCGGCGGCGAGCCCGACGGACTCGTCGAGCATCCCGAGGAGCTGGGCGACCACGCCGCCGTAGGTGTCGGCGTCGGCGAGCAGGACCTCGACCCCGGCGTCGACCGGCACCCGGCGACGCCCCGCCCGTCGTCCCGCGCCCGCGAGCTCGGCGGCGAGGTTCACGGCGACCGTCGAGCGCCCGGGCGCGCCCGTCGGACCCCAGACGACGACGACGCTGCCGGACCGCCGCACGAGCGGCGCGTCCTCGAGCTGCGGGAGTGCCCCCGTGTCGGGCCGGGCGGGGTCGCGCAGCGCGTCCCGGACGGTCGCCGCGAGGGTCGCATCGTCGTCGAGCGCCGCACGGAGCGCGAGGACGCGGTCCGGCCCGAGCGCTCGCACGCGCTGCTCCTCGTACGCGACGTCGTCGTGCAGGACGACGACGCGCACAGCCGCCTCGTGGAGCGCGGCGACCGCGGCCCGGTCGAGCCCGGTGAGGTCGCCGGACACGACGGCCACGGCGCCGAGCCCGGCCGCGGACGCGGCGAGCAGCTCGGCCACGTCGGCGCAGCGCCGCACGACGACGGTGCCGGGGTCAGCGGCGAGCGTCGTCGCGACCCGGGCCTCGGCGGGCCCGCGGACCGCGCAGAGGACCGGAACGGGCGTCGTGTCGCCGGGCGCGCTCACTTGCCACCGCCGGGTACGACGGTCACCGTGCCGTCGGCGGCGAGCGCCGCGAGGACCGCCGGCAGGTCGTCCTGCTTCACGAGCACCTGGACCGTGGTCTGCCCGCCCACGGGTTCTTCCTCAACGCGTCGAACTACGAGGCCACGGACCACCTGGTCAAGTACGGCACGTGGATCAGCGACTGCATCTACCTCTCGACGCACTCGACCTGGTACCAGCCGAGCTACTGCGGGAGCCAGTACTACCCGGCGACGCCCAGCGACTTCTCGACCTGGGCGCTCACCGACCAGAAGTACGCCGACGACTTCACCTCGACGGGCCTCTCCCCCGACCCGGCCGCGCAGGCGCACTTCGTGATCGACACCAGCCGGAACGGCGCCGGGCCGTGGACCGCGCCCGCGGGGAACGGCTGGCCCGACCCCCAGGTGTGGTGCAACCCGCCGGACCGGGCCGCCGGGGCGCGTCCGACGCTCAGCACCGGCGTCGCGCTCGTCGACGCGTACCTGTGGATCAAGGTGCCGGGCGAGTCGGACGGTCAGTGCGACCGCGGCACGGGCGACACCGACGCAGCTGGCCGGTCCACCGACCCTGCCCGGGGCGGGAACGCCGACCCCGCCGCCGGAGCCTGGTTCCCGCAGCAGGCCCGCGAGCTCGTCTCGCTCGCGTCGCCCGCCTTCGCGGCGCCGACGTGTCAGGTGACCTACCGGGCGACGAAGGTCACGGCACGCACCTGGGCGGGGACCGTGTCCGTCAGGAACACCGGCACGTCGGCGGAGCGCGACTGGAACCTCACCTGGTCCTACACCGACGGGCAGCGGGTCGTGCTGCCCCTCGGCGCGCGCGTGCACCAGGCCAGCGACGACGTGACCGCCTCCCCGCTGCTGCACACGGTCGCGCTCCGCCCGGGCACGACGACGTCGTTCGCCCTCGCGGGAACGGCCCCGAAGGCGCCGGGCGACCAGCCGATGCTGTTCCGCCTCGACGGGAAGGTCTGCTCCACCCGCTGACCTCCCCCGCCCGCCACCTCCTCGCCGAGAACGGGCTCCGCGTCCGTCCGGATGCCCGGACGGACACGGAGCCCGTTCTCGCCGGGCGCAGAGCCCGTGCTCGACGCGCACGGCGGGGCCGAGCCCGGGCGGACCGGTGCGGGCTCGCTCAGGACGCCGCGACCAGGGCGACGGCCCGCTCGATCACCTGGGCGACGCCGTCGTCCGCGTTGGACGGGCACACCTCGTCGACGACGGCCCGCACCTGCTCCCGTGCGTTGGCGACGGCGAACGAGCGGCCCGCCCAGCCGAGCATCGGCAGGTCGTTGGGAGCGTCGCCGAACGCCCAGACGCCGCGCGACGCGAGCCACCGCGCCAACGTCGACGCCTTGCTCACGTCGGGCCGGGACACCTCCCCCAGGTCGGCGGCGCCCGAGTCCGCCACGACGGCGAGGCGTCCGAACGCGTCGGCCAGCACAGCGTGCAGGTCGGCCCGCGGCCGCCCGGACCGGACCAGCAGCTTGAGCGTCGACTCCGGGAGGCGCTCCTCGAGCCGGTCGACGAACGGAGTCCCGGCCGGGATCGGATGGATCGACTCGTAGTGCCGCTCGAGCGTGATTCCGCCGCTGTGCTCGACGGCGAGCTGCGTGTCCGACAGACCGCCGAGCGCCTCGCGCGCCAGGCCGGCGAGCTCCGCCACGAGAGCAGGGCCCATGCCGTGCTCCTCGCGCACCGCACGGGTCGCCACCTCGACGACGGCGGCCCCGTTGGAGCAGATCGCGATCCCGTGCCCGGCCACGTGGTCAGCCACGTCGTCGAGCCACCGGATGGGCCGGGCGGTCACGAACACGACGTCGATCCCCGCCTCGGCGGCGGCAGAAAGCGCGTCGGCGGTCCGCGGCGACACGGCCCCGTCCGGCCCGAGCAACGTCCCGTCGAGATCGGTCGCGACGACCCGAGGCGCGGTCAGCACATCAGCCCGTCGCGATCCCGACCGAGGCGAGGCACCGCGCACGGCGGAACCCCGCGGGCGTTGTGTGCCGAACCGCGGACCTGTGGACGTGACGGTGTTGCGCCGTGGGGTCCGCGGTGGGTGCGCCGGTCGTGGCGGGCCTGGCGGGAGCCGGAGCGAGGAACGAGCGGAGGCGGATGGAAGACCGGCGCACCCACCCCGGACCCCACGCCCCGACCCACCGGCACCGACTACCCTCTACTCCCACTCGATCGTCGCCGGCGGCTTGCTGGTGACGTCGAGGGTGACGCGGTTGACGTCGGCGACCTCGTTGGTGATGCGGGTGGAGATGGTGGCGAGCACGTCGTACGGCAGGCGCGTCCAGTCGGCGGTCATGGCGTCCTCGGACGACACGGGCCGCAGGACGACGGGGTGCCCGTAGGTGCGGCCGTCGCCCTGGACTCCGACGGAGCGGACGTCGGCGAGGAGCACGACGGGGCACTGCCAGATCTCGCGGTCGAGGCCGGCCTTGGTGAGCTCCTCGCGGGCGATGGCGTCGGCGGCGCGGAGGGTGTCGAGACGGTCCGCGGTGACCTCGCCGATGATCCGGATGCCGAGGCCGGGGCCGGGGAACGGCTGGCGCCAGACGATGACCTCGGGGACGCCGAGCTCGAGCCCGACGGCGCGGACCTCGTCCTTGAAGAGCGTCCGGAGGGGTTCGACGAGCTCGAACTGGAGGTCGTCGGGCAGGCCGCCGACGTTGTGGTGCGACTTGATGTTGGCGGCGCCCTCGCCGCCGCCGGACTCGACGACGTCGGGGTACAGCGTGCCCTGGACGAGGAACTTCACGGTGCTGCCGTCGCCGCCGTCTCGCTCTGCCGCTTCGACGATCTCCCGGGCCGCGTCCTCGAACGCGCGGATGAACTCGCGGCCGATGATCTTGCGCTTGGTCTCGGGGTCGGTGTGCCCGGCGAGCGCGGTGAGGAAGCGCTGCTTCTCGTCGCGGATGACGAGCGTCACGCCGGTCGCGTCGACGAAGTCGCGCTCGACCTGCTCGACCTCGCCCTCCCGAAGCAGCCCGTGGTCGACGAACACGCAGGTCAGCTGGTCCCCGACGGCCTTCTGGACGAGCGCCGCGGCGACGGACGAGTCGACGCCGCCGGACAGCCCGCAGATGACCCGCGCGTCCCCGACCTGGGCGCGGATCGCCGCGACCTGGTCGGCGATGACGTTGCCGGGCGTCCAGTCGGG
The DNA here is from genome assembly GCF_049844995.1 of Luteimicrobium sp. DT211. Classification (NCBI taxonomy): domain Bacteria; kingdom Bacillati; phylum Actinomycetota; class Actinomycetes; order Micrococcales; genus Luteimicrobium; species Luteimicrobium sp. DT211. The sequence continues at coordinate 513,627 of NZ_JBNCMC010000004.1, read as the reverse complement.
GGCCAGGCCCGCGCCGTCGTACAGGAAGTGCTCGAGGACGGTCTGGCCGTGCGCGGAGTGCTTGACCTCGGGGTGCCACTGGACGCCGAAGAGTCGCCGGCCGGCGTCCTCGAACGCGGCGACCGGGGACCCGGAGGAGGTGGCGAGCACCTCGAAGCCGTCGGGCGCGCGGTGGACGGCGTCGCCGTGGCTCATCCACGTCGTCTGGTGGTCGGGGGTTCCCGAGAGCAGGACGCCGGCCTCGCAGACCTCGACCTCGGTGCCGCCGTACTCGCGCAGACCGGTCTGGGCGACCTCGCCGCCGAGGGCGCGCGCCATGGCCTGGAAGCCGTAGCAGATGCCCATGACGGGGACGCCGGCCTCGAACAGGGCCGGGTCGACGAACGGCGCGCCCTCCGCGTAGACGGACGACGGCCCGCCCGACAGGATGATGGCCGCCGGGTCCTTCGCGAGCATCTGCTCGACGGACCAGGTGTGCGGCACGATCTCGGAGTACACCTTCGCCTCGCGCACGCGGCGCGCGATGAGCTGCGCGTACTGGGCGCCGAAGTCCACGACGAGGACGGGGCGGGGGGTCACGGGACCGGGGATGTCGGTGGCGGTGGTCGTCACCGCCCCAGGATAGTCGGGCCTGAGCGTCCGGCCGCGACGACCGCTTGCGCCATGGCAAGATGCCGGCATGTCTGGCAACGACGCGAGCATCCACCATGAGCTTCCCGCGGGTCCCGAGCAGGATCGGCCGCGCTGGTCGAGGCGCCTGCTGGGGCGCCTGGTCACGCCCAGCCAGGCCTGGCGGCGCCTGGCGCTCTACCAGATCGTCGTCGCGTGCTGGATCTTCCTCACCGTGGACGGGACGTTCCAGTCGCCCTGGACGTACGCGCTCCTCGTCCTGGCCGTGCTCGGGGAGGCCGAGGCCACCTGGAGGGTCGTCGACGCCTACCGCTACCGCCGGTAACGGCTCGACCCGCACCCGCGTCCCGCCACTAGGGTGACCCCGTGCCCCCCACCGCGGCGTCCCTGACGCGCTCCAGCCGAGACACGGCCCGTTCGATCCGGGGCGGCGCCGCGATGCACGCCGGAGCGCGGGCGGGCTTCGTCGCCGCAGGGGTCGTGCACATCCTGCTGGGAGTGGTCGCCCTCGGGGTGGCGTTCGGCGGTGGGGGATCCGCCGACCAGAGCGGCGCGCTGGCCGCGCTGCGGTCCGAGCCGGGCGGCCCGGTGCTGCTGTGGGTCGTCGTCCTCGCGCTGTGGGCGCTCAGCCTGTTCCTGCTCCTGTCCGCCGCCCTCGTGCGAGGCACCGGCAAGAGCGCCTGGTACCACCGGGGGAAGTACGCGTCGACCGGGATCGCGTACCTCGCCGTCGGCCTCACCGGCGTCGGCGTCGCGCGAAGCGGCTCGTCGAGCAGCGCGGGCAAGACCCGTGCCTGGAGCGCGCGACTCCTCGATGCGCCCGGTGGAAAGGCCCTGCTCGTGGTCGTCGCGCTCGTGGTCCTCGGCGTCGCGGTGTACTTCGTCATGAAGGGCGCCACGCACGGGTACCGCAAGGACATCAGCGTGCCGGCCGGGCTCGCGGGCCGAGCGGTCGAGGCGCTCGCGACCGTCGGCTACGTCGCCAAGGGCGTCGCACTCGCGGTCGTCGCCGTGCTCACCGGCGTCGCCGCGCTCACGTCGGACCCGCAGAAGTCGGCGGGGCTGGACGGCGCCCTCAAGTCCCTCGCCGGCCTGCCGTTCGGCGTCGTGCTCCTCGTCGTGGTCGCGGCCGGCCTCGTCGCGTACGGCTGCTACTTCTTCGCACGCGCGCGGTACGCGCGGCTCTGACCGAACCGCCCGACCCCGGTCAGGGCAGGACCGCGCGCAGCGTGCGGGCGGCGGCCTCCGGGTCGTCCGCGCCCGTGATCGCGCGCACCACGACGACGCGCGTCGCGCCGGCGCCCACGACCTCGGCGACCGTGTCGAGGTCGATGCCACCGATCGCGAACCACGGCGTGACAGGCCGGGTCGCGGCGACCCGCCGCACGAGGTCGAGCCCGACCCCGGGCCGACCCGGCTTCGTGGGCGTCGCCCACACGGGCCCGACGCAGAAGTAGTCCACGTCAGGGTCGGCGTCCGCGGCCGCGGCCTGGGCCTCGTCGTGCGTGGAACGGCCGAGCACGACGTCGGGCCCGACCAGCGAGCGGGCAGTGCGCACCGGCAGGTCGTCCTGGCCGGTGTGCAGGACGGGCGCGCCGGTGAGCTGCGCGACGTCGGCGCGGTCGTTGACGGCCCAGAGCGCGCCGTGCCGGGCCGCGACGTCCGCGACGAGCTCGCACAGCGCGAGCTCTTCGCGAGTCTCGAGCGACCGGTCGCGGAGCTGGACGACGTCCACGCCCCCGCGCAGCGCGGCGTCGAGGAAGCCTTCGAGCTCGGCGACGTCCCGGCCGCCGGGGCGCGCGTCCGTGCACAGGTAGAGGCGGGCGTCGGCGATCGCCTGACGCGCGGGCTGGGACAACGGTGCGGCCATGCGGCGCGAGTGTAGTGTGACGCCTGCACGGGAGCCCCCTCCCGCCCGGTCGTCGGAACCTTCCGACGGGCCGTCCGGGGCCGGGGCTGAGAGGACGCCGGCGAAGGCGTCGACCGTCGAACCTGATCTGGGTCATGCCAGCGAAGGGAGCCTCCCCGTGACCACCCCTGCCGTGCGCGCCGTCGACGTGCTCGTCGTCGGCGGCGGGATCGTCGGCCTCGCGTGCGCGTGGGCGGCCGTGCGCGCCGGGGCGCGCGTCGCGGTGCTCGACCCCTCCCCCGGCGACGGCGCCACGCACGCCGCGGCGGGCATGCTCGCTCCCGTGGGCGAGGCCGAGCCCGACGACGACGCCGCCACCGCCCTGCACCTCGCCGGCGCCGCGCTGTGGCCGGGCTTCGCGGCGGACCTGCGCGCGGCGTCGGGCACGGACCCGGGCTTCGAGCCGGCCGGGACGCTCCTGCTGGCGTACGACGCCGGGGACGCCGCCGACCTGCGCCGGCGCCTCCACCAGCACGCGCGCGCCGGGCTGCGGTCGTCGCCGCTCACCGTCGCCGACGCGCGCCGCGACGAGCCCGCTCTCGGCTCGCTCGGAGGGGCGGCGCTCGCCCCCGACGACCACCGCGCCGACCCACGCGCCACCCACCAGGCGCTCGCGACGGCCCTCGACGCAGCGGGTGTGCGCCGCGTCCGGCGTGCGGCGGTCCGGCTCCTGCGCGAGCGGGGCGCCGTCGTGGGCGCGGTCGACGACGCCGGCCACCGCCACCGCGCGGGCCTCGTCGTGCTCGCGGCCGGCACCCCCTCGCGCGCCCTCGCCGCCGACGCGGGCGCGCCGCGGGTGCCCGTGCGCGACGTCGTCGGGCAGACGCTGCGCCTGGCCGCCGGGCCCGACCTGCCGCTCGGCCGGACGCTCCGGGGCCAGGTGCAGGGCCGGCCGGTGTACGTGGTGCCGCGGGCACCGGAGCCGGACGGCACGCGCGAGGTCGTCGTCGGGGCGACGTCCGAGGAGACCGGGGACGGGCGCCGTCCCCGCGCGGGCGGGACCTTCGCCCTCCTGCGCGACGCCCGCGCCCTCGTCCCGGGCCTCGACGAGACCGCGCTCGTCGACGTCACGCAGCGCGCGCGTCCGACGACGCCGGACGGGCGCCCGCTCGTCGGGCCGTCCGGCGTGCCGGGGCTGTGGCTCGCCACCGGGCACGGGCGAGGCGGCGTGCTGCTCGCGCCCCTCACCGGTGTCGCGCTCGCGCACGCGCTCGGCTCGACCGCGAACACGCCCGACCACGACCTCGGCCGCGCGCTCCGGGCCATGGACCCGGACCGCCTCGTCGCCACCGACCACCGGAGGACCGCATGACCGCCAGCCCCACGCTCGTCAACGGCGAGCCGTACGCGCTCGACGCCCCGTTGCCCGTCGCCGACCTCGTGGCCCGCCTCGTCCCCGCGTTCGCGGCCGAACGCACGGCCCGCGGGATCGCGGTCGCCGTCGACGACGCCGTCGTGCCGCGGAGCACCTGGGAGAGCACGACGGTCCGGCCCGGCGCGCGGGTCGAGATCGTCGGGGCGGTGCAGGGTGGCTGACGCGCTGACGATCGCCGGGACGCCGCTGCGGTCGCGGCTCGTCATGGGGACGGGCGGCGCGTCGAGCCTGCTCGCGCTCGAGGACGCGCTCGTCGCGTCGGGCACCGAGCTCACGACGGTCGCGCTGCGGCGGTTCGCGCCCCGGGCCACGGGCTCGCAGCGGGCCGGAGACCACGGCGTCTGGGCGCTCCTCGAGCGCCTCGGCATCCGCGCCCTGCCCAACACCGCCGGCTGCTTCACCGTGCGCGACGCCGTCCTGACCGCGCGGCTCGGGCGCGAGGCGTGCGGCACCGACTGGGTCAAGCTCGAGGTGATCGCCGACGACGTCACCCTCCTCCCCGACCCCCTCGGCCTGGTCGAGGCCGCGGAGACGCTCGTGCGCGAGGGGTTCGTGGTCCTGCCCTACACGAACGACGACCCGGTGCTCGCCCGGCGGCTCGAGGACGTGGGCTGCGCGGCGGTCATGCCCCTGGGCTCTCCCATCGGCTCCGGTCTCGGCGTCGCGAACCCGCGCAACATCGAGGCGATCGCCGCACGCGCCGGGGTGCCGGTGATCCTGGACGCGGGCGTCGGGACGGCGTCCGACGCGGCGCTCGCGATGGAGCTCGGGTGCGACGGCGTGCTGCTCGCGACCGCCGTCACCCGCGCCACCGACCCCGTCCGGATGGCCCGCGCCATGCGCCTCGCCGTCCAGGCCGGGCACGACGCCGCCCAGGCCGGCCGCGTCCCCCGCCGGGAGCAGGCGCTCGCGTCGTCTCCCGTGGACGGCGTCGTGCGCGCGGGCAACCTGGACCTCGCCCTCTGACCGCGAGGTAGACGGGCCGCCCGCCTACCTCGCGGGGACCGTGCGGGCGCGCCAGGCGAGCATGCCGCCGTCGACGACGCGTGCGTCGACGCCCGCGGCCCGGGCGACCTCGGCGACACGCTCGGCACGCGGCCCCGCCTTGCAGAGCACCGCGACGACACCGTCGCGGGGCAGGTCCGCGAGCGCCGCGTCGGCGTCGCCGGCGGAGACCCGGCCGAACGGGAGGTGCCGCACGTCCGCGCCCGGCCCCGGGTCGAACGGCTCCGCGACGAGCTCCCAGTCCTCGCGCACGTCGACCACGACGACGTCGCCGCGGCCGAGGCGGTCGGTGAGCTCGGCGACATCCATCCGGTCGCGGGGGACGGCGGACGCCGGGACGGCGCACGCGACGGGCTCGCGCTCGGCGAGCGAGGTGACCGGCGTGCGGGCGGGGTCGGCGCGGACGGTGAGGTAGCGCCACTCGCCGTCGAGCGCGTCGTAGACGGCGAGCCGGCCGAGCAGCGTCCGCCCGACGCCGGTCACGAGCTTGACCACCTCGGTCGCCATGGCGGTGCCGACGGTCCCGCAGACGACGCCGAACACCCCGGCGGTCGCGCAGTCGGGCACGGTGCCGGGCGGCGGGGGCTCGGGGAACACGTCGCGGTAGGTCACGCCCGGCGCGTCGCCGAGCCCGCGCGCGGCGAACACCGCGACCTGGCCGGAGTACTGGTGGATGGCGCCCCAGACGACGGGCACCCCAACGACCTCCGCGGCGTCGGAGACGAGGTAGCGGGCGTCGAACGAGTCGGTCCCGTCGACCACGACGTCGTACCGGGCGAGCAGGTCGACGGCGTTCGACGCGTCGAGGCGGACGCCGTGCTCCTCGACGCGCACGTGCGGGTTGACGCGCGCGACGGCGTCGCGGGCGGACCCGACCTTGGGCCTGCCCACCTGCGCGTCGCCGTGGATCACCTGGCGGTGGAGGTTGGAGGTGTCGACGACGTCGTCGTCGACGATCCCGAGCGTCCCGACGCCGGCGGCGGCGAGGTAGAGCAGGACGGGGCTGCCGAGCCCGCCGGCGCCGACGACGAGCACGCGGGCGTCGCGAAGCCGCTGCTGCCCTGCGAGACCCACCCCGGGCAGGGCGAGCTGACGGGCGTAGCGGGCTACCTCGTCCTGGCTCAGGTCGGTCTCGGGTGCCACCGCTCCCCCTCCGGGTCGGCCGTCAGACGCCGTACTGGTCCGCGAGCAGCTTCAGCTTGGCCTCGGCGTCGCGGTGCACGTTCTTCTCCACGATGAAGCTCATGACGGGGACCACGCCCGCGAGGACCTGGGCGACGAGCCGCCCGAACGTCCACCTCATCTTGGACCACAGGTCGACGACGGTCACCAGGTAGATCACGTAGATCCAGCCGTGCGCGAACGGGATCCACTTGATCGCGTCGATCCACGACACGTGGACGACGTACCGCAGGATCAGCTCCGCGCACAGCAGCAGCAGCATGACGCCGGTGACGATCGCCATCACGCGGTACCGCGCGAGCGCGCCGCGAGCCTTGCGGATCGCGGTGCGGGCTGCGTCGGCCGACGGGTCGGTGGCGTTCTTGCCGACGGGGGTCGCGGGGGTCGTCATGCGGTGCCTGCCTCGGGCTTCGCGTCACGCACGGGGTGCGCGGCTGAACGTGCGCTGTGGGAAAAACCATGGGCCTCGTGTGGGAGGACCGACCTAATGTTACGAGGTGCGAACCCTCCCTCTTCCTGACCCGGGCACACCCCCGCTCGGATCGCCTGCGCGCGCCCTGTGGTGGCAGGCGTGGCGGCAGCGCTGGATCCTGCTCGGATCTCTCGTCGCGGGCACCGCGACCATGGTGTCCCAGGCCCTGACGCCGCTCTTCCTCGGGCGTGCGATCGACGACGGCCTGACCCACGGGTTCGGCTCGGCCCTCCTGCGCTGGTGCGCGATCATGCTGGTCAACGGCGCCGTCATGGTGGTCGCGGGCGCGTTCAGCCACCGGTTCGACGTGCAGAACTGGCTGCGCGCCTCGTTCTCCTTCTCGCAGATGGTCGGGTACAAGGCGTCGCGGACGGGCCACCGCATCACCAAGAAGCTCCCGACGGGCGAGGTCGTCTCGGCGGTCGCGAACGACGCCCTGCGCATCGGCGACGTGTTCGCCATGACCGGGCGGTTCGTCGGCGGCGTGCTCGCCTACGTCACCGTCGCCGTCGTCATGTGCACCCAGTCGCTGAAGCTCGGGCTCATCGTCGTCGTGGGGCTGCCCGTGGTCGCCGGCATCATGGCGCTCCTCGTCAAGCCGCTGCAGTCGCGCCAGACGACGCAGCGCGAGGCCCAGGGACACCTCACCGCCCTCGGCGCCGACACCGTCTCCGGGCTGCGCATCCTGCGCGGCATCGGCGGCGAGGAGGTCTTCACCGGCCGGTACGCCGAGCAGTCGCAGAAGGTGCGCGTCGAGGGCGTGCGCGTCGCGACGGTGCAGTCCCTCTTCGACGGGCTCCAGGTCCTGCTCCCGGGCCTGCTCGTCGCGCTCGTGCTGTGGTTGGGCGCGCACGCCGCCGTGGCCGGGGACATCACGCCCGGCGAGCTCGTGACCTTCTACGCGTACGCCGCGTTCCTGTCGTGGCCGCTCCAGCTCGCCACCCAGATGCTCCAGATCACGACGCGCGGCCTCATCGCCGCGGGCAAGGTGCAGGCCGTGCTGAGCACGCGGTCCGCGACCGAGGCCGACGACGACGCGCCGCTCGCCGAGGCGCCCGCGCCGGGCGCCGAGCTCGTCGACGAGGCGACCGGGCTGCGGCTCGAGTCCGGCCGCGTCGTCGGGCTCGTGAGCGCCGACCCGGACGCGGCCGCGCGGGTCGCCACCCGGCTCGGCCGGTTCGACGACGAGGACGAGGCCGACACGCCCGTCACCCTCGGCGGCGTGCGGCTCGCCAACCTCGACAAGGACGCGCTGCGCCACCGGGTCGTCGTCTCCGAGGCGACCACGCACCTGTTCTCCGGCATCCTCGGCGAGGAGCTGGACGCCCGCGGCCGCGCCAACGAGGAGGACCTGCTCGCGGCGATGATGGTCGCCGACGCGCAGGACGTGCTCGACTCGGTGCCGGGCGGGCTGGCCGGCGAGCTGCCCGAGAAGGGGCGCTCGCTGTCCGGCGGCCAGCGGCAGCGCGTGGCGCTCGCACGCGCCCTGCTCACCGACCCCGAGGTCCTCGTCCTCGTCGAGCCGACCAGCGCTGTCGACGCGCACACCGAGGCCCGCATCGCCGAGCGCGTCGCCGAGGTCCGCCGCGGCCGCACCACGCTCGTCGTGACCGCGAGCCCGCTCGTGCTCGACCACGTCGACGAGGTCGCCCTCCTCGAGGACGGGCTCGTGACCACGCGCGGCACCCACGCCGAGCTCCTCGGCCGTCCCGACGCCGCCGCGGCCCGCTACCGCGCCGTCGTCGGACGCGGCATGGGCGACGACGACCCGCAGGACCCGGGCGAGCCCGCCCGGCTGCAGACCACCGGAGGAACCCGATGACCGCCACCGTCCTGCCCATCGCGGACGGCCCCGAGACCCGTCGCGCGACCGTGGCGCTGCTGCGCGCGCACGGGCGCGCGCTCACCCGCGTCGTCGTCCTGCACACGGTCGCGGCCGTCGCCGGGCTCGTCGGGCCGTGGCTGCTCGGCCGCATCGTGAACGACGTCACGGGCGGCACCACCGACGCCGCGGTCGACCGCATGGTCGCCGTGCTCCTCGGCGCCGTGCTGCTGCAGGCCGTCGTCATCCGGTTCGCCCAGCAGGCGTCCATGGTGCTCGGCGAGCAGGTCTTCGCGGAGCTGCGCGAGGACTTCATGACCACGGTCACGCGCCTGCCGCTGTCGACCGTCGAGCGCGCCGGCACGGGCGACCTCGTCGCGCGCACCACCAATGACGTGAACCGGCTGCAGCACGCCGTCCGGTTCGGCGTGCCGCGGATCATGGTGTGCGTCGTGACGATCGTGCTCACGCTCGTGGCGTCGTTCATCATCGCGCCGCTCGTGTCCGTGGCGCTGCTCGTGGGCGTGCCCGCGATCGTCGTGGCCACACGGTGGTACCTGAACCGCGCGACGCCGGGCTACCTGCGGGAGTCCGCGGCCTACGCGACGGTCAACGGCACCATCACGGAGGCCGTCGAGGGCGCCCGGACCACCGACGCGCTCCACCTCGGCGCGCGCATGCGCCGGCGCGTCGACCGGAACCTGCGCGAGGCGTTCGAGGCCGAGCGGTACACGCTGCGCCTGCGCACCGTGCTCATCCCGTCGGTCGACGCCGCGTTCGCGTTCGCGCCCGTCGCGGTCCTCGTGTGGGGCGGCTGGCTGCTCTCGCAGGGCCACACGTCCATCGGCGCGGTCACCAGCGTCATGGCGTTCGGCATGCAGCTCGGCGGCCCGGTGTTCGACCTGATCTTCTGGCTCGACGAGCTCCAGGTGGCCGGCGTGTCGCTCGCCCGCGTGATCGGCGTCCGCCTGGTCGACCAGGACCGTGAGGCCGGGACCGCCGTGCCGAGCGACGAGCACGTCGTCGGGAGCCAGGTCCGGTACGCGTACCGCGAGGGGCACGACGTCCTGCACGACGTCGACCTCGACCTGCGCGTGGGCGAGCGCCTCGCGATCGTCGGGCCGTCCGGCGCCGGCAAGTCGACGCTCGGGCGCATGCTCGCCGGCATCCACCCGCCCACCGGGGGCTCCGTCACGGTCGGCGGCGTGCCGCTCGTCGAGCTGCCGCTGGAGGACCTGCGCCGCCACGTCGCGCTCGTCACCCAGGAGCACCACGTGTTCGTCGGGACCGTCGCCGACAACCTGCGGCTCGCCGACACCTCCGCGACGGACGAGCAGCTGCTCGACGCGCTCGAGGCCGTCGACGCACGGTCCTGGGCCGAGGAGCTGCCCGAGGGGCTCGCGACCGAGGTCGGCTCGGGCGGGCACGCGCTCACCGCGGCGCAGGCCCAGCAGATCGCGCTCGCGCGGCTCGTCCTCCTCGACCCGCACACGCTCGTGCTCGACGAGGCCACGTCGCTGCTCGACCCCCGCGCCGCCCGCCACCTCGAGCGCTCCCTGAACGGCGTGCTCGAGGGGCGGACCGTCGTCGCCATCGCGCACCGGCTCCACACGGCGCACGACGCCGACCGCGTGGCCGTCGTCGACGGCGGCCGGATCACGGAGATCGGGCCGCACGACGAGCTCGTGGCCGCCGGCGGGGACTACGCGCGGCTGTGGCACTCGTGGCAGCACGAGTGACCGCCTGACCAAGGCCCTGCCGGGGTGGGTCCGGCTGCTGCGCCGCGGCGGCGCCGTCGGGATCGCGTGGCACGTCAGGGTCGCCCCGCGCGTCGAGCTGGTGTCCGCGCTCCGGGACGCGGGCCTCGAGGTGCTCGGCGTGGAACGCGCGGACGCGGTGCCCGACCCCTGGCTGGGTTCGAGCACCGCGTCTACCAGGCCATCCAGCGCGACCTCGTCGCGGCCCGCAAGCCCCGCTGAGGTCGCCCGGGGTCAGGCGGAGACCGTCGCGGGCTCGACCGTCTCCTCGTCGTCGGTGTGCTCCTCGGTCGAGCGCGAGCTGGTCAGGGTCGAGGCGCCGAACGCCGCGAGGATCCCGACCACCACGGCCAGCACGATGTACGTGACCCGCTCGCCGTGGAAGAACGAGGCGACCAGCTCGCTGCTCCAGGTGTCGGCGGGGAGCTGGCTCGCGACCAGGGTCGCGATGAGCGTCCCGACGACCGCGGTGCCGACGCTCGTCCCGACCTCCTGGGCGGTGTCGTTGAGAGCGGTGCCCATCGAGGTGCGGTTGGCGGGCATCTCGTCCACGAGGGCCACGGCGCACACGGTCATCACCGTGCGCAGGCCGACGGTCATGACGACCATCGCGAGGGCGATCGCGACGTAGCCGTGCTCGACGCCCCACGCGAGGCCACCGACGCCCGCGGCGAGGAAGCCGGACCCGACGAGGCAGGCGACCCGGTGCCCGAACCGCGTGACGAGCCACTCCGAGAAGGGCGTCGCGCCGAGCATCGTGATGATCATCGGGAGGTTCGCCAGGCCCGCCTTCACGGGGCTCCAGCCCCACGCGTACTGGAAGTGCAGGATCAGGCCGAACATGACGCCCGCCATCGCGACGGCGGTACCGATCTGCGCGATCGAGGCGCCGCGCACCGTGCCGTTCGAGAAGAGCTTGAGGTCGAGCATCGGTGCCGCGCTGCGGCGCTCGTGCCGGACGAACAGCACCGCGGCCAGCGCGGCGCCGACGATGCAGCCGAGCGTGATCACCGAGAGCCAGCCGTGCTGGACGCCGCTGGTGAGGGCGTAGCACGCGAGCCCGATGGTCGCGATGCTGAAGGCGGCGCCCGGGAGGTCGAGCTTGTCGTCGGTCAGGCCGTCCTTGGCGTCGGCTGCGACACCGAGCCGGACGCCGATCCACGCGATCAGAGCGATCGGGAAGTTGACGAGGAGCAGCCACTGCCACGAGACGTGCGCGAGCGCGGTGCCACCGAGCAGCGGGCCGAGGATGAACCCGGACATGCCGACGACCATCATCACGGTGATGGCCCGCATCCGGAGCGCCTTGTCGTCGAACAGACGGAACACCAGCGAGTTCGTCACGGGCGCCATCGCCGCGGCCGCCAGGCCGAGCAGGGCACGCAAGGTGATGAGCTCGCCGCTCGTCGAGACGAGGGCGGCGCCGAGGCTGATGATCCCGAACGCCGCCAGCCCGACGAGCAGCACGCGGCGCCGCCCGAACCGGTCGGCGATCGAGCCTGCGGTGAGGAGCAGCCCGCCGAACGTGAGCGAGTACGCGCCGCTGACCCACTGCAGCGCGGTGGTGCTGCTGCCGAGGTCGCGGCCGATCGTCGGGAGGGCGATCGACATGAGCGTGTTGTCGACCATCTCGACGAAGAAGGCCAGGCAGAGTGCCGCCATCGGGATCCAGGCGGCCCGGAGGGACGAGTAGGTGCGCGACGTGGCAGGTCGCGGCTGGAGTGCGGTCGTGGTCATGGAGACGATGTTCGTCGGCCGCGTTGACACCCCGCTGACACGGGGGTGCCGGCGCTGACATCTCGCTGACAGGGCCCGGACGAGCCGGGGACCGCGGGCGTCAGCGCTTGGCCGGGAGGCCGGCGATGCCGTCCTCGCCGCGCCGGACCCGCGGCTTGGACCGCCCGCGGCCGGGGCCGGCGTCGGGCCCGGCGTCCGCACCCGGTTTCTCGGACACCGCGGCCAGGGCGGCGTTCTCGTGGTCGCGCTGGTCCCGCACGATCCTCCACCACACGAACACCGCGAAGACGGCGAACAGCCACCACTGGAACGCGTACGACAGGCTCTGCAGGTTCACGTCGCCCGAGCCCTCGACCTTCGGCCGGGGCAGCACCGTCACCGCGGGGTCGGGCACCGGGTCGGAGTCCTTCAGCACGACGTACCCGCTGTATATCGGGCCGCCCCACCGGTTGGCGAGCTGCGCGGACGAGACGGAGTCGACCTGGCCGGCGGGAAGCGTGTGACCGTCCCCGGTCGTCGCCTCGGACGCCTGCAGGTACCCGTCCACCTTGACCGTGCCCGACGGCGCGGCCGGCGCCTCCTGCGGTGTCGCCACCCAGCCGCGCACCACGGGGACCACGGGCGCCCCGCCGGACAGGTGAGCCCACGACGCGCCGCTCGTGCCGTCGTCGGACACGCGCAACGGGGTGAGGACGAGGTAGCCCGTGCGGCCGTCCGACGCGCGGTCCGGGACGAGGACCTGGCCGTCGGGCTCGTACGTGCCCTCGACCCACACGAGGTCGCCGACGAGCTTCCCGGTGAACGTCGTCTGCGGGGCGAGGGCGTTCCCGAGGCCCTCGGGTCCGCGGGCCTCCTCGGCCGCGAGCCTCGCGTCGAGCTGCTTCTGCTGCGCGGCGTCGCCGCGCGCGTACGCGCGGTCGAGCTGCCAGGCGCCGAGGCTCCCGCAGAGCGCGGCGAAGGCGAGCAGGACGGCGAGGAGCCCGATCATGCGCGGCCGGCGGGCGACCTGGCCCCACGTCAGCGGGCCAGCCACGCGTGGAGGCCGCCCGGGTCGCCCGGGCCGGACGGGCGCAGGCCGGGGCGCGCCCGGACCGGGGGCGGCCGGCGTCGTCGGGGGTGCCGGGGAGACCACGGGTCAACGGTAGCCGGGGAGCCTGGGAGCCCCGACCTCGTGGGCCCCCACGACGGCCGCCGGAGCCGTCGGATTGGTCACGTCTCCCCGGCGCGCGAGGGGACGCGCCGTGCGATGGAATGAGGGCACCACCAGCACAGCCCCGAGGAGAGTGTGAGCGATGTCCCCCTGGACAGCCCTTCCGGACACCGGAGTGAGCGACGAGACGGTCGCCCGGATCGACAGGTGGTGGCGTGCTGCCAACTACATGTCGGTGGGTCAGATCTACCTGCTCGACAACCCGCTCCTGCGCCGGCCGCTCACGCGCGACGACGTGAAGCCCCGTCTGCTCGGCCACTGGGGGACGACGCCCGGCCTCAACTTCCTGTACGCGCACCTCAACCGGGCGATCGCGCAGCGCCAGCAGTCGACGATCTACGTGGCGGGCCCCGGGCACGGCGGCCCGGGTCTCGTGGCGAGCACCTACCTCGACGGCACGTACTCCGAGCTCTACTCGGACATCACCGAGGACGAGGAGGGACTGCGCAAGCTGTTCCGCCAGTTCTCGTTCCCCGGCGGTATCCCGTCGCACGTCGCGCCGGAGACGCCGGGGTCGATCCACGAGGGCGGCGAGCTGGGCTACGCGCTGTCGCACGCCTACGGTGCCGCGTTCGACAACCCCGACCTGCTGGTCGCCGCGGTGGTGGGCGACGGCGAGGCCGAGACCGGCCCGCTCGCGACCAGCTGGCACTCGAACAAGCTCCTCAACCCCGCCCACGACGGCGTCGTCCTGCCGATCCTGCACCTCAACGGGTACAAGATCGCGAACCCCACGATCCTCGACCGGATCGGGCAGGACGAGCTCACCTCGCTCCTCACCGGGTACGGGCACAAGGTCCACTGGTTCGAGGTGGCCGACGAGTCCGACGAGTCGCACCAGAGCATTCACCGGCGGTTCGCGACGACGCTCGATGCCGTGCTCGACGAGATCGCCGCGATCAAGGCGGAGGCGGCCGCGCAGGCCGAGGCCGGCGACGACGTCACGCGCCCCGCCTGGCCGATGATCGTCTTCCGGACCCCGAAGGGCTGGACCGGTCCCGAGACCATCGACGGCAAGAAGACCGTCGGCTCGTGGCGCGCGCACCAGGTGCCGCTCGCGAACGCCCGGGACACGCCCGAGCACCTCAAGGTCCTCGAGGACTGGCTGCGGTCCTACCAGGCGGACGAGCTGTTCGACGACGACGGCGCGGTCCTCGACGACATCCGCGAGCTCGCGCCCGCGGGCGACCTGCGGATGAGCGCGAACCCGCACGCGAACGGCGGGGTCCTGCTCCGCGACCTGCGGCTCCCGGACTTCCGCGACTACGCGGTCGACGTGCCGAGGCCGGGCTCGGGCGCGGTCGAGGCGCCGCGCGTCCTCGGCGACTTCCTGACCGAGGTGATCCGCCGCAACCCGGACAACTTCCGGATCTTCGGCCCGGACGAGACGGCGTCGAACCGCCTGCAGGCCGTGTACGAGGTGACCGGCAAGCAGTGGAACGCCGAGTACTTCTCCCCCGCGGTCGACGAGCACCTGGTGCGCGCCGGGCGCGTCATGGAGCAGCTCTCCGAGCACCAGTGCCAGGGCTGGCTCGAGGGCTACCTGCTCACCGGGCGGCACGGCCTGTTCACCAGCTACGAGGCGTTCATCCACATCGTCGACTCGATGTTCAACCAGCACGCCAAGTGGCTCAAGGTCACGAACCACATCCCGTGGCGGAGGCCGGTCGCGAGCCTCAACTACCTGCTGTCGAGCCACGTGTGGCGCCAGGACCACAACGGCTTCAGCCACCAGGACCCGGGCTTCATCGACCACGTGGTGAACAAGAAGGCCGAGGTCGTGCGGGTGTACCTGCCGCCGGACGCCAACACCCTCCTGTCGACGTACGACCACTGCCTGCGCAGCCGGCAGTACGTGAACGTCGTCGTCGCCGGCAAGCAGCCGGCGCCCCAGTTCCTGTCCATGGAGCAGGCCGTGGCGCACTGCACGCGCGGGCTCGGCATCTGGGACTGGGCGGGCAGCGAGACCGAGGGCCAGGAGCCGGACGTCGTCCTCGGCTGCGCGGGCGACGTCCCGACGCTCGAGGTGCTCGCCGCCGCCGACATCCTGCGCACGCGCGTCCCCGACCTGCGCGTGCGGGTGGTGAACGTCGTCGACCTCATGCGGCTGCAGGACGAGAAGGAGCACCCGCACGGCCTGTCGGACAAGGACTTCGACACGCTGTTCACGCGCGACAAGCCGGTCATCTTCGCGTACCACGGGTACCCGTGGCTCATCCACCGCCTCACGTACCGCCGCACCGGGCACGCCAACCTGCACGTGCGCGGGTACAAGGAGGAGGGCACGACCACGACGCCGTTCGACATGGTCATGCTCAACGACCTCGACCGGTTCCACCTGGTCATCGACGTGATCGACCGCGTCCCCGGGCTCGCGTCCCGGTACGCCGGGCTGCGCCAGGAGATGCAGGACAAGCGCCTCGAGGCCCGCCAGTACACCCGCGAGCACGGCGACGACCTGCCCGAGGTGCGGGACTGGGTGTGGCCCGACGCGCAGGACCTCGCCGACACCGGTCAGGTCGACGCGACCATCGGGACCGGCGGGGACAACGAGTAGCCCTACCTGGCCTGTCGAGGAGACGTCCCTCACGTCGGGGCCCGCGGCACTGCGCCGCGGGTCCCGATGCGATGGAATGATCCCGTGAGCGAGTCCACCCGCAGCGTGTACATCACCTCCCCCGAGGGGGAGACCGGCAAGTCGACCGTCGCGCTCGGGGTGCTGGAGCTGCTCCAGCGGCGGTTCCGGCGGGTGGGGGTGTTCCGGCCGGTCGCGCGCAGCGCCCAGGCGAACCCGGGGACCGGCCGCGACTACGTCCTCGAGCTGCTGCTCGCGCGGGACAGCGTCGGCCTCACCTACGAGCAGTGCGTCGGCGTGACGTACGACGACGTCCACGACGACCCTGAGGGCTCGCTCGCGCAGGTCGTGGCCCGGTTCCACGACGTGGCGGTCGCGTGCGACGCCGTCCTGGTGCTGGGCAGCGACTACACCGACGTGGCGGGCCCCACGGAGCTCGCGTTCAACGCGCGGGTCGCGGCGAACCTCGGGGCACCCGTCCTCCTCGTGCTCTCGGGCTTCGGCCGCACACCCGACGACGTCCGCCAGCTCGCCGAGGTGAGCCTCGCCGAGCTGCGGGCCCTCCACGCGCGGCCGTTCGGCGTCGTCGCGAACCGGTGCCGGCCCGAGGATCTCGAGGCGGTCGGGGTGGCGCTCGCCGGGCTCGCCGGGAGCGGCGGCGGGCCGGGGGCACCGTCGCCCCTGCCGGTGTGGACGATCCCGGAGGAGCCGTCGCTGTCCGCCCCGACCGTCGAGGGCCTGCGCGAGGCCGTCGACGGGACGGTCCTCCTCGGCGACCACGACCTGCTGGCGCGCGAGGTGACGGGCGTGCTCGTCGGGGCGATGACGCTCGAGCACCTGCTCGACCACCTCACCGACGGGGCCGTCGTCGTCACGGCGGGCGACCGCTCCGAGGTGCTGATCGGGCTCCTGGCGGCCCACTCGGCGCCGTCGTACCCGTCGCTCGCGGGGATGATCCTGACCGGCGGCCTCGAGCCGTCCGCGTCGATCGCCCGCCTGCTCGACGACCTCGCCCCGAGCCTCCCGATCCTGACCACGAACCTCGACACGATCGAGACGGCGAGCCGGGCGGAGCGCACGCGGGGGCGCGTCAGCCTCGAGGCCCCCGCGAAGGTCGACACGGCGCTCGCGCTGTTCGACCGGGCGACCGCGGGCGCCGCGCTCACGCGCGACGGGCGCGGCCTCGCGGCGGCCCTCGAGGTGCCGCCGTCGGACGTCGTGACCCCGCTCATGTTCGAGTACGAGCTCCTCGCCCGGGCCCGGGCGGACCGCAGGCACGTCGTCCTGCCCGAGGGCGACGACGACCGCGTGCTGCGCGCCGCGTCGACCCTGCTGCAGCGCGACGTCGCCGAGCTGACGATCCTCGGCGACGAGGCCGCGGTGCGGTCCCGCGCCGCCGAGCTCGGGCTGCGGCTCGACGGCGCCCAGGTGCTCTCGCCGCACGACCCGGCGCTCGTCGAGCGGTTCGCCGACGAGTACGCCAGCCTGCGCGCGCACAAGGGCATGACCGTGGACCGGGCCCGCGAGATCGTCACCGACGTGTCCTACTTCGGGACGATGATGGTCCACCTCGGGCTCGCGGACGGCATGGTGTCGGGCGCCGCGCACACCACGGCCCACACCATCAAGCCGTCGTTCGAGATCATCAAGACCGCGCCCGGCGTCTCGGTCGTGTCGTCCGTGTTCCTCATGTGCCTCGAGGACCGGGTGCTGGTCTACGGCGACTGCGCCGTCATCCCGGACCCCACGGCCACCGAGCTCGCCGACATCGCCATCTCCTCCGCCGCCACGGGCGCCCAGTTCGGCGTCCCGCCGCGGATCGCGATGCTGTCCTACTCGACGGGTGAGTCGGGCTTCGGCGCCGACGTCGAGAAGGTCCGGGACGCCACCGCGCTCGTCCGCGAGCGCCGCCCCGACCTGTCGGTCGCGGGCCCGATCCAGTACGACGCCGCCGTCGACGCGTCCGTCGCGGCGTCGAAGATGCCCGGGTCGGACGTCGCCGGGAAGGCGACGGTGTTCGTCTTCCCCGACCTCAACACCGGCAACAACACGTACAAGGCGGTCCAGCGGTCGGCCGGCGCGGTCGCGATCGGGCCGGTCCTCCAGGGGCTCGCCAAGCCCGTCAACGACCTGTCGCGCGGGGCGCTCGTCCACGACATCGTCAACACCGTCGCGATCACCGCGATCCAGGCGCAGGCCGGCCCGGCCGGCGACGCCGGCACAGCAGCCGCTGCCCGCGGCGAAGGAGAAGCATGAGCATCCTGCCCGAGTCCGAGCGTCCGAACCCGTACTCCGCGTACGGCGCGCACGGCTCCGTGCTGGTCCTGAACTCGGGCTCCAGCTCGCTCAAGTACCAGCTCGTCAACCCGGTGGGCGGCGAGGCGATCGCGTCGGGCGTCGTCGAGCGGATCGGCGAGTCGTCGAGCCCCGTCAAGCACAGCTACGGCGGCAACACGACCAGGCGCGAGGAGACGGTCGCCGACCACGGCGAGGCGCTCCGCCTCGCGCTCGGCCTGTTCGCCGAGCTCGGGCCCGACCTCGAGAGGGCGAGCGTGCACGCCGTCGGGCACCGCGTCGTCCACGGCGGCTCGGTCTTCTCCGCGCCGGTCCTCGTCGACGACGACGTCGTCCGGAAGATCCGCGACCTGTCCCCCCTCGCCCCGCTGCACAACCCGGCGAACGCGACCGGCATCGAGGTGGCACGCGAGCTCATGGGCGACGTGCCGCACGTCGCCGTGTTCGACACGGCCTTCTTCCAGGCCCTGCCCGAGCACGCCTACACGTACGCGCTGGACCGCGCCGTCGCCGAGGAGCACGGCGTGCGGCGGTACGGGTTCCACGGGACGAGCCACCAGTACGTCGTGGGCAAGGTCGCCCGCGTCCTCGGGCGCCGCGTGCAGGACCTCAACCAGATCGTCCTGCACCTGGGCAACGGCGCCTCCGCGTCGGCGGTGGCGGGCGGCGTCCCGGTCGAGACGTCGATGGGCCTCACGCCCCTCGAGGGCCTCGTCATGGGCACGCGCACGGGCGACATCGACCCCGCGGTCGTGTTCCACCTGTCCCGCAACGCGGGCATGAGCATCGACGAGATCGACGACCTGTTCAACAAGCGCTCGGGCGTCAAGGGCCTCGCCGGGGAGAACGACTTCCGCGAGGTCCGCAGACTCGCCGAGGGTGAGGACCCGGAGGCGGCGAAGGCCGCCCGCCTCGCGCTCGACGTCTACGAGCACCGCCTGCGCAAGTACATCGGCGCGTACCACGCGGTGCTCGGGCGGGTCGACGTGCTCGCGTTCACCGCGGGCGTCGGGGAGAACGACGCCGCCGTGCGCGCCGAGGTGCTCGACGGCCTCGAGCCGCTGGGGCTCTCCGTCGACCCCGACCGCAACGCCGGGCGCTCCGACGAGCCGCGGATCATCTCGCCGTCGTGGACCAGCACGCTCGTCATGGTCGTGCCGACGAACGAGGAGCTCGCGATCGCCCGCCAGTGCATCGAGGTCGTGGACGGCCTCCCCGCCTGACCGACCCGCGAGGTAGCGCGTCTCGCCGGAGGTAGCGCGGAGTCCGTGCTGTCTCGGGCGAAACGCGCTACCTCGGCTGGCCCAAGCCGCCCAGGTCAGGCGACGGCGTGCGGCGCGACCCTCCCGCGGCCCCAGCCCCACTCGACGAGCGCGACCCCGGACGCGTTGGAGTCGACGAGCGAGAGCCGGCCGTGCGTCGTCGTGAGCGTCTCCAGGCTGTAGGTGTCGCCCGTGCGCAGACCCGGCCAGTACACGGACCCTAGGTGCAGACGCCGGACCGTGTCGGTCGCGGCCTGCATGAACGCCACCGAGTTGTTCGTGTCGGCGTCGCTCGCGGTCGACGACGCCGCGTAGTCGATGCCGGTCGTCATCGGTGCGCCGAACTCGTCGAGCACCGTGCGGCCCGCACAGTCGCCGATGCGGGACTCCAGGTCGTCGACCCACTCGGCGTACGTGCGGGTGCCCCAGTAGCCGTAGTCGTGGAGCGCCAGGTACGTGCCGTCCAGGGCCGAGTCCGTGCACAGGTCGTTCACGTGGTCGCTGTACCCGATGCCGCTGACGAACACGCGGTCGCGGGGCACGGCGTCGAACCGGCCCAGCCACGAGGTCACGAGCGAGGTCCACTGTTCCTCGGTGTAGCCGTGCGGCTCGTTCATCGGCTCGAAGTAGACGTTGCTGCTCCTCGCATACGTCGAGGTGAGCGTCTTCCACATCGACCACCAGGCGGTGGCGTCGTCGACGATGCCGTCGTCCTCGGCCCCGGGACCCTCCCAGTAGCCGAGCACGACCTTGAAGCCGAGGTCTGTCGCGGCCTCGACGACCTGGCGGTAGTCGGCCCACCACCCGGAGGACTTCCCGACCGAGTACGGGTTGACGGGGAGACGCACGGTGTTCGCGCCCAGGTTCTTGCGGAAGCCGAGGAGGATCTCGTGCGCCTTGCGGTAGGTCGTCGACGGCGCGTCGGACGCCGACAGCCCCGACGGGACCACGGCGTCGTCGGCGAAGTTGTCGCGCGGGTCAGCCCAGTTGACGCCCCTGAACTGGGCCGGGTCGAGCGTGACGGTCTTCTTCCCCGAGCGCTTCGCAGCGCTGGTGGTCGCCTTCGTCGGGTCCGTCGTCGTGCTCGACGCGCGGCCGGCGGGCGTGGTGCCGGACGACGCATGGTCGGCGGCCGTGGCGGCGGGCGCGACGACGCCGACGACGAGAGCCGCGGTCGCGAGGACGACGGCGGCGCGGGCTCGGCCCGGTCTCCGGGGAACGGTGAGCAATCGCATGGAGCACTTCCCTCTTCTTTGAGCGGCACGCCCCGTCCGGGGCGCGGGCTGCGCAACCGCTCCATGTTTACGTCACCATCTTGCCGTCTGGCAAGCCGAACATCGGACGTTCGATCTGGGTCTCCCGCCTGACCGCCCCGCGAGGTAGCGCGTCTCGCTCGAGGTAGCGCGGAGTCCGTGCTGTCTCGGGCGAAAGGCGCTACCTCGCGAAAGCCGTCAGAGGGCCAGCGCGTCTGCGACGCCGGGGGCGAGCGCGGCGAGCGCGGCCGCCCGAGACGCAGGCGCGTCGTCGGCGGCGAGAGCGGCGCGGGCGACGGCGCGCGCCTGGTCGAGCGTGTGCGCCTTGACCGTGTAGCGCACGGCGGGGACGGCGACGGGCGCCATGGACAGGCTCGTGACCCCGAGGCCGGTGAGGACGACCGCCATGAGCGGGTCCGCCGCCGACTCCCCGCAGACCCCGACGTCCTTGCCGACGCGCTGCCCGGCGGCCGCGGTCGCGGCGACGAGGTCGAGGACGGCGGGCTGCCACAGGTCGATCAGGTCCGCGAGCTCGCCCCGGAGCCGGTCGGTGGCCATCGTGTACTGCGCGAGGTCGTTGGACCCGATGGACACGAAGTCGACCTCGCGGAGGATCGCGTCGGCGCGCAGCGCCGCGGCGGGGATCTCCACCATGACCCCGACCTTCGTGAGGCCCTGCGCCCGGGCGGAGGCGGCGAACTCCCGCGCCTCCCCCGGCGTCGCGATCATGGGCGCCATGACCCACGGCTCGAGCCCGGTCTCGCGGCGCGCGTCCCCGAGGGCCTCGAGCTGCGCGGTCACCACGTCGGGCACGGTCCGCACCAGGCGGTACCCCCGCACCCCGAGCGCGGGGTTCTCCTCGTCGGGCTGGGTCGCGAACTTCAGAGGCTTGTCGGCGCCGGCGTCGAGGGTGCGGATCACGACCTTGCGGTCCCCGAACGCGCGCAGGGCCCGGGCGTAGGTAGCGGCCTGCTCCTCGCGCGTGGGCGCGGTCTCGCGGTCGAGGAACAGCACCTCGGTGCGGAACAGCCCCGACCCCTCGACCGCCTGGGCGGCCGCGCGCTCGGCGTCCTCGGCGGTCCCGATGTTCGCGAGCAGGAGGACCCCGTGGCCGTCGGCGGTCGCGCCGGGGGCGTGGTCCTCGGCAAGCCTCGACGCCACCTCCGCGCGGCGCGCGAAGCCCTGCGCCACCTCGGGCGCCGGGCCGACCTCCACGGTCCCCGCGGCGGCGTCGACGGCGACGACCGTCCCGTCCGCGAGCGCCGTCGCGCCGCCCACGCGCACGACGCACGGGATGCCGAGCTGCCCGGCGATGATCGCGGTGTGCGAGGTCGGGCCGCCGAGCTCGGTGACGATCGCGAGCACGTGGCTCACGTCGAGCGTGGCCGTATCCGCGGGCGCGAGGTCCCGGCCGACGACGACGGACGGCCGGGCGAGCGCCGGCACGCCGGGTTCCGGGACGCCGAGGATCCGGGCGGCGACCCGGTCGCGCACGGACCTCAGGTCGGTGACGCGCTCGGCCAGGTACCCGCCGGCCTGCTCGAACATCGTCGCGAAGCCGCCCACGGACTCGTCCAGCGCCGCCACCGGCCCCGACCCGCTCGCGATCCTCTGCGCGGTCTGCTTGCGCAGGGCCTTGTCGTCGGCCATCTGCGCCGTCGCCCCCAGCACCTCGACGGCCGCACCGGTGGCCGCGTCCGCCTGCGCGCGCAGCCCGGCGGAGACGGCGTCGAACGCCGCCGTCACGCGCGCCTGGACCGCGTCGACCTGGTCGGGCGCCGTCCCCGGCTCCTCCGCCGGGACGACCGGCGCGGCCGCCACCTGCACGACCGGGCCGACCACCCCCGCCCTGCCGACCCCGACGCCGTGGAGGACGGTCGTCGAGCCGTCGTGGTCGGCGGCGCCGGCGCTGTGGGCGGCACTCTCAGGGACGCTGGTCACGTGCGACATGGTTCCTCGATCCTCGGCGACAGAGCAGTGCGACACGGTGGTCTAGACCAGATGCTAACCCGGGCGCCGACGCCGGGCGACACCCGACGACCCGCGCCCCGGGACGACGGCGGCTACGGCACCCGCACCGCGCGCATCGCCCGCAGCGCGCGCGTCATGAGCCCGGTCCACTGCTCCCCCGGACGCTCGTGCAGCGTGTCGAAGCTCAGCCCGCGGGCCACGCCGCGCTGGACGGCGACGGTCTGCACCTCCGTGACGGCCTCGATGCCCTCGCGGCCGTGCCGCCGCCCCTGGCCCGACGCCTTGAACCCGCCCGACGGCGCCGCGACCGAGCCCCACGCCGCCGCGTACCCGTCGTTGACGTTGACGGAGCCGGCCCGCACGCGCGCCGCGAGCCGGCGTCCACGGGCCGTGTCGGACGTCCAGATGCTCGCGTTGAGCCCGAACTCGGTGTCGTTCATCTGCGCGACCGCCTCGTCGTCCGACGCCACGCGGCGGACCGAGACCACCGGACCGAAGGTCTCCTCGCGCGCGCACGCGGCGTCGTCGGGCACGCCGTCCAGGACGGTCGGGGCGTAGAAGTAGGGGCCGAGGTCCGCCCGGTGCACGCCGCCCGCGAGGACCGTCGCGCCGCGCGCGATGGCGTCGTCGACGTGCGCGACGACCCGGTCCAGCTGCGCCTGCGAGGTGAGGGAGCCGACCTGGTGCCGGTAGTCGAGGCCCGGGCCCATCGTGAGGTCGCGCACGAGGGGCACGAACTCGTCGAGGAACTCGTCAGCGATGTCGTCGTGCAGGATCAGCCGCTCGATCGACATGCAGAGCTGGCCCGTGTTGGCGAAGCACGCCCGCACGACACCGCGCGCGGTCGACGCCACGTCGGCGTCCGCCGCGACGTACAGCGGGTTCTTGCCGCCGAGCTCGAGCGTCGCGCCGATGAGCCGCTCCCCCGCCTGCGCCGCGACGGTGCGCCCGACGGCCGTCGAGCCGGTGAACACGATGTGGTCGACGGACCCGGTCAGCGCGCGCCCGACCTCCGGCCCGCCGTACACGACCTGCAGGACCCCGGCCGGCAGGCCCGCGTCCTCGAGCGCCTCCGCGGCCCACAGCATCGTCAGCGGGGTCTGCAGGTCGGGCTTGACCACCGCGGCGTTCCCCGCGACGAGGGCGGGCAGCAGGTCCGAGAGCGTGAGCGTCAGCGGGTAGTTCCAGGGCGCGATCACGCCGACGACCCCGACCGGGTGCCTCAGCACCCGGGTGCTCGTGAGGCCGGGGATCATCCCGGGCACCCGGCGGGGGGCCAGGTACCGGTGGGCGCGCGCCCCGTAGTGGCGGGCGACCTGCGCGACGTCCATGACCTCGTCGAACGCGCTGGTGCGCGACTTGCCGTTCTCGAGCTGCAGGAGGTCGAGGACCTCGGACTGCCGGTCGAGGACGACGTCGTGCAGGCGCAGCAGGACCTGCTCGCGCTCGCGGACGGGGACCTGGGCCCAGGCGCGCTGCGCCTCCCGGGCCCGCGCGACGGCGCCCGCGACGTCCTGCTCCGACGAGAGCGGCACCGCGACCAGCGGCGCCCCCGTGAAGGGGGCGACGGTCCGGTGCTCGCCGGCGCCGCGCGAGCTCGCGAGACGGTCCAGGAGCGGCGCGACGACGTCGGGCTCGAGCGCGTACGTGGCGGTGGGGCTGTCAGGGTCGAGGAGGCCGTCGACGCTGACGCCGTCGGTGCTGTCTGCCATGGCCCCAGGCTACGCGTCCGGGCACCACCGGTCCTAGGTGTCGGCGACGCTCAGCCGACGTCCGGACCGCCCTGTGCGACGGGGAAGCGCCGGCCCAGGACGATGGTCTCCTGGTCGGTGTACCCGAGGGCCTGGTAGAAGCCGACGGCGTCCGCGTTGGTGCGACGGACCATGAGCTGCACCTTCGGCGCCCCCTGGGCGGCGAGCCACGCCTCGGCCGCGACGACCGTCTCGCGGCCGAACCCGCGCCCCTGCCAGGCCGGGTCGACCGCGACGTAGTACAGCCAGCCCCGGTGGCCGTCGTAGCCGACGACGGCGCCGCTCACGAGGATTCCCGCACCGGCCGCGCCCGCCGCACCATCCACGTGCCCCACGAGCACAGTCGAGGTGGGCGTCGAGCGCGCGTCGGCGATGTCGCGCTCGGGGTCGTTCCACGGCCGTGTGAGGCCGCAGGCGGTCCACAGGGCGACGAGCGGCGCGGCGTCGTCGTCGGTGGCCTCGACGACGCGCAGCGCGGGCGCGGGGAGCCGTAGGCCGACGCCGTCGCGCGTCCCGGACGGGCCCGAGCCCGCGGGGGTGGGGGTCACGTCGCCCTCCCCGGTCAGCGCGGCTGGTAGGGCGAGACGACGACCTCGACGCGCTGGAACTCCTTGAGGTCGGAGTAGCCGGTGGTCGCCATCGCGCGGCGCAGGGCGCCGACGAGGTTGAGCGTGCCGTCGGCCTGCCGGCCGGGGCCGAAGAGGATCTCCTCGAGCGTGCCCGCCGTTCCGACGCGCACCCGCTCGCCGCGGGGAAGCTGCGCGTGGTGCGCCTCGGACCCCCAGTGCCAGCCGGCGCCCGGCGCCTCCTCGGCCCGGGCGAGCGCCGCGCCGATCATCACGGCGTCCGCGCCGCACGCGACGGCCTTGACGAGGTCGCCCGAGCGCCCGACGCCGCCGTCGGCGATCACGTGCACGTACCGGCCGCCCGACTCGTCGAGGTAGTCCCGACGCGCGGCGGCCACGTCGGCGACGGCCGTCGCCATGGGTGCGTGGATGCCCAGCGAGACGCGCGTCGTGTGGGCGGCACCGCCGCCGAAGCCCACGAGGACGCCGGCCGCTCCGGTGCGCATGAGGTGCAGCGCCGCCGTGTACGTCGACGCGCCGCCGACGATCACCGGGACGTCGAGCTCGTAGATGAACCGCTTGAGGTTGAGGGGCTCCGCGTTCGACGAGACGTGCTCGGCGGAGACGGTGGTGCCGCGGATGACGAACAGGTCGACGCCCGCGTCGACGACGGTCTGCGAGAGCTCCTGCGTGCGCTGCGGGGAGAGCGCCCCGGCGACGGTGACGCCCGCGGCGCGGATCTCCTTGAGGCGCTGCGTCACGAGGTCCGGAAGGATCGGGGCAGCGTAGATCTCCTGCATGCGGCTCGTCGCCTGCTCGAGCGGGAGGGTCGCGATCTCCTCGAGGAGGGGGCGCGGGTCCTCGTAGCGCGTCCACAGTCCCTCGAGGTCGAGGACGCCGAGCCCGCCCGCCCGGCCGAGCGCGACCGCCGTCTCGGGGCTCATCACCGAGTCCATGGGGGCCGCGACGATCGGGAGGTCGAAGTGGTACGCGTCGATCTGCCAGCCGACCGAGACGTCCTCGGGGTCGCGCGTGCGCCGCGAGGGGACCACGGCGACGTCGTCGAAGGAGTAGGCACGGCGCCCGCGCTTGCCACGGCCGATCTCGATCTCGTTGCTCACCGGACCAGTCTAGGGGGACGTCCCCGCCCGGCCCCGGACGCCCCCCGACCCCGGCGCGGACCGCGGTCGTGTGGGCGACCGGTGCGACGCTGGCCGCATGAGCACGGACACGTGGACGACCTCGCCGCTCCTCGGGTTCGACACCGAGACGACCGGCGTCGATCCCCTCGGGGACCGGATCGTGTCCGCGGCGCTCGTGCACCGCACGCCGGGCGTCGAGACGACGGTGCGTACCTGGCTGGTCGACCCGGGCATCGAGATCCCCGACGGCGCGGCCGCGATCCACCGCATCTCGACCGAGCAGGCGCGCACCTACGGCAGCCCGCCGCGCGAGGCGCTGGAGGAGATCGCCGCCGTGCTGCACGAGGCCCTGGCCGAGGGTGTGCCGGTGGTCGCGTTCAACGCCGGCTTCGACCTGGTGCTGCTGGACGCCGAGCTCGAGCGCCACGGGCTCCGGACGCTGCCCCAGCGCCTCGGCCGGCCGGTCCCGGCGGTCGTCGACCCGCTCGTCCTGGACCGGGCCCTCGTCCCGCTGCGGCGCGGCGGGCGGACTCTCGGCGCGCTCTGCGCGGCCTACGGCGTCCTCGACCCGGACGGCCCGGAGGCGGCCGGGCTGCACGCGGCAGATGCCGACGTCGTCGCGACCCTCGACCTGCTCGCGGCCATGGTCGCCGCGTTCCCCCAGCTCGCAGCGATGAGCCTGGAGACGCTGCACGCCTACCAGGTCGACCAGCACCGCGCCTGGACCGCCGAGCTCGAGCGGTGGCGCGCCCGCGAGCAGGAGAGCAGGGCGACGCCACCACCGTCGGTGTGAGGCATCTCATCGATGACGTTCCTGCCGGAACCGCGCAGCGAGAACACCGTGCCCTCCAGCGCGTCGGGACGTCCAATATCTCATCCATGAGTTATCTTGGCGAGCATGACGACGACCACCGATCCCACGCCCGACACGACGTCGCCGGCCACGGGCAGCCTCCCGACCGTGGGCGAGCAGCTCGCCCACGTCGGCTCCCTCGTCCGGTCCGCGCGGCGCCACCGCGGCCTCACGCAGGCCCAGCTCGCCGACCGCCTCGGCACGAGCCAGAGCGCCGTGCACCGGATCGAGCAGGGCGCGCAGAACGTCAGCCTCGACATGCTCACGCGCATCGGCGCGGCCCTCGACTCGCCGATCGTGACCCTCGGGGCACCGCAGCACACCCACCTGCGCGTGACGGGCGGCCAACCGCTGTCCGGGCGGCTCGACGTCAACACGAGCAAGAACGGCGCGGTCGCGCTGCTGTGCGCGAGCCTGCTCAACCGCGGCACGACCCGGCTGCGGGGCGTCGCCCGGATCGTCGAGGTGGACCGGATCGTCGACGTGCTGCGCTCGATCGGCGTCCGGGCGACCTGGTCGGCCGACGGCCGCGACCTCGAGCTCGTGGCGCCGCGCGACCTCGACCTCGGCTCGATCGACGACGACGCCGCCCGCCGGACCCGCTCGATCATCATGTTCCTCGGCCCGCTGCTCGGCCGCGAGGACGCCTTCGAGCTCCCCTACGCCGGCGGCTGCGACCTCGGCACGCGGACGGTCGAGCCGCACATGATCGCGCTGCGCACCTTCGGGCTGTCCGTCACGGCGACGGGTGGTCGCTACCACGCCGTCGTCGACGGGCCCGGCAAGCGCGACCTCGCGGTCGTGCTGACCGAGCGCGGGGACACGGTCACCGAGAACGCGATCATGGCGGCCGCGCGGCACGACGGCGTCACGACGATCCGCAACGCCAGCCCCAACTACATGGTCCAGGACCTGTGCTTCTACCTCGAGCTGCTGGGCGTGCGCATCGAGGGCATCGGCACGACGACGCTGCGCGTGCACGGGCTGCCCGACATCGACGTGGACGTCGAGTACGCCGTCTCCGAGGACCCGGTCGAGGCGATGAGCCTGCTCACCGCGGGCATCGTCACCGGGTCCGAGATCACGGTCGGGCGCGTACCGATCGAGTTCATGGAGATCGAGCTCGCGACGCTCGCGGAGATGGGCCTGCGCTACGACGTCTCCGACGAGTACCCCGCGCGCAACGGCCGCACGCGCCTCGTCGACGTGACGGTCCACCCGGGCGACCTGCACGCCCCGCTGGACAAGATCCACCCGATGCCGTTCCCGGGTCTCAACATCGACAACCTGCCGTTCTTCGCCGTCATCGCCGCGTGCGCGACGGGCGAGACGCAGATCCACGACTGGGTCTACGAGGGCCGGGCCGTCCACCTCACGGACCTCACGCGCCTGGGGGCCGACGTCCGGCTCGCCGACGCGCACCGCCTCTTCGTCAGCGGCCCGACGCGCTGGTCGGGGGCGGAGGTCTCGTGCCCGCCGGCGCTGCGTCCCGCCGTCGTGATCCTCCTCGCGATGCTCGCGGCGAAGGGCACGTCGGTCCTCCGCAACGTCGACATCATCGCGCGCGGCTACGAGCAGCTGCAGGAGCGTCTGGTCGAGCTCGGCGCACAGATCGAGACGTTCCGCGACTGACGGCAGCGGCGGGCGGGGGCGCCCACGACGACGGGCGGCCGGTCACCCGTGCGGGTGACCGGCCGTCGCGCTGCTCCGCCCGGGGCGTCAGCCGTTCTGGTAGTTGGGCGCCTCGACGGTCATCTGGATGTCGTGCGGGTGCGACTCCTTGAGGCTCGCCTGCGTGATCCGGATGAACTGGCCGCGCTGCTGGAGCTCGGGGACGGTGCGTGCGCCGACGTAGAACATCGACTGGCGCAGCCCCCCGACGAGCTGGTGCGCCACCGCGGCCAGCGGCCCGCGGTACGCGACCCGGCCCTCGATGCCCTCGGGGACGAGCTTGTCGTCGCTCGTGACCTCGGCCTGGAAGTACCGGTCCTTGGAGTACGACTTCTTGCCGCGCGAGCTCATCGCCCCCAGCGAGCCCATGCCGCGGTAGGCCTTGAACTGCTTGCCGTTGACGAAGATGAGGTCGCCGGGCGCCTCGTCGCAGCCCGCCAGCAGCGAGCCGAGCATGACGGTCTCGGCGCCCGCGACGATCGCCTTGGCGATCTCGCCCGAGTACTGCAGGCCGCCGTCGGCGATCACCGGGATGCCGGCGGCGCGCGCGGCGAGCGACGCCTCCCACACGGCCGTGATCTGCGGCGCCCCCACACCCGTGACGATGCGCGTCGTGCAGATCGAGCCCGGGCCGACGCCGACCTTGATCGCGTCGGCTCCCGCGTCGATGAACGCCTGCGAGCCCTCGCGCGTGGCGACGTTGCCGCCGATCACCTGCACGTGGCGGGTCGCGGGGTCCGACTTGATCCGGCGCACCATGTCGAGCAGCAGGCGGACGTGGCCGTGCGCGGTGTCGGCGACGAGCACGTCGACGCCGGCCTCGACGAGCGTCGTCGCGCGCTCCCACGCGTCCCCGAAGTAGCCGATCGCGGCGGCGACCCGGAGGCGGCCCTCGTCGTCCTTCGTGGCGTTCGGGTACTGCTCCGTCTTGACGAAGTCCTTGACGGTGATCAGACCGCCGAGCCGGCCGTCGGCGTCGACGAGCGGCAGCTTCTCGATCTTGTGCTTCGCGAGGATCGCGGCCGCCTCGTCGCGCGAGATGCCGACGGGCGCCGTCACGAGCGGCATCGGGGTCATGACCTCGCGGACCCGGCGGGTCTCGTAGTCCGCGCTCGCGATGAAGCGCAGGTCGCGATTGGTGATGATCCCGAGGAGCACCCCACGCTCGTCGACGACGGGCAGGCCGGAGACGCGGTACTGGCCGCACAGCGCGTCGAGCTCGGCGAGGGTGACGTCCGGGCTGACGGTCACGGGATCGGTGACCATGCCCGACTCGGACCGCTTGACGACGTCGACCTGGTGGGCCTGGTCGGCGATCGACAGGTTGCGGTGCAGGACGCCGATGCCGCCCTGCCGGGCCATGGCGATGGCCATCCGCGACTCGGTCACGGTGTCCATAGCGGCGCTGACCAGCGGGATCGCGATCGAGATCTCCCGGGTCAGCCGCGAGGTCGTGTCGACCTCGCTGGGCACGACGTCGGTCTCCCCCGGCAGGAGGAGGACGTCGTCGTACGTCAGCCCGATGCGGGAGAACGGGTTCGGCGGGTCCGCCGGGGCAGGCTGGCCGGGCGTCGAGGCGTAGGGGGCAGGCACGTCCGTCATGTCACGAGTCTACGTTCCGCGGCGCCCCTTCCTCCCCGGCCGCCTCCGCCGGGCCTCAGCCCTCGGCGACGGCGAGGACCTCGTGGAGCAGCCCCGGGAAGCTCCGCGCGCGGTGCACCTGGTGCGCGAGGGGTACGGCGGTCTCGTCCTGGTCGCGCCCCAGCCCGACGAAGATCGGCAGCGCGGGGTGCGCCTCGTGGATCGCCTCGACGAGGTGCCACGGCGGCTGGGTCAGCCCGGAGACCGTGACGACCGCCACGGGCTGCACCATCGTGACGAGCTCGATCGACCGGTGGGCGCCGGCCGGGCCGGTGACGACGCGCGCCGTCACGCCGTGGGCGACGAGGGCTGCGGCGAGGGCGTGGGCGACCACGGGCACGGGCTCCCCGATCGCCGAGAAGACGAGGACGATGCGGCCGAGCCGCGACGGGTGGGACACCGGCGGCCCGGACCGCTCCGTCACCTCGTCGCCGTGCTCGGCCTGGAAGACGCGCAGCGCGTGCAGCGTGGCGTTGTTCAGCAGGACCTCGGGCGCCTCCCCGGGGCCCGCGAGCACGACCCGGGCGACGAGCCGCTGGCGCGCGGGCTCGACGACGTCGGCCCACCAGGCGGCGGGGTCGCCGTCCACGCCGATGCGGAGCAGCTCGTCGCAGCGCGACTCGTCGTAGGCGATGGCCGCGTCCACGATGTCGGCCACGAGCGCGTGCGGGTCGACGGGGAGGCCGGCTGTGTCCCGGCCCGCTCCCGCGTCGCGACCGCCCGCGATCGCGCGGAGCACCGGCCGGACCGCGGCGGGCGCGTGCCCCGAGGTCACGACGTCGGGGTCGTCGTGCAGGTCCTCCGCCGCGAGCGCCCGACGACGCAGCTCGTCCTGGCCCGCGGCCAGCGCGGTCCGCGCCGCCTCCGCCGGGGCGACGCCGTCGAGCGTCAGCTCGCGCATCAGCAGGAGGCGGTCGACGTCCTCGCCCGTGTAGCGACGGTGCGCGCCGGCGACGTGCGAGGAGGGCCCGAGCCCGTACCGGCGGTCCCAGGTCCGCAGCGTCGCGGCGGCCACGCCGAGCCGACGAGCGACGCTGGCCACCGTGTAGCCGGACGCCCGGGCACCGCCCGTCGTCGTGCCTTCGGTGTCGCCGTTGTCGTGTCCCTGGCCCGGGACGCTCGTGGGCCTGCTCGTGCTGCCGCCTGTCACCCCTTGATTGTGCTCAGGGTCGCCCCGCACCGCCACCGGCGAATCGCGTCAGGAGCGCGCCAGCACCGCGCCATTTCGCCCGTGACCAAGCGATTCAAGAACGTTGCGAAGAGGTCTTGAACAATCTGTGAAGCGATTGCTTGGTTGTGAACCACTGACCGAGGGAGCCGGGCCGACCACGAGGAGTCCGGGCTCACGACGTCAGCGAGCTACCGCTAGCAGCGTGGACCCCAGGGGGCCACGTCCGCATCGTTCGCCAGCGAAAGGACGACGTCATGACCGAGATCTCCCGCCTCCCCGGCCCTGTGATGGACCTGTGGGAATGGCAGTACCAGGGGGCCTGCCGCCAGACCGGTGACGAGGTGTTCTTCCACCCCGAGGGCGAACGGGGATCCAACAGGCGCAGGCGCGACGAGGCCGCGAAGGCCGTGTGCGCGAGCTGCCCGGTCATGGAGCTGTGCCGCGAGCACGCGCTGCGCGTCCGCGAGCCGTACGGGGTCTGGGGGGGCCTCACCGAGGACGAGCGCACGACCATCCTGTGCGAGCGCGACCGTCAGGCGCTCGGCCGCGCCGGCTGAGGCCGTCGGACCCGGCCGACAGGACCGTACGACGGCACGAGGCCCCGCACCCGGAAGGGTGCGGGGCCTCGTGCGTGGCCCGACGGCGCGGGCCGCGGCGTCGCCGGTGTCAGCTGACGACCACCGCGAGGACGTCGCGCGCGGAGAGCACGAGGTACTCCTCGCCCGCGTACTTCACCTCGGTGCCGCCGTACTTGCTGTACAGGACCTTGTCGCCGACGGCGACGTCGAGCGGGACACGGTTGCCGTTGTCGTCGATGCGACCCGGGCCCACCGCGAGGACCTCGCCCTCCTGGGGCTTCTCCTTCGCGGTGTCCGGGATGACCAGACCGGACGCCGTCGTGGTCTCGGCCTCGACGGCCTTCACGACGATCCGGTCCTCGAGCGGCTTGATGGGGACCGACACAGCGGGTCCTCCCTTTCGCTGAGCACTGCGGTTGACGATGGGTTCGTGCGCACGCCGGCCGTCGTCGCGGGTGCCGGCACAGCGGGAGCACACGGCCTCGGGCGGTCCCTCGCGGGCTGCCGTCGGCTCGGGTCCCAATCTAGGGGGGCGTTAGCACTCGGTCAAGGCGAGTGCCAACGCCAGGCTCTTAACTCCGCGCGTCGAGGGCCACGGCCGTCCACGCCACGAACGGCGAGGTCCCGGCCCGCACGAGGCCGCCGTAGCCGAGCCCGAAGCGCAGCTCGTCGCCGACCTCCACCGGGACGTCCCCGACGTCGAGCACGAGGTGGTCGCTGCTGGCGCCGAGCACCACGACGCCCGCCGGCGGCACCAGGCCCTCGGGTTCGACGTCCTGTCGGCCCACGGCCACCAGCGCCTGCCGGACCGTTCCGGTCCCGCGCCTCGCGGGTGCGTCCCCGTAGGCGGCCTGCCCGATCTCGCCCCACGGCTGGGCGGGCTTGGCCTGGACCTCGATGACCTCCGCGACGAGCGTGAACGCGTCGGTCCGCAGCCCCTCGATCGGGGCTCGTGTCAGCGGGTCGGTGCCGAGCAGGAGGGACTCTCCGAGCCGCAGCTCGTCGACGCGGCCCACGTCGTCGGTCCCGAGCGCCCACGCCAGGGAGGCCGAGTTCCCGCCCGAGACCACCTCGAGCCGACGGCCGCACGCCACCTCGACCTGTGCGGCGAGGTCCGACAGCTCGCGCATCGCGCGAGGTCCCGGGACCACCCCGCTCTGGCACGCGAGGTTGGTCCCGACCCCGGCGAGCCGCAGGCCCGCGTGACGACGCACCGACCGCGCCAGGTCGACGAGGTCGGCCGCGGGTACGCCCTCGCGCAGGTCGCCGAGCTCGACCATGAGGACGACGTCGTGCCGGGTGCCCTGGCGCGCGGCCGCCGCGGAGAGCGCGTCGAGCGTCCGGGCCTCGGTGACGAGGCTCGTCGTCGCGACCCGGACGGCGTCGTCCGCCTGGCTGACCATGGGCGACCGGATGAGGGTGCGCGGCACGTCCGCGGGGACGGCGGGGCCGGCGGCGCGCAGCCGGGCGAGGTTCTCGACCCGTGAGTCGCCGAGCCCGAGCGCGCCCCCGGCCAGCATCGCCGCGGCGAGGTCCGGCGCCCCGAGCGCGGCCTTCGTCACGCCCGTCACCCGGATCCCGCGCGGCGCGAGCCGGTCGACGAGGGTCCGGGTGTTGTGCGTGACGGCGAGCAGGTCGACCTCGAGGCGAGGCGCGCTCACCGCTCGCCCGGCGCGAGGGCCGCCGCAGCGGGCTCGCGCGCCGTCGACGCCGCCAGTCCCGGGAACGCCAGCAGCACCATGTCGACCAGGCGGTCGAGGGGCCGCGTCAACGGGTCGGTCACCGGCAGGCCGAGGTCGAGCTCGAGCGCATCGATCTCCTCGGAGACCTCCGCGTCGGTCATGTGCTCGTGGTTGAGCGTGACCCCGATGACGCGCGTGTCGGCGAACGCCTCGATGAGCGCGATCTCGCTCTGCACCGTCGGCATCGCCACCATGGGAAAGTCGCCCAGGAACTCGCGCCGGGGCGCGTG
Source organism: Luteimicrobium sp. DT211 (assembly GCF_049844995.1). Classification (NCBI taxonomy): domain Bacteria; kingdom Bacillati; phylum Actinomycetota; class Actinomycetes; order Micrococcales; genus Luteimicrobium; species Luteimicrobium sp. DT211. Next base: position 479,827 of record NZ_JBNCMC010000004.1, on the reverse strand, counting down.
CTGGACGACGACGCCGGCGGGCCGGCTGCCGCGCAGGATGTGCGCCGACGTGAGGTAGGCCGGGTGGCTGAGCGCCCCCTGGCCCTCGACGACGATCACGTCGGGACGCTCGCCCTCGAACGCCGCGACGACTCGGTCCTCCACCTCGCCCGAGCAGAACTGCGGCACGAGCGCATCGAGCGCCACGCCGTACTTGCCACCCTGGATGAGGGTCGTCTGCCCGGTCCCGACGAGGACCGACCTGATCCCCCGCGCCACGAGCGCCTGGACCAGGAGCGTGGCTGTCGTGCGCTTCCCGATCGCTCCGTCGGTGCCGAGCACCGCGATCCGCGGGCACGTGACGTCGAAGACGCGACCCGAGAACAGGTGCAGGTCCTTGGTCTCCTTGGGGCGTCGGACGTCGGTGATCGTCACGTCCGCGAGCAGCGCCGCCGCGACGAACTCCGGGTCGTCCCCGAGGAACTCGTGCAGACCGTTGACGATGTGCATGCCGCGGGCGACGCCGTCGAGCAGCACGACGCGCTGGGCCGCGGACAGCAGCCCGTCGGCGGGCGCGACCCCGCAGATCAGATGGTCGGGCACGTACCCGGTGTGGGCGACCGCGTCGGCGAGGCTCGCGACGACGGGGATGCCGTTCGGCGTGCCGTCGAGGAACGCGCCGGCATCCACGCCGGCGTGCCCGCTGTCGATGACGGCGACGATCTCGTACTTCTCGGAGTGGCGGACGAGACCGTTGGCGGTCTTGCCGTCCTGCTCGCCGAACTGCCCCTCGCAGTAGACGACGGCGGACGTGGGCAGGGCAGGACGGGACGACAGGGGGGGCATAGCGCTCCTCGAGGAAAGGCTCAGAGGAGGCGGCAAGCACCAGGGGCGGGGCCGGAGCCCGACTGCCAGCGAGGGCTGCATTCGCTGAGTACCGGACGTGGCGCCGGCGCTGTGGACGGTAGCAGCGTTACCTGGGAGCGGTGGGCCCGGAACCAGCGCCCGCGGCGTCTGCGAGGATCGGCGGATGGACCTCGCGACCGTCGAACAGCTCACCAGCCCGGCCGGGCGCGCCCTCCTCCAGGCCCTCCCGCCGTACGACGAGTCGCGTGCGCTCGCCCTCTCCGCGACCCTGCGCGAGCAGGGTGTCGACCCGTCCCTCGCGGCCGCGGCGCTCACGCAGACGCGGCTGCGCGACAAGGCGCGCGGCAAGCTCGGCCCGTTCGCCGACGGCATGCTGTTCACGCCCGAGGGCCTCGAGCAGGCCACCCGGCTCGTCGTGGCCGCGCGCCACGCCCAGCGCTACCTCGTGGCGGGCGCCACGCGCGTCGCCGACCTCACGTGCGGGCTCGGCGCCGACGCGCTCGCGTTGGCCGGCGTGGGCCTGCGGGTGCTCGCGACCGACGTCGACCCCGCGACGGCGGCGCTCGCCGCGCACAACCTCCGCGCGTTCCCCGAGGCCGAGGTCCGCTGCGCCGACGGGCTCGCGCTCGACCTGCGCGCCGAGGACGTCGACGGCGTCTACGCCGACCCGATGCGCCGCACGCGCACCGGCACGCGCGTCCTCGACCCCGCCGCCTACGCTCCCCCGCTCGACGCCGTCTGGGCGCTGCGGGACGCCGTGCCCGCGCTCGGCATCAAGGTCGGCCCGGGGATCGCGCACGCCGGCCTTCCCGACGACGCGGAGACCCAGTGGGTGTCGGTCGACGGGGACGTCGTGGAGGCGGCCCTCTGGTTCGGCCCGCTCGCCCCCGGGGGCCCGGGGCGGACCGCGCTCGTGCTGCGGTCGGGCGCCGGGGGACGCGTCGCCGGCCGCGAGCTCCGCGGCCCCGCGCCGGGCGAGGACGGCGCCGCCCCGGACGTCGGGCCCGTCGGCGCCTACCTCTACGAGCCCGACGGCGCCGTCATCCGTGCGGGCCTCGTGGCGTCCGTCGCGGCCGAGCTGGGCGGACGCCTGCTCGACCCGACCATCGCGTACGTGACGACCGACGCCGGGCCCGCGGCGCCGTCGTCGGACGCGGGCGGCGCGCCCCGGGCGCAAGTACCGGTCGCGACCGCGTACCGGGTGCTCGACGTCATGCCGTTCGGGCTCAAGCGGCTCAAGGGCTACCTGCGCGAGCGGGGCGTCGGACGGGTCACGATCAAGAAGCGCGGCACCGCCGTGACCCCCGAGCAGCTGCGCCGCGACCTCGGCCTGCGCAACACCCCGGACAGCGCCGAGACGACGCTCGTGCTCACCCGGGTCGGCGGCCGGCAGAGCGTGCTCGTCGTGGAGCCGGAGCCGCACGCGTAGCGTCCCCCGCCGTGGAAGAGTGAGCGCATGCATCTGCCGTTCGCGCAGTCGGAGCGGTCCACGGTCGGCATCGAGTGGGAGCTCGCCCTCGTGGACAAGGACTCCGGAGACCTGCGCCAGGTCGCCCAGACGGTGCTCGACGCCGTCCGTCCCCCGGGGCGCGACGCCCACCCCCACATCGTGCAGGAGCTGCTGCTCAACACGGTCGAGGTCGTGTCCGGCGTCGGGCGCAACGTGCCCGACGCGGCGGGCGACCTCGAGCGGGCGGTCGAGGAGATCCGGGCCGTCACCGACCCGCTGCGGGTCGAGCTCATGTGCGCGGGGACCCACCCGTTCGCGCAGTGGTCGCACCAGAAGGTCACCGACAAGGCGCGCTACAACACGCTCATCGACCGGACCCAGTGGTGGGGCCGGCAGATGCTCATCTACGGCGTGCACGTGCACGTCGGCATCGAGGACCGCCGCAAGGTGCTGCCCATCCTCCGGGCCATGCTCACCTGCTTCGCGCACCTGCAGTCGCTGTCGGCGTCGTCGCCGTTCTGGGGCGGGCGCGACACCAACTACGCGTCCAACCGCGCCCTGATGTTCCAGCAGCTGCCGACCGCGGGCCTGCCGTTCCAGTTCGAGGAGTGGCACGAGCTCGAGCGCTACGCCTCCGACCTGCAGCACACGGGGGTCATCGACGGGTTCGACGAGGTCCGCTGGGACCTGCGGCCCTCGCCCCGCAACGGGACGCTCGAGTCCCGCGTCCTCGACGGCGTCACCAACATCAGCGAGCTCCGGGCGCTCGCCGCGCTCACGCACTGCCTGGTGGAGAAGTTCTCCCGCATGCTCGACGACGGCGCGGAGCTGCCCACGCTGCCGCCCTGGTTCGTCCAGGAGAACAAGTGGCGGTCGGCGCGCTACGGCATGGACGCCATCATCATCCTCGACTCGGCCGGGAACGAGGAGCTCGTCACCGACGCCGTCGCGCGGCTGCTCACCGAGCTCGAGCCCGTGGCCGAGGGCCTCGGGTGCGCCGCCGACCTCGACGGGGTGCGCACGATCCTCCGCAAGGGCGCGTCGTACCAGCGCCAGCGCGCCGTCGCCCGGCGCGCGGGCGGCGAGCTCGACGCCGTCGTCGCGTCGCTCGTCGCCGAGATGCGGGCGGGCCGCCCGCTCTGAGCCCTCTCGGCGTGGTGGCCCGCGCGCCGGGGCTCAGACGGTGATGGTCGTCAGCGGCATCGACGAGTCGACGCCGATGTCCAGGTTCGACGGCGCGACCCCGGCCGCGACGACGGCCGACCCGAGCGCCGCGATCATCGCGCCGTTGTCGGTGCAGTAGCGGATCGGCGGGATGCGGAGCGTGATGCCCTCGGCCGCGCAGCGCTCGGCTGCCATGTCGCGGAGCTGCGAGTTGGCCGAGAACCCGCCGCCGACGACGAGCGTGTCGACCCCGTGGCGGTGGCACGCGGCGATGGTCTTGGCCGTGAGCACGTCGGCGACGGCCGCGGCGAAGGAGGCCGCGACGTCGGGCAGGGGGAGCTCCTCCCCCGCGTCGCGCTTGGTCTCGACCCAGCGCGCGACCGCGGTCTTGAGGCCGGAGAACGAGAAGTCGTAGGCGTGCTTGTCCTGGTCCTTCGCGGCCGTGAGCCCGCGGGGGAACCTGATCGCGGCGGGGTTCCCCTCGCGCGCGAGCCGGTCGATGTGCGGGCCGCCTGGGTACGGCAGGCCGAGCAGCCGGCCGACCTTGTCGAAGGCCTCGCCCGCGGCGTCGTCGAGCGTCGAGCCGAGCTCGGTGACCTTCGTCGCGATGTCGTCGACGAGCAGCAGGGACGAGTGCCCGCCCGAGACGACGAGCGCCATGAAGCGCTCGGGGAACGGGCCGTCGACCAGCGCGTCCACAGCGGCGTGGCCGATCACGTGGTTGACGCCGTACAGCGGCTTGCCCAGGCCCAGCGCGAGGGCCTTCGCGGCGCTCGCGCCGATGGTCAGCGGCCCGACGAGCCCCGGGCCCGCGGTCACGGCGATCGCGTCGACCTCCGACACGTCCACGTCCGCGGTGCCGAGCGCGCGCTCGATCGTCGGGATCATGGCCTCGAGGTGGGCGCGGCTCGCAACCTCCGGGATGATCCCGCCGAACCGGGCGTGCTCGTCCATCGAGCTCGCGACGGCGTCGACCAGGAGCTCGTCGCCGCGGACGAGCGCGACGCCCGTCTCGTCGCAGGACGTCTCGATGCCGAGGACGAGGGGGGGTCCGGACTGGTCGGGCATGCCCCCAGGGTAGTGGCGTCGCGCCGGGCCGACGCGCGCGGGTGTGTCGGACGTCACGTCGGGTCCGGGATGATCGCTTGTCGTCGCAACTGTTGACGCGGTCATGAGCCTGGACACTACGACCGACGAGTTCGAGCGCGAGCTCGAAGCCCTCGAGACCGCCCTCGTGATCGACGACGCCACCGCGGACCTCCTGTTCCGCGAGGCCCACACGACCTACGGCTTCGCCGACGAGCCCGTCACGGACGAGCAGCTCCGCGCCGCCTGGGGGCTCGTGCGCTGGGCGCCGACCATGATGAACTCGCTGCCGATGCGCCTGCTCGTGGTGCGCTCGGACGAGGGCAAGCAGCGGCTCGCCGCCCACATGGCCGACGTCAACCGTGACGCCGTCCTGAACGCGCCCGTCACGATCGTGGCCGCAGCCGACCCGGCGTTCCACCGCCACTTCAAGACGCTCGCCCCCTTCCGCGAGGGCGCCGAGGAGCAGTTCGAGGCGATGGGCGACGCCCGCGAGGGCATGGCACGGACGTCGTCGCTCATCCAGATCGGCTACCTGATCGTCGGCCTGCGCGCCGCCGGCCTCGCCGTCGGCCCCAAGACCGGCTTCGACGCCGCGGGCGTGGACGCGGACCTCCTCGCCGACAACGGCTGGAAGTCGCTCGTCGTCATCACCGCGGGCGTCACCGCCCCCGAGGGCGCGCACAAGCCGCGCCAGGCGCGCCTCGACTTCGAGACCGTCGCCGAGGTCATCTGACCTTCCCCCGCATACGCACAGGGCGCCCGGACCACGGTCCGGGCGCCCTGCGTGTCTCCGGAGCCGGGCGCCTTTCGAGCCGGGTGCGTCCGGAGCGGCCCTCAGCCCGCGTCGGCCGCGCCGAGCTCGAGCCGCATCGTGTAGGCGTCGACGTCCTCGGGCTGGTAGTAGCGCTTGCGGATGCCGAGCTGCTCGAAGCCGTACTTGGCGTACAGCCGGAGCGCGGGCTCGTTGTCGACCCGCACCTCCAGCAGCACCGCCTCCGCACGCAGCTCGCGCGAGCGCGCGATGAGAGCCTCGAGGAGCTGCGACCCGATCCCGTGGTGCTGGTACGCCGGGTCGACGCCGATCGTCATGATCTGCGTGACGTCGCCGTCGAACCACAGCCCCGCGTAGCCGACCAGGGGTGCCGTCCCGGCGGCGTCGATCCGCAGGGGCTCCGCGGCGACGTACCAGCGGCCGAGCGCTCCGAGCTCCTGCGCGACCATCGCGTAGCTCCAGGCACCACGACCGAACAGCTCGACCTCGAGCTGGACGACGCGGCGCAGGTCGGCCGCGCGCAGCGGCCGGATCCGGCTCCCTACGACCCCGGCGTCCGTGCTCATCTCACGCCTCCCTCACCGGCCGCGCGGCGCTCAGGCGCTCGCGCGCTTCGGCGCGCCCGGGACCTGGGCGTCCGGCCGGCGCAGGTACAGCGGCGCGGTGGGCAGGTCCTCGCCGGCCGCGTGCCTGGCGAGCGCGAGCCGGGCGAGCACGACCGGGTCCGGCAGGTCCGGCGCGTCGCCCGAGGCCTCCGGGTCGGTCGCGGCAGACGCCGCCTCCCCCAGCTCGGGGTACAGCGCGGCGCCCCGCCCGACGACGACGGCGCCCTCCGCGTGCCCCGCGGCCACCACGTCCTCGGCCCGGGCGACGTCCGGTCCGGCGACGGTCTCGAGAACGGGGACGCCGTGCGGCCCCTCGTGCGCGACGACCCGGTAGCGCGCCCAGTACACCTCGCGGCGGCGGGCGTCCGCGGCGACGAGCACCTCGTCGTCGGGCCCGAGGCCGAGGTCGCCGACCGCCTCCGCGGCGAGCGCGTCGAGGCTGCACACGCCCCAGACCGGGATACCGAGCGCCAGCCCGAGCGTGCGCGCGGTGACGAGGCCGACGCGCAGCCCGGTGAAGGGCGCGGGCCCGGTGCCCGCGACGACGGCCGTCAGCTCCGAGCGGTGGACCTGCGCCTCGTGCAGAACCTCGGAGACCAGCGGGGAGAGAAGCTCGGCGTGCCGGCGCTGCTCGTCGGCGACGCGCGACGCGAGCCGCTCGCCGCCCTCCCCGACCAGGGCGACGGCGACGGCCGCGGACGTGTCGACTGCAAGAACTGCCACGGGACCAGCGTAAGAGGTCGCGCGACCTCTCGTGGTGCTGCGGTCAGGAGGCGGGGTCCGGCGGCTCGCCCGGGAGCGCGACGTCGTCCCACCGCTCCCCCACGGCCGTGACCGTCGCGTGCCGGACGCCGACCTCGGCGCCGGCCCCGTCCTCGGTGCCGGGCTCCTCGTCGTCCCCGAGGTCGCTCGTCGCCGTGAACCCGCCGTGCGGGCGCTCGAGCCGCACCTCGAGGCGGTCGTCGGCGAGCTGCTCGACGAGGCCCTCGCCCCACTCCACGACCGTGACGACATCCTCGAGGCTCGAGTCGAGGTCGAGCGCGTCGACCTCGTCGAGGGACCCGAGCCGATAGGCGTCCACGTGCACGAGCCCGGGCCCGGGGGTGAGCGGCGGGTGCTCCCGGGCGATGATGAACGTCGGCGACGCCACCTGGCCCCGTACGCCGAGTCCGGCGCCGATGCCCTGGGTGAGGGTCGTCTTGCCGGCGCCGAGGTCGCCCGTCAGGACGACGAGGTCGCCGGCGCGAAGGACCGCGGAGAGCGCCGTGCCGAACGCGCGGGTGGCGTCGGCGTCGGGCAGGTCGAGGGTGTAGCTGCGGCTCATGCGTGCTCCGTCGAGGGCGCGAGGCCCTCCGTGTCGATGTGGACGCGCGGGATGCGGGCGCCCAGGCGGGTGGTGATCTCGTAGCTGATGGTGCTGGCGGCGTCGGCCCAGTCCTGCGCCGTGGGCGCGGTGCCGCCCGCCGCGAGCGGCTCGTCGACGCCGAACAGACGCACGGTGTCGCCGGCCCGCTCCGTCGTGTCCGGGCCGAGGTCGAGCACGACCTGGTCCATGCAGACGCGGCCGGCGACCCGCACGACCCGGGCCGCGTCGTCGTGCCCGACGAGCACCGGACCCCCGGGACCTGCGGCTCCGCCCGACGCGTGCCGCGGGATGCCGTCGCCGTAGCCCAGGGGCACGACGCCGAGCACGGTGTCCTGCGTCGTCGTGTACAGGTGGGCGTACGACACGCCCTGCCCCGCCCGGACACGCTTGACGGTGGCGAGGCTCGCCTCGACCGTCATGGCGGGCACCAGGCCCAGCTCACGCGACGAGGCGAGCTGGGGCACCGGCGACATGCCGTACACCGCGAGCCCGGGTCGGACGAGGTCGTAGTGAAGCTCGGGAGCCGTCACGGTCGCCGCCGAGTTGGCCAGGTGCCGCACCTCGAGGCGCGCGCCCGCGTGCTCGGCCCGGTCCAGAACGTCCTCGAAGACGACGCGCTGGGCGCGCACGCTGGGGTGCCCCGGCTCGTCCGCGAGCGCCAGGTGCGACCACAGGCCGACGAGCCGGAGCACGCCCTCGGCCTCGGCCTCGAGGAGCGCGGGCAGGACGCTGTCGAGGTCGTCCGCCATCACGCCGTTGCGACCGAGCCCGGTGTCCACCTTGAGGTGCACCCGCGCCGTGCGGCCGGTGGACCGCGCCGCCGCGACGACGTCGTCCACGGCCCAGGACGCGGCGACCGAGACGTCGACGTCGGACTCGAGCAACGCGGCGAAGTCCACGCCCGGTGCGTGCAGCCAGGTGAGGAGGCGTGCGTCGTCCGGCCCGATGCCCCCGGCGCGGAGCGCGAGCGCCTCGGAGGCCTGCGCGACGCCCAGCCACGTCGCCCCGCCCTCGACCGCGGCGCGCGCCGACGGCACCAGGCCGTGCCCGTACGCGTCGGCCTTCACGACCGCGAGGACCTCGGCACCGGACGCGCGTTCGCGCAGCGTGCGCACGTTCCCGCGGATCGCGGCGAGGTCGACGACCGCCCGCGCGGGGAAGCCGGCGCCGTCGAGCGGGGGTGCGGCGGGCGGGTCGATGGGGAGGCTCACGGTGTCCCATCCTCGCACTCCGGGCCCACGGGCCAGGCAGCGCCGGACGAGGCGGCGCCGGACCAGGCGGCGAGGCGCCGCCTGGACTCGAACGTCCGCCGCTCGCCGGTGAACGGGTCGGTGAACGCGACCTGGCGCGCCAGGAGCTGGAGCGGGTCGGACCAGTCGTCCTCGTCGACGTCGTGGAGCACCGGGTAGAAGGGATCGCCGAGGATCGGGATGCCGAGGCGGGCGAGGTGGAGCCGGAGCTGGTGCGTACGGCCGGTGCGCGGCTCGAGGCGGTAGAGGCCGAGGTCGGGCGCCGCCTCCTCCGGCGCCCACGCGGGGCGCGCGACGGCGTCGGGCCAGGGCCGCGACGCGAGCAGCGAGACGCGGCTCTCCGCGTTGGGCTCCCCCGGCACCTCCGACGCCCGCAGCACGCCGCGCTCCTTGACGATGCGGCTCCGCACGACGACCGGGAGCTCGAGGCCGGGCCGCACCGGGGCGACGGCGAGGTACTCCTTGTCGAGGCCGCGCGTGTCGAGGAGCTGCTGGTAGGCGCCACGGACCTCGCGGCGGACCGTGAACACGACGACCCCCGCGGTGACGCGGTCGAGCCGGTGGATCGGCGACAGCTCCGGCAGGTCGAGCTCGCGCCGGAGCTGGACGAGGAGCGAGCGCGCGACGTACGCCCCCCGCGGGAGCGTGGCGACGAAGTGCGGCTTGTCGACGACGAGCAGGTTCTCGTCGCGGTGGAGCACCTCGGCGCGGAACGGGAGGTCCGGCTCCACCGGCGGGTCGCGGTACAGCCAGACCGTCTCGTGGGCGCGATAGGGCGTGCGCTCGTCGACGGGCGTGCCGTTCTCGAGCACGACCTCCCCGGCCGTGACCTTCTCGCGCAGGCGGGCGTCGTCGTCGGGGAACCGGCCGACGAGGTAGGCGAGGACGGTCGCAGGCTGGTCCTGGGACGCGGGGGCGGGCAGCCGCAGCCGGGTCGGGTTGAGCCCGGCGCGCACCGGGAGCGGCGGCGGGGTCCTGCGGCGGGGCACGCTCCACCGTAGCGCCCGGCGCGCACGGCCCGAGGCGCCCGTCGGCCACCCTCGACGACAGCCTTTCCCCACTATCTGACAGATGTCAGATATCATGGAGGCATGGACGCACGCACGAGCCGCACGCGAGCACGCCTGCACGACGCGGTCCTCGAGCTCGCGGCGAGGGAACCGATCGTCGACGTCACCGCGGCGGCTGTCTGCCGCACCGCCGACGTCACGCGCGACACGTTCTACCGCCACACGACCGACCCGGTGACCCTGCTCGGCGACGCCCTCGCCGTCGAGCTCGACGACGTCATCGGCGACGCCCCCGACGGCCCGATCGGAGTCGCGGAGCGCCGGCTGCTCCAGCACGTCGCGCACCGGGCCGACGTCTACCGCGGCGCCATGCGTCCCGTCCTCGCGGCCCCCGTGCGGAGCATCCTCGAGCAGCATCTGCGCGAGGGGCTCCACCGCTACGCGGTCGCGCACCCCGAGATCGTGCCGCCGGCGCTCGTCGGCGAGGACGACCTCCGCCTGGCCGCCGCGTACGCCGCGGGCGGCACCGTCGGCGCCGTCGAGGAGTGGCTGCGCACCGGGAGCACCGACGTCGAGCACGCCGCGCGCGCGGTGCTCGCGGCGTCGCCGTCGTGGTGGCTGCGGGCGGACGACCCCGACCCATCGAAGACAAGGAGCACCCCATGAGGGCAGCACAGTTTCACGGCACGGAAGACCTGCGCGTCGAGGAGGTGGCCGAGCCCGCTGCCGGCCCCGGCCAGGTCAAGCTCCGCAACGCGTTCGCGGGCATCTGCGGGTCCGACCTGCACGCCTACTACGCCCCCGAGGCAGCGGGCCTCGACCTCACGAGCCCGCACCCCGTCACGGGAGCCACGCTCCCGCAGATTCTCGGCCACGAGTTCTCGGGCACGGTCGTCGAGCTGGGTGACGGCGTGACGGGCGTCGAGGTCGGCGACCGCGTCGCCGTCTGGCCCGTGTACTACTGCGGGAAGTGCGCGGCGTGCCGCGAGGGCCGCTACAACGCGTGCCGCCTCATCGGCTTCCACGGGCTCACCTCGCACGGTGGTGGCATGGCCGAGTTCACCACCGTCGACGCGTCGATGGTGCACCGCCTTCCCGAGTCCGTCGATCTGCGCCTCGGCGCCCTCGTCGAGCCGATGGCCGTCGCGTGGCACGCCGTCGAGCGCAGCGGCGTGCAGGCCGGCCAGACCGCGCTCGTGGCCGGCGCGGGCCCCATCGGGATCGGCGTGTGGTTCGCGCTGCGCGCGCACGGCGTGACCGACGTGCTGGTCTCGGAGCCCAGCGCCCCCCGCCGTGCCACGATCGAAGCCCTCGGCGCCCGCACCGTCGACCCCGTGAACGAGGACCTCGCGGCAGCCGTCGCGGGACTCACCGGCGGCGACGGGGTGCACGCCGCGTTCGACGCCGCGGGCGCCGGCCCGGCGCTCACGTCCGCGATCCCCGCCCTGCGGCCCGGGGGCCGGCTCGTCGTCGTCGCGATCCACGAGCGTCCCACGGAGCTGTTCCCGACCGCGCTCGTGATGTCTGAGACCGAGATCGCCGGCGCGCTCGCGTACCTGCCCGAGGACTTCGACGCCGTGATCGCCGCGATGGCCGACGGCGCTTACGACACAACCGGCTGGGTCGACGAGATCGGCCTCGACGGCGTCGTCGACGCGATCGGGGCGCTCCGCGCCGGCAAGGGCGCGAAGTTCCTCGTCCGCAGCGACTCCTGACGGGCCGCTAGCCCTGGCGGAGGAGCTCCGCCACGACGCCGGGAAGCGCGTCCGCGACGGCGAGCGCGCTCACCGGGCCGCCGGGGTTCGCCGCGTGCGCCGCCAGCCCGTGCACGGACGCGGCCGCCGCGGCGAGGGTCGCCGCCAGCGTCGGGTCCCCCAGGACGTCGTCGGAACGGCCCGCGAGGAGGGTCCCGAGCAGGCCGGTGAGCACGTCCCCCGCGCCGGCGGTCGCGAGCCAGGCCGGTCCGTCGGCCTGCGCGTACTCGGCTCCCCCGGCCCCGACGACGACGGTCACCGCGCCCTTGAGCAGCACGGTCGCCCCCGTCAGCTCGTGCGCGAGGCGGGCGTGCTCGAGCGGCGCGGCCTCGACCGCCGCGCGGTCGACGTCCTGCCCGCGGGAACGCAGGAGGGTCGCGAGCTCGCCGGCGTGGGGCGTCAGGACGACCGTGGCGGGGACTCGCGCCGGCAACAGCGACAGCGCCCCCGCGTCGACGACGACGGGCACGCGCCCGTCCTGGGCGCCGGCGGCGGCGAGCGCCGACCGCGCCTCGTGGTGCTGGACCAGGACGTCGGGCTCGACGGGACCGTCGTCGCCGCGCGGGGCCGCGGCGGGGAGGCCGGGCCCGAGCGCCCACGCCTGCACCCGTCCGCGTGCGGGCACGACCTCGGGGCGCGCGCCCACGACGGCCCGCGCGACCGCGTCCGGCCCGACGTAGCGCACCATCCCCACCCCGGCGCGGACTGCGGCCGTCGCGGCCAGCACGGCCGCGCCGGGGAACTCCGACGTGCCGGCGACGATCCCCAGCACGCCGCGCGAGTACTTCTGGGACGTCGCGCCCGGCACGGGCCAGACGGCGGCCACGTCGTCGGGCTCGAGACGGCACAGCCGCCAGGCGGTCCCGGCGCGACGGCCCGCGCTGCCCAGGCCCAGACCGATGTCGACCACCTCGAGCCGGCCCGCGCGCTCCGCCGCCGGCGGCAGCAGCAGGCCCCGCTTGGCCACGCCGAACGTCACGGTGACGTCGGCGCGCAGCACGGTTCCCGGGACGGTCCCGTCGTCGACGCCGATACCGCTGGGGACGTCGACCGCGACGACGAGCGGCCGGTCGGCGCCGCCTGTCGTCGCAGCCGTCAGCCGCCCGACGACGTCCGCGCCCACGCCGCGCAGGGCGCCGCGCGCCCCCGTGCCGAGCACCGCGTCGACGACGACGTCGCTCCCCGCAGCGTGCGCCGCGACGCCCGCCGGTGTCGCCGGGAGGTCCGCGGACCGCCCGGCGGAAGCGACGTCGTCGGGCGCGAGCGTGTCGTGGACCACGACGAACCTGCCGCCCGCGCGGACCAGGGCGGCGAGGCCGCCCTCGTGGACGCGGGGACTCACCCCGTACGCGGTGACGTCGACGCCGCGGCCGCGCAGGTACGCGCCCGCGAACAGGGCGTCGCCGCCGTTGTTCCCCGCGCCGACGAGCAGGACCACCCGCGCCCCGGGCACGCGCCGCCGTCGGGCCGCGAGCTCCCGCAGCACGGCCCGGGACAGCGCGAACGCGGCGCGCTCCATCAGGGGCACGCCCGCGCTCAGGAGGGGCTCCTCGGCGGCGCGGACGGCTGCGGCGGTGCGGGCTTCGATCACCCGGCCATCATGCGACGACGCGCGCCCGCGCGCCGACCGGCGAGCCTCCCCGGCGGCACCTGCCCGGCAGGACACGAATCGATTCGAACGGGGTACGGTCGGTCCATGCGATTCGGACTCTTCATTCCCCAGGGCTGGCGGCTCGACCTCACGGGCATCGAGCCCGCGCAGCACTGGGAGACCATGCACTCCCTCGCCCGCCGCGCCGACACCGCGTTCGCCGGCGAGGGTCTCCCCGGCGCCCAGCACGCCTGGGAGTCCGTCTGGGTCTACGACCACTTCCACACCGTGCCCGAGCCGACCCAGGAGGCGACGCACGAGGCGTGGGCGCTCATGGCGGCGTTCGCTGCGTCGACCGAGCGGGTGCGCCTGGGCCAGATGTGCACCTGCATGTCGTACCGGAACCCCGCCTACCTGGCGAAGTTCGCGACGACGGTCGACCACGTGTCGGGCGGGCGGATCGAGATGGGCATCGGCGCGGGCTGGTACGAGCACGAGTGGCGGGCCTACGGGTACGGCTTCCCGCGCGCGGGGCTGCGCCTCGACGCGCTCGCCGAGGGCGTCGACATCATGGCGCAGCTGTGGCGCACGGGCGAGGCCACGCTCGACGGCTCGGTCTACCAGGTGTCGGGCGCGCGGAACTACCCCCAGCCCCTCCAGCACGCGGCGGGCGAGGCCGCCGGCCCGAGCATCCCGCTGTGGATCGCGGGCGGCGGCGAGAAGCGCACGCTGCGGATCGCGGCGCAGTACGCGCAGTACACCAACTTCGCGGGCGACCTCGAGACGTTCGAGCACAAGTCCGAGGTGCTGCGCGGGCACTGCACCGACCTCGGCCGGGACTTCGACGAGATCACCCGCTCGGGCAACTTCAACGTCGTCGTCGGCGCCACCGAGAAGGACGTCCAGGACCGCCTCGCCTGGATCGAGGCGCACCTGCGGGAGAGCGTCTCCGGCGAGGCCGTGGACCGCGAGATGGCCGGGCTGCGCGGCGGCCCGATGGTCGGGACGCCCGAGCAGGTCGTCGAGCGGCTCACGGAGTTCCGCGACCGGGGCCTCGAGTACACGATCGGCTACTTCCCCGGCATCGCGTACGACACGAGCGGCGTCGAGCTGTTCGAGCGCGAGGTCGTCCCGGCCCTCCAGGCCTGACCCTCCCCTCCTCGCCGAACACGGGCTCCGCGACCGTCCAGCTTCGCTGACGGTCGCGGAGCCCGTCGTCGTGGGGCGGGGATCCCGTGCTCGGCCACGCTGTTCCGGCCCGACGACGGCGTGCACAGGCTGCCCGGCGGCTCGCCTTGTCCACAGCGCGGGTACCGGCACCGGCGGCGGCGCTCGAAGGGCGCTGACATGGGTCCGTGCACCGACGGACCGAGGTACCCCGAACCCTCTTCGCGCTGGCCCAGTCCCAGGGCGGGCTGGCCTCGATCACCCAGTGCCGGGAGCACGGCCTGACCGACAAGGGCGTCCGCGGCCTCGTCGCGCGGCGCGCGTGGGCTCGCCCGACCTCCGGAGTGCTCGACCTGCGCACGCCACCCCCGCCGGAGACGTCGGTCCACGACCACGCCCGACGACGCACGGCATGGCTCGGGCTCCTCGCCTACGGCCCCGACGCGATCAGCGTCGGGGCCTGCGCGCTGGTCCTCCACGGCGTCGAGGGGACACCCGTCGGGCTCCGGGCCGAGGCGGCGCTGCCGAGAGCGAGCGATCGGATGTCGCGCGACGGCATCGCGCTCCGCCAGTTCGACGACGGTCTCGAGACGGTCGTCATCGCGGGGCGTCGCGTCGCGAGCGTCGCGTGGGCGCTGGCGCAGGCAGTTCCGGAGCTCCCCCGAGGCCAGGGGCTGGCCGTGCTCGACTCCGCGCTCTACCGCAAGAAGCTCGGCCCGGCGGGGCTCGAGCGAGCGCACGACCTCGCACGCGGCCGACGCGGGATCGCCACGCGGCACGACCTCTGGGAGCTCGCGGACGCGCGGGCCGAGTCGCCGTTCGAGTCGACCACGCGCCTCGAGTGCATCGAGGACGGGATCCCGCCGGACGTCCTCCAGCTGCCCCTCGTCGACGCGGACGGTCGCGAGCTCTCGCGCGCCGACGCGGGCTGGCGGAAGAGGGACGGCCGCTGGTTGGTCGCCGAGCTCGACGGGAGCGAGATCCACGACACGCCCGCCGCCGTCTTCAAGGACCGCACCCGGCAGAACCTCTGGGTGTCGACGGGCGTCGTGGACGTCCTGCGGTTCACGCCGCGCGACTCCGGCTCGATCGCGCCGGCGATCTGCCGGGCGCTCCGAGGATGAGGCGCGGAGACTCGAGCCGAACACGCGATCGCCACCCGTCGATCACGGGCTGGGCGCCCGTCCGTCCGCCAGGATGGGCGCGCAGCCCGTGGTCGGCGGGTGGCCGTCAGCCCTCAGCGACGACCATGGCCGACGCGATGCCGGCGTCGTGCGAGATCGACAGGTGGAACGTCGCGATGCCGAGCTCGTCCGCGCGCGCCTTGACGGTCCCGCGGATCTCGACGACCGGCGCGCCCCCCTCGACGCGGTGGACCGTCGCGTCGTGCCACCGCATCC
Source organism: Luteimicrobium sp. DT211 (assembly GCF_049844995.1). NCBI lineage: Bacteria > Bacillati > Actinomycetota > Actinomycetes > Micrococcales > Luteimicrobium > Luteimicrobium sp. DT211. Next base: position 464,363 of record NZ_JBNCMC010000004.1, on the reverse strand, counting down.
CGCCGGGCGCGCCGAGCGCCTTGGCGATGGCCTCCTTGGCCGCGAACCGGGCCGCGATCGACGCGGGCGGCAGGTCGCGCTCGGCCTCCGTGAACAGGCGTTCCCGCAGCGCGGGGGTGCGTTCGAGCGTCGCCACGAACCGTGCGACGTCCACGACGTCGATCCCGACCCCGATGATCATCCTCGAAGCCTAGAGTGCTGCCTGTGACCGCGCCCCGAATGTCCGACGTCCTGGTCCCCGGCACCTACCCCGGCCGCGTCGTGGTCCTGGCGCGCACGCCGGTCGGCGAGCTCCTGGGCGGGGTGGCGCTGACGGGCCGGTCCGCGCGGTCACGCGCCCGCGTCCTCGTGCCCGACGACGGCGCTCTCGTCGTCGCGCCCTCGTCCCCCGGTTCGGGCTCGGGCCGCGCGTCCGCCGGCGCGCTCCCGGCCCACGACCCGCTGCGGCACTACACGGCCGCGGTGAGCGACGACGCGTGGACGGTGTTCGGGAACGGCGACCACGTCGAGACGGTCGCGAAGAGCCTGGCGACGGGCACAGATCCGCGCATCGCGCTGGACGGTCTCGCGTACGAGCCGGACCCGCCGATCTTCACGCCGCGCATCACGGCGGTCGTCGAGCGCGCCACCGGCCACGCGTGGCTCGGCGCCGCCCGCCACTCCGAGGGACTCCGCAACGGCTCGGACGTCACGGTGACGACGCTCGGCGACCTCGGCCCGGGTGAGGGCGTGGCGCTGACGACCTACGAGCCCGACCCGACGGGCACCGAGCCGTTCCCCGTGGCGTCGCGCCGCCACCGCGACGTCCTGACGCGCGCGGGAGGGGCCATCACGCTCCTCGACGAGCTGTGGTCGGCGCTCCGCGGCCCGTACCGCGTGGCGGCGTCGACGTTCGTCCCGCGCGACGGCGTCCTGGGTCCGGTCCGCCACGAGGACGGCGACTGACGCGCGCTCGAGCCGTCGCCGAGCACGGGACCCGCGCCCGGCGACCACGCGGCGACGGTCCGTCCGCCGGAGCAGACGGGCGCGGACCGCGTGTTCGGCGCCACGGGATCACGCCTCGAGACGGTCCTCGGGCTCGATCAGGTGCCGCCAACGGAACCACTTCCGCTCGATCTCGGCATCGAGGTCGACGTCGAACCGCCGAGCCACCAGGAGGAGCTGCGCCAGCACGTCGGCGAGCTCCGCGCGGAAGGCCGCGTCGACGTCGTCGGCCGAGCTGCCTCGGCTCCGTGACCGCCCGCCGCGCTCCAGGTAAGCCTGGGTGAGCTCGCCAACCTCCTCGTGCAGCTTGAGCACGAGCCAGTCGTCGGTCCGCTCGACGCCGTGCCGCCGCGCGTACACGCGCGAGATGACCTCGAGCTCCTCGCCCAGTTCCCCGAGTTCCATCCGTCGAGTATCGACGCCACCACCATCCGGGCGCACCCGAGGTGACGGTCGGCACGAGACTCGGACCCGACCGGGGCCGAGGCCCCTACTCGACGGTGACCGACTTGGCGAGGTTCCGCGGCTGGTCGACGTCCAGCCCGCGCGCGGTCGCCAGCTCGCAGGCGAAGATCTGCAGCGGCACGACGCTCAGCAGCGGGGACAGGAGCGTCGGCGCCTCGGGGACCCAGAACACCTCGTCGGCGTACGGCTTGACGGCGTCGTCGCCGTCCTCGGCGATGACGAGCGTCCGGGCGCCGCGGGCGCGGATCTCCTGGATGTTGGAGATGACCTTGGAGTGCAGCGAGTCGCGGCCGCGCGGGGACGGCACGATGACGAACACGGGCTGCCCGGGCTCGACGAGCGCGATCGGCCCGTGCTTGAGCTCGCCGGCGGCGAAGCCCTCGGCGTGGATGTAGGCGAGCTCCTTGAGCTTGAGCGCACCCTCGAGGGCGACCGGGAACCCGACGTGACGGCCGAGGAACAGCACCGAGTCGGAGTTCATCCAGCGGGCGATGACGCGGACGTGGTCGCCGCGGTCGAGGACGGTCTGGATCTTGTTGGGCATGGCGCGCAGGTCGGCGAGCACCTCGCCGATCTCGTCGGGGAACTTGTTGCCGCGGACCTGAGCCAGGTAGAGGCCGAGCAGGTAGGTGGCGGTGATCTGCGCGAGGAAGGCCTTGGTGGACGCGACGGCGATCTCGGGGCCGGCGTGCGTGTAGAGGACGGCGTCGGACTCGCGCGGGATGGTCGAGCCGTGCGTGTTCACGATCGACAGGACCTTCGCGCCCTGCTCCTGCGCGTGCCGCACGGCCATGAGGGTGTCCATGGTCTCGCCGGACTGCGTGATCGCGACGACGAGCGTCTTCTCGTTCACGACGGGGTCGCGGTAGCGGAACTCGTGCGCGAGCTCGACCTCGACGGGGATGCGGCACCAGTGCTCGATGGCGTACTTGGCGACGTGCCCGGCGTAGGCCGCGGTGCCGCAGGCGACGACGACGATCTTGTCGACGGCTCGGAGCACCGACTCGTCGATGCGGAGCTCGTCGAGCTGGAGGCGCCCGTTCACGTCGGTGCGCCCGAGGAGGGTCTCCGCGACGGCCTGGGGCTGGTCGTGGATCTCCTTGTCCATGTAGGTGCGGAAGCCGCCCTTCTCGGCGGACGACGCGTCCCAGTCGACGGTGTACCGCTTGGGCTCGACGACCCGGCCCGCGAAGTCGGTCACCACGACGCTGTCGGGCGTGATCGTGACGACCTCGTCCTGGCCGAGCTCGAGGGCCTCGCGCGTGTGGGAGACGAAGGCGGCGACGTCGGAGCCGAGGAAGTTCTCGCCGTCGCCGAGCCCGACGACGAGCGGCGAGTCGTGGCGCGCGCCGACGACCGTGGACGGCTCGTCGGCGTGGACGGCCAGGAGCGTGAAGGTGCCCTCGAGGCGCCGCGCGGTGTCGCGGATGGCGGCGGCGAGGTCGCGGGTCTCGCGGTACGCCTTGGCCAGGAGGTGGCCGGCGACCTCGGTGTCGGTCTCGGAGAGGAACTGGACTCCGTCGGCGAGGAGCTCGTCGCGCAGGGTCGCGAAGTTCTCGACGATGCCGTTGTGGATGACGGCGAGGCGGCCGCCGTCGGCGAGGTGGGGGTGGGCGTTGACGTCGGTCGGGCCGCCGTGGGTGGCCCACCGGGTGTGACCGATCGCCGCCGTCGCGTCGGGCAGCGGGTCGAACGCGATGGCCTCGACGAGGTTCGCGAGCTTGCCCGCCTTCTTCCTGCTCGTGACCCGTTCGACGCCGGGCGACACGAGCGCCACCCCCGCCGAGTCGTAGCCTCGGTACTCGAGCCGGCGCAGGCCCTCGAGGACGACCTCCAGGGGACGCTGCGACGGCGCGTCGGCAGCACCGACGTAGCCCACGATTCCGCACATGGGCCGAGCGTAACAAGGTCACGATTCGTTATCGGCCCTGCCGATCACGGTGGACGCAACCCCGGACCCACCGCCCCGCACTGGCAGAATCGTGCGCGTGACCGATCCCCTCGACGACACGCTGGACCCGCCCGGACTCCGCACCGCCTCGCCGGCCGACCCGCTGCGGAGCGCCTCGCCCTACGTCGACCTCGACCGCGCCGCCTGGGCCCGGCTGTCGGAGTCGACGCCGCTCCCGCTGACCGACGCCGACGTCGAGCGGCTGCGCGGGCTCGGCGACCCGATCGACCTGGCCGAGGTGGACGCCGTCTACCGGCCGCTCTCGCGGCTGCTCAACCTGCACATCGCGGCGACCGCGCAGCTTCACGAGGCGACGAGCACGTTCCTGCGCGAGGACTCGGGCGGGACGCCGTTCGTGATCGGCATCGCCGGCTCGGTGGCGGTCGGGAAGTCGACGACGGCGCGCGTCCTGCGCGAGATGCTCGCCCGCTGGCCCGAGACGCCGCACGTCGAGCTCGTCACGACCGACGGGTTCCTCTACCCGAACGCCGAGCTCCAGCGGCGCGGCCTGATGGAGCGCAAGGGCTTCCCCGAGTCGTACGACCGGCGCCGGCTGCTCCGCTTCCTGTCCCGGGTCAAGGCCGGCTGGGACGAGGTCACGGTGCCCGTCTACGACCACCTGACGTACGACATCGTGCGCGGGGAGGAGAAGGTCGTCCGCCGCCCCGACGTCCTGATCGTCGAGGGCCTCAACGTGCTGCAGCCGGCCCGCCCGATCCCGTCGGGCATGGCGGACGACTCCGCGACGGCCGTCAGCGACTTCTTCGACTTCACGATCTACGTCGACGCCCGCACCCGGAACATCCGCCAGTGGTACGTGGACCGGTTCCTCGCGCTGCGCCGGACGGCGTTCGCGAAGCCCGAGTCGTTCTTCCACCGCTACGCGTCGCTGACGGACGAGCAGGCCGTGGAGCGGGCCCGGCAGATCTGGGACTCGATCAACGCCCCGAACCTCGAGCAGAACATCCTGCCGACGCGGGGCCGCGCGACGCTCGTCCTGACCAAGGGGCAGGACCACGCCGTGCAGCGCGTCCGTCTGCGCAAGCTCTGACCGCGAGGACCCCTCCAGGAGGGATACCTCGCGAGGTAGGCCTCCGGGAGGGGTATCTCGCGGTCAGTCCGGGTCGGACGGGTCGAGCGGCTCGTGGTGGTCACGGTTCGTGACGCCGCGCTTCCAGTAGCCGTCGACCTTGACCCGCTCGGCGCCCAGGCCGAGCTCGTGCCGCAGGTACCGGCGCACCGCGATCAGGGTCGTGGCCTCCCCGGCCGCCCAGACGTACGTCGCCTCGCCGGACAGGTCGAGCGAGCGCACGGCCTCGTCGACCTGGCCCGGCCCGTCGGCGCGGTAGAGCCGCTCGACCGACGCCCGCGCGAAGGGGCTGGGGCCGCCGTCGGGCGCGGGCGCGTCGACGTACGCGTCGGCGTCGTCGTCGGCGAGGTCGAGGATCACGGTCAGCGCGACGTCGTCGGGCGCCTGCTCGATCCAGCGGGCCGCGGCCGGCATCGCCGTCTCGTCGGCGACGAGCACGAGCCGGTCGATCCCCGCCGGCACCCCGCGAGAACCGCGCGGACCGGCGACGACGAGCTCGTCCCCCTCGGCCGCCGACGCCGCCCACGACGACGCCGGGCCGGCGGGGGCGCCGTCGTGGGCGACGCCGTGCAGCACGAGCTCGAGGTCGAGCTCCGTGCCGTTCGCGGTCAGCCTCAGCGTACGGGGGGTGTAGTCGCGCGAGACGCTGACGCCCGACGTCGGCCGCTGGAGCGCGCCGTCGACCATGCGGGGTGCGTGCAGCTCGCCGGTGGCCGGGTCGGGGAAGAACACCTTGACGTGGTCCTCGGGACCGTGGGCGGGCAGGCCGGAGAGCTCGTCGCCAGTGAACGTCACACGGACGACGCTCGGTGCGAGTCGGACGGTGCGGGCCACGCGCGCTCGGCGGGCGGCCATGTCGTGGCGGGATCCGGTGCGTTCGAAGGTCACCGGACGAGTGTGCCACCGGACGCTGCGACGGCCTCGCGGGTGCCGGCCGTCGCCTCGGCCACGGCGTTGCGCGCGGCACGGCGCGCCCACACCGCGGTGACGACCCGGTCGATCCCCACCCCGACGACGAGCCCGACGGCGACGCCCACGGCCATCGCCAGCAGCGGCTGGTCTCCCAGCCACGCCGCGGACGCGAGCCCGACGAGCACCGAGCAGATCCCCCACAGCACCGCGGCGAGCGCCGAGACCGCCATGAAGCGTCGACGCGGGTAGCGTAGGGCGCCCGCGCTCATGTTCACGGCGACCCGGCCGACGGGCACGTACCGCGCCGCGAGGATGAAGGTGGCGCCGCGCCGTTCGAGCGCGTAGCGCGCCCATGCCACGGCGCGCCGGCCGCGCGGCCCGCGCAGCAGCCGGACGCGGTCCGTGCCGACCCACCTGCCGAGCTGGTAGGCGACCTGGTCGCCGCTCCACGCGCCGACGACCGCGGCGCCCAGGAGGAGCCAGAGGTTCGGGTCGTGACCGGTCGTCGCCGCGACCGCGAGCGCGATCACGACGGACTCCGAAGGGATCGGGGGGAAGAAGCCGTCGACCAGGCAGAACAGCACGACGGCCGGGTAGATCCACCACGCGCCGGACGCAGCCAGGACCGCGTCCTGCAGGTGCTGGAGCAGCTCGCCCATCGGGTTCCCCCCCTCGCCGTTTCCTCCGACGCGGCCGCGAGGCGCGGCCCGTCCCCTTCAGCGTAGGGATGCGGAGGGTGCCTCGGCATCGGGAAAGCCCCCGAATCACCCCCGGGGTGCACCCTGATCCGACCAGGGTCGCAGGAGTGGTGCCGGCGACGTCGCCCCGGGGGACTACTCGACGTGGAAGCCGAGCAGCTCGCCGACCTGCCCGGTCGGCACGCCGCCCCACAGGCGACCCGCGTTCTCGTTGGTCATGAGCGAGCGCGTCTCGACGCGGTCGACGTAGACGACGCCGTCGAGGTGGTCGGTCTCGTGCTGGACGATCCGGGCGGGCCAGCCGGTGAGCACCTCGTCGACCTCCGTCCCGTGCTCGTCCTGCGCCACGAGGCGGACCGAGCGGAACCGGGCGACGACGCCCTGATAGCCCTCGAACGACAGGCAGCCCTCGGCGAAGGACCGCCGCTCGACCCCCGCCCGGGCGCCGTCGTCGCGCACGGCACCCGGCGTGGGCACGCCCTCGTAGCGCGGGTTGACGATCGTCCGGTGGGGCAGCGCGACCCGCTCGCGCTCGGCGGCCGCGACCTCGTAACCCTCCGGGAAGCCCGGGTCGTGCACGACGGCGATCCGCAGCCCCAGCCCGATCTGCGGCGCGGCGAGACCCACCCCGGGCGCGGCGACCATGGTCGTGCGCATGACCTCCAGCAGCAGGGGCAACGCGTCGCCGAGCTGGCCCGTGTACGGCGTCGCGGGGCGGCGCAGCACGGGGTGGCCGAGCTGGACGATCGGGAGCACGCCGTCGGTCGCCGCGCCGAGCAGCCGCAGCACGTCCTCCCGCAGCCGGTCGTCGACGCCGCCCGTCCAGTCGCGGGTGCGGAGGTCAGGGTCTGCGGTGGCGGGGTCCGGAGAGGTCACCCGGTCAGCGTAGTCACGCCCCGGCACGCCGGTACCGAGCGCCCACGCGCTCAGAGCGCGAGGCGCTCCTTGACGGTCCCCGCGAGGAGCGCGGCGACGTCGTCGGCCTCGGTCTGCGTGGCCGCCTCGACCATGACCCGGACCAGCGGCTCGGTGCCCGACGGGCGCAGGAGCACCCGGCCCGTGGCGCCCAGCGCCGCCTCGGCGCGGGCGATCTCCGCGAGGAGCTCCTCGTCGTGGCCGGCGCGCGCCTTGTCGACGCCCGGCACGTTGACCAGGGCCTGCGGGAGCTTCTCGATCTCCCCCGCGAGGTCCGCGAGCCGCCGCCCGCTCCGCTTCACGTGCGCCGCGAGCTGGAACGCGGTGAGGATGCCGTCGCCCGTGGTCGCGAACTCCGAGACGATGATGTGCCCGGACTGCTCGCCGCCCAGCGAGAAGCCGCCCTCGCGCATGGCCTCGAGGACGTAGCGGTCCCCCACGCCCGTCTGCACCGTGCGGATGCCGGCGCGCTGCATCGCGAGGATGAGGCCGAGGTTGCTCATGACCGTGACGACGAGGGTGTCGCCTGCGAGCCGGCCCTCAGCCGCGAGCGCGAGCGCGAGGATGCCCATGATCTTGTCGCCGTCGACGAGCGCGCCCGTGTGGTCCACCGCGAGGCAGCGGTCCGCGTCGCCGTCGAACGCGACCCCGAAGTCTGCCTCGGACGCGACGGTCACGGCCTGGAGCTGCTCGGGGTGCGTCGAGCCGCACTTCTCGTTGATGTTGCGCCCGTCCGGGCTGGCGTTGATCACGACGACGTCGGCTCCGGCGGCGCGCAGCGCCTCGGGCCCGACCTCGCTCGCGGCGCCGTTGGCGCAGTCGACCGCGATCCGCAGCCCGTCGAGAGACCCCTCGATCGAGCGGGTGAGGTGCTCGACGTAGAGGCTGCCCGCCTGCCCGGTGTCGCGGTGGATCCGGCCCACGTCCGCGCCCGTCGGGCGGTCCCAGGGCTCCTCGAGCCGCTGCTCGATCGCGTCCTCGACGCCGTCGTCCAGCTTGAGGCCGCCGCGGGTGAAGAACTTGATGCCGTTGTCGGGCATGGGGTTGTGCGACGCCGAGAGCATGCACCCGAGGTCCGCGCCCAGCGCGTCCGTGAGGTGCGCGAGCGCGGGGGTGGTCAGGACTCCGACGTCGAGCACGTCGACGCCGGCGCTCGCCAGGCCTGCGGACACCGCGGCGGACAGGAACTCTCCCGACGCGCGGGGGTCGCGTCCGACGACGGCGCGCGGCCGGTGCCCCGCGAACTCCCCGGCGGTGCCGAGCACGTGCGCTGCCGCGACCCCGAGGTCGAGCGCGAGCTCCGCCGTGACGTCCTTGTTGGCGAGTCCTCGGACCCCGTCCGTGCCGAACAACCGACCCATGTGCTGACGCCTGCTTCCCTCGTTCTGACCGACGCCGCTCGACCGACGTCGTGGTGGCCGCGCCGACCTGCGCGCAGCGCTCCTGACAAACCCCCGTAGACACCGACGGCCCCGACGGAACGAGTCCGTCGAGGCCGTCGGGCCGGCGCTGGGATCAGCGCTTGGAGTACTGCGGGGCCTTGCGGGCCTTCTTGAGACCGGCCTTCTTGCGCTCCACGACGCGGGCGTCGCGGGTCAGGAACCCGGCCTTCTTGAGGGTGGCGCGGTTGCTGTCCTCGTCGATCGCGTTCAGAGCGCGCGCGATGCCGAGGCGCAGTGCGCCCGCCTGGCCGGAGATGCCGCCGCCGCTGATGCGGGCGACGACGTCGAAGCGGCCCTCGATGTCGAGGATCGTGAACGGCGAGCTCACGAGCTGCTGGTGCACCTTGTTCGGGAAGTAGTCCTCGATGGTGCGCCCGTTGATCTTCCACTGGCCGGAGCCGGGGACGAGGCGAACGCGGGCGATCGCCTCCTTGCGGCGACCCAGGGCCTGCCCGGGTGCCGTGAGGGACTGTCCGTGGCCCGTGGAGGCAGCGGCAGTCTCGGTGGTGTAAGTGCTGGGAGCGTTCTCGTCCAGCGTGTCGGTGTCGACGGTGGTCTCGGCCACTGGTGGTGTCCTCGCGTCCTTGTGCTTGTCTGTCAGCGAGCCGAGCTCACTGGGCGACCTGAGTGATCTCGAACGGCTTCGGCTGCTGGGCGGCGTGCGGGTGCTCGGCACCCGCGTAGACCTTCAGCTTGCCGAACTGCGCGCTGCCCAGGCTCGTCTTGGGCAGCATGCCCTTGACGGCCTTCTCGACGGCCCGCTCGGGGTGCTTCTCGAGCAGGTCCGCGTAGCGCGTTGCGCGGAGGCCGCCCGGGTAGCCGGAGTGGCGGTACGCCAGCTTCTGCTCGCGCTTGTTGCCGGTCAGGGCGACCTTCTCCGCGTTGATGACGATGACGAAGTCACCGCCGTCGACGTGGGGCGCGAAGGTGGCCTTGTGCTTGCCTCGCAGGAGGGTCGCCACGTGGCTGGCCAGACGGCCCAGGACGACGTCGGTCGCGTCGATGACGTACCAGTCGCGCTGGACGTCGCCGGGCTTCGGGGTGTACGTACGCACGGTCGTAGCCTTCGTTTCGGTTCGGTCTTCTTCGGCGCAGCGAACTGCGACCGACGAGTGTTCGTCTGAGCGCTCCAGAAGCCTGCCTCCGACCATGAGCCGGACGTGACGGGCCAGCGAGTGGGCGCACGGTATCCGTCAGCGGTTCGAACAGTGGGTCGGGCAAGGAAGCACAACGACTGTCAAGACTACCGTGGCGCGCGCAGCCGGGTCAAAGCGGCGGCCCGGAGGCGGGTGCGACCGGGCCGGAGGGCCGTCGTCCCGGCGCTGCGGGGCCGGGCGGACGGTGCCACGCTGGACGCATGAGCGAGAACTACCCCGACGGCCTGCCCGAGGGCATGGACGACCGCGACGACTGGTCCGAGAGCGAGACCGAGCAGCTCGACACGGGCGACACGCTGCTGGACCGCGGCGTCGAGGACCCGCTGGACGAGGGCTACGACCCGCCCGAGCGGCCGCGCAGCAACCACTTCGGCGAGACCGAGGAGGAGGAGCGGGAGGGCGAGAGCCTCGACCAGCGCCTCTCCGAGGAGGAGCCCGACGAGTGGGAGGAGGAGCCCGTCCGCGACGTGGGCCGCGCCGGACGGCTCGGCGAGGACGACGACGCGGCGGGCGGGCGCGACAACGACGTCTACGGCGTCGACGAGGGCATCTCGGGGGCGGGCGCGAGCGCCGAGGAGGCGGCGGTCCACTTCGTGCCGGACGACGACGAGGGCTGATCGGGTCGAGACCTCAGGACGGGCCGTCCCAGACGTCCTCGTCCAGCCGCCTCGCGCGGATGCTCTCCGCACGCGAGGCGAGCTCCGCGTCGGGCGGGTACGAGACACCCTCGAGCACGAGCCCGTGCGCGGGCACGACGCCGCCCGCGGCGTCCCGGCGACGCGAGGCCAGGACCTCGGCGAGCCAGCCGACGGGCCGGCGCCCCTCCCCCACCGCGAGGCTGGCACCGACCAGCGCGCGCACCATGTTGTGGCAGAACGCGTCGGCCCGGACGTGCGCGACCACGAGGCCCGCGTCCGGACCGTCCGTCGGACGCTCCCAGCGCAGCTCCTGCAGCTCGCGGATCGTCGTCGCGCCCGGCCGGGGCTTGCAGAAGGCGGCGAAGTCACGCACGCCGAGCAGCGGCCGCGCGGCGGCGTCCATCGACGCGACGTCCAGCGGTCGCCGGGTCCACAGCACCCAGCCGCGACGCAGCGGGTCGCGCAGCTCCGGCCGGTCCGCGACCCGGTACGTGTAGCTGCGGTGCAGCGCCGAGAACCGCGCGTCGAAGCCCGCCGGCGCTGGCACCGCGCCGCGGACGACGACGTCGTGCGGGAGGATGCCACCGAGCCGGGTGACGAGCGCGTCCCCCGGCTGCCGGTCCGACCGCCCCGGGAGCCCCGCCCACTGGCGCGGGGTCAGGTCGACGTGCGCGACCTGACCGCGCGCGTGCACCCCGGCGTCCGTGCGGCCGGCCACCTGCACGCGCGGCGGGGCCTCGCCGTTCGCCTCCGCGCGCAGGACGGTCGCGAGCCCCTCCTCCAGCGCGCCCTGGACGGTCCGCAGGCCGGGCTGGCGCGCCCACCCGGCGAACCCGGCGCCGTCGTACGCGAGGTCGAGGCGCACCCGGAGGTCGCGGTCGTCGGGGGCAGCAGGGGCCGGCAGCTCGCTCACCCGCCCATTGTCCGTGAGCCCGGCCGCCTGTCAGAATCTCGGCGGGCTCGAGGCTCGCCAGGTTCTGACAAGTCCCGTCGAGAGGCCTACCGTGCTCGCATGCCCGAGCCCCGCACGCCCGAACCCCGGCCCGGCCCGGCCGACGAGGGCACCATCACCCTGTCGGTCGACTGCGGAGGCAGCGGCATCAAGGCCGCCGTCCTCGACGCGGCCGGCACCGCCCACGCCGAGCCCGTCCGGGTGCCCACGCCGTACCCGCTCCCGCCCTCGCGCCTCGTGGACACGATCGCCGAGATCGCCGCCACGCTGCCTCCCGCGCAGCGCGTGACCGTCGGCCTGCCGGGGATGATCCGGCGCGGCGTCGTCGTGCACACGCCGCACTACATCCGCCCCCGCGGCCCCCGGACGCCGGTCTCGGCCGAGCTCGCCGACGCGTGGCGCAGCATGGACGTGCAGGCCGCCGTCGGCGAGCGCCTGGGACTGCCGGCGCTCGTGCTCAACGACGCCGAGGTGCACGGCGCGGGGGTGATCGCCGCGTCCGGCCTCGAGCTCGTCCTCACGCTCGGCACCGGACTCGGCTCCGCCCTGTTCCTGGGCGGCACGCTGTCGCCGCACCTCGAGTGGTCCCACGCGCCGGTCCGCCCCCGCACGACCTATGACGAGTACGTCGGCGAGCCCGAGCGGCGGCGGCTCGGCAACGCCCTGTGGTCGCGCCGCGTCCTGCGGGTCGTCGAGGGCCTGCGCCCGGTCTTCTGGTGGGACCGCCTCTACCTCGGCGGCGGCAACGCGCGACAGATCACGCGCGGCGCGCTCGACCGGCTCGGCGACGACGTCGTCGTGGTCCCCAACTCGGCCGCGCTCGTCGGCGGCGCCCGGGCGTGGTCCCTCCCCCGCTGAACCGGGCCGGCGCGGCTCAGGCCGGCAGCAGCTCGGCCCGGCGCCGGACCACCAGGCCCTGGATGCCCAGCACCACGCCCAGGTAGAGCAGCAGCGACGCGGACCCGAGACCCGACAGGTCGTGCGCCACGCGGTCGATCGCGACGTCGATGCCGAGGTGCGCGGCGATCGCGACGAGCCACAGCAGCACGGTCAGCGGCGTCCCCTGACGCACGAACGTGCCGTCCGCGTCCCGCCACACCCGCACCTGGTAGCCGCGCACCGCGGCCAGCGCTCCCCCGACGACGACGCCGAGCGCGAGCAGCGCGACCACACCCGCCGGGACGCCCGACGCCGGCGCCGCGTCGCGGACGAACGACGTCGCCTCGTAGAGCCCCACGGCCGTCAGGACGAGCGGCATCCGCAGCGACGACCTCGCGGGCCGCTTCTGGACCTGCCGCGACAAGATGCACACGAGGGCCAGGAGGCCGAGGACGACGTGGACGACGATGCTCAGGTCGGAGGAGCTGATCATGGCTCCAGCCTCGGCCGGCGCAGCCGTCCGCGGCAGGGCCGACCGTCACCGAGGCCCGATGACATCCGTCATCTCAGCCCCGCCGACGCTTGAGCGGCCCGCGCCGACCCGCCATGCTGGGGCGATGACCAGCACCATCGCCGTCGTCGGTGGCGGGATCGTGGGCGTGGCGCTCGCGCGCGCTCTCGCGCTGCGCGGCGACGCCGTGACCGTCCTCGAGAAGGAGGACCGCCTCGCCCGCCACCAGACCGGCCACAACTCCGGTGTCGTCCACGCGGGGCTCTACTACGCGCCGGGGTCCCTCAAGGCGACGCTCTGCACAGCCGGTCGCGCCGCCCTGCGCGACTACTGCGCCGAGAAGGCCCTGCCGTACCGCGAGCTCGGCAAGCTGGTCGTCGCCGTCGACGCGTCGGAGCTGCCGGCGCTCGCGGAGATCGAGCGTCGGGCGCGTGCCAACGGCGTCCCCGACCTGCGCCGCCTCGACGACCACGGCGCCCTGAGCGAGCTCGAGCCGCACGTGGCCGGCGTCGCCGCCGTGCACTCGCCCCGCACCGCCGTCGTGGACTACGCCGCGGTGACCGAGGCCATGGCCCAGGACGTTCGTGCCGCCGGCGGCACCGTGCTGCTGGGGCACGAGGTCACGTCGCTCGCCGTCACCGGGCCCGGCGGGCGACGCGCGAGCCTCGTCGCGGGCGAGCTCGCGGGGACGTTCGACCGCGTCGTCGTCTGCGCGGGGCTCCAGTCGGACGTCGTAGCCCGGCTCGTGGGCGCCGACCCGTCCCCCCGGATCCTCCCGTTCCGGGGCGAGTACTGGACCCTGGCCCCGGAGCGGGCGTCGCTCGTCCGCGGGCTGGTCTACCCGGTCCCCGACCCCCGCTTCCCGTTCCTCGGCGTCCACTTCACCCGGGGCGTGTACGACGCCGTGCACGTCGGTCCCAACGCCGTCCCCGCGCTGCGCCGCGAGGGCTACGGGTGGTCGCAGGTCTCGCTGCGCGACACGTGGGGCTCGCTCTCCTGGCCCGGTGCCTGGCCGCTCGCACGCCGCCACTGGCGCATGGGCGTCGACGAGGTCGGCGGCTCGCTGCTCAAGCCCCTCTACTACCGGCGCGCCCGCCGATTCGTTCCCGAGCTGCGACCCTCCGACCTCGCCGAGCGCGCCGCGTCCGGCGTCCGGGCGCAAGCGTGGGCCCGCGACGGCTCGCTCGTCGACGACTTCGCCGTGGACCAGGTCGGCCCGGTCACCCTGCTCCGCAACGCGCCGTCGCCGGCGGCGACGTCGTCGCTCGCGATCGCCGACCACCTGATCCGCGAGCACCTCACCTGACGGCCGCCCCCGCGGCGTGGATCTCCGTGAGCGACGGCGACCAGACGACGAAGGGGCCCGCTCCGCGGCAGCGGAACGGGCCCCTTCGGGAGCGGGAGACGAGGCTCAGGCCTCGGACTTCTCCTCGGCAGCGGCGTCGGCGGCGGGCGCCTCGTCCGTGGCCGTGGCCTCGGCCTCGGCTGCCGGGGTCTCCTCGGCGGCGGGCTTCTCGTCCGCGGCGGCGGGCTTCTTCGCCGCGGGCTTCTTGGCGGCCTTCGAGGCGGCCTTCTCGGCCTCCTTGACGACGGCCTGCTTCGGGCTCACGGGCTCGAGCACGAGCTCGATGACCGCCATGGGGGCGTTGTCGCCCTTGCGGTTGCCGACCTTCGTGATGCGCGTGTAGCCACCCTGGCGCTCGGCCATGGTCGGCGCGATCTCCGTGAAGAGCGTGTGCACGACGCCCTTGTCACGGACGACGGTCAGGACGCGGCGACGCGCGGCGAGGTCGCCACGCTTCGCGAAGGTGATGAGGCGCTCGGCCAGGGGGCGCAGGCGCTTCGCCTTCGTCTCCGTCGTGGTGATGCGACCGTGCTCGAAGAGGCTCGTCGCGAGGTTCGCGAGGATGAGGCGCTCGTGAGCCGGGCCACCGCCGAGCCGCGGGCCCTTGGTGGGGGTAGGCATGGGTTGTGCTCCTTCGTGGGCTGAGGCCTGGCGGGCCAGTCCTCAGTGCGGGATGGTGACCCGCGGCGCCGGGACGCCGCGGGCCAGACTCATCGACTGCTCCGTAGGCAGGTCAGAACGTCTGCTCGTCGTCCGTGTACTCGTCGTCGCCGTAGTACTGCGCGGCGGTCGGGTCGAAGTCCAGCGGCGAGTCCTTGAGCGACAGGCCGAGCTTCCCGAGCTTCTCCGTCACCTCGGTGATCGACTTGGCGCCGAAGTTCCGGATGTCGAGGAGGTCGGCCTCGCTGCGCGCCACGAGCTCACCCACGGTGTGGATGCCCTCGCGCTTGAGGCAGTTGTACGAGCGGATCGAGAGGTTGAGCTCCTCGATCGGCAGCGCCAGGTCGGCGGCGAGCGCCGCGTCCGTGGGCGACGGGCCGATCTCGATGCCCTCGGCCTCGACGTTCAGCTCGCGGGCGAGGCCGAACAGCTCCGTGAGCGTCCGGCCGGCCGAGGCGAGCGCGTCGCGCGGCGAGATGGCCGGCTTCGTCTCGACGTCGACGACGAGCTTGTCGAAGTCGGTGCGCTGCTCGACACGGGTCGCCTCGACCTTGTACGTGACCTTGAGGACGGGCGAGTAGATCGAGTCGACCGGGATGCGGCCGATCTCCGAGTCGTACGCCTTGTTCTGGGCTGCGGACACGTAGCCACGGCCGCGCTCGACCGTGAGCTCGATCTCGAGCTTCGCGGAGTCGTTCAGCGTCGCGATGTGGAGCTCGGGGTTGTGCACCTCGATGCCCGCCGGCGGGACGATGTCGGCCGCCGTGACCGGGCCGCCACCCTGCTTGCGCAGGTACATGACGACCGGCTCGTCGTTGTCCGACGAGACGACCAGACCCTTGACGTTGAGGATGATCTCGGTGACGTCCTCCTTGACCCCGGGGATCGTCGAGAACTCGTGCAGGACGCCCTCGATGCGGATCGAGGTGACGGCTGCGCCGGGGATGGAGGAGAGCAGCGTGCGCCGCAGCGAGTTGCCGAGCGTGTAGCCGAAGCCGGGCTCGAGCGGCTCGATGGAGAAGCGGGAACGGTGCTCCGAGATGACCTCTTCGGTCAGGGTGGGGCGCTGTGCGATGAGCACTGGTGGGTTCCTTTCGGTGTGCGTCCGCCATATGACGCATCACGGTGAGGGTGCAGGTGCGCGACCGGCGCGGAGTGGAGCCCGACGGCTCCGGCTCCGCCGTGTCCGGACGCACGGTGCCGCGGGGCGCGTGAGCGCCCCGCGGCGACGAGCGAGATCAGACGCGGCGGCGCTTCGGCGGGCGGCACCCGTTGTGCGCCTGCGGGGTCACGTCCTGGATCGAGCCGACCTCGAGGCCGGCCGCGGTCAGGGAGCGGATCGCCGTCTCGCGGCCCGAGCCCGGGCCCTTGACGAAGACGTCGACCTTCTTGACGCCGTGCTCGGCGGCCTTGCGGGCCGCGGCCTCGGCGGCCATGCCGGCCGCGTACGGGGTCGACTTGCGCGAGCCCTTGAAGCCGACGTCGCCGCCGGAGGCCCACGCGATCACGGCGCCCGACGGGTCCGTGATCGAGACGATCGTGTTGTTGAAGGTGCTCTTGATGTGCGCCTGGCCGAGCGGGACGTTCTTCTTGTCCTTGCGGCGCGGCTTGCGGCCGGCGGCAGCGCGGGTCTTGGGAGGCATGTCCTGAGGTTCTCCTGGAGTGAGGTGTTCGGACCGGCGGACCGTCGACGTTCGTCAGCCGACGTACGACGTCGGCGCGACGGACGGGTCCGGCACGGACTGCTGGTTAGCGGGCCTTCTTCTTACCGGCCACGGTGCGCTTCGGACCCTTGCGGGTACGCGCGTTGGTCTTGGTGCGCTGACCGCGGACGGGAAGGCCACGACGGTGGCGCAGCCCCTGGTAGGTGCCGATCTCCACCTTGCGGCGGATGTCGGCCGCCACCTCACGGCGGAGGTCACCCTCGAGCTTGTAGCTGCCCTCGAGGTAGTCACGAAGCGCGACGAGCTCGGCGTCGCCGAGGTCCTTCACGCGGAGATCCGGGCTGATGCCGGTCGCAGCCAGCGTCTGCTGGGCGCGGGTACGGCCGACGCCGTAGATGTAGGTGAGCGCAACCTCGAGGCGCTTGTCGCGCGGGAGGTCGACGCCGACGAGACGTGCCATGTGCCTGACGGCTCCTTGTACTTCGGTCGGAGGTCTTCCGCACCGCCCTCCCGCTGCCGTCACTGCTGCGGGCCCCGGCCTCCGACCGGGGGTTCCCCTGCCCGGCGGACCGGGCAAGTTCGTGGTGGTGCGTCGTGAGCGGGTCGCTCACCGGTGGGTCGAGCACGCCTCGTCACCGAGGCGCGGCGCTCAGCCCTGACGCTGCTTGTGACGCGGGTTCTCGCAGATGACCATGACGTTTCCGTGCCGGCGGATCACCTTGCACTTGTCGCAGATCTTCTTGACGCTCGGGTTGACCTTCATCGTGTTCCTCCGCCGCCGTCCGCATCGCGACCTGGGCGCGCCCAGGCCTGCCACGACGGCGTCTCGATCGGACGGGTTACTTGTAGCGGTAGACGATTCGACCGCGGGACAGGTCGTACGGGCTCAGCTCCACCACGACCCGGTCCTCGGGGAGGATCCGGATGTAGTGCTGTCGCATCTTGCCCGAGATGTGCGCGAGCACCTTGTGACCGTTGGCCAGCTCGACGCGGAACATCGCGTTCGGCAAGGCCTCGACCACACTGCCCTCGATCTCGATGACGCCGTCCTTCTTCGCCATGTCCTCCGCTAACTCTCGTGTGACTTGACCCACGCAGGCCGTGGCACGGCGCGCGCGCCGGACGTCGACCCAGTGGACTGTGCATGGAGCATCCCGCCGGACCGCGGACGGCGGCACCGGCCGGACGTCCGAGGTCGTGGCACGACGCCTGCCGACCCATCAAGGCCGACCGGACGCGTCGTCTCCACACCCAGCCAACCATCTTACGGCATCGAGTGGCACGAGGGAAACGCAGGCGAGGCCGCCGGCCTCACCCTGACCTCAGGTGCCCGCGCTCAGGAGAGCGGAGCCACCCGGACGCCGAACGGGGCCAGCGCCGCGGCGCCGCCGTCGGGCGCCGTGAGCACCCAGAGGCCGTCCTCCAGGACGGCCACCGTGTGCTCGCAGTGCGCCGCGCGCGAGCCGTCGTCCGTCACGACGGTCCACTCGTCCTCGCACAGCTGGGTGGACGCGTCCCCGCGCGTCAGCATCGGCTCGATCGCCACGCACAGGCCCGGACGCACCCGCGGGCCACGGCCCCGGGTGCGGTAGTTGGGGACGTCGGGATCCTCGTGCATCCGGGTGCCGATCCCGTGCCCGACGTACTCCTCGACGATGCCGTAGGGGCCCTCCGGGCCGCCCTCCGCGACGTCCTCCACGGCGGCGCCGACGACGTCCAGCCGGGAGGCCCCCGCCAGCGCCGCGATGCCGGCCCACATCGCACGCTCGGTCGTCTCGACGAGCGCCGTGTCCGCCGGATCGGCAACCACGCCGACCGCCCCCGGCAGCACCACGGAGAACGCGGCGTCGCCGTGCCAGCCGTCGACGACCGCCCCCGCGTCCACCGAGACGACGTCCCCGGGACGCAGCACGCGGTCGCCGGGGATGCCGTGGATGACCTCGTCGTTCACGGAGACGCAGATCGTCGCCGGGTAGCCCTCGTAGCCGAGGAACGACGACGTGGCCCCCGCGGCGCGGAGCGCCTCCGCGGCCACCGCGTCCAGCTCGGCCGTCGTCACCCCGGCGACGACGGCCGCCCGGACGGCCGCGTGCACGTCGGCGACCACCAGGCCCGCGCTGCGCATGAGCCGCACCTGGTCGGCGGTCTTGTACTCGATGTGGTCGCGTCCGAACATGTTCGCTCGCCCCGTCGCTCCCCCGTCCCGGCGCACGCCGAGAGGGATCCTCGGGTCAGGAGACCCGGCCGTCCAGGGCTGCGACGAGCCGCTGCGTGACCTCGTCGATCTGCCCGATGCCGTCGACCCGGACGAGCAGCCCACGCTGCGCGTAGGCGTCCGTGAGGGGCGCGGTCTGCTCCGCGTAGATGTCGAGGCGCCGCGCGATCGCGTCCTCGGTGTCGTCCTCGCGGCCCTCGATCTCGGCCCGCTTGCGGAGCCGCGCGAGGAGCTCGTCACGCTCTGCCACCAGCTCGATCACGCCGTCGAGCGCGACGCCGGCGTCCGCCAGGATCTTGTCGAGCTCGACGACCTGTGCCGCGTTGCGCGGGTACCCGTCAAGGATGAAGCCCGCTGCCGCGTCGGCCTGAGCCAGCCGGTCGCGGACCATGCCGTTCGTCACCGAGTCCGGGACGAGCTCGCCCTTCGCGGTGTACGACTGCGCGAGCACGCCGAGCTCGGTGCCGCCCTTGATGTTGGCGCGGAAGATGTCGCCCGTCGAGATCGCCGGGACGCCGAGGTGCTCCGCCAGGCGCGCGGCCTGAGTGCCCTTGCCCGCGCCCTGCGGACCCATGATGACGAGACGTGTGCTCAACGGAGGAACCCTTCATAGTGCCGCTGCTGCAGCTGGCTGTCGATCTGCTTGACGGTCTCGAGGCCCACGCCCACGACGATCAGGATCGAGCTGCCGCCGAACGGGATGTTCGTCGACACGTTCAGCATGATGAACGCGATCGTCGGGATCAACGCCACGATCGCCAGGTACAGCGACCCGGCCGAGGTGATGCGCGTGATGACGTAGTCGAGGTACTCGGCGGTCGGTCGGCCGGCACGGATACCGGGGATGAAGCCGCCGTACGTCTTCATGTTGTCCGCGACCTCGTCCGGGTTGAACGTGATCGCCGTGTAGAAGAAGCAGAAGAACAGGATCAGCACCGTGTAGAGCACGATGTGCAGCGGAGCGTCCTGGCTCGCGAGGTTCCGTGACACCCACTGCACCCAGCCGGCCGACTGGTCCGCGAACTGGGCGATCAGCCCGGGGATCGCGAGCAGCGACGACGCGAAGATGATCGGGATCACGCCGGCCATGTTGATCTTGATCGGGATGTAGGTGGACGAGCCCCCGTACATGCGCCGACCGACCATGCGCTTGGCGTACTGGACCGGGATCCGTCGCTGCGACTGCTCGACGAAGACCACGAGCCCGATCACCACGACGCAGAGCGCGATCACGACGATGAACTTGCCGACCCCGCCGTTGCCGCCGGCGATCGACCACAGCGCGCTGGGGAAGCTCGCGGCGATCGACGTGAAGATCAGGAGCGACATGCCGTTGCCGACGCCGCGCTCCGTGATGAGCTCACCGAGCCACATGATCAGGCCGGTACCGGCCGTCATCGTGATCACCATGATCGCGAGGTTGACCACCGAGTCGTTCGGGATGACCGACTCCGAGCAGCCCTGGAACAGGACGCCCGTGCGCGCGGTCGTGATGATCGTCGTCGACTGGAGGATCGCGAGAGCGATGGTGAGGTAGCGGGTGTACTGCGTGAGCTTCGCGGTCCCCGACTGGCCCTCCTTGTGCAGGGCCTCGAAGCGAGGGATCACCACCCGCAGGAGCTGGATGATGATGCTCGCCGTGATGTACGGCATGATCCCGAGCGCGAACACCGACAGCTTGAGCAGGGCTCCGCCGCTGAACAGGTTGACCAGGCCGAGCAGGTCGTTGTTGCTCGCGGTCTCGTCGATGCACTGCTGGACGTTCGGGTAGCTCACCCCCGGGGTCGGGATGAACGAGCCCAGCCGGAAGATCGCCATGATCGCGATCGTGAACAGCAGCTTGCGCCGCAGATCGGGCGTCCGGAAAGCCCGGCCGAATGCGCTGAGCACCTATCCTCCTGGTCCGCCGTGGGCGGGTTCATCAGCGACCGACGAGGTCGTCGGCCGTCAGGCGGCACGCTGTGGCGTGCGTCGCACCGTCGGCACCTTAGCCGCTCTGCCCCAGGATCCCGCAATCCGTCTCGGAAGCCCAGGGGCCGGTGCGCACGACCGGCGGAACGCCGGTCGTGAGAGACACCAGGGCCGACGGCGCATGTGCACCGCCGGCCCTGGCCGTCACTTCTCAGTCCTCGGAGACCGAACCGCCGGCGGCGAGGATCTTGTCCTTCGCCGAGCCCGACAGCGCGTCCACCGCGACGTCGAGCTTCACCGAGAGCTCGCCGGTGCCGAGCACCTTGACGAGCTGGCCCTTGCGGACCGCGCCCTTCGCGACGAGGTCCTCGACGGTGACGGAGCCACCCTCGGGGTACAGCGACGCGAGCTTGTCCAGGTTCACGACCTGGTACTCGACACGGAACGGGTTCTTGAACCCACGCAGCTTCGGCAGACGCATGTGGAGCGGCATCTGGCCACCCTCGAAGCGCGCCGGAACCTGGTAGCGGGCCTTGGTGCCCTTGGTACCACGACCAGCCGTCTTACCCTTCGACGCCTCACCGCGACCCACACGGGTCTTCGCGGTCTTGGCGCCGGGGGCCGGACGCAGGTGGTGCACCTTCAGGGTGCCGCCGGCGCCGACCTCGGGCTCGGCCTTCGCCGCAGCCTTGGTCGCCTTGGCAGCGGGCTTCTTCGGGGCCTCGGCCTCGGCAGCGGTCTCCGCCTTCTTGGCGGCCGGCTTGCGAGCCGGCGCCTTCTTCGCGGGAGCCGCCTCGGCAGCAGCCTCGGTCGCCTTCTTCGCCGGGGCCTTGCGGGCCGGCTTCTTGGGCTCCTCGGCCGCCTGGGGCGTCACGTCGTCGTTCTTGTTCTCGGCCATGATCACTCGACCTCCTCGACGGCGACGAGGTGCGCCACCGTCTTGACCATGCCGCGGATCTCCGGGCGGTCCTCCTTCACGGCGGTGTCGCCGATCCGCTTGAGGCCCAGGGTCCGCAGCGTGTCACGCTGGTTCTGCTTGCCGCCGATGGCGGACTTGGTCTGGGTCACCTTGAGACGAGCCATCACGCACCCACCTTCGCAGCTGCGTCGGCGCGGCCGGCGGCCTGCGAGCGCAGGAGCGCGGCCGGAGCCACGTCCTCGAGCGGCAGGCCACGACGCGCGGCGACGGCGGCGGGCTCCTCGAGCCCACGCAGCGCCGCGACGGTCGCGTGCACGATGTTGATCGAGTTCGACGAGCCGAGCGACTTGCTCAGGACGTCGTGGATCCCCGCGCACTCCAGCACGGCGCGCACCGGACCACCGGCGATGACACCGGTACCCGGCGCGGCCGGACGCAGGAAGACGACGCCGGCGGCGGCCTCACCCTGGACGGGGTGCGGGATCGTGCCCTGGATGCGAGGGACGCGGAAGAAGCTCTTCTTCGCCTCCTCGACGCCCTTGGCGATCGCCGCGGGCACCTCCTTGGCCTTCCCGTAGCCGACGCCCACGGTGCCGTCGCCGTCGCCCACCACGACGAGCGCGGTGAAGCTGAAGCGGCGGCCGCCCTTGACGACCTTCGAGACGCGGTTGATCGTCACGACGCGCTCGACGAAGGCGTTCTTCTCGGCGTCCTGGCGACGGTTGTCCCGGCGGTCGCCGCCACCGCGGCGGCCACCCCGGTCGTTCGAGCGCTCACCGGCGCCCTCGTTCGCGGCGCCCGGAGCGCCGGTGTTGCGCTGCCCTGCAGCCATCAGAAAATCCTCTGCTTCCGTGCGTACGTGGTCACAGCGACAGACCACCCTCGCGGGCGCCGTCCGCCACCGCAGCGACCCGGCCGTGGTACTTGTTGCCGCCGCGGTCGAACACGACGGCGTCGACGCCGGCGGCCTTCGCGCGCTCGGCGACGAGCTCGCCGACCTTGCGCGCCTTGGCGCTCTTGTCGCCGTCCGAGGCACGCAGGTCAGCCTCGAGCGACGAGGCCGACGCGAGCGTCCGCCCCACGGTGTCGTCGACGACCTGGGCCGTGATGTGACGCGACGAGCGCGTCACCACGAGGCGCGGACGGGCCGGCGTACCGGAGATCTTCTTGCGCAGGCGCAGGTGACGGCGCGTACGGGAGATCTGCTTGCCCTTGCCCTTGACAATGACAGCCATGATCACTTACCAGCCTTTCCGACCTTGCGGCGGACGACCTCGCCGGCGTAGCGCACGCCCTTGCCCTTGTACGGCTCGGGCTTGCGGATCTTGCGGATGTTCGCTGCGACCTCGCCGACCTGCTGCTTGTCGATGCCGCTCACCGAGAACTTGGTGGGGCTCTCGACCGCGAACGTGATGCCCGTGGGGGCCTTGACGACCACGGGGTGCGAGAAGCCGAGCGCGAACTCGAGGTCCGAGCCCTTCGCCGTCACGCGGTAACCGGTGCCGACGATCTCGAGCTTCTTCTCGTAACCGTCGGTCACGCCGGTGACGAGGTTGGCGAGCAGGGTGCGGGTCAGGCCGTGCAGGGCACGCGAGGCGCGCTCGTCGTCCGGACGGGTGACCACGAGGGTGCCGTCCGACTGCTCGACCTTGATGGGGGCGGGGATCGTGTGCTCGAGAGAGCCCTTGGGGCCCTTCACGGTCACGAGCGCGCCGCTGACGGTGACGTCCACGCCGGCCGGGACCGGAACGGGGATCTTGCCGATACGAGACATTGGCGTATCTCCTTTCCGTTACCAGACGAAGGCGAGGACTTCCCCGCCCACGCCCTTCGACTGGGCCTGACGGTCCGTCAGGAGGCCGGAGGACGTGGACAGGATCGCCACGCCGAGGCCGCCGAGGACCTTGGGCAGGTTGGTGGACTTTGCGTACACGCGCAGGCCGGGCTTCGAGACGCGGCGCACGCCCGACAGGGCGCGCTCCCGGCTCTGGCCGTACTTGAGCGTGATGGTCAGGTTCTTGCCCACGGGAGCGTCCTCGACGCTCCAGCCGGTGATGTAGCCCTCGGCCTGAAGGATCTCAGCGATGTGAGACTTCAGCTTCGAGAACGGCATGGTCACCGTGTCGTGGTGTGCCGAGTTCGCGTTTCGCAGACGCGTGAGCATGTCTGCGATCGGGTCGGTCATGGTCATTGGGCTTCAGCCCTTCCTCGTCGGGGTATCCGTCACAGGTGCGGGACGTGCGTCTCGCGGGTCCCGTGCGGACCTACGACGTAGTCGTTACCAGCTGCTCTTGGTGACGCCGGGGAGCTCTCCACGGTGCGCCATCTCGCGAAGGCACACGCGGCAGAGACCGAACTTGCGGTACACCGAGTGCGGACGACCGCACCGCTGGCACCGGGTGTAGGCACGGACCGCGAACTTGGGCTTCGCGGCCGCCTTGTTGATCAGGGCCTTCTTCGCCATGTCAGTTCTCCTTGAACGGGAAGCCGAGACGGCGCAGCAGGGAACGACCCTCGGCATCCGTCGTCGCGGTCGTCACGATCGTGATGTCCATGCCGCGGACGCGGTCGATCTTGTCCTGGTCGATCTCGTGGAACATGGACTGCTCCGTGAGGCCGAACGTGTAGTTCCCGTGTCCGTCGAACTGCTTGTCGGACAGGCCGCGGAAGTCACGGATGCGCGGCAGCGCGAGCGACAGCAGCCGGTCGAGGAACTCCCACATCCGGTCGCCACGCAGCGTGGTGTGCGCGCCGATCGGCATGCCCTCGCGCAGCTTGAACTGCGCGATGGACTTGCGAGCGCGGGTGACCTGCGGCTTCTGACCCGTGATCAGGGCCAGGTCGCGGATCGCGCCCTCGATGAGCTTGGAGTCCTTCGCGGCGTCGCCGACGCCCATGTTCACGACGACCTTGGTCACGCGTGCGACCTGGTTGACGTTCTCGTGGCCGAACTCCTCGCGCAGACCGGCGACGATCTCGCTGCGGTAGCGGTCCTTGAGGCGCGGGACGGTCGTCACCGGGGCCTCGGTGGTCTCAGTCGTCATCAGATGTCCTTACCGGAGCGCTTGGCGACGCGCACGCGAACCGTGCGCTTGCGGCCGTCACGCTCGACCTCTTCGGTGCGGTACCCGACGCGGGTGCCCTTCTTCGTCTCCGGGTCGACGACCATCACGTTCGACACGTGGATCGGCGCCTCGACGGTCTCCAGGCCACCCGTGCGCGTGCCGCGGTCGTTCTGGCCGACCTTGGTGTGCTTGGTGACGCGCTGGACACCCTCGACGATGACGCGGTCGGAGTCCTTGAGGACCTCCAGGACGCGGCCCGTCTTGCCCTTGTCGCGACCGGAGATCACGAGGACCTGGTCGCCCTTCTTGATCTTCGCCATGGTCAGAGCACCTCCGGCGCCAGCGAGATGATCTTCATGAACCGCTTGTCACGGAGCTCACGGCCGACAGGGCCGAAGATGCGCGTACCGCGGGGCTCGCCGTCGTTCTTGAGGATCACGGCGGCGTTCTCGTCGAACTTGATGTAGGAACCGTCGGGACGACGGCGCTCCTTGACGGTGCGGACGACGACGGCCTTGACCACGTCGCCCTTCTTGACGTTGCCGCCCGGGATCGCGTCCTTGACGGTGGCGACGATCGTGTCGCCGATTCCGGCGTAGCGACGGCCGGAACCGCCGAGAACACGGATGCAGAGGATCTCCTTGGCACCCGTGTTGTCGGCGACCCGAAGTCGCGACTCCTGCTGGATCATGTCAGTGAACTCCTGTTGTCGAGCCGGTTCTCGCCTCGCGGCGAGCCTTGCCGAACGGATGGTTGTCTGTGGTGCCGGCGGGCCGGCCGTGCTCGCGCACGGCCGGCCACCGCCGGCGGCGTCCCGCCGCCAGGCGGGTCAGCGACTACTTGGCCTTCTCGAGGATCTCGACCACGCGCCACCGCTTGGTGGCGGACAGCGGCCGGGTCTCCATGATCAGGACGAGGTCACCGACGCCGGCAGAGTTCTGCTCGTCGTGCGCCTTGACCTTGCTCGTGCGGCGCATGACCTTGCCGTACAGGGGGTGCTTGACCCGGTCCTCGACGGCGATCACGACGGTCTTGTCCATCTTGTCGCTGACGACGTAGCCGCGGCGCGTCTTGCGGTTCGCGCGCTGCTCGTCGGCTGCCTGGGCGGCAGCCTCGTCGTTCTGTGTCTTCTCGCTCATCTCAGCCTCACTCACTCGCTCGCGCTCGGGGCCGTACGGATGCCCAGCTCGCGCTCACGCAGGATCGTGTAGATCCGCGCGATGTCGCGGCGAACCGCCTTCAGCCGACCCGTCGAGTCGAGCTGCCCGGTCGCCGACTGGAAGCGGAGGTTGAACAGCTCTTCCTTGGCCTTCTTCAGCTCGGCGACGAGCTTCTCGTCGTCGAACGTGTCGAGCTCGCTCGTCGCGAGCTCCTTGGTACCGATAGCCATCAGCTAGCACCACCCTCGCGCACCACGAAACGGCACTTCATCGGGAGCTTGTGGATCGCGCGGCGCATGGCCTCGCGGGCCAGCTCCTCGTCGACACCGGCGAGCTCGAACACGATGCGTCCGGGCTTGACGTTGGCGACCCACCACTCGGGGGAACCCTTACCGGAGCCCATGCGGGTCTCCGCCGGCTTCTTGGTCAGGGGACGGTCCGGGTAGATGTTGATCCAGACCTTGCCGCCACGCTTGATGTGGCGGGTCATGGCGATACGAGCAGCCTCGATCTGCCGGTTGGTGACGTAGGCCGGCTCGAGAGCCTGGATGCCGAAGTCGCCGAACGAGATCGTCGTGCCACCCTTGGCCGCGCCGGAGCGCTTCGGGTGGTGCTGCTTACGGTGCTTGAGCCTGCGAGGGATCAGCATCGCTCACGCCTCCGTTCCGGACTCAGGGGCCGGCTCCGACGCCTCGGCAGGAGCCGACGACGGGGTCGGAGCCTCGGCCGAGGCCGGGGTGCCGGCCGCGGGACGGTCGTTACGACGGCCGCCGCGCGGACGGTCGCCACGCTCGCCGCGGCCGCCACGGGCCGGACGGCCGGCGGAGGACGCCTGCTGCGCGGCGAACTCCTTCTCGGTCATGTCGCCCTTGTAGATCCACACCTTCACGCCGATGCGGCCGAAGGTGGTGCGGGCCTCGAAGAAGCCGTAGTCGATGTTCGCGCGGAGCGTGTGCAGCGGCACACGACCCTCGCGGTAGAACTCCGACCGGCTCATCTCGGCGCCGCCGAGACGACCCGAGCACTGCACGCGGATGCCCTTCGCGCCGGCGCGCTGCGCGGACTGCATGCCCTTGCGCATCGCACGACGGAAGGACACGCGGCTCGCGAGCTGCTCGGCGATGCCCTGCGCGACGAGCTGGGCGTCGATCTCGGGGTTCTTGACCTCGAGGATGTTGAGCTGGACCTGCTTGCCGGTGAGCTTCTCGAGCTCCCCGCGCAGGCGGTCTGCCTCGGCGCCACGGCGTCCGATGACGATGCCCGGACGCGCCGTGTGGATGTCGACGCGCACGCGGTCACGCGTCCGCTCGATCTCGACCTTGGCGATGCCCGCGCGCTCGAGACCCGTGCTCATGAGCTTCCGGATCTTGACGTCCTCCTGGACGTAGTCGCGGTACCGCTGGCCAGGCTTCGTGCTGTCGGCGAACCAGCGCGACCGGTGGTCGGTGGTGATGCCGAGTCGGTACCCCAGCGGGTGAACCTTCTGTCCCACTATCGGGCCCTTCCCTTCTCGTCGTCACGCGGAGCCACGACCACGGTGATGTGGCTGGTCCGCTTGAGGATCTGGCTCGCACGCCCCTGCGCCCGCGGACGGAACCGCTTGAGCGTCGGCCCCTCGTCGACGAACGCGGCGGTCACGACGAGCTGCTGCTCGTCGAACGCCTGGCTCGCGCGGTCGGCCTTCACCCGGGCGTTCGCGATCGCGGACTCCACGACCTTGCGGATCGGCTCGCTCGCGGCCTGCGGCGCGAACTTGAGCACCGCCACGGCCTCGGAGGCCTGCTTGCCACGGATGAGGTCCACGACGCGCCGGGCCTTCTGGGGCGTGACACGGACGAACCGCGCCTGCGCCTTGGCTTCCATTGCTGTCCTACCTTCTTGTCTCTCGACGACCGTCAGGTCCGTCGCTGCGCTGTCGCTGCGTCGTCGGGCTGGGCCCGGCGCGCTGCGCTCAGCGGCGACGACCCTTCTTGTCGTCCTTCACGTGGCCGCGGAACGTCCGCGTGGGCGCGAACTCGCCGAGCTTGTGGCCGACCATCGCCTCGGTGACGAACACCGGGGTGTGCTTGCGACCGTCGTGCACGGCAAAGGTGTGGCCGAGGAAGTCGGGCGTGATGACCGACCGACGGGACCAGGTCTTGATGACGTTCTTGGTCCCCTTCTCGTTCTGCACGTCCACCTTCTTCTGGAGGTGGTCGTCGACGAAGGGGCCCTTCTTCAGGCTACGAGGCATCTGTCAGGCTCCTATCAGCGCTTCTTGCCGGTGCGGCGACGGCGGACGATCAGCTTGTCGCTCGGCTTGTTCGGGCGGCGGGTGCGGCCCTCCGGCTGGCCCCAGGGGCTCACCGGGTGACGTCCACCGGACGTCTTGCCCTCGCCACCACCGTGCGGGTGGTCGACCGGGTTCATGGCGACACCACGGACGGTCGGGCGCTTGCCCTTCCACCTCATGCGGCCTGCCTTGCCCCAGTTGATGTTCGACTGCTCGGCGTTGCCGACCTCGCCGACCGTGGCGCGGCAGCGCAGGTCGACGTTGCGGATCTCGCCGGACGGCATACGCAGCTGGGCGTAAGGGCCGTCCTTCGCGACGAGCTGCACGCTGGCGCCGGCCGAACGGGCGATCTTCGCACCGCCGCCGGGCCGCAGCTCGATGGCGTGGATGACCGTACCGGTCGGGATGTTGCGCAGCGGCAGGTTGTTGCCGGGCTTGATGTCCGCGCCGGCACCGTTCTCGATGCGGTCGCCCTGACGCAGCTTGTTCGGCGCGATGATGTAGCGCTTCTCGCCGTCCGCGTAGTGCAGCAGCGCGATGCGCGCGGTGCGGTTGGGGTCGTACTCGATGTGCGCGACCGTGGCCGGCACGCCGTCCTTGTCATGGCGACGGAAGTCGATGACGCGGTACTGGCGCTTGTGGCCACCGCCCTTGTGGCGCGTCGTGATACGACCCGAGCTGTTGCGGCCGCCGCTCTTGGAGAGCGGACGGACGAGCGACTTCTCGGGCGTCGAACGCGTGATCTCGGCGAAGTCGGCGACGCTCGAGCCGCGACGGCCCGGGGTTGTCGGCTTGTACTTACGGATTCCCATCGGGGTCTGTCCTCACTTGCCTCTCGTCCGGCTCAGCCGAAGATGTCGATCGTGCCCTCGCGGAGGGTGACGATCGCGCGCTTCGTGTCCTTGCGCTTGCCGATGCCGGACCGCGTGCGACGGGTCTTGCCCTTGCGGTTGATGGTGTTGACCGACGCGACCTTGACCGAGAAGACCTTCTCGACAGCGATCTTGATCTCGGTCTTGTTGGCTCGCGGGTCCACGAGGAACGTGTACTTGCCCTCGTCCAGGAGCCCGTAGCTCTTCTCGGAGACGACCGGCGCGATCAGGATGTCGCGCGGGTCCTTCTGCACGGTGGTCACTTCTCGGTCTCCTCAGCGTTGTCCGCGGCCTCGGAACCCGACGCGACGGCCTTCACCGAGCGGCCCGCGGGCGGGCCGGCGAGGAACGCCTCGAGCGCACCCTGGGTGAACACCACGTCGTCCGAGATCAGGACGTCGTACGTGTTGAGCTGGTCGGCCGGGAGCAGGTGGACCTGCTCCGCGTTCCGCAGCGACTTGACCGCGAGCTCGTCCCCGCGCTCGTGCACGACGAGCACGTGACGGCGAGACGACACGGTCGTCAGCACTGCGACCGCGGCACGCGTGGACGGAGCGTCCTCGATGCCGAAGCCGGTCACGACGTGGACGCGCCCGGCGCGGGCACGGTCCGAGAGCGCACCGCGCAGCGCGGCCGCCTTCATCTTCTTGGGCGTGCGCTGGCTGTAGTCGCGCGGGGTCGGGCCGTGGACGACGCCACCCCCGGCGAACTGCGGCGCGCGGGTCGAGCCCTGACGGGCGCGGCCGGTGCCCTTCTGCTTGTACGGCTTCCTGCCGCCACCCGAGACCTCGCCACGAGACTTCGTGTCGTGGGTGCCCTGGCGCGCCGCAGCGAGCTGCGCGACGACGACCTGGTGGATCAGCGGGATGTTGGTCTGGACGTCGAACACCTCGGCAGGAAGCTCGGCGGAGCCGGCCTTCTTGCCCTGCGGGTCCAGGACGTCGACGGTGAGCGTGGCCATGACGATCAGGCCTCCTTCACGGCGCTCTTGGCCGCGGTGCGGACGAGGACGACGCCGCCCTTGGGGCCGGGCACGGCACCCTTGACGAGCAGCAGGCCCTTGTCGGCGTCGACCGCGTGGACGGTCAGGTTCTGGGTGGTCTGACGGTCGTGGCCCATGCGACCAGCCATGCGCAGGCCCTTGAAGACGCGCGACGGGGTCGAGGCCCCACCGATCGACCCGGGCTTGCGGTGGTTACGGTGCGAACCGTGCGAGGCGCTGACACCGGCGAAGCCGTGACGCTTCATGACGCCGGCGGTGCCCTTGCCCTTCGTGGTGCCCACGACGTCGACCAGCTGGCCGGCCTCGAACACCTCGGCGGTCAGCTCCTGGCCGAGCTCGTACTCGGCGGAGTCGGTCGTGCGGATCTCCGCGACGTGACGGCGCGGCGTGACGCCGGCCTTCTCGAAGTGGCCCTTGAGGGGCTGCGTCACCTTGCGCGGGTCGATCTGGCCGAACGCGAGCTGGACGGCGGTGTAGCCGTCGGCGTCCTGCGTCCGGACCTGGGTCACGACGTTCGAACCGACCTGGACGACGGTCACGGGCACGAGGCGTCCGTTCTCGTCCCAGGTCTGGGTCATGCCGAGCTTGGTGCCGAGGACGGCCTTGACGGCGCGCTCGTTCTGCTGGGTAGTCATTGTCGTCTCCTCCCCAGCCTCAGAGCTTGATCTCGATGTTCACGTCGGCCGGCAGGTCGAGTCGCATCAGCGAGTCGACGGCCTTGGGCGTGGGATCGATGATGTCGATGAGCCGCTTGTGCGTGCGCATCTCGAAGTGCTCGCGGCTGTCCTTGTACTTGTGAGGCGACCGGATCACGACGAACACGTTCTTCTCGGTCGGCAGCGGCACCGGACCCACGACCGTCGCACCAGCGCGGGTCACCGTGTCGACGATCTTGCGCGCCGAACTGTCGATGACCTCGTGGTCGTAGGACTTGAGCCGGATGCGGATCTTCTGTCCCGCCATGGCGTCGTCTGACTCTCTCTCTCGAACCGCTATGTCTGTCCGACCCCCGCGCTCGGGCGTGTCGCTTAGTGCGACGCGCCACAGCGCGTACCACCCGGGTACCGGGGCCGTGGTGTTCGGGTGTCCCGCTCCCCCGGGCTCAGGCCCAGGGCTGCGGTGACGACCCTCAACGTGCGCTCGCCTGTTCGAAACGGTGTTCCGCGGGGCTCGATCTGCATCGTCCAGCAGAGTCGACGCCCGGCCGGCCCCGAAGGACCTGGCACCGCGGTTCAACACAGTGTTCGATACATGAAGGAGCGCACCTGTAACAGGCAACCTGAACAGTTTGCCACACGAACGGGCCTCGACGCCAATCGGCGTCGGCGGGCGCCCGGTGAAACCCTCCAGGATCGGCGCACGAGGGCCCCGGCACCTCGACGGTGCCGGGGCCCTCGTGGAACCGCCGGGACGCGGGCGACGCCCGCGTCCCGGCTGGATCAGGTCAGCTCAGATCACTTGAGGATCTTGGTGACACGACCCGAACCGACGGTGCGGCCACCCTCGCGGATCGCGAAGCCGAGGCCCTCCTCCATGGCGATCGGCTGGATCAGCTCGACCGTCATCTCGGTGTTGTCGCCGGGCATGACCATCTCGGTGCCCTCGGGCAGCGTGATGACGCCGGTGACGTCCGTGGTCCGGAAGTAGAACTGCGGACGGTAGTTCGAGTAGAACGGGTTGTGACGCCCACCCTCGTTCTTGTCCAGGATGTAGACCTGCGCCTCGAAGTTGGTGTGCGGCGTGATCGAGCCCGGCTTGACGACGACCTGGCCGCGCTCGACGTCCTCACGCTTGATGCCACGGAGGAGGAGACCGGTGTTGTCGCCGGCCTGCGCCTCTTCCATCGACTTGTGGAAGGTCTCGATGCCGGTGACCGTGGTCTTCTGCGCGGGGCGGATGCCGACGATCTCGACCTCGGAGTTCAGCGCGAGGCGACCGCGGTCGACCTTGCCGGTGACGACGGTGCCACGACCGGTGATCGTGAAGACGTCCTCGATCGGCATGAGGAACGGCTTGTCGAGGTCACGGACGGGGTCGGGGACGTTCTCGTCCACGGCCTCCATGAGCTCGAGGACCTTCTTGGTCCACTCGGGGTCGCCCTCGAGCGCCTTCAGGCCGGAGACGCGCACGACCGGCGCGTCGTCGCCGTCGAAGCCCTGCGAGGAGAGGAGCTCACGGACCTCCATCTCGACGAGCTCGAGGATCTCCTCGTCGTCGACCATGTCGGACTTGTTGAGCGCCACGAGCAGGTAGGGAACGCCGACCTGGCGGGCGAGCAGGACGTGCTCACGCGTCTGGGCCATCGGACCGTCGGTCGCGGCGACCACCAGGATCGCGCCGTCCATCTGGGCGGCACCGGTGATCATGTTCTTGATGTAGTCGGCGTGACCCGGGGCGTCGACGTGCGCGTAGTGGCGCTTCGGCGTCTCGTACTCGATGTGCGCGATGTTGATCGTGATACCGCGCTGCTTCTCCTCGGGCGCCGCGTCGATCTCGTCGAAGTTGCGCTGCACGTTCGCCGGCAGGTCCGGGTACGTGTCCGCGAGCGTCTTCGAGATGGCCGCCGTCAGCGTGGTCTTGCCGTGGTCGACGTGACCGATCGTGCCGATGTTGACGTGCGGCTTGGTCCGCTCGAACTTGGCCTTAGCCACTGGGGTCCTCCTGGGACTCGGGGTAGGTGCGCCGAAGCGCGTCGCTACAGGTTGATGTGGTGATTCTAGATGGTCGACCTGTGGGGACTCACTCGCCCCGGGTCTTCTTGATGATCTCGTCCGCGACGTTCCGGGGAACCTCGGCGTAGCTGTCGAACTGCATCGAGTACACCGCGCGGCCCTGCGTCTTGGAACGCAGGTCCCCGATGTAGCCGAACATCTCCGAGAGCGGCACCTGGGCACGGACGACCTTGACGCCGGTGGCGTCCTCCATCGACTGGATCATGCCTCGACGGGAGTTGATGTCGCCGATGACGTCGCCCATGTACTCCTCGGGCGTACGCACCTCGACGGCCATGACGGGCTCGAGCAGGACCGGGTCGGCCCGCCGCACGCCCTCCTTGAGCACCATCGAGCCCGCGATCTTGAACGCCATCTCGGAGGAGTCCACCTCGTGGTAGGCCCCGTCGAGCAGCGTCGCCTTGACCCCGACCAGCGGGAAGCCGGCGAGCACGCCCTGCTCCATGGCGGACTGGATGCCGGCGTCGACGGACGGGATGTACTCGCGCGGGATACGACCGCCGGTCACCGCGTTCTTGAACTCGTAGAGCTCGCCCTCCGCCGTGTCCAGAGGCTCGAAGGTCACCTGGACCTTCGCGAACTGGCCGGAGCCGCCGGTCTGCTTCTTGTGCGTGTAGTCGACCTTCTCCGTCTTGCGGCGGATGGTCTCGCGGTACGCGACCTGCGGCTTGCCGACGTTGGCCTCGACCTTGAACTCGCGACGCATGCGGTCGACGAGGATGTCGAGGTGGAGCTCGCCCATGCCGCCGATGACGGTCTGGCCGGTCTCCTGGTCGAGCTTGACCCGGAAGGTCGGGTCTTCCTCGGCGAGCTTCTGGATGGCCGTGGAGAGCTTCTCCTGGTCGGCCTTCGTCTTCGGCTCGATCGCCACGTCGATGACGGGCTCCGGGAAGGTCATGGACTCGAGGACGACGGGGTGCTGGATGTCGCAGAGCGTGTCACCCGTGGTGACGTCCTTGAGGCCGATGAACGCGTAGATGTGACCGGCCGTGGCGTCCTCGACCGGGTTCTCCTTGTTGGAGTGCATCTGGAAGAGCTTCCCGATGCGCTCCTTCTTGTCCTTCGTCGAGTTGAGCACCTGCGCGCCCTGGGCGACGTGGCCCGAGTACACGCGGACGTACGTCAGCTTGCCGAAGAACGGGTGCGTCGCGACCTTGAACGCGAGCGCGGAGAAGGGCTCGTTCGCGTCGGGGTGACGCTCGATGACCTCCTCCGGGTTGCGCACCGAGTGGCCCTCGACCGACGGGACGTCGAGCGGGGTCGGCAGGTAGTCGATCACGGCGTCGAGCATGGGCTGCACGCCCTTGTTCTTGAACGCCGAGCCGCACAGCACGGGGAACGCGTCGCCCGAGATCGTGAGCTTGCGGATGCCGGCCTTGATCTCGGCCACCGAGAGCTCCTCGCCACCGAGGAACTTCTCGAGCAGCTCGTCGTCGGTCTCGGCGACGGCCTCGATGAGTGCCGCGCGGTACTCCTCGACCTTGTCGACGAGGTCCGCGGGGATCTCCTCGACCTCGTAGTGCTCGCCGAGCTTCGTCTCGCCGCGCCACACCAGAGCCTTCTGCTCGATGAGGTCCACGACGCCGATGAAGTCGTTCTCCGAGCCGATCGGGAGCTGGATCACGAGCGGCTTCGCCTTGAGGCGGTTGATGATCGTGTCGACGGTGAAGTAGAAGTCCGCGCCGAGCTTGTCCATCTTGTTGACGAAGCAGATGCGCGGGACGTTGTACTTGTCCGCCTGGCGCCAGACCGTCTCGGACTGGGGCTCCACGCCCTCCTTGCCGTCGAACACCGCGACGGCGCCGTCGAGCACGCGCAGCGACCGCTCGACCTCGACCGTGAAGTCGACGTGGCCGGGCGTGTCGATGATGTTGATCTGGTTGTTCTTCCAGTAGCAGGTCGTCGCGGCCGACGTGATCGTGATGCCGCGCTCCTGCTCCTGCTCCATCCAGTCCATCGTCGACGCGCCGTCGTGCGTCTCGCCGATCTTGTAGTTGACGCCCGTGTAGAACAGGATGCGCTCGGTCGTCGTCGTCTTGCCGGCATCGATGTGCGCCATGATGCCGATGTTGCGGACCTTGTTCAGGTCGGTCAGCACGTCAAGTGCCACGGTGTCTTACCCCTTGGATCGTGGGTGGTTGCGGGGGCGCGGCTGCCGGCATGGTGCGGAGCCTCCCCCGGCCCCGGCGTTGCCGGGGCCGTGGGGCGGACTACCAGCGGTAGTGCGCGAAGGCCTTGTTCGAGTCGGCCATCTTGTGCATGTCCTCGCGGCGCTTGACCGCAGCACCGAGACCGTTGGAGGCGTCGAGGATCTCGTTCGTCAGGCGCTCCGTCATCGTCTTCTCGCGACGGGCGCGCGAGTAGTCGGTGAGCCAGCGCAGCGCGAGCGTCGTGGCGCGCACGGGGCGGACCTCGATCGGCACCTGGTAGGTCGCGCCGCCGACGCGGCGGGACTTGACCTCGAGGGCCGGGCGGACGTTGTCGAGCGCGCGCTTGAGCACGACGACGGGGTCCTGGTCGGTCTTCGCACGGACACCCTCGAGGGCGCCGTAGACGATGGCCTCGGCGGTCGACTTCTTGCCGTCGCGCAGGACCTTGTTGACGAGCTGGGTGACGATGGGCGACCCGTAGACGGGGTCGACGACGAGCGGCCGCTTGGGGGCCGGACCCTTACGAGGCATCAGGCCTTCTCCTTCTTCGCGCCGTAGCGGCTACGCGCCTGCTTGCGGTTCTTGACGCCCTGCGTGTCGAGCGCGCCGCGCACGATCTTGTAGCGGACACCCGGGAGGTCCTTCACTCGGCCGCCGCGGACGAGCACGATGGAGTGTTCCTGCAGGTTGTGGCCGACGCCGGGGATGTACGCCGTGACCTCGATGCCCGAGGACAGCTTGACGCGCGCGACCTTGCGGAGCGCGGAGTTCGGCTTCTTGGGGGTGGTGGTGTACACGCGCGTGCACACGCCGCGGCGCTGGGGCGAACCCTTGAGCGCGGGTGTCTTGGACTTCGACACCTTCGATGTCCGCCCCTTGCGGACGAGCTGCTGGATCGTAGGCACTACGTCTCCGTGTCTTCTCGAGCTGCTCGAGGCGACTGCCTCGACAGTGGTCTGTGTCTGGGGCGCCGGCAGCAAGAGGCGCCAGCAGCACCCGAGGGTGCTGCTACAGCCACTTTCCACCGGCCCGATGGTCCGTCCGCGACGACCTGGGAGGGCCGGCGGAGCGGTTCGCCCGCGCACTCACATCAGGCCCAGATCCGAACGGACACGAGGGGCCACCGACGAGGTCGGCGGACGGTTCGGGACAGACTCGAGGTCGTCACGAACACCCTGGTGCATCAGAGCAGGCCCGACGGCGCGGGCAACAGTCGACAAGTCTACGTGGCGCCGCAAGTCCCGTCAAAGAGCGGGAGACCCTACCCGAGGGCGCCCCTCCGGCGCACCCGCGTCCGGAGCCCGGAAGCCCGGGACGCCCGAGGGGCCCACCGCAGCGCGGCAGGCCCCTCGGGGTCTCGGACGGGACGACGTCAGCGGAAGTCGCCGAAGTCGATGTCGTCGAGCGGGATCGCCTCGCCCGTGCCCATGCCGAGCGGCGAGAAGTCGATCTCGTCGTAGCCGAACGTCGGGAAGAGCTCGGCCCGCGCCTGCTCGGTCGGCTCCACGTCGACCTCGCGGTAGCGCGGGAGACCCGTGCCGGCGGGGATGAGCTTACCGAGGATGACGTTCTCCTTGAGGCCCAGCAGCGGGTCGCGGCGGCCGCTCATCGAGGCCTCCGTGAGCACGCGCGTGGTCTCCTGGAACGACGCCGCGGACAGCCACGAGTCCGTCGCGAGCGACGCCTTCGTGATGCCCATGAGCTCCGGACGACCCGAGGCCGGCTGACCGCCCTCGGCGACCGCCCGGCGGTTCGCGTCCTCGAACCGGCCGCGCTCGGCGAGCTCGCCCGGAAGGAGCTGCGAGTCGCCCGAGTCGAGCACCGTCACGCGGCGCAGCATCTGCCGGACGATGACCTCGATGTGCTTGTCGTGGATGTCCACGCCCTGGGAGCGGTAGACCTCCTGCACCTCGTCGACCAGGTGCTTCTGCGTCGCACGCGGGCCGAGGATGCGCAGCACCTTCTTCGGGTCGACGGCGCCCTGGACGAGCTGGGTGCCGACCTCGACGTGGTCGCCGTCGTTCACCAGCAGGCGCGAGCGCTTGCTGACGGCGTAGGCGATCTCCTCCGAGCCGTCGTCGGGCGTGAGCACGATCCGGCGGGTGCGCTCGGTGTCGTCGATCGCGACGCGACCCGAGAACTCCGCGATCGGGCTCTCGCCCTTCGGGGTCCGGGCCTCGAAGAGCTCGGTGACACGCGGCAGACCCTGGGTGATGTCCTCCGCGGAGGCGACACCACCGGTGTGGAACGTACGCATCGTCAGCTGCGTGCCGGGCTCACCGATCGACTGGGCCGCGATGATGCCGACGGCCTCGCCGATGTCGACGAGCTTGCCGGTCGCGAGCGACCGGCCGTAGCACTTGGCGCAGGTGCCGACGCGGGACTCGCAGGTCAGGACCGAACGGACCTTGACCTCCGTGACGCCGGCCTCGACGAGGCGCTCGATGAGCACGTCGCCCACGTCCTCGCCCGCGTGGCCGACGACGTTGCCGTCGGCGTCCTCGACGTCCGAGGCGAGGCTGCGCGCGTACACGCTGGTCTCCACCTTGGAGTGGCGGACCAGGGTGTCGCCGAGCTTCTCGGCGACGGGCAACGGCAGGCCGCGCTCGGTGCCGCAGTCCTCCTCGCGGATGATGACGTCCTGCGACACGTCGACGAGACGACGGGTCAGGTAGCCGGAGTCCGCGGTACGCAGCGCGGTGTCCGCGAGGCCCTTGCGGGCACCGTGGGTCGCGATGAAGTACTCGAGGACGGACAGGCCCTCGCGGTAGTTGGACTTGATCGGGCGCGGGATGATCTCGCCCTTCGGGTTCGCCACGAGGCCGCGCATACCGGCGATCTGACGGACCTGCATCCAGTTACCACGCGCGCCCGAGCCGACCATCGTGAAGACCGTGTTGCGCTCCGGGAAGCTCTCCCGCATCGCCGTCGCGACCTTGTCGGTGGCCTGGGTCCAGATCTCGATGAGCTCCTGGCGGCGCTCGTCGTCCGTGATCAGACCGCGGTCGTACTGCTGCTGGACCTTGAGCGCACGCTCCTCGTGCTCCGCGAGGATCGCCGGCTTGGCCGACGGCGTCGCGACGTCCGAGATGGCGATGGTGACGCCCGAACGGGTGGCCCAGCGGAAGCCGGCCTCCTTGAGCGCGTCGAGCGACGCGGCGACGTCCACCTTGGGGTAGCGCTCCGCCAGCTCGTTCACGATCGTCGACAGACGCTTCTTGTCGACGATCTCGTTCACGTACGGGTAGTCCACCGGCAGCGTGTCGTTGAAGATCGCGCGGCCGAGCGTCGTCGTGAACAGGAACGGCTCACCGAGCACGTAGCCCTCGGGCGCCGTCGCCGGGTCCAGGACCAGGTCCGGGATCCGCAGCTTGATCTCGGCGTTCAGGTCGAGCGTGCCCTGGTCGAACGCCATGATCGCCTCGGCGACCGAGCTGAACGCGCGACCCTCGCCCTCGGAGCCCTTGTGGTCGTTCGTCAGGTGGAACAGACCGATGATCATGTCCTGGGAGGGCATGGTGACCGGGCGGCCGTCCGACGGCTTCAGGATGTTGTTGCTCGACAGCATGAGGACGCGGGCCTCGGCCTGCGCCTCCGCCGACAGGGGCAGGTGGACCGCCATCTGGTCGCCGTCGAAGTCCGCGTTGAACGCGGCGCACACGAGCGGGTGCAGGTGGATGGCCTTGCCCTCGACGAGCTGCGGCTCGAACGCCTGGATGCCGAGACGGTGCAGCGTGGGTGCACGGTTCAGCAGCACCGGGTGCTCGGTGATGACCTCCTCGAGCACGTCCCACACGACCGGGCGGGCACGCTCGACCATGCGCTTCGCGGACTTGATGTTCTGCGCGTGGTTGAGGTCGACCAGCCGCTTCATGACGAACGGCTTGAACAGCTCGAGCGCCATCTGCTTCGGCAGGCCGCACTGGTGCAGCTTGAGCTGCGGGCCGACGACGATGACCGAACGGCCCGAGTAGTCGACGCGCTTGCCGAGCAGGTTCTGGCGGAACCGGCCCTGCTTGCCCTTGAGCATGTCGGAGATCGACTTCAGCGGACGGTTGCCGGGGCCCGTGACCGGGCGACCACGACGGCCGTTGTCGAAGAGCGAGTCCACGGCCTCCTGGAGCATGCGCTTCTCGTTGTTCACGATGATCTCGGGCGCGCCGAGGTCGAGGAGCCGCTTCAGGCGGTTGTTGCGGTTGATGACCCGGCGGTACAGGTCGTTGAGGTCCGACGTCGCGAACCGGCCACCGTCGAGCTGCACCATCGGGCGCAGGTCCGGGGGGATGACCGGGACGGCGTCGAGCACCATCGCCGTGGGCGAGTTGGTGGTCGTGAGGAACGCGTTGACCACCTTGAGGCGCTTGAGGGCGCGGGTCTTGCGCTGGCCCTTGCCGCTGCGGATGATCTCGCGCAGCGACTCGGCCTCGGCGTCCAGGTCGAAGCTCTCGAGGCGCTTCTGGATCGCCGCGGCGCCCATCGAGCCCTCGAAGTAGCTGCCGTAGCGGTCCTGGAGCTGACGGTAGAGCAGCTCGTCGCCCTCGAGGTCGGCGACCTTGAGGTTCTTGAACCGGTCCCAGACCTGGTCGAGGCGGTCGAGCTCCGCGTCGGAGCGCTTGCGGATCTGCGCCATCTCGCGCTCGGCCGAGTCGCGGACCTTGCGGCGCGCGTCGGCCTTGGCACCCTCGGCCTCGAGCTCGGCCAGGTCGGCCTCGAGCTTCGTGGCGCGGGTGTTGATGTCGTTGTCGCGCCGGTTCTCGATCTCCTTGCGCTCCAGGTCGATCTCGTTCTGGAGGTTGGGGAGGTCTTCCTGGCGGCCCTCGGCGTCGACCCACGTGATCATGTAGGCCGCGAAGTAGATGACCTTCTCGAGGTCCTTCGGGGCGAGGTCCAGCAGGTAGCCGAGGCGGCTCGGCACACCCTTGAAGAACCAGATGTGCGTGACGGGCGCGGCGAGCTCGATGTGGCCCATGCGCTCACGGCGGACCTTCGAGCGCGTCACCTCGACGCCGCAGCGCTCGCAGATGATGCCCTTGAAGCGCACGCGCTTGTACTTGCCGCAGTAGCACTCCCAGTCCCGGGTGGGGCCGAAGATCTTCTCGCAGAAGAGGCCGTCCTTCTCGGGCTTGAGGGTGCGGTAGTTGATGGTCTCGGGCTTCTTGACCTCGCCGTGCGACCAGGCACGGATGTCGTCGGCCGTGGCCAGGCCGATGCGCAGCTCGTCGAAGACGTTGACGTCGAGCAAGGTTTCCTACTTCCTTCGTCTCACCGTGGGGCCGGTGGCCCCGGTGGTGAACAGTGCAGGGAATGTCTGGAGCAGTGGTGGCAGCCCGGCCGGCGTCCGTGCAGGACGGCGCACGGCCGGGTCGCTTTCGTCAGATCTCTTCGACGCTGGAGGCGTTCGGGCGACGCGACAGGTCGATCCCGAGCTCCTCCGCGGCGCGGTACACCTCGTCGTCGGACTCGCGCATCTCGACCGTGGTGCCGTCCGAGGAGAGGACCTCCACGTTCAGGCACAGCGACTGCATCTCCTTGAGGAGCACCTTGAAGGACTCCGGGATGCCCGAGTCGGGGATGTTCTCGCCCTTGACGATGGCCTCGTACACCTTCACGCGGCCGGGGACGTCGTCGGACTTGATGGTGAGGAGCTCCTGCAGCGTGTACGCCGCGCCGTAGGCCTCGAGGGCCCACACCTCCATCTCGCCGAAGCGCTGGCCGCCGAACTGCGCCTTACCACCGAGCGGCTGCTGCGTGATCATCGAGTACGGACCCGTGGACCGCGCGTGGATCTTGTCGTCCACCAGGTGGTGCAGCTTGAGGATGTACATGTAGCCGACCGACACGGGAGCCGGGAACGGCTCGCCGGAGCGGCCGTCGAACAGCTGCGCCTTGCCGTCGCCACCGACGGTGCGGACGCCGTCGCGGTTCGGGAGCGTGGTGGACAGCAGGCCGGTGAGGGCCACCTCCTCCAGGCCGTCGAACACCGGGGTCGCGACGGGCGTGCCCGGCTCGGCCTTCGCGGCGATCTCCGGGACCTTCTTCTGCCAGGACAGGTCGTCGCCCTCGGCCAGCGTGATGTCCCAGCCCTGCTTGGCGACCCACCCGAGGTGGGTCTCGAGCACCTGGCCGACGTTCATGCGGCCGGGCACGCCGAGCGGGTTGAGGATCACGTCGACCGGGGTCCCGTCGGCGAGGAACGGCATGTCCTCGATCGGCAGGATCTTCGAGATGACGCCCTTGTTGCCGTGACGGCCGGCGAGCTTGTCACCGTCCGTGATCTTGCGCCGGTTGGCGATGTACACGCGGACCAGCTGGTTCACGCCGGCGGGCAGCTCGTCGCCGTCCTCGCGGTTGAACTCGCGCACGCCGATGACCGTGCCCGACTCGCCGTGGGGGACCTTGAGCGACGTGTCGCGGACCTCGCGCGCCTTCTCGCCGAAGATCGCGCGGAGCAGACGCTCCTCCGGGGTCAGCTCGGTCTCGCCCTTGGGCGTGACCTTGCCGACCAGGATGTCGCCGGCCGCGACCTCGGCACCGATGCGGATGATGCCCCGCTCGTCCAGGTCGGCCAGCGCCTCCTCGGAGACGTTCGGGATGTCCCGCGTGATCTCCTCCGGGCCGAGCTTGGTGTCGCGGGCGTCGACCTCGTGCTCCTCGATGTGGATCGAGGACAGGACGTCGTCCTGGACGAGCCGCTGGCTGAGGATGATCGCGTCCTCGTAGTTGTGGCCCTCCCACGACATGAACGCGACGAGCAGGTTCCGGCCGAGCGCGAGCTCGCCCTCGTCCGTCGCCGGGCCGTCGCCGAGGACGGAGCCGACCTCGACGCGCTGGCCCTCGTCCACGATCACGCGCTGGTTGTAGCTCGTGCCCTGGTTGGAGCGCTGGAACTTCTGCGCCCGGTACGTCGACGTCGTGCCGTCGTCGTTCACGACGGTCACCAGGTCGGCCGACACCTCGGTGACGACACCCGGCTTGGTCGCGACGATGACGTCGCCGGCGTCGACGGCCGCGCGACGCTCCATGCCGGTGCCCACGAGCGGGAGCTCGGAACGCACGAGCGGCACGGCCTGGCGCTGCATGTTGGCGCCCATGAGGGCGCGGTTCGCGTCGTCGTGCTCGAGGAACGGGATGAGCGCGGTCGCGACCGACACCATCTGGCGCGGCGAGACGTCCATGTAGTCGACGTTCGTCGCGAGGACGTCGTCGGTCTCGCCGCCCTTGATGCGGACGAGGACGCGGTCGGTGACGAAGGTGCCGTCGGGCGCGAGGGGCGTGTTCGCCTGGGCGATCACGTGCCGGTCCTCGTCGTCCGCGGTCAGGTACTCGACGTCGTCGGTGACCCGGCCGTTGATGACCCGGCGGTACGGCGTCTCGATGAAGCCGAACGGGTTGATCCGCCCGTACGACGCGAGCGAGCCGATGAGGCCGATGTTCGGGCCTTCAGGCGTCTCGATCGGGCACATGCGGCCGTAGTGCGACGGGTGGACGTCACGGACCTCCATGCCGGCGCGGTCGCGGGACAGACCGCCCGGGCCGAGGGCCGACAGACGACGCTTGTGCGTCAGGCCCGCGAGCGGGTTGTTCTGGTCCATGAACTGCGACAGCTGGCTCGTCCCGAAGAACTCCTTGATGGAGGCCACGACGGGACGGATGTTGATGAGCGTCTGCGGCGTGATCGCCTCGACGTCCTGCGTCGTCATGCGCTCGCGCACGACGCGCTCCATCCGGGACAGGCCGGTGCGGACCTGGTTCTGGATGAGCTCGCCCACGGCGCGGATGCGGCGGTTGCCGAAGTGGTCGATGTCGTCCGTCTCGACGCGGACCTCGACGGCCTCGCCACCCCGCGTGCCGGGGAGGTTCGTGACGTCGGCGTGCAGCGCGGCCAGGTACTTGATGGTCGCGACGACGTCGGCCTGGGACAGCGTGGAGTCGGCGAGGGGCACGTCGACGCCGAGCTTCTTGTTCAGCTTGTAGCGGCCGACCTTGGCGAGGTCGTAGCGCTTCGAGTTGAAGTAGAAGTTCTCGAGGAGCGCGCGGCCGGCCTCGACCGTCGGCGGCTCGCCCGGGCGGATCTTGCGGTAGAGGTCGAGCAGCGCCTCGTCCTGGGTGTGGACGTGGTCCTTCTCGAGGGTGTCGAGGATCGACGGGAACGCAGCGAACTCCTCGCGGATCTCCGACTCCGTCATCCCGAGGGCCTTGAGCAGCACCGTCACGGACTGCTTGCGCTTGCGGTCGACGCGCACGCCGACGGCGTCGCGCTTGTCGATCTCGAACTCGAGCCACGCGCCGCGCGACGGGATGACCTTGGCGCTGAAGATGTCGCGGTCGCTCGTCTTGTCCGCGACGCGCTCGAAGTACACGCCCGGCGAACGGACGAGCTGCGAGACGACGACGCGCTCGGTCCCGTTGATGATGAAGGTGCCGCGGTCGCTCATGAGCGGGAAGTCGCCCATGAAGACGGTCTGGCTCTTGATCTCACCGGTCGTGTAGTTGACGAACTCGGCGGTGACGA
The DNA here is from genome assembly GCF_049844995.1 of Luteimicrobium sp. DT211. Lineage (NCBI taxonomy): Bacteria > Bacillati > Actinomycetota > Actinomycetes > Micrococcales > Luteimicrobium > Luteimicrobium sp. DT211. The sequence continues at coordinate 421,289 of NZ_JBNCMC010000004.1, read as the reverse complement.
AGAGCGGCGCGGCGTACGTGAAGTCCTTCTCCTTGCACTCGTCGGCCGTGTACTTGGGCGGCTCGAAGCGGTGGTTGGAGAACGACAGGGACATCGTCTGGCCGAAGTCCTCGATCGGCGAGATCTCCTCGAAGATCTCCTCGAGGCCGGAGGTCTCCGGGACGTCCTGGCGGCCGGCCTCGACAGCGGCGGCGACGCGCGCCTGCCACTTCTCGTTGCCGAGGAGCCAGTCGAAGCTCTCGGTCTGAAGACCCAGGAGGTCCGGGACGCCGAGGGGCTCGAAGATCTTGGCGAAGGAGACTCGGGGGGAGGCGGTTCGGTTCGCGATGGCGTCAGCGGACGGAGCAGAAGGGGTGCGCGAGGCAGCCAAGAGGGGTCCTTCCCTGCAGATCGAAAGAACGCTGCACCGCCGGGCCGGGATCGATCACCGCCACCTCCACCGCAGCGCGACGCGCACGTACGTCGCCGGAAGGTCGAGGGGTATCTGAGATCGGGGGCACAGGACAGCGCAAAGCGCTAGCATACCCGGAAGTTGCGTCCAGGTCCAGCCCCTGTCGCCGGGCCGCTCTGCCCGTCGTCTCCCCGACGCTCTCGCGTCGTCTGCTCGGCCACGTGCCCGCCGCATCAACCGCGGCACTCCCCGCGCCCGCGTCTGCCTCCGTCGGCCCGGTCGCACGTCGCTGTCCTGCTGGCGCGCCAGGCCGTCCCGGCCCCGACATCGTGGCACACCCTCCCCCGGTTCGTGAAGTCGGCCACGCCGATCGGTGCACGACGTCGGTCCCGCCCCTCCCGCTCTCGGGACGCGACGAGGCCCCCACCCGGTCGGGTGGGGGCCTCGTGCAGCAGTTCGCGAACCGCCGTCAGACCGGCCCCGCGGACGGGGCCGAGATCACAGGAGAGTGATCACTTGACGGTGACGGTGGCGCCGGCGCCCTCGAGGGCAGCCTTGGCCTTGTCCGCGGCCTCCTTGGTGGCGTTCTCCAGGACGGGCTTCGGGGCGCCGTCCACGAGGTCCTTGGCCTCCTTGAGACCGAGGGACGTGAGGGCGCGCACCTCCTTGATGACCTGGATCTTCTTGTCGCCGGCGGCCTCGAGGATGACGTCGAACTCCGTCTTCTCCTCCTCGGCAGCGGCCTCGGCGCCCGCGGCGGGGGCCGCGACGGCAACGGCGGCCGGGGCGGCCGCGGTGACCTCGAAGGTCTCCTCGAAGACCTTCACGAAGTCGTTGAGCTCGATGAGGGTCAGACCCTTGAACTGCTCGATGAGCTCTTCGGTGCTGAGCTTCGCCATGATGGCGTTCCTTTCGTTCAGTGCTCGTCAGCGGCCCGGTGCCGGGCCCGCCAGAAGCAGGGGGGTTGTGCGTGCGCTGAGCTGATCCGTGCGAGCACGGATCAGGCGGCAGCGCCCTCCGATTCCTGCTTCTGACGCAGGGCATCGATGACGCGAGCGGCCTGGGCGGTGTTCGCGGTGAAGACGTAGGCAGCCTGGAAGAGCTTGGCCTTCATCGCGCCGGCCACCTTGGCCAGCAGGACCTCGCGGGACTCGAGGTCCGCGAGCTTGGTGACCTCGTCGCTCGTCAGGGGGCGCCCGTCGAGGACACCGCCCTTGATGACGAGCGCGGGGTTCGCCTTGGCGAAGTCACGCAGACCCTTGGCCGCCTCGACCGGGTCACCGGTCACGAAGGCGATCGCCGACGGGCCGGCGAGGTCGGTGTCGGCGATGTCGACCCCGGCCTCCTTGGCCGCGATGGCGGTCAGCGTGTTCTTCACCACGGCGTAGGTTGCGTTGCCGCTGAGCGACCGACGCAGCGTCTTGAGCTGCGCGACGGTGAGCCCGCGGTACTCGGTCAGCACGGCAGCGTTCGACTCGCGGAACGCGTCCGTGAGCTCGGCAACTGCGGCTGCCTTGTCCGGCCTCGCCATGGCAATCCTTCCGATGGTGGTGCCGCAGCGCGCCGTGCCGAGCATCCCGCGAAACGAGAAAGAGCCCCGCGCAGGGCGGGGCTCTCAGGAACGATCGGCTTCCGTGAGGACGCCGTTCACGAGGCTCGCACCTGCGCCGGTCTCCGCTCGGGAGCGGAACTTCGGTGACGCTTCCCCGTGCCCCGGCTAACCGGGTTCCGGGCAGGCGTCGACGACCTGCGGTCTTGGGTACAGATCCATGGTAGGCCACGGGGCCGGGACGGCCAAACCCGCCCCGTCCCCACCGCCGTCAGGGGACGGCGCCGACGAGCTCCGGCTGCCCCGCACCGGCGTCGTCGTCGGCGGGACCGGCAGCCCCGCCGTCCGTCGCGGCAGCCACCGCACGCACCACCGGCCGCGCCGTGAGCACCGCCAGGATCGTCGCGAGAACGCCTCCGAGCACCAGGGGCAGCCGGAGATCGACCCGCGCCAGCGCGCCGCCCGCGAGCGTGACGAGGGGCACCAGCACCCAGCAGACCGTCCGCCACGTCCCCGAGACGCGGCCCAGGAGGTCGTCCGGAACCCGGTGCTGCCGCACCGATACCGTGAGCGAGTTCCACACGGCCACGCCGAGCGACATCGTTGCGTAGGCGACGGCGCCCACCACGACGCCGGCCCGCGAACCGGGCACGACGCCGAACACGACCAGCGGTGGACCGCAGACCAGTCCGGCGCCGGCGAGCACCCACGGTCTCCCGATCCGGCGCACGGCGGGCGCGAGCAGGGCCGACGCAGCCACGCTCCCGAGCGCACCGACGGCGAGGAAGACGCCGACCAGCGCGTCCGGCACGTGGAGCGTCCGGACGACGAACACGACCAGCGCCGCCTGGGCGAGCGTCAGGCAGGTCGCCGAACCGGTCGTCACGAGCAGGAGCGTCCGGAGCGGCCGGTCGCGCCAGAGGAACCGGGCGCCGTCGTCGAGCTGGCGGAAGAAGCCCCCACGTGGCGCGCGCGGGACCGCCTCGGTGCGGGCCGCCGTCGTACGCGGGAGGAGCAGCGCCAGGACCGCCGCGGCCGCGAACGCGACGCCCGAGACGACGAACGGCGCCGCCGCCGCGACCGCCACCAGGGCCGCGGCCGCCGACGGCGCGACGAGTCCCTGCGCGACCTGAGTACCCGCCACGACCCGCGAGTTCGCCGCGTCGCGCCCCGACGGCTCGACCACGCGTGGCAGGAGCGCCTGGTTGCCCTCCTCGGCGACCGTCTCGAGCACCCCGGCGACGAAGATTAGGACGACGAGCCCCCAGACCGGCATCCGGCCCGCCGCCGCGAGGGCGGCCGCGCCGAGGACGACGCCCGCGCGGGCGACGTTCGCGACGCCGAGCAGCCGGCGACGGTCGAAGCGGTCGGCTGCGACGCCGGCGGCCACCCCGAAGAGCAGCCACGGCAGGTACGACGCCGCCGAGATCGCCGACACGGCGAAAGGGTCCTGGGTCAGGCGGACCGCCAGCAGCGGCGCCGCGGTCCAGACGAGCGCGTCCGCCAGGTACGCGGACATCATCGACCACCACAGCCGACCGAACGCTCCCCCACGTCGCACGCGCACGGGCCGAGGCTAGCGGACCTTGCCGCGGGCTCGGAAGGCCGCACTAAGCCGGTGACAGGCCCGCGACGGACGAGAAGCAGACGAGCGGGACCGGCTCGTCGACGTCGCTGAGCGCCACGGCGAGCGCGGCCTCCGGGTCGTCGGAGGCGCGCAGCTCGGCGTGGAGGCGCGGCATGACGTCCGCGGCCACGGCGTCGGGCAGCGGCGCGACCGACGCGACGACCGCGCGCGCCCCCAGGCGGAGCAGGACCGAGGTCAGGCCGAGGACCTCGCCGCCGAGCCCCGGTGACGAGCCCCCGACCTCGCAGGCCGACAGCACGACGACCGAGCGAGGCAGGTGCAGGCCGTCCAGCTCGTGCGCGAACAGCGGGCCGTCCGCGAGCTCGATGCACGCGAAGAGCGGGTTGTCCGCGTCGTGCCGCCCGTGCGCGGCGAGGTGGACGACGTCGTGGTCGGCGAGCGCGCGCCGGACGGACTCGGTCGACGCCTCCGCGCCCGTCAGCGCGGCGCCGCGGGCCCAGCCGCGCGCGACCGACTCCGCCTCCCGGTCGGCGTGCGGCACCCCGGGGCCCGCCACCGCGAGCACACGCGGCTCCCGGTCGTCGCCGTCCGACACCCGACCCCGGGCGACGTGCGAGTTCACCGCCGTCCGCAGCCCGCGGCGCGACGGGAACGACGACCACGGGAGGGCGATCAGCGGGTCGCGGGCCGCGACGTACAGGTCGGACTCGGCCCCGAGCGGACGCACGAGCAGGTCGTCGAGCCGGCGCAGGCCCGCCGCCAGCGACGCGACGGCGACATCGTGGAGCGGGTGCGGGATGAGCTCGTTCGACACGATCTGCAGGTCCGCGCGGATGCGGCGGACCCGCTCCGCCACGTGCGCGGCGTCGGCGAGGTCGAGCAGCCGCATGCCGCGCCCGTCCGCACGGACCGCGAGCACCCTCCCGTCGGCGACGATGTAGTCCGCGACCACCGCGCCGTCGCCGCGGCCCCGGAGCAGCCGGACGAGCTCACGGCTCGTCACGGCGTGTGCGACCTCCGCGTCTCCCGTGCGCTGCCACGACCGCTCCCTCAGCCGGTCCTGCAGGACGCGCGCGCGGCGGTGCAGGTCGGCCCGCTCGCGCGCGGCAGCCGGATCCGTGTCGACGGGGAGCTCGCGCGCGCGGGCGAGGAGCGCGCGTGCCGTGGCCAAGAGCTCCGCCGACTCGGGGTCGTCCGGCGGGGTGACCCGGGCCGCCCCGGCGAACGTCGCGCGCCCTCGCTCGACCGCGTCGAACACGGCCGACGCGCGGCCCGTCGCCTGGGCCGCCGCGACGTCCGTCCAGTTGAGGCTCACGCCGTGCACCGCCGCGGCCGCGACGGAGTCGACCGACCCGAGGCGGGCGCGGTGCTCGGCGAGGATCCCGAACCCCCGCTTGACCGCGCGCAGGCCCGCCGGCCGGTCCCCCGCGGCGAACGCGAGCTCGGCCGCGACGGCGCTGCGCTGCACACGGAGCGACACCGGCGCCCCTTGGAGGTTGGCTGGGACCTCCGCGAGGACGCCACGCGCCGCCTCGACGTCCCCCGCCGACACCAGCCACTGCACCGCGATCAGCCGCGCCCCGACCGACGGTTCCCGGCCCAGGACCGCGCCCGTCGCGCTCCCCTGGTCCGCGACGTCCAGCGCCTCCAGCGCCCGACGGCGGCACGCGCGCGCCGACGGGACGCCCTGCGAGCGCGCGCGGGACAGCTCGATCTCGAGCTCCAGCACGCGGGCGACGACCGCCCACGACGCGTGCCCGCCCGCCTGGAAATGACGCCGCGCCAGCGCCGCCCACCGCTTCGCGTCCGGGTATCGCCTCAGCCCGAGCAGCGTGCGCGCACGGAAGTACTCCGCCTCCGCACGGTCGAGCCGCAGGCCCGCGCGCTGGAGCTGCGGGATGGCGTCCGCGAGCGCCGCGTTCGCCTCGGTCCACAGGCCCGCCTCGACGAGGACCTCCGCCTTCCCGAGGAGGGGGATGCCGTCGTCCTGCTCCGGCGCGTGCCGGCGGGCGTCGTCCATGGCGGTGAGCGCACCCGGCAGGTCGCCGAGAAGGTGGGTGGCGGAACCGACGTTATGGAGCGACAACCCGATGAAGTAGTCGTGGCCGAGCGCCGCGGAATGTGCGTAGGCAGTCTGATAGTCCGCAAGAGCAGCTGTGACGTCCCCGAGCTCGGCCGCCGCCGAGCCACGGTTCAGCAGCGCGATCGCTCGAGCCCGGTCGTCGGCGGAAGGAAGCGCGGCCAGCGCCCGGTTGAACGCACGCCGTGCTGAGCGCGGATCTCCTGCACGCAGCAGCAGGTTCCCGCGTTGCGCCTCGACGAGCCCCATGAGGCCGCGCGCACCACTTCGCCGGGCAGCGTCCTCTGCCCTGGCGAGCGCAGCCTCGCTGGCTCCCAGATCCCCATTGACAGCGAAGAGGGAGCCGGCGATCGACACCAACGTGCCCACCAGCAACTCGCTGAGCTCCGCAAACTCGGCCGCTGTCGACTCCCGTGCGACGACGTGCGAGATCTGGTCTGCCAACGGACCCGAGATCCGGAGCGCTTCCCGGTGCCGCGCGCGGACGCTGAGTTCGCGGGCACGATCAAGGCGGCCGGCGTAGTCGGACCACTTCTGGCTCGACACACCGACCGCCTCCGCTCTACGTCAGGACGCGGGCGACACCTCCGCATACAGGTCGCCCACAGCAGCCACAGCATTCCACGCCAGGCTGACTCGCGCCGTGTCGCCGCTCGAGGGCAAGTCGAGCAGCGCCTGGGCAAGTTGTCCAGCCAGTACCGGAGCGGCAAATGAAGTGCCGCTCCAGAGAGCGAAGCCTCCACGGAAGTCGTCCGGGTCGACCGACTCGCGGAGACCGTCCGCCGTCCGAGAGCGCGGCACCTCAGGACCGTCGAAGGTCGTGGGCATCGTGCTCAGCACGCTCGCCCCAGGACGGACTGCGGTGACCCAGGGCCCGTCGTTGGCGAAGTCCGCCAGGGTTCCGTTGGGGTTGGAGGCCGTGACGGTCAGCAACGGGGTATAGGCGGCGACGAGGTCGGACTGCCGTTCCGGAACCACCGGTCCACCTGGGACCCGTCGCACGCGGGGCGCCCAGGCAGCCGGGAACACGGGCCTTCCGGAGCCGTCGTTGCCCGCCGAGACGACCACCAGGATGCCAGCCTCCCGAAGGTCCCGGAGGATGCCCCGGAGGACACCTTCATAGTCGTCCCCTTCGAGCTCCTCCGGGTAGTACCCGAGCGGCAGTACTACGACGTCGACCACGGCACATGCTTCGTCCCCGGCAACACCGCGGAGGTGGAAGTCGAGCAGTCGCTCGAGGCTCCGGGCCACGTCCCACTCTGTCGACTCGCCGGTCGGACCGGTAACCCGCACCGGCAGGATCGCGGCGTCGGGGCAGACCTGGTGGATCACACCCGCGATGAAGGTCCCGTGCCCGGAGTACTCACCGAGCACCCCTTCGGCGGTGCTGCCGGGGCGAGCGTCACCGTCGGGCTCGCGGTCGTCGTAGGTGCCGATCGGCGCCCCGTCGAGGAGCACTCCGCGCGCCACCACCCGGCGAGGCGCATCGAACCACGGGTGCTGTCCCACCCCTGTGTCGGCAATCGCGACGACTGGCCGCCGGGTTCCGTTCTCGGCAAACCAGACCGTGGCGCCATCGACGAGTTCCCGCCGCGGAGCCGCCCCGACAGACTCAGCAACCAGCCGCGCACCCGGTACTCCGAGCCCTGGCTTGTTTCGGTGCCCTAGCAGCACGTGGTCGAGGCCGATCCGCACCGCGTCGTCCGGCGCGCCGACTCCCTCGGCGACCTCGTCCAGCAGGTCCCACGCGTCCGCGCCGTCACCCGCGACATGTACCACCACGCCCTGGCGCGGGGTGGTCTCGCGAGCCTCCGCGACCGGCGCCTCGGTCAGCCGAACGTCCAGACCCCGACGCCCCGCCGCCTCCCGCACGGCGACGACGAGCGCGTCGTCGGCCGCACCGCCCGGGGCGGTCCGCACGATCAGCCGGTCCGCGACGTACCGCGTCGGTGCGACCCGCCGCGGACGCCGGATGCGCGCACGGACGGGGTCGAGGTCACGGACCTCGTGGACGACGCCGTCGTGGTCGCGCAGGGTACGCGGGGCCGGGCCGGCCTGGTCCCCGGTCGCTCCGGGGTCGGGCGGGATCTCGCTCACGGTGGTGCCTCTCGTTCGGGACGGCGCTCACCGCGCCGTCGACTGCGGTTGTGCTGCGTGCTTCGTGGTGCGAGCGCGACGCGCGTCCGCACCCGGCGGCAGGTGCCGCCCTCAGAGCTCGATGACCGGCGTGCTCACGGCAGGCCCGTCGCCGGGGCGGGCGACGAGGCTCGCCGGCCCCGGGGCGACGGCGTCGAACGAGAACCGGCCGTCCTCGTCGGTCCGCGTCGTGAGGACCGCGCCGTCCGGTCGGCGTAGCTCGATGTCGATCTCTCCCGTCGGCGCGATCCACCCGTCGATGCGCACGCCGTCGACCCCGGGCGCGACGGTGATCATGACGGTCCGGGACGTCGAGGTGAACGTGATGGTCCGCGCCTGGGTCGGAGCCGTGTCGGCGGCCCGGACCCCCGCGGACTCGCGGACGCGCTCGAGCGTCATGAGCTCGGTCTCGAGCGCGGCCAGCGTCATGGCGAACAGCGACCGCTCGACCAGGTCGGAGGGCACGGGGTCCGCCAGCAGCGCGACCCGGCCGAGCGCGGCGAGGACCGCCGCATCGGACGCGTCGAACGGCTCGTCGGGCGAGTACGGCGTGCTCATGCGTGCCTCCAGGTGTCGTCGGCGCCGCTCTCGTCGAGAAGCGTGCGCAGCTTGGCGAGGCAGCGGCCTCGCGTCGCTCCGATGCTGCCGACCGGCATGCCGATGGCCTCGGAGATGAACTTGTAGTCGGGGCGGTCCGCGAGCGAGACGAGCCGCAGCAGCTCGCGGCAGCGGGCCGGCAGGTCCAGGAACACGGTCCAGAGCGTGCGGTCGCGGTCGTTGACGGCCGCGACGGCGTCGGGCGCCGGCTCGTTCGAGGCCACCTCGCGGTGGGCGCCGCCCTCCGGGTCCGGTCCGTCGTGGAGCTCGGTGCGGTGCTGCTCGTCCCGCCGCCGACGGCGCACGGCCTCCCACGCGCCCCGCCTCGCCGTCACGAGCAGCCACTTCAGGACCGCGTGCGGCTCCGCGATGGTGTCGATGTGCCGGACGAGCGCGACCCAGGTGTCCTGCACGACGTCGTCCGCGGCCTGGGGCTCGACGCCCTGGGCCCGCACGGTGTGCCAGAGCAGGGGCGTCATCTCGCGGACGACCGCCTCGAGCGCGGCCGGCCGACCCTCGCGGTACTCGAGCACGGCGTGCGCGGCACGGTCGCCGAGCGTGACGTCGTCGGGATCCCGCACGGTCTCGTGCCTGCTGTCCGCCATCGTGCTGCCGACGCCTCCCGGTCCGGTCGGTTCTCCGCCCAGATCGACGCTGACCTGCGGATTCGACGATTCTACGAGCGCCGCGTCCTGACGGCGAGGAACGAGCGGGCGATCTTTGTCCATCCCACGACCGCCTTTCCTTCTCTCCTCGGCGCCGGCGCCGGTCCGTATGAGCCTGCTGGACGGGTGCCCCGCTCCCCTCTGCCGCGGGGCGCCCGTCCCCCACCAAGGCGAGAGCGCCTGCGCGCGCCGGTGATACGGCGCGGCGGAGTGATCTGGGTCACACCACGGCGGCAAACCGGACGTCACCATCGGCGAACGATGCGTCACCATCGGCGAACGGCGCCGGGCACACGGGAACGACGAACGGCGCGGCCCCCGCAGGGGTCGCGCCGTTCGTCGTCGGGCGAGTCAGCCGGCCTGGATCAGGCGGCGTCCTCCTCGAGGAGCTTGGTCGTCCGGCTCTGGTCGAGCGGGATGCCGGGGCCCATCGTCGTCGTGATGGTCGCCTTGGTGATGTAGCGGCCCTTCGAGGACGACGGCTTGAGGCGCAGGACCTCGTCGAGCGCGGCGCCGTAGTTCTCGACGAGCTGCTCGTCAGAGAACGACACCTTGCCGATGATGAAGTGGAGGTTCCCGTGCTTGTCGACGCGGAACTCGATCTTGCCGCCCTTGATCTCCTCGACCGCCTTGGCGACGTCCATGGTCACCGTGCCGGTCTTGGGGTTCGGCATGAGGCCGCGCGGGCCGAGCACGCGGCCGAGGCGGCCGACCTTGCCCATGAGGTCCGGCGTCGCGACGGCGGCGTCGAAGTCCGTGCGGCCCTTCGCGACCTCGTCGATGAGCTCGTCGCCACCGACGATGTCCGCACCGGCGGCGCGGGCCTGCTCGGCCTTCTCGCCGTTCGCGAACACGAGGACGCGGGCCGTCTTGCCGGTGCCGTGCGGGAGGTTCACCGTGCCACGGACCATCTGGTCCGCCTTGCGCGGGTCGACACCGAGCCGGAACGCAACCTCGACGGTCGCGTCGTACTTGGTGCTGGACGTCTCCTTGGCGAGGCGGACGGCCTCGAGGGGCGCGTACAGGCGGTCGCGGTCGATCTTCTCGGCTGCGGTGCGGTACGCCTTGCTGTGCTGAGCCATTGCTGCTTCTCCTTGCAGTCGTGGTCGGTCGGGCCCCGGTCTCCCGGCTGGCCCTCCCACTGTTGTTCTGCGTGCTCCGCGGCCCCGCTCGGCGGGGCCGCGGCGTGTCAGGGCGTCAGCCCTTGACGGTGATGCCCATCGAGCGCGCGGTGCCGGCGATGATCTTCGACGCGGCGTCGACGTCGTTGGCGTTGAGGTCCTCGAGCTTGGTCTGCGCGATCTCGCGGACCTGGTCGGCGGTGATCGTCGCGACCTTGACCGAGTGCGGGGTGCTCGAGCCCTTGTCGACGCCCGCGGCCTTCTTGATGAGCTCCGCGGCCGGCGGGGTCTTGGTGATGAACGTGAACGAGCGGTCCTCGTACACCGTGATCTCGACGGGGATCACGTTGCCACGCTGCGACTCGGTCGCCGCGTTGTAGGCCTTGCAGAACTCCATGATGTTCACGCCGTGCTGACCCAGCGCGGGGCCGATCGGCGGGGCAGGCGTCGCGGCGCCGGCCTGGATCTGGAGCTTGATGAGGCCGGAGACCTTCTTCTTGGGAGGCATGTCGCACTCCTCGCTTTCTGTTCGTGGGCCGACGCCGTGGGCGATGACCCGGTTGCAGCGCTGTCGTCGCGCCCGTCGGCCGCCGGTCGTGGACCGGCCCGACGGGCTGCGGGATCAGATCTTGGCGACCTGGTTGAACGACAGCTCGACCGGGGTCTCCCGGCCGAAGATGGAGACGAGAACCTTGAGCTTCTGGCTCTCGACGTTGATCTCGGAGATCGTGGCGGGCAGCGTGTCGAACGGGCCGTCGGTGACGGTCACGGACTCGCCGACCTCGAAGTCGACCGCGATCGGGGCCGCGGCCTGGGCGCCGCCGCCGGTGGCACGCGTGCCGGCCTCGGGCTTCGGCAGGAGCGACGGGGCCAGCATCGAGAAGACCTCGTCCGACGTCAGCGGGACCGGCTGGTGGGTGTGGCCCACGAAGCCCGTCACGCCGGGCGTGTGGCGCACCGCGCCCCACGACTCGTCGGTGAGGTCCATGCGCACGAGCACGTAGCCCGGGATGCGCACGCGCCGCACCGTCTTCTTCTGCGCGTTCTTGATCTCGGTGACCTCTTCCATGGGCACCTCGATCTGGAAGATGTAGTCCTCCATGTTGAGGCTCTGGATGCGGGTCTCGAGGTTCGTCTTCACCCGGTTCTCGTAGCCGGCGTACGAGTGGATGACGTACCAGTCCCCCAGCTGCGTCCGCAGCTCGCGCTTGAAGGCCTCGACCGGGTCCTCCTCGGCGTCCTCCGCCTCAGGAGCCACGTCGCCCTCGGGCGCGTCCTCGTCCTCCGCCTCGGGCGCGTCGGTCTCGTCGACCGTCTCGGCCTCGGCGGCCGCGTCAGCCTCGGGCGCCTCGTCCGGCGTCTCCTCGGCGGGGACCTCCGGTGCAGCGTCGGGCGTGACGTCGGACGCGGCGTCGGCGAAGGGGGAGAGCTCCTCCGCGTGGTCCTGCGACTCCTGGGACACGAGCGAACCTGCTTTCGTTGGCGTTGCCGGCGACGGCGTAAAGGGCTGGGCTTCAGTTGAGAGGTGCTGGCGTCAGTCGCCGAACACCCACAGCACGAGCTTGCCGATGCCGAAGTCCAGCAGCGTCACGAACGCCATGATCGCCGCCACGAAGACGATGACCACGGCCGTGTACGTGAAGAGCTCCGAGCGAGTCGGCGTGTGGACCTTCTTGAGCTCGGCGACGACCTGTCGCACGAACAGGGCGATCCGGCCGAAGAACCCGCGCTTGTCGGACGACGCCGAACGCTTCTTCGCAGCCGGGGCGCTGTTGGCGCTCACGGACTCCGACGGCGATTCGCTCACTTCGTTCCCAACTGTCAGGTCCAACGACGGACACGCACCTCGTGCGTCGTGCAGGGCAGACAGGACTCGAACCTGCAACCTGCGGTTTTGGAGACCGCTGCGCTACCAATTGCGCCACTGCCCTTCGTGGACTTCCCTCCACCCACCGACCCCGACGCCCTCCCCGGGGCGCACTCCGAGAAGCACCTCCGACGAGGGATTCACGGGGCACGTCCGGATCATGCGTCTCGCACCCTCGGGCACGGCTCAGCATGGCGGAAGTCAACCACCGGGGAACCACTCTACGCGACGCCGCGCGGTGGGTCGAACCCGTCCCCGGTGGCAGCATGCGCACATGTCCTCCGACACCGGGATCCGGGCGCTGCCGCTGCGCGAGCGCCCCGTCGACATCGGCTTCGCGCTCGTGTTCACCGCGTTCACGGTCACGTCGATCATCAGCGACATGCTGCCGACGCTGGGCGTGGACATCTCGCGCCCGTCGTCCAACCCGATCGTCAACAGCAACTACTGGTACGCGCACGACACCGACCCGCTGTTCATGCACCCGCCCACCTGGATGCGGATCTGCACGGGCCTGTCGGCGTTCGTGTACCTGCCGTTCTACGTGCTGCTCGTGATCGCGCTCGTCCGGGGGTGGGAGTGGATCCAGCTCCCCGCCGTGATCTACGCGACCATGATCGTCACGCTGACCGGGATCGTCATCTTCGGCGTCGAGCTCTTCGGGGAAGCCGCCTGGGTCACCCCGCGCCCGGGGAAGTTCCTGGCGTTCAACCTGCCGTACGTCCTCCTGCCCCTGCTGCTCCTGGTCCGGATGCGCAAGCCGGACCCGTTCACCCGGCGCTTCTGAGCAGCGCCTCCTCGCAGTGCGGGTGAAACTGCGACCACGGCCCAACGTTTGCCTGCCTGAAACCCTGCAGTAACGCGGCACGGCCACGCTGGGAGGCACGCACCACCGCTGCGCCAACGGCGTCGAGTCGGCTCACCGTCGAGCATCACCCCGACGGGACCGACGCGAAGAGGACCGCCATGAGCCGTGCGCGCACGCCAATCCTGATCGACCTGTCCGACCGAGCGCTCGCGAGCGCCGCCGCCCGGCGGCTCCGCACGCTCGGCTTCCCAGCGGCCGCACGGGCGGACGACGCGCCCGACGCGCCGCCGCTCCCCCGCCATCCTTCGCTCGTGGTGGCCGACCCCCACACCGCCGTCGACCTGTGGAACGACGACGTCGGGCTCGGCAGGGGCGTGGACGTCGTCGGCGCGACCGCCCTCGAGGATCCCGCGCACGTCGTCGCGCACGTGCTCCGCCGGGCCCCCGAGCTCCCGGCCGCGCCGCACCCGCGGGCCGAGGACGCTGCGAGCCCCACCGAGCTCGTCGCGGCGATCGAGCCGTTCGTCGCGGACGGTGACGGGCCCGGCCAGCTCGGCTCGCGCTGGGTGGTCCTGGTGGTGCGGGCGTTCGAGATGGCGCGCATCGCGCAGCGGTACGGCCCGGCGGTCGCCGACCGGCTCGCCGACCACCTGCTCCGGTGCGTCGACGACGACCTGCCCGGCGTCCACCCGGTCGGCTTCACGCCGTCCCGGGACCTCGTCGTGGTCCTCGACCGGCAGCGCGTCGGCCGGGTGTCGCGGCGCCTCGAAGGGCTCGGCGTCATGCTCGCGCGGCGGCGGTACGGCAGCGACGTCGCGGGCGAGCCGCAGGCGGACGCGCTGTCCCTGACGCCGCTGCTCGGGTACGCGTCGCTGCGTCGCGGGGCCCGTGCGGCGCTCGCCGGCGCACTCGCCGGCGCCGACGCGTCGGCCACACGGCTCGACCTCGAGCCGACCAAGGCCCCCGACGTCCTCACGGACGTCCAGGTCCGCGCGCTCCTCGGCGAGCCGGACCCGCCCGAGGCACCGGCCGGGCCTGCCAGCACGACCCTCGCGGCCGCCGTCGTGCACGTGGTGGGCGAGGCCACCCGACGCGTGCGCGACGACGTCGGCCGCACGCTCGCGTGGACCCGGCGCCCCGGGGTCCGGCTGGCGTGGCAGGCGGTCGGCACGTTCGCCGTCGGGACGGTCGTGCCCTACCTCGCGTACGTCGCGTTCGACCGCGCCGGCCTCGACCTCACCAACCTGACCTACCCGCTCGTGGTAGCGGCGCTCGTGGTGACGACCGTCGCCATCGTGGCCGAGAGCATGCTCGCGGTGCAGGAGGACCCGCTCGCCGGCGTCCCCGAACCCGAGACCTGGCCGCGCGTGAGCGCGGTGATCGCCGCCTATCTGCCGAACGAGTCGGCGACCATCGAGTCGACGATCGCGGCGTTCCGCCGCCTCGACTACCCCGGCGAGCTCCAGGTGGTGCTCGCGTACAACACCCCGCAGGACCTGCCCGTCGAGGACGCCCTCCGCGCCATCGCGGCCGCCGACCCGCGCGTCGAGCTGCTGCGCGTCGAGGGGTCGACGTCGAAGGCGCAGAACGTCAACGCCGCGCTGCAGGTCGTCACGGGCGAGGTCGTGGGCTTGTTCGACGCCGACCACCACCCCGGGCAGGGCGGCTTCCAGCGGGCGGTGCGCTGGATCGGCGCGGGCTACGACGTCGTGCAGGGGCACTGCGTGGTCCGCAACGGCGACGCGTCGGGCCTCGCGAGCGTCGTCGCGGTCGAGTTCGAGTCGATCTACGCGGTCTCGCACCCGGGCCGCGCCCGGCTCCACGGGTTCGGGATCTTCGGCGGCTCGAACGGGTTCTGGCGGACCGACGTGCTCCGGGCCGTCCGGATGCGTCCCCGGATGCTGACCGAGGACATCGACGCGTCGATGCGGGCGCTGGAGTCCGGGGCGAGGCTCGCGTCCGACCCGCGGCTCACGTCCTACGAGCTCGCGACGACGACGGTCCCGCAGCTCACCGCGCAGCGGCTGCGCTGGGCACAGGGCTGGCTCCAGGTGTCCGTCGCCCACCTGCGCACGCTGCTCGCGTCCCCGCGGCTCACGCTGCGGCAGAAGCTCGGCGCGACGTACCTGCTGGGCTGGCGGGAGGTCTACCCGTGGATCTCGCTGCAGGTCCTGCCGATCCTCGTGTTCGCGATCACCCACGGCGTCGGCGGCTCGAAGAGCTGGTTCATCTCGCTGTTCGTCCTCACCTCCCTCGCCACCACGCTCGTCGGGCCGCTGCAGACGCTCATGGCGTACGTGCTCGGGGAACCGTCCGTCCGGGCGCACCGGTCGTGGTTCTGGCGCTACCTGCTCTGGGCGATGGTCTACACCGAGTTCAAGAGCGCCCTGACGCGCATCGCGCACGTCAAGGAGCTCACCCGCGAGCGCGTCTGGCGAGTCACCCCGCGCGACGTGCGCGTCGTCCCGAGCGCGGCCGTCGGCCCGCTCCCCGTCCCGGCGAAGGCGGCCTGACATGACCTCCCCCGACCTGCCCGTCACCCGGCGCCTCGTCCCCGACGAGCCGCAACCCGCGCCGCGCCTGGAGGACAGCGTCCTGCGCGACCCCTCCGCAGCCCTGCCCGTCAGCGACGCCCCGCCGCGCATCGACCGGCAGCGCGCCGTCCCCGGCAACACCGGCACGCGCTTCGAGGACCTCGAGGGCTACCGCGGCCTCGCCGCCGTCGGCATCGTCGTCTTCCACGCGTACCAGTTCTGCCGCGCCGGCACGACCTCGTCGTACGCGTACCAGGACACCTGGGGCTACCACGTGCTCCTCAACCTCGACGGCCTCGTGAGCATGTTCCTCGTGCTGTCGGCGTTCCTGCTGTTCCTGCCGATCGCCCGGAAGGTCCTCGCCGGGCAGGACCCCGGCTCCTGGTCCCTGTTCGCGACCCGGCGCGCCCTGCGGATCCTGCCGCTGTACTGGGTCGCGATCCTCGTCGTGTGGGCCTACCGGAACCCGACCCTGCCCGGGAACTGGCAGGACCTCGTCGAGCACCTCACCTTCACGCAGATCTTCGACCGGAACCGGATCTTCTACACGATCGGGCCCGCGTGGTCGCTCGCCGTCGAGGTGTTCTTCTACGCCTTCCTCGTGGTCCTGCTCGCCGTGTACGGGCGCGTCCGGGCGCACGAGCGCACGCCGCGGGTCCGACGCGCGCTCGTCTGGGCTCCCGTGGTCGCCGTCGGCGTCGCCTCGCTCGCCTACCAGGGCTGGGCGCTCGTCACGCACGTCCCCTCGACGCACTACGAGGTCTGGTACAACCCGCTCGCGAAGGGGTCGATCTTCGTCGGCGGCATGATCCTGGCGCTCGCGATGATCGGGTGGAACGCCGGCCACGCCGCCCAGCCCCTGCCGCCCCGCGCGCTGTGGGCCCTGCGGCTCGGCGCGTTCGCGCTGCTCGCGTGGGGCTGCGTCATCCGGACCGACTCCGCGGAGTCGTCGCTGTGGTGGCAGCAGCTGTCGACCGTCGGGTTCGTGCTGCTGCTGGCGTCGTCGGTCCTGGCCCCGACGACGGCGCGCTGGCGACGCGCGATGTCGTCGTCCGTCCTCGTGTGGTGCGGCCTGATCTCGTACTCGGTCTACCTGTGGCACGAGCCGGTGCTCCTCTACCTCGACGCGCACGGGCGGCTCGACCACGCGCAGTCCGCCTTCCCGTTCGTCGCGCTCGTGCTCCTCCTCGTCGCCGTGCCGGTCGGCTGGCTGAGCTACTGGGCGATCGAGTACCCGGTGGGCCGTCTGCGCCTGCTACGGACGCGCGACGGTGCCAAGCGCAGCTTCTACCCGAGCGCGCGGCTGTTCGCGCCCGAGGAGGAGGGCCGGGGCTGAGAGGCCGCGGGACCGCTCCAGGTGCGAGACTGCCCGGGTGCGCGACCTCGCCGCCCTCCCCAAGGCCCACCTGCACCTGCACTTCACGGGCTCCATGCGGCCGTCGACCCTGCTCGACCTCGCCGAGCGGTACCGCGTGCGGCTGCCGCCCGCGCTGCTCGACGCCGACCCGCTGCGCGTGCCCTCGACCGAGCGCGGCTGGTTCCGCTTCCAGCGCCTCTACGACGCCGCCCGCGCGTGCGTGCGGTCCGGCGACGACATGCGGCGGATCGTCGACGAGGCGGCGCAGGACGACGCCGCAGAGGGGTCGGGGCGGCTCGAGATCCAGGTCGACCCGACGTCGTACGCGCCGTTCCTCGGGGGTATCACGCCCGCCGTCGAGCTGGTCCTCGACGCCGCGCGCGAGGCGTCGGCGCGGCACGGGCTCGAGGTCGCGGTCGTCGTCGCGGCGTCCCGGCTGAAGCACCCGCTCGACGCACGCACGCTCGCCCGCCTCGCCGCCCGGTACGCGGGCGACGGGCCGGGCGAGGTCGTCGGGTTCGGGCTGTCGAACGACGAGCGCCGCGGCGACACGCAGGAGTTCGCGCACGCGTTCCGGATCGCCGCGGACGCCGGCCTCGCGTCCGTCCCGCACGGCGGGGAGCTGCTCGGTCCGGCGCACGTGAGCCAGGTCGTGGACGCGCTGCACCCCGACCGGCTCGGCCACGGCGTGCGGTCCGCCGAGGACCCGCGGCTGCTCGCGGAGCTCGTCGAGGCGGGCGTCGCGCTCGAGGTCTGCCCCGCGTCGAACGTGTCGCTCGGGGTCTACGAGAACCTGGGTGACGTGCCGCTCCCGTCGCTCGTGCGGGCGGGCGCGACGGTGGCGCTCGGCGCCGACGACCCGCTGCTGTTCCGGTCCCGCCTGGTCGACCAGTACGAGACCGCCCGTCGGGTCCACGGCTTCGACGACGAAGCGCTGGCCGAGCTCGCCCGCGCGTCGATCCGCGCGAGCCGCGCGTCGGACGCCACCCGGCGGCGACTGCTGGCGGGGGTGGGCGCGTGGCTCGCCGCAGACCCCGCACCACGAGAGGAGCGCCCGTGAGCGCCTACCAGCAGCGTCTCAGCGTCGACCCGGCGTCGCCGACGCCTGCCTTCGAGCAGCTCAGGCTCCAGGTCCTGGCCGACGTCGAGGAGGGACGCCTCGGTCCGGGCGACAAGCTCCCCCCGATCCGCACGCTCGCCGCCGACCTCGGTCTCGCGGCGGGCACCGTCGCACGCGCCTACCGCGAGCTCGAGTCGGACGGCGTCGTCGTGACCCGCCGGCGCGCCGGCACCGTCGTCGCGGACACGGCGCTGGCGTCGAGCACGCGGGTGCGCCGGGCGGCGGAGGACTTCGTCGCGGTCGCGCGCGGCGCGGGGCTCGACGACGACGCCGCGCTCGACGCGGTGCGCGGCGCACTGCTCGGGCCCGGCACACCGCCCGTGGACGCGCAGGGCGACTGACGCGAACGTTCAGTAACGATTTGGACGCCACATCGCCCCGGGCCGCGCAAACGGCGACGGGTCGGGCACCCCAGCCGCAACAATGGGTGCTCCGGCGCGCTGACGGCGTGCGTCGGCGCTCAGGAGGGGGGCATGGTGCCAGTCACGTCGCACACTCGGTCCGGTCGCGCGTCCGGACGCTCATCTCGACGCACCCGGCTGCTGGCGCTCGGCGCCGCGGGGCTCGCGGTCGCCTTGACGGCGACTGCGTGCGGCACGGGCAGCCCCACGCCGCAGGCGCCCGTCGTCGTGTCCGCCGCCCCGACGACGTCCGACCCCGACGGCACGACGACCGGCTCGCCCACGGGCACGCCGACGAGCTCCCCGACGTCGAGCGGTACCGCCACCCCGGACGCGTCCGCGACGACCGGGAGCACCCCGAGCCCGACGCACGCGGCCGCGTCGCCGACGCCCACGCCGTCGGGCACCCCGACGTCGAAGGCCGCGGACGACGCCAAGGACGGCACGACCGGCAACGCGACGGACTCGGGCGACGACAAGCCCAAGAACGACAAGCCGAAGAGCACCGAGCACACGGAGCTGCGCTCCGGCGACCACGGAGCCCGGGTCAAGGAGCTCCAGCAGCGGCTCGTCTCGCTCGGGTACTGGCTGCCGTCCGTCGACGGCGCGTTCGGGCCCTCCACCCTGCAGGCCGTGTGGGCCGTGCAGAAGGCGGCCGGTCTGCAGCGCGACGGCCTCGTCGGCAAGAACACCCAGAAGGCGATCGACCGAGGCGTCCGTCCGACCGCACGCTCGCACCACGGTCACGTCATCGAGGTCGACCTCGGCAAGCAGCTCGTGCTGATCGTCGACGACGGCCACGTGAGCACGATCCTCAACGCGTCGTCGGGCAGCGGGAAGCCGTTCACGAGCAAGAACGGCCACCAGTACATCGCGCACACGCCGACCGGCACGTACCGGATGGGCCGCCAGTACGACGGCATGTACACGTCGAACCTCGGCCTCGGCACCATGTGGCGGCCGAAGTTCTTCAACGGCGGCATCGCGCTGCACGGGCTCGGCTTCGACGTCCCCCCGTACCCGGCGTCGCACGGCTGCGTGCGCATCTCGAACCCGGCGATGGACTGGGTCTGGTCGACGGGCAAGGCGCCGCAGGGCACCACCGTCACCGTCTACGCCTGAGCACCCCGCCCGAGCGCTGGCTCAGAGGCTGACGCCCACCAGCACGGGCTCCGGCTCGAGCTCGATCCCGAACCGCTGCAGGACGCCGTCCCGCACGGTCCGCGCGAGCGCCACGAGGTCGGCCGCGGTCGCGCCGCCCCGGTTCGTGAGGGCCAGCGTGTGCCGCGTCGACAGGCGCGCGGGGCTCGCGTCGCCCGCGACGCCGAAGCCCTTGCCGAAGCCCGCGTGCTCGATGAGCCACGCGGCCGAGGTCTTGACGAGGGTCGGGTCGACGGCCCCGAGGCTCGGGCCGGTGCTCACCGCGGGAAGCGGGCTGCGCACCTCGAACCGGGGCGCGCCCTCAGGGAGCTCGTCCACCACCGAGGCAGGGACGATCGGATTCGTGAAGAACGACCCCGCGCTCCAGCGGTCGTGGTCCGGGCGGCCGACGATGCGGCCGTCCTGCACCGCGGGGTCGAGCAGCATGCCCTTGCCGCCCCGCAGCTCGAGGACGGCGGCGCGCACGTCGGCTCCCGGGGCCCGGTCCCCCACCGCGACGCCGAGCCGGCGCGCCAGCTCGGCGTAGGCGACGGGCGCGGACAGCGTGCCGAGCCGGAGCTGCATCGACACGTCCAGGACGACGTACCGCGGGGACGGGTACCAGGGCGCGCGCGGGTCCTCCTCGGGGACGCCGAGCCCGCCCGGTCCGGCGTAGCCGGCGAGCCCGAGGTGCATCGAGCGCTTGAGCCTGGAGGTGCGGTAGCCGAAGCCCAGCTCGCCGTTCGCGAACGTCCGGACGCGCGACTCGCCGCGGTCCCAGACGCGGACCGTCGAGATCACGCCCGCGACCTCCTGCCCGTAGGCCCCGACGTTCTGCACGGGCGCGGCGCCGAGGGTCCCGGGGATGCCCGACAGCGCCTCCACGCCCACCCAGCCGGCGTCGATCGCCTGCACGACGACGTCGTCCCAGGAGTGCCCGGCCGGGCCGCTCATGCTGGCGCCGCCGCACGTGTCCTCCGACTCGACGCGCAGGCCGGAGCGCACGTCGCGCACGACGACCCCGCTGAACCCCTCGTCCGCGACGAGGAGGTTCGAGCCGCCCCCGAGCACGAGCAGGGGCTCGCCCGCGTCGTCGGCGGCGCGGACGACGTCGATAAGCTCACGCTCGGACGACACCTCGACGTACGTGTCGACGTCCCCCCCGACGCGGAGCGTCGTCAGGTCGGCGAGCGTCGGCTGGGTCTCGGGCGAGGTGAGGGCGGGTGCCTCTGCGGGCGGGACGGCGGCGGGCGAGTCGGGCACCCGACCAGCCTACGGTGCCGGATTCGGCTCCGTGCCCTGCCCGACGGCGCCGGGCAGGGGGCGCACCGCGTTCATGACCACGAGCCCGAGCGCGATGGGGATGCCGACGAACAGCAGCGCGTGCCGGTAGCCGACGTGGTGCGCGATGAACCCGATCAGCGGCGGGCCGACGAAGAACGCCGAGTAGCCGATCGTCGTCACGACGCTCACGCGGGCCGCGGCGCGGCGCGGGTCGTCGGACGCCGCCGAGATGCCGACGGGGAAGCCCAGCGCCGCCCCCACGCCCCACAGCGCCACGCCGACGAGCGCGCCGACCAGGTGCGGCAGGAGCGCGAACGCGAGCACGCCGAGCAGGGCCGACGCGGCGAGCAGCCGGAGCACCGCGACCCGACCGAACCGGTCCAGCAGGCCCGTGCCGAGCAGACGCATCGCCGTCATCGCGACGAGGAAGACACCGAGCGCGACGGCGCCGATCGAGTCGCTCGTGCCGAAGCCGTCGACGGTCGCGAGCGAGACCCAGTCGTTCGCCGCCCCCTCCGTGAGCGCGGCGCCGAGCACGACGAGACCGATCATGAGCGTGCGCGGCTCGGTCCATGCCTGCAGCGCGCGGCGTCGGCGGGCGCCGGCGTCGGCCGTCCCGGGCTCCCCCGCCGGGAACGAGTCCGCCGGGTCGCCGGTCGTGTCCGCGCGCCGGAGCACGGGCTCGTGCTCGTGGACGGGGTCGGGCAGGAACAGCCTGACCGCGACGAGGACGCCGACGAGAGCGACGACGACGGCGATCGTCAGGTGCAGGGGCACGGGCACGTGCAGCGCGGCGAACACGGCGCCGAAACCCGCACCCGCCACCGTGCCGAAGGAGAAGCCCGCGTGGAACCGCGGCATGATCGCCTTGCCGAGCCGCTGCTCGACGTGCGCGCCCTGCAGGTTCATGGACGCGTCCCAGACGCCGATGCCGACGCCCGAGACGAACAGGCCGACGCGGGCGATGCCCACGCTCTCCTGCGCGACGGCCAGCGCGACCACGAGCAGACCCGCGGCGGCCACCCCCGCGAAGGTCTCGACGGCGCGGCGCGACCCCAGCCGGTCCACGACGAGGCCCGCGAGCGGCAGCGCGCAGATCGACCCGATCGCGGAGAACAGCAGCAGCAGCCCCATCTGGTTGGGCTCGAGGTCGAGGCGGTCGCGCACGGTCGGCAGGCGCGAGGCCCAGCTCGCGAACGCGAAGCCGTTCAGCGTGAACACCAGGAACACCGCCCAGGACGCGCGAGCGATCCGTGCGTCGGTGGGCGCGCCGTCGGCGGCGCTCGTCGGGTCGGGGCGGGGCTGGCTCACGAGAGAACCTCCTCGGGCAGACGTGCGGGTGGCACGAGATCGGGCAGGACGGGGTGGTCCGCGGCGTCCGTGGGCCCGCCGGTCCGCGCCTCGGCCAGGCTAGCGGGGGTCGGGCGGGCGGGCGCCCCACGACGGAGCGGCGCGACCTGGGCTGCCAGGCAGACGCTCAGGACCATCGCGAACGTGATGAGGACGAGTGCGTGTCGCGCGCCGATGCCCTCTGCCGCCAGGCCGAGCAGCGGCGGCGCGGCGATGCTGGCGAGCGAGGAGAACGAGGACACGACCGACACGCGGCCCGCCGCACGGAGCGGGTCGTCCGAGGCGGCGGCGATGCCGATCGGCACGGCGAGCGCGGCTCCCGTCCCCCACGCCACTACGCCGACGACGGCGAGCGGGAACGACGGCGCGAGACCGAACGCGAGCAGGCCCGCGAGCGACACCACGCCCGAGACCCGCAGCACGCGGACCCGACCGTAGCGGTCGATGAGCCGGGTCCCGGCGATGCGCACGACCGTCATCGCGGCGACGAACGTCCCGAAGACCACGCCGCCGACCGCCTCGGTGCGGCCGAAGCCGTCGACGACGGCGAGCGACAGCCAGTCGTTCGCCGAGCCCTCCGAGAGCGCCGCGGCGAGGATCACGAGCCCGACCAGCAGGGTGCGGGGCTCGCGCCAGGCGCCGAGCGAGCCCGCGAGCCGCGCGCGGCGGGTGGGCCGGGCGTCGTCGTCCGGGGGCAGCACGGCCGCCGCAGGGACCGGCGAGGGCGTGCGCGTGTCGTGGACCACGACGGGGAAGGTGAGGAACCGCCACACGGTCGCGAGGACGGCCGTGACGCCGAACTGGGCGAGCAGCGGGACGCCCGCTGCCGCGCACGCGGCACCGAGGAGCGAGCCGGCCACGGCGCCGACGGAGAACGCCGCGTGGAACTGCGGGATGACGGTGCGGCCGAGGCGCCGCTCGACACCGGCGGTCTCGACGTTCTGCGGCACGTTGGCGAGCGCGAACGCCACGCCGTTGAGGAGCACGCCGACCGTCAGCACGGCGACGGAGCCGGTAGTCGGGCCGAGCCCGAGGAGGACGAGCGCGAGCGCGCCGACGACGGCCGCGGCGGACAGCGCAGCCCTGCCTCCGACCCGCTCGACCACGGCCCCCGCGACGGCGACGGTCGCGAGGGCACCGACCGACCCGGCGAGCAGCACCAGGCCCAGCTCGGCGGTGCTGATGCCGAGCTCGGCCTTGACCGTCGGGATGCGCGCGAGCCAGCTCGAGAAGGTCAGGCCCATGAGGAGGAAGAGGCCGAGCAGGCCGAGGCGCGGGCGCCAGAGCTGGTCGGGCGCGGCATGCCGCGATCGAAACGATTCGAACGGCATGCCACGACCGCTCTTCGAATCGTTTCGAGGCATGGGGTCGATTGTGCGGGTACGCTGGCCGCGACGTCAACCGGATCAGGCCCTCGGGCGGTCCCGACGCCGCAGACCAGGGCGCCCCGCGCCGCGACCCGCCGGAGGAACCTGTTGCCGACGAACCCGCAGCCAGGCACGAGCGCCCCGCACGAGGGCACGAAGAACGGTCGGACGACCCTCTCCGAGGTCGCCGCGCTGGCCGGCGTCTCCGTGTCGACCGCGTCGCTGGCGTTCTCCGGCTCCGGCCCCATCGCCGACGCCACCCGTGACCGGGTCCTCGCCGCCGCGGCCGACCTCGGCTACACCGGCCCCTCCCCGCTCGGCCGGCAGCTGCGGTCCGGCCGGTCCGGGATCGTCGGGGTCGTCATCGGCGACCACGTCTCCCGCACCTTCCGCGACCCCGTCTCGATCAAGGTCCTCGACGGCCTCGTCTCCGAGCTGGGCACGCACGGCGTCGGTGTCCTGCTCGTCCCCGCGGTTCCCACCGACGGCGCCGCCGACCCCCTCGTGGCGTCCGCCGCGATGGACGTCGGGATCCTCGTCTGGGGCGCGCGCCGCGACGACCCCACGCACGACGCGCTCGTCCGGCGCGGCATCCCCGTCGTGATCGGCGAGGGAACCGCCAAGCCCGGCGCTCCCGTCGTCGGGCTCCAGGACAGGCAGGGCGCGGCCGAGCTCGGACGCCACCTGCGCGAGCTCGGGCATGAGCGCGTCGCCGTCGTCGCCCTGCCCGTCGCGTTCCCCGAGCGCACCGGTCCGGCCGACGCCGCGCGCCTCGCCGACGTCGAGAAGACGCCGACGCGCAACCGGCTCGACGGGCTCGCCGACGCGGGCATCCATCCGGTGGCGGTCTGGGAGACCGAGGCCTCGCTCGTCGAGCACGGCCGTACCGCCGGACGCGCCCTGCTCGACGTCCCTGCCGGTGAGCGCCCGACGGCGATCGTCGCCCAGTCCGACCTGCTCGCCGCGGGTGTCCTGCTCGCCGCGCGCGAGCTCGGCATCGACGTGCCGACCGAGCTGTCCGTGGCCGGGTTCGACGGCGTCGACCTCCCGTGGCTCGGCGCGGACGTCCAGCTGACGAGCGTCCTCCAGCCGTTCGAGGAGAAGGGCGCCGCGCTCGGGCGCTCGGCGCTCCAGCTGGTCGCGGGCGACGAGGTCGAGGACGTCCTGCTGCCCGTCGAGCTGGTCGTGGGCACGACGACGGGCCCCGCCCCGCGCTGACGCGCTACCGCACTACCTCGCGACGTAGTCGGGCCCCCGTATACCTCGCAGGGCAGCTCAGCGGAGCCGCACGACCGCCTGCGTCTTGGCAAGGACGCGCACACCGTCGAGCGCAACGGTCAGGTCGATCCGCGCGGTCCCTGCCTCGGGGTCGAGCGCGCCGACGACGCCGGTCACGGTGAGGGTTGCGGTGCCCGGGTCGGGCACGGGGACGGGGCGCGCGAAGCGAGTCTGGTAGTCGACCACGGCCCCGGGGTCGCCGGCCCACTCCTCGACGAGCGGCACGGCCACGCCCATGGACAGCATGCCGTGCGCGATGACGCCGGGCAGGCCGACCTCGGTCGCGAACCGCTCGTTCCAGTGGATGGGGTTGAAGTCGCCGCTCGCGCCGGCGTAGCGGACGAGGCGCGCACGGTCGAGCACGACCTCGCGGGTGCCGATCTCCTGGCCGACCTCGAGGTCGGCGAGCACGGGCGCGCTCATGCGTCCTCCCCTCGGACCGCGAGCGTGGACCGCACGGTCGACACGGGCTCGCCGGGGTTCCCGTCGGCGTCGGCGGCGAAGATCTCGCACCGCGTGCTGACCATCGTGATGCCGGCGCGCTCCCGGAGGGAGTCGACGTGCAGGACGGTCACCAGCTCGTCACCCGCGACGATGGGCCGGTGGTGGGTGAAGCGCTCGTCGGCATGGACGACGCGGGAGAAGTCGATTCCCGCGCCCGCGTCCTCGATGTACTGGGCCTCGGCGCGCTGCGCCACGACCACGGCGAACGTGGGCGGCGCGACGACGTCCGGATAGCCCGCACCCCGCGCAACGGCCACATCGTGGTGCGCGGGGTGGGTGGATCCGACGGCGTCGGCGAACTCGCGGAGCTTCTCACGCCCGACCGCGTACGGGGCGGTCGGTGGGTACTGACGGCCTTCGTACTCCGGGTTGACGGGCACGAGCGCTCCTTCGCGGGTCGCCGACGGTCACCGCCGGGTGGGTGCTACGAGACGCGACCGAGGGTCAGCGGGTCTCGCGGTGCGAGGTGTGCTTGCCGCAGCGCGGGCAGAACTTCGCCAGCTCGAGCCGGTCGGGGTCGTTGCGGCGGTTCTTCTTGGTGATGTAGTTCCGCTCCTTGCAGTCCACGCAGGCGAGCGTGATCTTCGGGCGAACGTCTTGGCTCTTGCTGGCCATGGCTGGTGCCACCTCTCGCGCCCCCGGAAGGCGCTTGTGCTGTGCAGGGCACGACGCCGGCCGTCGTACCACCAGGTCTGCGGCACGAGCCCGAGGGCCCGTCCACCAGAAGGAACAGGAACGCGACGCGACGTCGCCGCGAGCGCACCGTTCCGCGGTAGCGGAGGCGGGGATCGAACCCGCGACCTCACGATTATGAGTCGTGCGCTCTAACCATCTGAGCTACCCCGCCGCGTGGGCACCGCGGCGCCCGGAGGACCTATGGTCCCACGGCCGCGTGTACGGCACCAACAGAGCCCCCGATGGGAATCGGACCCATGACCTCAGTCTTACCAAGACTGCGCTCTACCACTGAGCTACGGGGGCAGCGCGGAAAACTCTACAAGACGCGAGGCCTGCGGCGAAATCCGTATCCTTCCCCGCCGCGGGCGGTGCCGCTTACGGACCATGACCACGCCCGCGGACCCGCCCCACCACGTCGACGAGGACGTCGCCGCGACCTACGACGCCGACTCCGCCACCAGGTCGTCGCCCGAGGTGCCGGGGTCGACGATCGACCTGCTGGCAGGGCTCGCGGCCGACGGCGCGGCCCTCGAGCTCGCCGTCGGGACCGGCCGCGTGGCGCTCCCGCCCGCGGCGTGCCCGTGCACGGGATCGAGCTCTCCGAGGCGATGGCGCCGCGGCTGCGGGCCCGGGACCCCGGCGGGACGGTCGGCGTCACCCTCGGCGACATGACCACGGCCCGGGCGCCGGGCACGTTCCGCGTGGCGCACCTCGTCTTCAGCACCGTGTCGAACGTCACGACGCAGGGAGGCCAGGTGGCGTGCTTCCGGAACGCGGCCGGCGAGCGCTACGTCCCGTTCGGTTCCGTCCGGTACACGTGGCCCGCCGAGCTCGACCTCATGGCCCGGCTCGCCGGGTTCGGGCTGCGCGACCGCTGGGCCGGCTTCGACCGCTCGGAGCTCACCGCGACGAGCCCCGTCGCACGTGTCGGTCTGGGAGAAGCCGCCGGCCTGAGGCGCGCCGGGCGCCCCGAGGACGACGAAGGCCCCGGACCGTGAGGTCCGGGGCCTTCGAGCGAGCGTGGCAGGTGAGGGATTCGAACCCACGTAGTCGATGACGGCTGATTTACAGTCAGCTCCCTTTGGCCGCTCGGGCAACCTGCCGTGGCGAGGCAACGATACCCGGAGCGGGCGCTCCGGAGAAATCCGTTCCCCGCCGTAGGCTCGCACGGTGACACCCCCTGCCCCCGACGCGCCCCCGCAGACCACGCCCGCCGAGACCGACGCC
This sequence comes from Luteimicrobium sp. DT211, assembly GCF_049844995.1. NCBI lineage: Bacteria > Bacillati > Actinomycetota > Actinomycetes > Micrococcales > Luteimicrobium > Luteimicrobium sp. DT211. The sequence continues at coordinate 394,247 of NZ_JBNCMC010000004.1, read as the reverse complement.
CGCCGCGAGCACCGTCGCGGGCTCGCGGCGGGCTTCGGGGCGTACCTCCTCTGGGGCGCGATGCCGCTCTACTTCCCGTTGCTCGAGCCCGCCGCGCCGCTCGAGATCATCGCGCACCGCGTCGTGTGGTCGCTCGTGTTCTGCCTGCTCCTGCTGCTGGCGACGCGGTCGTTCCCCCAGCTCCGGGCTGTGCTGCGCGACCCACGGCTGCTGACGACGCTCGGCATCGGTGCGGTGCTCGTCGCCGTGAACTGGAGCATCTACGTCTGGGCCGTCCTCGAGGACAGGGTCCTGGACGCGGCCCTCGGCTACTTCATCAACCCCGTCGTGACGGTGCTGCTGGCGGTCCTGGTGCTGCGCGAGCGGCTCCGGCCCCTCCAGTGGGTCGCGATCGGGCTCGGCATCGTGGCCGTCGTCGTGCTCACCGTGGGGGTCGGCCACGTGCCGTGGGTGTCGCTCGCGCTCGCCTTCTCGTTCGGCCTCTACAGCCTCGTGAAGAACCGGGTCGGTGGGCGGGTCGCCGCGGCGCCCGGGCTCGCGGCGGAGACCCTCGTGCTCGCTCCCTTCGCCGTCGGCTACCTCGTGTACCTGCAGGCCCAGGGCACCAACACGATGACGTCGCACGGCGCGGGCCACCTGCTGGCGCTCGCTTCCGCGGGCGTCGTGACCGCGGTCCCGCTCCTGCTGTTCGCGGCGTCGGCCCGGCGGGTGCCGCTGCGCGTCGTCGGGCTGCTGCAGTACCTGACGCCCGTGCTGCAGTTCCTCGTCGGGCTGCTGGTGTTCCACGAGACCATGCCCGTCGCGCGGTGGGTCGGCTTCGTCCTGGTGTGGGCGGCGCTCGTCGTCCTGACGACCGACGGGCTGCGGGCGGCGCGGGCGCTGCGGCTCGCCGACCCGCGCCGCCGCCGGGCGGCGACCGCCCCCGCCGCGCCTGCCGAGGGCGCTCCAGCCGATACGGTGGAACCGATCACCTGACCCGTCCGTCGCGCCGGCGCGCACGGACCGCTACCCGAGGGAGCAACCGTGGCCGATTCGTCGTTCGACGTCGTGAGCAAGGTCGACCGTCAGGAGGTCGACAACGCCCTCAACCAGGCCGGCAAGGAGATCGCGCAGCGCTACGACTTCCGCAACGTGGGCGCCTCGATCGCCTGGAGCGGCGAGAAGATCGTCCTGGTCGCGAACTCCTCGGAGCGCGTCCTCGCGATCCTCGACGTCTTCGAGACCAAGCTCATCAAGCGCGGGATCTCCCTCAAGTCGCTCGACGCGGGCGACAAGGAGCCGAAGGCGTCGGGCAAGGAGTACCGCCTCGAAGCGACCCTCAAGGAGGGCATCGCGAGCGACCAGGCGAAGAAGATCACCAAGATCATCCGCGACGAGGCGCCCAAGACCGTCAAGACCCAGATCACGGGCGACGAGGTCCGCGTGACCAGCAAGTCGCGCGACGACCTGCAGGCCGTCATCGCGCTGCTCAAGGGCGCCGACCTCGACGTGGCGCTGCAGTTCGTCAACTACCGCTGACGTGCGGCTCCTCGTCCTCGGCGGCGGGGGGTTCGTCGGGCAGGCGGTCGTCGAGGCCGGCCTCGCTCGGGGCGACGACGTCACGACCTTCACGCGCGGTCTGCTGCCCGTGCCCGCGGGGGTCCGCCGACTCCATGGGGACCGCACCGCGCCCGACGACGTCGCCCGGCTGGCGGCCTCCGCACCCACCGGCGGTTGGGACGCCGTCGTGGACACGTGGGCCGGCGCTCCGGGAGCCGTCCGGTCGTCCGCATCCGCGTTGGCGGACGTCGTCGGCCGCTACGGGTACGTCTCGAGCCGGGCGGTCTACGCTCCCCCGCTCGCCGTGGGGCTCGACGAGTCGCACCCGACCGTGGAGCCCGCGCAGGACGATGCGACCGTCGAGGACGCGGCCTACGGGGCGGTGAAGCGCGGCGGGGAGCTCGCGGTCACGGACGTCCTCGGCGACCGCGCGCTGCTGGCGCGCTGCGCCCTGGTCGTCGGCCCCGGCGAGGACCCGCCGAGGCTCCCCGTATGGCTCCGGCGCGCTGCCCGGGGCGGACCGCTGCTCGCGCCGGGCGCGCGCGACCAGCCCTGGCGCCTCGTCGACGTGCGGGACCTCGCCGCGTGGCTGCTCACCGCCCTCGCGCCGGGCTCCGACGTGCGGGGCCCCGTGAACGTCGCCGCGCCCGAGGACCACGCGACGACGGCCTCGGTGCTGGGCGCCGTCGTCGACGTTACCGGCGAGCACGCGATCCGGGCGAGCGGAGCGCCGGCTCGCCTCCGCTGGCGCTCCTGGGCGGAGCTCGAGGCGTCCGGCACGGACCGCTGGGCCGTGCTCCCCGGCTGGGTCCCCCGCACGCAGGAGACCGAGGGCCTGATCAGCACCGACGTGTCCCGTGCCGCCGCAGCGGGCCTGCGGTGCCGGCCGGTCGAGGAGACGGTCCGCGACACCTGGGCTGCGCTCACGCCTGCGTGAACCAGGCGCGCCTCCGGGGCGTCCGCTCCGTCCACGATCGGCAGGTGGAGAGTGAGGCCCGCGATCCGCCAGAGGCTCGACGGCAGCACGGTGAGCGGGACCAGCAGCGCCGCGACCCGCGCCCACCGAGGGACGCCGACGACGGGCTCGTGCAGACGGCGCCAGACCCCGGGGGCCCCTCGCGCGGGGCGGTGGACGAGTGTGGTCGACGAGGTGTTCATGCCTCGACCCTCGGCGACCTCGCCGCGCGAGGGCTCACCCCGCCAGGGGAACGACGTCCCCCGGCCGGGGGACCCTGCCACGGGCCGGACCGCGGCGTCAGCCGACCGTGACGTCAAGCTCCACGTCGACGTTGCCGCGCGTGGCGTTCGAGTACGGGCACACCTGGTGGGCGGCCTCGACCAGGGAGTCGGCCTGGTCCTGCGCCAGGCCGGGCAGCTCGACGCTCAGGACGACGGCGAGCCCGTAGCCCCCCTGCCCGTTCGGGCCGATCGAGACCTCGGCGGTCACCGAGTCGTCGGCGAGCGTGAGCCCCTTCGAGCGCGCGACGCCGCGCAGCGCCGAGTGGAAGCACGCCGCGTAGCCGGCCGCGAACAGCGCCTCCGGGTTGAGGCCGCCGCCGGGGCCGCCCATCTCCTTCGGGATCGCGAGGTCGGCGTCGAGCGTGGCGTCGGACGTGCGGACGTGGCCGTTGCGGCCGTCGCCGGTGGACAGGGCGGATGCCGTGTAGAGGATCTCCATGCCTGTACGAACCATTCCGGGACCGCTTCGCTTCCCGCGTCAGGCCTCCGAGCGCAGGGCCTTCTCGAGCCGCCGCAGCTCCTTCGCGCGCGACCGGGGCGTGCCGTCGGCGCGACGGTACGTGCGGCCGACGACGGCGACCAGCCAGTCCGCGAGGTACGCCCACGGGTCGGTGCACACGAGCAGCCAGCGGTGCTCGTCCTCGCTGCACCCGTCGTCGAGCAGCGCGTCCGCGACGATCGCGATGCCGTCCGCGTCGACGAGCGAGCCGACGGACTCCAGCAGCCGCCGCTGGACGACGGGCGCGACGCGGGCCCGCACCTGGCGCCGGAACGCCGCGCGCTCGTCGTCGGGCACGTCCTCGCCGCGCCACGAGGTGTCCACGCGCCGCACGAGCTCGCGCAGCGTCGCCGCGTCCCAGTGCTGCTCTTCCACGGCGCAGGACCGTAGCAGCGCGCGCTGTCCGGGGACCACGGCAATTCGCCGGCCTGTGGGGTCGCTGTGGGCCCGGCGACGCGCCGCCGAGCGCACGGGGACCTCCGCGTGACGCCTCGGTGAACTCTTGCCCAACCCGGGCACTTCACGTTCGTCAACTACCTACGGTCGACCGGGAGCGCCCGCTCCCCGACGGGAGGAGCCCACGCATGCCAGCAGCACGACCAGCCCGGTGGCGCGCGACGGCCGCCGCCGTCGGCCTCGGGCTGGCGACGCTCGGGCTGGCGGGCTGCACGGCCTCGGGGGCCGACGGCACCGGGAGCCCGACCACGCCGTCGGACGGCGTGAGGTCCGCGGCCGTCCACGCCGGGCAGAGCGACTGCGGCGCCGGGTGGACCGGCGGCCCGGCCGGCACCTGGCGCCTCGACGCCACCAACACGTCCACGGGCGGCATGGACGTGGCGGTCGCCGAGGCGGTCCCCGACATGACGCGGGCCCACGAGTACCTCGAGCTCGAGGCCCTGGGGCCCGGGGCGGCGGCCGCCGCCGAGGTCACGCTGGCGGCCGGGAGCTACCGGGTGGTCTGCGTCCAGGCCGACGAGGAGCCCGTGCTCGGGCCCGTCGTCCGCGTCACGGGGACGCTGCCCGCGGGCACCGCGGCGACGCCCGGGATCGTCCCGATCACCCAGGCCGACCTCGTCCCCGCCGTCAAGACGTACGAGGCCTGGGTCGGGGCGCACCTCGCGACGCTCGCCCGCGAGGTCGGCACCCTCGACGACGACGTCGCGCGGGGCGACCTCCGCGCCGCCCGGCGCGACTGGCTCACCGCCCACACGACGTACGGGACGCTCGGCGGCGCGTACGACGCGTTCGGCGACCTGGGCGACGCCATCGACGGGCTCCCCGCGACAGGGACGAGCGCCCTGGCCGACAGCGGCCTCACCGGGTTCCGGCGCGCCGAGGCGCTGCTCTGGGCCGGCCGGCCCGCGAGCGCCGTCCGGCCCGTGACCCGCGGGCTCGTCAAGGAGGTCGCGGCGTTGCGGGCCGACTTCCCGGCCGCGCAGGTGGACCCCGTCGACCTGGGGATCCGCGCGCACGAGATCCTCGAGGACGCCGTCCAGGTGCAGCTGACCGGGGCCGCCGACGGCGCCAGCGCGACGACGCTCGCCGAGGTCGAGGCGGCGGTGACCGGGACCCGCGAGCCGCTCACCGCGCTGCGGCCGCTGCTCAAGGCGCGCGGCGTCGACCTGACCGACGTCGACGACGCCCTCGACACGCTCGAGCGCACCGTGCGCGGCTACGACCACGACGGCCGCTGGACGGCCCGCACCGACCTGACGACCGCCCAGCGCGAGCGGCTCGACGCGGAGGCCGACGCCTGCGTCGAACGCCTCGCCGCCGTCGCCGCGCTCACCGACCCCCGGAGGGCCCTGTGAACCACGCCGACCTCGACGCGGCACGCGGCGGCACGCCGACGCAGCCCGACCGCGCCGACCCGCTCCCCGCGGGCGGGCCGGGACGGCGCACGTTCCTCCGCTCGGTCGCAGGGGCGGCCGGCGTCGTCGGGCTGGGGGCGCTCGCCCCCCGCACCGCACGCGCCGCCACCGACGCACCCGCCACGACGACCGACGACGGCGCCCGCGGCGTGCCGTTCCACGGCCCGCACCAGGCGGGGATCCTCACGCCGCTCCAGAAGCAGGCGGCGTTCCTCGCGCTCGACGTCACCGCGGGCTCGCGGGCCGAGCTCGAGGAGCTGTTCCGCACGCTCACGGACCGCGCGCGGTTCCTGACGACGGGAGGGACGCCCGCGGGCGCCGGCGCGGGCGCTCCCCCGGTCGACTCCGGGGTCCTCGGGCCCGACGTCGTGCCCGCGGGCCTGTCGATCACCGCGTCGGTCGGGGCGTCGCTGTTCGACCACCGGTTCGGGCTCGCCGACCGCCGGCCCGCCCGGCTGCGGCCCATGGACACGTTCCCCGACGACGCCCTCGACCGCGCGCGGTGCGACGGGGACCTGCTGCTGCAGGTCTGCGCGGACGACGCGGACGCCGTCGTGCACGCGGTGCGGGACATCGCCCGGGCGACGCGCGGCGCGATGCAGGTGCGCTGGCGCCAGGACGGGTTCGCGTCCCCGCCCCGGCCCAGCGGGACGCCGCGCAACCTCCTCGGCTTCAAGGACGGCACCGCCAACCCGTCGACGACCGACGGGGACGCCGTGCGAGACGTGGTGTGGACGCGCGCGGGGCGGGTGGCCGCGGTCGACGGGCTGCCCGCCGTCGTGGAGCCCGCCTGGACGGCCGGCGGGAGCTACCACGTGGTGCGGCTCATCCGGATGCTCGTCGAGTTCTGGGACCGGGTGTCCCTGCACGAGCAGGAGAACATGATCGGCCGCCGCCGCGACACGGGCGCCCCGCTCACCGGGACCCACGAGTTCGACGACCCCCACCTCGAGCGCGACCCCACGGGCGACGTCATCCAGATGGACGCGCACATCCGGCTCGCCAACCCGCGCACCCCCGGCACCGACGGGCTGCGGATGCTGCGGCGCCCCTACAACTACGACGCAGGCACGGACGCCAACGGCAACCTCGACATGGGGCTCGTGTTCGTCGCGTTCAACCAGGACCTCGACCGGCAGTTCGTCGCGGTGCAGAAGCGCCTCGCGGGCGAACCGCTCGTCGACTACATCTCACCCTTCGGGGGCGGCTACTACTTCGCGCTCCCGGGGGTGAGGGCGGCGGACGACTGGTACGCCAGCCGGCTGCTCGCCTGACTGCCCCAACCCCCCCACAGAGAGGCACCCCCATGGCTCTGTTCGCCACGCGGACGCGCACCGTCGCGTCCGCCGCAGCGATCGCCGGGCTCGCGCTCGCCGGCGGAGGCGTCCTGCCTGCCGTCGCGTCGAGTCACCACGCGACCGCCCGGAGCACCGTGACGACGACGTCGTCGCGGTCCAAGGGCTCGCCGGCGTCGTCCACGACGACCCCGATCCAGCACCTCGTCGTGCTGTTCGACGAGAACGTCTCGTTCGACCACTACTTCGCGACCTACCCGCAGGCCGCGAACACCGACGGCACGACGTTCACCGCCGCCAAGGGCACCCCGAAGGCGGACACGGCCAAGGCCGCCGGGCTGCTGACGAAGAACCCCAACCTGTACGCCCCGACCCGCCTGGCGTCCACGCAGGCCGTGACGTGCGACCAGAACCACAACTACGGCCCCGAGCAGCTCGCGATCGACAACGGCGCGATGGACAAGTTCGTGCAGAACACCAGCAAGGACACCTGCACCGGACAGTTCGGCGCCCCCGGCCTGGGCATGGACTACTACGACGGCAACACCGTCACCGGCCTGTGGAACTACGCCCAGCACTACGCCATGAGCGACAACAGCTGGGACGCCACCTTCGGGCCGTCCACGCCGGGCGCGCTCAACCTGGTCTCCGGCCAGACGCACGGCGCGATCTCCTACGACCCGACGACGGGCAAGCAGACCGCGACGCCCGACGCGTACGGCGTGAAGTCGCCCAACGCGGCCGGCGTCGGCACCGTGACGGCCGACCCCGACCCCGTCTACGACGACTGCGCGGACGCCGACCACACGTCCACCAACGCCGTCGTCGGGATGCAGGGCACCAACATCGGCGACCTGCTCAACGCCAAGAACGTCACGTGGGGCTGGTTCCAGGGCGGCTTCCGCCCCACGACCACCTGGGACGGGAAGACCGGCGACTACGCCAAGTGCGACGCCACCACGACCAACGTCGCGGGCGCGTCCGTCGTCGACTACTCCCCGCACCACAACCCGTTCGCGTACTACAAGTCGACGTCGAACCCGCACCACCTGGCGCCGTCGTCGACGGCCGCGATCGGTCACACCGACCAGGCGAACCACGAGTACGACCTGACCGACTTCGACACCGCGCTCGCGCAGGGCAACCTGCCCAGCGTGTCGTTCCTCAAGGCCCCCGAGGCCCAGGACGGCCACGCGTCGTACTCCGACCCGATCGACGAGCAGAAGTTCCTCGTCAAGGAGATCAACGCGATCGAGAAGTCCAAGTTCTGGGACAGCACCGCGATCGTGGTCTCGTACGACGACTCGGACGGCTGGTACGACCACGTCGCGCCCGCCGTCTCCAACGGGTCGAACGACGCCGCGAACGGCGACACCGGCCTGTGCACCTCGGTGACCACCGTCGCCGGCGGGTACGCCGACCGCTGCGGGCCCAGCCAGCGGCTGCCGCTCGTCGTCATCTCGCCCTACGCGAAGACGAACTACGTCGACCACACCCAGACGACCCAGGCCTCCGTCCTGCGGTTCGTCGAGGAAAACTGGAAGACGGGGCGGATCGGCGACGCGTCCTTCGACGCCACCGCCGGGTCGATCGGGTCGATGTTCTCCTTCGCAGGGAACAGCGCCGGCAAGGCTCCCCAGGTGGTCCTCAAGGACGACGGCTCCGTGAAGTCCGTCGTCGCCGCGCACGGCAACGGCAACGGCAACGGCAACGGCAACGGGAACGGGAACGGCCAGGGCAGCGGCCACGGCAAGCCGTCCAAGCCCGGCCACGGCGCGGGCAACGGGTCGGGCCGCGGCTCGCCCGGCTGCGCCACGTGGTTCTGATCACCGCACCGTGACAGGCAGCGCGCCTGCACGGTGAACGCGACGCCCGGGTCGGTCACGGCCCGGGCGTCGTCGTGTTCCCGACGACGGCACGCGCGAGGATCTCGCAGCTCTCCCGCCCGGGCCGTCGGGCCGTGCACGGGATCCCGGCCCCGCGACAACGGGCTCCCGGTCCGTCCGCGGCAGCGGACGGACCGGGAGCCCGTGTTCGGCAAGAGGGGGGTGGGGCGGGGGCCCCGGCGCCGGTCGACCGGTCAGAGGGCGGTGAGGATCACGGGACCGTCGGCGGTGATCGCGATGCTGTGCTCGACGTGCGCGGCGCGGCCGCCCGAGCGCGACAGGAGCGTCCAGCCGTCGTCGCCGTACCGGTACGCGCCGGAGCCGCCGAGGATGAACATCGGCTCGATGGCGATCGTCATGCCCGCGCGGAGCTCGCCGCCCTTGTGGCGGCGACCCTCGTTGGGGATGAACGGGTCCTCGTGCATCGTGTGCCCGATGCCGTGGCCGCCGTGGTCCTCGAGGTTCCCGTAGCGGCCCTTGCGGGCGATCTTGTCGATGGCGTAACCGATGTCGCCGATGCGGTTGCCCACGACCGACGCCCCGATCCCCGCCTCGAGGGCGCGCTCGGTGGTCGCGATGAGCTCGAGGTCCTCCGGCCGCGCGTCGCCGACGACGAACGAGACCGCCGCGTCGCCAGTCCAGCCGTCGAGCGTGGCCCCGCAGTCGATGCTCACGAGGTCGCCGGCCGCGATCGCGTACTCCGTGGGGATGCCGTGCACGACCTCGTCGTTCACGCTGGCGCAGATGACGCCCGGGAACGGCGTCGGCGCCCACGACGGGTGGTAGTCCAGGAACGGCGAGGTGGCACCGGCGCCGAAGATGACGTCGCGGGCGACCTGGTCGAGCTCCTTCATCGTCACGCCGACCGCGGCGGCCTCGCGGCACGCCTGCAGGGCGCGGGCGACGACGCGCCCCGCCTCCCGCATACCGTCGATCTCGGCGGGGGTCTTCAGTGCCACGGGCGTGCGCTCCAGTCGGTCGGGCTGCGGGGACGGTGGTGCGGGCTCAGTAGTAGGTGATGCCGCCCTGCTGGCCGGCCATGGCCTCGAGGCGCTGGATCCGGTCCGCCATGGGCGGGTGCGTCGAGAACAGCTTCGAGACTGCGCCCGCCTTGAACGGGTTGGCGATCATCAGGTGCGAGACGTCGACGAGCTTCTGGTCGGCGGGCAGCGGGGCGGCCTGGGTGCCGCTCTCGAGCTTGCGCAGCGCCGACGCGAGGGCCATCGGGTCGCCCGTCAGCGTAGCGCCGTCCTCGTCCGCGTCGTACTCGCGGGTGCGGGAGATCGCGAGCTGGACGACCGTCGCCGCGAGCGGTGCGAGGATCGCCAGCGCGAGCGCGGCGATCACGTTGCCGCCGTTGTTGTCCCGGCGGTCGCCGCCCCCGCCGAAGAAGAGCAGGAACTGGGCGAGCGACGTGATGACGCCGGCGACCGCGGCCGCGATCGACGACGTGAGGATGTCCCGGTTGTACACGTGCATGAGCTCGTGGCCGAGGACGCCGCGCAGCTCGCGCTCGTCCAGCAGGCCCAGGATGCCCTCGGTGCAGCACACGGCCGCGTGCTCGGGGTTGCGGCCCGTGGCGAAGGCGTTGGGCGCCTGGGTCGGCGAGACGAACAGCTTGGGCATCGGCTGGTTCGCGCGCGCGGAGAGCTCGCGCACGACCCGGTACATCACGGGCTGCTCCTGCTCGGTGACCGGGTAGGCCTGCATCGAGCGGATGGCGATCCTGTCCGAGTTCCAGTACCCGTACGCGGTCGAGGCGAGGCCGAGGAACACGAAGAACCACAGCATGCCCACCGAGTTGCGGAAGAACAGCGCCCAGATCGCGAGCAGGACGGCCCACAGCACGCCGAAGAGCAGCGCGGTCTTGAGGCCGTTGAAATGACGGTGTCCCATGGCCCCACGCTACCCGGGCAGGCTGAAGGCCGGCTGGGCGCCGTCGGTGGACGACGCCCGGCCGGCCTGGGTGGGGCTCAGTCCTTCGGTGTGGCGCGATCCAGCGAGATCGCGACCTGCTCGTCGCGCGGGACGACCTTGACGCGCTTGCGGCCGTGCGGCTCGCCCAGCCCGCGCTCGTGCTCGTCCAGGCGCAGCCAGCCGGTCCAGTCGATCGCGTCGACGCCGCGCTCCGCGAGGAAGTCGAGGATCGCCTGGGGGTCGCGGTGCGCGGCCTCGGGCAGCGGCGTCGTCGGGACGGCGTCCTCGGTAGCGGCCGCATCCGCTGCGTCTTCGACCAGGTGCCGGATCGTCTCCGACGCGTCCGACTTGGTGTGCCCGATCAGGCCCACCGGACCCCGCTTGATCCAGCCGGTCGTGTACACGCCGGGGATGTGCTCGCCGTCGATGTCGATGACGCGGCCCTCCCGGTTGGGCACGACGCCCTTGAGCTCGTCGAACGGCAGCTCGGCGAGCGGCGACCCGAAGTAGCCGACGGCCCGGTAGACCGCGCCGACCTCCCAGTCGTGGAACTCGCCCGTGCCCGACGCGGTGCCGTCCCCGTTGAGCCGCATGCGCTCCGTGCGCAGCCCCGTGACGCCCGACTCCTCGTCGCCCAGCACCTCGGCCGGCGCGTGGAGGAAGTGCAGGTGCAGCCGGCGCGACGCCGTGAACGAGGCCGGGTCCTTGAGCGTCCAGTCGGTGAGGGTCTTCACGACCTGCTTGGTCTGGTTCGACGAGCTGATCGCCGCCATCGACCCGTCGTCGAACTCGAAGTCCTCCGGGTAGACGATCACGTCGACGTCGGGCACGTGGCCCAGCTCGCGCAGCTCGAGCGGCGAGAACTTGGCCTGCGCCGGACCGCGGCGCGCGAACACGTGCACGTCCGTGACGGGGCTCGACCTGAGGATCTCGTACACGTTGGCCGGGATCTCGGTGGGCAGCAGGTCGTCCGCGTGCTTCGACAGGACGCGCGCCACGTCGAGGGCGACGTTGCCGGCGCCGAGCACGGCGACCTTCTGCTGGTCGAGCGGCCACGTCCGCGGCACGTCCGGGTGCCCGTCGTACCAGGACACGAAGTCGGCGGCACCGTACGAGCGGGGCAGGTCGATGCCCGGGATCGGGAGCGCCGCGTCGCGGATCGAGCCGGTCGAGAAGATCACCGCGTCGTAGAACTGACGCAGGTCGTCGAGCTTGAGGTCGACGCCGTAGTCCACGTTCGCGATCAGGCGGATGTCGCCGCGGCCCAGCACCTTGTGGAGCGCGTCGATGATCATCTTGATGCGCGGGTGGTCGGGGGCGACGCCGTACCGCACGAGGCCGAACGGGGCGGGCAGCCGTTCGAAGAGGTCGATGCTCACGTCGAGGTCGGTCTTCGACAGGATGTCCGAGGCGTAGATGCCTGCGGGGCCGGCGCCGACGACGGCGACGCGCAGGGGCCGGTTGCTGGTCACGTGGGATGACGCCTTCCGTACGGGGATTCAGACACTGGGTGTTCCGGACGCTGTGGTGTCCCCGACGCCGTCCGCGGACCGCTGCCGCTCACCTGCCGGGAGGCGGGCGGCTCGGCGTCCTGCGCCGGAGCCGGAACGGTGAGGCCGCAGCGTCGTCGAGGGTGTGCTCCCCCGAGTCTAGGACGCCGACCTTGCACGACCAGTGTGGCGTCCGTCTCGCGCCTCGGATAGGCCGTCTCAGCGGACGGACGAATGTGTCTGCGCGGGGTGCGACCGCTCAGCCTCCCGCGACCGCCGGGGCGCCCGAGATCTCCCGCACGGCGCGCTCGAGATCCTGCCGCGAGGCGGAGCCCGCCATCGAGCGCATCGGCCGGTACGCCGGAACGACCGCGAGCACGACCGCGCCCGACCGGACGGTCACCTGCACAGCGTCACGGTGACGCGCGCCGAACACCGCCGACGCCACGTGCACCGAGGCGACCTGGACGCGCGGCACGCTCCAGCGCGGCTCGTCGTCCTTGCCGACCCACACCTCCAGCCGGTCCGGGAGCACCGCCACGGCCACCACCGAACCGCCCTGGCCCGAGATCCCGCGACGCGAGGCACCGAGCGCGAGGGCGACGTCCGCCATCTCCGCCGCCGCCGACGCGGGGACCACGGCCGCGCCGGGCCGACGCCGCGCGACGCGTCGGGCGAGCGCACCGATCCGGCGCAGCACCACCGCCACCGTCACCACGACGACCAGCGCGACCACGAGCACCGCGATCACCCAGACCGCCGCGTCGCTGCCGTCGCGCCCCACCTGCACCGCGAGCCTCAGCACGCCGACGACCGCCACCGCGACCAAGACCCACAGGTACCCGCGCCGACGCCCTTCCGCCGCAGACCCGTCGTTCTTCGCCATGTCACTCCCCCTCCCGAGCCTCACGTCGACCCGCATACGGACGACAGCGGGGCGGTGGCACGTCGCCACCGCCCCGCCGTCGTCGTGCGATATCAGCCGCGGATACCCGACGCCAGCTGCGAGTCCACGTCCGACAGCGTCTGCGCCGCCTGCTCCAGGAAGTGCGCCATGCCCTCGATACCCGACACCGCCTGCGTCGTGCCGTGCGTGAACTGCTCGTACGACGTCTGGAACGCGCCCGACGCCTGGTCCGTCACGAACCCGCCCGCGACCAGGTTGTCCACGAGCTGCTTCAGGTGCTGCAGCGTGTCCGTCAGCTGCTGCTGACCGTTGCGCAGCTGCCCCGCCGCGTTCCGCATCTCGTCGTAGGTGACATTCACGTTCGCCATGACAAAGCTCCCAGGTTCGGTCCTCGCGAGCCCCTGCGGCCCGACTGCACGGCCACCATAGCCGCCCGGCCGCGCTCTCCGACATGGGGAGCCCTCCCCATGTGGACGACGACGCCGGCCGGTCCCGGACGACGGCGTCGCGCGGCCCCGCAGACGACGGAACGGCGCACGGGGACGGGCCCCGTGCGCCGTCCGCGCCCTGCGGAAGACGTCAGCCGCGGATGCCCGAGGCCAGCTGCGAGTCCACGTCCGACAGCGTCTGCGCCGCCTGCTCCAGGAAGTGCGCCATGCCCTCGATACCCGACACCGCCTGCGTCGTGCCGTGCGTGAACTGCTCGTACGACGTCTGGAACGCGCCCGACGCCTGGTCCGTCACGAACCCGCCCGCGACCAGGTTGTCCACGAGCTGCTTCAGGTGCTGCAGCGTGTCCGTCAGCTGCTGCTGACCGTTGCGCAGCTGCCCCGCCGCGTTCCGCATCTCGTCGTAGGTGACATTCACGTTCGCCATGACAAAGCTCCCAGGTTCGGTCCTCGCGAGCCCCTGCGGCCCGACTGCACCCCACCGTAACGGCCACCCCCAGCCACCCGACATGGGGAGCACTCCCCATGCCCTCGCCGGGATTTCGGTACGGTGTCAGGCACACCCGGCCACCCCGCCACGACCCACGGAGCATCATGTCCGAGCAGCACGACCGTCTCGTCGCCCGAGGCCGGCGCACCCGGCTCACGACGTCGGCCCTCACCTTCGTCGGCGGCGTCCTGGTCGTGGTCGGGATCGTCGGGCACCTCGCCGCGCTCGTATGGGTGGGTGCCGTGATCTTCGTCGTCGCGTGCGCCCTCACCGTGCTGGGAACCCTGTCGATCGCCCGCGCGTCGAGGAGCATCGCCACCCAGGACGCGGTGCGCGACCCCAGGAGCTGACTCACCGGCGCCCGCTCAGCGGCGGCGCGTCCGCAGCCAGACCAGGGCCTCGATCAGCGCCGTCACCGCGGCACCCGCGAGACCGCACCAGCCGACGACCCGCCACGTGGTGCCGTCGGACAACCCGGCTCCCACGGCACGGAAGTAGTCGAACGGGTCGCCCGTCCCCGTCCCCTCCCGCAGCAGCCATCCCGTCATCACGACGACGAACCCGATCGCCGCCCCGCCCACCGCACCGACGACGGCCATCTGCCAGGGTTCGGGACGCGCACGCCGAGCCATCGTTCCCCTTCCGAGTCCGGTCGCCGGGCCCGGCGACCGTTCGTGAGAACGGTACCGGTCCGCCGAGACGACGGAACGGCGCACGGGGACGGGCCCCGTGCGCCGTTCGCACCCTGCGGAAGACGTCAGCCGCGGATGCCCGAGGCCAGCTGCGAGTCCACGTCCGACAGCGTCTGCGCCGCCTGCTCCAGGAAGTGCGCCATGCCCTCGATACCCGACACCGCCTGCGTCGTGCCGTGCGTGAACTGCTCGTACGACGTCTGGAACGCGCCCGACGCCTGGTCCGTCACGAACCCGCCCGCGACCAGGTTGTCCACGAGCTGCTTCAGGTGCTGCAGCGTGTCCGTCAGCTGCTGCTGACCGTTGCGCAGCTGCCCCGCCGCGTTCCGCATCTCGTCGTAGGTGACATTCACGTTCGCCATGACAAAGCTCCCAGGTTCGGTCCTCGCGAGCCCCTGCGGCCCGACTGCACCCCACCGTAACGGCCACCACCACCCACCCGACATGGGGAGCACTCCCCATGCCCGTCAGGCGAACGACTCGCCCGACCCGAGCGCCTCGCCCGAGCGCCAGTACTGCAGCCCGCACCACAGCCCCACGAGCAGCAGCGGGACGCCGCCCGCGAGCAGCGCGGCCTGGAGCACCGCGAACGCGTGCGCGTCGCCGGAGGACATCTCGCCGTCCGGGGTGCTCGCGACGAGCCACGCGACCCCCGCCCCCATCGACACGGCCGCCGCGCCGAGCCCGCTCAGCCACAGGTCGAAGCGCCACCGGTAGTCGAACCACCGCCAGAACGCCGACGGACGCTCCGGGGCCGGCGCCCCCCGGCGCGCGCGGCGCGCCAGCGCGAGCTTCTTGACCAGGGAGACGAGGAGCACGCCCGAGACGAAGCCCGTCACGAGCCCGCAGAACCACCACAGCACCGCGAAGCTTCCGTCGTCGGGCTCGTCGAGGAACCATCGCCCGTCGAGGCCGACGCCGACGAACAGGACCGTCAACGCCACGAGGAGCACCAGCCAGGCGACGTGCCAGCCGATCCCCAGCGGCCGGATGCGGGCCACGTTCGTGCCCTGCGGCAGGAGCGTCGTGCGCTCGCGGGTCGAGCGCGCGACCCGCCCGCGCCGGCCCAGCTCGGCGACCCAGACCAGGCTCATCACGACCAGCCCGCCGACGACCACGCCCACCCAGCCGACCGCCGCGAGGGTGTCCGCGGCGGACAGCGGGCTCCCCGCGCGCGCGGCCCGGATCGTCGCGCCCCCCGCGACCACGACCCAGCCGACGAGCGCGACCGCGAGCACCACCGAGCCGTACCAGAACCAGCCGGCACCGGCGACCGCACGCCACGCCCCACCGCCGACGGGGATCGAGGCGTCCTCGAACGGCACCCCTCCGCCGGCGTCCGGCGCCTCGTCCGCGTCCCGCCCCGCGAACCAGGCCTCGAGCCGGGCCTCGTCGTCCGCGGCCTCGGGCCGCTGCTCGGGCGTCACGACCGGGGCTCCGCGGCACCGGCGACGTCCTGCGGCTCCGCGGCCCCGTCAGGCTGCGGGGTCGCGGGGCGACCCCGGCCCGGCGCCCAGCGGAGGGAGTCCACGATCTCGTCGAACAGCGTCGCGAAGGGCTCGACCTCCGGGATCGTGGGCACGTTGACGCGCAGCAGGAGCAGGACGCCTGCCGGGTCGGGCACCAGGTACTCCAGGTGCAGCGTGAAGTAGCTCGACTCCCCGACGGAGTCCCGCGTCAGGTCCGTCGTGCGCGCGACCGGCCCGTGCGCCATCTCCACGATCTCGCGGTCCGGGAACGCGGACGCGAGCGCGTCCGCGACCCGGCCCTCCTCGAGCAGTCCGGCGACGTCGTCCGGCCAGGCTGCGTCCGTGCCGACCACCGCCGCCGGGAAGGGGACGCCGGGCAGCAGCTCCAGCGCCAGGAGGAACGTGTGCGCGCCGACCTCGACCGCCTGCGCCACGGTCGCGAGGACGTCGTTCACGGCCTCGCGGCGGAGCCGAGCGAGCCGGTCGGCGCGGCCCACCCGGTCGCGGACGGTCCGGCGGACCTCGGCCTGGGCGCGGGCCGCGTCCTCCATGGGCACGCTGACCCACGATCCGGGGAGCACCATCCGCAGCCGGCCCTCGTCGAGGGTCAGGGGACGGGTCATGCGGGAGCCTCCTGCGTCGACACGCGCAGACCCCCGCAGAGCGACGCCGCCTCCGCGACCGTGTCCGCGAACGTCGACATGCTGTCCGGCAGCACCAGGACCTCGACCATGTCCGGGGTCCCGTGCGGGAACACGGACACGACGACGCGCTCCTGCAGCACCGGCAGGACGGCGTCGTCGTCCTCCTCCTGCTCCGCGATCTCGGTGGCGACCAGGTGGGCGCCGCGCGCGGGCCCCGCGGGCACGTCGTCGATCCCGAAGGCCTGGGCGAACACGGCACCGCTCGCGAGGGCGTCCTCGACCACGGCGTCCAGCTCGAGCTCGTACCCCTCCACGGTCACGCCGCGGTGGACCGTCACGGCGACCATCGCGTCCGCCAGCCCGCTCTCGGGCTGCCGGACCAGCACCGCCCCCAGCGCCCCCTCGGAGCGCCCCGGGCGCAGCACCTCCACGACGCGCGCGAGGTCCTCGGCGAGCGACGCCGCCACGCCGACGGCCGCGCCGGCAGCCAGGCCGGCCGCGAGCTCGCGGGCCCACGCCTCGTCGGCGGCGGACGGAACCTCGTGCCAGCCGTCCGGCAGCGCGAGGGAGAGTGCGGTGACGGAACCCACCGGGCTCCTTCCTGGGTCGGTGACGGTCAGACCATCTCGTCGATCGTGTCGGCGAGGTCCTTGATCGAGCCCAGCCCGGAGACCATGTCGCCGAAGCTGCCCTCCATCGGCCGCGTCCCGATCGCCGCCGACCCGGTGACAGTACCGAACGCGTCGCTGCCCGTCGCCGCCTGGTACACCCCGACGCCGGCGCGACCGAGCGAGAAGACCGCGTTGGCATGGGCGCCGAGCTGCAGGAGCGCGGTCTGCGCGTGCATCCCGTCGGTGAACAGGTTCGGGTGGTCCGCGGCCAGCTTGCCGAGCTTCTCGACGCTCTCGTTCTGGAAGAGCCACCGCTCGGCCCCGCCCTTGAAGGGGTTGGCCGGGAAGGCCTCCGTCGCCGACTGCTTGAGGATGCGGCCGAACGCGGGGAGCTTGTCCGCCGACGTCTGGAAGTCGCGGAACATCTCGCGCTGCGCGGTGCTCCGGACCCACGGCGACTTCAGCATGCCGAGCAGGCGCTGGCCCGTCGACTGGCCCATCGTCCGGTAGGCCGCCGTGAGCTCGCTCCCGACGCCCGCCGTCTCGCGCGCCGCGGTCGGGCCCACCCGCTCGGCGAGCGTGAGGACGGCGCGGCCCTTGACCGCGTCGGCGCCCAGCGCGAGCAGCTTGCCGCCGAAGATCGTGAGCGCCGCCATGCCCGCCGCGAGGAACAGGTCGCCCCAGCTCCCCTTGCCGGTCGCGACGTTGACGGCCGCCTCGACGACGGACAGCACCGCCCCCACGGCGGCCAGCACGATCAGCGCCTGGCCGAGGAACGGCACCCAGCCCAGGAAGATAGAGAGCACGCCCGCGATGTCGCAGACGACCTTGAAGACCTCGTACGCCTTGCCCAGGTAGAACGTGAACTTGTCCCACCGCGAGTCCTTGAGCCCGTGCACCCTCGAGCCCGACACGACCTCGACGATCGCGCTCCGCGCCGCCTCGGCGGCGACGTTCTTCGACGCCTCGGCGTCGTCCCAGATCTTCTGCGCCGCCGCGAGCTCGTCCTCCACGTCCTGACGCTCCTGCGTGGCCCGGTGCGCGATGCGCTTGGCGTCGGCGACGTCGTCGGGGTGGGACGACGACGCAGACGCGGTCGAGTCCGCGTTCTGCTGCGCGTGGAACTCGGAGCTCCGCGCGGCCGACAACGCGGCGTGGAGCGCCGCGATCCTCGCGACCTGGGGGTTCCCGTCGGCGCGCGCCTGGCTGAGCACCTTCTCGTACTTGGCCAGCGCGTCGCCGGTCGTGCGGTAGCGGTCGAGCGCCTTCGAGATGTCCTTCGAGACGTCGCGCGCGAGGCTGCGCGTCTTCTCCATCGCGAGCGACTTCTGCTCGACCTGGTCGGCGATCTTGTCGAGCGTGCGGGTGGAGCGCTGGATCGCGTCGGCGATCTCCTGGTACCTCGTCGCCTTCTTCGCGAGCGTGCCGGGGTCGCCCTCGATCTCCCCGTACTGCCGGTCCGACACGGTCAGCTCCCCGCCTTCTGCTCGAGCGCCTTCGCGAGGTCGCTGTCGACCTTGCTGAACGTGTCGACGATCTGCTGGACGATGCCCTGCAGCTTGCTCACGTCGTCGATCATCTCCGCGCGCTTCGCCTTCCAGCCGTCCGCGAAGTCCTGGACCTCGCTGCGCAGGCCGTCGTGGCCCGTGGCGTCGGCCGTGTCCTCGGAGTTGTCGTCGGCGTCGTTGAACTCGTCGAGGACCGACTTCAGGTCCTTCGCGAGGTCGCGCAGCTCGTCCATGTCGAGCTTCAGGTCGTAGCCCGCCACCCGTCACCCCTCTCCTCGTCGCGTCGCCCCGCGCCCGGTCCCCCCGAGCGTCCTCCGCACGGTAGGCGATCCTGCGCGGGCCGGTCGATGGGGAGCACTCCCCATCGACCGGCCCGCGCGGCCCCGGTCAGCTCGGGTCGTCGAGCACGAACGGCAGCTGCACCCGGATCGCCTTGCCGCGCGCGACCCAGGCGCCGCGCCCGGGCGGGAACTCGCTGCGCGGGGCGCGCGGGATCGCGGTGCGCAGCAGCGACTCGCCGTCCATCGGGTCGGGCTGCAGCAGCAGGCCGCGCCGCGCCGCCTTGACCTCCGCGAACAGCGGCCACGACGCGTTCCACGCCGACGTCTCGCCGTCGGCGATCACGAGGTGCCGGCTCGACCGGGCCGCCTTGACGAGCTCGACGATCGCCCGGTCGGCCGTCGACTGGAGGTACTCGTTGATCGACTCGACGACGACGACGATCCGGCCGTCGGTGTCCTCGTCCGTGAGTGCGGCCGTCAGGTCCGCGAGCAGCGACGCGGCGGCGTCCACGGTGACCGCCTTGTCGGCCCACGGCACCGTGCCCACGAGCGCCGAGCGGGCCGGGCCGACGAAGTACGCGCGCGTCTCCGGGTCGGCGCGCAGCACCGAGCGCACCAGCCAGGTGAGCGCGTTCGTCCGGCCCGACGCCGGCGGCCCGGCGACGAGCAGCGCGCCCTCGGGTGCGAAGGTCGCCGGCTCGAGGGTGACGGTGTCGAGGCCCAGCACCGGCAGGCCACCGACACTCGCGGGGAGGCGGGACGCCGGGTACTCGGCCGGGACGACCGCGACCTCGGGCGCAGCGCCGACGCCGGCGCGGCGCATCGCGTCGGCGAGCCGACCGGTCGCCGCGGCCTGCTCGGCGACGGCCGCGGTGCCGCCCAGGACCGCGATCTGCACCTCGACGTTGTCGACGATCGCGCGCCCGTTCGGCGACGACGGCGTGATGACGTCGCGCGGCGCGCCGAACGCGAGGTAGCCGTCGTCGACGAGGCGGTGCAGGACGTTGCGCTGGACCAGCGAGCGCACGTATGTCGGGACGGCGCCCGAGCGGTCCGCCGTGAACACGACGTGCACGCCGAGCTGACGACCGTTCGCGAGGATGTCGCGGAAGACGTCGAACCACTCCATCCGGCCTGCGCCGGCCTCGTACTGGTCGCGGAACTCGGGCAGGTTGTCGATCAGCAGCAGCAGGCGCGGCGTGTCCTTCAGGCCCGTGATGCGGCGGTACTCCGCGATGCTCGACGCGTTGGCGGCCGCGAACGCCTCCGCGCGCCGCTCGAGCTCGCCGCGCAGCGTCCGGAACAGCGACACGACCCGCTCGGAGTCGTCGCCGTTGATGACCGCGCCCACGTGCGGGAGCGCCTCCAGCATCCGCAGCGCGCCGGCCGCGAAGTCCAGCGCGTAGACGTGCACGGGCCCGCCGCGGGGCGTGATGCCGGCCGCGCCCGCGAGGGTGCGCAGCGTCGTCGACTTGCCCGCGCCGCTGGTGCCGTAGACGCCCAGGTGGCCGTCGACGTCGGGCAGGAAGTACACGGGCGACTGGACCTGCTGCTCCGGCCGGTCCGCGACGCCGAGCACCAGCTCGGTGTCGGTGCGCTGGTGCAGGCGCGCGAGGTCGTAGGTCGTCGCGAGCTCGTCCTGCCACGGCCGGCGCGGCGCCGGGATGCGGGCCCGCTCGGCCGCGTCCACGACCGCGCGGACGAGCCGCTGCTGGTCCGTGGGCCCGAGGTCCTCGAGCTCGGGGACCTTCTCGCCCTCGGGCTCCTCCCACCGCACCTCGCCGCCGAACCGCAGCTCGGCGACCTCGACGTCGAGCCGGTCCGGCTCGCGCGTCGTCCAGCCGCCCGCGTACGCCGACTGGAAGACCTGGAGCCGGCCCGGCCCGGTCTTCGCCAGCCCGCGGCCGGGCAGGCCCGGGTCGAAGTGCGCCGGCTCGGCGATGTCGACGACGTCGACCGCGTCGGTCTCGTCCGCCATCCGGAGCGCGACGCGCAGGTTCGTGTTGGCGCGCAGGTTGTCCTTGATGACGCCCGCGGGGCGCTGGGTCGCCATGATCAGGTGGATGCCGAGCGACCGGCCGCGCTGCGCGATGTCGACGACCCCGTCGACGAACTCGGGCACCTCGCCCACGAGGGCCGCGAACTCGTCGATCACGAGCACCAGCGCGGGCGGGCACTCGGGGTCGCCCCGCTTCTCGAGCTCCAGCAGGTCCTTGGCCTTCTTGCGGTTCAGCAGGTGCTCGCGGTAGTGCAGCTCGGCGCGCAGCGACGTGAGGGCGCGCCGCACGAGGTGCGGCGACAGGTCGGTCACGAGGCCCACGCAGTGCGGCAGGTTCACGCAGTCCGCGAACGCCGAGCCGCCCTTGTAGTCCACGAACAGGAACGTGACCCGGTCCGGGCTGTACTCCGCCGCCATGCCGAGCACCCAGGCCTGCAGGAACTCCGACTTGCCGGAGCCCGTGGTCCCGCCGACGAGCGCGTGCGGCCCCTGCGAGCGCAGGTCGAGCTGCATGGCGTCGACGCCCGCCGACCCGATGATCGCGCGGAGCGTGCCCGCCTTGCGGCGCTTCGGCTGCGCGCCGGGGGTGCGGTCGTGCAGGGACTGGTTCTGCTGCCAGCGGTCGACGACGGCGTCCGCGGACTCCGCCATGTCGTGCCCCAGCAGCGTGATGAGCGAGACCGAGCGAGGCAGGTCGCTCGAGTCCTCGACGATCGCGCCGGCGTCGAACACGGGCGCCATGCGCCGCGCGTAGTCGTACGCGGTCTGGGTGTCGACGACGTCGGCGCTCACGTCGACAGGCTGGATCCGCTCGCCGAGGCGCACCAGGCCGACGGCGGCCGTCCCGGACGTGTCGTACTCGAGGTAGGTGCGGCACGCGCCGGGCAGGCGGTCGACGCTGGGCGCGAGCCAGATCGGGTAGACGCCCGCGTCGGCGCCCGCCTCCGCGAGCTGGGTCAGCCGCGCGCGGTCCACGTCGGCGTCGTCCGAGATCAGCACCACGATCGCCGGGAGCGGGGCCTTCGTGCCCTCCTCGTCCTTGCCGACGGTCGCGCCGCGGTCCAGGGCGCCGTCGTCGGCCTTCATCGCGCCGCGGCGGCGCACGCCGCTCTTGGCGAGCCGCGTCTGGACGACGCCCTCGAGCTCGGCGAGGAGCACCGCGGCGCTCGACGGCGAGTCGGCGAGGTGCGGTCCCGTGACCGGCGACTGGGGCGACGACGTGTGCGGGACCCACGACAGCCAGCCGAGCTGGCGCGTCCAGGCCGGGCTCACGATCGCGGCGACCGCGAGCTCCGACGGCGAGTGCAGGCCCGTGAGCTGGACGAGCAGCGCGTGCAGCGTGCCCAGCGTGAAGGTGGGCGAGCCCGCGATGCCGAGCGCGCCGGCGTCGTGCAGGTTCTCGATCACCGGCACCCCGGGGACGGTCCGGTAGCGCTCCACGAGCGTGTCGAGCCGCTCCGTGTACTCCGGCAGCATGTCGCCGCGGCCGCCCTGCTTGACGACCGTCCGGCTCGGCATCGCGCCGACTCCCAGGCGGACGTTGAGGAACGACCAGTGCTCCGGCCGCCGCGTCCACAGCAGCGGCCCGCGCCGCACCGCCTCGGCGAGCGTCGCCGCGGTCGACGGCGCCTCCGCGAGCCGGCCCTCGTGCTCGGCCTTCGCCTGGGTCTCGAGCGTCGCCGCGAGGCCCTCGAGCCGCTCGTCGAAGCGCTCGACCAGGCGCTGCCGGCGGCGCACCTTCTGCTTCTTCTGGGTCGTGAAGTTGCCGATCAGCATCATCGGCGTCATGAACACGAAGATCAGGGACGTCGGGTTGTGCGTGATCATGTACATCGCGCCGCCCATGAGCAGCGGAGCGATCATCCCGATCAGCGGGAACGGCGAGCGCTCCTCCTCGGGCGGGGCGTCCGGCGCCGCCAGCTCCACCCCCGTGAAGCGCGGCTCGACGCGCGGCGAGCGGTTGAACGGCACCGGGCCTGCCGACGCCTCCACGCCCGACAGCACCGTGCCCGCGACCGGCTCGACGAGCAGCACGGTGTTGCCCATCGACAGCCGCACCTGGGCGTCGACCCGCACCCGCTGCACGAGGCCGCCGTCGATCTCGATGCCGTTCGCCGATCCCAGGTCGACGAGCTCGATCCCGCGCGCCACGTCGAGGCGCGCGTGCCGCTTCGAGACGAGCGCGTCGGTCAGGCGCACGTCGCACTCGGGCGCACGGCCGACCGTCCAGCTGCCCTCCGGCAGCTCGACCCGCAGCCCCGCGTCCGGGCCCTCGACGACCTGCACCGCGACGCGGGCCGGCGCCTGGCCGACGGCGGCGCCGGACCGGTGGGACCGGCCGTCGATGACCGCGACCGCCGCGCCCGAGCCGATCCACGCCTCGCCGACGGGCACGTCCGGGGGTAGCACCACCGGGCGCTCCTGGCCCGGGAGCTGGGCCTGCAGCGTCAGCGCCGGGCCGGCGTGGCCGCCGGGCGCGCCGACGTGGGCGCCGGCCGTGCCCGCCCCCGCGAGCGGGCCGCGCGGGTCCACGCGCGCGATCGTCCGCGCCACGTCCTGCACGGTCGTCGCCGCGTCCGCGGTCACCACGACGTCGTCGCTGGTGCCCTGCGTGCGGACGAGGGTCAGCTTGAGTCTCATCGGTCCTCTCCGGAGCCGTCCGCGGGCGCGTCGGCGGGGTCGAGATCGAGCAGGGGAAGGTCGTCGGACGTCACGAGGCGGCTCGCCACCGCGTACTCCACGAGGCGCGCGCGCCGGTTCTTCGCGTGCGAGGCCGGGCCGCCGCGCAGCCCCTTGACCCCGATCCGGTCGAGCTTGTCGCAGACGTTGTCGAGCTTGCGGTTGAAGCGGGTGGTCGCCCACCCGAGCCGCTTCGCGGCGTCGACCGACGACGGCAGCTCGGACAGCCCCGTGCCGCCGCGCCGCAGCAGCGGCTCCGCGAGCGCCACGATGAGCTGCCGCTGGCTCGTCGTGAACGGGACCAGCCCGATCGTGGCCTCGGTCGCCTCGCCCTCGCCCTCGCCGCGCAGCGCGTCCGTGTGGACGTCCGCGTAGGGGGCGTCGTCGAGCTCGGCCTGCAGCTCGTACGTCGTCGGGCCGGCGGTGAACACCACGGTGGTGCGCGGGAAGACGATCGGGATCCTCGTCCCCGGCGACAGCCAGGACTGGACGCCGCCGGACTCGTCGCACACGGTCGCCGACAGCAGCGTGCCCACGTTCGACAGCCACCACATGCCGTGCTCGCGCGTCACGACGAGGAAGCGCCGGTGCAGGTACGGGTTGTCGTCGACCTCGAGGTCGCCGTCCCGGCCGATCTCGAACGGCTGCTCCGCGTCGACCTCGAACCACTCTCCGCAGAACTCGATCCGCAGCCCCGCCATCACTCCCCCTTCAGGCATGCGCCGGTCGGCTCGAGGGAGGGCGTGCCGTTGCGGACCGCGATCACCTCGATGCAGACGTCGCCGCCCGAGCCGATCGGCGCCACGGCCTTGCGCTGGCTCGTCGGCTCGTACTCACCCTTGCGGATCGCCTCCACCACCCGCCACCTGAACGTGTCGCCGTCCTGGCCCCGGTAGGCCCAGGTGAAGGTCGCCGTCTTGCCGCCCTTGTCCGCGGTGCCCTTGAGCTTGGTCACCGACGGCACGAGGCCGCTGAGGTTGTCGTTCGCCGGACCCTCGTCGACCGTGCCCGCCGGGTGCTCGCGGGCGGGCGCCGACGCCTCCGGCTTCGCGGGGGCGTGGTTCCGCGTCAGCGCGTACGCCGTCGCTCCCCCGCCCGCGAGCGCCACCAGCGCGACGACCGCCGCGGCGACCTGCCAGCGCGGGCGCTTGCGGGGCGCGTCCGGGGCGGCCGGCTCGGCCGCCTCCTCCTCCGTCGTCACCCGCAGGACGGTGTCCTCGACGGGCTCGGGCGCCCCCGACGTGAGCAGCGACCCGCTGCCCGCTGCCCACACGGGCTCGGGCGGGGTGGCGGGGCGCGTCCGAGCCGCCGGGTCGGCGGCGACCGTCCGCGGGGCCGGCCCGCTGGCGTCGATCACCGCGAGCCGCTCCGGCTCCCGCGCGGGCCCGCGCACCGGCGCGGGCGCCGCCACGAACGTCGGGGGGACCGCCCGCGCCTGCGGGACGCCCGGGGCGCCCAGGTGCTCGACCGGACCGACGGCGTCGTCCGCGCGTCCGGCGGGGCCCCGCCCGCCGGGCGAGCCGGCCGGGTCGATCGAGACGACGCCGCGCAGCCGGGTCCCCGGCTCGTCGTCGTCGTCCGCCGCCGCGTCCGTGGAGTCGAACGCGACGACGCCGTTGTCCCCGAGCAGGTCGATGGGGGTCACGCCGAGCGCGAGCTCGATCTGCACCTGCTGGAGCGCCCGCGCGAAGTCGAGCACCG
Source organism: Luteimicrobium sp. DT211 (assembly GCF_049844995.1). Lineage (NCBI taxonomy): Bacteria > Bacillati > Actinomycetota > Actinomycetes > Micrococcales > Luteimicrobium > Luteimicrobium sp. DT211. The sequence goes on along the minus strand of NZ_JBNCMC010000004.1, from coordinate 369,081 downwards.
ACGGGTAGCGCGACGCCGGGTTCTTGGCCATCGACGTCGCGAGGACGCGCTCGAGCGACTGCGGCACGTCCGACCGGCCGGTGGGCCGCAGGGGCGCCCCGCAGATGCGCTGCACGAGGTCCGCGCTGCCGTTCGACCCGCCCGGCACCTCGAACGGCGACCGGCCGGCGAGGAACGAGTAGAGCGTCGCGCCGAGCGCCCACACGTCCGTGCCGACGCCCGCCGTGGGCGGGTCGCCGAACGACTCGGGCGGTGACCAGGGGATCGACAGGCCCTCGGCGCGCGCGACGTCGTCGAGCGTCGACGAGATGCCGAAGTCCGTGAGCACCGGGTGCCCGTAGTCGGTACCGAGGATGTTGGCCGGCTTGATGTCGCGGTGCAGGATCCCCGCGCGGTGGGCGGTCTCGACCGCCCCGGCGATCTGCACGACCACCCGCAGGCACTCGGCGAGACCCAGGCGCTCCGTGCGGTACCGCGTGCCCAGGCTCGGGCGCGAGCAGTACTCCATCGCGAGGTACGGGCGCCCGTCGGACGCGATGTCGGCCTCGTAGATCGTGACGATCGACGGGTGGGTCGACAGGCGGGCCATCAGGTCGGCCTCGGCGTCGAACGCCGCGCGCTGCTGCGCGTTGGCCCACTCGTGGAGCAGCACCTTGACGGCGACCCGGCGGCGGGGTCGCTTCTGCTCGTACAGGAAGACGTCCGAGAAGCCGCCCGAGCCGATCAGCGAGACGTGCTCGAACCCCGGGATCGCGGGCGGGGCACTCGGGTTGCGGCGGGGGCTCACGGGACGTCCTCGAAGGCCAGCGTGATGCCATCACCGAGGTCGACGACGTCGCCCGAGACCACCAGCTGCGGGTCGCCGGGGTGCAGGCGGAGCGGGGACTGGCCCGGCCGCAGCAGGGTCGTCCCGTTGGTGGTGTTGAGGTCGACCGCCAGCACGTTCCAGCCCTCGAGCCGGACCTCGACGTGCGAGCGCGAGATGTCCTGCTGCGGGCTGGGCACGGTGACGATCCGGTGGAGCGCGGCGTCGCCGCCCCCGCCGGCGCCCTTCGGGGAGCGCGGGCGCCGCCCGACGACGAGCGGCCGGTCCAGCGGGAACACCTGCCCGGGCACCTCGCCGCCCGCGACGCGGACCCGGCCCAGCGGCGGCCGGGCGACCGTCTGCGTCTGCCCCGACAGGGCCGCGCCGCAGCTCGCGCAGTGCTCGCGCGACGGCGGGTTCGGGTGGCCCGACGCGCACAGGCGCGCCACGAGCGGGGGGCCGGCGACCGGCTGGTCGGCGGCCGGAGCCGCCGCCGGCGCGTTGGCCGGCGGGTCCGACGGCGCGACCGGCCCGGCGCCGAACGCGGGCAGGTCGCCCGACGCCGCGAGCTGGGCGGCGGCCGCCGCGGCGACCGCCCGCAGGTCGGCGACCGACGAGCCCATCACGGTGTGGCCGTCGTGGTCGAAGCCGTCCGGCCCGTCCGGCGCGCTCGACGCCGCCGGCTCGTCCGAGGCGGCCGGGGCCGGCGCGGGGGCGGCGGGGGCCGACACGTCGGTGTCGGGTGCCGAGGGTGCCGGGGTGAAGTCGCGCGGCACTCCCGAGACGAGGGCCGGCGAGCCGCCGGACGCCTCGGCGTCGTCGTCGGCCTCCTCGGCCCGGACCGCCGCCTCCTCCACCGACCGGTGGATCGTGGTCTCCCACAGCGACTCGTACTCGTCCGCGGCGGGCGCGGGCGGGGTCGGCGACTCGTCCTGCGGCGAGGCGGGGTCGTCGTCGGACGGCCCGGCGTCGGGGCCCGGCGACGGCTCCGACGGGACCGCGGGGTCGTCGGCGGTCGGGGCGTCAGCGGAGCCCTCGTCGCCCGCGCCCGGGGCGATGGTCTCCATCGGCGCGAGCGTCAGCTCGGACGGCGCCTCGGTCGTGCCGGCGAGTGCGGCGGCCGCGTCGACCGCGAGGGCGCGGACGGACGCGCCGGCCGTGAGCCCCGGGACGGCCGTCACGAGACCGCCGGCCGCGGCGGGCGCGGCCGGCACCTCGTCGGCCGCCGCGGGGGCGGCGTGCTCTGCCGGATCGGCCCGGTCGGCCATGGTCCCGGCCTCCGCCGACGGCGCCCGGCCGGCGGCCCAGGCGGGCGACCCCCAGCTCACGGCCTTCGCGCGGACGACGCCGCCCACGAGCGGCAGGGTCGTCGGCGCGGACGACTCGTCGACCTGCGTCTGGCCCGTCGCGCCCAGCCGGACGCTCACGCCGTCGACGCCCTCGACGGCGCGCTCGGTCCAGGTCGACACGTCGCGGCCGTGGAGGTCGGTCGGCCCGTCGCGCCCGTCGACGCGGACCTCGACGTCGCCACGGACGAGCACGTGCGCCCGCCCGCCCGACGTCAGCACGACCACGGCGAACGGCGGGAGCGCCGCCAGGCCGGCGTCGAACGTGCTGGACAGCACCTGGAGGGCGTCCATCACGCCCGCGGCTCCGTCGAGCGCGTCCCACACGGCCGCCGACCGCTCCGCCGGCGCGTACGGCAGGGCGACCAGCACGTCGCCCCGCACGACGACGCTGCCCGCGCCCGGCACGTAGCGCGCGGTCCGTGCCGGCGCTGCCCCCGTCGAACCGCTCATGCCTCTCCTCCGGTCGTGGCGGCCACCGGGGCCGCGTCCTCGAGCGCGCCGGCGGCCACCCGGTCGGGCGCCTCCTCCTGCCGGGGACGCGTGTCCTCGTCCGGCGGCGGGGGCGCGTGCGTGGCCCGCGGCGCCGTGCTCTCCGCGTCCGGCCCGGCGTCGACGGCGTCCACGACCAGGACCGTGATGTTGTCCCGGCCGCCCGCCGCGAGCGCCGCCTGCACGAGCGCGTCGGCCGCGGCCTGGGGCTCCGCGTGCGCCACGAGCAGCCCGGCGATGCGGTCGTCGTCGAGCTCGGTCGTGAGCCCGTCCGAGCACACGAGCAGTCGGTCGCCCGTGGTCAGCGGCAGGTACCAGTAGTCCGCGTCCGGCCGCGCGGCGGCGCCGAGCGCGCGCGTGACCACGTGCCGGCGCGGGTGGTGGGCAGCCTGCGCGGGCGTCAGCGCGCCCGCGTCCACGAGCTCCTGCACCTCGGAGTGGTCGACGCTGATCTGCTCGAGCCCGCCGTCCACCAGGTGGTAGGTCCGCGAGTCGCCGACGTTCGCGACGAGCCAGTACGGCAGCCCGTCCTGCTCTGAGACGACGACGCCCGTGAGCGTCGTGCCCGCCCCCCGGCCCTCGGGCGCGGCGATGCCGGACACGTCGTCGTGCGCGACGTGGAGCCGGTCCCGCACGTCCTGGGCCGAGACGACGCTCAGCCAGGACAGCGGGCGCAGCGCGTCGATCGCCATGGCGCTCGCCACCTCGCCGGCCTCGTGGCCGCCCATGCCGTCGGCCACGAAGAACGCCGACGGCGACGCCAGGTACGAGTCCTCGTTGAGCTTGCGCCGCGCGCCGCGGTGGGACGACGCGCCCCACCGGACCGACACCGGCGCCGCCTCGCTCACCACGAGCCTCCAGCCGAAGGGGGGCGGCGCGCGCTGATCACCGTCGACTCGTCGGGCAGGTCGCCGTGCACGACGACGGCCGCGTCGCCCAGGCGCACCGTCGCGCCCGCCGGGACGCGCACCTGCCGGCCGGGCTCGGCCGTGACGGGGGCCGCGCCGGGGGCCTCGACGGTCGTGCCGTTCGTCGAGCCGCGGTCCACCAGCCACAGCCCGGACGCGTCCACGCCGAGCTCCGCGTGCGTCTTGGAGACCGACCGGCCCGGGTCCGGCACGGCGACGAGCTGGGGGGCTGGACCGGCCTGCGACGGCGGCACCGCGGGGTCGCGCCCGAGCAGCGTCGGCCCGGTGACCCGCACGGTGGAGCCGTCCGGGAGCCCGAGGTCGAAGCCCGGAGCCGCGACGGCCGGCGGCCCCGCGGCGGCGGGCGGCGCCGCGGGCGCCCCGGCCCCCGGGATCCCGGTCACGAGACCCGGCATCGCCTGCACGGCGGGCGCGGCTGCACCGGGGGCGGGTGCCGCGGGGGGCGCCCAGCCGCCGGACGGCGTCGGCTGAGCCGGTGACTGGGGCGCCGCGCCGTACGGCGGTGCGGGCGTGAACGGCGGCACGCCCGCGTACGGAGCCGGCGCGGGGGCGGGCGCCGCGGGGGCGGCGGGCATGGCCGCGGCTCCCGGCCCGGGGCGCGGAGCCGGCGCGGCCGGCTCGACGCTCACGACGACGGCGCGCGCCGCCTTGTCCTGCCACCCCTGGCGGCGCGGGCTCGAGTCGAACACCGGGCTCAGGAGCACGAGGATCTCGCCGACCCAGCAGAGCAGCGCGAAGGCGCCGAAGACCAGGCCGCGGACGATGCCCCGGGCGACGCCGATCGGGCGGCCCGTCGCGACGTCCTGCGTCCGCAGGCCGAGCGCGAGCTTGCCGACCGTGCGGCCCGTCGTCCCCTCGAACGAGACGAGGACGAGGCCCGCCACGAGCGTGAGACCCCACGCCACGGCCTGGAGGGGGAACAGGTCGGACGGCGTGAGCGCCGTCGTGCCGGACGCGGCGTCGTCGCCCTTGTCGAGGACGCCCGGCAGCATGACCGCGACCGCGACCGCCGCCGGGATGCCGATGACGACCGCGTCGATCAGCCACGCCAGCACCCGGCGGCCGAGCGGCGCCGGGACCGGCCCGGTCGGTGTGGGCGGCGCCGTCGGGAAGCCCGGCAGCGTGTGCGCGGTGAGCGCGGCGGGCATCGACACCTGCCGGACGTCACCGGGCACGGACCCCGGCACCAGCCGCTCGGTGGTGTGCCCCGACGGCACGCCGGACAGGACCGGAGCCCCGCAGGACGGGCACAGGCCCGCACCGGGCGGGAGTGCCCCGCCGCAGCGCTGACAGAGGGTCACGGGGCTCATCGTGCGTCTCCCGAGGGTCGCGACCACCGGCGCCGGGGCCGGTGGTCGGGCTGAGGCGTGAGCGGGTCGTCCGCGACCGCCTTGGTCATGCTGTTCCGGCTCGCGCCGCTCCGGCCCACCCGTCGGACGGACCGCAGCGAGAACCGTGCCGCCATCCGCTTGCGCCAGGGGACCGACGCCCGCATCTGCGCGACCGCGGCCTCGATGCCGCCCCAGTATGCCTCGACGTCGACGTCGGTCGGCTCGCCCGTCCCGAAGACGGTCGCGTCGGCGTCGTGCGCGAGGGTCAGGGTGCCCGCCGACGGGTACGCGGCGTCGAGCGCCGTGCCCACCTCGCGTCGGGTCGCGCCGGCGGGCACCGGGTGCCCGAGGTCGACCGCGGCGTCGAGCACCTCGTGCCACCCGCCGGAGATCCGGTCCGCCGGGTCGCCCGCGCGGCGCCGCCGCAGCCGGCGGCGCGACTTGTAACCGAGGACGAGCGCGAACGGGAGCAGGATCAGCACGAGCGGGATCGCCACGGCCGCGCCGACCGCGACCGCGTGGCCCCAGTCGAACGGCGTGCCGTCCTGGTCCTTCTCCTTCTTCTTGTCGTCCTTCGCCTTGGCCGTGTCGGCCTGGTCGGGCTCCGACGGCGGCTCCGGGTCCTGCAGGACCGGCGGCTTGGGGACCTGTTGGCTGCGCGGCTGGGTCTGGACCTTGTTGTTCTCCTCGGGCACCGAGTCGAACGCGACCCAGCCCTTGCCCTGGAACGGGACCTCGACCCACGCGTGCACGTCGCTCCCGACCGCCGTGAAGTCGGTCCCGGCCTTCCAGCCGTCCTCCGCGTCGGGGTACACGCCCATGACCACGCGCGCCGGGATGCCGAGGGACTGCGCCATCAGCGAGTACGCGACCGCGAACTGCTCGTCGTCGCCGACCATCGTCTCGGCGCCGAGGAGGGTGTCGATGCGGTCCGCGGAGTGGCCGGGGCGCGACGCCGGCTGGTCGCCGATCCCGCTCGAGTACGTACCGCTCTTGAGCAGCGCGTCCCGCAGCCGCTGGAGCTGCGTGAGGGGATCGGTCGCGCCGCCGACGAACTGCTCCGCCTTGGCCTGGACCGACGGCGGGACGTTCGTGGGCTGCGGGAGCTCCACGTGCTGGATCGGGACGCCCTTGAGGTCGGCCTCCTTGGGCTGCGGCGACTCGACGGCCTGCACCGTGTAGGAGTCGCCGGCGCGCAGCTGGGCGGTCGTCAGCGCGGTCCCGGTGACGGCGTCGTAGTACGTGCCGTCCTCGAGCTCCTTGGCGCGGTCACCCCCGTACGAGATGCCCGTGAGCGCGCCCACGTCCGGGACCCACGGCCCGGCGTAGCCCTTGACCTGGACGTCCAGGGTCACCGGAGCGCCCGTCGCGTCGGACGCGACCTTCGCCCCGACGCGCACGAACGAGCCGGAGCTCTTGTCGTCGCTCGTCGCCGAGTAGACGACGCCGTCGTACGCGTCGAGCGTCGCGAGGCGGACCCGGGCACCGGCCGGCAGGCCGGAGACGGTGAGCAGCGCGTCGTCCTTCTCGTCCTTGACGTAGTGCCGGAACGCCGCGAGCGGCGTCACGTACTCGTGCAGGTCGGGCGGCGGGACGACGTCCTCGCGCAGGACCACGCGGCCGTGGTCGGGCGCGACGACCGGTCCGAGCGCGACCGCCGCGACGGCGGCGACGGCGAGCACGACGGCGCCCGTGCGGGCGCGGTGCACCGTCAGCCGGCGCAGGGCCTCCTCCGACGCCTCGGTGCTCGTCTCGCGGTCGCGCAGGCGCCCCTCGGTGGTCCGCCACGCGGACCACATCAGCGCCACGACGCCGAGCACGGTGCCCTGGACGACGGGGTGCGCGGCGACGATCGTGCCCAGCAGGATCGAGCCGACGAGCGCCGCGAGGACCGGGACCAGCGCCCAGACCGGGCGCTTGGCACGCCAGGCGATCGTGCCCGCGAGGACGCCCGCGAGGAGCAGCAGCACGAACGGGACGAGCGCGAGGTCGGGGAACGACGACAGGGGCGGCGCCGTCGTGACGAACGACTTCCACGAGAACACGGCGCCGCGCAGCAGGCCGCGCGCCGTCTCCGCGGTCGGGACGACGCCGGCGACGGTCGATCCGCCGAGCGCGAGCGCGCCGCCCGCGACGAAGTACACGACGATCGTCGCGGCGGCGACGGACAGCGTCGACCAGCGGAACGCGGCGCCGAGCCAGGCGACGAGCAGCCCGAGGGCCGCTCCTCCGACGGCGGGCGCCAGGTACCCGTGGCTCCCCCAGACCGGCTCGAAGCCGACGATCACCACGCCGAGCATGACGGCGAGCGCCGCCAGGTCGAGCATGCCGGCGCGCGTGCGGGCACGCGGGACCGCGTACTGCGGCTCGTCGTGGGGGAACCGGTCGCCGCGCGCCGCGCGCTGCGGGGCCTGGGCCTCGGCCGGGGCCGTGGACGTCGTGCGGCTCATGAGCCCGTCACCCGCCTCATCGCCGACGGGAGCTCCTCGAGCGAGCCGATCGTGAGGACGACGAGCTCCGCGATGTTGCGGCGCGCCGCGGACTCGCCGGGCACGCAGCGGACCGCGATGACCCGCACGTCCTGCGGGAGGCGCGCCGACGCGGCGCGGAGGTCGGCCGGGGGGACCCGGCTGCCGACGAGGACCGCGACGACGGACGCGTCCGCGACCGACTGCGAGGCGCCCCGCGCGAGCTGCGCGATGCCCTCCGCGAGCGACCGGGTCTGGACCCCGGCCAGGTCGTCGAGCAGGCGCGCGCGCGAGTCGCCGCGCAGCCGGGTGTCGTTGCTGAGCACCGTGAGGCCGCGGTCCTCGCGGATCGCCTGGAGGCCGAGCGAGCCGCAGACGCTCACCGCGAGCTCGAACTCGTCCGCGTGCGCGTAGTCCTCGGTGCGCGTCGACAGGATCACCGCGAGGTGCGAGCGCCGCGTCTCCTCGAACTGCCGCACCATGAGCTGGCCCGTCCGGGCCGTCGTCTTCCAGTGCACGTGGCGGCGGTCGTCGCCCGCCACGTAGTCGCGCAGCGCGTGGAACGACACGTCGGAGTTGGACAGGTCCTGGGTGGTCCGGCCCTCGAGGTCGCGCAGGAAGCCCGACGACGACCCCGTCAGCCCCGTGGTGCGGGGGTGGACGTAGAGCTGCTCCGCGTCCGTCCAGTCGACCTGGCGGCGCAGCAGCCCCAGCGGGTCGGCGCGCACCGAGCGGACCGGGCCGACGGGGATGACGGCGCGGCGCCGCGTCGGCACGGCGAACACGTCCTCGTGGACGCCCCCGGCGCGCAGGCGCGGGACGGGGAAGCTCGCTAGGCCGGCGCCCACCGGCAGCTCCATCACCGCGGGCAGCAGCGGCCGCGGCGTCGGGTTGCTCACCTGGATCCGCCCGACGGCGCGCTCCCCCACCACGACCCGGTGGCCAGCGAGGTCGAGGTCGACGGCGTACTGGAACCGTCCGAGGACGAAGACGACCGCCGCGAGGAGCACCACGGTGCCCACGAGCGCGAGCACCACGACCTCCGCCCAGTGGTAGCGCAGCCCCGCCCACCAGGCGAGCAGCGTCCCGATCGTGACCGTCCAGCCCAGCGGGCTCACGACGTCCGTCACGGGGCTCGCCCAGCGCGCGACGGTGCGCGCCGCCGGCGTGAGCGCCTCGACCACGGGCGCCACCGCGTCACGGACGGGCGCGAGCGCGCGCGCCACCCGTCTGGATCTCGTCCTCGTCATGCCTGCCATCCCCGCGACCTTCTCTTCCGACCGCTCAGACCGTCTGACGTTCCTGCGGCGCAGGCACGTCCGCGAGCACGCGCGCGAGGATGCCCTCCGCCGTCGTGCCCGTGAACTCCGCCTCGGGGTCGAGCACGATCCGGTGCGCCCAGACCGGCAGCGCGAGCTGCTTGACGTCGTCGGGCAGCACGTAGTTGCGGCCCTGGCTCGCGGCCCACACCTTGACCGCGCGCGCCATCGCGAGCGCGCCGCGGATGCTCACGCCGAGGCGCGCCTCCGGCACGCCGCGCGTCGCCTCCGTGATCCCGGCGATGTAGTCGAGGACGGCCGGGTCGACGTGCACCGTCGCCGCGAGGTCTGCCATCTCCGCCACGGCCTGCGTCGTCACGATCGGCGCCAGGGCCGCGGAACGGTCCCGCTGGGCCGAGCCCGCGAGGATCTCGACGGCGGCCGCACGGTCCGGGTAGCCCAGCGACGTCTTCATGAGGAAGCGGTCGAGCTGCGCCTCGGGCAGGCGGTACGTGCCGGCCTGCTCGATGGGGTTCTGCGTCGCGATGACCATGAACGGACGGCCCGCGGAGTGCGGCACGCCGTCGACCGTGACCCGGCCCTCCTCCATGACTTCCAGCAGCGCCGACTGGGTCTTCGGCGAGGCGCGGTTGATCTCGTCCGCGAGGACGATCGACGCGAACACCGGGCCGGGGTGGAAGTCGAACGCGCCGGTCTTCTGGTCGTAGATCGTCACGCCCGTGACGTCCGACGGCAGGAGGTCCGGCGTGAACTGGATGCGGCTGTGGCTGCCCTGGACCGACGCCGCGATCGCGCGCGCCAGCATCGTCTTGCCCGTGCCCGGCGCGTCCTCGAGGAGGACGTGGCCCTCCGCGAGCATGCACGTGAGCACCAGGCGCACGGTCGTCGGCTTGCCGAGGACGGCCTGGCCGACGTTGCCGGCGAGGCGGTCGAACGTCTGCGCGAACCACGCGGACTGCTCGGGTGTCATGGTCATCGTTCGGTCCTTGTCTTCTGGTCGTCTGGCGTCTGGAGGTGCGGGACGGCGTGACGCATCAGCTGCCGTTCCAGTAGGCGGGCGTCCCGCCGCCGCCCGAGGAGTTGGTCCCGACCAGAGCTCGCGTGTTCGAGTCCCAGTCGGCCTCGGTGCACAGGAGGGGCACCGAGCCGGTCACCGGCACGTTGTACGTGTGGCCGAACGACCACGTTCCACCGCTGTCGCCACACGCCACGTAGATGGTGCCCGCGCCCGAGAAGTTCTCGGTGTACAGCACGAGCCGCTTGCAGCTCGAGCTCGTGCAGTTGCCCTGCGGGGGCGAGTAGTTCAGGGTGCCGCCCTTCTGGATCCAGAGCTTCTGGACCGGAGGGGGCGGCGCGGCAGGGCTGTCGCTCGAGGACGCCTTGCCGGCGCTGCTCGTCTTCCCGTCCTTGGCGCCCTTGGTGGTCGCCGTGATCGAGACGGACTTCGAGTAGCCGACCGTGCCCGTAGTGACGGTGATCTTCTTGGTACCGCCCACCGCGACGGTGAACGACCCCGAGGCGGACCCCGTGACCGTGACCGTGGCCGACTGGCCGCTGTTGTTCGTGTACGACACGTCGAACGAGCCGGTGTACGACCCTCCCGAACCGGACCAGCCGTTCCAGGAGATCGAGGGCGACCCCACCGGCCCGTACGGCGCCGCACTTCCGCTGACGGTACTGCTCGCGTTGCTCTCGTCGACGCCGTCCACGGCCGGGACGGCGCGCACGTAGACGGTCGACGCCGTGCCGTTGCTGCCGCACGCGAACGTGTAGGAGGTGACGCTGGCGCCCCGGTCGGACCAGCTGCCGCTCCCGCACCGGACCTCGTAGTGGATCTCGCTTGCGGTGAGCCCGGCGCCGGTCGCCTTGCCCCACGTCGCCGTGACCTGCTTGTCGACACCTGTCGCGGCGACCTTGATGCTCGACGGCGCTCCCGGCTTGGCGAACGCCCGCACCGGCGAGGACGCCGGGCTCCACGGTGCATCGCCGAACTTGTCCGTGGCCTTGTTCTTGGCCCGGACCATGAACGTGTACCCCGTGGTGCTCGCACCGACCTCGATCGTGGCCGAGGTCGCAGAGCCTGCCGCCGTGACCGTCTTGCTGGTCGTCGAGCCCTGCACCACGGCGATGTCGTACCCGGAGATGTCGGCGCCGTTGTCGTTCGGCGTGCCCCAGGTGACCTTCATCTGGGACGTCGTCCCGATCGACGTGCGCGTGACGTCCGGCTTCGCGGGTGCGTCGGGCTTCCCCGCCGGGAACTCGGACGCCGAGGCGGCCGACCAGTCGGACGGCTTGTCCGCCTTGTTCACGGCCTGCACCTGCACCGTGTACGCGGTCCCGTTGGCGAGACCCTTCCACACCGTGGTCGTTCCGGTGACCCCGTCGATCTCGACGACCCCGCTCGCGGGCGCCGGAGAGATCAGCAGGTTCACGGACTGGATGGCCGAGCGGTCGCTGTAGGTCTGGTTCGCCCAGGACACGGTGAGCTCGCCGTCGCCGAACTCGAGCGTCGGCGCCGACGGCTGGTCGGGTCGCTGGTCGGGGCGCGCCGGGTCGGACTCCGGGGACGGCTCGGAGTCGGCCACCTCGTTGTGGGCGGTGACCGTGAACGTGTACTCCTGGTCGTTCGTCAGGCCCGTGATGGTGCAGGTCGTCGTCAGGCACTCCTGCGGCGGCGCGCCCGACGGCGTCACGGTGTAGTGGTCGATCTCCGCGCCGTTGTTGTTCGGCGGGGTCCACGACAGCGTCACCTGGTGCGACTCGATCGTCCCGATCTCCGGCTTGACCGGCGCGTCCGGACGACCCTGGACGGTCACGAGGACATGCCCCTCGACCTGGCGGTCCGGGTCCTTCGTCGCGTCCTGCACCGTGTACCGCAGGGCGATCTGCCCGTGGAAGTCTGCGCCGGGTGTGATCTGGACCTGGTTGTCCTTGACGACCGGTGTGCTGGCGTCGCTCTGCGTGTCCATCGTCACCGAGACGAGCGTCAGTGGCTTGCCCTCGACCGCGAACGGGTTCGTGTCGTTGTCGAGCACCGGGATCGTCAGAAGCTTGCCCTGCGGCGCCTTCTCGACGACGTCCTCGACGGCGACCGGGAGCGCCCGGTTGGAGGCGACGACGCTCACCGTGACCTTGCCCTCGACGTCGTGCCCCGCGTGGCCGTCGCCGACCGTGAACGGCACCGCCAGGGTGGTGCCCTTGGGCGTGTCGGAGTCGGCGACGACGTGGACGACCGAGCCGTCGATCGTGGCCTTGAGGCCGCGCGGGACGGCGCCGAGACGGTAGGTCAGCGGATCGTCGTCGAGGTCGGACGCGATCCCGGAGAGGTCTGCCTCCTGCCCGTCGGCGTCGCCGGTCCCGACCCGGACGGTCGGGCTGCCGGACAGCACCGGCGGCACGTTCTCCGGCGGCGTGACCTTGATCGGCACGGTGACGACGAGCGTGCGCCCCTTCGGATCGTCGGCCGTCTTCCCGTCGGTGATCTCGAACGACACGGAGGCGTTCCCGGCGAACCTGTCGTCGGAGACGAAGCGGATGGTGTGGGTGTCCAGGACGTCGCGCGAGCCGTTGACCGCCTTGACGTTCGACTCGGTCGTCAGGCGCGCGGTCAGGCCCTTGCCGACCTTCACCTGCTTGCGGACGTCGATGGTCAGCGGCTCGCCGCTCTTCACGGTGAGCGGCTGCACCGCGGGCCGCGGCGGCGTCGTGGCGGTCGGGTCCTTCTCGTCCGGGTCGTCAGGCTTGGCGACGGCACCCGGCAGCGCCGGCACCCACACGAACGCCTGGTCGGTGAGACCGTCCGGATCGGTGACCGTGTAGGGGAACACCTGGGCCTTGGAGGTGAGCGGGACGGAGATGCTCCCGTCCGGGCGAACGGTGACGCCCGGCTGCTGCGCCGTGACCTTCAGCGCGCTCGGCGAGCCGTCCGGGTCGGAGTCGTTCGCGAGGACGCCGACGAGCACCACCTTCTTGTCCGCCACGTCGGTGTCGGAGACGATGTCGTCCTGCGCGACGGGCGGCTGGAGCGGCGCCTGGCCGTCGACGGTCACGACGATGGTGCCCGTCGCCCGGCCCCCGCGCGTGTCGGCGACCGTGTAGTAGACCGCCCAGGTGCCCTTCTGCTCGGGTGCCGTGAACGCCACGAGGTTGCCCTCGCGCTTCGCGCTGATGCCGGGCGAGAGGCGCAGGTCGCCGGTGAGCGAGATCGCGTCGCCGTCCGGGTCGGAGTCGTTCTTGAGCGGTGCGACGCTCACCGTGCGCCCCGGCCGGACCGTGACCGTGTCGTTCACCGCCACGGGCGGCTGGTTGACGGTGGTCCGCGGGGCGATGCCGACGCGGATCGTGCCGACCGCGTCGAGGCCGCGCCGGTCGATGACCCGGTACTGGAACGAGTCCGTGCCCACCGAGCCCTCGCCCGCCGTGTAGACGATCGTGCCGGCGGTGACCTCGGCGGTCCCGAGCGACGGAGCCGATACCAGTCCGGTGAGCCGGACCGAGTCGCCGTCCGGGTCGACGCCGTCGAGCTTCGGGGCGATCGTCACGGTGCCGCCGCTGGTCGCCCGCGCCGTGATCGTCGGCGGGGCGGGCGGCGAGTTCTGCGTGTCGCCGAGCACGTGGATCGTGACCTGGGCGGAGTCTTCCTGCCCGTTCTTGTCCCGCACCCGGTAGATGAGGTAGGCCGTGCCGGGCTTCCCGGTCGCCTGGAAGCGCACGACGTCGTCAGAGACGAACGCTCGGCCCAGCGAGGCGGACGGCTCGCGCGCGAGCTTCTTCTGCAGGAGCAGCGCGAGACCGTCGGGGTGCGTGTCGTTGGTGAGCACGGGGATCGTCACGACGTCGCCGACGTGCACCGTCGCCTCGTCCGCGACGGCGTGCGGTGGGTGCAGCTTGTTCGGCGCCGGGATGGGGATCACCCGGACCTGGCCGGTCGCCGTGTCGGTGCCGTTCGAGACGGTGTAGTGGATGGTCACCGGCTCGTTGAGGTGACGCGCCTCTGCGATCCGCAGGACCGAGTGCCCCAGCACCGCCACGGTCACCGGGGCGTCCGCCGGGACGTCGACCGACTGCACGACGAGCACGCCGCCCGTCGGGTCGGAGTCGTTCGCGAGGACGTCGACGAGCGTCTGGCCGCCCGACGGGAGCAGCGCCGTGTCGGGGACCGCGACGGGCGGTCCCGCCTTCGTCTTCGGCGCGACCACGTCCACCCGGTAGACGCCCGTCGTCGCGGACGGGCCGTCGCTGAGCTGGTAGGTGCCGACGTACGAGCCGGGCTTGTCGGCGACGAGCTGGAACGACGCCGTCCCGTACGACGGGCTCACCTTGGCACCCGACGGCTGCGACACGCTGGCAAGGCGCAGCGCGTCGCCGTTCGCGTCGGTGTCGTTGCGCAGCGGGTAGATCGTGACGGGCTCGCCGGGGCGGGTCGTCGCATGGTCGCCCACCGCGACCGGCGGCTGGTTGCCCGACCCTTTGACGTCGACCCACAGCGTGCCGTGCGCCGTGCCGCCCATCCCGTCGCTCACGAGCAGCTCGACGGCCTTGCGGCCCGTGGAGGAGCCGGAGTCGCGATACTCCACCGTGCCGTCCGTCTGGTACCGGACCTCGTCGCCCTTGACCTTCGCCTCGGCGCCCCCGAGGAAGAGGTCGTCGCCGTCGGGGTCGCTGAAGAACGGCAGCACCTTGATGGTGGCCGTGCCGCCGCGGACGATCGTCAGCACCGGCTCGCCGGTCTGGTCCGGCTTGTGGTTGACGTCGTACGGAACGACCTTGAGCTGGACGGTCGCCGTGTCCTCGCCTCCGCGGCCGTCCGTCACCCGGTAACGGAACGTCGATGCGCCCTTCGACGTCTCGTCCGTCGTCGCGAGCAGCGCGTCGCCGCCCAGCACCTGCGAGACCACCGCGTTCGGCGGGCCGTCGCCCGCCACCTCCGCCGCAAGCACGTCGCCGTCCGGGTCGGTGTCGTTCATGAGGACGGGCAGCACGGTCGAACGGTCGGGGCGGACCCCGAACGTGTCGTCCTTGGCGACCGGGGGGTGGTTCTTCTCGGTGCGGTGCGTGATCGGCTTGTCGACCTGCTCCGGGGTGTCGTCGGCGGCGTCGGACGGATCGCCCTTCGCGTCCTCCGGGACCTTCTGCTCCCAGTCGTCGACCTTCTGGAACTCGTCGGCCGCCAGCCAGACCGTCCCGGCCGCCAGGTCGTTGAGGACGACGTTCGACCGGTTCACGCGGTACCGCAGGGTCGCCTCACCGCTCTCGATGTGCTGGTCGAGGTCGCGCATCGTCCCCGCGCAGTCGCGGACGACCTGCCCGGTGGTCGACCACGCCCCGTAGGTGCAGCCCCCGACCTGCACGGGCGCCGTCGGGCGGCCGGACGTCTCGTGCGTGACCGCCGCGGAGCCGTCGAGCGGCTGCGACACCAGGCCCGTGGTCGTCGCGTACGCGACCGTCGAGGAGTCCCCGCTCGGCTGCTGGAGGACCGCGTCGGCACCCGACACCGAGACCGCGCCGTCGCTCAGGTAGAGCTTCTGGGTGGTGGCGTCGAGGACGACGGGCGTGCTGCCGACCGCGGTCACGGAGAGCGCGTCGTTCGCGCCCACGCCCTTCAGATGGCGGCGGCCGACCTTCTGCGCGGTGCCCTGGTCCGTCGTGGTGATCGTCGTGAGCTGGCCCGAGGGGTCCGCCACGTGCACGGTGCCGTCCGTCCCGACGGCGAGCACGGCGCCCTTCTTCACGGTCGTCGCGGCAGGGGTCGTCTCGGGGTCGAACGAGGCCACGCCCGACGCCGGGAGCACCCACACCGTGCCCTTGTCCCCGTCCAGCACGGCCACCGCCGGGCCACCCAGCCCGACCTGGGCGTCGCCGGGCAGCTTCGCGGTGCCCTTGAGCTTGGCGCCCGCGACGTCGACGGGGCTCAGGGTCCCGAGGCTCGGGTCGTAGGCGAGCACGGTCTCGGCCTGCTGCAGCACGTCGACGGACGTGCCCGACGAGACGAGCGTCGCGTCGAGCGCCTGGGCAGCCGTGTTGAACCGGCCGAGCTCGGCGCCGGTGCCCCGGGTCACCCACACGCCGGAGTCGTTGAGGTCGACGTGGGCGGTCGCCTGACCGTCGTAGGTCAGCGCGAGCGCGATCATCGCGGTCGCGACGACCGACACCGTGCTCACGGAAACGACCGAGCGACGCCTGGCACCCAGGCTCTGAAGAATCCCCACTGCTTACCCTGTCGTTCGTGCGTGCGTCGGTCTGTGATCGGGCGCGAACGTCGTCTGCGTCACACCGGCAACACCGGCACCGATGGTACAGATCGCATCGTTGACCGGCGAAATGCCCGGGTCGCGGGGGTTCCGGTTCCGGCGGCGCGGTCGGCGCGTCAGTTCGGCCACGTGGTCGCGTCCTCCTTGTACGACACCCCGTCGACGATCACCCACGCGACGGCGCCGTTGTTGTGGCCGGCGACGCAACCCATCGTGGTCGTCTGCCCGGCGTTGAGCGTGACCTGCGAGCTGTGGCCCGCGACCGAGTGGTCCGCCCCGCCGTACGTCCACATGCACTCGACGGCGTGGCTCCCGCTCGGGAAGTCGGAGCTCGGCGTGACGTTGAACCGGTGGCAGACCGGGCCCGTGCAGCCGGAGACGTCCATCTGCGGGCCGCTCGAGACGACGACGTGCGGCTTGGTCGGTGACCCGGTGGCACAGGTCTGCTGCGAGGCGGCCGCGCCGCTCGTGGCCGTCACGGTGACGCAGAACCGGATCGAGCCCGGGTACGTGCCTCCGACGGCCTTCGACCCGGACTTCGCGGTCGTGTCGCCACTCACCGTGTAGTCGCGGCCGTTGCCGGACGTCGACCACGTGAACGTGACCTGGCCCGCCCCCGGGGTCGCCGTGACCTCGGGTGCCGGCAGCGGACCGTACGGCGTCGCGGTGGCCGGCGACGCCGGACCGGCGTTGCCCTCGTCGACACCCTCGACGTCCGGGACCGCGCGCACCTGGTAGGTGTACCTCGTCCCGTTGTCGCCGCACGAGACGGTCGCCTTCGTGGCGCCTGCGCCCGCGTCCGTCCAGCCGCCGCCGCAGGCGGTGTACTGGTACATGATCTCGTTCGCCCCGAGGCCGGGCGCGGACGCCGCGCCCCAGGTGAGCTCCACCTGGGAGTTGGCTCCGGTCGGCGAGGCAGCGAGCCCCGAGACCGAGCCGGGCGCCGCGAACGCGCGGATGGCGTCGGTGACGGGACTCCACTCGGCGTCGCCGAACTTCTCCGTCGCCTTGTTCTTGGCACGGACCCGGAACGTGTAGTTCGTGGTGTCGGCGCCGACGTCGACGGTCGCGCTGGTCGCGGACCCGCTCGCCGTGACGGTCTTGACGACGGTGCCGTTCTGCAGCGCCTGGACGTCGTAGCCCGAGAGCGCGCCACCGTTGTCGGACGGCGCCTCCCACGTGACCTGCATCTGCGACGTCGTGCCGAGCGACTTGCGCGCGACGGACGGCTTCGCGGGGGCTGCGGGCTTGCCCGCCGGCGTCTCGGTCGCGGACCACGCCCCCCAGTCCGACGGGTCCCGCGCGCCGTTGACGGCCTGGACCTGCACCTTGTACGCGACGCCGTTCTTCAGGCCCTTCCAGACCGTCGTCGTGCCGGTGATGCTGGGGAGCTGCGTGGCACCGTCCGGCGCCGCAGGCGAGATCTGCAGGTTCACCTTCTCGATGGCGGACCGGTCCGTGTAGGTCCGGTTCGTCCACGTGACCGTGAGCTCGCCGTCGCCGAACTCGAGCGTCGGGGCGTCCGGCGCGTCGGGACGCTCGTCGGGGCGGGCGGTGTCGGACGCCGGGGACGGCTCCGAGTCGCCCGCCGCGTTCGTCGCGACGACGGTGAACGTGTAGTCCTGGTCGTTCGTCAGGCCCGTGATCGTGCACGTCGTCGTGACGCACTTCTGCGGCGCGCCCGACGACGGCGTCACCGTGTACGAGGTGATGTCCGCGCCGTTGTTGTTCGGCGGGCTCCACGACAACGTCACCTGGTGCGACTCGATCGTGCCGACCTCGGGCTTGGCGGGCGCGTCCGGGTGTCCCTGGACCGTGACGAGCACCTGGCCGTCGACCTGGCGGTCGGGATCCTTGGTGGCGTCCTGGATCGTGTAGCGCAGCGCGATCTGGCCGTGGAAGTCGGCGTCCGGCGTGACGACGACCTCGTCACCCCGCACGACGGGGTGGCTCGCGCTGCCCGACTCCAGCACGACCGCCGTGAGCGTGAGCGGCGTGCCGTCGTCAGCGAACGGGTTCACGTCGTTCGCCAGGACCGGGATCGCGAGCTCCTGGCCTGCGAGGGCCTCGGGGACGTCGTCCTCGACCGCGACCGGCACGTGCCGGCCCGACGCCACCACCGCGACGTGGACCTGCCCCTCGACCGCCGGGTTGTGCCCGTCGGAGACCGTCACGGCGACGGTCCCGTCCGAGCCCTTCGCGAGCGACGGGTCCGCGGTCACGGACAGCATGCCGTCGGCGTCGACCTCGGCGTGCAGGCCCGAGGACGCCTTCGTGACCGTGAAGGTCAGGTCGTCGCCGTCCGGGTCCGTCACGACGCCCGCGAGGTCGGACTTGCCCGGCTCGGAGTCGCCCTGCCCGACGTCGACCGAGGGCGCGCCGGAGAACACGGGCGGCAGGTTCTCGGGCGACGTCACCGTGATCGGCACCGTCAGCGTCGCGACGTGCCCCTTCGGGTCGCCCGGACCGGTGCCGTCGGTCACCTCGAAGCCGAGGCTCGCCCGCCCGACGAACTTCGCGTCGGAGGTGAAGGTGATCCGGTGGACGTCGGTGACGACCCGGGTCCCGTTGACCGCCTTGACCTTCGCGTCCGTCGTGAGGCGCGGCGTCCTGCCGTCCGCGACGCGCACGAGCGACCGGATGTCGATCTTGAGCGGCTCGCCGCTGCGGACTGTGAGCGAGGGCGCGTCGGCGCGGAGGGTCGGCACGTCCGTCTGGATGGCCGGCACCCACACGAAGGCCGAGCCGGTCAGCCCGTCCGGGTCGGTGACCGTGTACCGGAACACCTGGTCCGCGTCGGTCAGCGGCACGCTCAGCACGCCGTCGTCGCCGACGGCCACGCCGGGCTGGGCCGTCGTGACGGTCAGCGTGCTCGCGGCGCCGTCGGGGTCGGAGTCGTTCGCGAGGACGGGCACCGCGACCGACGTCTTGCCCACGACGTCGGCGCCGGAGACGACGTCGTCCTTGGCGACGGGAGCCCGGAGCGGCGCCTTCCCGTCGACCGTCACGACGATCGCGCCGGAGGCCCGCGCGCCGTGCGTGTCCTGGATCGTGTAGAAGATCGACGACGTGCCGGCCTTGTCGGGCGCGGTGAGCACCACGAGGTTCCCCTTCGTCCCGGCCTTGAGCCCCTCCGGGGCCTGCAGCGTCGAGACGAGCGAGATGCGGTCGCCGTCGGGGTCGGAGTCGTTCGTGAGCGGCGCCACGGACACGGCCCGCCCGGGACGGACCGTCACGGCGTCGTCGACGGCGACGGGCGGCTGGTTGGTCGACGGCGGCGGCGCGATGCCGACGCGGACGGTTCCCGTGGCCTGCTGGCCGCGCCGGTCCTCCACCTCGTACTGGAAGGTGTCGGTCCCCGTGGACGTCTTCGCGGCCGTGTAGACGATCGTGCCGGCCGTGACCTTGGCAGCCCCCTTCGACGCGGGCGAGCCGATGCCGGTGAGGCGCACCGAGTCACCGTCGGGGTCGGTCCCGTCGAGCGGCGGCGTGATGGTGACCGAGCCGCCCGAGATGGTCCGCGCGAGGATCGTCGGCGGCTTCGGCGGCGAGTTCTCGGCGGCACCGAGGACGTGCACCGTCACCTGGGCGGAGTCCTCCTGGCCGTTCTTGTCCCGCACCCGGTAGATGAGGTAGGCCGTTCCGGGCTTCGCGCCGGCCTGGAAGCGCACCACCTGGTCCGAGACGAACGCGGTGCCCAGCGACGCCGCGGGCTCGCGCGCGAGCTTGGGCTGGAGCAGCAGCGCGAGCCCGTCGGGATGGGTGTCGTTCGCGAGCACCGGGATCGTGACGACGTCACCGACGTGCACCGTCGCCTCGTCGGCCGTCGCGTTCGGCGCGTGGAGACGGTTCGGCGGCGGCACCCGCACGACACGCACCTGCCCGACGGCGGAGTCCGTCCCGTTGGAGACCGTGTAGTGGACGGTCACGGGCTTCTCGACGTTCCGGGTCTCGGTGATCCGCAGCACCGAGTGGCCGAGGACCGCCACCGTGACGCCCGCGCCGTCGGGGACGTCCACGGACTGCACGACGAGCACGCCGCCTGCCGGGTCGGAGTCGTTCGCGAGGACGTCGACGAGCACCTGCCCGCCCGACGGCAGCAGCGCGGTGTCCGGGACCGCGACAGGAGGCCCCGACGCCTTGCCCGGGTCGACGACGTCCACGCGGTAGACACCCGTGGTCGCCGCCGGGCCGTCGCTGACCTGGTACGTCCCGACGTAGGAACCCGGCCGGTCGGCGACCAGCTGGAACGACCCGGCGTCGTAGTTGGGCGTGACCTTGGCCCCGGACGGCTGCTCGACCGTCGCGAGGCGCAGGCTGTCGCCGTTGGGGTCGGTGTCGTTGCGCAGCGGGTACACGGTGACCGGCTGCCCCGGCTGCGTGACGGCGTGGTCGCCCACCGCGACGGGCGGTTGGTTGCCGGCGCCCTTCACCTCGACCCACAGCGTGCCCTCGGTGGTCCCGCCGAGGCCGTCGGAGACGGTGACCGAGACGGCCTTGCGCCCGGTGGTCGCCCCCGCGTCGCGGAACTCGACGGTGCCGTCGCGCTCGAAGCGCACCTCGTCGCCCTTGGTCTTCGCCGTCGCGTCCGCGAGGTACAGGTCGTCGCCGTCGGGGTCGCGGAAGTACGGCAGGACCTTGATGGTGCCCGTGCCCCCGCGCACGATCGTGAGGACCGGCTCGCCCGTCTGGTCGGGCTTCCTGTTGGAGCTGTACGGGACGACCGTCAACCGGACGCTGGCGGTGTCCGAGCCCCCGCGCCCGTCGGTGACCCGGTACCGGAACGCCGAGGTCCCCGCGCCCGCGTCGTCCGTCGTGGCGAGGAGCGCGTCGCCGCCCATCACCTGCGAGACGGTGGCGTTGTCCGGACCGCGCCCGTCGAGCTGGGCCGCGAGCACGTCCCCGTCGGGGTCGGTGTCGTTCGACAGCACCGGCAGCACCGTCGACCGCCCGGGGCGGACGCCGAACCGATCGTCCTTGGCGACGGGCGGCCGGTTCTTCTCCGTGCGGTGCGTGATCGGCTTGTCGACCTGCTCCGGCTTGTCGTCCTTCGCGTCCGACTGCTCGCCCTTCGCGTTCTCCGGGACCTTCTGCTCCCAGTCGTCCACCTTCTGGAACTGGTCCGCGGCCAGCCACACCGTGCCCGACGCGAGGTCGTTGAGGACGACGTTCGACCGGTTCACGCGGTACCGCAGCGTCGACGCCGAGTCCAGCCCCGCGAGGTGCTGGTCGAGGTCGCGAGCGGTCCCGGCGCAGTCCCGGATCACCTGGCCGGTGCCCGACCACGCCCCGTACGTGCAGCCCCCTACCTGAAGAGGCGCCGCCGGACGCCCCTGGGCGGCGTGCGTCGTCGCCGACGAGCCGTCGAGCGGCTGCAGGAGGAGCCCCGCCGTGGTCGCGTAGGCGACCGCGGACGACGTGCCGCCCGGCTGCTGCAGCACCGGGTCGGTCCCCTCGACGGCCACGCTGTGCCCGGGCAGGTAGAGCGTCGACGACGTCACGTCGAGGACGATCCCGTGCGACCCGACCGCCGTGACCGAGAGGACGTCGCCCGGCGACACGCCGTCGAGGTGGTCGCGCGAGACGTGCTGCGCCGTGCCGTCGGCCGTCGTCGTGATGGTGAGGACCGTGCCCGACGGGTCCGCCACGTGCACCGTGCCGTCGGGACCGACCGCGAGCGCGCCGCCCTTCTTCACGGTGGCGACCGGCTCGGTGACGTCCTGGTCGAACGACGCGACGCCCTCCGCAGGCAGGACCCAGACACGCCCCTTCTCGGTGTCCAGTACGGCGGCCGCGGCGGCTCCCAGCCCGACCTGGGCGTCGGCAGGCAGCTTGGCCGTGCCCTTGAGCTTCGAGTCGGCGACGTCCACCGGGCTCAGCGTCCCGAGGCTCGGGTCGAACGCGAGGACCGTGGTCCCCTCCTGCAGCACGTCCGCCGACGTCCCCGACGAGACGAGGGTGGCGTCCAGCGCCTGCGCGGCCGTGTTGAAGCGCCCGAGCTCGGCCCCCGTCGCGCGGGTCACCCAGACGCCCGAGTCGTTCAGCTCGACCTTGGCCGTCGGCTCACCGTCGTACGCCAGCGCCAGCGCCACCATGGCGGTCGACACCACGGAGACCGTGCTCACGGACGCGACGGTCTTGCGCCGCGCGGAGAGGTACTGGAGGAGCCCCACGGTGTCGTCCTGCGTTCTTCGGTCGGCGGCCGTCAGGCCGACGAGAGGAGGTGTCGAGAAGCCGGACGGCTAGCTCCAGTTGATCGTCGGCGTCGTGCCGATGGGGCTGGCGACGATGTAGAAGCTGCCTCCCGGCTGCCCCCAGACGCACAGCTGGTCGCCCGAGTAGCTGCCCTTGCTGTCGGTCTTGAGCGACTTCCCCGAGGTGTCGTGGTTGTAGCCGCCCGAGCCGATCATCGAGCCGCCGCCGTAGCAGGTGACCGTGAACGACTTGTTGGCCTCAGCGCCCGTGATCGTGAGGTGGCCCCACGCGCACGAGTCGTTGCCGCAGTCGCCAGGCGTGCCGATGCTGTCCGGCAGCTTGTGCGTGGCGCCCGGGCTCGCCTTGAGCACCGGCGCTGGCTTCTTGCCCGACGTGTCGCTCGCGCAGGCCGAGTTCGGCGAGCCCTTCTTCGGCGTCACGGTGACGCAGATCTTCACCGTCTTCGAGTAGCCGACGGTGTACGACTTCGACCCGCTCTTGGCCGTGGAGCTGGCGCTCGCGGCACCGCTGATGGTGACCTTGGCCGCGTAGCCGATCCCGTTGCCCGACGTCGACCACGACACGGAGACCTTCTGGCCGCTGCCCGCCGCGCTCACCTTCGGCTTGGCGATCGGGCCGTACGGCGTCGCCGTCGCCGACGTGGCCGGACCGGCGTTCGCCTCGTCGAGCCCGTCGACGTTGGGCACCGCGCGCACCTTATAGGTGTACTTCGTCCCGTTGCTGCCGCACTTGACGGTCACGCTCGTGGCGCCCGGCGAGCCCGCCTTGGTCCAGCCGCCGCCGCACGCGGAGTACTGGTACTGGATCTCGCCTGCCTGCAGCCCCGTCGCCGTGGCCCTGCCCCAGGTCAGCGTGACCGTGCTGTTGGCACCGGTCGCGGCCGCTGCCAGGCTCGAGACGGCGCTCGGCTTCGCGAACGCGCGCACCGCCGCGGTCTGCGGGCTCCACGGCGCGGCGCCGAACTTCTCGGTCGCCTTGTTCTTCGCGCGCACCTTGAACGTGTAGTTCGTGGTGTTCGCGTCGACGCCGATCGTGACGCTCGTCGCCGAGCCCCCCGCCGTCACGTTCTTCACGGGGTTGCCGCCGCGCAGCACCTGGATGTCGTACCCGGTGATCTCGGCGCCGTGGTCGGCGGGCGGGGCCCACGTGACCTTCATCTGCGACGTCGAGCCGATCGACGTCCGCGTGACGCTCGGCTTGCCCGGGGCGTCCGGCTTGCCGGCCGGGACCATCGCCGCCGACGGCGCGGACCAGTCGGACGGGTCCGGGGCCTTGTTCACGGCCTGGACCGACACGGTGTAGGACACGCCGTTCGCGAGGCCCTTCCACACCGTCGTCGTGCCGGTGACACCCTGCAGCTCCGTGGTCCCGTCCGGGGCCGCCGGGGAGATCCGCAGGTTGACCGACTCGATGGCCGAGCGGTCCGAGTAGGCCTTGTTGGCCCAGTGCACGGTGAGCTGACCGTCGCCGAACTCGAGCGTCGGGGCCGCCGGCCGGTCGGGACGCGCGTCGGGGCGCGCCGGGTCCGACTCGGGCGACGCCTCCGACGGGCCGACCGAGTTGTTCGCGACGACCGTGAACGTGTACTCGGTGTCGTTGGTCAGGCCGGTGATGGTGCACGTCGTCGTGGCGCACTGCTGCGCCGCTCCCCCGGACGGCGTGACGGTGTACGACGTGATGTCGGCGCCGTTGTTGTTCGGCGGGCTCCACGACAGCGTCACCTGGTGCGACTCGATGGTCCCGATCTCGGGCTTGGCGGGCGCGTCGGGCCGGCCCTGCACGGTCACGAGGACCGTGCCCTCGACCTCGCGGTCCGGGTCCTTGGTCGCGTCCTGGATCGCGTACCGCAGCGCGACCTGGCCGTGGAAGTCGGCGCCCGGCGTCACGACGAGCTTGCCGCCGCGGATGACGGGCTGGCTCGCGTCGCCGCTCTCCACGCTCGCGGACACGATGGTGAGCGCCTTGCCCTCGTCCGCGAACGGGTTGGTGTCGTTCGCGAGCACGTCGATCGTCACCGGCTTGCCCTGCGCCGCCTTCTCGACGACGTCCTCGGTGGCGACCGGCAGGTGCCGCGTCGACGCGGTGACCGCCACCTGGACGGTGCCGGGGACGGGCTTGTGGCCGGGCTTGCCGTCCGTCACCGTGACCGGGACCTCCAGGCGGGTGCCCTTCGCCGTGTCCGGGTCGGCGACGACGTGCATGGTGCCGCCGTCGGTCGTGACCTTGATCCCGGCCGGGACGCGCCCGACCTTGAAGCTGAGCGGGTCGTCGTCCACGTCCGTCGCAAAGCTCGACAGGTCGACGTCGCCGCCCTTCGTGTCCCCCGCGCCGACCGACACGGTCGGCGTGCCCGTGAACTTCGGGGCCTCGTTGGCGGGCGCCGTGACCTTGATCGGGACGGTCAGGGTCGCGACGTGCCCCTGGGGGTCGCCGGCCCCCTTGCCGTCGGTCACCTCGAAGCTCAGGCTCGCCTGCCCGACGAACCGGTCGTCCGAGACGAACGTGACCGTGTGCGTGTCGACGACGTCGCGCGACCCGTTGACGGCCTTGACCTTGGCCTCCTCGGTGAGCTGCGGCGTCTTGCCGTCGGCGACGCGCACCTGGTCGCGGATGTCGACCTTGAGCGTCTCGCCGCTGCGGACCGTGAGCGGCTTGGCGTCCGGTCGGAGGGTCGGCTCGTCGACCTGCAGCGCCGGAACCCACACGAAGGCGGAGTCGGTGAGCCCGTCGGGGTCGGTGACCGTGTAGCGGAAGACCTGCTCGTCCTCGGTGAGCGGCACGCGGACGACGCCGTCCTTGCCCACCGTGACACCGCGCTGGGCGGTCGTCACGGTCAGGGCGCTCGCCGCGCCGTCGGGGTCGGAGTCGTTCGCGAGCACGGGCACGGAGACCGCCGTCTTCCCGACGACGTCCGAGCCGGAGACGATGTCGTCCTTCGCGACCGGCGGCTTCAGCGGGGCCTTCGAGTCCACCGTCACGACGATCGCGCCGGTGGCGCGCGCGCCGCGGGCGTCCTGGATCGTGTAGAAGATCGTCGTCGTGCCCTGCTCCTCGGGCGCGGTGAACGCGACGAGGCTGCCCTCGGTCCGGGCCTTGAGCCCGTCCTGCGTCTCGAGCGTCGAGGTCAGCGAGATCCGGTCGCCGTCGGGGTCGGAGTCGTTGGCCAGCGGGGCGACCGAGACCGCGCGCCCGGGCCTGACGGTGACCGTGTCGTCGGCGGCGATCGGCGGCTGGTTCGTGGTCGGCGGCGGGGCGACGCCCACCCGGATGACGCCCGTCGCCGTCTGGCCACGCCGGTCCTGGACCGTGTACTGGAACGTGTCGGTGCCGGTCGCGCTCTTGGCGGCCGTGTAGACGATGGTGCCGGCCGTGACCTTCGCGGTGCCCATCGACGGCGCGGAGCCGATGCCGGTGAGGCGCACCGAGTCGCCGTCGGGGTCGACGCCGTCGAGCTTGGGCGTGATCGTGACCGACCCGCCCGAGATCGTGCGCGCGACGACCGTCGGCGGCTTGGGCGGCGAGTTCTCCGCGCCGTCGAGCACGTGGACGGTCACCTGGGCGGAGTCCTCCTGCCCGTTCTTGTCGCGCACCCGGTAGATGAGGTAGGCCGTGCCGGCCTTCTTGGCGGCCTGGAACCGGACCACCTGGCCGGACACGAACGCGCTGCCGAGCGACGCGGCCGGCTGGCGCGCGAGCTTGGGCTGCAGGAACAGGTCGAGACCGTCGGGGTGCGTGTCGTTCGCGAGCACGGGGATGGTCACGACGTCGCCCACATGGACGTCCACCTGGTCGGCGGCGGCGTTCGGCGGGTGCAGCTTGTTCGGCGGCGGGACGGAGATCACGCGCACCTGGCCGACGGCCGAGTCGATGCCGTTCGACACCGTGTAGTGGAGCGTCACCGGCTCCTCGAGGTGCCGCGTCTCGGTGATCCGCAGCACGGAGTGCCCGAGGACCGCGACCGTGATGCCCGCGTCGTCGGGCACGTCCACGGACTGGGCCACCAGGACGCCGCCCGCCGGGTCGGAGTCGTTGGCGGTGACGTCGACGAGCGTCTGCCCTCCCGACGGCAGCAGCCCCGTGTCGGGCACCGCGACGGGAGGCCCGCTCGCCGCGTCGGGGTCCACGACGTCCACGCGGTACACGCCCGTGGTCGCGGACGGCCCGTCGCTGACCTGGTACGTCCCGACGTACGAGCCGGGCTTGGCGGCCGTGAACTGGATGGTGCCCGCGGCGTCGTTGCTCGTCACCTGGCTGCCGGCGGGCTGCGACTTCGAGGCGAGGCGGAGCGTGTCGCCGTTCGGGTCGGAGTCGTTGCGCAGCAGGTTCAGGGTGACCGGCTGGCCGGGCTGGGTCGTGGCGTGGTCGCCCACGGCCAGCGGCTTCTCGTTCGCCTCGCCCTTCACCTCGACCCAGAGCGTGCCCGTGACGTTCCCGCCGAGGCCGTCCGCGACCGAGACCGACACGGCCTTGCGACCGGTCGCCGAGCCCGCGTCGCGGTACTCGACCGTCCCGTCCGCCTCGAAGCGGACCTCGTCGCCCTTGGTCTTCGCCGTCGCGTCCGCGAGGTACAGGTCGTCGCCGTCGGGGTCGCGGAAGTACGGCAGCACCTTGATCTTCCCGGTGCCGCCGCGCGCGATCTGGAGCACCGGCTCGCCGGTCTGCTCGGGGTTGCGGTCCTTGGCGCTGTACGGGACGACGGTCAGGTGCACCTGGGCCGTCGCGGTCCCGTTCGGGCGTCCGTCCGTGACCTTGTAGCGGAAGGTCGACGTGCTCGCCTTCGCGTCGTCCTCGGTGGTCGCGAGCAGCGCGTCGCCGCCCATGACCTGCGAGACGGCGGCGTTGTCCGGCCCGCGCCCGTCGACCTGGGCGGCGAGCACGTCGCCGTCCGGGTCCGTGTCGTTCGCCAGCACGGGCAGGACGGTCGACCGGCCGGGGCGCACGCCGAAGCTGTCGTCCTTCGCGATCGGCGGGTGGTTCTCCTCCGACCGGTTCGTGATCGGCTTGTCGACCTGCTCGGGCTTGGTGTTCTTCGCGTCGGTCGGCTCGCCCTTCGCGTTCTGCGGGACCTTCTGCTCCCAGTCGTCGACCTTCTGGAACTGGTCCGCGGCCAGCCACACCGTGCCCGAGGCGAGGTCGTTGAGGACGACGTTCGACCGGTTCACCCGGTAGCGCAGCGTCGACGCCGAGTCCAGGCCCGCGAGGTGCTGGTCGAGGTCGCGCGTGGTGCCCTCGCAGTCGCGGATCACCTGCCCGGTCCCGGACCAGGCCCCGTACGTGCAGCCCCCGACCTGCACCGGAGCGGCGGGCCGCCCCGACGCCTCGTGGACCTGCGGCTTCGAGCCGTCGAGCGGCTGGGAGACCAGACCGTGGGTGGTCGCGTACGCCACGTCGGACGACGAGCCGCCGGCCTGCTGCAGCACCGGGTCCGTGCCGTCCACCTTCTCGGTGCCGCCGGGCAGGTACAGGGTCGACGTCGTCACGTCGAGGACGACCGCGCTGTCGCCGACCGCCGTCACCTGGAGCGTGTCCGTCGCGGACATCCCCTTGAGGTGCCGCCGGGACGTGTGCGCGGCGGTGCCCTCGTCGGTCGTCGTGATCGTCGTGAGCGTGCCCGACGGGTCCGCGACGTGCACGGTCCCGTCCTGGCCGACCGCGAGCGCGCCGCCCTTCTTCACGGTGAGGACGGCCTCGGTGACCTCCTCGTCGAACGACGCGACGCCCACCGCCGGCACGACCCAGACGCGCCCCTTCACGGTGTCGAGGATCGCGGTCGCCGCGCCGCCCAGCCCCGCCTGCGCGTCGGCCGGGAGCTTGGCGCTGCCCTTGAGCTTCGCGTCCGCGACGTCGACGGGGCTCAGGATGCCGAGGCCGGGGTCGAACGAGAGGACCGTCGTGCCCTGCTGGAGCACGTCCGCGGACGTGCCGGACGACAGCAGCGTCGCGTCGAGCGCCTGCGCCGCCGTGTTGAACCGCCCGAGCTCGCCGCTGCCGCGGGTCACCCAGACACCGGAGTCGTTGAGGTCGACCTTCGCGGTCGGCTCGCCGTCGTAGGTGAGCGCCAGCGCGACCATCGCGGTCGACACCACGGAGACCGTGCTCACGGATGCCACGGTCTTGCGTCGGGTGTACAGGGTGTGGAGGAGCCCCACTGCGTCGTCCTACGTCTCGGGTGTCTCGGTCACGTACGTCGGGTTGCGGTGCGGCGCACGTCACACAGACGAGGCGCCGGGCCACCATAACGGACCCTAGACGACCGGATGAAATACCCGCGATGGGGAGAGCTCCCCATCGACAGCCGCGCCGACGGCGACGGACAGGGGTCAGGCGGCGCGGTCGGCGAGCGCCTGCGCGAACGCCTCGAGGGCGTCCCGCACGGGCCCGGCGGGCACCGCGCGGAGCTCGTCGACGGCGTCCTGCGCCCACGCCAGCGCCTGGGCCCGCGTGCGCTCGACGACGGGGTGGGCGCGCAGCGCGGCGACGGCCTCGGCCAGGACGTCGTCGTCGGCGAGGTCGCCGTCGAGCAGCGCGAGGAGCGCCCGGTCCGCGTCGGTGGCCTCCGCCGACGCGACGAGCTCGCGCAGCAGGAGCACGGGCATGGTGGGGACGTGCTCGCGGAGGTCCGTGCCCGGCGTCTTCCCGGACTGGGACCCGTCGGACACGATGTCGAGCACGTCGTCGGCGAGCTGGAACGCGACGCCGGCCTTCTCGCCGAACCCGGCCACGGCGTCGACGACGGCGTCCGGGCAGCCCGCGAACAGCGCGCCGAACTGCGCCGACGTCGCGAGCAGCGACGCGGTCTTGTCGGACAGGACCTGCAGGTAGTGGGCGACGGGCTCGTCGCCGGCCCGCGGCCCCACGGTCTCGTGCAGCTGGCCCAGGCACAGGCGCTCGAACGTGCTCGACTGGAGCAGGACCGCCTCGGGCCCGAGCTGCGAGACGAGCCCGGACGCCCGGGCGAACAGCAGGTCGCCCGTGAGGATCGCGACCGAGTTCCCCCAGACCTGGTGGGCGGCGGTCGTGCCGCGCCGCACGGACGCGGAGTCCATGACGTCGTCGTGGTAGAGGGACGCGAGGTGCGTGAGCTCGACCACCGCCGCGGCGGTCAGCACCTCGTCGCGCGCGCCGTCGCCGAGCTCCGCGGTGAGCAGCGTGAGGTAGGGGCGCAGGCGCTTGCCGCCCGCGGCGAGCAGGTGGCGGGAGGTCTCGTCGACCAGCGGGTCCTCGTTGGCGACGGCGGCCGACAGCCGCTCCTCGACGAGCTCCATGCGCGCGGCCAGCCGGCCGCCGAGCGCGTCGTCGACGACGGGGATGACGGCGGTCACGGGGCCCGCGGGTGTGGAGGTCACGGGCACGACGATAGTGGGCCGACGCGTCCGGTGGCGCCTCGACGCACCCTTCGTGGGGCGCGTCACGCCGCGGGGACGAGCCGCGCGGCTGCCGCCACGGCCCGGTCCACCCAGTCGCCGCCGTGCGGGTCGTAGCAGTCGGAGAACAGGCGCAGCACCACGTCCATGACGGCGCGGCGGGGCAGGCCGTGCCGCACTGCGAGCCGCTGCAGCGCTGGCTGCTCGATCAGCCGGGTGAAGTAGCGGCCGAGCGTGTAGAACCCGCCGAGCTCGGCCCGCACGCGGGCGTCGTAGCCGGTCAGGAGCCGTTCCCGCTCCGCCGCGGACGGCGCGGCGAGCGCGCGCGCGACGACGTCGCCCGCGATCCGCCCGGCCTGCAGCCCGAACCCGATCCCCTCGCCGTTGAACGGGCTGACCATGCCCGCGGCGTCGCCGACGAGCAGCGCGCCGCGCGTCGCGAGGGGCGTCCGGTTGAGGCCCATCGGCAGGGCCGCGCCCCGCACCGGCGCGACCCGGTGCTCGGCGCCGACCCCCCAGTCCGCCGGGAGCCCCGCGAGCCACCGGTCGAGCGTGCGGCGGTGGTCGGCGTCGGCAGCGGACTGGCGGGCGGGGGTGGAGTGGACGGCGCCGAGGCCGACGTTGACGGTCCCGTCGGCCAGCGGAAACAGCCAGCCGTACCCCGACAGCGGCGCGGACGTGCGCGGCGCGCCCTCCCACAGCTCGACGTGCGACTCCATCCAGCGCTCGGTTCCGCCGTCGCCGGCGCCGCCCGGGGTGCCCCACGGCGACGACGCCGGCGGCCTCGCGTACGTCCGCACGGCCACGCCGATCGGGCGGTCCTCGCGGCGCTCCACGCCGAGCGCCACCGCGAAGCGCGAGGAGACGCCGTCGGCCGCGACCACGACGGGCGCCCGGTACGTCACCGGCTCGCCGGTGGCCCGCCCGCGCTCGTCCGCGGCGCGCGCGACGACGCCGACGACGCGGCCCGAGCGCGGGTCGAGCGCGGGCCCGACGACGTGCGTCCGCTCGAGCAGCGTCGCGCCGGCGCGCTGGGCGTGGCGCGCGAGGGCCTCGTCGAGCTCCGCCCGCGCGAGCGCGAGCCCGTAGGACGGGAAGCCTGGGACGTCGGGCCAGCGCAGCTCGTGCGCCCGGCCGTCGGCGACGAGCCGCAGGCCCGCGTTGCGCACCGCGCGCGGGAGGCTCACGCCGAGCCGCTCCAGCTCGCCGACCGCGCGCGGCGTCAGGCCGTCGCCGCACACCTTGTCGCGCGGGAACTGCGCCCGCTCGAGCAGCAGGACGTCGAGGCCCGCCGCCGCGCACCAGGCGGCCGTCGCCGAGCCCGCGGGGCCCGCGCCGACGACGATCACGTCGGCAGCGTCGGACTCCACAGCCCCAGGCCCTCCGCGGCTCACTCCGGTCGCGTCCCGCGGTGCAGCGCGACGACGCCGCCCGTGAGGTTGAGGTAGGCGACCTTGCCCCAGCCGGCGCGGAGCATGAGCTTCGCGAGCCCGACCTGGTCGGGCCAGGCCTCGATCGACTCGGCGAGGTAGTCGTAGGAGCCGCCCTCGCGCGTGATCGCGCCCGCGACCTTGGGCAGCGCCTTCACGAGGTACTCGGAGTAGGCCTTGCGGAACGGCGGCCACGTCGGCGTCGAGAACTCGCACACGACGATCCGCCCGCCCGGCCGGACGACGCGCAGCATCTCGCGCAGCGCGCCCTCGGTCTGGGTGACGTTCCGCAGGCCGAACGAGATCGTCACGGCGTCGAAGCTCGCGTCGGCGAACGGGAGCGCGGTCGCGTCGCCCGCGACGAACGGCAGGTCCGGGCTGCGCTTCTTGCCGACCTGCAGCATCCCGACCGAGAAGTCGCACGGGACGACCTGGATCCCCTGGTTCGCGTACGGCTCGCTCGACGTGCCCGTGCCCGCCGCGAGGTCGAGGACGCGCTCGCCCGGGCGTGCGTCGACCGCCCGCACCGTCGCCTTGCGCCACCGGCGGTCCTGGCCCACGGACAGCACGTCGTTCGTCAGGTCGTAGCGGCCCGCGATCGAGTCGAACATCGACGCGACGGCGTCCGGGTCCTTGTCGAGGCTGGCGCGAGGCATGCGGCCAGCCTACTGGTGCCCGCACGCGGCCCTCGGGTGTGCGGCACCTCACGCGCCGCCCGCCGCCGCTCGCGCCGCCCAGGACCCGGCCCGCGCCTACCCTGGAAGCGATGAGTACCCTCCCGGCCGGGAGCCGCGCCCCGCGCGACGTGCCCGGCGCAGCCCCCGCGCCGCTCGTCGTCCGTACCGCCGAGCTCGACCTCACCGACACCTCCCGGCCCGCCGACGACCCCGTGTCGCGCGTCCTCGCCGCACTGGCGTCCGACGACGACGGCGCCCTCCTCGACCTCCTGCCCGACGCCGCCACCCCCCTCGCCTGGGTGCGCCGCGGCGAGGGCGTCGTCGGGTGGGGCGAGGCGCTGCGGTTCACGACCTCGGGCCCCGACCGGTTCCGCGACGCCGAGGACCTGTGCCGGCGCACGCTCGCGAGCGCCGTCGTGCGCGACGAGCTCCAGCTTCCCGGGACCGGGCCCATCGCATTCGGGTCGTTCGCGTTCGGGCCCGAGGCCGGACCTGCCTCCGGCACGACCCGCAGCGTCGTGATCGTGCCGCGCGTCGTCGTCGGGCGCCGCGGCGGCCGCGCCTGGGTCACGACGATCGACCCCGCGGGCTCGATCGGCCCGGCACCGTCGGCCGAGCTCCTCGACCCCGCCGCCCGCACGGCCGTCGTCTCCCCCGGCGAGGTGCGCTACGCGCCCGGCGGGCGCGACCCGCGGGCCTGGGTGGACGTCGTCGGGCAGGGGGTGGCGCGGATCCGCGCGGGCGAGCTCGACAAGGTGGTGCTCGCGCGGGACGTGGTCGCGACGACCGAGCGGCCCCTGGACCCGCGGCACCTGCTGGGTCGGCTCGCGCGCGGGTACCGGGGCGCGTGGACGTTCAGCGTCGGCGGGATGGTCGGCGCGACGCCCGAGCTGCTGGCCCGCGCCGAGAAGGGGCTCGTGACCTCCCGCGTGCTCGCGGGCACCGTGCGGCGCACCGGCAACGACGACGCCGACCTGGCCCGCGCCGCGCACCTCGCCCACTCCTCCAAGGACCTCGAGGAGCACGAGTACGCGGTCCGCTCCGTGGCGCGTGCGCTCGAGCCGTACTGCTCGTCGATGAACGTGCCCGAGTCGCCGTTCGTGCTCGACCTGCCCAACGTCCTGCACCTCGCGACCGACGTGACGGGCGTCCTGCACGATCACGCGTCGAGCCTCGAGATCGCTGCGGCCCTGCACCCCACGGCGGCGGTCTGCGGCACCCCGACCGACGACGCCGCCGCGCTGATCGCCGAGATCGAGGGCATGGAGCGTGGCCGGTACGCCGGCCCGGTGGGCTGGTTCGGCGCCGACGGCGACGGCGAGTGGGGCATCGCCCTGCGGTCCGCGGAGCTCGGCACCGCGTCCGGCGACGACGAGTCCTCCGACGAGGCCGCCCACCGGATCCGCCTGTTCGCGGGCTGCGGCATCGTCGCCGCGTCGGACCCCGAAGCCGAGCTGCGCGAGTCCGACGCGAAGCTCGAGCCCCTGCGGTTCGCCCTCGCCGACTGACGCCCCCACCCCCACCCCTCCGCGCGAAGTAGACGAGCGGCCCGTCCACTTCGTGGTGGGGGCATGAGGACGCCCGCACGGTGAGGGGAGCACCGTGCGGGCGTCAGGTCGCGCGCGCCCGGGGGAAGGGCGCTGCGCGACGGCCCCGCCGGGCGGAGGGGGGTTCGCGCCGGCGGGACGTCTGAGGGGCTGCGTCAGCCCTGTCCGCCGAAGAAGTCGCCGAACGGGTTGTCGTTCGAGCCGGAGCCGTCCTGACCGGAGCCCGAGCCGGACCCGTCCTGGCCGCTCTGGCCGCTCTGGCCGCTCTGGCCGCTCTGGTCACCCGAGCCGCTCGAGCCGCTCGACGACGCCGTCTCCTGCTTGACCGCGAGGGTCACGTCGACGTCCTTGGACTTCCCGTCGCGGACGAGCGTCAGCTTCACGACGTCGCCGGCCGCGTGCGCCCGGACGAAGCCCGTGAGGGACTCGGCACCCGGCGAGGCCACGCCGTCGATCGCGACGATGACGTCGCCGGACTTGAGCCCGGCCTTGTCGGCGGGCGAGCCGCTCGTGACGTCGTTCACCTTCGCGCCCTGGCGGGTGACGCCGTCGGCGGTGGCCGTGGCGTCGGTGAGGGTGACGCCGAGGAACGCGTGGTCCGCGGTGCCGTCCTTGATCAGCTGGGACGAGATGTTCTTCGCGAGGTTGACCGGGATCGCGAAGCCGAGGCCGATCGAGCCGGACTCGCTGTCACCGCCGACGCTGTTCTGGGAGAGCGTCGCGATCGACGACGTGATGCCGATGACCTGGCCCTGCGCGTTGAACAGCGGGCCGCCCGAGTTCCCGGGGTTGATCGCCGCGTCGATCTGGATCGCGTTCGTCACGACGGCGTCGCTCGAGCCGCTGCCCGACGAGTCGCTCGACGACGTCGAGACGGGCCGGTTGAGCGCGGACACGATGCCGGTGGTCGCGGTGTTCGCGAGGCCGAGCGGGTTGCCCACGGCCATCACGGCCTCGCCGCTCGTCACCTTGGACGAGTCGCCGAGGGTCGCCGGCGTGAGGTCGGACGGCGCGTCCTGGAGCTTGACGACCGCGAGGTCCGTCGACGAGTCGGTGCCCACGATCTTCGCCTTGAAGATGCGGCCGTCCGCGAGCGTCACCTGGACGGTGTCGTTCTGGGCGCCCGAGACCACGTGGTTGTTGGTCAGCACGTGGCCGTCCTTGTCGAGGATCACGCCCGAGCCCTCGGCCTCGCCGTTGCTGAGCGTCACCGAGATCGACACGACGGACTTCGAGACGGTCGACGTCACGGCCTCCCAGTCGGGGTTCTGCGACGTCGAGCCCGAGACGGGCACGGTCGAGTCGCCCCGGGACTGGCTCCCGATGGACGCGATGCCCGAGGGGGTCGAGTTGTCGTCGAGCGCGTTCACCGCGACGGCCGTGCCGCCCGCGGCGAGGACCGCGGCGACGATCGCTGCGACGGCGACCGGCACCCAGGTGCGGGACCGCGTCGACGTCTTGGCCGGGTTCTCGTTGCCCGACGGCGGCTGCGGGGGAAGCCCGAACGCGGCGCCCGCGTACGGGTCCTGCGGGGCCTGGGCGGGCTGCGGCGGCTGTCCGTACGCGTGATGCTGCGGCTGCTGGCCGTACTGGCCCTGCGGCTGCTGGCCGTACTGGCCCTGCTGCTGCTGGCCGTACTGGCCCTGCTGCTGCTGACCCTGCGCGGCCGCCTGGCCGTACTGCGGCTGCTGCGGGTGCTGGCTCCCCGGCTGCTGCGGCGCCGGCTGCTGCTGCTGCTGGGGCGCGTAGGCGCCGTAGCGGGGCTGCGCGCTCGGCTGCTGCTGCACGGCCGGCTGCTGCGGGTGGCCGCCCTGCGCTGCCGGGGCCGCGGGCTGCGCCGGGGGCTGCGGCGCCGGCGGGACCAGGCGCGGGAGCTGCTGCGTGGGGTGCTCCTGCCCGGGCTGCGGCTGCGGCGCCGGCTGCTGGGCGGCGGGCAGCTCGGTGGTCGGCTGCTCCGGTGCGGGCTGCTCGGGCGTCGGCTGCTGTGCCTGGGCGTCCTGCGGCACGTCGGGACCGTTCTGGTTCTCGTCGTTCGTCGGCTGGCTCATGTCCCCTACTTCACACGATGGCTCTGGAACCGGACTGGAACGAACCTGGGAGTTCGCTTCGAGAACGGCGTGTTCCTGGATTCTCACCCAGCGACCGGACGGCTGCACGGACGGCGTCCTGCACGCGCCGGGCCAGCGCGTCGCCGGAGGCCGGGGCCCTGCCCGACCGGTCGACCTGCACCTCGACCACCCGGAGCCCCCGGGCCGCGTCGGCCAGCGCCGCGTCGAGCTCGCCGGCGCCGTGCCCGCTCGCCGCGTCCACCCGGACGTGCGACGCCCCGTAGGCGCGTGCCAGGAGCCCGAGGTCGATCGCGTGCGGGGTCGAGAACACCCGCTCGAACGTCGACCGCGCGGTCCGGTCCGTGGCGGCCAGCGCGCCAGGCTCGAGGGTCGAGAAGATCGACCCGCCGCCGTCGTTCGCGACGACGACCTGGAGATCGACGTCGTCGCCGGCGAGGTGGAGGCCGCCGACGTCGTGCAGGAACGTCAGGTCGCCGAGGTACGCACGAGTCGCGGCCCGGCCCACCCCGCCGTCGAGCCGACGCGCCGCGAGCGCGACTCCGACGGCGGTCGAGACGCTGCCGTCGATGCCTGCCAGGCCGCGGTTGGCGACCACGTGCGGGGGCTCGTCCCACGCGGCGACGAGGTCGAGGTCCCGGACCGGGCTGCTCGCGCCGACGACGAGCACGTCGTCCGGGCCGCTCGCGCGGGCCACCGCGTCGGCGAGGACGAGAGGGTCGAGCGCGGCGCCGTCGGCGGCGCGGAGCTCGTCGAGCGCCTCGCGCAGGGTCCGCCGGACGGCGCCGTCGGCCGCGCACCACCGTGCGGTCCAGGCGACGGCCCGGTCGTCGGAGGTGTCGGCCCGCTCGAGCCAGGGACCGGGGACACCCGGCAGGACGTGCGCCGCGGCGCGCGCGGCGTCCGGCCAGGGACCGGAGCCCCGCGCGACGACGACGACCTCGACCGGCTCCCCCGCCGGCGCGAGCGCGCCGGCGAGCAGTCGCTGCACGGGACGCGAGAGCGTCGGGTTGCCGAGCACGACGACCCGACGCACCTCCGGGCCGAGGACACCCAGCACCAGCCGGTGCGCGGCGACCGCCTGCGGCCCGCCCCACGCGCCCGACGACGGCTCCGCGAGCAGCGGCCAGCCCCGCGCCTCCGCGAGGCGTCGGGCGAGCGGCCCCGCGCCGTCGCCGGCGACGACCACGGTCTCGGCCACGGGCGCCGCGAGCGCGTCCGGCAGCGCGGCCACGTCCGCCTCCGACGGCGCCACGACCACCGACGGCGACGTGCCGTTCGCCGATGGTGACGTGCCGTTCGCCGACGGTGACGTGCGGTTCGCCGACGGCGACGTCGGGACCAGGGGCTCGCGATAGGCGAGGTCGAGGTGGACCGGACCCGCATGCCCGGACCGGGTCCCGCGGGCCGCGGCGACCGCGCGCGCCGCGAGGTGGTCGACGTCGCGCAGCTCGCTGGCGAGCCCGGACGGCGCCGGCACGTCGACGGTGAGCCGGGTCGCGCCGGCGAAGATCCCGACCTGGTCGGTCGTCTGGTTGGCGCGCGTCCCTCGGAGCTCGTGCGGGCGGTCCGCCGTGAGGACCAGCAGCGGCACGCCCGCGTGGTGGGCCTCGAGCACCGCGGGGTGCAGGTTCGCGACCGCGGTGCCCGACGTCGTCACGACCGCCGCGGGGACCGGCTCACCCCCGCCGAGCGCACTCCCGCGGGCGAGCCCGAGCGCGAGGAAGCCCGCGTCACGCTCGTCGACGCGGACGTGCAGGTGGAGCGCACCGGCGTCGGCGAGGTCGCTCGCCGCGTACGCGAGGGGGGCGCTGCGCGAGCCGGGGGCGACGACGACGTCCCGCACGCCCAGCGCGACGAGGGCCTCGAGCAGGCGCCGGGCCGCCGTGATGGCGGGCGGGTCGCCGGGCACGGCGTCCTCAGGATTCACGTCTCGAGGCTATCGGCTCGCGGGCGCTGCTCCACCCGGCGGCGCCCCGCCGGACGCCGCAACGAGCCGCCAGAATCCGTTGCCCGGAACGCTGCGAAGCATCAGATCCGGGAGGTTCGAGGACGGCGCCGGGCAAGGATCCGCGAGCTGACCCACCTCGGCGGGACACCGACGAGCCCGACGACGCACGCACAGCGTTTCCTACCGAAGAGCACGAGATCGAGGTCGCGTGCGTCGTCGCGCGGTGGCTGCTCGAACCTCGCTCGACCGGTGCGGCGGGATCTCCCGGCCGAGATCACCGGGGACCGCGTACGCGAACCGCTGACAGCTGGCGCCCCATCGACGGCAGGCCGATGGTTCCGGGGTGCGCCTCGGGGTCGAGCATGCTCAGCCCTCCACCGTGGTGCTCGACCACCGCTCCCCCGCCAGCGCCCGCACCCGGGCGAGCCGGTCGAGCCAGGCGGCGCGGACGCCGTCGGGCGGGGTCATGGCGGTGAGGCGCTCGACGTCGGGCTCGGGGCGGTGCCCGGGGCCGCCCGGGACGCGGATCGCCCCGCCGACCGGCAGGAGCGACGGCGCGACGTCGCGCTCGAACAGCTGGGCGGTGGCGAGCCCGCACGCGTAGGGCAGCTCGGGGAGCGCGGCGGCGAGCGCGAGACCGGCGGCCAGTCCGACGGACGACTCGAGCGCCGACGACACCACGACCGGCAGGCCGACCTGCTCGGCGAGGTCGAGGCACGCCCGCACGCCCCCGAGGGGCTGGACCTTGAGCACGACGACGTCCGCGGCGTCCGCGCGCACGACGGCGAACGGGTCCTCGGCCCGCCGGATCGACTCGTCGGCGGCGACGGGCACGGCGACGACGCGTCGGACGGCGGCGAGCTCGGGGACGGTCGCGCACGGCTGCTCGACGTACTCGAGCCCGCCCGCGGCGCGGTCGAGCAGCGGCAGCCGTCGGACGGCCTCGTCGACCGACCACCCCCCGTTGGCGTCGACGCGGATGCGCCCGCCGGGCCCGAGCGCGTCGCGCACGGCCTCGAGGCGCGCGATCTCCACCTCGATTGCCTCGGGCGCGCCGCGCGAGCCGTCGGGCTGCCGCGGCCGCTCGGCGACCTTGACCTTCGCGGTGCGGCACCCGCCCGACGCGAGGACGATCTCTCGCGCGCGCGCCGGCCCGACGGCGGGGACGGTGACGTTGACCGGGATCGCGGCGCGGCGCGGCGCGGGCCACCCGACGGTGGCGGCCTCCTCGGCCGCGCGCCACCAGGCGAGGGACTCGGCGTCGTCGTAGTCCCAGAACGGGGAGAACTCGGCCCAGCCGGCCGGTCCGCGGACGAGGAGCCCGTCGCGGACGTCGAGCCCGCGGAACCGCGTGCGCAGCGGCGTCGACCACACGACGACGGGCTCGTCGCCCGCCCCGGACGCGCTCACCACTCGCCCCGTTGGTGGCGCTCGGTCCGCTCGACGACCTCCTGCGTGAGGTGGAGCGCGACGGGACGCACCGGCCGGCCCTCGGACAGGGCGGTGAGCGCGGCGCCGTCGACGATCGCGACGATGAGCT
Source organism: Luteimicrobium sp. DT211 (assembly GCF_049844995.1). Taxonomy (NCBI): domain Bacteria; kingdom Bacillati; phylum Actinomycetota; class Actinomycetes; order Micrococcales; genus Luteimicrobium; species Luteimicrobium sp. DT211. Next base: position 330,389 of record NZ_JBNCMC010000004.1, on the reverse strand, counting down.
GGGGCGAGAGGTCGAGGCCGAGCTTCGCGAGGAGGGCGGTGACGGCGTCGTCGAGCCCGTTGCGCGTCTCCGCGTACGCGCGCCCGAGCGCTGCGGACCGGCCCGCCGCGACGAGGTGCTCGTAGAACCCCCGGACGGCGACCTCGTCGCCGTCGGGCCCGATCGCGTCGACGATCCGCTCGGCCTTGCCGGCGGCGGTGGTCGGCACGTCCTCGCGCTCCACGACCTCGCGGGTGTGCTCCGTCCACCGCTCCACGATGAGGCGCCCGGCCGTCTCCACGAGCTCGTCGAGACCGGAGAAGTAGTAGGTGGTCGCGGCGAGCGGGACGTCGGCCCGCGCGGCGACCGTCCGGTGGGTCACGCCCGCGGGGCCCTCGGACAGGATCAGCTCGGCCGCGGCGCGCACGATGGCGTCGCGACGCTGGGCTCCACGGCTCTGCCGCCGGGGTGCCTGGGGCTTGCGGGTCGCGCGGGCCCCGGCCACCCGGGGCGTCTGGCGGGCGGGCTGGGCGGGTCGCGCGGGCTGGCGCGCCGGCCTGTTCGGGTCGGCTTCCGTCATACGTGTCCTCTCCCCTGCGAGTCCGGCCGGGCCTCCGCGACGACGCGCGCCGCGGCCCGGCCTCCGGCACCGTGACAGTCTCCCCGAAGACGGCGGCGGGCGACAGGCTCCGTCCGGCCCTCGGTACGTCCTGGGGCCGCACCCCCGACATCGGAAGTGGTACCAACGTACTACTACCGATCGGACCGGCGGCTCGCCTCACTAGCATGGTCGGCGTGACCGACGACGCCGCCCCCTCCCCCTCACGACCGGCCAGCCTCCCGCAGAAGGTGTCCGAGACGTTCGACCCCCGCCGGTGGCGCACCGTCGCCGGGTTCGAGGACCTCACGGACATCACGTACCACCGCGGCGTCGAGCGGGGGGTCACCGCCGACGGGACGGCGACGGCCCGCGACCTGCCCGTCGTCCGGATCGCGTTCGACCGGCCCGAGGTCCGCAACGCGTTCCGCCCGCACACCGTCGACGAGCTCTACCGCGTCCTCGACCACGCCCGCATGACGTCCGACGTCGGGACCGTGCTCCTCACGGGCAACGGGCCGTCGCCCAAGGACGGCGGGTGGGCTTTCTGCTCGGGCGGCGACCAGCGCATCCGCGGGCGCTCCGGCTACCAGTACACGACGTCGGTCGAGAACCCTGCCGGCGACGGCTCGATGCTCGGAGAGACTGCGGACGCCGTCGACCCTGCGCGCGCCGGCCGCCTGCACATCCTCGAGGTGCAGCGTCTGATCCGCACCATGCCCAAGGTGGTGATCGCCGTCGTGAACGGGTGGGCCGCGGGGGGCGGGCACTCGCTGCACGTCGTCGCGGACCTGTCGATCGCGAGCCGCGAGCACGCGCGGTTCAAGCAGACGGACGCGAACGTCGGCTCGTTCGACGGCGGCTACGGCTCTGCGTACCTGGCCCGGCAGGTCGGGCAGAAGCGGGCGCGCGAGATCTTCTTCCTCGCCCGCGAGTACTCCGCGCAGGACGCGTACGAGTGGGGGGCCGTGAACGAGGTCGCCGACCACGCGGACCTCGAGGACCTCGCGCTCGAGTACGCGCGCACCATCGCGACCAAGTCCCCCCAGGCGATCCGCATGCTGAAGTTCGCCTTCAACCTCGCCGACGACGGCCTCATGGGCCAGCAGGTCTTCGCCGGCGAGGCGACCCGGCTGGCCTACGCGACGGACGAGGCAGTCGAGGGGCGCGACGCGTTCCTCGAGCGCCGCGACCCCGACTGGTCACGGTTCCCGTACGCGTTCTGAGGGCTCCTGGCGCGCCTGTGAGCTCGAGGGCGGCTCGTCGAGCCGCCACGATCCGTTGCCTGACGCCTCCACGGACAACGGATCGTGGCGGTTCGGTGCAGTTTCACTCCGTGACGAAGAGGGCCGCGCCGCCGTAGTGTCCGCTCAGGACCGACCCGAGCTTGCGCTGGACGACCCGCAGAGCACGGATCGTCTCGGCGTCGTCGCGGCCGGTGGTCGTCTGCCACTCCGTCCCCGAGCCGTAGAGGTCCGACGCGAACACGATCTCGGTCGACACGAGAACGCGCGCCCAGTCGCGGGAGCTCAGGGGCGCGTCCTCGCGCAGAGCGTCCTCAAAAACGTCACACTCGCGCAGCATGGACGACGCATCCGCGAACCCCATGGCACGCGCGAGATCGTCGCTGGCACGTGCGGGGCCGCCCCATTCGCCGAGCGCGCGCCTCAGCAGCTCGACCTCCGCGGGATCGAGCAGACTGCTGGGACGGCGGAGATCGGTGCTCGCGCGGGGTCGCTCTTCCACGCGATCACGGTGTCATGTCGAAGAAGTAGCTCTCGACGGCACGCCGGAGGTCGTCGATGTCCTCACCGATCCGCAGTCGGGCTTCTGGGGGCCGAGGATGTCGAGGACGCCGTCGACGGACCTCTTCCACAGCGTCTAACAGGCGTCCCTGCCCCGGGAAGTGGGCCGTCGGGGAACAGTAAGCCGGGCGTGGGCCTTGCGGACCTCAGCGATCATGTCTTCCTTGCCCGAGGTCACGACCGCGCCGACGAGGAGCTCTCCCCACGGCTCACCACCACACCCGGGCCCGCGGCGCCCGCGTCGCGCAGTGCGCCCGCCAGCCCGTGCTCGCCGGCCCGCATGACGCGTGCGTGGGACCACGCGGCGAGCGGACGGGACCACGGCCCGAGCGGGTCGAGCCACCAGCGCGCGGTGCGCACGTCCCACCGCACCACGACCACGGTCGCCGAGGGTCCGTCGTCGGCGAGCGTCACGACGCCGACCCCCACGAGGTCGCCCGCGACCGCGAAGCGCGCCGACGACGGCGGCTCGACCGCCACGGCCTCGAGCTCCAGCCTCAGCCGCCGGCCGAACGGCGTGCGGAAGGCGAGGGCCGCGCGCGACCCCAGCCGTGCGTCGTCGTCGGTGAGGGCGAGCACGCTGCCCCGCAGCCCCGGCCACCAGCGCGGCCAGGACAGCTCGGGGGCGGCGAGCACGGCCCAGCACGCCTCGCGGGGGGCGGCGACCGACCAGCGCGACACGAAGGCGTGGTCGCGCCCGGTCCTCGGTGACGGCACCTCGCCAGTCTGCACCTGGCGGTGTCGGACGCGCCCGGCGCCCCACGGGTGCATTCGTCCCGCGCAGGTGGAAGGGTGGAGGCGATGCCCGACACGACCGCCCCGCCCGCGCGCAGCCCGTGGGTTCCGCCGCGGTGGCTGCGCTGGACGGTGGGCGTCGTCCTGGCGGTCGTCGCGTGCGCCGCGTGGGGCGTGACGACGGCGAGCGCCGAGCTGAGCCTCGGCCCGCACGAGGCCCGGTACGAGGTGACGACGAACGGGCTCGTCGTGGTCGACCTGGGCCCGCTCGGCACGGTCCAGCTCGACTCCCCGGCGCCGCTCGGGCTGGGCGCGCGGGTCGTCGTCAAGGAGATCCCCGCCGAGCTGACGTCGATCACCCCGGCTCAGAACCTCGACGCGCTCGGGACGGACGTCCAGTCGTACCTGCAGTTCTTCGCGACCCCCGACATCACGGTCCACCGGGCCGTGCGCGCCCTCGCGGTCGACGCGGCGTGGCGCACGCTCGCGGCGCTCGCCGTCGTCGCGCTCGCCGTGACCGCGCTCGTCCTCCTCCTCGGCCGTGCCCGACGACGCGAGCTCGCCGCCGTGGCCGGGCGCCACACCTGGGAGCTCACCGCGGGCGTGGTGGTCCTCGTCGCGACGGCGCTCACCCTGTCGTCGTCGCAGCCCGACACGTCCACGACGACGGCCGAGGACGGGAGCCCCCTGTTCGCGGGCACGCCGCTCGCGGGCGCTCGGATCACCGGCCGGCTCGCCGGCGTCGTCAACACGTACGGGCAGCAGCTCGTCACCGCCTACCAGAGCTCGGAGGGTTTCTACGCGAAGGCGGACCGCAGCCTCGAGGCGGCGTGGGACGAGCGCGACGTCGCGCAGGCGGCTGAGGACGCGCTCGCGGGGGCGGGCGTCGGACCGGCGCCGACGACGTCCCCCTCGACCCCCACGGCAGGGAGCGACGCGACGACCCCCAGTCCCAGCCCGACGGCGTCGTCGGACGTGCTGACGCTGCTCGTCATCTCGGACCTGCACTGCAACACCGGCATGTCGCCGCTGATCCGGACGGCGGTCGAGCGGTCCGGGGCGCAGGTCGTCCTCAACGCGGGCGACACCACGATCAACGGCACCGCCGTCGAGCAGGTGTGCGTCGACAGCTTCGCGAGCGCCATCCCCAAGAAGATCCCGACCGTCATGGCGAACGGCAACCACGACAGCCCGCTCGTCGCGAAGTTCGCGCAGGACGCCGGCTGGACGGTGCTCGACGGGTCGGTGGTCGACGTCAAGGGCCTGCGGATCCTCGGCGACCACGACGTCCTGCAGACCCGCATCGGGGTCGCGTCGCACCAGTCGGGCGACGTCAGCCCCGACGAGCAGGCCCAGGCCCTCGCCGGAGCGGCGTGCGACGCCGAGAAGGACGGCGAGCCGGGCGTCGACCTCCTGCTCATCCACGACCCGAGCATCGGCACGGTCCCCATGCAGACGGGGTGCGTGCCGGCCCAGGTCTCGGGGCACCTGCACCGCCGCATCGACCCCACGCAGATCGGCCTCGGGATCCGCTACGTCAACTCCTCGACGGCGGGCGCGACCCTCGGCCAGCCCACCGTCGGGCCCCTGCGGGGCACCGCCGAGATGACGGTGCTGCGGTTCGACAGGCAGACGCACCGGTTCATGGACTGGCAGCTCGTCTCGGTCACCAAGAAGGGCGTCGCGTCCGTCTCGGAGCGTCAGCCGTGGCCGGAGCCGACGGCCGTGGAGGTTCCCGCCTCGCCGCTGCCCCCGGGCGACTGATCCCCCGCCGGGCGGCCGCGGCGCGCCGGGTCTATGGTCCGCTCATGGCCGAGAAGAGCTGGCTGTGCGCTACCTGCCTGCGCGCCGGGACGAAGACCCCTGCCGTGACGATCGTCGACGGCACCGCCGTGTGCGCCGACCACCTGCCGGATGCGGCGAAGCCAGGCCGGCACGGGGCCGCGAACACCCTGTCCGGCGAGCTGGGCGACCTCGACGAGGGCATCCAGCACCACATGAAGTGACGCTCAGCCGGTGACCTCGCGGCGGTGCCCCGCGGCGAGGTCGCGGAGCCGGTCGAGGTCGAGCGCGTCGGCGGCCGCGACCGCGATCCGTACTGGCGTGCGCGCCACGAGCGTCGACGTCCGCACCCCGCCCTCCAGGACGGCGCGCTCACCGACCACCGCGCCCGGGCCGAGCTCCGCGACGACGGCACCGTCGACGTCCACCGTGAGGACGCCGTCGAGCAGGACGAACAGCGCGGTACCGGGCTCGCCCTGCCGGACGAGCACCTCGCCCGCGGCGAGCCGCTGGACCACCGGGCAGACGCCGCCGCGCATCACCCGGGTCGACATCTCGCGCTCGAGCGCGGTCTCCGCCGCGACGACGAGCGTCGGGGAGTCGTGCGCGCCCCACGGGGTCCGGGCCCCGAACGAGTGCGACTCCCAGGCCTCCTGGTCGGTCATGCCGCTCTTGAGCTCCAGGTGCCCGTCCGTGCCGTACACCCAGTGCCGGGGGAACGCGCTGGCCCCCGCGAGCTCGACCGCCGTCGTCCCGTCGGCGCGGAGGGTGACCGCGAGCGTGGTCCAGACCGTCGGCGCCGCCCACTGCACGTAGGGCGGGTCGGGCACAGGCCGCGGGATCGGCACGCCCGTGCGGCCGCCGACCGTCTGCACGACCCGCACCGCGTCCCCGCCCAGCTCCGGGTCGGGGCGCAGCGTCGGCAGCGACGTCGCCCGGAACGTCACGCCGAGCGGCCCGAGCCGCACCGTCGTCGACCCCATCACGAGGCCCGAGTCGGGCAGGTAGCCGGCGCTCGTCGCGCGGCGCGCGTCGTCGAACTCCGCCCACGCGACCAGGACGTTCGCGAACCGGAACGCGTCGGCCTCGCGCAGGGCGTGCACGTCGCCGACGTCCGTCAGCGCGTCCGGCGGCGGGTCGTCGTAGTGCGACAGGCGCAGGTCGAACCCGCGGCGGAGCAGCCCGGCGACCGACGCGCTGGGGATCCACGAGAGCGATGCGGCGACCGCCTCGACGCGCATGCCTCCATTCAACCGCGCCCGCCCCTGCCCGGCGACGGCGGCGAGTCCCCCCGGGAGGTGAACTCCGCTCCCCCGCCCGGCTCCGGGCGCGCGGATCTCACCCGTATCACCGACGCCGGCCGCGCCTACCCTTCGGGTATGGGCACCGGCCCCGGGCGCGCCGACGCGTCCGGCCCCTCCGTGCTCCCCGGCGACGTCCGGTCCCTCGACCGGGCCGTCGCCGCGCTGGAGCGCCAGCGCGCCGTCCTCGGCGACGCGGTGGTCGACGCCGCCCTGGCCCCGCTGCGCGCGCACCGCGTCCGGCTGGGCGCGTCGACGTCGGCCGAGCAGCGCAAGGTCGTGACCGTGCTGTTCGCGGACCTCGTCGACTTCACGGCGACGTCGGGCGCGCTCGACCCGGAGGACGTCCGCGAGCTCGTGCACGGCTACTTCGCGCGGTGGCGGGCGTGCGTCGAGGCCGAGAGCGGCACGGTCGAGAAGTTCATCGGCGACGCCGTGATGGCCGTGTTCGGACTCGGCCGGTCCGCCGAGGACGACGCCGAGCGGGCCGTGCGCGCCGCGCTCGCGATGCGGCGGGAGCTGGTGGTCCTCAACGCGGGCGCCGGCGCGGTCACCCCTCCCCCGCCCGCCCTGCGCATGCGGGTCGGGCTCGACACCGGGGAGGTCGTCGTCGGGACCCTGGGCGAGCGCGGCGACGACGACCTCGTCGTCGTCGGCGACACCGTGAACCGGGCCGCGCGGCTGCAGACCGCGGCCCCGCCCGACGGCGTCCTCGTCTCGGCGGCCACCCGGCGCCACGTGCGGGGCGTGTTCGTGCTCGAGCCTCGGCCCGGCCTCGCCCTCAAGGGCTTCGCCGACCCGGTCGACGCCTTCCTCGTCCGGGGGGCGCGGCCCCGCGCGTTCCGGCTCGACGCGGCGCGCGGCATCGAGGGCGTCGTCACGCCGACGGTCGGGCGCGACGCCGAGCTCGCCGCGCTGCGCCAGCACGTCGAGGAGGTCAGCGCCGGCGCCGGGTGGCGGCTCGTGACCGTCGTCGGGGACGCCGGCGTCGGCAAGACGCGCCTGCTGCGCGAGCTCGACACCTGGCTCGGCGAGCGCGCCGACGACGTCTGGTGGTTCCGCGGGCGGGCCTGGGCGTCGTCGCGGCACCGGGCCGGCGCGCTGCTGCGGGACGCGCTCGCCACGCGCCTCGGCGTGCGCGAGTCCGACCCGCCCGACGTCGCGCTGCGCGCCGTGCGCGCGGGTCTCGCCACCGCCCGCCCCTCCGCCGACGGTGACGCTCCGTCCGGCGACGGTGACGCGCCGTTCACCGACGGTGACGCCGACCGGCTCGCCGCATGGCTCGGGCTCGGGCCGCCCGTCGCCGTCGAGCCCCGCGCGCTGCGCGACGACGCCGAGCGGACCCTGACCCGGTACCTGCGGGCCCTCGCCGCGGACGCGCCCGTCGTCGTCCTGCTCGAGGACCTGCACTGGGCCGACGCCGCGTCGCTGCACTGGCTCGCCGGAGCGGGCGAGCGGCTCGCCGACGCCCGGGTCCTCGTCGTGGCGACCGCGCGGCCCGTCTTCCTCGAGGACGATCCCGGGTGGGCGGACGCGGCGCGGCCGCACGCGGTCCTGCTCCCGCTCGCTCCCCTCGACGACGACGCCACGGGCCGGCTGGTCCGGGCGCTGCTGGCCCCCGCCGGTGACGTTCCGCCGGAGGTGGTCCGCCTCGTCGGCGGGGCGAGCGAGGGCAACCCGTACTACGCCGAGGAGCTCGTCGGGTGGCTCGTGGAGCAGGGCGTCGTCGACGACGGCAGGCGGCCGTGGCGGATCCGGACCGCGCTGCTCGTCGATGCCGTCGCCCGGGTCCCGACGACCCTGCGCGCCCTCCTCCAGGCGCGGCTCGACGCCCTCGCGCCCGCCCAGCGCCGGGCGCTCGAGCGCGCCTCCGTCGTCGGGCGGGTGTTCTGGGACGACGCGGTCGAGGCGCTCGCCGAGCCCGGCGAACCCGACGACGACGACCGCTCGCTCGCCGACGCCCTCGACGCCCTGCGCGACCGGGGGCTCGTCGTCGAGCACGCGCCGTCGACCTTCGACGGCACCCGGGAGCTCGCGTTCCACCACGCCCTGCTGCGGGACGTCGCCTACGCCACCCTGCTCCGCACCCGCCGGAGCGTCTACCACGGTCGCGCCGCCGGCTGGCTCGCCCGCACCGCGGCGGCGGCCGGGCGCACGGACGAGCACGCCGCCCTCGTCGCCCGCCACCTCGACCGCGCGGGCGACCCCGCCGCGGGGTCCTGGTACGTCCGCGCCGGGCAGCGGGCCGCGCGCGTCTACGCCCTCGACGACGCGCTCACGCTCCTGGACCGCGCCCTCGACGTCGCGGACGACCCGCCCACCCGCCTCGACGCGCTCCTCGCCCGGGAGTCCGTGCTCGACCGCCGCGGCGACCGCATCGCCCAGGACGCCGACCTCGAGGCGCTCACCCTGCTGGTCGCCGCCGAGGACGCCCGCGACGCGGACGGGAGCGGCGCCGTCGTCGACCCGCGGGCGCGGCTCGGGGCGCTGCTGGCGCGGGTCCGCCGGGACCACGAGGCCAGCCGGTACGAGGCGGCGCTCGCCGGCGCCCGCGCCGTGGAGGATCGGGCGCGGGCCGCCGGGCTCGCGGACGTCCGCGCCGAGGCGGCACTCTGCGCCGGGCGGGCGCTCGCGTGGAGCGTCGGCGGCGCCGACGCGACCGCCGAGCTCGGACGCGCGCACGACCTGGCGCTCGCGGCGGACCTGCCCGCGGCGGCCGGCGAGGCGCTGCGGCACCTGGGCATCGTCGCCGAGGACGAGGGCCGGTACGCCGACGCCTACGACCTGGCCGCGCGCGCGAGGGCGCTGTTCGCGAGGGCGGGCGACGCGGACGGCGAGGCGGCCGCGCTCTTCCAGCTCGGCGTCGTGGCGTCCGAGCTCGGTCGCACCGGCGAGGCCCGCGCCGCGCTGGAGGGAGCCCTGCCCGTCTTCGACCGGTCGGGGCACCGCTACCGCGCGGCCGTGACGCGCAACGCGCTGGCCGAGGTCGTCGCGGAGTGCGGCGCCCTCGACGCCGCCTACGCGCTGCTCGTGGACGCGCTCGAGACGCTCAGGGACGTCGACGACCACGAGGGCGTGGCCGTGACGCTCCTCGTGCTCACCCGGGTCGACGTCGAGCTCGGCCGGTTCGCGGCGGCGCGAGGCCATGCGGTCGAGGCGCTCGACATCGCGGCGGAGGTCGGCTCGGACCTCCAGCGGTGCGACGCGCACTACCGCCTGTCGGTCGCGGCGCGGCTCGGCGGAGACGTCGCGGCCGCCGTCCGGCACGCGAGGGACGCCGTCGACGCCGGCGCCAGGGCCCCCGGGACCAACGAGGAGGCCACCGCGTGGCTCGGGCTCGGCCACGCGCTGCTCGCCCTGGGCGACGGCCCCGGCGCGGTCGAGGCGTTCCGGGCGGCGGGCCCGCGGCTCGAGGCGCTCGGCGTCGACGGCCGGGTCCACGAGAGCGGTGCCGGGCTCGCGGCCGCGCTGCTCGCCGTCGGGCGGCCGGGCGACGCTGCGGTCGCGGCCGAGCCCGGCGTCGCGGCGCTCCTCGCGGCCCCCGCGCGCGGTGGTTCCCCGGCCGGCGTGCTCGACGGCGCAGCGAGCCCCGCGACCGCGCTGACGTGCCTGGTCGAGGTGCTGCGGGCGGCCGGGGACCTGCGCGCAGGGGGGCTCCGGTCCACGGCCGCCGCCTGGGTCTCGGACCGCGCGCAGCAGATCGCCGACCCGGCGCTGCGCGCCCGCTTCCTCCGGACCCCGCCGCAGTCGCTGCTGCTCGACGCGGACGACGCCGCGGCGTCGTGACCGTGCCAGGATCGAGACCGTGCCGCCGAGCTCCCCCGCCCTCCGCCCCGCCACGCCCGACGACCTGGCCGCCGTCGCCCGCATCTACGCGCACTACGTCGAGCACACGCTCGCCACCTTCGACACCGAGCCGCCGACGCTCCAGGCGTGGCGCGACAAGCACGCGGCCCTCGTCGACGCGGGCTGGCCGTTCCTCGTGGCGACGGGCCCACTGCCGGGCGCGGACGAGCCGGCCGGCGAGCCGGAGCGCGTGCTGGGCTTCGCCTACACGTCGCCCTACCGGCCGAAGGCGGCCTACCGCCACACCGTCGAGGAGACCATCTACCTCGATCCCGCCGCCACGGGCCGCGGCCTCGGTGGGCCGCTGCTCGACGCGGTCCTCGACGCCGCGCGCGACGCGGGAGCCCGCGAGGTGATCGCCGTGATCGCCGACGCGGCCGACCCCGACGACCCGGCCGGGACGCTCCCGCGCACCGCGTCGGCCGTCCTGCACGAGCGGCACGGCTTCCGGGTGGCCGGCCGCCTCGAGGACGTCGGCCGCAAGCACGGGCGGTGGGTCGCCGTCACCCTCTACCAGCGGTCCTTGCGTCCGCCGACATGACGCCCGCGTCGACGGCGCGCCGCAAGGCCCCGAGCACGCCCGACGCGTCGAGCATGCCGACGACCCGACCGTCGGCCCCCTCGACGACAGCGACAGTCCCCGACTGCGACTCCGCGACGGCCTCCAGCGCGTGCGCGAGCGACGCGCCGAGCTCGACCGTCGGCAGCCCGTCGGCCGTCCCGCCCGCGGTCACGTCCCCGCGTTCGACGTGCGTGATCCCCAGCAGGCGCACCGGCGCGCCGTCGCCGACGAGCGCGCGCACCGCGTCCGACGCCGGCCGCGCCAGGATCTCGACCGGGTCCGCCAGCTGCTCGACGTGACCGCCGCGCGAGAAGACCGCGACCCGGTCCCCGAGACGGACGGCCTCGTCGATGTCGTGCGTGACGAACATGACCGTCGTGCCCAGGTCCCGCTGGATCCGCCAGAACTCGGCCTGGAGGCGGCGGCGACCCGCCGGGTCGACCGCGCCGAACGGCTCGTCCATGAGGAGCACGGGTGGGTCGGTCGCGAGCGCGCGCGCCACCCCGACGCGCTGCTGCTCACCCCCGGACAGCTCGTGCGGGTAGCGGTTCGCGTACCGGTCGGGCGCGAGGCCGACCAGCTCGAGCAGCTCCGCGACCCGGTCACGGGTCCGCTTGCGGTCCCACCGCTGCAGCCCGGGCACCGTCGCGACGTTCTGCGCCACCGTCCGGTGCGGGAACAGGCCCACGTTCTGGATCGCGTACCCCATCGAGCGCCGCAGCCGCACCGGGTCCGCGGCCAGCACGTCCTCGCCCCCCACGAGGATCCGGCCGCCGCTCGGCTCGACCAGGCGGTTCGTCATGCGCAGCGTCGTCGACTTGCCGCAGCCGGACGGCCCGACCAGCGCGAGGATCTCGTGCTCCTCGACCTCCAGCGACAGATCCTCCACCGCGACGGTCCCGTCGGGATACTCCTTGCGGACGTGCTCGAAGACGATTGCGGCGTCGGCCATGGAAAGAACCTACCCGGGAGCCCCGACGTCGACACGGCGTCCGGTCGTGGTTCCGTCGTGCGGCGGTGGTCCGGTCGGGCGCTTGGGGGGTGTGGCGCGTCGAGCAAGCGGGTGCGCCGTCGAGCAAGGGGGCGATCGCCGCCTGCTCGGCGGTGGAGGTTCTTGCTCGACGACGGCGCGCGGCGCGGCTACCGAGGCGCGGCCGACGGAACCACAGCCGACCGTCGGCGAGCGGTGCGTCACCACCGGCGGGTAGGTTCGGGCAGGTGCCTGGTAACCCGTGGTTCTCGTGGGACTACGTCACCGCCAACTGGGACGCGATCCGTGAGGCGCTGGTCATCCACGCGACGCTGACGGTGGAGGCGGTCGCGATCGCGATCGTCGTCTCGCTGCCCCTGGCGGCGCTGGCGACGCGCGTCCGGTGGCTCGCGGCGCCGGTCGTGGGGTTCGCGTCGACCCTGTACACGATCCCGTCGCTCGCGCTGTTCGCGATCCTCGCGCCGTTCATGGGGATCGGCCGCGCACCGGTGCTGCTGGGGCTGGTGCTCTACGCGCTGGTGATCCTCGTCCGGACGGCCGTCGCCGCGCTCCAGGGCGTCGACCCCGCCGTGCTCGACGCCGCGCGCGGCCTGGGCTACGGACGGTCGCGGCGGTTCTGGACGGTCGAGCTGCCGAGCGCGCTGCCGGGCATCATCACGGGCGTCCGGCTGGTCACGGTCTCGACGGTCGCGCTCGTCACGGTGGGCGTCGTCGTGGGCTACGGCGGCCTGGGGAACCTGCTGTTCCGCGGCTTCCAGAGCTTCTACCGGGCCGAGATCATGACGGCTACGGTGCTCTGCCTCCTCCTGGCGCTCGTCCTCGACGTGCTGCTGTGGCTCCTCGGGCGCGCCCTGACGCCCTGGCTGCGGGGGCGGGCCGCATGAACGTCATCAGCGAGGCGATCACCTGGCTCAACGACCCGCTGAACTGGACGGGACCCGACGGCGTCTTCGCGCTGACCCGCGAGCACCTGCTCATGACGCTGGCGGCGGTCGTGCTCGCGTCGGTCGTCGCGATCCCCCTCGGCGTCTGGCTCGGGCACAGCGGGCTGGGGCGCGGCGCGGCGGCCGTCATCGTCGCGGCGAACACGACCCGCGCGCTGCCCACGCTCGCGATCATCATCATCCTGGCGACGTCCGGCCTGTTCGGGGACACCGCGACGGTGATCGCGGCCGCGGTCTTCGCGCTCCCGGTCCTCCTGTCGACGACGTTCACGGGGGTGCGGGGCGTCGACCCGGCCGTGACGGACGCCGCGCGTGGCATGGGCATGGGCGCCGGGCGCGTGATCGGCCGCGTCGAGCTGCCGCTGGCCGTGCCCTACGTCGCGGCGGGCCTCCGGACGACGATCGTCCAGGTCGTCGCGACGATCCCCCTCGCGGCGCTCGCCGGGGGTGGTGGGCTGGGCCAGATCATCTCGCTCGGCTTCGGCACGCAGCGCTACGGGCAGGTCCTCGCGGGCGGCGTGATCGTCGCGGTGCTGTGCCTGCTCATCGACGGCGTGCTGGCCCTCCTGCAGCGCGCGGTGACGCCGTCGTCGGTGCGGGCGGAGTCGCGGGCGGCCGCCCGCGCGATCTGACCAGGAGGCCGTCGACGACGGCACCTCGGGCCCCGTCCGCGCCCCTGCGGGCGCCTCCCGGTTGCCCCTGTCGGTGGCGGGCGGTCGAATGGGGCAATGCGTACCCGAACACTCGCCGCAGGACTCTCGGCCGTCGCGCTCGCCTCGGTCCTCTCCGCGTGCGGCCAGGCCGGATCGTCCGGGACCCACCCGACGTCCTCCGCCAACGGCTCCAACGCCTCCGTCGCAACCTGCGAGCCCGTCGCGGGCGACCAGCTCGTCGTCCTCGAGGACGACAAGAAGCTCCAGAATGCCGACAACGTCATCCCGGCCCTCAACGCGAAGGCCGTCTCGGGCGACGACGCGATCGTCCCCCTCCTCGACACGGTGTCCGCCGCGCTCGACACTCCCGGGCTCATCGCCCTCAACAAGGCCGTCGACGTCGACCGTCAGACGTCGGTCCAGGCCGCCAAGGACTTCGTCGACCAGCACCAGCTCGCCGCGCAGGACTCCTCGGCGGGCAAGGGCACCAAGATCACGATCGGCGCCGCGAACTTCTCGGAGTCGGCGACGCTCGCCAACATCTACGCGGACGTCCTCAAGTCCGCGGGCTACGCGCCGACCGTCCGCGACGTCGGCTCCCGCGAGACGTACCTCAAGGCGCTCGAGAGCGGCCAGCTCACGATCGTGCCCGAGTACACCAGCACGCTCACGACCTTCATCAACGCCGCGCAGAACGGGGCGGACGCGAAGAGCCCGGCGAGCGGCGACCTCGACAAGACCGTCGCCGCGCTCACCGAGCTCGGGAAGAAGGTCGGCCTCGCCTTCGGCAAGCCCGCCGCCGCGCAGGACCAGAACTCGTACGCGGTGACCACGGCCTTCGCCGACAAGAACGACGTGAAGACGCTGTCCGACCTGGCGTCCAAGTGCGGCGGCCTGATCCTCGGCGGCCCGCCGGAGTGCACCACGCGCGACTACTGCCAGCCCGGCCTGGAGAAGGTCTACGGCCTGCAGTTCGCGAGCTTCAAGCAGCTCGACTCGGGCGGCCCGCTGACCAAGGCGGCGCTGCAGAAGGGGCAGATCTCGCTGGGCCTGGTGTTCAGCTCGGACGGCCAGCTCGCCGCCACCAGCTGACGGCCCGCGACCCGAAGACGACGAGGCTCGCCACCCGCACGGGTGGCGAGCCTCGTCGTCGCTCGGAGAGGGCGCGCGGCCGGGCGGCAGGCGCTCAGATCGCGTCGCGGTCCGGGTTGAGGGTGAGCAGCATGTGCCCGTGCACGGCCCCCTCGGGGCGCAGCGACGGGTCGGCGCCGCGGCCGGAGAACTTCTCGATCAGCGCCAGGACGTCGTCTCCGAGCTGCTCCATCTCCTCCGCGGTGACCCAGAGACCGGCGGTCGTCACGGTGACGGCGCGGACCCACTCGGGCGGCAACGGCCGCGGGTCGGTGAGGAAGTCGCTGAGCCGCGTTGCCTCGTGCTGCACGTAGCCCGCTGAGATGACGCCGGACTGGCGGACGGCGGCCGCGTCGTCGGGGTCGGGCTCGATCTTCCGCTTGCGGTGTGCGGGACGCCACGGCTTCTCGCGCCCACGGGGCTCGGAGCGCTCGACGTAGCCGGCCTTCTCGAGCGACCGCAGGTGGAACGAGCAGTTGGCGACGGTCTGGCCGGTGCGGGCGGCGACCTCGCTGGCGGTGGCCTCGCCGACCTCGTCCAGGATCGCGAGGATCTCGATGCGGAGCGGGTGCGCCAGGGCCCGCAGCATCGCCGGGTCGCCCGTGGTGAGCGACTCCTGCGAGGGCCGGACGGTGCGCGGGCTCTCGGTCATGCGTGCCTCCTCAGCGCACCCACCACACGGACGCGACGTCGCGGTACCAGTCGGCACCGCGCTCGGCCCGCTGCCGGGCGAGCGCCGCGTCGTGGCGGCGGGTCTCCTCCGCGCGACCGGCGGAGCGAAACGTGGTGGTGTTGCGCGGTGCGTGCTGTCGTCCGAACATCATCGTCTCCCTGAGCGTGTCGCCGGCCCCTCGCGGCCCGACACTCGCAACACTACGTGCGCAACATCCATTGCGCAAGAGTTATTGCGCAATGGATGTTGCGTGTGTTCGAGGGGCTCAGAGCCCGTACGTCTCCAGCAGCCGCAGCCACACCTCGCTCACTGTCGGGTACGCCGGCACGGCGTGCCACAGCCGCTCGAGCGGGACCTCGCCGACCACCGCGACGGTGGCCGCGTGCAGCATCTCGCCCGCCTCCGGCCCGACGAGCGTCACGCCGACCAGTACGCGCCGGGACTCGTCGACGACGGCGCTCACCCGGCCCGCGTACGACCGCCCCGTGACGTGCGCCCCCGAGACCCAGCCGAGGTCGTAGTCCACGACGCGGACGTCCAGTCCGGCCTCCCGGGCCTTGCGCTCCGTCAGCCCGACCCAGGCGACCTGGGGCCGTGTGAAGACGACCTGCGTCTGCGCGACGTGGTCGGCGCTGGCAGCGAACCGGCTCCACGGCTCGGCGGCCCGCGCGGCGGCGCGGTTCTCCTCGGTCGCCGGGACGGGGACGGCGTCGCCCGACCGGCCGCCGTCCGACGGCGCGGCGCCGAACGTCGCGGCGATCACGTCGCCCGCGACGCGCGCCTGGTACTTGCCCTGGTGCGTGGTCGCGACCCGGCCGGTCACGTCGCCGGCGGCGAACAGCCAGCCACCCTCCACGCCGCGCACGCGCATCGCCTCGTCGACCTCGAGGCCGTGCGCGGTGTCGGTCAGGCCGACGCTGTCCAGCCCGACGTCCTGCGTGCGCGGGACCCGGCCCGTGGCGACGAGCAGCTCGGCCGCGGTCACGTCGCGCTCGCCGGCCTCGTCCTGGTACGTCACCGTGACGGGACCGCCGACGCCGTCCCGGGCGACCCGCACCGGCGAGGCGCCCGTGCGCACGTCCACGCCGAGGTCGGCGAGCGACGCCGCGACCGCCTCGCCCGCGAACGGCTCGGCGCCGCCGAGCAGCCCGTGGCGCGCGAGGAGGGTCACGTGCGCGCCCAGGTCGGAGTACGCCGTCGCCATCTCGCACGCGACGACCCCGCCCCCGACCACCACGACCGACGCCGGGACCTCCTCCGCGGCCGTCGCCTCGCGGCTTCCCCAGGGTGCGGACTCGGCCAGGCCGGGGACCTCGGGGAGCACCGGGACGCTGCCCGTCGCCACGGCGACGGCGTACCGCGCCTCGACGACGGTCCGGTTCCCGTCCGGGTCCGTCACCTCGACCCGGCGGGGGCCGACCACCCGTCCGTGGCCGCGCAGGAGCGCGATCCCTGCGCCGTCGAGCCACTCGACCTGCCCGGCGTCGTCCCAGTCGTCCGTGATCTGGTCCCGCCACGCGAGCACCGGGCCCGGGTCGAGGGTGGGCGCCACGGTGAGGCCCGGCACATCCCGGGCCGCGGCCAGCGCCGCCCCGGGCCGCAGGAGCGTCTTGGAGGGCATGCACGCCCAGTACGAGCACTCGCCGCCGACCAGCTCGGCCTCGAAGATCGCCGTCGACAGGCCCGTGCGCCCGGCGCGGTCGGCGACGTTCTCGCCGACCGGACCGGCGCCGATCACGACGACGTCGTACTGGAGGGTGCCGGCGTCGGCGGACGGGGCGGGCGGCGCCACGGGCGCGGTGTTCTCAGCCATGGCCCCATCGTCGCCCGAGCAGGCGGTCTCGGCGCGCCCGGGGGCATCCCTGGCCGGTGCCCTGGCGCCCGCCCGGCGTGGCCGAGGTTCAGCTGAGCGCGACGCTGCCCGTCCCCGTGGGCACGAGCTCGACCCACGTCTCACCCGGCGCGAGCAGGATGTCCTTGCCGCCCGTGGTGACGCGCAGGACCGCGCCCGTCGACGACTTGGACCACTTCCCAGTGACGGCCTTGCCACCCGAGAGCACGGTCGCGGACCCGCTGCCCTTGAGGACCGTGTCGGGCACGGGGTTGCCGGCCGGGTCCTTGTACGAGGTGTTGACGACCTTGACGCGCAGCACGACGACGTTCGCTCCCGACAGCCGCACGCCCTCCGCTGACTTCGACGCCACGCCGCGCTCGTCGCGCAGGTAGACCTTCTTGCTCGCGTCGTAGGTCCACCCGGGGACGTAGGCCGGTGACATGTGGATCGTGGCCTTCTTCGCCGTCTTGCCCGACGTGACCGCCGTCGACTGCGCGAGGGACCGCGCGAACCGGAACTGCTGGGGCGGCGGCGTCGTGCGCGACGAGTTCGCCTGCCCGAAGAAGTCCTTGGTGTCCGCGAACACGTTGTGCGGCGCGGCCCGGTTCGGGTCGCGGTTGAACCCGGGGCTGCCGCCGTCCATCGTGAGGACCTGCGAGACCTTCTTCGCGGCGTTCACGAACGGCGTCTGCCCGCCCGAGAACGCGAACACCCCGTGCAGAGGAGCGACGATCGAGGGGTCCATCGGCCGGACCGACCGGATCGGCTCGATCCGGGACGGCGTCTTCGACTGGAAGACCGCGAGGAAGCGGGTGATGCCGCCCTCGACGACCTCCTCCCACACCGTGTCGGCCTGCTCGAGCCCGTACTGCGGCCGCGCGTCGGTGGAGTTCTCGATCTTCACGGCGAGCGCCGGGCGGTCCGCGACCTTGTCGGTCTCGACGCCGGTGAGAGGCCAGACGGTCGGGCCGGCGGGGCTCGGGGGCGCCGTCTTGTCGGCGGTCGGGACGCCGCCGGTGACGGTGGTCGTCGGGGCCGGGGACTTGTCGCCCGAGCACCCCGCCGCGAGGCCGACCGCGACGACGGTCAGCGCGACCGCAGCCACCCGGGCCCCGTGCCGCAACCTCCGGCGCGTGGTCGTCGGCGTCGCCCCAGCGTGCATGTCCACTCCCTCGCTCGACCGCTTCTCGCGCACACCCTACGTGCGGCACGTCCGCGGACGCCGGACGCCTACGCTGGACGGGTGCCGCGCGTCGTCGTCCCCCGTTCCGCCGCCGACCTGTACGCGTCGCTCGCGGACGCGCTGTCCGTCCCGCGCGGGCCCGGCGCTCTGCCCGACGACAGCGCCCCCGCCCCGATCGCCGTCGCCCTCCAGCCCCTCGCGCACCACGGGGCCGGCCTGCCGCCGGACGCGGCGCTCGTCGTGCGGACGTCCGGCTCGACGGGCACGCCGCGCGAGGTCGTCCTGACGCGGTCCGCTCTGCTCGCGTCGATCGGCGCGACGGCCGCCCGGCTCGGCGGGCACGGACGCTGGCTCCTCGCGCTCCCCTGGCACCACGTCGCGGGCGCGCAGGTCGTCGCGCGCTCGGTGGTCGCGGGAACCACCCCGGCGCACCTGCCCGACGAGCCCTTCACGCCCGCCCTGCTCGCCGACCACGCCGCCGCGTTCCTGGACGACCCGGCGACGGCGCGCGCGTACGTCTCCCTCGTCCCCACCCAGCTGCACCGCGTCGTCGACGCCGCTCTGGCCGCGGACCCCGACGGCCTCGCCGCGGCCCGGGCGCTCGCACGCTTCGACGCGGTGCTCGTCGGCGGCGCGGCCTCCTCCCCCGGCCTGCTCGACGCCGCCCGGTCGCTCGGGATCGCCGTCGTCGTCACGTACGGCATGTCGGAGACGTGCGGCGGCTGCGTGTACGACGGCGTGCCGCTCGACGGCGTCCGCGTACGCCTCGGCGAGGGCGGCCGGGTCGAGCTCGGGGGGCCGGTCGTCGCGGCCGGCTACCTGGGCGAGCGGGGCGCGAGCGCGTTCCGCGCCGACGCCGACGGCACGCGCTGGTTCGTGACGTCGGACCTCGGCGTCGTCGACGAGGCCGCGGGCTCTCCCGCCCGCCTGCGGATCCTCGGGCGCGCCGACGACGTCGTCGTCACGGGCGGCGAGAAGGTCGCGCCCCTCGCCGTCGAGCACGCGCTCGCGCCGCTCGGCGAGGCCTGCGTCGTCGGGGTCCCGGATCCCGAGTGGGGCCAAGCGGTCGTCGCGGTGCTCGTGCGGGCGGCGGGCGAGCGGGCGGCGGGCGAGCGGCCGGCTGGCGGCCGGGCCGACCCCGGGGCGCTGAGCCCGGCCGACGCCGACCTCCGCGACCGCGTCCGCACGCTCGCCCGCGACGCGCTCGGCCCCCACGCCGCGCCCCGGCACGTCCTCGTCACCGCCGCCCTCCCCCTGCGCGGGCCGGGCAAGGTGGACCGGCGCGGCCTCGCCGTGGCTGCGGGGGCCGTGGTGCGGGGCGAGCAGCACTGACGCCCCGATAACCTGGGCACATGGCCACACCCTCCGAGTGGGTCGCGGGCGCCCGCCCCCGCACCCTGCCGGCCGCCGCGACCCCCGTCATCGTCGGCTCCGGCGCCGCCGCGCAGACCGACGGCTTCTGGTTCTGGGGGGCGCTCCTCGCGCTGGGCGTGGCCCTCGCGCTGCAGGTCGGCGTCAACTACGCGAACGACTACTCGGACGGCGTCCGCGGCACCGACGTGGACCGCGTCGGCCCGACCCGCCTGACCGCGACCGGCCTCGCCCAGCCACGGCGGGTCCGGACGGCCGCGTTCGCGTCGTTCGCGATCGCGGGGGTGCTGGGCCTCGTGCTGGTCGCGCTGACGGGCACGTGGTGGCTCATCGCCGTGGGCGTGCTGTGCGTCCTCGCCGCCTGGTACTACACGGGGGGCAAGAACCCGTACGGGTACCGCGGCCTGGGCGACGTCGGCGTCTTCGTGTTCTTCGGGCTCGTCGCCGTCCTCGGGACGACGTACACCCAGCTCGCGTACACGGACAGCCCCCGCGTCACCTGGCCGTCGGTCCTCGGCGCGGTCGGCGTCGGGCTGCTGGCCTGCGCGCTCCTCATGGTCAACAACGTCCGCGACATCCCGACCGACCTGCCCGCCGGCAAGCGCACCCTGGCCGTGCGGCTCGGCGACTTCCGCGCCCGGCGCGCCTACGTCGGCGAGCTGTGGGTCGCGCTCGTGCTCGGCGTCGTCTGCGCGTTCTGGGCCCCGTGGTCGCTCATCGTGCTGGTGCTGCTCCTGCCCGCGGTGCTGCTGTCGATCCCCGTCCTCGTCGGGGCGCGCGGGCGCGCGCTCGTGCCCGTGCTCGCGGCGACCGGGTTCTTCGAGCTGGCCTACGGCGTCCTGCTGGGGCTCGGCCTGTCGCTCTGACCCACCGCGGCATCGTCGGTGCGGACGTCCCGCACGACGGCGCCGCTCACCACCCCCGAGAGCCCCCGGCGGTCCCGGGTGAGCGGGACCGACGCGACGGCGACCGCCGCGGTCAGGACGGCTGCCGCGCGGGCCGCGGCGGCGACATCGGGCACGTCCCAGGCTGCGGGCAGCGAGGCCACGATGACGCACGCGCCCCACAGTCCGCCCGGCACGGCCGCGCGCAGCACGGGCCGGGGCCGCCCAGACCACGCCGGCGCCAGCCAGGCCGCGCGCTGCCCCCACGAGGCCCGGCCGCCGACGAGCGCGGGCCACACGAAGACGACCGCGAACGGCACGACCGCGCCCAGCACCCAGTCCGCGGCGTCCTGCCCGGTCGGGAGCGGGCGCCCGGCGGCGTCGAGCGCCAGCCGGTAGGCCACGTCGAGCACCACCCCGACCGCCGCGAACGCCGCGGCGTCGAGCGCCATCCCGAACCACCGCCGCCACGCGGTCACGGGCCGCGGCTCCCCGCGGTGCGGCGCGAGGTCCCGCGGCCGGGGCAGCCACCGGAGCAGGAGCGGCGCGGCGAGGGCGCCGATCAGGCCGCCGAGCGTGTTCGTCAGGAGGTCGTCGACGTCGCCCAGCCGGTACGAGCACGGGATCAGCCCGAAGATCCCCGTGTACTGCGTCGTCTCGATCAGCAGGGAGGCCCCGAACGCGCTGAGGACCGTCGGGACGAGCCCCCAGCCCAGGAACCGCCGGACGATCGCCCCCCACGGCACGAACAGCACCACGTTGAGGACGACCTGCAGGACGGCGGGGCTGCGCAGGGCCACGGTGAGCGGTTCCCCGGCGGTCGCGTCGCGGATGTCGCGGACGAACTGGAAGGGGTCGAGCTGCGCGGAGGTGTACCCGTGGTCCGCGCACCACGCCGCGACGTCGCCGGTCGGGAGCGGGAGGAGGGTGTAGGCGACGAGCGCGACCCCGTACACGGACACCGCGGCGGACGCGGCCAGGCGCCGACCGTTCAGCGCCCCGTAGCGGCGGACCTGGAAGAGGACGATCGGGACGAGCAGCAGCCCGAAGAGCAGGACGCCGCCCACCACGCCGACGTACGCGGGCCACGTCCAGGTGCTCACCCGGTGAGGCTAGGGGGTGTCGTCGGGGGTCCGCGCGTCGGGGTTGGCGGCGGCGTCGATCGCCCGGTCCTCGGCGTCGGCGTCGTCCTCGATGCCCGAGCCCCGCGGGCCCTTCGCCGCCCGACGGCGCCCGGCCCGGTCCGCGAGCCACCCGGCGGCGACGTCGCGGGGTCCGCGGAAGGCGGCGTAGGAGACCATGAGGCCGATCAGGACCGCGACGACGAACCAGATCGGCCCCGTCAGCCCGACCAGCCACAGCACGACCCACGCAGCCGCGATGAGCGCGAGCCGGAGAACGGTGTAGACGAGCAGGGGCATGTGCTCAGGGTACGGGCCTAGGCTGGGACCATGTTCCGCGGTCTGCTCGTCCTCGTCGCGCTCGGCCTGCTCGTGTACGCGCTGACCGACTGCGTGACGTCGCAGGAGAAGAAGCCGGCCGGCGCACCGAAGGCGCTGTGGATCCTGGCGATCATTCTGCTGCCCGTGCTCGGCCCGGTCCTGTGGCTCGTGCTGTCCCGGAGCGCGGGGACGTCGCCGTCTCCGAACGGTGGCTCGCGCCCCGCCGGCCCCGTCGCCCCCGACGACGACCCCGACTTCCTTCGCCGCCTCGACCTGGAGCGACGTCGCCGCGAGCAGCGCGACCGCCGCTCCGCGCCGCACGACGACCCTCAGGACCCGCCGGCCTGATCGACGCCCCGCCGACGGTGACGCTGCGTTCGCCGACGGTGACGTAGGCGTCCGTGGTTCCGTCCGCGGGCGGGTTCGGACAGGCGGCTCGGACTGCGTCGCCCTCAGGCCCTTGGGGGCCTTCCGGCTCCTTGACGTCCTTCACCACCTGCCCGCACCCACCCGCTCACGCCGCCACCTCACCTCAGCAGCCCGGCCGCGCCGTCGTCGGGCATGCGGTTGGCCACGACCCGCCCCGCCGACCATGTGATGAGCCACCACCGGGTCGCGGACCATGCGGACAGTCACCGCGCCAGCGCCCGACCATGCGGGTACTCGCATGTTCGACGCCGAGAAGGGGTCTGCGCGCATGGTCGGCACCGGGCGGGGAGACCAAGTGCATGTTCGCCGCCGAACCGGTGGCCCACCGCATGCTCGGCACGCTGACGGGTCGGAGCCCAGCGCCGACGTCGAGGGTTCTGCGTCGAGAACGAGGGCTTTCGGCTCGTCTTCGGCGAGAAACCCTCGACCTCGGCGCACGTGCCGCCGTCGCGTCGGGGTTGACCGGAAGCCGGCCGCCCGTGGGGGTGGGACGACGGCGCAAGGGCGGGGCGGGGGTGTGGCGCGCGGTCGTGGAGGGCTTGGCGGGAGCCGGAGCGAGGAACGAGCGCAGGCGGATGGAAGACCGCGCGCCACACCCCCGGACCGCCCGCCCCAACCACGGGCGCCCAACGTCACCGTCGGCGAACGCAGCGTCACCATCGGCGAACCGAACGTCACCCTCGGCGAACGGGACCGCGACCGAGCAGGTCAGCTCGTGAGGCCCGAGTACGAGTGCTTGCCGTCGAAGATGAGGTTGACGCCGGTGAAGTTGAAGAGCACGCAGGCGTACCCGACGACTACGAAGTACGCGGCCCGGCGCCCGGACCAGCCGCGCGTCGTGCGGGCGTGCAGGTACCCGGCGTAGACGACCCAGACGATGAACGTCCAGACCTCCTTGGGGTCCCAGCCCCAGTACCGGCCCCAGGCGTGCTCGGCCCAGATGGAGCCGGCGATCAGCGTGAAGGTCCACAGCACGAAGCCGACGGCGTTGAGCCGGAAGCTGAGGACCTCGAGCTGGCCGGGCGTCGGGAGCGCCTCGAGCCAGCGGAACGCGCGGTGGTTGAGGACGGCGGACCCGTTGTCCCGGGAGTCGCGGAGCAGCTGCAGGACGGACGTGACGAACGCGACGGTGAGGATGCCGGCCGCGGTGATGGCGACGCCGACGTGGATGACGAGCCAGTAGGACTGCAGGGCGGGCTGGACGCCGTCGGCCTGGACGAAGAAGACCTCCTGCGCGAGGGCGAGGAAGAGCACCGCGAGCAGCGTGACGAACGCGCCGAGGAACCGCACGTCGCGGAACCGGCTCACGACGAGGAACACCGTGAGCGCGACGCACGCACCGACGAGCGTGAACTCGTACATGTTGGCCCACGGCGTCCGCCCCGCGGCGATGCCGCGGGTGACGATCGCGAGCACGAGGAGCAGCCAGCCGAGGGTCGCGGTCGACATGCCGATCGCGGCCGCCCGGCGGTTCACGGGCCGTTCGACGGCGGGATCGTCCGGCGCAGCACCGCCGCCGGCCCGCGCGGTCGCGTCGGCGTGCGAGGCGTCGACGTCGCCGGCCGCCCCGACGCCGACGAGCTCCTTGCGGCGGGTGCCGAGCCGCGCGACCGAAGCGAGGTCGCTGCGGGACTCGCCGAGCCTCGTCAGGTCGACGAGGAACGCGATCATCGAGACCGTGAGGACCGTCAGCGCCGCCCACACGAGGTGGGTGCTGAGCTCTGCGTAGCTCATCGGGGAGCCTTTCTCGGAAGGGTCGGCGTGGCGGTGGACGAGTCGGCGGGTGTGCGTCCGGCAGCGCTCGCGACGGCGGCATCGACCTCGCGCTGGAGCCCGGAGTCGTCGCCTCGGGCGAGGCCGGCGGCGTCTATCACTGTACGACGGCGGGTCGGGCCGGACCCGCCGTCCGGGGTGCCGCCGTCGTCGGCGGACTCGGATCCGGGGACGTCCTCGCTCCACACGCGCAGCCACACGCGCCGGCGCGGCGTGAAGAGCGAGAGCGCGAGGCCGAGGAGTGCCCCGAGCGCGAACACGAGGATCCAGGTGAGGGCAGGGTCGTAGCGCAGGTCGAGCGCCACGTACCGGGGCAGGGAGTCGAACGTGACCGTGCCGAGCCCGTCCGGCAGCTTGACGGTCTTGCCGGGCTGGATGGTGAGCGTCACGGGAGTGCCGTCCTTGGCGGACTCCGTCATGGCGCTCGTGTCGAGCCGGTAGACGTTCTGGGGCACCCCGTCGTCGAGCCCGAGGTTCCCGTGCCAGACGTTGAGCACGAGCATCGGGTTCAGCGGCTGCGGGTAGATGGACGCCTGGGTGGGGTCGTCGCTCGCGGCGGTCGGCAGGAGGAACCCGACGAGGCCGATCTGCTCGAGCCCCGGGGACACGTCGGGCACCTTGATGACGCCCTTCGACGTGTAGTTGGTGTCCTGCGGGATGAACACGACCGGGCCCGAGTACGCGACCTGGCCCTTCGCGTCCTTGACGGTGATGTTCGGCGCGTAGCCGTTGCCCTGGAGGTAGACCTTGGCGCCGCCGACGTCGAGCGGGTGGTTGACCCGGATCTTCTCCGCGGTCTCAGGCGCTCCGGGCTGGCGGACCGTCACGAACGCAGTGAAGTTGCGCGGCTCCGCCGTCGCCGTCGTCGTGAACTCGGAGGTGAACTTGTCGAGGGTCATGCTGAACGGGTCGAGCGAGCTCGCGCGGAAGAACGCGCCCGACTCGAACGTGTCGTAGTCGACGACGGAGTTCGCGAACCCGTGCCCCTCCGACACGATGACCTGGGCCCGATAGTGGAG
Source organism: Luteimicrobium sp. DT211 (assembly GCF_049844995.1). Classification (NCBI taxonomy): domain Bacteria; kingdom Bacillati; phylum Actinomycetota; class Actinomycetes; order Micrococcales; genus Luteimicrobium; species Luteimicrobium sp. DT211. The sequence goes on along the minus strand of NZ_JBNCMC010000004.1, from coordinate 305,454 downwards.
CACCTGCCCCGTGCCGACGGCGACGAGCAGCCCGAGCAGGCACAGGTGGAAGAGGATGTTCCCGCTCTCGCGGAGGTAGCCGCGCTCGGCGGCGACGGTCCGGCGCCCCTGGGTGTCCGTGCCGGTCTCGACGCGGAACGTCGGCAGCCACCGGACCCGCCCGCGCAGGTGCCGCACGGCCGCCGCGACGACGGCGTCCGGGTCGGCGTCCGTGGTGGCGTGCGCCTGCGCGGGGAACCGGGCGAACCGGACGGGCGTCTTCGGCGGACGCTGGCGCAGGGCCTTGGTGTGGGCGAGCGCGCGCGGCACGATGCAGCCCACGAGCGACACGAACAGCAGGATGTAGATCGCCGAGAACCACACCGACGAGAACACGTCGAAGAACCCGAGCTTGTCGAGGATCTTCCCGGCGGTCGGGTTGTCCTGCAGGTACTGGGTGACGCCGGCCGGGTCGATCGACTGCTGCGGCAGGATCGAGCCCGGGACGGCCGCGACGGCGAGCAGCATGAGGAGCATGAGCGCGACGCGCATGCTCGTGAGCTGCCGCCACATCCAGCGCAGCGTGCCCTTCCAGCCGAGCTTCGGCATGACGGGGGCTGCGCCGTCGGCCCCCCGGCGTCCCGACGCGCGGGCGGCGCCCGGCGCGCTCGCGGGCGCGTCGTCGTCGTGCGCGACGAACGCGTCGTCGATGCCCTCCGGACGGTACGCGCGCGCCTCGCCGCGCTCGGTGGTCTTCTCGGCCTCGGTCACACCTGCACCCCGTACCTCGACGCCCAGCCGCCCAGCGCGGCCGTCCACGTGCCCCAGACCCCCGTCACCATCGCCAGCCCGATGAGCACGAGCAGGCCGCCGCCGATCCGCAGGAACGCGAGCCGGTGACGGCGCAGGAACTCCAGCATGCGCGTGCTCGACTGGAGCCCCAGCGCGACGAGCACGAACGGCACCCCCAGCCCGACGCAGTACGCGACCGCGAGCGCGGCTCCGCGGACGACGGTCGCCTGGTCGAGCGCGAGCGCGTACACGGCGGTGAGGGTCGGGCCGAGGCACGGCGTCCAGCCGAGCCCGAACACGATCCCGAGCAGCGGGGCGCCCCACAGCCCGGCGCGCGGCGTGACGTGGATGCGGCGCTCGCGCTGGAGGAACGGCAGCGCCCCGAGGAACGCGAGCCCCATGAGGATCACGACGACGCCCAGCACCCGGATGAGGACGTCCTCGGCCTGCCGCACCTGCGTGCCGAGCGCGCCGACGAACCCGCCGAGCACGACGAACACGAGGGTGAACCCGGCGACGAACAGTCCCACGCCCGCGACCACGCGCGCGCGGCCCCGGGCGACGCTCGTCGGGCCGCCCGACGCCGCCGCCACGGCGGACCCGGAGGCCGACCCGAGCGCGGTCACGCCCGCGTTCGACGCCGCCCACCCGCTCACGTAGCCGACGTACCCGGGCACGAGCGGCAGGACGCACGGGCTCGCGAACGAGACGAAGCCGGCGACGACGGCCACAGGCACCGCGAGCAGCATCGACCCGCTGAACGCCGTGGTCGCGAACCCCGACGACGCCTCGAGCATCCCGTCCGCGAGCATCACGGCGCTCACGACGTCGCGGCGGCAGTGTTGGTGCCGTCGCCGGAGCGCACGTCGTCGACGAGGCCCGCGAGCGTGGCCTTCGTCGTCGCGCCGAGTACGCGCGCGGCCACGCGGCCCTGCGCGTCGAGGACGACGGTCGTGGGGACGGCCTGGACCGGCACGACGCCCTGGAGCGTGGCGACGACCGAGCCGCTCTTGTCGGAGATCGACGGGTACGGGATCTTGAAGGTGCGCTGGAACGCCTGGGCGGCGCCAGCGTCGTCGGTCGAGTTGATGCCGAGGTAGTGCACGCCGTCGGTCGCGCTCGAGGCGAGCGACGCGAGGTCCGGCGCCTCCTTGCGGCAGGGCGCGCAGCCCGCGTACCAGGTGTTGACGACGACGACGTCGCCACGCCACTTCGAGGTGTCGACCTTGGTCCCGTCGAACGCGGTGCCGGTCAGCGTGACGGGCTCCGACCGCTCGCTGGGCGTCCACGTCTTGACCGAGCCGTCGCCCTGGACGAAGCCGAGGTTGCCGCCGTCGTTGCCCGAGCTCGACGTGCAACCGGCGAGCGCGAGAGCTCCGCCGACGAGGAGGGCCATGAGGGCGGCGAGGCGGGCAGGGCGAGGGCGCGGCACGGTGCCACCGTGCCGCCGGACCCTGGGCGCGCCCTGGGAATCCGGCCCCTCCGGGGCCCTGGAGGGCGCGTTCGTGACCACCGTCACGCCCCTGGCACCGCGGAGGCGCCCGGCAGGAGGTCGGCAGCGGGCTCGGCGTACTCGATCCCGACCAGGCGGTCGCCCTCGAACGTGAGCGACGTGACCGAGGCGAGCGAGCACTGGCGACGCCGCGGGTCGTGCCACAGCCGGCGGTGCTCGGCGGACAGCCGGGTCACCCAGACCGGGAGCTGGTGGCTCACGAGCACGGCCTCGTGCCCGCGCGCGGCCTCCCGGGCGGAGTCGACGGCGGCGCGCACGCGCGCGGCCTGCGCCTGGTACGGCTCGCCCCAGGACGGCCGGAACGGGTTCCACAGGTACTTCCAGTGCCGGGGGTGGCGCAGCGACCCGTCGCCGACGCCGAACGTCAGGCCCTCGAAGTGGTTGGCGGCCTCGATGAGACGGTCGTCGCTGCCGAGGTCGACGCCGAGGGCCTCGGCGAGCGGCGTCGCAGTCTCCTGGGCCCGCTGGAGCGGGCTCGCGACGACGTGCGTGACGTCGTGGCCGTCGGAGAAGTGCTCGGCGAGGCGCTGCGCCATGGCGCGCCCGCGCTCGGACAGCCGGTAGCCGGGGATGCGGCCGTAGAGGACGCCGTCGGGGTTGTGCACCTCGCCGTGGCGCACGAGGTGCACGACGGTCACGGTGGCGCCGGCGGAGGGGGCGGAGTCAGGGCTGGGCACGTCCCCGATTGTCGCAGAGCCGCCTGAGGGGCTGCCCCGCTCAGGCCCCCGCGGCGGCGCAGGCGTCGCGCACGCGCGCCATCGCGCCGCCGAGCGCGAGCAGCTCGTCGCGCGTGAGCACGTCGACGAGGTAGGTGCGCACGATGTCGACGTGGGTCGGGGCCGCCGCGACGAGCGCGTGCCAGCCGGCGTCGGTCATGGAGCAGTGCACCCCGCGCTTGTCCTCGGCGGCGGCCACGCGGCGCACGAGGCCGGCGCGCTCCATCCGGGAGACCGTGTGCGTGACGCGCGAGCGCGAGTACGCGAGGCGCTCGGCGAGCCGGGACATCCGGAGCGACCGGTCGGGCTGCTCGGAGAGCTGGACGAGCACGTCGTACTCGGGGACCGAGAGGGGCAGGCGACGCTCGTGCTCGCGCACGAGGACCTCCTGGAACCGGCCGACGCCTTCGAGGAAGTCGCGCCATGCGGCCTGCTGCTCGAGGTCGAGCCAGCGGTGGTCGGTCGGGGTGTTCACGGGGTGCATTGTGTCCCTGACGTGCGGAGATGTCCTAATGGAGCCCTTCGACGACGCGCTCGTGAGCTCGGCTTGACCGAGGTCCGGACCCGCGCCGTCGACGGGTGCCGGTCTCCGCAGCGAGCCTGATCTCGTCGAGGAGACGGTGCAGCGCCACGCCGTCGTCGAAGTCCGGGACGGTGCGCGAGCCGGTGCGGAGATCGTCGGCCAGCCGGGCGTACAGCTGCGCCACGCCGAAGCCTTCCGCGGAAGGCTCGATCCCGGAGGCCCGGCGGTAGCGGCCGGGGACCGGCAGCTCCGCGTAGGGACCGCCGGGGCCGGCGGAGCCGAGCAGGCGCAGCTCCCCGACCTGGATGCCGGCCACCGCGAAGGGCCCGCCGGAGACGAGGAGGAGGTCCCCGTCGGTCCCGGAGATCTCGATCCGGGTCCCGGCGTCCGTCGCCTTGCCGTCGTGGACGTGGGCCGAGACGACGGCGCCACCGGCCAGCGTCCCGTCGAGCGCCAGGTGGTCCGGGCTCGTCGCCTCGATCGTGGCCCCGGTCTCGGCGACCGTGCGGACGGGGTGCTGCACGGACAGGGTCGCCGAGAGCTCGCGGACCTCCCCGAGCAGGTGCTGCAGGGCGTCGAGCGTGTGCCCGCCGGCGACCTCCAGCGTCCCGGCGCCGTTGTCGCGGTCGAGGGTGTAGGCGGCCCACGCCGGGATCACGTCCCGTGCCCCGGACCCCCGGGCGGCGAGGACCGACGCCGAGGTCACGCGACCCACGCGGCCCGCGGCGACGAGGTCGCGGGCATAGGAGAGCGCGGGGGCGTACCTCGCCTGGAGACCGACCACGTGATGGACGCCCGCCCCGCGCGCCGCCGCCGCGAGCGCTTCCGCCTCGTCCGTCGTGCGGGCGAGCGGCCACTCGCAGTACACGTGCTTGCCGGCCGCCAGCGCCGCCCCGACGAGCTCGGCGTGCGCAGGAACCTTGACCGTGACGACGACCAGGTCGACCTCGGGGTGCTCGGCGAGCCGCCGCGCGTCGGCGAAGGCGTGCGGCGCCCCGAAGGCTCGGGCCGCGGATCGGGCGCTCTCCGTGCGGCTCGTTCCGACCGCCGTCAGCCGGTAGTCCGGGAGCGCCCGCAGGGCCGGGACGTGCGCCCGGGCCGCCCAGCCGCGGTCCGGGTTCGCTCCGACGATGCCGACGCGGATGCTCGTGTCCGTCATGACCCCACCTTCCCCTCCCGGCGACGTCGCGCTCGCGGCCAGCACTTGCAACGCCGTGTGACGCATGCCACATCCGGGCGGGGAATGCACGCCGTCGGCCCTCGGTTCAGTTGTATGTTCAACCAATCCAGGCCCACGCCCCTGAGGAGCACCCATGACCGCCATCGCCCTGCCCACCGGCGTCGTCCCCGGTACCTACGAGATCGACCCGTCGCACTCGTCCGCGAGCTTCACCGTCCGTCACGCCGGCATCTCCAAGGTGCGCGGCACGGTCGCCATCACGAGCGGCACCATCACCGTCGGCGAGTCGCTCCAGGTCTCCAGCGTCACGGCCGAGCTCGACGCCCGCACCGTGAGCACGGGCGACGCGAACCGCGACGGCCACATCCAGAGCGCCGACTTCTTCACCGTCGAGAAGTTCCCGACCTGGACCTTCAGCTCGACCTCCGTCTCCGGCTCCGGCGACGAGTTCGTCGTGACCGGCGACCTCACGATCAACGGCGTGACCAAGTCCGTCGAGCTCGAGACCGAGTTCACCGGTGCGGCCGTCGACGCGTTCGGTGCCGAGCGCGCCGCGTTCGAGGCCAAGACCGAGATCTCCCGCAAGGAGTTCGACATCACGTGGAACGCGGCCCTCGAGGCCGGCGGCGTGCTCGTCTCCGACAAGGTCAAGATCGAGCTCGACCTCTCGGCGCTCGTCAAGAAGGACTGACCCTTCCGACCACGCGCGAGCGGGTTGTCAGAACCTCACGAGCCTCCGGGCTCACGAGGTTCTGACAACCCGCTTCGTCGTTCAGCGCGCGAGCGCCCGGCGGACCCGCTCGGCGTCGAGCCGCCAGTACCCCTGGCGCACGCCGTCGACCGTCACGACCGGCACCAGCTCGCCGTACTCCTCGCGGAGCGCGGGGTCCGCGTCGACGTCCCGCTCGACGAACCGCTCCCCCGCCTCCGCGCACGCCCCGTCGACGACGGCGCGCGCGTCGTCGCACAGGTGGCACCCCTCCCGGACGTACAGGACGACGCGCGGCGCCGCGCCGTCGGGCACAGCAGAGGCTGCCGGGGGGACGGCAGGAGCGGGCTCGGGGGACGTCACCACCCCAGCGTAGGTGGCGCGTGCAGGTGGTGTGCAGGACCTGCACGAGCACCGACCGCGGCCCGTGAAGCACGGAGAACGCCCAGACGGCGCACCTAGGGTGGGGCGCATGTCACACGTCACGGGTCGCCGCCACGCGGTCGTCGCGCGCCCCCGGACGGCCGACGGCGAGCACGAGCACGTGGGCGACGCCGGCGGCGAGGTCGCCGCGTTCTTCGACGTCGACAACACGCTCGTCCGTGGCGCCAGCACCTTCCACCTGGCCCGCGCCCTCCACGCCCGCGGCTTCTTCCGCGCCCGCGACATCGCCCGGTTCGCCGTGCACCAGGCGCGGTACGCCGTCTACGGCGAGAACGCACAGCACCTCGACCGGGTCCGCGCCAAGGCACTGTGCCTCGTGGCCGGACACTCCGTGGACGAGGTCTGCAGCGTCGGCGAGCAGGTGTACGACGACGTCCTCGCCCTGCGGATCTTCCCCGGCACCAAGGCGCTCCTCGAGGCGCACCTCGCGGCGGGCCACCAGGTCTGGCTCGTGACGGCGGCACCCGTCGAGGTCGGCGGGCTGATCGCGCGCCGGCTCGGCGCGACCGGCGCGCTCGCCACCGTCCCCGAGCACGCCGACGGCGTCTACACCGGCCGGCTCGACGGCGAGCTCATGCACGGCGCCGCGAAGGCCCGCGCCGCACGCGACCTCGCCGCGCGGACCGGCATCGACCTGGAGCGGTCCTACGCGTACGGCGACTCGATGAACGACGTCGACCTGCTCGGCACCGTCGGGCACCCGTGCGCCGTGAACCCGGAGCCGCGGCTGCGCCGTCTGGCCCGGACCTCCGGCTGGGACGTGCGCGAGTTCCGGCAGCCGACGCGGCGCGCCGCCCGCACCGGCGTGAAGGCCGGGAGCTGGGTCGCCGCCGGCTGGGCCGCGACGTCGCTCCTGCGCCGCGCCTCGCGCCGCTGACCCCGCCGCGCTTCCCCGCGAAGCAGGCCTCCCCGCGGGGTACCTCGCGAAGTAGGCCTCGAGGCCGGACGCACGAAAGGGCCCGACCGCACGCGGTCGAGCCCTTGTCGCTCACGCCCGGCAGGCCGGGCGGGGCGTCACTTCTTGTTGCGACGCTGGTGACGCGTCTTGCGAAGCAGCTTGCGGTGCTTCTTCTTCGCCATGCGCTTGCGGCGCTTCTTGATGACGGAGCCCATAGGTCCTCGCAATGATCGAAGGTGTCAGATCGTCGGCTCGTCCACCGTGTCCCCCGACCCTGCGACGTGCGGCGAGCTGACAAGCTGACGACGCGGCCGAAGACGGCGGGACGAGACGAGACGAAGGCCGTGGACCAGCCTACCGCGCGGACCACGCAGGGCCGAAACCGGGTCAGTCCAGGTACGGGTCGAGGCCCAGGAGCGGGAACACCTCACGCCGGGTCGCGAGGATCGAGCGGTCCAGGTCGTCGGCCGGGTCGTACCCCTGCGACCAGGGCCGGAACGTGACCGGGTGGTCCCCCATGCGCCGGGGCGGGTCCTCGCCGGCGCCCTCCGCGATGTCGCGGCGCCACGCGTCGGGCAGCGCGGTGTCCGGGTCCAGCGGCCGGTGCACGACCTCCGCGACGACGTTCGCCCACGCGCGCGGGACCACGTCGATGACGGCGTACCCGCCGCCGCCCAGGGCGACCCACCGGCCGTCCGCGAGCTCGTGCGCGAGGGCGTGCACCCGCTCGACGGCGATGCGCTGGGCGTCGACACCCACGTGCAGGTCGGTCAGCGGGTCCTGGGCGTGCGAGTCGCAGCCGTGCTGGCTCACGACCGCCTCGGGCCGGAACGCCCGCAGCACGGCGGGCACGACGGCGTCGAACGCCCGGAGGAACCCGGCGCCGTCGGTGTGCCGAGGCAGGGCGACGTTGACGGCCGACCCCTCCGCCAGCGGTCCGCCGACGTCGGTCGGGAAGCCGGTGCCCGGGAAGAGGGTCTGGCCGCTCTGGTGCACCGACACCGTGAGGACGCGCGGGTCGTTCCAGAAGACGCTCTCCACGCCGTCGCCGTGGTGCGCGTCCACGTCCACGTAGGCGACCCGGGTCGCGCCGTCGTCGAGCAGGCGCCGGATCGCGGCGGCGGCGTCGTTGTAGACGCAGAACCCCGACGCCGCGTCCCGGCGCGCGTGGTGCATGCCGCCCGCGATGTTGACCGCGTGCCGGGCCTCGCCCGACCAGACGGCGCCCGCGGCCACGTACGAGCCGTGGAAGATCCGCGCCGCGGCCTCGTGCATGCCCGGGAAGACGGGGTCGTCCTCGGTGCCGAGCCCGCGCAGCGGGTCGGTGGTGCCGTGCTCCGACGCCGACCGCACGGCCGCGACGTACCGCTCGTCGTGCACGAGGGCGAGCTCGGCGTCGCTCGCGGGCGGCGGGTCGACGAGCTCGACGCCGGGCACGTCGAGCAGGCCGAGGGACCGAACGAGACTCATGGTCAGGTGCAGTCGGGACGGCGCCATCGGATGGCCGGGACCGAAGTCGTACCGCAGCAGCTCGGGGCTCCAGACGACGAGGGACCGGGCCGCCTCGGCGTCTGCCGGAGGATCGCCGGCCGGGCCGCCGACGGGGTCGGTGGCCGCGGCGTCGCGCGCGTCGAAGGGAACCGGCACGGGGATCACGCTAGTCTGCCGGGGCGGACGCGGCGAACAATCCCGCGGCGGCCCGGCCGCCGGGCCGAGCAGGCGGCCGCGACGGGCGGACGAGGGAGGGGCGTGGCCGAGGCCTTCAGCAGCCAGCTCGTGACGGCGCGCGGCGCCCTCGACCGGCTGGCCCGACGCTCCCCCGCGCGGCTCGCGGTCTTCTCGTTCGCAGGCGTCGTCGTGCTCTTCACCCTCCTGCTGCTGGGCCCGTGGGCGACCCGGTCGGGCAAGGGCGCCTCGGTCGTCGACGCCCTGTTCACCGCGACCTCCGCCGTGTGCGTGACGGGACTGACCGTCGTCCCGACCGGGGCGTTCTGGTCGCCGTTCGGCGAGGTCGTCATCCTGGTCGCGATCAAGGTCGGCGGGCTCGGCGTCATGACGCTCGCGTCGATCCTGGGGCTCGCGGTGTCGCGGCACCTCGGGCTCACGCAGCGGATGCTGGCCGCGACCGAGGTCAAGACGACGCGGCTCGGAGAGGTCGGCTCGCTCATCCGGGTCGTGATCATCACCTCGACCTCCCTCGAGCTGGCGGTCGCGCTCCTGCTCTTCCCGCGGTTCCTCGTCCTGCGTCAGTCGGTCGGCGAGGCCGCGTGGCACGCGCTGTTCTTCGGCATCTCGGCGTTCAACAACGCCGGGTTCGTGCCCACCGTCGAGGGCCTCGACGGCTACGTGGGCGACTGGGCCCTGTGCCTGCCGATCATCGTGGGGGTGTTCATCGGGTCGCTCGGCTTCCCCGTGATCCTCAACATCATGCGCAACCGCCGGCGCCTGTCCAGCCTGTCGCTCCATGCGAAGCTCACGCTCGTCACGGGCGGTGCGCTCGTCGTCGTCGGGGCCGTGCTGTTCCTCGCGCTCGAGTGGACGAACCCGGGGACGTTCGGCCCGCTGTCGGTGCCCGACAAGATCCTCGCGTCCCTGTTCCAGGGCGTGATGCCCCGGTCGGCCGGCTTCTCGACCGTCGACATCGGCTCGATGCACGAGACGAGCTGGCTCATCACCGACGCCCTGATGTTCGTCGGCGGCGGCAGCGCGTCGACCGCGGGCGGCATCAAGGTCACGACGCTCGCCGTCATGCTGCTCGCCATCGTCGCGGAGGCGCGCGGCGACCGCGACATCGAGGTGTTCCGCCGTCGCATCCCGCACGAGACGATCCGGCTGGCGATCGCCGTGACGTTCGTCGGCGCGACCGCGGTGCTGGTCTCGAGCCTGCTGCTCCTGGAGATCACCGGGTGGAGCCTCGACGTCGTGATGTACGAGGTGATCTCGGCGTTCGCGACCGTCGGCCTGTCGACCGGCGTGACCCCGCACCTGCCCGACGCCGGCAAGTACGTCCTGGTCGTGTTGATGTTCGTGGGCCGCACCGGGACGATGACCCTGGGCGCGGCGCTCGCGCTCCGTAGCCGCAGGCGCGTCGTCAGGATGCCCGAGGAGAGGCCGATCATTGGTTGACACGAGGACGGGTACGCCCGAGAAGCCTGCGGGTTCGCGGGTCCGCGAGGTGCGTCCGCGCGCCGAGGCGCGCGCCGGGGGCGTGCTCGTCGTCGGGCTCGGCCGGTTCGGGCAGTCCATCGCGACGTCGCTCGACCGCCTCGGCCAGGACGTCCTGGTTGCCGAGAAGGACCCCGACCTGGTCGCGCAGTGGTCGGGCCGGCTCGCCCTCGTGGAGGCCGACGCGTCGAACCCCGAGGCCCTCGAGCAGATCGGCGCCCGGGACTTCTCGGTGGCGATCGTCGCCGTCGGGACCGCGCTCGAGGCGTCCGTCCTCATCACGGGCAACCTCGTGGACCTCGACACCCCGCAGATCTGGGCCAAGGCCGTGTCCGCGGAGCACGGGCGCATCCTGCAGCGCATCGGCGCGCACCACGTCGTCTTCCCCGAGGCCGACGCCGGGAACCGCGTCGCCCACCTGGTCTCGGGCAAGCTGCTCGACTACATCGAGGTCGAGGACGGCTTCACGATCGTCAAGATGCGGCCACCGAAGGAGACGCACGGCTTCACGCTCGAGCAGTCCAAGGTCCGGTCCAAGTACGGCGTGACCGTGATCGGCGTGAAGTCGCCGGGCGTCGAGTTCCAGTACGCGACGCCCGACACCCGCATCTCCCCCACCGACCTGCTCATCGTGTCCGGGCCCGCCGAGCTGCTGGAGCGGTTCGGCGCCCGGCCGTAGCCGGGCGGGCTACGGCGTCCGACGGCGCAGCGTGAGCCCGCCCACCACGACCGCCCCCGCGATGAAGGCGACCAGGACGGCGACGTCCCCGGCGACGTCGCCGAGGGAGCTTCCCGCCGCGAGGTGCTGCATCGCGTCGACGCCGTAGGTGAGCGGGAACGCGCGGGAGATCCACTCGAGCACCGTCGGCATCTCGTCGCGCGGCATCAGCAGGCCGCAGAGCACGAGCTGTGGGAACACGATCAGCGGCATCATCTGCACGGCCTGGAACTCGGTCCGCGCGACGGCGGACGCGGCGAGCCCGAGCGTGCAGCCGAGGACGGCGTCGAGCACGGCGACCAGCACGACCGCCCCGACGGACCCGCGCACCGTCATCCCGCAGACCCACACCGCGAAACCGGTCACGACGAGCGCCTGCACGACCGCGACCGCGCCGAACGCGAGCGCGTAGCCGCCGACGAAGTCGCCCTTGCCGAGCGGCGACGCCATGAGCCGTTCGAGCGTGCCCGACGTGCGCTCGCGCAGGGTCGCGACGCTCGTCACCAGGAACATCACGATGAGCGGGAACAGCGCGACGAGGATGGGCCCGAACTGGTCGAGCACCGGCGTGCCGTGAAACATCCACGCGATCAGGCCGAGCAGGACGCACGGCAGCAGCACGATGAGGGCGATCGTCCGCGGGTCGTGGCGGAGCTGGGCGAGGACGCGGCGCGCGGTCGCCGTCGTCAGGGCCGGGGTCATCGTGCCCCCTCCTCGACGAGCGCCAGGAAGGCGTGCTCGACGTCGCGCGCGCCCGTCCGCTCGAGCAGCTCGGCCTCGGTGGCGTCCGCGACGACGGCGCCGTCGCGCATGAGGAGGAGCCGGTCGCAGCGGCTCGCCTCGTCCATGACGTGGCTCGACACGAGCAGGCTCGCGCCGTCGTCGCGCAGCCGGCCGAACAGGTCCCACAGGTCGCGGCGCAGCACCGGGTCGAGGCCGACGGTGGGCTCGTCGAGGACGAGCAGCTCGGGCGTCCCGAGGAGGGCGGCCGCGAGCGAGACGCGCGAGCGCTCCCCGCCCGACAGGTCGCCGACGCGGGTGCGCGCGTACCGGACGAGGTCGACCTGCTCGAGGACGCGCGCGGTGTCGCCCGACGGCGCGCCCAGCACCCGGGCGAAGTACCGCAGGTTCTCCGTCACCGTCAGGTCGGCGTAGACGCTCGGCGACTGGGTGACGTAGCCGACGCGGCGCCGCAGCTCGGGCGCGCCCGCGGGCCGGCCGAGCACCGTCACGCGCCCGCCGTGCACCTCCTGGACGCCGACGACCGCCCGCATGAGCGTCGTCTTGCCCGCGCCGCTCGGCCCGAGCAGCCCGACCACCTGGCCGGCGGGCACGCGCAGGTCCAGGCCGTCGAGGACGGTGTGCGGCCCGCGCCGGACCGTGAGCCCTGCGACGTCGACGGCGGCTTCATTCCCCATGTGGGGAATTATCCTCCCGCACGGTCTCCCCGGCAAGGTCTCCCGTGAGGTACCGCTGGAGCGTCGGCCCGACGAGCGCGGCGACGTCGTCCGCGGACATCGAGGCGACCGGCTCCAGCCCGATCACGACGCGGGTCACCAGCAGCCCCACCACCTGCGACGCGACGAGTGCGACGCGGACGTCGGCGTCCGGCGCGTCCAGCACGGAGGCGATGCTGCCGAAGACGGTCCGGCGCAGGTAGTCGACGAACACCCCGGCCGCGGGGTCCGCCGACAGCGCGCCCGACAGGACCGTCCGCAACCGCGCCCGCCCCTCCTCGCTGTCCCACACGCGGAGCACGAGGCGCGCGAGGCGCTCCCCCATCGTGTCGGTCGGCCCGTCCCCGAGCGCCCCGAGGACGACGCGCGGGTCGAGCCCCTGCGGCACGAGCCCGGCCGCGAGCAGGTCCGCCTTGGAGTCGAAGTAGTGCCGCACGAGGGCGGGGTCCACGCCCGCGCGCCGCGCGACGGCACGCACGCTCGCTGCGTCGAACCCCCGCTCGGCGAACTCCGCGCGCGCCGCCTCCAGGATCAGGCTCCGGGTGTCCTCACCCGCGGGCCGACGCCCGCGGCGGGCCGTGCCCGACGGGCGCTCGTCCAGGCTGTGCGACATGCGCCCAGCGTAGGACGCACGCCGACGGTGACGTCGGGTTCGCCGACGGTGACGTTGCAGCCACCGACGGTGACGTTGCAGCCGCCGACGGTGACGTTCGTCCACAGATCGATGCGCATCTTCGGTGGACGAACGTCACCGTCGGCGAACAGAACGTCACCGTCGGCGAACAGAGCGTCACCGTCGGCGACGGGTCAGGACGGGAGCGCCGCCAGGTCGGCGCGCAGCGGGACCAACCGCGTCAGCTGTGTGACGTGCGCGGGCGTCAGCTCGTCGAGGCTCGCGACCTGCAGGAGCTTCATGGTTCGGACCACCTGGTCGCGCAGGATCTCGACGGTCCGGTCGACACCGGCCCGCCCGCCGGCCATGAGGCCGTACAGGTACGCGCGCCCGACGAGCGTGAACCGGGCGCCGAGCGCGATCGAGGCGACCACGTCGGCGCCGTTCATGATGCCCGTGTCGATCGCGACCTCGAGGTCGCCGCCCACCTCCCGCACGACCTGCGGGAGCAGGTGGAACGGCACGGGCGCGCGGTCGAGCTGGCGCCCGCCGTGGTTGGACAGCACGACCCCGTCGACGCCGAGGTCGGCCAGGCGCCGCGCGTCCTCGACGTTCTGGACGCCCTTGACGACGATCTTGTTCGGCCACAGCCCGCGGATGATCGCGAGGTCGTCGAACGAGATCGACGGGTCCATGGCGGCGTCGAGCAGCTCGCCGACGGTGCCGCCGGTCGAGGTGAGGGACGCGAACTCGAGCGTCGGCGTCGTCAGCAGGTCGAACCACCACCACGGCCGCGGGAGCGCGTCGAGCACGGTGCGGGCCGTGAGCTGCGGCGGGATGGAGAAGCCGTTGCGCTTGTCGCGCAGGCGGGCGCCCGCGACCGGGGTGTCCACCGTGAAGAACAGGGTGTCGAAGTCAGCGGCCGCGGCCCGGCGGACGAGGTCGTATGAGACCTCGCGGTCGCGCATCACGTAGAGCTGGAACCAGTTCCGGCCGTGGGGGTTTGCCGCCCTGACGTCCTCGATGGACGTCGTGCCGAGCGTCGAGAGCGTGAACGGGATGCCGGCCGCGCCCGCGGCCCCGGCTCCCGCGATCTCGCCCTCGGTCTGCATCAGGCGCGTGAACCCGGTCGGTGCGATGCCGAACGGGAGCGCCGACGGGCCGCCGAACACGGTCGTGGACGTGTCCACGGTCGAGACGTCGCGCAGGATCGACGGGTGCAGCTCGACGTCCTGGAACGCCTGCCGGGCCCGGCCGAGCGAGATCTCGCCCTCGGCGGCGCCGTCGGTGTAGTCGAACGCGGCGCGCGGCGTCCGGCGCTTGGCGAGCGTCCGCAGGTCCTCGATGGTGAGCGCGGCGGCGAGCCGACGACGCCTGCCGTCGAGGTCGGGGCGCTTGAACCTGACGAGCTCGCGGAGCTCGGCGGGGCGGGGCAGCTGACGCTGGACCACGGTGGACCACCTATCGGGGCTGGTAGCGGGTGGGGGGAAAGCTCGCGGCGACGACGGCGCGCAGCGCCTCGAGGTCGCCGCTCACCATGCCGTGCGCCCGGGCCTGGACGAGCACGTTGCCGATCGCGGTCGCCTCGACCGGCCCGGCGAGCACCGGCAGGCCGGAGCGGTCCGCGAGCGCCTGGCACAGGAGCGCGTTCTGCGCGCCGCCGCCGACGACGTGGACGACGCGCACGGGACGCCCGGCGAGCCCGGCCGCGGTCGTGACGGCGTCCGCGAACGCCTGGGCGAGGCTCTCGACGATGCTGCGGACGAGCGCCGGCCGCGACGACGGGGCGGCCACGTCGTGCTCGCGGAACCAGTCCACGATCCGCGCGGGCAGGTCGCCGGGGGCGAGGAAGCGGTCGTCGTCCACGTCGAACAGGGGCACCGGCGCGGGGACCTCGGCCGCGGCCGCGAGGAGCGACTGCAGGGTGCTGGACTGCTGCGCCGCCGTGGCCGAGCGGTCCCAGGCACGGATCGACTCGGACAGCAGCCACAGGCCCATGACGTTGTGCAGGAACCGCACGCGCCCGTCGACGCCGCCCTCGTTGGTGAACCCGGCGCGCCGCGCGTCGTCGGTGAGCACGGGGGCGTCGAGCTCGAGCCCGACGAGCCCCCACGTCCCGCACGACACGTAGGCGACGTCCCGGTCGGCGGCGGGGACCGCCACCACGGCCGAGGCGGTGTCGTGAGACCCGACCGCTGTCACGGGCAGCGCCCGCCCGACGACGTCCGCGGCGTCTCCCGTGAGCACCCCTCGGGGCGCCCCGGGTTCCACGAGCGCGGGCAGGATCCGCTCGGGCACGCCCACGAGCCCGGCGAGCTCCCGGTCCCACTCCCCCGTCCGGACGTCGAGGAGCCCGGTCGTGGACGCGTTCGTCCGCTCGGCGCCGACCTCGCCCGTGAGCCAGTACGTGAGCAGGTCCGGGACGAGCAGCACCTGGTCGGCCACGTCGAGCAGGCCGTGCGCGCGGTCGACGGCGAGCTGGAAGACGGTGTTGAACGGCAGGTGCTGCAGGCCGTTCCGCCGGTACAGCTCCGCCGCTCCGACGACGCCGTGCACCGCCCCGACCCCCGCCGCCGTGCGCTCGTCGCGGTAGTGGTACGGGATGCCGAGGACGGCACCGTCGCGCAGGAGCGCGTAGTCCACGGCCCACGAGTCGATCCCGACGCTCACCAGCTCGCCGGGCGCCTCCCGCTCGGCCTGCGCGAGGCCGCCGAGAACGCCGCGGTACAGGCCGAGGAGGTCCCAGTGGAGGCCGTCGCGGGTGCGGACGGGCTCGTTGGGGAACCGGGCCACGTGCCGGAGCTGCAGGCGGGGACCGCGTCCGCCGCCGCCGTCGGGCAGGAAGGAACCGACGACGACGCGCCCGCTGGTCGCGCCGAGGTCGACCGCGGCGACCGCCGCGGCATCGTCGCTGCTCATCGCGCGTCTCAGCGCAGGAACGCGGCGGCGACGCCCGCGTCGACGGGCACGTGCAGGCCGGTCGTGTGGTCGAGGTCGGAGGTGCACAGCACGAACACGGCGTTCGCGACGTGCTCGGGCAGCACCTCACGCTTGAGCAGGGTCCGCTGCGCGTAGAACTCGCCGAGCTTGTCCTCCGACACCCCGTACACCGCCGCCCGCTTGGCGCCCCACCCGCCCGCGAAGATCCCCGAACCGCGCACGACGCCGTCGGGGTTGATCCCGTTGACCTTCACGCCGTGCTCCCCGAGCTCCGCGGCGAGGAGCCGCACCTGGTGCGCCTGGTCCGCCTTGGTCGCGGAGTACGCGATGTTGTTGGGCCCCGCGAACACGGAGTTCTTGGACGAGATGTAGACGATGTCGCCGCCGAGCCGCTGGTCGATCAGCACGCGCGCGGCGGCCCGGGACACGAGGAACGAGCCCTTGGCCATGACGTCGTGCTGGAGGTCCCAGTCCTTCGTCGTGGTCTCGAGGAGCGGCTTGGAGATGGACAGCCCGGCGTTGTTGACCACGAGGTCGAGGCCGCCGAACGCGAGGACCGCGGCGTCGACCGCGGCCTGCACCTGGTCCTCGTCCGTGACGTCGGCCTGCACGCCGACCGCGACGTCCGGTCCCCCGATCTCGGCCGCCGCCTCCTGCGCCCTCGCGAGGTCGAGGTCCGCGATCACCACGCACGCCCCCTCGGCGGCGAGCCGCGTGGCCGTGGCCTTCCCGATGCCCGACGCCGCGCCCGTCACGAGCGCGATCCGGGTCGCGAGCGGCTTGCGCTTCGGCCGGCGCGCGAGCTTGGCCTCCTCGAGGGCCCAGTACTCGATGCGGAACTTCTCGGCCTCGTCGATCGGCGCGTACGTGGAGAGCGCCTCGGCGCCCCGCATGACGTTGATCGCGTTGACGTAGAACTCGCCCGCGACGCGCGCGGTCTGCTTGTCCGCGCCGTAGCTGAACATCCCGACGCCCGGGACGAGGACGATCGCCGGGTCGGCGCCGCGCATCGCGGGCGGCTCCTCGCCGCGCGCCCGGGCGTCCGCCGCGCCCCGCTCGTAGTAGGCCGCGTAGTCGGCCCGGTACGCCTCGTGCAGCTCGGGCAGGCGGGCGACGACGTCGTCGAGGCCCGCCGTGGCCGGCAGGTCGACGACGAGCGGCTTCACCTTGGTGCGCAGGAAGTGGTCGGGGCAGCTCGTCCCGAGCGCGGCCAGCTCGGCCAGCCGCTCGGAGGCCAGGAACTCCAGCACCTCCGGACTGTCGGTGAAGTGCCCGACCTGCGGCCGGTCGGACGACGCCAGGCCGCGCAGGTGCGGGGCGAGCGCGGCCGCCCGTGCCCGGCGGGCGTCGTCGGGCAGGGGCTCGAAGCCCGCGCGCCGCCCGCCGAACGGCTCGGGGCGGCCGTGCTCCGCGATGTAGGCGGCGGCGGTGCCGACGATCCAGAGCGAGCGCTCCTCCGCCTGCGCGCTCGTGTCGCCCCACGCGGTGATCCCGTGACCCCCGAGGATCGCCCCGACGACGTCGGGGTTGTCTGACTTGATGCGGGCGATGTCGAGCCCGAGCTGGAAGCCGGGACGACGCCACGGCACCCACGCGACCTTCCCGCCGAAGATCTCGCGGGTCAGCGCCTCGCCGTCGGTGGCGGTCGCGATCGCGATGCCCGAGTCCGGGTGGAGGTGGTCCACGTGGGCCGCGTCGACGAGCGCGTGCATCGCCGTGTCGATCGACGGGGCGGCGCCGCCGCGGCCGTGCAGGCAGTAGTCGAACGCCGCGACCATCTCGTCCTCACGCTCGGCGCCCGGGTAGACGCCGGGGAGCGAGCGGAGGCGGTCGAGCCGCAGGACGGCGAGGCCCGGCTCGGTCAGGGTGCCGAGGTCGCCCCCGGAGCCCTTGACCCAGAGCAGCTCGACCTCGGAGCCGGTGACGGGGTCGACGTCGGTGCCCTTGGCGGACGTGTTGCCGCCCGCGTAGTTGGTGTTGCGGGGGTCGGCCCCCAGCCGGTGAGAGCGCTCGAGGAGCTCGGTCACGGTGCGGTGCGTCATCGTCAGGCCCCCCAGCTCGCCGCGGTGCCACCCACGCGGTCGGCCTCGATCTTCTCCTGGTAGCCGCTCGCCAGGTACGCGGCCATGGGGTCGGCGGGCAGGCCCCGGCCCTCGCGCCACGCGGCCAGCGCGGGCCGCACGTCCGTGCTGAAAGCGTCCATGAGGACGGCGTTCGCGGCGAGCACGTCGTGCGCCTCCTGGGCGGCGCCCAGCGCCTCGCGGTCGACGAGGAGCGCCTTGGCGGTGGCCTCCTGGACGTTGAGGACCGAGCGGATCTGCCCCGGGACCTTCGCCTCGAGGTTGTGGCACTGGTCGAGCATGAACGCCACGTCCGGGTTGGCGTACCCGCCGCCCTCGATCACCTCGAACAGGATCCGGAAGAGCTGGAACGGGTCGGCCGCGCCCACGATGAGGTCGTCGTCGGCGTAGAAGCGTGAGTTGAAGTCGAACGAGCCGAGCTTCCCGAGCCGCAGGAGCTGCGCGACGATGAACTCGATGTTCGTGCCCGGCGCGTGGTGGCCCGTGTCGAGGCAGACCTTCGCCCGGTCGCCGAGGGCGGCGGTCTGCACGTAGCTCGTCCCCCAGTCCGGGACGTCCGTGTGGTAGAACGCCGGCTCGAAGAACTTGTACTCGAGGACGAGCCGCTGGTGCTCGCCGAGCCGCGCGTAGATCGTCGCGAGGGACTCGGCCAGGCGGTCCTGGCGGGCGCGGATCGAGTCCTGGCCCGGGTAGTTGGTGCCGTCCGCGAGCCAGATCTTCAGGTCCCGACTCCCGGTCTCGTCCATCACCTCGATGCAGCGCAGGTGGTGGTCGATCGCCTTCTGCCGGATCCGCGGGTCGGAGTGCGTGAGCGAGCCGAACTTGTAGTCGTCGTCCTGGAACGTGTTCGAGTTGACCGTGCCGAGCCGGACGCCGCTCTCCTCCGCGTGCCGCGCCAGGTCGGCGTACGAGTCGACCAGGTCCCACGGGATGTGCAGCGCGACCGTCGGCGCGAGGCCGGTGAACCGGTGCACCTGGGCGGCGTCGGACACCTTCTCGTAGGGGTCGCGCGCCGTGCCGGGCGTCCCGAAGACGCGGAACCGGGTCCCGGAGTTGCCGAACGCCCAGGACGGGAGCTCGATGGCCTGCGCCGTGAGGGCGTCGGCGATCGTGGAGAGATCAGTCATGACATCCTTCATTCGTCATTGAAAGGTTTCATTCCTGAGGGAGAATCTAGGGAGCCGGCTGCGCGGTGTCAAGCCGATGGCCTGCGGATTCCCGGCCGACGACTGCGCGTTGCACCGTTTCACAATCCGTCCCGGCGCCGGGAGGCTGCGGCCGGCTCGCCGTCGTCACCCCTCCGCCCCCGCGCGGCCCAGCTGCTCCTCGAGCTGGAAGACCTGACCCAGCCGGGTCGAGCCCTGGTCCGGACGGCCCTCCAGCTCCTCGAAGAAGCGGGCCGAGTCGCGCTCCCAGGCCGTCGCGACGGGCGACCGCGCCAGGTACGCCTCCGACGCGGCCAGGTCGTCGGTCTCGAAGTAGCCGACGAGCAGCCCGTCGGGCCGGAGGAACAGCGAATAGTTCCTCCGGCCGGACGCGGCGATCTCGCGCAGCATCGCCGCCGGGACGGACCGGTGCCGGGCCACGTACGCGTCGAGCAGCTCCGGACGGACGCGCAGCTCGAAGCACACGCGCTCCGGCCGACCGTCTCCCGCCGCGGGCTCGGCCGCCGTGGTCGTCATCGGTCCGTCCCGTCCCGCTCAGAAGTTGAACTGGTCGACGTTGGAGGCGTTGAAGGCGGTCGGGTCGCCGAGCAGCACCTCGCCGTTCGCCCCGACCTTGTAGTCGCCGAGCTTCCCGGCCTTGAAGCTGTCGCCCTCCTTGCCGGTGATGGTGCCGTCGACGAGCGCAGCGGCGGCGTAGGCGGCGAGATACCCGAGGTCGGTCGGGTTCCAGAGGTAGAACTCCTTGACCGTCCCGTCCTTGACGTACTCCTTCATCTGGTTCGGGGTGCCGAGCCCGGTCAGAGCGACCTTGCCCTTCTTGTCGGAGGTCGACAGGTACCGGGCCGCGGCCGCGATGCCGACCGTCGTCGGGCTGATGATGCCCTTGAGGTTCGGGTGCGTCTGCAGGAGGGCGGCCGTCTTGTCGAACGACGTCTGGTCGTCGTCGTTGCCGTAGACGGTGTCGACGAGCTTGATGTTCGGGTGGTCCGCGGCGAGGTCCTTCTTCATGAGCGCGATCCAGGCGTTCTGGTTGGTCGCGTTCGCGGCGGCCGACAGGATCGCGATCTCGCCCTTGTCGCCGATCTGCTTGGCGATGCCGTCGACCTGCGCCTTGGCGATGCCCTCGGGCGACGCCTGGTTGACGAACACGTCCCGGTACTGCGGGTCGGTGTCGGAGTCGAACGTCACGACCTTGGTACCGCTCTGCTTCGCCTGGGTGAGCGCGTCGCCGATGGCCTTCGGGTCGTTCGCGGAGATGACGATCGCGCTCGCGTGCTGCTGGGCGGCCGTGTTGATGTACTGCACCTGCGCGTCCGGGCTGGCGGTCTGCGGGCCGACCTGCGAGTACTTCCCTCCGAGCTCCCCGACGGCGGTCTTGCCGCCGGCGTCGGACGCGTCGAAGTACGGGTTCCCGAGGTTCTTGGGGATGAAGACGACGTTGAGGTTCGAGCCGCCGCCGCCGCTGCCCGTGCCCGAGCCGGACGGCGTGCCGCCCGTGGAGGCCTTGGAGCAGCCGGTGACGGCGAGAGCGACCGTGAGCGCCGCGGCGCCGATGACGGCGGTGCGTCGAGAGATGGTGCGCATCGGAAGGTGTCCTTTCACTTCACTGTGAGACGACGGTCTGGGGTCCCGCGGCCGCACGTCTGGCCCGGGAGCGTCTGGCGGCGGCGTCGGAGATCCGGGCCAGGACGGGGGTGGAGATCACCGAGACCACGAGCAGCAGCCCGATGATGATGCTGATGACGTTGACGGTGACCCCCTGGAGACGGAGGGCGCTGGAGATGACGCCGATGAGAAGGACGCCCGCGATCACGCCGGGCAGACGCCCGCGCCCGCCGAAGATCGACACGCCGCCGAGCAGGACGGCCGCGATGACCTGGAGCTCGAGGCCCGTCGCGTTGTCGCCGCGGGCGCTGCCGAACCGCAGCGTGAAGTAGATGCCCGCGAGCGCCGAGACGGTGCCGGTGAGCACGAACAGGAGGAGCTTGGTCCGCCGTGCGGAGACGCCGCTGAAGGTCGCCGCCTCGCTGCTGAGGCCGATGTCGTAGACGCCGCGCCCGAAGGGCGTGAAGTGCAGCAGCAGGACGAAGCCGACCGCCAGCACGGCGAACACGATCATGACGCTCGGGATCCCGCTCGACCCGATGACCTGCGACGCCTTGCTCGTCCAGTCCTTGGGGAAGTCGGTCACGGCGGTCGTCCCGAGCAGCCCGACGGCGACCCCGCGGTAGAGCGCGAGCGTCCCGATGGTCACGGCGAGCGACGGCAGCCCGACGTAGCCCACGAGGAACCCGTTGAGCGCCCCGCAGACCACGCCGACCGCGAGCGCGACGAGGCAGGCGAGGGCCATGCCGGTCCCGTGCTCGTGGAGCAGCCCCATCGTCGCGCTCGACAGCCCCACGACGCTCGCGACGGACAGGTCGATCTCGCCCGTGATGATGACGAGGGTCATGGGGAGCGCGATGAGGAGGATCGTCGTGGTGTCGAGCAGCAGGTAGGTCAGCGTCAGCGTGTCGCCGAAGTACGGCACGTAGCTGTAGGCCCACATCGACACGATCACCACGAGGGCGATCACGGCGGCCTCGCGCGTGAGGAGCAGCCGCCGCCAGAGCGGGTGGGCGTAGGCGCGGTAGGTGGTCGTGCTCACTGCTCGTCCCTCGCTTCGATGAGTGTGCGGGCCTGTCGGTTCGCGAGGACGCGGTCGAGGACGATCGCGCCGATGATGAGCGCACCGACCAGGGCCTGCTGCCAGAAGTCGGAGATGCCGACCATGGGCAGCGCGCGGTTGATCGTGACGAGCAGCACCGCGCCGACCGCCGCGCCCCAGACCGTCCCGCTGCCCCCGAAGATCGCGACCCCGCCGATCACCGCCGCCGCGACGGCCTGCAGCTCGATGCCGGTGCCGGCGTCCGAGCTGACGGTCCCGTAGCGGGCCGCGTAGATGACACCTGCGAGCCCGGCGAGCGCGCCGCTGAGGACGAACGCGCCGATCACGCGGCGCCGCACGGGGAGCCCGTAGAGCACCGCGGCGTCGGGGTCCGACCCCACCGCGTAGAGCTCGCGGCCGCTCCGCGCGGTCTGGAGGAAGTACCCCACCGCGACGACGACGACGGCAGCAAGGACGAACAGGACCGGGATGCTGAGGAGCTGCTGCGTCCCGAGCTTGAGGAACCCGGCCGGCATGTCCGACGCGTTGATCTGGCTGCTGCCGGCCCAGGTGAGGACGATCCCGCGGTAGATGTACAGGGTCCCCAGCGTGATGACGAGCGCCGGCACCCTGCCCCACCCGACGATCAGCCCGTTGACGAGCCCGAGCACGGCGCCCACGACGAGCCCCGCGACGAACACCGCGATCACCGGCAGCCCGGGGTGGTCGATGAACAGCCGCCCCGTCATGTAGGCCGTGAGCCCGAGGATCGACCCGACGGACAGGTCGACGTTCCGCGTGATGATGACCACGGTCTGGCCGGCCGCGAGGACCAGCAGCATGGACGGCGTCAGCAGGAGGTCGCGCCAGCCGCTCGCGCTGAACACGAAGCCGGGGTTCTTGACGGTCGCCGCGAGGATCACGAGGACGAGCACCGCGAGGATCGACACCTCGCGCGAGCGCAGCACCGTCTGGACCAGGCGCTCGCGGCGCGGCAGCGAGCTCGGCTCGACGAGCAGCGTGGTGGCCTCGTCGTGGGGCTCGGCGCCGGCCTCGGGCCGGGTCTGCGTCTGGGGCGTCATGCGGCGGCCTCGTCGTCCTGGCTGCGGGTCGCGGCGCGCATCACACGCTCGGGGGTCGCCTCCGCGCGGGAGAGCTCGGCGGTCAGCCGGCCCTCGCAGACGACGAGCACCCGGTCGGCCATCCCGAGGACCTCGGGCAGCTCGGACGAGATCATGAGGATCGCCATGCCCTGCCCCGCGAGCTCGGACAGGAGGCGGTGCACCTCGGCCTTGGTGCCGACGTCGATCCCGCGGGTCGGCTCGTCGATGACGAGGAGGTCGGGCTCGGTGGCGAGCCACTTCGCGAGCACGACCTTCTGCTGGTTGCCGCCGCTCATGGTGCTGGCGGGGAGGTCGAGCGCCGCCGTCTTGACCTCGAGCCGGGACGCCCACGGCACGACGGCGCGGTTCTCGCGGCCGCGCGTGAGCAGCCCGCCGCGGGTCAGGTGGGTCCGGATCACGGCCGCCACGTTCTCGGCGACCGAGCCCTCGGTCACGAGCCCCTGGTGACGGCGGTCCTCGGGGACGAACGCCATGCCCGCCCGGATCGCCGCGCGGGGGTCGGACGCCGGCACCGGCTTGCCTCCCATGGTGACCGAGCCGGCGTCGTACCGGTCGACGCCGAACACGGCGCGCGCGATCTCGCTGCGGCCCGCGCCGACCAGGCCGGCGAGCCCGACGATCTCGCCGCGGCAGACCGTGAACGAGACGTCGCGGAAGACGCCCGTCGAGCTGAGGCCCTCGACCTCGAGGACGACCTCGCCGACCTCGGTCTCCTGCTTGGGGAACAGGTCGGACACCTCGCGGCCGACCATGAGTCCGACCACCTCCGCGACGTCGGTCTCGCCCGTGGGTCGCGTAGCGATGTAGGCGCCGTCGCGCATCACGGTGATCGTGTCGCACAGCGAGAAGACCTCGTCGAAGCGGTGCGAGATGAAGACGAGCGCGCGGCCCTCGTCGCGCAGCCGGCGGGCGACCGCGAACAGCCGCTCGACCTCGACGCCGGACAGCGCCGCGGTCGGCTCGTCCATGACGAGCACCTTCGCGTCGAGCGAGATCGCCTTGGCGATCTCGATGATCTGCTGGTCGGCGATGGACAGACCGAGCGCGGGGCGCCGCGGGTCGATCCGCACGCCCAGGCCCCGGAACAGGCGCTCCGCCTCCGCGTACATGGCGGGCCTGTCGATGCGCCGTCCGCGCTTGAGCAGCTGGCGCCCCATGAAGATGTTCTCCGTGACCGACAGGTCCGGGAACAGCGTGGGCTCCTGGTAGATGACGGCGACGCCCGCGGCCTTGGACTCCGCGGTGGACCCGAAGTCCACGTCGGCGCCGTCCAGGCGGAAGGTGCCGCCGTCGCGCCGGTAGACGCCGGCCGCGATCTTGACGAGCGTGGACTTGCCGGCGCCGTTCTCGCCGACGAGGGCGTGGATCGACCCGCGCGAGACGGCGAGCGTGCCCGAGCGCAGTGCCGCGACCGCGCCGAACGACTTGCTCACGTCGCGGAGCTCGAGAATCGGAGCGTCCGGTTCCTGGGCCATGGCCTCGCCTCCCTTCTTCGTTGAAAGGTTTCAGACGAGATGCAATCTACGAAGCCGGTATCGCGGTGTCAAGGCTCTCGCCCGGCGCTTTCTGCACTACGCTGCCGTTTGAGCGTTTCAGTTTGGTAACGAAGGGACCTCGTCGTGGCCGAAACCCCGACCGCCACCGGGCGGCGCGCGTCCGTCAAGGACGTCGCCGCAGCCGCCGGCGTCTCGCTCGGCACGGTCTCGAACGTCCTCAACCGCCCCGACCGCGTGAGCGCCTCCACGCGCGAACGCGTCGAGCGCGCCATGGCGCAGCTCGGCTTCGTCCGCAACGAGTCCGCGCGCACCCTGCGCGCCGGCCACAGCAGCACGCTCGCCTACGTCATGCTCGACGCCGGCAACCCCTTCTTCACCGACGTCGCCCAGGGGATCGAGCAGGTCGCCGAGGACGCCGACCTCTCGCTGTTCCTCTGCACCAGCGACAACCGCCCCGCGCGCGAGGCCGCACACCTCCACCACCTCCAGCAGCACCAGGCGCAGGGCGTGCTCGTCACCCCCGTCGACCCCGACTCCCCCGCTCTCGACGAGGTCGTCGGCCGTGGGACCCCGCTCGTCCTGATCGACCGTGCTCGCGCCGGCGACGACCTGTGCTCGGTGTCCGTCGACGACGTGCTCGGCGGGCGGCTCGCCGTCGAGCACCTCGTCGACCTCGGGCACACGCGCGTCGCGTTCGCCGGGGGCCCGACGACGATCGGCCAGGTCCGGGACCGCCACGCCGGCGCCGTCGCCGCCTGGCACGACGCCGGTCTGCCCCCCGAGGACCTCACCCTGATCCCCTGCGCGGCGCTCACCATCGCGGAGGGGCGCGCCGTCGGCGAGCAGCTCGCCGGGGTGCCCCGCAAGCGGCGACCCACCGCGGTCTTCTGCGCCAACGACCTCATCGCGCTCGGCCTGCTCCAGCAGGCGATCGGCCGCGGTTGGAAGGTGCCCGACGACCTCGCGATCGTCGGCTACGACGACATCGTCTTCGCGGGAGCTGCCGCCGTGCCGCTCACGTCCGTGCGCCAGCCGCGCGAGGAGCTCGGCCGGGCGGCCGCGCGGCTCGTGCTCGACGAGTCCTCCCCCGAGCACCGGCACGAGCAGGTCGTGTTCACGCCGGCCCTCGTCGCGCGCGCGTCGACGATCGGCTGACCGCCGACGCGCGCGCCGACGTCAGCGGACGCCGACGGTTCCTCTCGCCCGCCGCCCGAGCAGCAGCGCGACCACGAGGGCGGCGGCGCCGATGAGGCCCACGGCTCCCGCCAGCCCGCCGACCGCGGACGCGAGTCCGGCCGCGACGAGCGGGGCGAGGAACTGACCGCCGAAGAAGGCCGCGTTCCACAGCCCGGACACGCGCCCGCGCTCCGCGAACGGCCGGCTCGCCACGACCCACACGACCATCGTCGGCAGCAGGAGGCCCGAGCCGGCGGACGCGATCACGGCACCGACGACGACGACCGACAGGCCCGGCGCGAGCCACACGACGAGCATCCCCACGGCCTGCAGGCCGAACGCGACCGGGAGCAGCCGCTCCGGGGTGTGGCGGGCCACGCGGCGGAACGTGAGTCCGCCCACCGCGGTGGCGAGCGAGGCGACGGCCGCGACGGCGCCGATGGTGGCGGTGTCCTTCGAGTCGACGCCGGTGTCGACCACGACGTAGCTGATCTCCACGATGAGCACGTAGAACGTCGTGCCGCCGAACAGCGTCACGAGCAGCGGAAGAGCCAGCCGTCGCCACCCCACCCGCGGGAGTGGCGTCCCGCCCGTCGTCCGGGGCGAGAGCCCGGGCTCCGAGTCGGGCTCCCACGGGGAGACGAGCACGGGGAGCGCGATCAGGAGCCCGACCGCGTAGACCCAGAACGGCGTGTGCCAGTCGTCACGACCGAGCGCGCCGCCGACCGCGATGAAGGCCGTGGCCGCGATGGTCGTCGTGACGGCCTGGAGGCCGAGGTACCGGTTCCGGCGCTGCTCGTCCGGGAAGTAGTCGACGAGCAGCGCGGTCGCGACGGTCATGATCGCGGCCTCGCACACGCCGACCAGGGCGCGGCTGACGAGGATCGCCGTCAGGTCGTCGAGGAAGGCGGGCGCGACGCCGACGACGCCGTACACGCAGAGCGCGAGGAGCAGCAGGCTCTTGCGGGCGAACCGGTCGGCGACCTGCCCGGCGAAGGGCGCGAACAGGGCGATCATGAGCGCCGGCACGGCGATGATCATCGGCACGAGCACGGACGCGCCGGGCGTCCCCTCGAAGTGGTCCGAGATCTGGGGCAGCACGGGCGTGATCAGGACCGATCCGAGCACCGGCATGGTGCTCGCGGCGAGCAGCGGGAGCGCCTGGGCGGCGCCGGCCCGGCGGGCGGTCCGAGGTCGTGCGGGGGCGACGTTCGTCATGCGATCTCCTTTGATCCGTGGCGGTGCTGGCGCCTCGTCGGTGAGGCGGGTCGGGTGCGCGGGTGCGCGGCTCAGGGCTCGAGCAGGAGCGCGGCGCCCTGGCCGCCTCCGCCGCAGAGCGTCACGGCGGCTCGCCCGCCGCGGCGCGCGAGCGTGTGGGCGGCGTGGACGACCAGGCGGGCGCCGGACGCGCCGAGCGGGTGCCCGAGCGCGATGCCGCCGCCGTCGGCGTTGATGCGCGGGTCGAGCGGGTCGAGCCCGAGGGCCGCGGCGGACGCGGCGACCACGACGGCGAACGCCTCGTTGATCTCGATCGACGTCAGGTCGCGAGCGGTCCAGCCCTGTCGCGCGAGGGCGGCCGCGAGGGCGTCGGCGGGCCGGAGATGCAGCGCGTTGTCGGGGCCGGCGACCTCGGCGTGGGCCCGCAGCGTCGCGAGCACGCGCCAGCCCCGCGCCGCGGCGTGCGCGCGCGTGCTGAGGACGACGGCGGCCGCGCCGTCGGACAGGGGCGACGCGTTGCCCGCGGTGACGGTCCCGTCAGGGTGGAACGCAGGCCGCAGGCGCGCGAGGGCGTCGGGTCTCGCGTCGGGCCTGACGCCCTCGTCCTCGGTGACGACGACGTCGCCGCCCCGCTGCGCCACCGTCACGGAGACGATCTCGGCGTCGAGCGTGCCGTCGGACTGCGCCCGCGCTGCCCGCACGTGCGAGGCGACAGCCACCGCGTCCTGGAGCTCGCGCGACACGCCCTCGTCGCGCGTGGTCCGCTCGGTGAGCTCGCCCATCGGGACGTCGTCGAACGCGTCGGTGAGCCCGTCGTGCGCGGCATGGTCGACGAGCGCGACGTCGCCGTAGGCGAACCCGGCCCGAGAGCCGGGCAGCAGGTGAGGGGCGCGGGACATCGACTCCGTCCCGCCCGCGACGACGACCCTCGCCTCGCCGAGCCGGATCGAGCGGGCCGCCGCCAGCACCGCCGTCAGGCCGGACAGGCACACGGTGTTGACGGTGGCGGCGGGGGTGCCCCACCCGATCCCGGCGGCAACGGCCGCCTGCCGCGCGGGGTTCTGACCGGTCCCCGCCTGCAGCACCTGGCCCAGCACGACGAGGTCCACGTCGTCGACGGCGCCCTGGCCCGCCCCCGCGAGAGCGCCGCGGACCGCCGAAGCACCGAGCTCCGCCGCCGGCACGGACGCGAGCCGCCCGCGGAGCCGCCCCTGCGGCGTGCGGGCCGCGCCCACGACGACGACGTCGTCGTGCCCGGGCGCCGTCACGCGCGCACCTCCTGGCCGAGCGCGACGGCGGCGCCCGTGCGGGCGCGCACGTCGTCGACGCTCACCCCGGGGGCGAGCTCGCGCAGCACGAGGCCCTGCGGCCCGACGTCGAGCACCGCGAGGTCCGTGATGACGCGGTCGACGACGGAGACCCCGGTGAGCGGGAGGGTGCACCGCTCCACGAGCTTGGGCCCCCCGTCGGGGGTGCTGTGCTCCATCACGACGACGACGCGCGGCGTCCCCGCGACGAGGTCCATCGCGCCGCCCATGCCCTTGACCATCTTCCCGGGCACCTGCCAGTTGGCGAGGTCGCCGCCGGCCGAGACCTCGAGCGCCCCGAGGATCGCGACCGCGATGTGGCCGCCTCGGATCATCGCGAACGAGAGCGCCGAGTCGAAGCAGCTCGCGCCGGGGAGCGCCGTCACGGTCTGCTTGCCGGCGTTGACGAGGTCGGCGTCCTCGTCGCCGTCGAGCGGGTACGGGCCGATCCCCAGCAGGCCGTTCTCGCTCTGCAGGGTCACGCGCACGCCGTCCGGCAGGTGGTTCGCCACGAGGGTCGGGATGCCGATCCCGAGGTTCACGTGGTCGCCGTCGTGCAGCTCGCGGGCGGCGACCGCGGCCATCTCGTCACGGGTCCAGGGCATGGGTGGTCCTCTCAGGCGTCGACGGCGACGGCCCGTGCGCGCACGGTCCGCTTCTCGATGGGACGGTCGCGGTCCGTGACGACGAGCGCGGTCACGAAGACCCCGGGCGTGACGACGTCGTCGGGGTCGAGATAGCCGTCCGCGCGCGGGTCGAGCAGGTGCTCGACCTCCGCGACCGTGACCGGCGCGGCCGTCGCGACGACCGGGTTGAAGTTGCGGGCGGTCAACCGGTACCGCAGGTTCCCGGCCGCATCCCCTGTGTGCGCGTGGACGAGCGCGAGGTCGGCCCGGATCGCCCGCTCGAGCAGGTAGGTCCGACCGTCGATCTCCGTCGTCGGCTTGCCGTCCGCCACGGGCGTCCCGACGCCCGTGGGCGTGTAGAACGCCGGGATGCCCGCGCCGCCGGCACGCAGCCGCTCGGCGAGCGTGCCCTGGGGGACGAGCTCGACGTCGAGCGTGCCGTCGAGGTACAGCGACGCGAAGCGCTTGTTCTCGCCGACGTACGACGCGAGGACGCGCGCGACCTGATCGTTCTCGAGCAGGACGCCGAGGCCGGCGCCGTCGACCCCCATGTTGTTCGACACGACCGTGAGGTCTCGGACCCCGCTGTCGCGGACCGCGTCGATCAGGGCGTACGGCACGCCGCACAGCCCGAACCCGCCGACGGCGATCGTCATGCCGTCCCGCAGGTGGCCCGCGAGCGCGTCCGCGGCCGACGGCGCCGTGCGGGTCACGAGGCCACCTCCTCCGGCCGACCCGCCTGCGGGGCGAGGCGGCCGGTGCGCCGGTCGCGGGCGCGGGGCACGAGTCCGTCGGCGCCCGGCGGGCGGGCGACGACCCGGTTCTCGACGGCGCCGATCCCCTCGACCTCGAGGCGGACCGTCTGCCCCGGCCGCAGGGGCGGCGGGGTCTCCTCGCCGCTGCGCCCCCAGAGCTCGGCGAGGCAGCCGCCGTTGCCGCAGGTGCCCGAGCCCAGGAGGTCCCCGGGCCGGACCCACGAGTCCCGGGACGCGTACGCGAGCATCTCCTCGAACGTCCACGACGCGTTCGAGAGCAGGTCGTGCCCCACCCGCCGGCCGTCGACGAACGCCTCGAGCTCGAGCGCCAGGAACCCGTCCGCGTCCCGGAACGGCTCGAGCTCGTCGGCCGTCACGACCCAGGGGCCGAGCGTGGTGGCGAAGTCCTTGCCCTTCGCCGGCCCGAGGCCGACCTTCATCTCGCGGCCCTGGACGTCCCGGGCGGACCAGTCGTTGAAGACCGTGTAGCCGAAGACGTGCGCGCCCGCATGCCTCGGGTCGACGTCGCGGCCCGGCGCGCCCACCACCGCGGCGACCTCGAGCTCGAAGTCGAGGAGCTCGGAGCCCGCGGGCGCGGCGACGTCGTCGTGGGCTCCGACGAGCGAGTGCGGGTTGGAGAAGTAGAAGGTGGGGGCCTCGTACCACTGGGGCGCGACGACCGACTCCCCCGAGACGCTGCGGGCGACGCCCTCGACGTGCTCCTCGAACGCGACGAAGTCGCGGACGGACGGGGGGACGAGGGGCGCGAGGAGGCGGACACGGCCGAGCGGGACCGGCTCCGAGGTGGTGGTCGCCCAGGCTGCGGCGTCGCGGGCGGCGTCGAGCCCCGCGGCGGCCAGGTCGACGAGCGTCGTGCCGGGCCGCAGCGCGTGCAGGCGGGCGTCCTCGCCGTCGCCGACCACGACGGCCGTCGCCGCGGCGCCCTCGTGGCGGAAGCGCGCGAACCTCATGCCGCCTCCGTCACCAGCGTCGAGACCCGGCGCATCAGCCCGGGGACGTCCGCCTCGGAGGGGGGCGTGCGCTCGAGGGTCCACCGGGCCAGCTGGACCGACGCCTCGACCACCACGGACGCACGGGGCAGGCGTCGCTCCGCGTACCCGGCGAGGAGCGCGTCGTCGAACGCGTCGGCCCCGACGACGAGCTCCGCCAGGACGGCCGCGTCCTCGAACCCCTGCGCGGCGCCCTGCGCGATCGTGGGCGGGCACGAGTGCGCCGCGTCGCCCACGAGCACGATCCGGCCGCGGTGCCACGGGCCCGGCACGACGTGCGACTCGAAGCGCGCGTAGTTGATGAACGTCTCGGGGGTCAGGCTGTCGCGGACCTCGTCCCAGGGTCCGTGGTAGCCGGCGGCCAGCTGTCGGAACACGTCGACCTGCTCCGCCTGCGTCAGGCCTGACCGGTCCTGGACGTCCTCGACGAGGTAGGCGTACATGCTGTCCTCTCCGGTCGGGCAGTAGCCCGCGATGTGGCAGCTCCCGCCGTAGGTGAGGTCGGTGCGCGTGACCTGCGCGGGCCGCGGCACGTGCACCCGCCAGATCCCCATGCCCGCGCTCTCCGGCTCGACCTCGATGCCGAGCCGTCGCCGGGTCCACGAGTGGATGCCGTCCGCGCCCACGACGAGGTCGTAGCGCCCGCTCGACCCGTCGGAGAACGTGACGTCGACGCCGGCATCGTCCTGGTCGACGTCGACGGGGAAGGTGCCGAAGCGGAGCTTGGCGCCGACCTCCGCCGCGCGCTCGAGCAGGAGGCGGGCGAGCACGGGGCGCGGCATCCCGAGGGTGGCCGGGAGGTCGGGGCCGCCCGTCCGCACGTCCGGGATCTCGGCCACGAGCGTGCCCGCCGGGTCGGGCAGCCGGATACCGACCGAGTCGAACGGGTAGCCGGACGCGAGGACGTCGTCCCACACGCCGAGCGCGCGCAGGACGCGCAGGGCGTTGCCCTGGAGGGTGATGCCGGAGCCGACGTCGGGGACGTCGGGCCGCGCCTCGACGAGGTGGACGGCGATCCCGGCCTCGGCCAGGAGGATCGCGGTGGCGCTCCCGGCGGCGCCCCCGCCCACGATGAGGGCGGAACGAACTGCAGGCATCGTTGCCTCGCTTCCAGTGGTGTCGAGCGGTCGGACTGGGGTGCTGCTACTTCAGGGCGATGGGGTTGATGGGCGAGCCGACCGCGCCGGTGATGGGCAGCGGCGGCGCGGTGAGGAGGAACTCGTAGGTGCCGTCGGCGGCGCAGTCGGCGCCCAGCTCCTCGAGCGCCCACATCTCGCCGAGGAACAGGCCGAGGTGCGGGATCACCACCTGGTGGAGCGGCTGGAAGGCGTCGTCGAACTCGTTCGGTCTGACCTCGAAGCCCCAGGTGTCGGTGGCGACGGCGGCGACGTCGTGCTCCCGGAGCCAGTCCACGGTCGTGAAGGAGAGCCCGGGTGCCGGCCCGCCGGCGTAGCTGCCCCACCCGTCGCGGCGGGTCCGGCCGTACTGCCCGGTCCGGACCACCAGGAAGTCGCCCGGCCCGACGGCGGAGGTCGGGCCCTGCGCGGCGACGGTCGCGTCGAGGTGCTCCGCGGTGATCGCGAACCCGTCGGGCAGCTCCCCGCCGGTGCCGGCCGGGTCGGTGCCGAGGTGGCGGCCGACGTCGAGCAGCACGCCGCGGCCCGTGAAGTCGCCGGCGACCGTCTCCATCCCGGTGACGCCGTCGCCGTCCGAGGTCACGACGGCGCTCGCCCGGCGGCCGTTCCACGCCCGGCCGTGGTCGAAGATGTGGCCGAGCCCGTCCCACTGGGTCGAGCACTGCAGCGGCATCGCCACGACGTCGTCGGCGCCGCCGATGCCGTGCGGCAGACCCTGGTCGGCGAACTCTGCGTCGACGCCCGTGTCGAGCATCGTGTGGACCGGGTTCGTGCGCCGTCGCCAGCCCTGCTGCGGGCCGTCCATGTCGAACGGCTGTGCCAGCGAGAACGCCGCCCCGCGCCGGACCAGCCCCGCCGCGCGCCGGCGGTGGTCGTCCGTGACGAGGTTGAGCGTGCCCTTGACGTCGTCGTCGCCCCAGCGGCCCCAGTTGGAGCAGCGGGCGGCCGCGGCGGCGACGGCGCCCGCGGGGTCGGTCCTGTCGAGCGCGCTCATCGGGTCCGCCCCCCCAGCCGCTCGGCGACCCAGTCGGCGATGACGTCCGTCGCGACCGCGCCGTTGTCGACGCTCGAGTGGGCTGTGCCGCCCGTGCGCTTCGTGAAGACGACGAGCTCGCGGTCCGGGGACGACGTGAGCTGGTCGTACGTGCGGTGCGCGTACTCCAGCGGGATCTGCCGGTCGTCCTCGCCGTGCGTAACCAGGAAAGGCACGGTGATGCGGTCGAGGATGCCGTCGAGGTGGACGCGGTCCGCGATCTCGAAGAACGCGTCCAGGTCGTCCGCCCCCCACACCCACTGCACGTGCTCCCAGTAGTGCGGGACCGGGCGCTCGCCCTCGCGCCGTCGTCGGGCGTGCTGCACGGCCCGCCAGTCGTGGTTCGCACCCCAGGCGACGCCCAGCGCGAACCGCGGCTCGAACGCGACGGCCCGCGGGGCGAAGTAGCCCCCGAGGGACACGCCCAGGATGCCGATGCGTGCGGCGTCGACGTCGGGCCGGGCGGCCAGGTGGTCGAGCACGACGGACGCCCACCGCTCCGACTCCGGGACGGCGTGCAGGCCGTGCAGGCGCAGCGCCTCCCCGGTCCCCGGCTGGTCGAGCGACAGCGTCGACACACCCCGGGCGGCCAGCTTCGCGCCGGGGCCCGTCCGGTAGAGCATCTCCTTGGTGCTGTCCAGGCCGTTGACCTGGACCAGGATCGGCGACGGCCCGTCGTGAACCGTGCCGTCCGGGTCGAGCGCGCGGGTCAGGATGCCCGACAGGTGCGTCCCCTCGTACGGGATCTCGACGCGCTCCGCGTTCTCCCGCGCCAGGGCGGTGCCCCGCGCGAACGTGTCGAGGAACTTCGCGTACAGCGCGGCCCGGTGGTCGTCCCCGGCGGCCTGCATGCGCTCGCCGGTGAGGAAGTAGGTGGCGGCCCGGCCGAGCTTCTCGCCCGCGGACAGGAGCCGGCCGGCCGCCTCGTCCTCGCCCGCGAGCTCGACGAGGACGTCGCCCTGCCGCTCCCACGACGCCATGAGCTCGCCGGTGCCGGCGTCCTCGCCGCGCGTCGCGGCGTCGAGCAGGGGGCGGCAGATCGCGTCGACCTCGCCGATGCGCGCGCCCATCTCGAGCGCGAGGTTGACCGACAGGTTCCAGACGTAGTTCCCGGGGAAGTACTGGAACATGCCGCTCAGCCCTGACCCTGCTGCGCGTACGGGTTGAGGAGCGCGTCCTCGGTGCCCGGGACCACGCCGTCCTCGGTCGCTGACGGTCTGCCCTCGTCCGGCGGGAACGACTCGGTCATGGACATCGGCATCGCCGAGTTCCGGTAGATGCTGTTCGAGCCCTGCGACGGCTTCCACGTGTTCGCCTGCCAGTCCGGCACGTAGTTGCGGTAGCCGTGGGTGTTGAGCTCGACGCGCATGCCCCCGGGCTCCCGGAAGTACAGGAACGACTGCTCGCCGATCCCGTGGATGCTCGGGCCGTACTCGATGGACGTGCCGTTCTCCATGAGGACGTCCGCGGCGACGAGGAGCTCCTGCACCGAGTCCGTCCAGAACGCGATGTGGTTGACGCGCCCGCCCCGGGACGACGAGTCGAGGACGACGCCGAGGTCGTGGGACTTCTCGTTCGTGGTGAGCACGCTGAACACCGTGACCTCGGCGTGGTCGAGCTCGGTGAAAGCCATGACCCGGAACCCGAGCACCTCGCTGTACCAGGCGGCGAAGCCGCGGACGTCGGACGCGGCGATGGTGACGTGGTCGAGGAAGCGCGGCGCGGCGGCGTGCGAGCTGCGCTTCTCGGGCCGGTCGGGGAACACCGACGCGAGCTCGGCGGGCGCCGAGTGCTGGGGCACGTCCCAGTAGAGCTCCATCGTGTGGCCGTACGGGCCCGTGAACTGGAACGACCGGCCGTGCCCCTGGCGCTTGTCGTGCCACGTGCCCTCGACACCCTTGGCCTGTACCCGGCCGGCCGCCTCCTCGAGCGCCTCCGCGCTGGCGGTGCGCCAGGCCATGTTCACGAGGGCCGGCTCGTCGCCGGGAGAGACGACGAGGCTGTACGGGTAGTAGTCGCCCCAGCACCGCAGGTAGGTGGTGCCGTCGTCGTCGCGGCTGATCGCGCGCAGGCCGAAGTTCGTCTCGAAGAAGGCGACGGACGCGTCGACGTCGGGGGTCGCGATCTCCAGGTGGGCCAGGTGGGCCAGGGTGTTCGTCATCGAACGTTCCTCTCGGGTCGGGCAACATGCGGTCCGACGACGTCCGGAAACCCCGAGGGGTGCGCGACGCCGCGCGGCCTGGCGACCACTCTGCAAGCCCGAGCGGTATCCGGGAAGACGAAGATACGGATAAGCGGTATCAGGCTTGTCGATACCCGTGGTCGGCGATCGACTTCACCCCGCCGTGCCCCGTGAGGCCCCCGTCCACGGCGATGTCCCGTCAGCGCGGCTCGGCCGGCGTCGCCGGCGCGTCGTTGCGCATCTCCACACCGGGACCCTCGGCGCTCGCCGCGAGGATGACACGGCATGATGTGCCTATGTCGCCCATCGATGGCGTGGATGCGACCGCGGCACGAGCAGGCCGCGCGCCCCGCTCCCCCAGCCTCGCCAACATCGACCTCAACCTGCTCGTGGCGCTGGACGCGCTGCTGCAGAACCGCAGCGTCACCAAGGCGGCGGCGCAGATGGGCCTGAGCCAGCCGGCCTTGTCCGCCTCCCTCGCGCGGTTGCGCCGCCACTTCGACGACCCGCTGCTCAGCCGGCGGGGGAACGAGTACGTCCTGACGCCGCTCGCCCTCCAGCTCCGCGACCGCACGCGCACGGTGCTGGCGGGCGTCGAGCGGGTGTTCGCGGCCGAGCCCGTCTTCGACCCGGCCACGTCGACGCGCGACGTGACGATCGTCGCCAGCGACTACAGCGTC
Source organism: Luteimicrobium sp. DT211 (assembly GCF_049844995.1). Taxonomy (NCBI): domain Bacteria; kingdom Bacillati; phylum Actinomycetota; class Actinomycetes; order Micrococcales; genus Luteimicrobium; species Luteimicrobium sp. DT211. The sequence continues at coordinate 270,170 of NZ_JBNCMC010000004.1, read as the reverse complement.
GCCGTGCTCGGGGCGCCGCTCGCCGCCCTGCTCGCCGAGGAGGCACCCGGCATGCGGCTCCGGTTCGCCGCGAACACGCCCAGCATCGTCGACGACGCCGAGCACGCCCTCCTCGCCGCCGACCTCATCCTGCTGCCGCACGGCTTCCTGACGGACATGCCCCACGCCGACCTGCTCGAGGACCGGTGGGTCTGCATCGCGGCGGAGTCGAACACCGCGGTCGGCGAGCGGCTGACGGACGACCAGCTGCGCACGCTCCCCTGGGTCATGACGTTCCACAGCCCGACGGCGTCGACCCCGGCCGCCAGGCGGCTGCGGATGGCGGGGGTCGAGCCGCGCGTCGACGTCGTCACCGAGCACTTCCTCACCGTCCCCGCCCTCGTCGCCGGCACCGACCGCGTGGCCCTGCTCCAGGAAGGGCTCGTCCAGCGGCTCCCTGCCCCCTGGGGGGTCCGGACCGTGGGCCTCTCGGTGGACCTCGGAGCGCTCGTCGAGGCGATGTGGTGGCATCCCGTGAACACGCGCGACCCCGAGCACGAGTACCTGCGCGACGTCGTCCGGCGCGCCGCGGCCGCTCGCTAACCGGTTCCCGCGTGCGACGAGCGGAGGCACGCCGTCATCGTGGACGAAGGGCCCGACTCGCGATGCGAGCCGGGCCCTTCCTGTCGAGCGGTCGGACTACTGCACCGTGAACTTCCCGGTCAGCTCGATGTCGTCGACGGATGATCCGACGCCGACCTTGTACGTCCCCGGAGCGATCGTCCAGGAGTGCGACGCCGGTTCGTAGTACGACAGCGGCAGATCGGCGCTCTTCGGGTCGATGGTCACCGTGACCTTCTGCGACTTCCCGACCTTCGGGTTGGTCTGCGCGTACCCCGCGAGCCGGACCGGCTCGCCCGTCGAGCCCGGGAGGCTCAGGTAGACCTGGCTCGTCTCGGTCCCGCGGACCGGTCCGGCGTTCGTGACGAGGAACGAGACCTTGATCGGCTTGGTGCCGTTCGTGCTCTTCGTGACCGAGACCTTGTTGTACGCGAAGTCGGTGTACGACAGGCCGTAGCCGAACGGGAAGAGCGGCTCGATCTTCTTGGCGTCATACCACTTGTAGCCGACCAGAAGGCCTTCGCTGTAGCTCACCTGACGGATCGCGGAGCTTCCGGACGGGCGGGTCGTGGTGCCGTCGGCGAAGACGCCCGGGTACTGCGCGGGGGCGCTGGTCGGCGTGTCGGCAAGCGACTTCGGGAAGGTCATCGGCAGCCGGCCGGTGAAGTTCTCGTCGCCGTAGAGCAGCTTGGCGAGCGCGGTGCCCTGCTGCTCGCCCGGGTACCAGGCCTCCACGACGGCCTTGGCGCTGGCGAGCCAGGGCATGTCCGTCGCGCTGCCCGTCTCCAGGATCACCACGGTCTTCTTGTTGGCGGCCGCGACCGCCGAGATCAGCGCGTCCCCACCATTGTCGAGCGAGAGCGTCGTGCGGTCCGAACCCTCGCCCTGCTTCGAGTACCCGAAGACGATCGCCACATCGGCCTTCGCCGCGACGGCCGCGGCAGCGGCCGGGTCCGACCCGTTGGCGTAGGTGACCGTGGCGCCGACCTGAGCGGCACGCGCGGTGATCGCGTCGAGCGGTGCGACGGGGTTCGTGCACGCGTTGCCGCCGCCGAACGAGCCGCCCTGGTTGCAGACGGTCGCCGCGCTGACCCCGTTGGTCGGCGTGTTGGACGCCGTCGGGCCGACGATCGCGATCGTCTTCGTCTTCTTGGTGAGCGGCAGCACGTCACCCTTGTTCTTGAGCAGGACCGAACCCTGGGTGGCGATCTGCTCGGCGAGCGCCTTGTGCTCCGCGGTGGAGGTCGTCGTCGACGGCGTGGTGGGCAGCGGGTGGTCGAACAGGCCCGCGGCGATGTAGGCCTTCACGACGCGGAGGGCGGCCTCGTCGATCTGCGCGACGGTGACCTGACCGGCGTCGAGCGCCGCGCCGATGGTGGCGGGCGTGTAGAACTTGGGCCGGTTGAGCTCCTGGTCGAGGCCGTTCGCGAGCGACGGCGCGGTGCTGTGGACCGCCCCGAAGTCCGACACCACGAAGCCGTCGAACCCGGTGTCACCCTTGAGCAGGTTGTTGAGGATCGGGTTCTCGCACGCGTACGCGCCGTTGACCTGGTTGTACGAGCACATGATCCCGCCCGGCTGGGACTTCGAGAGCAGGATCTGGAACGGCAGGTTGTAGATCTCCCGCAGGGTCCGGCCGTCGATGTTCGACGAGCTGGTCTGCCGGTCGAGCTCCTGCTCGTTGGCGATGTAGTGCTTGACGACGGCCATGACGGGCTCGTCGGGGTTGCCGTTCTGGATGCCGTTGATGTCGGCGGCGGCGAGGTCGCCCGAGAGCAACGAGTCCTCGCCGAGGTACTCGGGGGTGCGGCCGGCGAGCGGCGTGCGTCCAGACGAAACTCCTGGGCCGAGGATGACGTTCTTTCCGGAGCGGAACGCCTCGTCGGCCTGCGCGGCGCCCTTGTCGTACGCGAGCGCCTGGTCCCAGCTCGCCGCGAGCCCGATCTGGTCGGGGAAGATCGTGACACCGGCCGAGCCGCGCACGTAGTCGGGCCCGTCGGTGTAGACCACCTGCGGCGTGCAGTCGACCTGCACCGGGTAGGTGACGCCGCTGAACGTCGTCTGCGTGGGGCTGTTGGCCGCCTGTTCGTCGAGCCAGCGGAGCTTCTGGTCGAGCGTGCTGGCCTTGAGCAGCAGGTTCGCGCGCTGCTCCGGCGTCTTGCGGGTGTCCATCCATGGACACCGCGCGAGCGTCGCGGCGGAGGCGCCGCTCGCCTTCGAGGTGGCGGTCGTCGCGGGCGAGGCCGACGCCGACAGGGCGAGCGGTACGCCGACGGACAGCGGCACCAGGACCGCGACCGCGGCCGACACCGCGACGGCCCGCCGCGAGCGGGGCCTTCTGAGGGGGACGTGCGAGATGGACATGCGTTTCTCCTCATCGAGAGACGGTGCGAAGCCGGTTCGGCCCCGCCGAGACGCTCCTGACGGACCCGGGGCCCATCGGATTGAAGCGTTTCAAATCGCACCCCAAGGCTAGGCGAGCGCAGCATGTCCGTCAACGGGCAATTGGCATCCTGTTTGCGCTTCCTATTCCCCACCTTGGGCATACCAAGGGGCCGACGGATGGCGGTCCGTCGGCTCCCCGGCTGCTTCCGTCAGGCGCGGATCACGCTCGCCACCTCGTGCGCGCCGCTCCCCAGCACCGACCGCTCTCCGCTGCCCAGATCGACCTCGACCGTCGCGCCGACCGGGACGTCGACACGGAGGCGAAGCTCCTGCCCGACGACGTCCCACCGGACCGCGACCCTGCCGGCGGGTCCGTCGAGCCACGCGCTCGCCCAGGTCAGCCCGCCACCGGGTCGAGGGCGGACCACGAACCGGTCGCCGTCGGGCGACACCTGGCGCAGGCCGGCGACGGTCGTGTGGAGCCACTCAGCCACGGCACCGAGGGCGTAGTGGTTGAACGACGTCATGTCGCCGGGGTTCACGGTGCCGTCCGGCAGCATCGAGTCCCACCGCTCCCAGATCGTCGTCGCGCCCTGCTCGACCATGTACAGCCAGGACGGGCACGCCGTCTGGGTGAGGAGCGCGTACGCCCGGTCGACGTGGCCCGTGGCCGTCAGCGCGTCGAGGATGACGGGCGTCCCGACGAACCCGGTCGTCACCACGTCGCCGCTGCGTCGGACGAGCTCGGCGAGCCGCTCCCCCGCCGCAACCCTCGACGGCTCGGGCAGCAGGTCGAACGCGATCGCGATCGCATAGGCCGTCGGCGCGTCGCTCGTCATGCGGCCCGACGGCGTGACGTACCGCGCCCGGAACGCCGCGGCGATCTCGTCCGCCAGGCCCGCGAACCGCGCCGCGTCCGCCGTCTCCCCGAGGACGTCCGCCGTCCGCGACAGCAGGCGCGCCGACCGCGCGAAGTACGCGGTCGCGACGAGGTAGCGGTCCGTCTGCGCGTCGGCGGGGTCCGTCGGCGGCGCCGTCGGGTCGAGCCAGTCGCCGAGCTGGAAGCCCTCGTCCCAGAGCCGGTCCGGGCCGGCGATCCGTTCGACGCACTCCACCCAGGCCCTGGCGCTCGGGTACTGCCGGCGCAGCACGCCGACGTCGCCGTACCGCTCGTACAAGGTCCACGGCACGATCACCGCGGCGTCCCCCCACGCCGCACCGGGCCGCGGGGGCGTCCACATCTCGTTGCCGTAGATCGTGGGCACGAACCACGGGACGGTCCCGTCGGGGAGCTGCTCGAGCGCGAGGTCCCGCAGCCACGACGACAGCAGGCCCGCGCAGTCGTAGAGGAAGGTCGCCGTCGGCGCGAACACCTGGATGTCGCCCGTCCAGCCCAGCCGCTCGTCGCGCTGCGGGCAGTCCGTGGGCAGGCCCACGAAGTTCCCACGCAGGCTCCAGACGACGTTGTCGTGCAGGCGCTGCACCCGCGGGTCCGAGCACGCGAAGCCGCCCGTCCGCCGCATGTCCGTGTGCAGGACGCGCGCGACGACGGCATCCGGGGCGAGCTCGCCCGGCCAGCCCTCGACCTCGACGTACCGGAAGCCGTGGACGGTGAACCGCGGCTCCCAGTGCTGCCGCCCCGTCCCGTCGAGCACGTACTCGTCCACCGACGTGGCGGCCCGCAGCGGCCTGACGTACAGCGCGTCGTCCTGCAAGACCTCCGCGTGCCGGACCACCACGCGGGTGCCCGCCGGGCCGTCGACGTCGATCCGGACGCGGCCGACGAGGTTCTGGCCGAAGTCGATCAGGTAGCTGCCCCGCGAGGTCGGGACGACGCTGACCGGCGCGAGCTCCTCGGTGCAGCGGACGGGCGGAGACTCGAGCGCGACGAGGGTCGCCGGGTCGCGGTCCACCTCGTCGACCGGTCCCCAGCCGGCGTCGTCGAACCCGGGTTCGGACCAGCCCCGCGGGTGCGCGCGCGCGTCGTGCCGCTCGCCCTCGTAGAGGCCCGAGGAGAGGATCCCGCCGACGCCGGCACGCCAGCCGGGTCCGGTCGCGACCACCTCGCGCCGTCCGTCGTCGTAGGTGATCTCGAGCTGCGCGAGCAGCGCCAGCCGGTCGCCGTAGATGTCGCGCGTGCCGCCGTCGAAGCCGATCCTGCCGCGGTACCACCCGTCACCGAGGAGGGCGCCGACGGCGTTCCGGCCGCGACGCAGCAGGGGCGCGACGTCGTAGGTCGCGTACTGCAGGCGGTGCGGGTACACCGTCCAGCCGGGGGCGAGGGCGTCGCCGCCGACGCGCGCCCCGTTGAGCTCGGCCTCGACCAACCCGTGCGCGGTCAGGTAGAGGCGAGCGGACCGCACCGTCCCGTCGACGTCGAACTCGTGCCGGAGCAGCGGCGGCCGGCGGAGCTCGGCGTCCTCCACGGGACCGGCGGGCGTGATGGCACGAGCGCGCCAGTCGCCGGGCTCGAGGAGGCCCGCCTCGACCGGCGTCCACGGCGACCAGGACGACGCGGCGCCGTCGTCGCCACGGACGCGGACGCGCACGTCGACGCGCTCGCGGGACGCGAGGGGCGCGACGGGCCAGGCGACCAGGCGCGACGCCGGCTCGACACGCCAGCCGGACGTCTGCACCCCCCGCTCTCGGCGCACCGCGACCTCGTAGGCGGTCTGGCGCCAGCCGGCGGGAGCGTCGTCGACGGCCCAGGAGAGCCGCGGCGCGGCCACGCCGACGCCGAGCGTGTCGGTGAGGTGCTCGACCGTCGGCACCTGGACGTGAGGGGTTCCCACGGCGTCAGCCCTTGACCGCACCGGACGACATGCCCTTCATGACCCTCTGGTTCAGGAACACGTAGAGCACGAGGACCAGGAGCATGTTGATGCAGATCGCGGCGAATGTCGGGCCGTAGTCGACGGTGCCGAACTGGCCGGTGAAGTTCAGCAGACCCACCTGGACGGTGCGCAGGCTGTCCTGCGTCGTGAACGTCAACGCGATCAGGAGGTCGTTCCAGAGGAAGAAGAACTGGACGAGGGCGATGGTGAAGACCGCCCCGCGCATCATCGGGAAGCCGACGGACCGGAACGACCGGACGGCGGACGCCCCGTCGAGCGTCGACGCCTCGAAGACCTCCCGTGGTATGGACCGGAAGTACGTCGCCATCATGAACACCGTCAGAGGCAGGCCGGTCGCCGTGTACGTGATGATGAGCGGCCACAGGCTGTTGGTCAGGTGCAGCTTGAAGTACACGGTGAACAGCGGGAGCAGGATCATCTGGCCGGGGATCATGATCCCCGCCAGGAAGAGGAGCAGCACGCCCGACCGGCCGCGGAACACCATGACCTCGAGCGCGAAGCCTGCCGCGGTCCCGAGGACGATGACGAGGAAGAGCGACGGCACGACGGCGAAGATCGAGTTCCGCAGGTACAGCGCGATGCTCGACCAGGCGTCCGAGTAGTTCGAGAAGTTGGTGAAGCTCTCCGGCAGCGCCCACGTGGGGTTGTTGAGGAACTCGTCCTGGGTCTTGAAGGACCCGAGCAGGATCCAGAGCAGCGGGTAGACCATGACGACGAGCAGGACCGTCACGAGGACGTAGATCGGGATGCGCCGGATGCGGCGCCGGGCCGTGGGGTTGCGCCGGGCTTCGCCGGCAGTTGCGGGGATCGTCGGGGACGGCGTGGTGGTCGGTGCGCTCATGGTTCAGCCCTGGGTCAGGTCGCGACGGTTCGCGCGGAAGATGAAGACGGTGACGATCAGGCAGAGGATCGTCAGCGAGAGGGCGATCGTGGAGCCGTAGCCGTAGTCGCCGTAGAAGAAGGACGTCCGGTACATCAGCAGCGTCAGGGGCGTCGTCGCGTCGCCCGGACCGCCGCCCGTCAGTGCGTAGATCGAGTCGAACACCTTGAGCGTCCCGTTGATCGAGAAGATCACCGACGAGACGAGCACCGGGAGCGAGAGCGGCAGCACGATGGAGCGCACCAGGCGCCACCCGTGCGCGCCGTCGAGCCGGGCCGACTCGAGAACTTCCTCCGGGACGTCGACGAGGCCGGCGTAGAGCAGGACCGCGTAGAACCCCATCGAGCGCCAGATGTCCATCAGCGCGATCACGACGAACGCGCTGCCCGGCGAGCTGAACCAGTCCACGCCGTGCATCCCGAGCGCCTCGAGCAGCGAGTTCACCGGCCCGGTCTGGGGGGCGAACTCGAAGAACTTCTGGAACAGGAGCGCGACGGCGACGGTCGGCAGGACGACCGGGAAGAACACGAGCGTCCGGATCAGCCCGGACGCCTTCTTCAGGTAGAAGACGTAGAGCAGCGAGAGCAGATAGCCCATCACGACCTGGCCGACGGTGATGATGACGGCGTACTTGAGCGTGAACAGCAGGGCGCTGTGCGCGTCGGGGTCGTGGAGGAGCGTGGAGAAGTTCTTCCCGCCCGCCCAGGTGAAGCCGGTGATCACGCTGCCGCTGAAGAACGTGTAGCCGAGCGACCACAGCATCGGCAGCAGCATGACCAGGCTGTACACGAGCAGCGCCGGGCCGAGGAGGATCGCGATCGCTCGCTTGTCGCCGAGGACACGGTTCATGAAAGGACTCACATCTCGTTCGTGGTGGCCCCCGAGGCACCTGCGCCCCGGGGACGAGCGCGCCCGCGAGCGCGCTGCACGTGCTTGCGGGCGCGCCGGCCGGGGCTCGTGGTTCACGGGCGCCGGCCGGCGCGGTCGTCAGGACCCGAGGTCCGCCTGGACCTGCTTCATGAAGTCCGCACCGGAGAGCTTCCCCGACGCGAGCAGCCCGCCGTCGTTCTGGCTCGTCGTGGTCGCCTTGGCGCTGAAGTACGCCTCGAACCAGAGGATGCTCGTCGAGACGCCCGAGATCTGGTCCTGCACGAGCTTGGTGAGGTCGGAGACCTTCGTGTCCGACGCCGTCTTGAAGCCGGTGATCTGGCCCGCGTCGCGCAGGGCGACGGTCCCGTAGTTCTGGACGATGCACTTGACCCAGTTCTGGGTGGCGGTGTCGTTCTCGAACCCCTTCGCCGAGACCGCGACGGCCGTGCCGACGTTGGTGGGCATCTGGTCGGCCGAGCCCTTGCCTCCGGTGACCGCGGGGAACTGCATGAAGCCGATGTTGTCGGCTCCGATCTTGTTCTCGTCCGCGTTGTTGAAGTCCGACACGGCCCACGACCCCATGTAGATGAAGGCGGCCTTGCCGGTCAGGAACGTGTTGAGCGCGGTCGCGTAGTCGATCGACGTCGGCGAGCTGCCGAAGTAGCCCTGCTTGCCGAGGTCGGAGACCGCGTCGGCCGCCTTGACGTACTCCGCGTCCGTGAGCTTCGCCGAGCCGTCCTTGACCGCCTTCATGGCGTCGGGGCCGAGGTCCCGGGCGATGTAGTCGCCGACCCAGCGGGTCACGCCCCAGCCGTCGCCGCCCTTGCCCGCCTGCGAGACCGGCTGGACGCCGGCGGCCTTGAGCTTCGCGAACGCCGCGACGAGCTCGTCCCAGCTGGTCGGGGCGGCGATCCCGTTGTCGGCCAGGAGCTTCTTGTTGTACCAGAGGCCCTCGATGTTGTACTCGGTCGGCAGCACGAGCTGCTTGCCGTCGTAGAGCTGCTCGATCGTGGACTTGGCCGCCGGCAGGATGTCGTCGGAGATTCCGAGCTTGTCGAGTGCCGCGCCGACGTCCTGGGCCGTGCCCTGCTGCGCAAGCTGCTCGGTCAGCGACGGTGCGTTCGCGCTGATGAACGCCTGCGGCAGCCCGCCCTGACCGGCGAGGAGCTGCAGCTGCTGGTCGAGCGTCGACTGCGCCTGCTTGGTGATCTTGAGCGGCTGTGCCTTGTTGTCGGCCTGGCACTCGTTCTTGCTCAGCGTCGTGAGCGTGTCGGGGATGGTGGTGTTCTCGTTGATGGCGAGGAAGCTGAAGCTCGACGCCGACTTGCCACCGCCGCCCGTCGAGTCGTTCGAGCTAGAGCCGCTGCACGCGGCCAGGGTGAGCGTCAGAGCGCTCAGGCCGATGACGCCCACGAGCGTCGACCGGCGCTTCAGCATCGGGTTCACAGTTCCTCCTTGAAGCGCGAAGCATGGGGTTGAAGCGTTTCAAACGTAGGGCCTCGGTGGGCGCCCGGTCAACCGGTCGATGCGAACCTGTGACCTTGTGCCGCAAGGATGCCGCGCGAGCCGGACGACGAACCCGCTAGATTTGCTTCGATTCAACCCGCCACGCCGCGCCGTCGGCGCGGCGCTGCGCGCCACGCCGGTCCCGCCCGGCTACCCTGTCCGACGAGCCGCCCCCGCGGCCCCATGCCCCGAGGAGCCGACGTGGTCTCTGACGCCGCCGCAACGCCGTCGTCCGCACGACAGCGCCCGAGCGTCGGCGACGTCGCTTCCCTCGCGGGCGTCTCCCAAGGGACGGTGTCCAACGTCCTCAACCATCCGGACAAGGTCGCGGCCGCGACCCGGGAGAAGGTCGAGCGGGCGATGTCGCTGCTGGGCTACGTCCCCAACACGGCGGCGCGCTCGCTCAAGACCGGCAGCACCCGGTCCATCGGGCTGATCGTCTCCGACCTGTCCAACTCGCTCTTCGTCGACGTGGCGCGCGGCGCCGAGAGCGGCGCCGAGCACGGCGGGCTCACCATGATGCTCGCCAACAGCGACGCCCGCGTGGAGCGCGAGTCGGCCTATCTGGACATGTTCGCGCAGGCCCGCGTGACGGGAATCCTCATGACGCTCAACGACGCGGCACACTTCGCCACCGTCGCGCGCCGCGCCCCCGCGGGCATCCCGCTCGTGCTCCTCAACTTCATCGCCCCTACGAGCCAGTTCTGCTCCGTCGACGTCGACAACACGCTCGGGGGCTACCTGGCCACGCAGCACCTGGTCGAGACCGGCCGCACGCGGCTCGCGTTCATCGGCGGCCCCGAGGAGCTCCAACCCGTGGCCGAGCGACGCAACGGGTTCCGGCGCGCCGTCGCCGAGAGTCCCGGCGTCACGTCCGAGATCGTGTCGCCCGACTGGATCAACCGGGCGGACGGGTTCGCGGTGGGCCTCGCGCTCGCCGACCGCATCGCGGCCGGCGAGATCGACGGGATCTTCGCCGCGTCCGACCTCCTCGCCGCCGGCATCGTCCAGGCGCTGGCCGGTCGGACCGACATCCGGGTCCCCGACGACGTCGGGATCGTGGGGTACGACAACAACCAGGCCGCGTGGGACAGCCCGATCCCCATCTCCACCATCGCCCAGCCCGGCGAGGAGGTCGGTCGCCTCGGGGCGATGCTCCTCCAGGAGGAAGCCGCTCCCGGCGCCGAACCGCACGAGCACTCGGCCGTCGTGCTGCCGCCGCGGCTGGTCGTCCGGCAGAGCTCGGTCCGCACGGGCTGAGAGCGAGCCGGGCCCGACGACCCTCAGGACGTCGGGCCCGGCTCTCAGCGCTCGCGAATCAGCCGAGCTTCCTCCACGGCCCGTTCGCGTCGCCCGGCTTCTGGTTCCGGGTCCACCACTTCGCGACGTACGTCGCGCCGTGGTAGGCGACGGTGTCGCCGGAGTCGAAGATCCTCGACGCCGTCCACACCGCCGTCCCGTCGACGGCGGTCACCACCTCCTGCCACGGCCCGTACGGGTCCCCCGGCTTCTGGTTCTGCGTCCACCACGACGCCGTCCACGTCGACCCGCCGAACGCCACCGTCGCGCCGGTCTGGTAGGCGGTCTTCGCGTCCCACGCCGCCGGGATCGCGGCGGCGTCCGCGAAGGGCGTGACCGTCAGGGCGTCGATGTTCGGCGCCCACGGCGACCGCAGGTCGATGTCCGGGTAGGTGTCGGAGATGTAGGTGGTCCCGTCGAAGTTCGGCAGCTCCTCCGAGCCGAACCTCAGGGTGTTGGCGCCCTTCGCGAGCGTCGCGTAGAACGTCAGCTCGTAGAAGTTGTCGTCGTGGAACGTGAACGGGAACCACACGCGCTGCGCGTCGCCGCCGTTCACGGACACGTCGGCGTGGCGCGCGAGCGGGTCCGGGTTGTAGTGGGACGCGACCGACTGCTCGCCGTTCGAGTACCGCACCGTGACCGCGTACGTGCCCGCCGCCTTCGCGGACACCGTGAACGTCGCGGCGTTGTCGTTCCCGGGTTCGCCGCCGATGCCGGTGAGCGCCTTGCCGCCCTGGGCGAGCGGGTACGACGCGACCTTCGCGCCCCCGCTGACGGTCGCGTCCTCACCCTGGACGGTCGTGCCGGCCAGGTGCCCGCCGGACGCGCCGACCCGGACCCGGTCCACGAGCAGGTTCCCGCCTGCGCCCGTGACCGTGACCTTGTTGATGCCGCCCGAGAGGAACACCGGCACCGTGACGGGCGAGCCGATGGTGCCGACCCGCTGCCCGTTGACCGTGAGGGTCGCGGTCCCCGAGCCGAGGGTGTCGACCGAGAGCGAGCGCTCGGCGTCGTCCTTCCCGTAGACCCAGAACGTCGCCGAGCCGTCAGTCCCGAGCGCCGCGGCGCCCGAGCCGGACACGCCCGTGCGGGTGTAGTCGGCGACCGCGCCGTCGAGCTCGGCGTTCTCCCCCTCGTACACCTGGGTGGCGGCCTTCGGGTCGGGCAGCGCGAGGTCGATCTTGTCGACGATCGCGTCGCCCTGGGTGACCTTCGACCCGTCGAGGCTGCGCGCGGCGAGCGTCAGCGTGTGCTTGCCGGCCGTGAGGTGCACGGTCGTGTCGGTGTGGTCCCAGACCACCCACTTGTAGCCGAGCGGCAGGTAGAGCTCCTGCTCGGCCTGCCCGTCGACCGTGAGGAACACGTTCGTCGGTCCCTGCTCCTTGACCGCGTCGTACGTGTTGAGCGAGTTCGCGAACACGCTGAGGTCGTAGGTCCCGTCCCGCGGCACGTCGACCGTGAAGGCGAGCTTCACGTCGGAGCCGGCACGGAGGCCGCCGACGTCGTACCCGCCCGAGGTGTAGAACCCGGACACGTTCGACGTCGTGCCCTCGGGCCCGTTCTTCGTGTAGCCGGTGCCGCTGTGCGCGGCGTCCTCGGCCTCGTAGGTGGCTCTCCAGAGGTCGGGCGCGGCCGTCGTCGTGTCGGCGTTCGCACCCGGCGTCACCGTGATGACGTACGCGGACTCGGCGTCGAGCACGGGCAGGTCACCCTCCCCGAACGCGAGCGCCAACGAGCCCGACGTGACGGGCACGTTCAGCTCCGCGACGTCGCGCGGGCCGGACGAGTCACCCACCTGCCCCGACCAGCCGATCTCCTTGACCGACACGTGGGCGGTCGGCCCGAACGTCGCGGCGTCGACGTGCTGGAAGTTCACCAGCGAGTTGCCCGACGCGCCGCCGATGATCGCCTTCGCCTGCTTGCGCGACGTGTCGAGGGTCGCGACGCCCTGGAGCGTGTAGCTCCGGTTCGGGTGGGGCGGCGTGAGCTGGACGGTCTTGCCGGTCATCTGGCCGTAGGCGTTGAACAGCCACCACTGCCCGTTGCCCCGGTTGGCCTGGACCGCCGAGTCGGAGACGTTGCCGTCGATGTTCCAGTACGCGACGTCGCCGTCGACCTTGGCGTCCTCGAGCGCGGAGACCCACTGGATCATCTGGCCGGGCACCGAGGTGTGGTAGTTGAACGCGTACTCGTCGATGTTGATCGGCAGGTGCTTGCCCTCGTATGCGGTTCCCTTGTAGAGGCTGTCCTCCCACGAGCGGAACTTCGCGACGTTCGTCCGGATGGACGCCGGGTCGCTCAGCTCGTGCCACGTGACGACGTCGGGCATGGTGCCCTGCGCGAGCGCGTGCTCGAGGAACCCCTGGACCTGCGTGTACAGGACGCTCGTGTTCGGGCCGGCGATCCGCGCGTCGGGCAGGCGGTCCTTGATGAGCGCGTACGCGTCGTCCCACGCCTTGAAGTAGTACTGCGGGTCGTTCAGCCACGAGATCTTGTTGTAGCTCCAGGTCCCGGTCCCGAACATGTTGCCCTCGGGCTCGTTGAACGGCACGAAGACGACGTGGCTGCGGTACTTCTCCGGCAGGCTCGCCACCTGCTCGACCTGCGTCCTCATCTTCGCCTCGAAGTCGGCGAGGCGGGCCTGCGGGGTGTCGCCAGGCCACTCGTACGGGAACCCGCGGTAGATGTCCGTCATGTAGATGTAGACGTCACCACCCGACGAGTCCACGAGCGGCTTGAGCACCTCGAGCGCGTCAGCACCCGGGTGCTGGGGGCCGTCCTGCGCCTTGGTGGCGACGGTCCGGAGCTTGATCCCGTCGATGACGTTGTTGGACGGGATGTCCTGCCCGTAGAGCCCGTACAGGGTCCCGACGGCGCCGCCCATGAAGTCGCCCGTCGTCTTCGCCAGGTCGATGTCGACCTGGTTGTCGGTCTTGACCTCCACGGTCGCCGTGACCTCCCCTACCGCCGTCGTGCCGTGGACCGTGAAGCTCCCCGCGTGAGCGTACGACCCCGGGTCCACGACGTCCCACGTCACCGCGACCGGCCGGTCGTAGCCGTCGCTGTACGTCGCGTTCACCGTCGCCGGGAGGGTCGGCGCGACGCCGGTCGCCGTCGTGACCTGGACACCGCCCGGCGCGACGCCGGTCAGGGTCGCGACGTCCTCGCCGAGCCCCGCGACCTGCTCGGCGGTGAGCGCGGTGTCGTAGACCCGGAAGTCGTCGAGCTGGCCGCCGAAGTACGTGGCGTACTGCTGGGTCCACTGCGTCCGGCCGATCAGACCGGAGTAGGTGCTCGACGCCGAGTAGAGCTTCCCGAGGTCGATCGGCGCCGACCGCGCGTCGGTCCTCACACCGTTGACGTACATGACGAGCTGGGAGCCGTCCTCGGTCAGCGTGAGGTGCATCCAGCGGTCCGACGGCAGCGCGTCGGCGGCGTTGATCTTGTACTCGGCGCCGTCGTTGGCCGCGGCGCTGTTCTTGCCGTTCTCCGACGGCGCCCAGAAGACGCCGTAGTTGTTGTTCGGGAGCTTGTCGCCGCCCAGGATGAAGGTCCACGGCGCGACCGAGGTGACGTTCTTGCCGTCCCACTTGACCCACGTCGAGACCGTGACGCCCTTCGCGCCCCGGTAGAGGCCGTTGGGGATCTTCACGTACGGCATCGTGGAGTCCGTCGTGCCCTGCGGGCCGCCGGGCAGCGTGAGCGTGCCCGCACCGTCGCGGGTCCCCGTCTTCAGCGCCGCCGCGTTCACGACCGTCCCGTCGTACGCGGCCCCGCCCGAGCCGGAGTTGTGCAACGTCGTGGTGCCGGGGCCGGCGTCGTCGAACGTGTAGTCGACGACCGGCGCCGGCAGACCCGCCGCCACGGCGGCAGGCTGTTCGGCGGCGTGCGCAGGCCAGGCGAGGACCGGCGCGAGGCCGACGACGGCGAGCGCCGCGCTCGCCCCCGCGGCGGTGAGTCTTCTCAAGGTGCGTTCCATCGTGGTGCTCCTTCGCATCCGTGGTTCCCTTGCCCCGCGGCCGTGGCCGCGGCCTCATCGGTGTGAGCGCTCACATCCGACGGCGTCCCTCGCCTCCCTCCTTCCGTGTCGTCCCGGCTCCGCCTCAGCCCCGCCGGACGTGGGCCGCGGCGAGCGTCAGGTACACCGCGGCGGTCCAGGTGTAGGCGCGGTCCCGCAGGCCCGCGCCGGTGCGGGCGTCGAAGTTCTCGGCGAAGCCGGAGCGCTCGCACAGCGCGCGGAACCGCGCGCTCACGGTGTCCGCAAGGTCGGTGAAACCCGAGACCCGCAGCCCGTCCTCGATCAGCGCGGTCGACGGCGCCCAGATCGGCCCGCGCCAGTAGCCGTCGTCCTCGAAGTGGGGCGAGGTCAGGGGCTCGGTCGCGGGTCCGTGCTCGGTGAGATGCGTGACGAGTCGCTCCGCGAGCGCCGTCCGCACGTCGGCGGGCAGCCGGTCCCCCAGCACGAGCGGCAGGACGTTGAGCAGGCTCGTCGCGGTGCTCCGCTCCCCCGACAGCGCGCCGACGGCCACGAGCTCGCTGCCGGTCCAGAGCTCGTCGAGCAGAGCCCCGAGCAGCGCGTCGCGCGCGGCCTTCCACTCCTCGGCAGGCCGCCCGAGCTCCTCGGACAGGTCCGCGAGCACCTCGAGCTGGAGCGCCAGGAAGCCGGCGAGGTCGGGCGACTCGATGACGCGGTCGCGGTCGAACGTCGTGGAGTTGTCCCAGCCGCTGTCGTTGCCGTGCTGGTAGTACGGCAGCGCGTGCCCGGGCCGACGACGCCGGTCGAGCCAGAACCGCGACCACCGGGCCAGGCGGTCGTGGACCTCGGCGAGCTCGTCGCGCGTCAGGTCGCGTCCGGCCGTCGCCCGCAGCCGGCGCAGGGCCCAGCCGTGGATCGGCGGCTTGACGTAGTTGTAGAGGACCTCGGAGTGGGTGATCGAGTCGGGCAGCGCGCCGGTGGCGTCCTGGTGGTCGAACGGCGCGAGGAACTGGTCCAGGGCCGCGTCGGGCAGGCCGGGCGCGAGCGCGAGCGCGTTGAAGCAGTGGTCCCAGCTCCACAGCTTGTCCATCCAGTGCTTCGACATGAGCACGGACTCGCGCGTCGTGAAGCCCTCGGGTGCGACCGTCGACGACCACAGCACGTACGCGGCGAGCGCCGCGGCTGGTGTCCGCTCGTCGCGCCACGGCGCCACGGCGTCGAGGTACGCGCCGAACGCGCTCGCCGACGCGGCGACCGCCGCGTCGAAGGACCGCGCCACCTCGTAGGCGGGCGCTCCGGACGTCGTCTCCTCGACCGTCGCCTCCCACGCGCCCCCGTCGGCCCCCAGCACGACGGCGCGCTCGGCGACCCCCAGCGCCTCCCCGCCGACGACGTCCACGGACCCCCGCACGGACGTCACCCGGTACCGGCGTCCGGTCTCGTAGGAGGTGAACACGACGGCGTCGTCGACCGGGTCGACGTACAGGTACGTGCCGGTGAACGGCGTGAGGCCGCCGGCGGCGTCGGCGAGCCGGAGCCCGAGGCCGGAGCCGCGCAGGCGGAGCGTCTCGAGGCCGTCGAACACGGCCTCCACGGTCCCGGCGACGTCCCCGTCGTCCGCCGACCAGGCGAAGACGCTCGGCCCCGCGCGCCATGCGGCGCCCACGACCGCGCCCTCTCGCACGGGCTCGAGCCGCAGCACCCCGTGCATCCCGTTGCGGTGTGAGACGAGGTGGACGGCGTCGGTCGTCGTGTGCAGCGCGGTGACGGGAGACAGGTCGAGCCAGGAGCCGCGCGTCGAGAACGGGATCTCACGCAGGTCGAAGGTCAGGGAGGCGGGCGCGCCGCGGTGGTCCATGGGGTCCTCGGTCGGGTAGAGGGTCGGGAGGGACGGATTCCGGCGCGAGCCGTCAGTCCTTGACGGCGCCCGCGGTGACGCCGGCGGCGACGTAGCGCTGCGCGACGAGCAGGAGCACCGCCGTCGGGATCGAGGCGAGGACGGCCGTGGCCATGAGCTCGCCCCACTGCTGGTTCTGCGAGCCGATGTAGTCGTACAGGCCCATCGTGATCGGGCGGAGCTTGCCGCCGTCACGGTTGAGCGTGGACGCGAACAGGAAGTCCGACCACGCCCACAGGAACGCGAACAGCCCGACGGTGACCGCGGAGTTGCGCGCGACCGGCATGACGACCGAGCGGAACGTGCGCCAGTACGAGGCGCCGTCGATCTGCGCGGCCTGGAGCAGCTCGCCCGGGATGCCCGTCATGAAGGCGGCGAACAGCATGACGCCGAACGGCACGGCGATCGTGGAGTCGGCGAGGATCAGCCCGGGCACGGTGTCGAGGATCCCGAGGTTGGTGTAGATGGTGTAGAAGCCGAGGGCCATCACGACGGCCGGGATCATCTGCGCGACGATCAGCAGGAAGCTGAGCACCCGGCGTCCGGGCAGCACGAGCCGCGACAGCGCGTACGCCGCGGGCGCCGAGATCGCGAGCGTCAGGGCGACGGTCCCGGCTCCCACGAGGATGCTCGTCCCGAGGTACGGCAGCTGGTCGTGGAGCACCACGTCGTAGTGCTCGAGCGTGAACGCCTTGGGGTACAGGTCCCCGTCGCGGATGGCCTCGCGCTTGGTGAGCGAGACGTTGATCATCCAGTACAGCGGGAAGAGCATGAGCGCGGTCAGGACGACCCCGAGCACGGTCTTCCACCAGGTGCGGTTGACGCGGTCCATGGTCAGTCCTCCTGGCGACGCTGGACGAGCAGGTACACGAAGCCCATGACCAGCGCGACGAGCAGCAGGATCGAGCCGACGGCGGAGGCCTGGGAGTACTTGATGACGGCAGACGTCCCCTTGCCGAAGGCCATCGAGTAGGCCCAGGTCGCGAGGGTCTGGGACGTGCCGGTGCCTTGGGTCATGATCCAGACGATGTCGACGACCTTGAGCGTGTAGACGAAGCCCAGCAGCAGCGTGATGGCGGTGACGGGGCGCAGCAGCGGGAAGGTGATCGACCAGAACTGTCGCCACGCGCCCGCGCCGTCGAGCGACGCCGCCTCGTACAGGTCGGTCGGGATGTTCTGCAGCCCCGAGTACAGGATCACGAGGTTGAACGGGATCCCGAGCCAGATGTTGGCGATCGTCACGGCCCACAGCGAGTGGTCGGCGTTGAGCCACCACACCGGGTCGACGCCGAACACGCCGAGGAACCGGTTGATGATGCCCGAGTCGGCGTCCATCATCCACTGCCACGTGGTCGCCGAGACGATGATCGGCAGCAGCCACGGCACGAGGAACAGCCCGCGCAGCAGCCCCGACAGCGGGAAGCCGCGGCGGAAGAACACCGCGAGCGCCAGCCCGAGCGCGTACTGGAACACGAGCGAGACGATCACGAACGTCGCCGTCTGCCGGACGATCGGCCAGAACTGCGGCGAGCCGATCACCTCGCGATAGATGTCGAGCCCGACGAACGGCGCCTGGCCCGTGACGAACGTGGCGCGCGTGAACCGGTGCAGGCTCATCGACACGTTCTCGTACAGCGGGTAGGCGTAGAACAGCGCCAGGTAGATCACGAGCGGGGCCACGAACGCGAGGGCGGCCCAGGTGCTGGGCCGGATCCTGCGGCGCGGGTGCGCGGGTGGCGCGTCGCCGAGCTCGGCGCGCTGCCCCTCGAGCGCGGGCTCGAGGGACGGCGCGGGTGCGGGGGTGTGGATGCCCACGGGTCTCACCATTCGTCGTCGTGCGGGTGGGAGCGGTCGTGCAGGGCTGATGGTGGTGGTGGGGCTGCGCCGTCGGGAGGTGTCGGTGCTGGGTCCTGCCCGACGGCGCGGCCTCGCCCGCCCGGGGCGTCAGCCCTGGGCGTCGGTCGTGGCCTGCTTGAAGGCGTCGGACACCGCGCCGGAGTCCCCGGCCGCGTTGAGCGAGGTCTGCAGCGCCGTCGAGAGCGCCGCCGACGTGACGGTGTACTGGGCGCCGAGGTCGCTCGTGCGGCCCTGGGCGCTCTCGATCGCGCTCGCCCACGGCGTCCAGATCTTGTCGGACGCGATCTGCGACTGGCGCAGGTCCTTGTTCGCGGCGAAGTAGCCGAGGGCGTCGGCGGTCTTGACCTGGTTGTCCTTGCCGACCAGGCACTCGATGACCTGCTTCGCGTTCGCGTAGTGCGCGGACGCGTTCTTCTTCTGCAGCGGCGCGAGCGCGAACTCGCCGCCGGTCGGGACGGGCGCCGCGTTACCGGCCTTGGCGGGGATCGGCACCATCACCGCGTGGAACTTCTGCTCGGACGCGGCCTTCGCGAACCACGAGCCGTTCTCCGCGAACGCGTACTTGCCCGTGAGGAAGAGGTCCCACGACGCCGACTGGTTGTCCGTCGCGGCCGACTTGGGCGCGTAGCCCTTGCCGATCCAGTCCGAGACGAGCTGGCCGGCCTCGGTCGCCTGGGCCGAGCCCGGCTCCTTGAGGTTCGCGCCGGCGCCCCAGAACCAGGGCAGGAACTGGAACACGCCCTCCTCGCCCGCGATCCCGGCGAACGTGATGCCCTTCGAACCGGCCTTGGTCACCTTCTCCAGCGCGGCGTTGAGGCCGTCCCAGGAGGTGAGGGTCGACGGGTCGACGCCCGCCTTGTCGAGGATGTCCTTGTTGTAGTACAGCCCCAACGTGTTGGCGCCGACCGGGACGCCGTACGTGACGTCGTCGACGGTGCCCGGCCCGGCCAGGTTCGCGTCGAAGCCCGACGTGTCGATGCCGACGTCGGACGCGGGCGCGAGGAGGCCCGAGCTCGCGGCCTCCGGGACGGCCGGGTTGTCGAGGAGGATCACGTCGGGCGCGTTGCCCTCCTTGACCGCCGTCGTCAGGTTGTTGAGCAGGTCGGCCGTGGGCGCCGTCGTGCGCTTGAGCGTCGTGCCGGTGGGTGCGCACGCCTGGACGTACTTCGCCCAGTCCGAGCTGTCGTCGTACTGGGGGTACGGGTCCCAGAAGCTGACCGTGGTGAGCTTCGCCGACGACGACGTGTCGTCGCCGGAGCCGGACGAGCCGCTGCTGCAGGCGGCGACGGAGCCGAGGAGCGCGGCCCCGGCGGCGACGCCGGCGACCTTCGCGAGGCGGGTGGAGCGGATGGTGTTCACAGGAGGTTCCTCTCTGAATCGTGCTGTGTCCATGTCGTGCTGGGATGCGGCGGCGAACCGATTCGACGGTCAGACCGGCGCGCGGCCTCAGGGGTTCGTCGAACGCGTCGCGTGGATCGGTCGGGTGCTCCCCCGGTCCCGGAGGACGGGTGCGACGAACCGGGCGACCGGCGGACCGGCGTCGGGTGCCCGGGTGATGCGACGGACGAGCTGCGCGACGCCGCTGCGCCCCAGCTCGTCGGCCGCGGACTCGACCGCGGTGAACGGGAGCGAGAACTCCTCGCCGAAGTCGCGCGAGTACAGCGAGACGACGCTGAGGTCGTCCGGGACGCGCAGCCCCCGGTCCCGCAGGATCCCGGGGAGAGCGGCGATGGTCGCGTCGTTGTGCACGACGAGGGCCGTCGCGTACGGGTGCGCGTCGAGGATCGCGTTGACGCTCTCCCCGATCGCGGGTGAGCGGGACTCGCCGTAGGAGGCGTGGATCTGCAGGCCGTACCGCGCCGCCCGTTCGATCGCCGCGTCCCGGAACCGCCACACGTACGACCCGCCGCGCTCGACGACATGGTGCGGCGGCGAGACCAGGACGATCTCGCGGTGGCCGCGCTCGTGCAGGTGGTCGACCAGCATGCGCGCGGCCTCGCCGAAGTCGAGGTCGATGACGTCCAGCTCACGCGTGTCGCGCGGGAGGCCGATGAGCACCCCGGGCTGGCGCACCTCGCGCAGCGACGGGATCCTGGGGTCCTCCGAGGTGACGTCGAGCAGGACGAAGCCGTCGACCATGTCGGAGTCGCCGATCCGATGGATGGCGCGCGGGCCGTCCGGGTCCGTGACCATGAGGATGTCGTAGCCCTCCGCCCGCGCCGCCTGGGAGACCGGCAGCACGTACTGGAGCATCGCGGGCGCGAACTCGTCGGCGTGGAACTGGAGCAGGAGCCCGAGCACCATCGTCTGCGACGTCTTCAGCGCGCGGGCCCCGGCGTTCGGGGTGAAGCCCAGCTCGGCGACCGCCCGCTCGACGCGCTCGCGCGTCTCGGCCGAGATCGTGCGCTTGCCGGAGAGCGCGTACGACACGGTGGAGCGGGAGACGCCCGCGTGACGGGCGACGTCGCCGATGGTCGTCATCGGGTCTCCGTTTCATCGTCGAACCGGTTCGAAAGCCCTGGGGCGATCCGAGCGGCTGTGGTCGGACTGATTGATGTGAGCGTTCACATCGGTGTCCTGATGGTAGTGGTCGTGCGTGCGGGTCTGTCAAGGCCCCCGCCGGGGTGACCTTCCGTCCGGGAGAGGGTGCCGCCGTCGTGGCCGGCCCCACCCACGCCGAACACGGGGTCCCCCGGCCTGAACAGTAGGGTGCGGACCCCGGCCCCCCGGGCGGGGGGCGGGGCAGCCGGGGGACGGCGGGTGCGGGGGGGCGCCCGGGACCCCGTCGTCGAGGGGCGCGGATCGCGTGCTCGCGAGGAGCACGGGCCGCTCGCTCACGTCGCGGCGGCGGGACGACGGGCCCCCTCCGTCCAACGCGCGCGGCGGAGGGGGCGCGTCGGGTCAGGAGGCGGTGGCCGGCTCGCGCAGGACGGCGACGCCGTGCGCGTCGAGCACGACCGCGCCGTCGTCGTCGCGCTCGCCCACCAGGAGCTCGCCGGTCGCAGGCAGGACGACACGGTGCTCGGTGCGGTTGACGAGGAACACGAACTGGGCGTCCCCGTCGGTCCGCACGACGCGCTCGACCGTGCCGCGCGCCGACGCCGGCAGCTCGCTCACGACGCCCGCACCCGCGAGGAGCTGCGGCAGGACCGTGGCCAGGCCCTCGTTCCCGAGCCGCGTCGACACGTACGCCGCCGACCCGGTGCCGACCGGTCGCCGGGTCACCGCCGGGCTCCCGGCGAGAGACCCCGACAGGTACGACGCGAGCACCTCGGTGGCCGGGTCGGTGAGCTGCACGGGCTCGGTCCACAGGCTCCCGACGGCGCCGGTCGAGAGGCGCACCGTCTGGCCGTCCAGCAGCGGAGCGAACTCCTCGACGCGGACGCCGAGCAGGTCGCGGAGCGCACCCGGGTAGCCCCCGAGGTAGATCCGGTCGTCGGCGTCGGCGATCCCCGAGAAGTACGTGGCGACGAGGTGCCCGCCGCCGTCGACGTACGAGCGCAGGCGCTCGGCCGTCTCCTCCGGCACGAGGTACAGCACGGGCGCGACGACCATCGCGTAGCCGGACAGGTCGGCGTCCACGGGGACGACGTCCGCCCGGACGCCCGCGTCGAGCAGCGCGCCGTACCAGTCGAGCGCCTCCTGGCGGTAGCGCAGCAGGGATGTGGGGTGGGAGTCGAGCTCGCTCGCCCACCAGGAGTCCCAGTCGAACAGGATCGCGACGGGCGCCTGCGCGCGCTCTGACCCGACGACGGGAGCGAGCGCCTCGAGCGTCCGCCCCAGCCGGACGACGCCGCGGAACAGCTCGGAGTCGGCGCCGGCGTGCGGGACCATCCCGGAGTGGTACTTCTCGGCGCCGGACGCCGAGGCACGCCACTGGAAGAAGCACACCGAGTCGGCGCCGTGCGCGACGTGCGTCAGCGCGTCGTGGAGCAGCATCGCCGTGCTCTTCGGCAGGTTGACGTCCTGCCAGTTGACGGCGCTGGTCGCGTGCTCCATCAGGTACCACGGCTTGCCGCCGGCGATCCCGGACGTGAGGTTGGCGGAGAACGACAGCTCGTCGTCGGCGCGCTCGACGGCCTGCCGGTAGTGGTCGTTGGACACGAAGTCGAGGTCTGCGGCCCAGCCGACGTAGTCCATGCCGCGGGTCTCGCCCATGACCATGAAGTTGGTGGTGACGGGCACGTCGGGCGTGAGCCGGCGCAGCACCGCGGCCTCCGCGCGCAGGTGGTCGCGCAGCGCGTCGGACGAGAACCGCTTGAAGTCGAGCTGCTGCGTCGGGTTGGGGTAGCTGGCGGCCAGGCGCGGCGGGAGCACCTGGTCGAACGAGCCGTAGCGCTGCGACCAGAAGCTCGTGCCCCAGGCGTCGTTGAGCGCGTCGGCCGTCTTGTAGCGGTCCCGCAGCCAGCCGCGGAACGCGTCCGCGGCGTCGGACGAGTAGTCGTAGACGTTGTGGCACCCGAGCTCGTTCGACACGTGCCACGCCGCGAGCGCCGGGTGGTCGCCGTACCGCTCCGCCATCGCCTCGACCAGGCGCAGCGCGTGCTCACGGAACACCGGCGAGGTGGGGCGCCAGTGCTGGCGCGCGCCGGGCCAGAGCGTCTCGCCGCGCTCGTTCACCGGGAGGATCTCGGGGTGCGCCGTCGTCAGCCACGGCGGGGGCGAGGCCGTCGCCGTGGCGAGGTCGACGGCGATCCCGTGGGCGTGCATGAGGTCCATGACCTCGTCGAGCCACGCGAAGTCCCACGTGTCGGCGTCCGGCTGGAGCTTGGCCCAGCTGAAGACCGCGAGCGTCACGATGGTGACGCCGGCCTCGCGCATGAGCCGCGCGTCCTCCGCCCACACCTCCCGGGGCCACTGCTCCGGGTTGTAGTCGGCGCCGTAGCCGACGGGCGGGGCGAGGGAGCCCGAGGCTGCGCCGTCGCTGCCGGCCGGGTTCGGCCAGCGGAGCCAGCGGTGCTGGACGGGCGGTGTCATGAGTCTGTCCTCCGGGTGTGGCTCGGGGCGGCGTCGCGGCCGACGCCGGGCCCGCGGCCGACGAACGTCGTCGCCGGCCGCGGGGCGGGTGCTACTTGTTGACCGTGAAGCCCTGGTCCTGGCCGTACTTGACCGACGCGTCCTGCCAGGCCTTGAGGCCGTCGGAGAGCGTCGTGGCGCCGGTGTACGCCTTGCCGACCGTGTCGTTGAAGATCGAGTTCGCGTAGACCTGGAAGGGCAGGTAGCTCCAGCCCTCCACGACGTTCTCGGCGGACTGCGCGAGCACCTCGTTGATCTTCTGGCCGCCGAAGTAGGCGGGGGCCGCGCTCAGGAAGTCCTGCGACTTCAGCGTCGCGGTGGTCGCCGGGAAGGCGCCGCCGTCGACGCGGATCTGCACGCCCTCGTCGACCGTGGCGAACTTGGTGAAGGCGTACGCGAGCGCCTTGTTGCTGCTGGCGTCGGTCACGGCGAGCGAGGAGCCGCCGTTCTCGGAGCTGGCGTTCTCCCCGGCCGTCCACTGCGGCAGCGGCGCCACGCGCCAGTCGCCCTTGGCTGCGGCCACGCCGGACTCGAGGTTCGCCGGCATCCAGGCGCCGATGGCGAGCGTCGCGATCGTGCCGTCGCCGAGCCCCTTGTACCACTCGTCGCTCCACGAGCTGACGGGCGCGACGAGCTTGCCGTCGAGGAGCTTCTGCCAGGTGGAGGTGAACTTCTGGGTGCCGGCGTCGTTCGCGAAGTCGATCTTCACGTTCGTGCCGTCGACGGTGTAGGGCTTGCCGCCGGCCTGCCAGATCATGCTCGTCGTGAAGCCGGCGTCGCCGGTGTCGTTCGTGATGTACGCCTTGGGGTTGGCGGCGTGGAGCTTCTGCGCGTCGGCGACGTACTCGTCCCAGGTCGTCGGGACCTTGAGGCCGTACTTATCGAAGACCTTCTTGTTGTAGAACAGCGCCATGGGCCCGGAGTCCATCGGCAGGCCGTCGATCGCGTCGCCGCTGTGCACGGATCCCCACGGGCCGGGCGTGAAGGTGCCGTCGAGCGACCCGGCGCCGAACTGGCTCAGGTCGGCCACCGACTTGCCGAGCGCGAACTGCGGGAGCGCGTAGTACTCGATCTGCGCGACGTCGGGCACGCCCTTGCCGGCCTTGATCGCGTTCTGCAGCGCGGTGTACTGGTCGTTGCCGGTGCCGGCGTTGACGAGGTTCACCTTGACGTTCGGGTACTTCTTCTCGAACGCGGGGACGACTTCCTTGAGCGTGGGCTCCCACGCCCACACGGTGATGGAGCCGCCCTTGGCGAGCGCGTCCTCGACCGCGGAGGTGTTCGCGGGCTTCGGCGTGCTGCCGGAGTCGTCGGACGAGCTGCTGCACGCGGCCAGCGCGAGCGACAGGACTCCGACGATCGCGCCACCGGCGAGGAGCCGGCTGCGTCGGGTGATGCGGGACATGGGGATTCCTCTCACTTCTTCGTGGTCGAGACCGGACGGGCGTCGTCGGGCTCGGGATGCGCGGGAGCGCGGTGGGTGAGGCTCACTCCTTGACGCCGCCGGCCGACAGGCCGGACTGCCAGAAGCGCTGGAGCAGCAGGAACGCCGCGATGAGCGGCACGATCGTCAGGAGCGAGCCGGTGATCACGAGGTTGAAGATCGCCTCGCCGCCGGCTGTCGCCGCCTGCGCGTTCCACTGGTTGAGCCCGAGGACCAGGGGGTACCAGTGCGAGTCCTTGAGCATGATCAGCGGCAGGAAGTAGTTGTTCCAGGTCGCGACCATCGTGAACAGGAGGACCGTCACGACCCCCGGGGCCAGCAGGGGGGCGCTCACCCTGAAGAACGTGCGTACCTCGCCGGCGCCGTCCATCCGGGCGGCCTCGAGCAGCTCGGTGGGGATCGCGTCGTTCGCGAAGACCCACATGAGGTACAGCCCGAACGGGGAGATCAGCGACGGCAGGATCACCGCCCACGGGGTGTTGGTGAGTCCCAGCTTGCTGAAGAGCAGGAAGGTCGGGACCGCCAGAGCCGTGCCCGGAACCGCCACGGCGCCGATGACGACGGCGAAGACCGCGCGCTTGCCCGGGAAGCTGAACTTCGCAAGCGCATAGCCGCCCAGGGTGGCGAGGAGCGTCGCACCGCCAGCGCCCACGACGACGTACAGCACGGTGTTGAGCAGCCACCGGAGGAAGATGCCGTGGTCGTAGGTCAGGGTGTCGTGGATGTTGCTCCACAGCGCGAAGTCGTCCGAGAACCAGAGCCCGAACGAGTCGAACAGCCCGGCCTGCGTCTTCGTCGAGTTGATCAGCAGCCACGCCAGCGGCACCAACGCGTAGAGCAGCACGATGCACGTGAGGACGGTCAGCAGGACGGAACGGCGCGGCTTGTCGACGCCGTGCCGACGACGGCGGGCGCTCGCGGGGCGCGTGACGCGCGGGGAGAGGGTGGTGGCGGCCATGGGTCAGTTCCCCCGTCGCATGCCACGCAGCTGAACGGCGTAGGCGATGATCATGGTGATGACGCCCATGACGATCGCGATCGTCGCCGAGTAGTTGTACTGCTGGCCGGAGAACGACAGCGAGTACGCGTACAGGTTGGGCGTGAAGTAGGTCGAGATCGAGTTGGGCGCGAGCGACTTGAGGATGCTCGGCTCGTTGAAGAGCTGGAAGCTGCCGATGATCGAGAAGATCGTCGCGATGACGAGCGAGCCGCGGATCGCCGGGATCTTGATGTGCCGGACGATGCGCCACTGGCTGGCGCCGTCGATCTCGGCGGCCTCGTAGAGCGACGTCGGCACGACGCGCAGCGCGGCGTAGAAGATCAGCATGTTGTAGCCGACGAACTCCCACGTGACGATGTTGCCGATGGACGCGAGGATCCAGCTCGGGGCGAGCGGGTCGGGCAGGTGCCAGCCGAACGCGTCGTTGATGTTCCCCACGAGCCCGAACCGCGACCCGTACATGAAGCCCCACAGGAGGCTCGCGACGACGGCGGGCACCGCGTACGGCATGAAGATCGCGATGCGGAAGAAGTTCTTGCCGTAGAGGCGGCCGCTGTCGATCGCGAGGGCGACCAGCAGGGCGATGCCGAGCATGATCGGCACCTGCACGACGAGGAACAGCGCCACCCGCCCGAAGCCGGACCAGAACTGCGGGTCCTTCAGCGCCTGGGTGTAGTTGTCCAGCCCCACGAACGCGTTGCCACCGATCAGCCGGTTGCGGAACAGGCTGAGGTAGATCGAGTAGACGAGCGGGGCGAGGAACACCAGCGCGAACACGATGGCGAAGGGCCCGAGGAACCCCCATCCCGTCCAGCGATGACGGGCGGACGGCGCACGACGCCGTCGGGCGGGGGCGACGGCCGCAGGCGGTGCTACCGCGGGTGTCGCTTGAGACATCGTCGTCAACCTCTTCCTCGAGCGCTCCGCATGGTGACGTCACCATTCATGTCAGCGGAGCACAGATGTTTGCGTAAACATGAACAGAACCGATCATGCAGTCACATGGGCTCGGGCGTCAAGCCAGCCCGATCACGGTTCGGTGACGATGCTCACCGGCCGCGAGCCAGCCGACGCCGCCCGGGTTCAGGGCGCGGCGGCACGCCCCGGCGGCGCGGTGCTCGCTCGCACCACCAGCTCGGTCGGCACGACCGCCCGGTGGTCGGTCAGGACCTCGCCGTCGAGCTGGCGCGCCAGCAGCGCCACCAGCTCCTCCCCGATCCGGTGGAAGTCCTGGCGCACGGTCGTCAGCGGCGGCCAGAAGTACTCCGCGAGCGGGATCCCGTCGAAGCCGACCACGCTGACGTCGTCGGGCACGCGGAGCCCGTGCTCGTACAGCGCCCGCATCAGCCCCGCGGCCATCTCGTCGTTGGCAGCGAAGACCGCCGTGACGTCCCGGTCGCGAGCCACCCGAACCCCGAGCTCGTAGCCCGAGCGCGAGCTCCAGTCGCCGCGGAGCGGCACCGGGACCTCGCGGCCCGCCGCCTGGAGGACCTCGCTCCAGACCTGGACGCGGATCTCCGCCGGCGCCGACTCCGCCGGCCCCGCCAGGTGGTGCACCGTGCGGTGCCCGAGGCTGAGCAGGTGCTCGACGGCCGCCTGCGTGCCCCCGCGCTGGTCGGCACCGACCGCCGGGTGGTGCCCGACGAACCGCGAGTCCGAGACCGCGACGGGGAGTCGTCGGGGCAGCACGAGCGTGGCGGGGGTGGCCGTCTCGGCGCGGATGATGACGAGGCCGTCGATCGACTGGTGGTCGAGCCGCTTGACCGCGTCGTCGACGTCGGTCGGCGACGGCGACCGGACGTCCACGAGGCTCGTGGTGTAGCCCTTCTGGCGGGCCGCCTCCACGACCGCCTCGACCGTCCGCGACTCCCCCGTGCGCGCGAGCTGGTGGGCGATGATGCCGATCGCGCCGAAGCTGCCGTAGCGCAGAGCGCGTGCCGCGTGGTTGGGCGAGTAGCCGAGCTTCTCCATCGCCTCGAGGACGCGGCTGCGGGTGTCCGGCCGGACGTTGTCAGCACCGGTCGACACGCGGGAGACTGTCTGCGCGGACACGCCGGCCTCGCGGGCGACGTCACCGATCGACGGGCCGAGGCGGGCCCTCCCCCGTGCGCGGACGGCGCGCACCTCGTCCTCGGTCGACATGGCCCGAGCATAGCCGTGGGGCCGGTCACATCCTGTCCATCGCTGTCAGGTTGGGCAGCAAGTTTGGCGACGTTAACATCGCCGCAGGCGACCCGCCGGCACGACGATCACGGAGAGGCACCATGCATCCCTACGCCCGACGCCGGTCGATCGTGCAGCACGTCCAGGACCGTGGCCTCGTCTCGCTGCACGACCTCTCGGCGCTCGTCGGCGCGTCGGAGGCGACGATCCGGCGCGACCTGCGCGACCTCGATCGGCAGGGCCTGGTCCGCCGGCAGCGCGGTGGCGCCTCGCGCCCGGACCCCGCCCGACGGACGTCGCCCGGTCCGACGCTCGCCGCGCTCGTGGTCGACGGCCCCGCGCGGACCGTGTCGGCCGTCGCACGACTCGCAGCGGGGCTCGTCGAGCCCGGCGACGCCGTCGCGATCGGCGCCGGGACCGGCGACCGGCAGCTCGCTTCCGCGCTCGCCCAGGTGCCCGGGCTGACCGTCGTCACGAACTCGCTGGTCGTCGCGGTCGAGCTCGCACCGACCGACGCCGACGTGATCGTCACCGGCGGCTCGGCCGAGGGCGGCGACGGTCTGGCCCTCGTCGGGACCGCCGCCGAGGCGTCCCTCCAGGGAATCCGCGTGCGGTACGCCTTCGTGCCGGCCGACGGGCTCACGGCGGCACACGGGCTCACGTCCCGCAGCCTCCCGGTCGCGTCCGTCAACCGCGCGCTCGCCCTCGCCGCGCAGCACACCGTCGCGCTCGCCGTGGGTGCCGCCGTCGGCCGGGACTCCGTCGTCGAGGCGGTGCCCAGCCGGTCGATCGGCCACGTCGTGACGGACGCCCACCCCGACGACGGCGCGCTCGCCGGCCTCGCGGCCGGTGGCGCGGTCGTGCACGCCGTGGAGGACGACACCGCGGCAGCGCTCGACGAGGAGCCGGCTCTGCCGGTGCGACGCGCCGGCTGACGTCCTTCAGCGGCCCGGGGGCGGCGCTGCGACCCGACGGCGCGGACGCCCGCCGCGCGGCTCGACTCGCGAGCCGCAGGACGGGCGTCCGCCGGTCACGTCGGGGACCTCCGTCAGCAGGTGCCCGCCCTGCTCCACGGACCGGAGTCGTTCGCCCCCGGTTCCTGGTCGCGGGTCCACCACTGCGCCTTCCACAGCGCGCCGTCGTGGACGACCGTCTCGCCGCCCGTGTAGACCCACGAGTCGGTCCACTCCCGCGCCGTCACGTCCTGGCAGGTGGCCGGCGCGCCGACCTCGGCCCACGCCCCGTACGACGACGCGCCGGGCACCTCAGCCTGCGTCCACCACTGCGCCACGAACGTGCGGCCACCCGAGGTCACCCGGTCGCCGGACGTGTACGCGACCGCCGCGTCCCACGCCGCCGGCTGCGCGACGGCGCCGACCCACGACAGCATCGGGGACTGCGCGTTGGTCGCGGTGAGCGTGAGGGTCACCGGGCCGTCCTCGGCGTGCACGACGTCGTAGGACAGCACCCGGCCCGGGCTCGACGAGTCGAGCGTCACCGTGCCCACCTGGTGGGCCGCGCCGTCGTAGGTGAGCGACACCGCCTCGGTGCGGCTGCTGGTCGGCCACCACGAGTACGTCCCCGCGGCGATCGTGTAGCGGCCCGCGGGCAGGTCGAGCGTGTAGCCGACCTTCGCACCCACCTGATTGGCCGTGTACAGCCCGGTGGTCGTCGTCTTGTCGTAGGGCCCGGCGACGACGCCCTTGACGTAGGGCTCGGCGGCTCCCTTCGCGTTCGTCGCGAAGTGCCCCCAGGTCGCGTCGCCCGCGAGGCCCTGGTCGGGTGCGTCGTTGACCAGGCCGTCCCCGACGAGCCCCCTGACCGCCGTGTAAGCCGGCGAGTCGGAGCCCAGCACGGGCTTCGTGCCCGAGACGTCGGCGAACGCGACCGCACCGCGAGGCACGACCTCGACCCGCGCCGTCGTCCGCGCGCTCCCGTAGTGCCCCGGCACGCTGACCGTGGCCCAGTCCGTGGCGAACGACAGCCCGCCGAGGTCCCAGGTCACCGGAACGTCCCGTGACGTCCCGTCGACCAGCGTCGCGGCGACCGTCGCCGCCAGCCCGGTGGGCGCCTCGCCGGTCCAGGTCGCGGCGCTCACCGGGGCGAGCGACGCGATCTGCCCGAGCAGCGGGTCCGACGCGTCCACGAGCCGCTGGGCCAGCTGCGTCGCGCCGTCGGCGTCGAGCCGATACGCGGCCGGGTCGACGACTGCCTTCTTCGCCGTGAAGATCGCATGCTGCAGCAGGCTCCACGTGGCGTCGGTGAAGTCGCCGGTCCGCTTGACCTTCTCCGTCGCCTGGAGCGCGGCGGCGAGCGCCGTGGTCGACGCCGTGCCCGACGCGGGCGCGCTCGCCACGCCGACCGCGTCGAGCACGAGCTTGCCCGACGCGAGCGACACGGTGACGGTGTGCTTGCCCCACGGCAGGCCGCGCAGCGCGTACAGAGCCTGGAAGTCCGTCGCCGTCTGCGTCTTCGCGCCGAGGGCCACCGGCGTGCCGTCGACGCTCACGTCGAGGGTCGCGGTGCCGTCGTTCGCGCCCAGCAGGTCGAGACCCGACCCGGTGAACGTGTAGCTCACGCTCGAGCCCTTGGTCGACGTCGTCGAGGTCGAGCGCTGGTACTGGTACATGCTCCCGCCGTTGGCGTGGGCCCAGGTCCCGGCGTAGACGAGCTTCGCCTGCGGCGTGCTCGAGAGGTCGGTCAGCTCCTCGTCGTCGAGGTACTCCCCGTAGTACGGGATCTCGTCCTGCACCCGCTGCACGGTCAGGTTGTCGAACTCCGTGTGGTCGAAGCTGCTGGCCAGGTCGACCCAGCCGGACCGGTACGGGTCGTCGTCGGTGAAGGTCGCAACCTTCGTCCCGTCGACGGACGCCGTGATCGTGGCGCCCGCGGCGCGGATCGTGAGGTGGTGCCAGGCGGTCGCGTCCCAGCCGGACGCCGCGGTGCCCTTCGCGACCGCCGTGCCCATGCGCAGGAGCTGCCACGAGCCGTCGGCCGCGACCTTGAGCGCGTACGCCGTCCCGTTGATGCTCGCGGACCCGCTCCCGCCGCTCGAGCGCGCGCCGATCGCGGCGTAGCGCCCGTCCGCGGAGCCGAGGAACTTCACGTCGACCCCGGCCTCGTAGTTCGTCCACCGCCGGTCGCCGACCGCGGTAACCGGGTCGCCGCCGTTCCAGGCGCCCCCGACGCCGGTCGCCGTGCGGTCGATCTGCTGGCGCAGCACCCACCCGTCGTGGGCCGTCTTCACGGCCTCGAACCCGCCGTTGCGGTCCCACGTGTAGAGCGGGATGGTGCCCGTCTCGCCCCCGCGCGAGTCGACGAAGCTCTCGGTCTTCCCGCTCAGTCCGCCGCCCTCCGCGATCACCGGGACGGTCTTGTCGCTGTAGTCGAAGTCGTCCTTCCACAGCGTGCCCGACGACGGGTCGACGTCCAGGACGGTCCGCTCGCCCTCCACAGGGAGCGGCGTGTTCCAGGCGTTGTCGGCGTCCGAGGCCACGTCGAGCGACGTGACCGTCGCGATCGAGTACGGCTTGACCGTCACCGTGTAGGTGCCGTCGGCGTCGGCCTGCACGTCGCCCACGTGCCTCTTGTAGTTCGCGTCGAACGCCTCGCCGTCGTCGGCGGCGCGCGTCTCCCAGACCGCCAGTTTCTGGTCGGCACCGAACGTGAAGTGCTCGGGCGTGACCCGGTACGTCTGGACATACTCGGAGTCGTTGACGACGACGGTGGAGAAGTCGGACCGGTCCGGCGCCGCGAGCGTCAGGTAGTCGGGCTGGCCGTTGCGCCCGTTGACGGGGTTGGTCCCGGTCGCCGTCGTCCGGCTCGCCTGCGGCACGGCGCGCCAGATGCCGGCCGTGTTGTCGGCGTTCTCCCAGCCCGTCACCGCGAAGTCGGCGAACTGGCCGAGGACCGCGAGCCCCGCGTCGTAGTGCATCCACCCCGACCACGGGTCGCGCGCGCTCACCAGCTCCTTGAAGGAGTACTGGCCACCCTCGTAGAACGAGCCGATGGCCGGCTGGTAGACGAACGCGGTCCGGTTGGAGTTCACGAAACCCTTGACGACCGTGTTCGCCATCTCGAGCGGGCCGTTGACCCCGCCGATCCCCGTGCCCGCGACGCTGGGGTCCTTGGTGTTGTTGTTCGGCCGGAACGACGAGTTGGAGAACGTGGCCTGGGCCTCGGAGTTCCAGACCTCCTTGTCGAAGACCTGGGCGAGCTTCTTGAAGTCGCCCGCCGCGTCGTCGTCGGTGTTGTAGTGGTACGAGGCGACGTCGACCGCGTCCCGCAGGGAGCTGTCCGCGACCATGTCGTCGCCGAACGACCCGAGCCCGGCCTCGTCGGAGATCACCGTCTTGATCTGGTGGAACAGCGCCGCCTCGCCCGGCCGGAAGCCGGCCAGCGACGCGTCGTCGCTCACGTACCCCGTCGCGTCGGTCTTCACGCGCTGGGAGAAGTCCTTGCTCCAGGCCAGGTCCGCCGTGGACTCGTTCACCCCCGGGTTCACGTAGTCGACCATGTAGCCGTACGTCCGGTACGCGGCGAGGATCGTGTTCTTGTACCAGGTGTAGATCTTGTCGTTCGTGCTCGCCCAGGCCGGGGCCTCCCAGCGCAGGATGCTCACCTTGAGGTCCGGGTTCAGCTTCTTCGCGTCGGCTGCGAGCTGGAAGCCGGGCTCCCGGGCAACGTTCGCGGGCTCGTCCGCGGTGCGCATCGTCGCGGGCTCGGGCCCCGTCGACGTGTTGCGGTCGTCGCCCATCTCGATCTTGACCTGGTTCATCAGCGGGTGGCTCCCGCCGAACAGGACCTGGAGGAGCTGCGCGTACTCCTTCGGGTGCTGCGCCTTGTAGTCCATGAGCACGGCGCTCGAGCTGTTGCCGCTCAGCGCGCCGAAGCCCTTGAACGTGAGGCCGTTGACGTTGTCCGCGGCGATGTCGTCCGCGTCGACGGTCACGTCGACGGGGTCCTGCTGCGCGGCGGCGGCCACGGCCACGCCCGAGGCGTGGGCGGCGGCGACGGGCAGTCCGACGGCGCCGACGGCGGCGAGCCCGAGGACCGCCGCGAGCGCGGCGCCCCGGGTCCCGCCCACCCGGGCGCCGTGATGACGAGTGACGAGCACGAGTTCTCCCTTGATCACGCGACGGCGGCACCGCCGTCCGCTCGTTCGTGGGCCGCTGCCCACGACGCGTGTCCCCCTGCGTCCTGCGTCCCCGGCCGGGGACCTCTCAGCGCGCGAGCCACCCCCCGTCGACAGCGAGGACCGTCCCGTGGACGTACCGCGCGGCGTCGGACGCGAGGAACACGACCGCGCCGGCGACGTCGTCGGGCGTGCCCCAGCGCCCCGCAGGGATGCGCTCGACGATCGCGCGCTCGCGGTCCGGGTCGGCCCGCAGCGGCGCGGTGTTGTCGGTCGCGACGTAGCCGGGAGCGACGGCGTTGACGTTGACGCCGCGCCCCGCCCACTCGTTGGCGAGAGCCTGGGTGAGACCCGCGACGGCGTGCTTGCTCGCCGTGTAGGCGGGGACGTTGACGCCGCCCTGGAACGACAGCATCGACGCGACGTTGACGATCCGGCCCCGCCCCGCGGTGAGCATGACCCGCCCGGCCGACTGCGAGAGCTGGAACAGCGCGTCCAGGTTGACCTGCAGGACGGCACGCCAGTCGTCGGGCGTCACGTCGACCGCGGGTGCGCGCCGGATGATGCCGGCGTTGTTGACGAGCACGTCGAGCGAGCCCAGCTCGGCGACGACCCGCGCCACGACGGCGTCGAGGTCCTCCGGCGCCACTGCACCGAGGTCGCAGCGCACGTCGAGCGCGCGGCGGCCCAGCGCGGTGATGCGCGCGAGTGTCTCGGTGGGCTCGGAGACGCCCAGCACCGCGACGTCGGCGCCGGCCTCCGCGAGCGCGACCGCGTACGCCTGGCCGAGCCCGCGCGAGCCGCCGGTCACGAGCGCCACGGTCCCGGCGAGGGAGAACTGGTCGAGGATCACGGCGCGCCCCTCAGTGCCCGAGGTCGCGCAGCATCGGCACGGTGCGTCCGACCCACGCGAGCGCGGGGTCCTCGATCGACGCCTGGGTGCGCTGCGTGCCGGCGAGGAACCACAGGAAGTACGTCGTGGTGCCGGGGCCGCTGACGCCGGTGTGGTAGCCCTTCGGCATCATGTGCATGCCGTGGTTGCGGACCGTGAAGTTCTCCTCATAGCCCTCGTCCGTGTACAGCCGGCTGATCCCGAACCCGTCGCCCGGGTTGACGCGGAAGTAGTACATCTCCTCGTGCGCCGCCTCCGTGGGCAGGTTGTCGTAGGAGTGGCGGTGGGGCGGGAACGTGCTCCAGTTGCCCGACGGCGTGAACGTCTCCCCCACGATGAGCCGGCGGGCCGGGAGCTCGGGCTGGGCGACCTCGGTGAGGATCTGGTGGTAGTTCCGGCCGAAGTTCGCGGCGCCCCAGCGGCCCGTCGCGACCTGGTCGGGCGCGATCACGTAGGGGTCCACGGCGAGGTCGGACGGCGCGCTCGGGAGCGCGACCTCGAGCGGGGTCAGGGCCGTCACCGTGAAGGCCGCGCCCGCGGGGACGTAGACCGAGTGCGGCTTGCCGGAGAAGACGTTCGCGCGACCGCCGACGTCCTCGAACGTCCGGCCGGCCACCTCGAACGTCCCGCGGCCACCCAGGATCACCGCGAGGATCTCGCGATCGCCCGACGACCCGGTGTAGGTCTGGCCGGCGTCGAGCTTGAGGAACGTGAAGTCGAGCAGCTCGCACGGGTTGAACGGGAGCTCGTTGCGGCCGTTCTCGGCCGGGATGTAGCAGTGGTTGCGATAGTCCATCGTGTCTTCTCCTCTTTCCTGCTTCACGCGGATGGGGGTCGGGCGTCGTCGCCGACGAACGTGGTGCCGAGCGTGCCGAGCCCGCCGATCGTGATGTCGACGCGGTCGCCGGGTGCCAGCCACCGCCGCGCGACCTCCGCCTCAGGGAGCTTCTGGGGCGTGCCCGTCGCGATCACGTCGCCGGGCTCGAGCGTCATGACCTCGCTCACGTAGGCGACCAGCGCGGCGACCGGGTGGATCATCCGGGCGGTGCTGCTCCGCGCGGTGACCTCGCCGTTCACCGCGACCTCGAGGTCGAGCGCCTGCGGATCGGGGACCTCGTCCGCCGTGACGAGCGCGGGCCCGAACGGCGCGAACCCGTCGAACGACTTGCCGAGCGCCCACTGGCTGCCCCGGTGCTGCCAGTCGCGGGCGCTGACGTCGTCGAGCATGCTGTAGCCCGCGACGTGCTCGAGCGCGCGCTCGGGGCTCACGCGCCGCGCGCGGGTCCCGATCACGACCGCGAGCTCGCCCTCGTAGTCGATCTGGTCGCTCTCGCGCGGCAGGACGACCGGGACGTCCGGACCGACCACGGTGTTCGCCGTCTTGACGAACACGTCGGGCCGGGCCGGCGGCGCGGCGCCGGAGCCCCGGGTCCCGTCGTGCCCGAGGTAGTTGTAGCCGATGCCGAGCACCTTGCCGGGCCGCGGGACGGGCGCGTCGAGGACGACCTCCCCGCGCGGGACGAGCGCGCGCGGGTCGGGCTCGGCGGCGGCCGCGCGTGCCCGGTCGAGCGCGGCCGGGCCGCCCTCGAGGATCCCCACCACGTCGGACGGGAGCGCGGCGTCGGCGAGCGCCAGGTCGAGGACCAGGGCGCCGTCGTCGACGAGGACCCCGGCCCGGCCGGGGCGGGTGGAGGGCTCGGAGGCCCGGCGGAACGTCACGATTCTCACGGCGGCCTACCAGTACGGGGTCCACTCGGGGCGCGCGGCGCGCACCAGGGCCTCGAGGTAGAAGTAGTCGCCCCAGAGCGTGCCCTCGTCGACGCCCACGCCCTTGGGCCGGTCGTAGACGCCGTGCAGGAGGAGCGCGTCGCTCGCTCCGTCGGCCGGCGCGTAGCCCTCGACGAGGGCCGCCAGGATGCGCCGCGCGGCGGCGCGGAGCTCCGTCGCGCGCGCGGCCGCCTCCTCGCCGCCGTCCTCGAGGTGGCCGGCGAGCTCGTCGAGCCCGCAGGCCGCGATCGCCGCGGCCGAGCTGTCGCGCGGCTCGCCGCTGTCCACCCCGAACATCAGGTCCCAGACCGGCACGCCGTCGGCCGGCAGGTGCGCGAGGAAGTAGCGGGCGCAACGCTCGGCGGCGTCGAGGAGCGTGCGGTCGCGCAGGTAGCGGTAGTTGAGCGAGAAGCCGAGGATCCCCCACGCCTGGCCCCGCGCCCAGCAGGAGCCGTCGGCCTGGCCCTGTTCCGTCCCCCCGCGCAGGGCGTCGCCCGTCTCGGGGTCCCAGTAGAAGGTGTGGAAGGTCGAGTCGTCCTCCCGGAGGATGTGGTCGCGGAGCTGGCGGACGTGCCGCGCGGCCGCGTCGGCGAAGCGCGGGTCCCGGCCCGCCTGCGACGCCCAGAACAGCAGCGGCGTGTTCATGAGGCTGTCGATGATGGTCCGGCCGCGCTGGGCCGGGTCGTCGAGGTCGCCCCACGCCTGGAGGATGCCGGCCGGCTCGAGGAACCGGACCATGAGGTGGCCCGCCGCCGCGAGTGCGGCGTCGCGCGCGCGCTCGTCCGCCAGGAGCCTGGCCGGCGCAACGCACGAGAGCGTGTAGAGGAAGCCCAGGTCGTGCGTCTCGAGGTCGAGGCCCCGCCCGACGCGGTCGACGAACGACTCGACGTGGGCCTCGCCGTAGGTGCGGAACGTGGTGTCGCCCGTGACCTCGTACGAGAGCCACTGGGTGCCGGGCACGAAGCACGTGGTCCAGCCGACGTTGCTTCCCTCGGGCAGGCCGTCGGGCGCCGGGCGCAGCAGGTACCGGCCCCCCGTCGTCGTGTCGTCGGGAAAGCGCACCCCGAGCTTCTCGGCCAGACGGCCGACGGCTCGCGTGGCGTCGCCGATCGCGGCGTCGAGCGCGTCGGGGTCGAGCGCGGCCTCGGTGGTGGGTGCAGTCACGGGGGTGTTCCCTTCAGGAGCGGGGTACGCCTCGGAGGCGGACGAGTTCATGCGGTCGGGCTCGGCGCCCCGACGGCGCCGGCCGGGTCGAGCGCGGGACGCAGGGCGTACCGCGTGTTGGCCCAGACGACGTACAGGAGCGGGGCGAGCGCAAGGCCGAGCCCGAGTGCGGGCCTGGCCGCGACGACCGCGGCGAGCAGGCCGAGCAGGAAGAGCGAGAGGACGGTCAGGTACCAGCGGCGGACGGCGGCGTAGCCGGCCGCCCGGAGCACGTCGCGGACGCGGGCCCGCGGCGCCGAGCCCAGCGCCACGAGCGCGGTCAGGGTGACGCAGACCGCGACCAGGACCAGCGTCACGAGGACGGGGATCGCGAACGCCCCGACGCGGTTGCCCCACGCGGCGGCGACGTCGACCCCGGCCACGACGCCCAGCCCGGCGCCGAGCGCACCGACCGCCGCGGCCCGCGGCAGCACCGCGCGCCACGCGCGCCAGAACGTCCGGACGACCGGGGTGCTCGTGTCGGCGGAGAACGCCTCGAACACGGCGGCTGCGGCCGCCAGCGCGGGCGCGCACAGCGGCGCGGTCGCGACGAGAGCCGGCCACGACCGGGACGGGTCGGTGGTGAGCAGCCCCAGCACGAGGGGCAGGCACGAGACGACGAGCATGACGTTGGTCGCGAGCGCCGCGTAGACGGTGCTCATGATGAGCCCGAGCATGTCGTGCAGCGAGTTCTTGAAGTTCATCGCGTCAGCCCTTCAGACCCGTGGTCGCGATGCCCTCGACGAAGTACCGCTGGCCGAGCATGAAGATGATCGCGATGGGCAGCACCGAGACCACGGAGCCCGCCATGATCCACGCGTAGTCGGCGTTGTACTGGCTGATGAACGACTTGAGGCCGATCTGGATCGTCCACAGGTCCGGGCTGCGCAGGTAGATCAGCGGGCCGAGGTAGTCGTTCCACGTGTTGACGAACGTGAGCAGCGTGAGGCTGGCGATCGCCGGGACGGACAGCGGGAGCATGATGCGCCGGTAGATGCCGTACTCGGACAGCCCGTCGATGCGGGCCGCCTCGCTCAGCTCCTCGGGCACCGTCTCGAAGAACTGCTTCATGAGGAACACCCCGAAGGCCCCGAAGGCCTGAAGCGCGATGATCGACCACAGCGTGTTGTTGAGGTGGATCTTCGACATCAGGATGAACTGCGGGATCATGTACGACTGCCACGGCACGGCGATCGTCGCGATGTACCCCAGGAACAGAGCGTCGCGCCCGGGGAACCGTATCCGGGCGAACCCGTAGGCGGCGAAGCTCCCGGTGAGCACCTGCAGGAACGTGACGGAGACGGAGAGCACCAGGGTGTTCTTCAGCCACGTCAGCATGTCGCCCTTGGACCAGATGTCGACGTAGTTCGACCACACGATCGACTTGGGGAACCACTGGATCGGGATCGTGAACACGTCGCTGTTGTGCTTCAGCGACGACATGACCATCCAGTAGAACGGCAGCAGCAGCGCCGCCGCGGCGACGACCATGACGCCGTAGCCGACGATCTTGCCGGTTCGTCCCAGCGGGCGACGTCCGCGCCGCCGGGGCGGCGACACCAGCGTGGGCTCGAGCGTGCGGGCCTCGGCGAGGGTGGCCATCAGCGCTCCCTCCTCTTGTTGACGAGGAACTGCACGACCGTGACCAGGACGCACAGCAGGAACAGGACGATCGCGACCGTGGAGGCGTAGCCGAACTGGTTCTCCTCGAAGCCCTTCTTGTAGATGTACTGCGAGAGCACGAGGGTCGACTGCCCGGGGCCGCCGTTCGTCATCACGAGGATCAGGTCGAAGACCTTGAGGCTGCCGATGGTCAGCATCACGGTGACGAAGAACATCGTGGGGCGCAGCGACGGGATGGTGACGTTCCAGAACCGCTGCCACGCGTTGGCGCCGTCCATCCGCGCCGCCTCGTAGAGCTGCTGCGGGATGGTCTGGAGGCCGGCGAGGAGGAGGAGCATGTAGTAGCCCATCTCCCGCCAGACGCCGACCAGGATCACGGCGGGCATCGACCACGTCGCGGACGACGTCCACCCGGGCGGGTTGTCGACGCCGACGAAGCGCAGGATCTCGTTGATCGGCCCGTACTTGGGGCTGAAGAGCGCGTTCCACACGACGGCGATCGCGACGATCGACGTGATGTAGGGGAAGAACGCGGCCGTCCGGAAGAACGTGACGCCGCGGAGCTTCCGGTTGAGCAGCAGCGCCAGGCACAGCGAGACGCAGAGCGTGATCGGGATGTGCAGCGCGGAGTAGTAGAGCGTGTTGCGGAACGCCGTCCAGAAGCTGGTGTCGTGGATCAGCCGGCGGACGTTCGTCAGCCCGGTCCAGCTCGCCGTCCCGAAGACGTTCCAGTCGGTGAACGCGAGGTAGAACAGCGCGCCCACGGGGATGAGCGTGAGGAAGGCGAACCCCAGGAAGTTCGGCAGGATGAAGCTCCACCCGATCAGGGTGTTGCGGAGCCTCAGCCTGCTGCCGGGGCGGCGTCGCGCCGCGGTGAGCGTCGTCGTGGCCATGGTGGGTGCTCCTGTCGATGGGACCGGTGGTGGGCCCGGCGGGGGCGGGGGTTCCCGCCCCCGCCGGGCGCCGTCGTCACCGACGGCTCACGGGGCCTCGTTCTTGGCCCGCGCCTCGGCGTCCGAGATCGCCTTGTCGACGGCGGTGCTCTTGGACATCACGGCCGTGTGCAGGTCGTTGAGGATGTTCTGGAGCGTGGCCGTCTTGGCGGACACCGGGTTCTCCGGCTTGGTGTCGTGGGTCGAGAACGCGAACTTCGACAGGGCATCCGTCGGCATGCCCTTGAGCTGGAAGAACGTGTCCGCGACAGCCGACGTGTTGGCGGGCGTGATGCCGATGGAGGCCAGCGACTTCGCGCCGTCGACACCCGCGGCGTACGCGAGGAACTCCTTGGCGGCGGCGACCTTCTTCTTGTCGATCTTCGGGTTGATCCCGAGCCCGGTCGGGTCGCCGAAGGTGACCGGGGTCTTGTCGGTGCCGGTCGTGCTCGCGTCGGCCTGCGGCGCGGGCGCGATACCCCAGTCGAAGGTGTCGGCGTCGCCGGTGCCCTGCTGGGACAGCAGGGTCGCGATGTACCAGGTGCCCATCGGCATCATCGCGGCCTGCTGCTTGCCGAACTCCGCCTGGTAGGTGAGCGAGTTGCTCGTCGCGTCGCCCAGGCTGACCTGGGCGCCCGCGTCCTGGAGCCCGAGCGCACGCTCGTAGTAGGGCTTGAGGTAGCCGAAGTCGTTGTTCAGCAGGTCGGCGCCCTGGGTCTGTGCCAGCGCGAAGCCCTGGACCGTCGACTGCCACGTGTGCTGGTACGTGCCGAGGGCCTTGGAGTCCTTGGCCGACAGGTTCTGCGTGAGCTTCTTCGCGGCCGCGTCGTAGTCGTCCCACGTCCACGAGCCGTCGGGGGCGGCGACGCCCGCCTTCTTGAACAGGTCCTTGTTGTAGAAGAGGACCCAGGAGTCCTGGCGGTAGGGGATCGCGTACGTCTTGCCGTCCACCGCGTAGTCCGAGAGCCCGCCCGTCGCGTCCTTGTCCAGCTTCGCGGCGACGTCGGACACGTCGAGGAGCTGGCCGCCGCCCTGGTACGTGGCGTAGTTCTTGAGGTTCTTCTGGACGTAGACGTCGGGCGCCTTGCCTGCCGAGAGGTCCGCCGTCATCTGCGTGTCGTAGTTGGTGGCGTCGTACTCCTTGAGCTCGACCGTCACGTTCGGGTCGACCTTGTGGAAGCCGTCGGCGAGCGTCTTGAACTCGGGCGTCGTCGAGAGGCTCCAGCCTGCGAGCGTGAGGGTGACCGGGCCGTCGGGCGTCTCGTCGCCGCCGGAGCCACCGCCGCCGCAGCCGGCGAGGGTCAGGGAGGCCACCACGGCGGTGCCGAGGAGAGCCAGGGCAGAACGCTTCATCACGTGCTCCTTTGATGCGTCGTGGTCCGTCGTTGGACCGTTCGGGTCACCGAGGACCGGGGGTCGTCTCGGAAGGGGTGGTGCTGTCGGAGGGGTGGTGCGGGACGGACGCCGCCTCGGGAACGGACGTCGTGGTCGCGGCGCCGTCGGGCCAGGTGACGACGACGTCGCCCGCCGGCGTGAGCCGAGCGGTCAGGGGTGCGCCGGCGGCGGCTCCGGCCGCGTGGGGGCCGCCGAGCTCGAGCAGCACGGCGTGCCACGCGCCGCCGACGACGGCGAGCCGGACCCACGGGACGAGCGCCGTCGGGCCGAGCGGGGTGGCGTCGTCACGCAGGTCGACGCCGGTCGCGACGGGGTCCGGGGCCGGCGCGAGCGCCCCCACGGGCACCACGGCGACGGAGGACCCGAGCCCGCCGGCCGCCGCGCGGGCCGAGCCCGCGTCGTGCGCCGACTCCCCCGGTCCGTCGCCGCTCACCGCCCACCCGCCGACGCGCAGCGAGACGGCCGCCTCGGCCGGGTGGTCGACGCGGACGAGCCGGAGCTCCCACGGACCCCGCACGAGCGAGACCGTCGTGAGCACGCCGGCCGCGGTCGCCTCGCCGCCGCGCCCGCTGCCGTGGTCCGGCTCGTCGTCGGCGGTCTGCACCCAGTGGGCGTTCGCGACGGAGGCCGCGACCCCGACGTCGCCGTCGGCACGGGTCGCGAGGACGCGCATCCCCGAGCG
The DNA here is from genome assembly GCF_049844995.1 of Luteimicrobium sp. DT211. Lineage (NCBI taxonomy): Bacteria > Bacillati > Actinomycetota > Actinomycetes > Micrococcales > Luteimicrobium > Luteimicrobium sp. DT211. The sequence continues at coordinate 228,794 of NZ_JBNCMC010000004.1, read as the reverse complement.
GTGCGACGCTCGCCCCCGCGGGTCGACGAGCGCGACCGACTGGTCGAGCGGGTCGCGCCACGCCGCGTCGTCGAGCAGCGGCGACGTCGCCGTCGAGTACCCGAGCCGCGCGTACAGGGGGCTGTCGGCGACGTCGGCGTCCGCGACCGCGTGGTCGGTGCCGTGGTTGACCACCCGCACGACGCCGTCGGCGCGCGTGCCGGAGACGATCCAGCCGGGCGCCCGCACGGCCCGCAGCACGTCGCCGCGCTCGACGGGCAGCGGCTCGTCGGGCGCCGTCCAGACGGGGTGGTCGGCGGGGAGCGCGATGCCGAGCAGGCCCTTGGCGGCCCAGTACGGCGACCCGGGCCCGGAGTACGACTGGGCGAGCGGCCGCCACTCGTGGTGCCAGCCGAGCGTGAGGAGGCCCCGCTCGTCGGGCGCCCCGTGCTCCGCGAAGTGCCCCACGACGCGGGTGGCGGCGCGACGCAGCAGCCCCGGCCCGAGCGAGGGGACCTCGGCGATCGAGCCGACCCAGAACGGCGCAGCGGCGGCGAAACGGTAGATCAGCGAGCGCCCCTGGAGGAGCGGCGACCCGTCGCCCCCGACGAGCGCGACCGCGTCCTGGAGGTAGCGGTCGAGGAGCGCGACGTCGTGGGCGCGACGGGGCGCCGCGAGGTCCTCGGCGCCCCGCATGCGCGCCCACAGCGCGGGGTACAGGTGGAGCGCCCAGCCGGTGTAGTGGTCGAACGCGCGCTCCTGCCCGTCGGCGAGCCAGCCGTCCGCCCGGACGAACGAGTCGTGTGTCGCGAGGTCCTCGGCCATGTCGTCGGCGGACCACGGACCGCCGACGGACCGGAGGAACGTCTCGACGACGAGGCGGAACCACACCCAGTTGATCCGCGGGTACGTGTCGTCGCCGACGGCGGCCGCGAGATACGCCACGACGCGCTCCTGCACGGTGGTGGGCAGACGGTCCCACAGCCAGGGCCGCGTGAGGTCGAGCACGAGGGCGATCGACGCGGCCTCCACCTTGGCCTGGCCGTGCTCGTCGAGGCGGACCCATCGCTCCTCGGAGGCCGGGTCGGTCCCCGCCGCGAGGCCCGCCGCGTAGCGCTCGAGGAGCTCGTCGACGCCCTCACCCCGCGCGCCGGCGATCCGGAACCCGGCGAGGAGGAACGTCCGCGCGAAGCCCTCGAAACCGTCGACGCGACGGCCGTAGCCGCCCTCGGCGCCCGGGAGCGTGATGAGCGCGCCGCCCGGCGAGGCGAAGGGCCGGACGGCGACGAGCATGCGGTCCGCGAGCGCCACGAGCGCGTCGCGGGACGGCTCCCGGGCGGGTGTCTCGCGGTGGTGCGCAGCGCTGCGGTCCATACCGAATTCCTCGTCGAGCTCGTGCGGTGGCGCCGGGATGGCGACGTGAACACGGGCGAGTCTGGCGCTCACTACCGAAGCATGTCAACCCACTTCACTCTGTTACGATCACGAACGATCACACAGGAACATCGATGTTCGAGGGGGCCAGGTGTCGGCACACACCACATCACCGGGGCGCGCGGCCACGGCCGGAGGGTCGTTCGCGGGGCCCCTGGCGACGCGGTGGGGAACCGACCGCGCGCGCCTCCGCGAGGCGCTGCGCGACCCCGCTCGGGCGCTCGCCGTGCCGCCCGCCACCGACCGCACCGCGTGGACCGAGCGCGCCCTGGACGCCGTGACCCTCGACCGGGTCGAAGCGCTCGGCGCCGCGACCGCCGGCACGCCGTGGCCGCAGCCGCTCGCCCGCGACTACGCGCGCTACCACCGCGACGGCGACCGCGTCACGTACGAGGCTGCCGTCTTCGCGCGTGCGGAGCGGCTCACCGTCGCGACCGTGCTCGCGGCCCGCACCCTCGACGACGCGTGGCTCGACGAGGTCGCCGACGGCGTGGTCCTCCTCTGCGAGCAGAGCACCTGGTGCTGGCCGGCCCACGACGACACCCGCGCCCGGCACGGGTCCGTCCTGCCGACGGTCACGGACCCCTACCTCGACCTCGGCGCGGGCGAGGTCGTCGGGCAGCTCGCCTGGATCGACCACCTGCTCGGCGAGGCCCTCGACGCGCGCGTCCCTGGCCTGCGCGCGAGGATCCGGCACGAGAGCCGGGTCCGCGTGCTCGACCCGTTCGTCGGGCGCCGGGACTGGCACTGGCTCGGGCTCGACGGCGACGTCCACAACTGGAACCCATGGATCCACGGCAACGTCCTGGTCGCGGCGCTCCGGCTCGTCGACGACCCCGACGAGCGGGCGACGATCGTCGGCCTCGTCGTCGAGGGGCTCGACCGCTACGTCGCCTCGCTGCCCGACGACGGCGCGATCGACGAGGGCTTCCACTACTGGTGGAACGGCGCCTGCCGGGCGCTCGAGGCGCTCGAGGCGCTCGCGCACGCGACCGACGGCGCCCTGGACGCGCGCGACCTCCCCTGCCTGCGCGAGACCGTCGCGTTCCCGCACCGAATGCACCTCGGCGGCGACTGGTTCGTCAACCACGCGGACGGCCCCGCACGGATCAGCGACGAGCTGCCCTGGCGCGAGCTCCACCGCGCCGCGGCGCGCGTGAGCGACGGCGACGCCCGCGCGCTCGCCGCGTCCCGCCGCCGGTCGGGCGCTCCTGTCACGGCGCCCGCGCACGGGCTCGGCCGCGTCCTCCGGGCCCTCACTGACCCGGCGTGGCGCGACGCCGCGGCCTCGGAGCCGCCGCTCCCCCGCGACGTGTGGCTCGGCTCGACCCAGGTCCTCGTGGCCCGCCGGCGCGCCGGCAGCGCGGCCGGCCTGACGCTCGTCGCCAAGGGCGGGCACAACGGCGAGCACCACAACCACGACGACGTCGGCTCGTTCGTCGTCGCCGTCGACGGCGTCCCCGCCGTCGTGGACGCGGGCCGTCCGACGTACACGGCCCAGACCTTCGGGCCCGACCGCTACCTGATCCGTGCCATGCAGAGCTCGTGGCACAACGTGCCCGAGGTGCGGGGCACCCCGCAGGCGACGGGTGCGGAGCACGCGGCCCGCGACGTGGTCGCCACGCTCGACGACGCCGCCGCGCTCGCGCTCGACCTCGCGGACTGCTACCCGGGCGCCGGCCTGCGGACCTGGCGGCGGACGGCTCGCCTCGACCGGTCGGTCGGCCGCGTGACCGTCAACGACACGTGGGAGCTCGAGCCGCGGGACGCCGAGGCCCCCACGGAGCTGCACCTGCTGTGCGCCGGCGACGTCACGACGACGCCCGGCACGGCGACCGTCCGGCCGGGGCCCGGTGGCGCTACGGTCGTCCTCAGATGGCCACCTGACCTGGCGGTACGCGTCGACGAGTGGACGCTCGACGACCCCTGGCTGAGCGAGTCGTGGGGCGACCGGCTGACCCGGCTCGCCATCGACGTGTCCCACGTGCGCAGCACCGACGTGACCATCGTGATCGAGGAGGCCACCCAGCCATGACCGACTCCCGCGCCCCGCTGCCCGTGACCCGGCGCCACCAGGTCCTCGAGGAGCTCCAGCGCCACGGCACCGTGCGCGTCTCCGACCTCACGGACGTGCTCGGCGTCTCCGCTATCACGATCCGTCGGGACATCGCGCAGCTCGCCGACGAGGGGCTCGTCGAGCGCGTGCACGGCGGCGCCAGCCTCCTGCAGCGAGGCGCGGCCGCCGACGACGAGGAGCAGCCCACCCCGGCGGCGAACCGCCTGCTCCCGTCGGGCATGCGCCTCGGCATCCTCGTCCCGTCCCTGGACTACTACTGGCCGGAGGTCGTGCAGGGCGCCCAGGAGGCGGCATCGGACCTCGACATGACCGTGATCCTCCGGGGCTCGTCCTACGAGGCCGCCGACGAGCGCCCGCAGCTGCGGCGGCTCGTCGAGCGGCAGGGCGTCGACGCGCTCGTGATCGCACCGCGCGCCGACGTGCCGGCGGCTGCCGCGACGGCCGAGTGGCTGCACGAGACGGGGCTGCCCACGGTGCTCGTCGAGCGCACGGCCACCTACGGGCCGTACCACGCGGCCATGGAGTCCGTCGTGACCGACCACGCGCTCGGGGCCGGCATGGCCGTGCGTCACCTCGCGGACCTCGGCCACGAGCGCATCGGCGTCGTCGTCGCCCGCCAGAGCCCCACCGCGCCGCACGTGCACCGCGGCTGGCTCGAGGCCATGTCCGAGTCGGGCCTGGACGTGACGTCCACCGTCGACGCCGCCGTCCCCGACTCGCGCGCCGCCGCGTGGGACGCCGAGCTCGACGCCATCCTCGACCGCTGCCTGGAGACCCGGACCACCGCGCTGCTCGTGCACGCCGACCCCGAGGCGATGGCGCTCGTCCAGCGCTGGGAGGACCGCGGCCTCACCGTCCCTGGCGACCTGTCCGTCGTCGCCTACGACGACGAGGCGGCGGGCCTGTTCAGCCCGCCCCTGACGGCGGTGCGCCCGCCTCGTCGGTCGATCGGGCGGGCGGCCGTCGAGCTCGCGGCGGCCCGGCTCGCCGACCCGGACCGGCCCGCCCACCGGGTCGTGATCAGCCCGTCCCTGCGCGTCAGGAAGTCGACCGCCGCACCGGCGTCGGCCTGACCGCACGCCCTCCGCAGCTGAACGACGGAGGGGCACCGCGGACCTTGTGGTCCGCGGTGCCCCTCCTCCGTCGAGCCGTGCGCTCAGGCGCCCGCGTCCCGCCCGAGCCGGACGACGGTCCACGACACGGGCGGCAGCTCGCCCTCCACGCGCCCGTCGGCGACCTTGAGCGACGTGTTCGCCACGGGGCCGACCGAGGAGTCGTCCTCGACGGTCGCGCGCCAGTGGACGTCGGGGTTGGCGAGGGTCAGCGCCTCGGTGACCGACCCGACGGCGAACGCCCGCGCGTCGATCTCGAGGTGCACGGGGGCGTCGACGGACCGGTTGACGACGAACAGGACGATCTCGCCCGTCTCCGGGTCGTGCGTGGCGACGGTGTCGACCACGGGCACGTCGCCGAACTTCGCCGTCGGCGTCGTGGGCGAGCCGACGACGGCCCGCAGCACCTCGCCCTTCGCGTGCGCGGCGGTGAGCGCGAACGGGTGGAAGATCGTCTGCTTCCACGCGGGGCCGCCGGGCTCCGTCATGATCGGCGCGATCACGTTGACGAGCTGCGCGAGCGACGCGGCGTGCACGCGGTCGGTGTGCCGCAGCAGCGAGATCAGCAGGCTACCCACGACCACGGCGTCGGCGACGTCGTACCGGTCCTCGAGCAGGACGGGCGCGACGGGCCAGTCGTCGCCCTTCGGCGGCGCGGACGGCTCGGCGTTCTGGTACCAGACGTTCCACTCGTCGAACGAGATGTGGATCCTCTTCTCGTGCTTGCCGGCGGCCCGGACCTGGTCCGCAGTCGCCGACACGGCGTCGACGAAGTGGTCCATGTCCACGGACGACGCGAGGAACGACGCGAGGTCGCCGTTCTCCTCCCAGTAGTACGCGTGCGCCGACACGTAGTCGACGTGCTCGTACGTCTCGGTGAGGACGGTGCGCTCCCACTCGCCGAACGTCGGCATCCCGGAACCCGACGAGCCGCAGACGACGAGCTCGAGGTCGGGGTCCATCATCCGCATGGCGCGCGCGGTCTCGGCGGCCAGCCGCCCATACTCGTGCGCCGTCTTGTGGCCGATCTGCCACGGGCCGTCCATCTCGTTCCCGAGGCACCACATCTTCACGCGGTACGGGTCCTCGGCGCCGTTGGCGCGGCGCTGGTCCGACCAGGACGACCCGCCGGGGACGTTGCAGTACTCGAGCAGGTCGAGCGCCTCCTGCACCCCGCGCGTCCCGAGGTTCACGGCCATCATCGGCTCGACGCCGGCCGCACGTGCCCACCGCATGAACTCGTCGACGCCCACGGTGTTGGGGTCGCTCGAGTGCCAAGCGAGGTCGAGCCGCGTGGGGCGCTGCTCGACCGGCCCGATGCCGTCCTCCCAGCGGTAGCCCGAGACGAAGTTCCCGCCGGGATATCGCACGGTCGTGACCCCGAGCTCGCGGGTGAGCCCCAGGACGTCGCCGCGGAAGCCGTCGGCGTCGGCGGTGGGGTGCCCGGGCTCGTGGATCCCGGTGTAGACGCAGCGGCCGAGGTGCTCGACGAACGAGCCGAACGTCCGCGGGCGGACGGGCCCGACGACGAACGCGGGGTCGAGCGTGACGGTGGCGTGGTGCATGGGTGTGTCTCCGGAAGGTGGTGCTGCGTGGGAGCAGGGTTCGGGGTGCGGCGCGCGCTACTTGACGCTGCCGAGGGCGAGGCCGCTCTGCCAGTACCGCTGGAGCGCGAGGAACGCGACGACGAGCGGGATGATCGACAGGAGCGCGCCGGTCACGATGAGGTTCCAGGCCTGCTCGTTCCCGGCGCCGGCCATGGACAGGGACTGCCAGTTGCCGAGGCCGACCGTGACGGGCAGGAGCTTCGGGCTGCGCAGCATCGCGAGCGGGAGGAAGAAGTTGTTCCACGTCGCGACGGTCGACAGCAGCAGGACCGTGACGACGGCGGGGCGCAGGAGCGGCAGGGCGATCCGGAAGAAGGTCCGCAGCTCGCCGGCGCCGTCGACGCGCGCGGCGTCGATGGTCTCCTGCGGGAGGGCGTCCTGCGCGTACACGCGGATGAGGTAGACGCCGATGGGGCTGAGCAGCGAGGGCAGGATGATGGCCCACATCGTGTCGACCAGGTTGAGGTCGGACAGGAGCACGAACGTCGGGATGACGAGCGCCGTCCCGGGGATCATGAGCGACCCCAGCAGGACCGAGAAGAGGAACCGGCGGCCCCGGAAGCGGTACTGCGCGAACCCGTACCCGGCGAGCAGCGAGATCACGGTGGCCCCGACCCCGCCGGCGACGGCGTAGATGACGGAGTTGCGGAACCACGTCCAGTAGATGCCGCCGTCGTGCGAGAACAGGCCCTTGACGTTGTCGACGAAGTGGAAGTCGCTGTTGAACCACAGCGGGCCGCCGGACCCGGTGAACAGGCCGCTGTTCGACTTGGTCGACGCGACGATCAGCCACCACAGGGGGATGAGGAAGTAGAGCGCGAACACGATCAGAAGGAGGTGCGAGCCGGGACGCACGCGCTGGGTGAAGCTGCGCCGACCCTTCCGCGCGTCGCGCGTCCCGGGCCGGGCGACCGCCGCGGGGAGAGTGCTGACTGCCATCACTTCAGTCCGTTCTGCTTGCGGGTGAGGAAGAGGAACAGGTACGACCCGATGAAGACGACGATGCCCAGCGCGAAGGCGATCGCCGACGCGTAGTTGAACTGGTTGTAGGAGAAGGCCAGCGCGTAGGCGTACATGTTCGGGGTGTACGACGCCGAGATCGCCCCCTGCGCGACGCCGCGCAAGATCGTGGGCTCGGTGAAGAACTGGAGGGTGCCGATCAGGCAGAAGATCGTGATCATCACGAGCGACGACACGACCATGGGCACCTTGATCCGCAGCGCGGTCTGCCAGGGCGTCGCCCCGTCGATCGTCGCGGCCTCGTAGAGGGCGGGGTCGACCGCGCGGAGCGCCGAGTAGATGATCACCATGTAGTAGCCGACCCACTGCCACGTCACGACGTTCACCAGGCTGGCGAAGATCAGGTTCGACGACAGGAAGTCGGGGGCCGTCAGGCCGAACAGCCCGAAGAGGTCCTGCGCGGGCCCGAACTGCGGGCTGTACAGGAAGCCCCACATGAGGGCGCCGATCATGGCCGGCACGGCGTACGGCACGAAGATCGCGAGCCGCGAGACCCGCGCGACGCGCGACGCCAACGTGTCGAGGACGAGCGCGAGGAGCAGCGCGATCCCGATCTGGATCGGCACCATCACGATCACGAACGCCAGGACCCGGAGGAGCCCGTGGAGGAACTCGGGGTCGGTGAACGCCTTGGTGTAGTTGTCCAGCCCGACGAACAGGGTCTTGCCCCCGGTCGCGAGCCCCTTGTTGTGCAGGCTCATCCAGAACGCGTAGACGAGCGGGACGAACAGGAAGAGGACGAAGACGATCAGGAAGGGGGCGACGAAGAGCCAGCCCCAGCGCTGTCGGCGCAGGTCCATCAGGTTGGCCTTGGGCCTTGTCGAGGTGCGCTGCCGCGTCTCGGCGCGCGAGCTCATGGTCACGGTCATGGTGATCTCCTGTCGGGGCCAGGGGCCCGCGGGCGTCCGCCCGCGGGCCCCCGCGCACTACTGCGAGACGGTGTAGCCCTGGCCCTGGGCGTACTTGACGATCTTGTCCTGGAGGGCGCTCAGGGTGTCGGCCGCCGACTGCTTCTTCGTGACCATGTCGTGGAAGGCCTGCGTCTGCTGGTCGTAGACGTAGGTCTGGAACGGGCTGAACTGGAAGCCCTTGTACCCGGCGGCGGCCGGGACGAAGACGTCCTTGTTGATCTGCTGGTCGTTGAAGAAGGGGTACTTCTTGTCCGTGAAGGACGCGGCGTTCAGCACCTGGTTGAACTGCGGGAAGAGGGCAGCCTTGTCGATGCCGATCTTCCACGCCTCGTCCGTGCTGAACAGGCCCATCGCGACCTCGGTGGCGGCCTTCTTGTCCTTGGCCTGGCTGGTCACCGAGAAGCTCGAGCCGCCGATGTTGACCTGGACCGGGTTGGCCGCGTCCCACTGGGGCAGCGGCACGGCCTGCCACTGGGCGTCCTTGTCGGCCCCGGACATGCCCTGCAGGTAGCCGGGCAGCCACGCGGCGGCGACGACGGACGCGTACGTGCCGTCGACGAGGTGCGTGTTGTAGTCGGTCGTCGACGCGTTCTCGTGTCCGACCAGCCCCTTGCCGAGGAGCTGGTTCCAGTAGTCGAGGACCTTGTTCGTCTCGGTCGTGTTCAGCGCGACGCCGACCTTGGTGGGGTCGCCCGCGTCGTAGGTGAACGTCGTCGCGCCGGCCTGCGACCACAGCGCGTACATGCCCGAGTTCGTGTTCGGCGCGAAGTCCGTGATGTAGCCCTTGTAGCCCGCGTCCTTGAGCTGCTGCGCGGCCGTGGCGTACTCGTCCCACGTGGTGGGGACCTTCACCTTGTACTTGTCGAAGATGTCCTTGCGGACCAGCAGGCCGACCGGGCCGCCGTCGACGGGGATCGCGTAGATGCCGTCGCCGCTGGTGACGTCGGACCACGAGCCTTCGGTGTACTTGGACTTGAGGTCCTGCGTGGCGCCGGACTGCGACATGTCGGCGAGGCCCTTGAGGGTCTCGAAGGTCGGCAGCATCTCGTTCTCGAGCATGATGACGTCCGGGGCGCCCTTGCCCGCCTGGATGGCCGTCGAGAACTTGTTGTACTCGTCGCCGCCCTGGCCGGCGTTGGTCCAGCAGACCTGCACGTCGTCGTGGGTGGTGTTGAACTGGTCGACGACGCCCTGGAACCCCGGGTACCAGGCCCAGACGGTGACCTTGGTGGCGTCCGGCTTCTTGATCTTGTTGGTGCACGAGGCCTTGGCGTTGCCGCCGCCCGAGCCGCCGGTCGACGTGTCGTCCGAGCCGCCGCCGCCCGACGAGCAGGCCGCGAGGCCGAGGCCGACGACCGCCGCGACGGCCGCGACGCCCCATCGGCGGGTGCGCGTGGTGGTGTTCATGTCTCCTCCTTGAGAGTCAGGCCGGGTGGCCTGGTCCGGCGGCCTGGCAGAGCCGCCGTTCCAACGTTGGAATGTGAGCGTTCACGTGAGCCCGGAAGTTCGGTCCGGGGCCACGAGACGTGCGACCGGGCGTGCGCCCGGCCGGGTTGGTCACGGCGGGGAGCCGACGTCTCCCTCGCCGCCGGGCTGCACCCCGACGACGCGTTCGCCGCCTCCCTCGGGCACGTCCCCCGTCGACTCGCGCCCGATGATGGACGAGTCCGGGACGACCCGCTTGAACGGGACCGGTGTCCCGTTCCCGTCCGACTCGATTCGCGCCAGCACGAGGTCGACCGCCGTCGCGGCGATCTGCTCGCGCCCCGGCGCGACCGAGGTGATGGTGGGCACCGAGTACCGGACGTCGTCGACGTCGTCGAACCCGACGAGCGCGACGTCGCCCGGCACGTCGATCCGGCGCGCGTGCAGCGCGTGGAGCGCGCCGAGCGCCATGGCGTCGTTGAGGGCGAACACCGCGTCGATCTCGACACCCGAGTCCAAGAGGGCACCCATGGTGTCGGAGCCGGTCTTGCGGTGCCACGGCCCCGCCTCGCCGACGAGCGCCGGGTCGAGCGGGAGGCCCGCGTCCGCGAGCGCCTGCTCGTACCCGCGCATGCGCAGGCCGGCGGAGCCGACGACCTCGCCGGGGTGCGCCCCGACGACGGCGATCCGGCGCCGGCCCAGCTCGATGAGGTGCTGCGTCGCCGCGCGGGCCGCCTCGACGTTGTTCATGGTGACGTGGTCGGCTGGGGCGCCGAAGACGCGCTCGCCCAGCACGACGAGCGGGAACGGCACGTCGAACAGCGCGATGTCGTCCTGGCCGAGCTCGAGCGGGGAGAAGATCAGCCCGTCGGTGACGCGCTGCTGACGCCCGCGCAGGACGTCGATCTCCCGCTGCCGCGAGGCGCTGGTCTGCTCGATGAGGACGGTGTAGCCGCGGGCGTCGGCGGCCTGGATCACGAGGTCCGCGAGCTCGGCGAAGTACGCGAGCGAGAGCTCCGGGACGGCCAGCGTGATCATGCCCGTGCGCCGCGTGCGCAGGTTGCGGGCCGTGATGTTGACCCGGTAGCCGAGCTCGTCGATGGCCTGCTGGACCCGCTCGCGCGTCTCGGCACGGATGTGCGGGTACCGGTTGACGACGTTGGAGACGGTCTTGACGGAGACGCCGGCGCGGGCCGCCACGTCGTGCATGGTCACGGGCATCGTGGTCGCTCCTTCGCGCTCGGTGTACCGGGTTCGTCCCCGGCCGTGACGGTCGTTCGTGTGCCCGGCGCCGCGCTGCGGGGTCTCCGCGACGGTGCCGTGGCCGGAACGCTACATCGATGTAGACATCGATGTAAAGTGCCGTGTCAACAACGTTGTAAACGACCCAGTCAGGCGTGGTGCGGCGCGCCGCGCAGCTGAGGAGAGGAACCGATGACGCACTCCCCCGCCCGTGTCACGCTGCACCCCGACTTCCGCGTCGGCACGGTCGACCGCCGGCTGTTCGGCTCGTTCGTCGAGCACCTGGGCCGCGCCGTCTACACCGGCATCCACGAGCCCGGGCACCCGACCGCAGACGAGCACGGCTTCCGCCGCGACGTCGCCGACCTCACCCACGAGCTGGGCGTCTCGATGCTGCGCTACCCGGGCGGGAACTTCGTCTCGAACTACCGCTGGGAGGACGGCGTCGGGCCGGTCGAGGACCGCAAGCCGTTCCTCGACCTGGCGTGGCGCACGGTCGAGCCCAACCTCGTGGGCACCGACGAGTTCCTGCAGTGGGCCGAGCGCGAGGGCATCGAGCCGATGATGGCCGTCAACCTCGGCACGCGGGGTGTCGAGGCCGCGGCCGCGCTCGTCGAGTACTGCAACGGCGACGCCGGCACCCGCTGGGCGGACCTGCGCATCGCGAACGGGCGCGCCGAGCCCTACGGCGTCCGCCTGTGGTGCCTCGGCAACGAGATGGACGGCCCGTGGCAGATCGGGCACAAGGACGCGCACGAGTACGGCAAGCTCGCCGCCGAGGCCGGCAAGGCCATGAAGCTCGTCGACCCGAGCATCGAGCTCGTCGTCTGCGGGTCGTCGTCCATGCAGATGGACACGTTCGGCGCGTGGGAGCAGACCGTCCTCTCGTACACGTACGACCTCGTCGACCACGTCTCGATGCACGCCTACTACGAGGAGCTCGACGGCGACCGGGCGAGCTTCCTCGGCTCCGGGACCGGCATGGACCGGTTCATCCGGCGCGTCGTCGCGTCCGCCGACGCCGTCGGCGCGCAGCGACGCTCCGACAAGCGGATCACCATCAGCTTCGACGAGTGGAACGTCTGGTACCTCGAGTCCCGGTTCCCCGGGGAGGCGAACCTCCCGATCCAGCGCGACGCCCCGCGCATCATCGAGGACGTGTACTCGGCGCTCGACGCCGTCGTCGTCGGCGACCTCCTCGTGACGCTGCTCAACCACGCCGACCGCGTCCCGGTGGCGTGCCTGGCCCAGCTCGTCAACGTGATCGCGCCGATCATGACCGAGCCCGGCGGCGAGGCGTGGAGGCAGCCCACGTTCCACCCCTTCGCGACGACGGCGCGCCTCGCGCAGGGCGACGCGCTCGACCTGCGGGTGGACGCGCCGTCGTACGCAACGAGTCGGCACGGCGAGGTCCCCGCGGTGACCGCCGCCGCCACGCACGACGCCGAGACCGGGGCCCTCGCGCTCTTCCTCACCAACCGCAGCGACCGGGTGGTCGAGGTGGAGCTCGCCCACGCCGGCGCCATCGTGTCCGTGGAGCAGGGCCGCCAGATGGTCGCCGACCACGAGCCCGCCGTCGCCGGCGCGGAGCACGCCGCGAAGGTGACGCAGGCCTGCTGGTCCGCGGTCGACGTCGCGCACGCAGTGAACCCGGGCACCCGCACGACGACGATCCGGCTCGCCCCCGAGTCGTGGACCGCGTTCGAGGGACGGCTCGCCCGCGCCTGACCCGCGCCGACGGGTGACGCGCCCCGGAGCGCATCACCCGCCGGCGGCCGGGCTCAGTGCTTCCGGACCGTGAGCCTCGCGACCTCGCTCGTCACGGCGGCGTGCGGGTTGCTGACGAGCGCCCGCACCCGCAGCCCGTCCTGCGCAACCTTCACGTGCTGGAGCCGCAGCGTCGACCCACCGCGCTCCGCCCGCGCCGCGGGCGAGCCGGGCGCCCCCTGCCAGGTCGTGCCGCCGTCGGACGACACCTGCCAGGTCACGACGGGCGCCGGGGTGCCCGCGACGCCGACCGCGAAGGTCACGGTGCCGCCCACCCGGGCGGACGCGTCCGCGGGCTGCCGGGTGAGGGAGGCGGGCACGGCGGTCTGGTCGACCGTCGGCCAGCCGTCCTTCCAGCTCAGCTTCTGCAGGCCGAGCGTCGGCAGGTACGGCGACGCCGCGTTGCCGGCGTCGTAGTAGTGGTACGCCAGGACGTCGCCGAAGACGGACTGCCCGCCGGGGCCGACCTCCGAGCCGTTCTTGTCGAGGACCGTCGTGCCGCCGCCGTCGAGCATGGACCTTCCGGCCTCGTCGACGTACGGCCCGGCGACGTTCTTCGAGCGCCCGACGACCACGTGGTACGTGCTGTTCGCTGCCTGGCAGCACGAGTCGAACGAGGCGAACAGGTAGAAGTAGCCGCCGTGCCTCACGATCTGCGAGCCCTCGACGGCGTTCGGCGGGGACATCCGGTCGACGAGGTGCACGGACTTCTCCGCCCAGCCGTGGACCGGCTTGCCGCTCGGCCACTCGATCGGCACCAGGAACAGGCCCGACCAGAACGACCCGATCGACAGGTAAGGCTTGCCGTGGTCCTCGACGACGCTCGGGTCGATCGCGTTGAACTGGAGGCCGTCGGGCGTGATGGGCGTCGGCGACTCGACGACGGGGCCCTGGTCGACCCACTTGTAGTGCGGGTCCTTCGGGTCGAGCGTCGTGTTCGTCGCGAGGGCCGTGACCGACGTGTTCGAGCCGAACGTCGACGCCGAGTAGTACAGGTAGTAGGTCCCGTCGTGCTCGTAGATCGCGGGCGCCCACAGGTTGTCGGGCAGCGTGCCGCCGTCGGCGCCGAACTTCTCGTCGATCCACGACGGGATGCGGTCCCAGACCGTGCCCTCGGACTCCCACGTGACGCCGCCGTCGTGCGACGCGCGGATCAGGATCGTGCCGCCCTTCTCGCGGTTCACGAGCCCGGTCGAGAACGTGTACCAGGTGCCGTCGTGGTCGACGAACAGGGCGGGGTCGTGGACGGGCGCGACGTCGCCGTGGACCGAGAGCCCGCCGGTCGGGAGCTTCGCGGTGGCGGCGACGTCGGCCGCCTGGGCGCTGCGCGTGTCGCTGCGGTCCTGCGCGACGGCGGGGTCCGTGCGCCACGGTGCCGTCGCGAGCGCGACACCGCTCGCGACGACGGCGACCGCGGCCGCTCCTGCGACGAGTGCGCGTCGTCTGCGGTGCTTGCGGGGGTGCTGGTCCGTGCTCATGGCCACTCCTCTACATCGTTGTAAATCGGGAGCCGCGACAGCCCGCCCGAATCGGGCGGGCGGCAGCGGTGTGACGATGGTCGATGTTAGCGCTCACATGGCGGGTGTCAAGGATGCGCTGGCCCGCCGGCGGCGTCCCGGCGCGGACCGGAGAGGCCGGCCGCCCCCGTGGGAGCGGCCGGCCCGTGCCCGTCAGCCGAGCTTCTTCCACGGGCCGTTCGCGACCCCCGGCTTCTCGTTCCGGGTCCACCACTGCGCCCGGTACGTCACGCCGTCGAAGACCGCCGTGTCACCGCTGTCGAAGATCCGCGACGGCGTCCACACGGCGGTGCCCTCCGGGGCGGTCGCGACCTCCTGCCACGGCCCGTTCACGTCACCCGGCTTCTGCTTCTGCGTCCACCACGACGCCAGCCAGACCGCCCCGCCGAACGCAACCCGGTCGCCGGCCAGATAGACCGAACCGGCGTCCCAGCGGGGCGCCTTGGGGGCGTTGTCGACGGTGACCTTCCGCGTCACCGTGGTCTTGTGGCCCGCGTCGTCCGTCGCCGTCGCGAGCAGCGTGTGCACACCGTCCGCGACCGTCGTGGTGTCCCACGCGAACGTCTGCGCACCCGCCTTCGGCTTCCACGCGTACGACAGACCCGCCGAGTCCACCCGCAGGTTGTACGCCTTGAGACCCTGACCGGCCAGGTCCACCGTCACGGCGACCTTCCCGGACACCGTCGCCCCGTCCTTCGGCGTCACGAACGCGAGCTCGGGAGAGGTGCTCTCCTCCGTCTCCGCGGCGACGACCTGCCACTCCCTGATCCCGGTCGAGCCCCCGCCGTCCGCCGCACCCCAGGAGTCGGCCACGACGCGCAGCGCCGTCGTCGTGACCGGCGCGAACGCGGTCGTGGCGAAGCCGTCGCTGTCCCGCCCGTAGGTGCTCCCGTCGGCGAGGACGACGTCGTGCCAGGTCGTCCCGTCGGGGTCGAGGTACTGGAGGGTCCACGTCTTCGGCGGGATCATGCCGCCACCTGCGTCGTCCGGCGAGTCGCGGTACCACCAGACCCCCGTCCGGTCGACGGTGACGGCGAACGGCCAGGTGAGCGTCGCGGTCTGGCGTCCGACCTGGGGCCAGGTGCCCCACGACGTCCCGACCTTCGCGGCGTCGTTCTCGAACAGGCCGTTGGTCCCGTCGTTGAGGCCGCCGGCGTTCTCCCAGCTCGACGTGAACGACGCGCTCGCCGTGGCGTAGCCCGCGACGTCGCCGGTCAGGTGCACGTCGTCGCCGAGGGGGACGACGGCGCTCCCGGTGGCCGCGTTGCCGGCCTTGTCGCTGACCCGGTACGCGACGGTGTGCGGGAGCGCGTCGGGGACGCCGATCGCCTTCCCGAGCGTTCCGTCCGACCACGGGCCCTTGCCGTCGAGCTGGTAGCGGAGCGATGCGACGCCGGACAGCGCGTCGGTCGCGTCGACCGTCACGGTGCGGGCGTCCGCGTCGACGTGCGCGGTCGCGACCGGCTTCGTGGTGTCGACCTTGACGGTCCGCGACACCTCGTCCGACACGTTGCCCGACGCGTCCTCGGCCTTGCCGACGACCGTCGTCGTGCCCTCGGCGCTCACGGTGACGTCGAGGTGGCGGGCGTCGTCGACGGTCTTCCACGCGCCGTCGCCGACCTTTGCGGAGACCCTCGTCAGGTAGTCGGTGTCGTCGTCCGCGCTCACCCGGACGGTCACCGCGGACGAGAACCATCCGTCCGCGCCGGCCGTCCCGCTCGGAGCCAGGGACACGGTGGGGGCGGTGCCGTCCGCGGGCGGCGTGGGCGGGGCGTCGTCGGTGACGTCGACCGTGGCCTCGAGGTACCCGGACGCGTCACCGAGGACGCGGCCCTGGACCT
Organism: Luteimicrobium sp. DT211; assembly: GCF_049844995.1. Taxonomy (NCBI): domain Bacteria; kingdom Bacillati; phylum Actinomycetota; class Actinomycetes; order Micrococcales; genus Luteimicrobium; species Luteimicrobium sp. DT211. The sequence goes on along the minus strand of NZ_JBNCMC010000004.1, from coordinate 212,862 downwards.
GGAACGTGCCCTCCTGCGCGTAGTCCGCCGCGTCGACGGGCCGCCAGGTGACGGGTGCCCAGAGCAGCTGCCCGTCGACGACGGTCCGAACCGCGGGCGGGAGGTCAGGCGCGGTACCGGGCTTCGTCGTGACCGCGACAGGTGCGACCGACGACGGCGCGTCCGCGTAGACCTCCCACTCGGATACGGACACCGAGTGGACGTACGCGCCCTCGGGCTGGCCCGCGAACGTGGCGCGCAGCGCCGTCGTCGTCACCGGTGTGAAGGTCACGGTCTGCCAGGTGTCGGTCCCGGTCGGGTAGGTCGCGTCCTGCACCGGCTTCCAGTCACCGCCGGCGTCGAGGTACTCGAGCGTCCACGAGGCCGGCGGACGGATCCAGTTGGAGTCCCGGTGGAACTCGATCCCCACCGAGCCGGTCCTGACCGGGGCGTCCCACTGGTACGACAGCCAGTCCTTCTCGACGGTGCTCGTGGTCGACCGGTAGTTCCCCCACTGGTCGGGCGGCAGGAGCGCGGTCGTCGCGCGGAAGCCGTCGTTGACGGCGGTCGTCCGCATGGGCGGCTGCTCCGTGTACGACGCCGTCACCTGTGCGTCGGGTGCGACGTTCGTCGTGAGCCGGTAGGCCGGGTCGTCGGCGAGAGTCTGCTTCACCGGGAGGATCTTCGTGCCGTCCCACTGCGCCTCGTCGATCGCGACGGAACGCCGGAAATGTCCCCCGTCCTCGGCATCCTTGGTGTGGTACGTCAGGTACCACTGTCCCTTGAACTCGATCATCGAGGGGTGAACGGTCGTCGCCGACGTCCCGGACAGGATGATCCCCTGATACGTCCACGGGCCTGTCGGGCTCGTGGCGGTCGCGTACGCGATGCACGCCTGGTAGTTCGACGGCGTGCAGTCGCTCCCGCCGCGCTTCCAGTCGTAGAGCAGGTAGTACAGCTCGCCCTTCTTGAAGACCCACGGCGCCTCGTAGAAGTCGCTGAGGCCGGAGACGGTCCGGATCGCCGGGTCGGCGAGCGTCGTCATGCCCGGGTCGAGCTCGACCATCCGGGCCACGCCCCACGAGCCCCAGTACAGGTAGACCTTGCCGTCGTCGTCCCGGAAGATCGTCGGGTCGATGAGCTCCTGGCCGTCCGTGCTGGTGCCGAAGACGTCCTTCCAGGTGAGCAGCGGCTTGCCGATCGCGTCCTTCCACGGGCCGACGGGCGTGTCCGAGACCGCGACGCCGAACGCCATCCGGCTCGGCTGCGACGCGTCCTTGGTCTCGATCGGGACGTACCAGTAGTACTTCCCGTCCGTGCCGGCTGCGACCTGCCCCGCGTAGGCGGCATTGCCGTCGGCCCAGGCGAACGTCGTCGCGGGGTCGAGGTCGTCCTCGTAGACGTCCCAGCGGCCGCTCGCGACGTCGTCGGTCGCCATGACGGTGTAGTCGTGCATGACGAACGTCCCGGTCTGCGGGCCGGCCTCGTCGTGGCCGGCGTAGACGTAGAGGCGGCCGTCGTCGCCGACGAGCGTGGCGGCGTCGGCGGTGTAGAGCGAGCCGTCCTTGATGATCGGGTTGCCGGGCGAGGTGATCGTGCGTGTAGGCGAGGGCGGCGTCGGGTCATCGGCGGCCGGGACGACCGTCGCGGCGGTGGCCGGCGGGACCGCCCCGAGCAGCGCGGTGGCAGCGAGCGCCGCGCCGACGGCGAGGGCGACCGGTGCGCGTCGGCGACGCGCGTGCGAACCAGATCTCACGAGAGCTCCTGTGTCCTCGGTGGTACGTGGTGACGCGGACGGGGGGGGAAACCAGGGACCGGCCGCCCGTCGGACGACCGGCCCCTGGCTACCGCTCCTGGTGTGTCAGGCCTTCTTCCACGGGCCGTTCGCGGCCCCCGGCTTCTCGTTCCGGGTCCACCACTGCGCCCGGTACGTCACGCCGTCGTAGACCGCCGTGTCACCGCTGTCGAAGATCCGCGACGGCGTCCACACCGCGGTGCCGTCCGACGTCGTCGCGATCTCCTGCCAGGGCCCGTTCACGTCGCCGGGCTTCTGGTTCTGCGTCCACCACGACGCCGCCCAGGTGGACCCGCCGAACGTGACCGTGCGCCCCGTCGTGTACGCGGTCCTCGCGTCCCACGCGGGGACGTTGGCGACCGTCACCTTCTCGGTGACCGTCGTCTTGTTCCCCGCGTCGTCCGTCGCCGTCGCGAGCAGCGTGTGCACCCCGTCCGCCACCGTCGTGGTGTCCCACGTGAACGCCTGCGCACCCGCCTTGGGCGACGCCGCGTAGGACAGACCCGCCGAGTCGACCCGCAGGTTGTAGGCCTTGAGACCCTGACCCTGCAGGTCGACCGTCACGGCGACCTTCCCGGACACCGTCGCCCCGTCCTTCGGGGTCGTGAACGACAGCCGCGGCGCGTTGTTGACCGTGAACGCGACCTTCTTCTCGGTCGTCTTCCCGTTCGTCCCGACCGCGTCGATCTTCAGCCCGTACGCCCCGTTGGCCAGGGTCGTGGTGTCGACGACGAGCGTGGGGTGCAGCCCCGCGTTCGTCGACCCCGGCGCCTTCGTGTTGTCCGTGACCCACGTCTGCCCCGAGCCCTTGTTCAGCTCGACGTACGTGTACTTCACGTCCTTCGCGTCGCCACCCAGGTCCACGGCGAATGTCACCTTGCCCGACACGGTGTCGCCGTCGCCGACCGACACCTTCTCGATCGACGGACCGGTCTCGCCGCCGCCGTCGCCGCCCGAGCCGACGGTCACGGTCGCCGACGCCGTCATGTCGGTCCCGTCCACGGTCCCGGCGACCCGGAACGTGCCCTCCTTCGCGTACTGCGCCGGGTCGACCGCGGCCCACTGCACGGCCACGCCGCTCTGGCGCGTCCCGTCGTTGTACTGGACGGTGACCGTGCTCGGGAGCTGCGGCGCCGTTCCGGCCGCCGTGGTCACCTCGACCGGGCTGACGGTGGTGACCGTCTGGCCCAGTGCCGACCGCACCCAGACCGTCGCAGCCGCGGGCAGCGTCGTCCCGGCGACCGTCCCGGAGACCGCGACGGAGCCCTCCTGAGCGAGGTCCGCCGGGTCGACGGCGTCCCACGTCACCGCGGTCGCGACGCGCGCGCCGTCGGGGTAGACGACGTCGACCGTCTTCGGCAAGGTCGGCGCCTTGCCGATCGTCGTGCGGACGTCCACCGGGGCGATCGACGCCGCCGCGGCCGCGAAGACGCGCCACTCGGACACGCCCACGGCGGAGTACGCCGAGCCGGCGCCGTTCGGCAGGGCGTCGAACGTGGCGCGCAGGCGCGTCGTCGTGACCGCGTCGAACGTCACCTCGTTCGTGGCGTCGCGCTTGACCCCGTACCCCGACGGGTGGGTGACGTCGGCCCAGTCCCCGGCGCCGTTCGCCGCCGCGGCGTCCCAGTACTGGAGCTTCCAGCCCTTCGGGACGGCGACTCCGCTCCCACCGCTGGTGCTGTCGTACCAGAAATCGACGGACGTCCGGTCGACGCGCACCGGCTGGTCGAACGTGTACTGCAGCCAGCGCGTGGCCGGCTCGGCGCCGGTCCACGTGCCCCACAGGTCGGTCTGGTTGCCGCCGGAGTAGAACGCCGGCTTGCCGTCGTTCACCGCGTTGACGTTGTTCCACGACGCGGTGAAGCTCGCGGACGCCTTGCCCGTCGGCGCGACGTTGATCTGCCCCTCCTCGAGCGCGGAGCCCTGGACGACGAGGTCTGTCGTGTCGGTGGTGTCGCCCTGGCTCGCCGTGAGGCGCAGCGTGTACGCGCCGGCCTTGCTGAAGCGGACCACCGTGGACGCCGCGCGCTCGCTCACGAACGACGCCTTGCCGCCGTCGGGGGCCGAGACGACGCTCCACTGCGCGGTGACGGGCGTGGCGCTCGCACCGGCGCCCTGGGCGAGGCCCAGGAGGCGCGCCGACCCGGTCTGGTTGTAGGTCGAGTCGACCCAGGCGTCGGCGTGCGGGCCGGTGGCGGTCGGGTCCGGCGCCTGGGCGCCGGTCGAGAACGCCTGGACCTCCTTGATGCCCGTCTTGGCGCCGGCCGCGTGCTGCACCGTGATCCGGAGCTTCTCGGCCTTCACCTGCGGGAACTGGACGTGGTTGTAGTTGCCCTGCGGGTAGACGGGGCTGCGCGCCTCGTCCGGCACGGGCTTCCAGCCGGAGCCGTCGTCGTACTCGACGAGGTACTGCGACGGCGCCGCGTACCCAGGGTCGGTCCCGCTCGAGGACGTCCGGTAGAAGTACAGGCGGACGTCGTCGACGGGCACAGCGGCTCCGCCGTCGGCCAGGTCGATCGTCAGCGCGTCGCTCGCGTTGGGCGAGCCGGCCGTGCCCCAGTACGAGGTCATGGTCGTGAGACCGTCCACGGCCTTCCCGGCGGCGTGACCGCTCGCGTCGAACGTGGAGGTCACCGGCTTGCCGGCGGCCACGTCCACGGCCTTGTCGTCGCTCGGCGCGGCCGGCGTGCCGGCCTTCGCCAAGGCGTCCACGACGCGCGAGCCGGCGGCCAGCGGGACGGCCTGGGCCGCGGTGAGCCCGGCCTTGGAGACGTTGCTCGCCGTGACGCCGTCGTCGGTCTGGACGGTCCCGGTCGCGGGGTCGTAGACGACGTGCGAGAGCTTGTCGACGGTGAAGAGCAGCTTGCCGTCGAGGAACGCGGAGTAGCCCTCGGGCACGTCGTCGCCGTAGTACTTCGTCCCGCCCGGCTTGTCCCACGTGATCGTGAGGTTCTTGCCGTGGTAGCTCAGGTTGTCGGCGGCGAAGTGGTCCCAGTCGATGTCGACGGGGTCCAGCTCGAGCTTGTCGTCCGTGCGCGGACGCAGGCCCATCGCGTCCTCGATCATGGTCCAGTTCGTCGTGCCGAGCTGGGTGTGGTGGATCCACGAGCGGTACCCGATGCTCTGCGGGTCGGCGCTGCCGTCGGACCAGAACTCGTTCTGGTCGGGGTACCGGTTGTCGCCGTTGTTCTGGTAGTGCGCCCACGCGTTCCAGTACAGGAGCTTCTTGTACGAGTCGGCGTTGATCGCGTCCGTCGGATAGTTGTGGAGGACGCTGTCGAACAGCCGGAACGTCACGGTCGAGTTGATGATCGAGAAGTTGTTGCTCCCGGGGTGACCCGCGGCCGCTGCCTCGGCCTTGTCGGCCTGGTCCGCCGTGTAGAACGGGAAGATCGGGAACTGCTTGTCGTCCGCGAAGAGCCGCAGGGCGGCGTCGTAGTCGTCCGAGTAGTCTGCGTCACCCGGCTTCGGCATGAGGCCGACGCTGTACGGGTAGTAGTTGTTGATCTCCTTCCACGGCACCTGGGTCCCCGAGACCGTGCTCGACAGGAGCAGCTTGTCCTTGGAGTCCCACAGGTTGTCGAGGACCGCGTTCTTGACCTTCTGCGCGGTGTCGTCGAGGGCGGCGGCACGCTTGGTGTCCCCCGCGACGGTGAACGCCTCGGCGCCCGCCTTGGCGCCGCTGAACACGTACGCACTCTCGGGACGGTCCAGCTTCTCGCCCGGCTTGTAGTCGAACGAGACGGCGTCGGCGTCGTTCCCGGTCCAGGCGTTCCAGTTCGTGTCGAGCAGGTAGTTGTGGTTGCTGTCCATGGTGGCCAGCTCGCCCGCGGTGTCCCGCTCGGCGTAGGTGCCGATCTGCTCCGCGACCGACGCGGGCCCGCCGTGGACCTGGTACGACTGCCACGCCGACTCCGAGATGTACTGGGTGTGGCTCGCGCTCCAGTTCGCCGGGTCGCCGGGGTTGTCGCGGTACTCGCCCTGCGCACCGGCGGTCTCGCCCTGCGACAGCCAGGTCCCGTAGGAGTACGACGGGTCACGCAGGTACTTGAGGTCGTCGATGAACATGCCGGCCGTCAGGTCGATCGCGTTGTTGTACCCGAGCGCGCCCTCGACCGACGTCGGAAACTGGTAGTCGTTGCCCGGCACGTTCGCGTCGAGGAAGTTGAACCGCAGCAGCCACCAGCGGTAGAAGAGCGTCTTGTCGATGTTGTCCTCGGGCGTGTCCAGATACGGGATGTTGTCCACCCACCACTGGTTGTACGCCGTCACGTGCTTCGTGTAGGCAGCGGCCGGCGTGGCCTCGCGGTACGCGTCGTAGTCGGCCCGCGACTCGGGGATCTCCTTCGTCACGAAGCCCATCTGGACCTTGGTCGCGACCGATCCGTTCGCCGGGACCGAGAGCGTGCGGCTGAGCGCGCCGTCGCCCGGGGTGAAGCCGTCGCCCGAGAGCCGCGGGAAGACCGTCGTGATGTTGTTGAGCGCGGTGACCGAGCCGGTCAGCTCGTCACCGTCCTCCTGCGTCGCGAACGCCGACGACGCCCGGACCGTCACGGTCCGCGCCTTGCCGTCCGCGGAGCTCACGGCGAGCTCGGTGACCGCGACGTCGTTCTGGGTGATGAACTTCGTCTCGACGACGCTCAGCGTCTTGTCGGCGCTGGTGAAGGTCGAGCGCCAGTACGACGGCGTCTGCTTGCGCTCCGCGGGGACCTCGGTGAGCGTCACCGGCCTCCCGTCGGCGAGGACCTTGAGCGTGTAGGCGCCGGTGCCGCCCGAGATCGTCTCCCAGTAGGCGACCTCGCCGCCGAACCCGAGGGTCCCGGGCTCGTGGGTCTTCATGAAGACCGCGCGCCCCCGGGAGAAGAGGTACTGGTTGGCGTCGCCGTTCGAGCCGCCCGGCTGGTTGCCGGTCCGGGCCAGCATCTTGTCGATCCAGAAGTCGTGGTCCGTGTCGCTCCCGGCGCCCGCCGCCTTGTCAGCGGCGAAGATGGCTCCGAGCTGCCCCTCGGGGTGGAAGCCGGTGCCCTCGTCCGGCACGGGGTGGTCGCTGCCCGAGAACGTCGGGAAGCCGATGTCGGCGTTGGCCGCGTCGGCACGCTGGGGCGTCAACAGACCGAAAAGGCTTGTCGCCACGAGGGCCGCGGCTGCCGTTCCGGCCGTGAGGCGGGCGGTCGTGCTGCCGGTCGGGAGGGCCAGGGCCGACGGCTCAGACGCCGCCCCGCCTGACCCAGATCTTGCTGACAGCCTCGCTGAACTGCGCGTTCGTCGGTGCCTCTGCATGCTCTCTCCTCGTCGAGATGGGCTGGTCAGCGTCGAACATGCCACACCCGAAAGAGTCACGCAATGGTTTTCGGTCTTTTCGGTCGCGACCGCGGCACGCGCCCCGGCGGGGACGGGTCGTCAGCTCGTCGGCGTCGTCGAGCCCCGCACCATGAGCCGGCACGGGAGCTTCTCGACCCCGTGGGTCGGCGAGCCCCCGATCGCGTCGAAGAGCATGCCCGCGGCGCGGCGCCCGAGCTCCTGGAGGTTCATGTCGATCGTCGACAGCGGCGGCCGGGCGTTCATCGCGAGCACCTCCCAGTTGTCGTGGCCGATCACGGCCACGTCGTCCGGGATCTCGCGGCCCAGCTCGCGCAGCGCGTCCATGGCGCCGCGCGCCACCTGGTCGCTGCCGCAGATCAGCCCGTCGAGATCGGGGTGCGCCTCGAGCAGCACCCGCGTGGCCCCGCGGCCCCAGCCCTCGGACCACGAGCCGAACAGCGCGTCCTGGACGGGCTCCACCCCGGCGTCGTGCAGCGCGGAGAGCGCGCCGGCGAGCCGGTCGTGCGCGGCACCGTAGCCGCGGTCGCCCGTGATGATGCCGATCGAGCGGCGGCCCGTGCTCAGCAGGTGCTCGGCCGCGAGCCGGCCGCCCTGCACGTTGTCGCTGGTCACCGACGAGTCGTCCGGATCTTCCGACGGCGCATAGGCGTAGACGACGGGCACGTTGACCTCGCCGGCGAGCGGCGCGCGCGGGTCCGGTCGGGCGCCCACGACGATGAGCCCGTCGACGTGGCGCGACAGCAGGGCGCGGACCTGGTGCTGCTCGCGGATGGCGTCGCCGCGCGCGTCGCACAGGAACACCGACGTCGAGCCGGCCCCGAACGCGTCCTCGGCGCCCATCATGATCGGGATCGAGAACCGGCCCTCGAGGTCCGAGGTGAGCAGGCCGACCGTCCCGGTCGTGCCCGACAGCAGGCCCCGCGCGAGCGGGTTCGGCACGAAGGCGAGCGCCTCGGCGGAACGCATGACCTTCTCCCTCGTCGAGTCACGGACCTGCGCCCGCCCGTTGAGCGCCTTCGAGGCCGTCGCGATCGACACCCCCGCCAGCCGGGCGACGTCGCCCAGCGTGGCCGGCTTGCTCTTCTCCACCATCTCTGCGCTCCCGCTGTCCGAGTGAGTGTGCGTCCGTGGTTGTGCAAGGTTTTCGCTGAGGCTAACAGACCGATTCACCTTGTCACGCTTGACGTGCACGGGGCACGATGCTAGCGTCCGCGAAAAGCATTTCGGTAGTTTCGAGATGCTTGCCGGGCGCGTGAAGCAGGCGGGCGACGCGGCCCGATGGCCAGCCGGATCTCAGAGTCGAGAAGTGAGAGGCACACGATGAAGCACAACGCACACGGGCGAAGCCGCGGGCGGATCGCCCTGGGAGCGGTGGCCGCCGTCACCGGCGTCGCGCTCACGCTCGCCGGCTGCGGCAGCAGCGGCGGCGACGGCGGCGACAAGGCCGCGTCGTCGATCCCCACCGGCGGCACCGACGACGGCACCTCGCTCACCATGTGGTCGCGGGCCCCGCTGGAGAAGCAGGCGACCAATGCGGTCACCGAGTACAACAAGACCCACAAGAACCAGGTCAAGCTCGAGCTCCTCCCCAACGACGACGTCGAGGGCAAGGTCGGCGCGGCCGTCCAGACGGGTGGCCTGCCCGACATCCTCGCGGGTGACGTCGTCCGCGTGCCGTACTGGACCGAGCAGGGCATCTTCAAGGACCTGACCGAGCAGATCGACTCGCTCCCGGAGAAGGGCGACCTGCAGTCCGGCCACATCAAGGCCGGCACCGTGGACGGCAAGGAGCACACGCTGCCGTTCGTCACGGACATCTCCGTCATGGTCTGGAACAAGGACCTGTACAAGGAGGCCGGGCTCGACCCCGACAAGGGGCCGACCAACCTGCAGGAGTTCGAGGACCAGGCCAAGGCCGTCGCGAAGCTCGGCAAGAAGGACGTGGCCGGGACCTACCTCGCCGGACAGTCCGGCGGCGCGCTCGTCTTCACGCTCTTCCCCATGGTCTGGGGCAACGGCGACAAGGCGATCAACGACGAGGGCACCGAGTCCCTCATGGCCGGCGACTCGGCGAAGAAGATCTACGCGGCCTACGCGGACCTCGCCAAGACACCGAACGGCCTCGGCGCGGGCTCCAAGGAGGAGACCGGCGCGACGTGGACCGCACCGTTCCAGAACGGGAAGATCGGCGTGATGCAGTACCCGGCCACGGCCGTGAGCGCGCTCTTCGACACGGCGAAGTTCGACATCGGCGTCGCACCCATCCCCGGTGTCGACGGCGGCTCCTCCACGTTCCTCGGCGGCGACGCGATCGGCGTCTCCAAGGACTCGAAGCACGAGGCCCAGGCCTGGAACTTCCTGTCGTGGCTCATGACCGAGGACGCGCAGCAGAAGGTCTTCGCCGACAACGACGACACCGCGTCGAACCTCAAGGTCCTCGAGAACGGGTACCAGGACGCCGACCCGCGCACCGTCGTCGCGAACAGCACGATCAAGGACGGCCAGACGCCCATCGCCGTGAACTTCAACGAGGCCTTCAACGCGGCCGGGAGCCCCTGGCAGCTCCTCGTCCAGGACGCCGTCTGGGGTGACGCGTCGAAGGTCGACAGCGACAACGACGCCATCACGTCCACGCTCGGCCAGTAGTCCATCGCACGCGCGTGGCGGGGGGGGGCGCCCCCCCCCCCCCCCCCCCCCCCCCCCCCCCCCCCCCCGCCCCCCATAGACCCGACCCCCACCCCGAGCCGGGGGGGGCGCCCGCCGCGCCCCCCCCCCGGGGGGGGGGGGGGGGCCCCCCCCCCCCCCCCCCCCCACGCACCCCGCCCAACGGAGGGTCCCCATGAGCCAGTCCACCTACGCGGAGCCGGTGGTGGCGCCGTCGCCGCCCGCGCCGCCGTCGTCCGGACGACGACGCCGCACCGCGAGCCAGCTCGAGAACCGCCGCGGCTGGCTCTTCGCCTCCCCCACCGCGCTCCTGCTCGCCGTCCTGTTCGTCGCGCCGATCGTCGTGGTCGTCGTCATGGCGTGCTCGCACTGGACGCTGCTGGGGGGCGCCCAGGGTGGCAACTTCCCGGACAACTTCACCAAGCTGTTCTCGGACCCGCTGCTCGGCAAGTCGATCGGCTTCACGCTCAAGTACACGGCGCTGACGACCGTGATCCTCATGCCGATCGCCTACGGCCTGGCGCTCCTGGTCCAGGAGTCGCGCCGCTGGAACTCGTTCCTGCGGACGGCGATCCTGGTGCCGTCCGCGCTCGGGATCGCGTCGGCATCGCTCCTCTTCTACGCGCTCTACTCGCCCCAGGTCGGGCCGCTCAACGGGATCCTCGAGAAGGTCGCGGGCACGCAGGCGGGAGCCTCGATCCTCGGCACGCCGGGCGGCGCGCTCTGGGCGACCGTCGTCCTCGTCGTCTGGCGCTTCGCCGGCTACTACATGCTGCTCACGATGGTCGGCCTGCAGGCCATCCCGTCGGAGGTCTACGAGGCTGCGCGGATCGACGGCGCCGGGCGGCTGCGGACGCTGCGCTCGATCACGCTGCCGCTCCTTCGTCCCACGATCGCGATGACCATGATCCTGTCGATCACCGGCTCGCTGCTGGCGTTCGACCAGTTCTACATCCTCACCAAGGGCGGCCCGAACAACTCGACGCTCACGATCGTCCAGCTCATCTACCGCGACGCGTTCGAGACGCGCAAGGACCTCGGCCTCGCCGCCGCGCTGTCCGTCCTGCTGCTGCTCGCGCTCGTGATCATCAACATGATCCAGCTCCGGGCCCTGAGGCTCGACGCGGACGAGAAGTGAGGGCCCGCGCGATGCGCTCGAACACGGCGGGACGCTCCGCCGCCTACACGCTCACGACCGTCATGGCCGTGGTCTTCATGCTCCCGCTCGTCTGGGCCGTCGTGAGCTCCGTGTCCCCCAGTCCCGGCACGGCGCAGACCGACGGGTTCGGGTTCGGGAACTACACGACGATGTTCAGGTACGGGCTCGGGTTCCCGAGCTACCTCAAGAACTCGCTCGTCGTCTCGATCGGCGCGACAGCCGTCACGATCCTGATCGCGGCGACCGGCGGCTACGCGTTCGCGCGCTTCCGGTTCCGCGGCAAGAACGCGCTGTTCGTCCTGGTCCTGTCGGTCATGATGATCCCCTACGCCGCCCTGCTCATCCCCCTGCTCGTGTGGATGAAGGACATCCACCTGCAGAACTCCCTGATCGGCGTGGCGCTCGTCCTCACGCTGTTCCAGGTGCCGTTCTCGATCTTCATGATGCGGAACTCGTTCGCGACGATCCCGCGCGAGCTCGAGGAGGCCGCCTACATCGACGGCTGCAACTCGTTCCAAGCCTTCTACCGGATCATGCTCCCCGCGGTGCGCCCCGGGATCGTCACGGTCGGCCTGTTCACCTACCTCGCCGCGTGGAACGACTTCATGGTCTCGCTCTACCTCCTCAGCAGCGAGAAGGCGCCCCTCCCCCTGGCCCTCGTCAACATGCGTCAGCAGACCATGGGCGTCATCGACTACGGCTCGACGACCGCCGGCGTGGTCGTGCTCACGCTCCCGGCGATCGTCCTGTTCCTCGCACTCCAGCGCTACTACATCCGCGGCTTCACGTCGGGCGCGGTGAAGGGATGACCAGCAACGTGACCCCACTCACCACGAGCCCACGCCCCGCCGGGTCCCGGCACCGTCAGGTGGCCGCCCCCGTCGCCCCGGGATCCGGTGCCCTGCGACCGCTCGGGCTCGACGACGTCAGCATCGCGGGCGGGTTCTGGGCTGCGCGCCAGCGGCTCAACCACGACGCGATCGTCCCGCACATCGCGTCCTGGCTGGAGCGGACGGGCTGGCTCGCGAACTTCGACGCCGTCGCCGCCGGGACCGTCGCCGCCACGCGCCGGGGCCGCGAGTTCTCCGACTCCGAGGTCTACAAGCTCCTCGAGGCGATGGCCTGGGAGATCGGCCGGACCGGCGACGAGGCGCTCGAGACGCACCTCGACGCGATCGTCGCGCGGGTCGCCGCCGCCCAGCACGCGGACGGCTACCTGAACACGCGCTTCGGCAACCCTGGTCAACCGGCCCGCTACTCGCAGCTCGACTGGGGGCACGAGCTCTACTGCTACGGACACCTGTTCCAGGCCGCCGTCGCACGCCTTCGCACCGGCCACCGAGACCGGCTCGTCGACGTCGCGGTGCGCGCCGCCGACCACGTGTGCGCCGTCTTCGGGCCCGACGGGATCCAGGGCGTCTGCGGGCACCCCGAGATCGAGCCCGCGCTCGTCGAGCTGTACCGCGCCACCGGCGACGAGCGCTACCTCGCGCAGGCGCGCCTGCTCCTCGACCGGCGCGGGCACCACACGCTGCCCGACATCGAGTTCGGGCGCGGGTACTTCCAGGACGACGTCCCGATCCTCGAGGCGACGGACCTGCGCGGCCACGCCGTGCGCGCGCTGTACCTGTCCGCCGGAGCCGTGGACGCCGCCGTCGAGCAGGACGACCCCGCCCTCGCCGACGCCGTCGAGGGGCAGTACCTGCGCGCGCTCGAACGGCGCACCTACCTCACCGGAGGGATGGGCTCGCACCACCAGGACGAGGCGTTCGGGGACGACTACGAGCTGCCGCCGGACCGCGCGTACTGCGAGACCTGCGCGGGCGTCGCGTCCGTCATGGTGGCCTGGCGGCTGCTCCTGCGCACGGCCGACCTGCGCTACGCCGACGTGATCGAGCGGACCCTCTACAACGTCGTCGCGGCGTCGCCGCGCGAGGACGGCAAGGCGTTCTTCTACACGAACCCGCTCCAGCAGCGGGTCGCCGCCCAGGAGACCGACCCCGACGCCGTCAGCCCCCGCGCCCACGCGCAGCTCCGGGCACCGTGGTTCGACGTCTCGTGCTGCCCGCCGAACGTCGCTCGCACGCTCGCCCAGCTCGCGACATACGTCGCCACGGCGTCGGACGACGGCGTCCAGCTCCTCCAGTTCGTCGAGGGCGAAGTGACGGCGCAGCTCGGCGACGGAGCCACCGTCCGCCTCGCTGTCACCACCCGGTACCCCGACGACGGCCTCGTCGCCGTCAGGGTCGTCGAGGCGCCGGACCGACCGTGGGACCTCACCCTCCGGATCCCGGCGTGGGCGACGGGCGCCACGGTGGAGGACGGCGGGAAGGTCGCCGCGGCGCACGCGCCCGGCCACGTCGTCTCCGGCCTCGCGGCCGGTGACGTCGTGGTGCTGCGGCTACCGCTCGAGCCGCGGTGGACGCACCCCGACCCCCGGATCGACGCCGTCCGCGGCACGGTCGCCGTCGAGCGGGGGCCGCTCGTGCTGTGCGCCGAGTCGGTGGACCTGCCCGACGGCGTGGCCCTCGAGACGCTCTGCGTGGACCCGATGCTCCCGCCGCAGCCCGACGGCGACGGCGCCGTCGTCGAGGGGAGCAGCGTGAGGTTCGCCGAGCCCGACCGCACGCCGTACGGGGCGCCGCCGATCCCCCGCGAGGTCAGGTCCGTCGAGTGCCGGCTCGTGCCCTACCACCGGTGGGCGAACCGCGGGCCCAGCGCGATGCGGGTGTGGCTGCCGACCACCTGAGGACCGCGCCGCGAACAGCCGGGCCCCGCCGAGGCGTCACCTCGGCGGGGCTCCGCGTCATGCCGTACCGTTCACCGCTTCCTCCAGAACTGCGCCTTGCCCGCCGACGGCTCCTGGTTGTGCGACAGGCGCACCGCGGTCCACACAGCGCCGTCGTGGGTCACCTGCTCGCCCGTGTCGTACGTCGTCTTCGAGACCCACGCGGGCGGGTTGTCGATCGCGAAGGAGATCTTCTTCTCGGTCGTCTTCCCGTTGACGCCGACCGCGTCGATCTTCAGCCCGTACGCCCCGTTCGCGAGCGTCGTGGTGTCCACGACGAGCGTCGGGTGCAGCCCGGCGTTGTTCGACCCCGGGGCCTTGGTGTTGTCCGTGACCCACGTCTGGCCCGAGCCCTTGTTCAGCTCGACGTACGTGTACTTCACGTCCTTCGCGTCACCGCCCAGGTCTACCCGGAACGTCACCTTCCCCGAGACCATGTCGCCGTCCGCGACCGACACCTTCTCGATCGACGGGCCGGTCGCCGCAGGCGCGAACGTCCACGCGTCGACGTCGAACAGCTCGCCCTTCGAGGCTCCGGAAAACACGAAGTAGACGTCGTGCGTGCCGGTCACCGCGGTGGCGAGCTTCGCCTCGACCGTGCTCCACGCGGAGCCGTCGCCCGCAGGCACGTCGAGGGTCGCGACGGGGTCTCCGTCGGTCGGGCTATCGAGCCGGACCTCGACCGTGCCGCCCGCCTTCGCGCGGACGTCGGCCGACACGGACCCGGCGCCGGACGTCCCGAAGTCCACCTGGCCGAGCGCGGTCCACTCCCCCGCGTTCACGTTCGTGAGGACCTGCTCGCCCGACGAGTCGTCGCCCTTGGATCCGACCCGGACGCCCGACGACGTCACGTACGCGTCCTGGATGCCAGAGTCCCAGCCGATCGTCTCAGCTTCGATCCGGTGGTACGGGTCGAAGCTTGCGGTCTGTGCGACACCCTCGTACGTACCGGTGACGGGCGCGATCGAGCCGTCGGCGTTGATCGACACCTTGTCGATCTGCGTGGACCGGTAGCCGTGCTCCTTGTCGAGCGAGCCGCCCTTGACGAGCGCCGACTGGACCGTCTGCGCGTGGTAGGTGATGTACCACTGGTCGCCCAGCTGGAACATCGCGTGGTGGTTGTTCCCGCCCGCCCCGAAGAACGACCCCGGGTTCGGCAGGATGGTGCCCTGGTAGGTGAACGGGCCCATCGGGCTCGCCGACGTCATGTACGCGATGGTCCCGGTCGGGATCGCGTGGCCGTCGATGGTCTCCGAGTGCGAGAAGTTGGTGCAGTACGAGTAGTAGTACGTGGCACCGATCTTGTTGATGCCGGAGTCTTCGAACACCGCGGGGGCGTCGATGGTCTCGGCGGAGCCGACCGTGCTGATCATGTCAGCGCCGAGCTTGATGACCCGGGTCGACTTGGGGTGGTCGGTGTCGGAGCCGACGCCGCCGCCGAAGTACAGGTAGCCCGTGCCGTCGTCGTCCACGAGGACGGCGGGGTCGAACATCCAGACGACTCCCGCGGTCCCCGGCGTGGCGGAGCTGACGAGCGGCCTGCCGATCGGGTCCTTCCACGGGCCCGTCGGCGAGTCGGACGTGAGGACGCCGATGCCGCCGCCGCTGTTCGCGAAGTACAGGAAGAATTTCTCCTTCCCGTCGATCGTCGTGTGTGCCGCGGCCGGGGCCCACGAGTTGGACGCCCACGTCGCGGCGCCGTGCGGCCCCGCGACCTTGATCGCGCCCTCGTTCGTCCAGTTGACCATGTCGGCGGACGAGATCACGTTGATCGTCTGGATCTTGCCGTACGAGTTGTCCTTGATGTTTCCGCTCGCGTCGGTCTCGTACGCCTGGACGACCGCGCCGTCCGCGTCGACGTACGAGCCGTCGCCGGTCATGTACTCGTAGACGCGGCCGTCGTAGACCATCGCCCACGGGTCGGCGCCGTACTGGTAGTCCACGAGCGGGTTCGACTTCCCGACCGCCTTGGCCGGCGCGGCATCGCCCGCCGGGTGCGTCGGGGTGACGGCCTGCGCCTTCACCGAGACGTCGTCCGCGAGGAAGTCCATGAGGTCGTTCGTCTTGTCCGGGGTGCCGGTCCACACGGTCTCGACGAACACGGACGCCGACGCAGCGTCGAACCCGGTCGCCGGGACCGTGTACGAGCCCTTGACGGTCGTCCACTGGCCCCTGGTGACCGTCGCCGACGCCATGATGGACGCCTTGGTCTTGTCCTGGACGGTGACGTTGAACTGCTTGGTCGCGGGGCCGGTCGTGTACTTGACCTTGGCCGAGACGTCGTACGTCGCGCCGGCCCTGAGCTCGCCAGCGACGCTCTGCAGTGGCCCGTCACCGGTCTTGGTGCGCCCTGTCACGAGGACGCTGCAGGCTCCCGACGCTTTGTCGTCCCGCGTCACCGCGAGCGTGGCGGTCCCGTTCGCCTTCCACGGGGAGAGCGTGCCCGTCTCATAGCCGCCGTTGTCGACGACGCCGCCGTCGAACGCGGACGTCGTCGCGCCCGTCACCGACACGTCGTCCGCCTCGAAGTCCATGAGGTCGTTCGCCTGATCCGGAGTCCCGGTCCAGACCGTCTCGACGAAGACCTTCGCGGTGGACAGGTCGAGGTCCGCGGAGGGCACGGTGTACGAGCCCTTGATCGTGGTCCACTCGCCCCGCTTCACGGTGGCCGACGCCATGATGTACGCCTTCCAGTGTGCGTCCATCACGGTGACGTTGAACTGCTTGGTCGCGGGTCCCGTCGTGTACCGGACCTTCGCCCCGACGTCGTACGTCGCGCCCGCGACGAGCTCGCCTCCGACGATCTGCTGCGGGCCGTCACCGGTCTGGGTGCGCCCTGTCACCTTGACGGCGGACGTGCCGGACGCCGCGTCGCCCTCGAGCGCGAGCTTGGCCGTGCCGTTGCCCGTCCACGGGGCGAGAGAGCCGGACTCAAAGCCCCCGTTGTCGATCACCGACGCCGTCGTCTGGCACGGCGCCGGCGCGGACGTCGCACCGCCGATCTCGTCGCTCACGTGGAACCAGTCGGCGTCGACGTAGCCGCCGGTCGTCGTCGTCGCGTAGTTGAAGATCGCGAACCGGTAGCCGACGAACTGCGCGAGGCTGTACTCCATGCCCAGGTCGTCACCGATCCTGGTCCACGTGGCGCCGTCAAGCGAGTACGCGAACGACGCCTTGTTGGCGAAGCTCTTGTAGTTCGTCTCGGCCCGCAGGTACACGGTGTCCGCGGACAGCGGCACCGGCGCGCTCGTGTACGCGACCGTCCCGTCGCTGTTCGCGCGACGCATGACCAGGCTCGTCGCGCCGTCCTTCATCGTGACCGCCACGTAGCCGTACTTCTGCTGGTACGCGGAGATGCCCGCGACGTCGCCGTCCTTCATGTGCGACACGTCGAGCTTGACGGCGCCCGAGCTCGTCGGGCCGTAGGTGCGCTGGGTCAAGGTGTTGCGGGCGTCGAGGATGCTCGTCGCGAGGCTCCCCGTCGTGAGCCGCAGGTAGCCGGGCCGGTCGGTCAGCGACCAGTACCGGTTGTCCGGGTTGTGGTTCCACTGCCACTGCAGCTTGAGGTTCGAGCCGTTGTTCGCGTTCTCCGGCGAGGAGACGAGGTCGGCGTCGTTCGCGCTGTTCCAGTACCCGGGCGCCTCGTCGGAGTTGTCGAACTCGTCCGACGTGACGATGCCGGACAGGTCCGCCGGGTCCGACGACGCCGTGCCGCCCGGGACCGGCATGGTGGCCTGGAGGTCGTAGGTCGGCCAGCCGTCGGCGCCCCACGTGACGTGCGCGAGCTGCGGCGCCCGCCCGACGGGCCCCTGGTCCTGGAAGAGCATGGCGTACCACTCGCCGTCGGACCCCTGCACGACGCCACCCTGCGCCGCGCCATCCCCGGCCTGCCCCTCGACCGTGGCCTTCTGACTGAGGACGACCTTGCCCTCCCAGGTGCCGCCCGCGGACTGCGGGGTGAGGGACTTCGAGCGCCAGAGCACCTCCTGACGAATCCCGCCGGACGGCCACTCGATCATGAAGACGTAGTAGTAGTCACCGATCTTGTACGCGTGCGAGCCCTCGGCGTTGAGGCCGGCCGTCTGGTCGACGTTCGCGTCGTCGACGAGCGTGCTCTCGGCGCCCGCCCACGCGAACGTGCCGTCGCCGCGCCTCGTGAGCTCACGAAGGCTGATCTTCCCGCCGCCGTACACGAGGTACGTCTTGTCGCCGTCGAACAGGAGCGACTGGTCGTGCGCGTACCCGTCGAGGACGGACTTCTTCCACGGGCCGTGCTCGATGCTCGTGGTCGAGTAGAGGTAGGTCTTGCCGGTCGTGAGGCTCCCGACCGACACATAGTAGGTGCCGTCGTGGAACTTGATGCTCGCGGCCCAGGTGCCCTTGGCGTACGCGTTCTTCCCGTTCCGCAGCGCGAGCTCGTCCGAGTCGGCGAGGATCGGCGCCGTGTAGCCCGCGATCGTCCAGTGCACCAGGTCGGTGGACCGCATGATCGGCACGCTCGGCTCGAGGTACATGGTCGTGCTGACCATGTAGTAGGCGTGGCCGTCGTAGGCGACGTCGACGTCGGGGACGTCCGCGAACATCACCGGGTTGGTGAAGGTGTCGGTCGCGGCGGCGAGGGGCGTCGCCGCCGCCGACGCCGCGATCCCTCCCGTGCCGAGCAGTGCGCCGCCGGCCAGCAGACCGACCAGCGCTCGAGAGGTTCGGGTGGTTCTCATCGTCGAGCTCACTCTCCCTAGATGGATATCGTTATCGAACCGGGCAAAGGGTGGAATATCGTTACACTCGCGCACGCGACCACCCCCGCCCTCCGGGCCGGCCGCTCCCGTGGGAGCGGCCGGCACGGGAGTCAGGCGACCTTGCGCCAGGGCCCGTTCGCGTCGCCGGGCTTCTCGTTCCGGGTCCACCACTGCGCCCGGTACGTGACGCCGTCGTAGACCGCCGTGTCACCGCTGTCGAAGATCCGCGTCGGCGTCCACACCGCGGTGCCGTCCGACGTCGTCGCGATCTCCTGCCACGGCCCGTTCACGTCGCCGGGCTTCTGGTTCTGCGTCCACCACGACGCCGCCCACGTGGACCCTCCGTAGGTCACCGTGCGGCCCGTCGTGTACGCGGTCCTCGCGTCCCACGCGGGGACGTTGGCGACCGTCACCTTCTCGGTGACCGTCGTCTTGTTCCCCGCGTCGTCCGTCGCCGTCGCGAGCAGCGTGTGCACCCCGTCCGCCACCGTCGTGGTGTCCCACGTGAACGCCTGCGCACCCGCCTTGGGCGACGCCGCGTAGGACAGCCCCGCCGAGTCCACCCGCAGGTTGTAGGCCTTGAGACCCTGACCCTGCAGGTCGACCGTCACGGCAACCTTCCCGGACACCGTCGCCCCGTCCTTCGGGCTGACGAACGACAGCCGCGGCGCGTTGTTGACCGTGAACGCGACCTTCTTCTCGGTCGTCTTCCCGTTCGCCCCGACCGCGTCGATCTTCAGCCCGTACGCCCCGTTGGCCAGGGTCGTGGTGTCCACGACGAGCGTCGGGTGCAACCCCGCGTTCGTCGACCCCGGCGCCTTCGTGTTGTCCGTGACCCACGTCTGCCCCGAGCCCTTGTTCAGCTCGACGTACGTGTACTTCACGTCCTTCGCGTCGCCACCCAGGTCCACGGCGAATGTCACCTTGCCCGACACGGTGTCGCCGTCGCCGACCGACACCTTCTCGATCGACGGACCGTGCTGCACCGGGACGGGCTCGGGGTCCACGCCGGTGAGCGTCGGGACGACCGGGTTCATCAGCCCGTCGGCCGCGAACGTGACGCGGTCGATCGTGGTCTCGCGATGCGTCCCGTCACCGCCGGGGATCCCGAACCGGTGGTACGCGATGTACCAGTCGTCGGTGCCGGGCACCTGGACGATCGACGAGTGACCGGTGCCGAGGATGCCCTGCGACGGGTCCTTGGCGAGCAGCGTCCCGCGGTTGGTCCAGGGCCCCGCCACGCTCGACGACGTCGCGTAGCTCACGTGGTAGTTCTCGCTACCCGTGTCGTCGACCGACCACGTCAGGTAGTAGGTGTCCTGCCGCTTGTTGACGAACAGGCCCTCCCGGAAGTCCTTGAGCCCGCTGATCACCTGGACCTTCGCCGGGTCGTAGGAGACGAGGTCGCCGTTGAGCGGCACCATCCGTGCGGTGCCGTTGCCCCAGAACAGGTAGGTCGTCCCGTCCGTGTCGGTGAACACGGCCGGGTCGATCTGCTGCGCCCCGCCGAAGTCGGCCTTGTGGATGAGCGGCGCGCCGAGGGCGTCCGTGAAGCGGCCTGTCGGGGAGTCGGACACGGCGACCCCGATCTGCTGGTCGGCGACGAAGTAGAAGTAGTACTTCCCGTCCTTCTCCGTGATGGTCGGCGCCCACGCGTGGCCGTCCGCCCAGCTCACGTCCGGACCGAGGTCGAGGATCACGCCGTGGTCGGTCCAGTCCACGAGGTCCTTGCTCGACCAGACCTTGAACGAGGTGCTCCCCCAGCCCGCGACACCGTCGGTGGTCGCGTAGATGTAGTAGGTGTCGCCGAACACGACGATGTTCGGGTCGGCGTTGTAGCCCGGCAGGGCCGGGCTCCGCATGACGAGCGCCTTGACCGTCCAGGTCCGGGTCGCGCCGTCCGCCGCTGTCACCGTGTACGTGACGGGGTGCGTGAGGTCGCGCGTCGACCCGTTGTCGGGAGACACGGTCGCGGAGTCCGAGACTCGGAGCGTCGGCGCGAGCGCGCCGAGATCGGTGCCAGGCTTCACGGGCAGCGTGATCGTCGACGACGCGGCGTCCACGATCGCCGGCACCTTGAGCTCGGGCAGCTCGACGCCGACGACGGCCGTGCCGTTGCCTGACCGGTCCAGCACCTCGGACGCGGTGAGCGCCCGGTCGTAGATGCGGAAGTCCCGCACCTGGCCCTTGAGGTACTTGTCGGCCGAGTACAGCGAGCGCCCCACGTAGTTGGCGACCGTGTGCCCGTTCCCGATCTCGCCCGGAGTCAGGGTGATCCCCGTGTTCTGCGCGACCTGGACCCCGTCCAGGTACACGGTGGCCGTGTGCTTGGCGGCGTCGAGCGTGTAGGTGAGCTGCTTCCACGCGCCGCGCGGCAGGTTCGACGACGACGAGGTGTTCTGCTCCGTCGTCCAGCTCCCCGACGCGATCGCGGTGCGGTAGGAGTCGCCCGTGGTGAACAGGTAGCCGTTGCCGGCGCCGGCGCTCGTGTTACCGAGCCCGTACACGAAGTACGGCGTGCCCTGCGACGCGTCGATCTTGACGTCGACGGAGACGGTCGCCGAGGTGAGCCCGGCCAGGACGTCGTCGGGCAGGTCGACGTAGTCGTCGGTGCCGTCGAGCGTGACACCGCCGGCGGACGGGACCGCCCCGTTCATGAGCTCGGCGTCGCGGCCGTGGCCGGACGCGTCGTGCGCGACCGTGCCGCTGGTCTCGTCGAACGGGTAGGAGACGACGAGGTCGGGATCGACCGTCGCCTCGCCCACGGTGAGCGTCGCGGTGCCGCTGCTCGCGCCGACGACGCCGTAGCCCGCGTAGGACGCCGTGACGTCGACCTTGCCGACCGGCAGGTCGGCGGGCAGGTCGACGGTGGCCGTGCCGTCCTGGCCGAGGTGCGCGGTGGTGCGCCACCCGCCCGCGGTGACGGTCACGTCCCCGGCGACCTGCCCGTGGTCGGACGCCGCGACGTTGACCGTGGCGGTCGTCCCGGTGCCCTGGTCGACGACAGGGTCGGCGAGCGCGACCTTCGTGGTCGAGGTGACGGCCGTCGTCGTCGCGCCGGTCAGCCCGTCCCACTCGGCCTGCGTGATGTTCATGACCGTGCCGTGGCGCGGGCTCGCCGGGAGCGACCAGCTCGCCGGCAGCTTCCAGTCCGGGTTCTCGAGGCTGTCCGAGTGCAGCGGGAGGTACTTGCGGTACCCGTACTCGTCCACGAACAGGTAGTAGCCGCCGCCGTTCACGTCGCCGACGTTCGCCTTGAAGATCGACGGGCCCTCGGCGCGCACGAGGCCGGCCTTGGTCGCGATGCAGGTGTCCTGGACGGTCCAGTCCTGAGCCGGGGCCAGGAGGTCGGTCGAGCTGTCCTGGAAGATGTCGGTGCAGCCGCCCGCGCTCGCCTCGTCCTTGGTGAAGCGGTAGTAGGTGTCGCCCTGCTTGTAGACGGTCGTGTCGATGCGGGACTTGCCCGTGTCCTGCCAGACCTTCGCGGGCGTGAACGTGACGAAGTCGCGAGTCGTGGCGTACATCATCCGGTGGTAGCTGTCGCCCGTGTGGTTCGGGTCGTCGTCGCCGTAGAGCGAGGAGGCCCAGAAGACGACGTACGCGCCGATCTCGTCGTCCCAGTACGCCTCGGGTGCCCAGGTGTTGCCCGCGCCGTCGGGCGCGACCTGGACCTGCCGCTGGTCCGACCAGTGGACGAGGTCCTTCGACTGCCAGATCTCGATGCTCTTCGAGCCCGTCCGGACCGAGTCGCCCCACGACGTCCCGGAACCGATCGAGAGGTCGGTCGCGATCAGGTAGAAGGTGTCGCCGTCGCGCGACCGGATGATGAACGGGTCGCGCAGCCCCTTGGTGCCGAGGGTGGAGGTGAGCTCGGGCTTGCCGCCGTTGAGCTCGGTCCACTTCAGCGCGTCGTTACCCTGGCTCGCGGCGAAGTAGATCTTCTCGCCCGCGAGGGAGTCGCCGGTGAAGTACGCGTACATGTAGTTCGTCGTCGGGACCTTGCGCGGCATCGGCTCGACGTGCGCCGTGTACGTGCGGGCGGCGCTGTCCTCACCGAGCCTGGCGGTCGCGGTCAGCGTCACGTCGGCGGCGGCGCGCCCGTAGGCCGGACGCGTCACCTCGCCCGTCGCCGCGACCACGGCCTCGTCCGACGACGTCCACGTGATCGCCGAGCCGTAGCGGCCCTTCGCGGGGAGGGTCAGGTTGCCGCGCACGTCGTCCAGGTTCGTCACGGTGAGGTGCTCGGCGTCGTAGGCGACCTTGTCGGACGCGGCCGGCTCCGGCAGCACGGTCACCGTGAACGTCGTGGTGCGCGTCGCGGTGCCGTTCGTGACCGAGGCCGTGAGCCTCACGGTGGCCGGGTCCTTGCCGGCGGTCGGCCGGGTCACGGCGCCGTCGGCCGCGACGACGGACGGGTCGGACGACGACCAGGTCACCGTCGCGCCCTTCGACGTCTTCGGCAGGGCGAGGTCGTCCGTCACGGCGGACAGGTCGCCGAGCGAGAGCGCCGCGAGCGCGGCGTCGGCGCCGGCCTCGGCTGTCGGGGCCGCCAGCGCACCGACCTCGTCGGCGTCGAGCGTCCGGTCGTAGACCCGGAAGTCCCGGACCTTGCCCTTGAACGAGACGTCGGCGGTGTAGGCGGACCGGCCGACGTAGTTCCGGGTGCTGGTGCCGTCGGGCTCCCCGATCTGGGCGGGGGTCTGCGTGATCGCGTCGTTCGAGCCGACGAGCAGACCGTCCTCGTAGAGCCGCGCCGAGCCGGGGTCGGCCTCGGTGCCGCCGTCGACGACGTAGGTCACGTGCTTCCACGTGCCGGTCGCGAGGCCGCCGGACTTCTTGGCGCTCTGCTCGGTCGAGTAGCCCGCGGAGGCGAGGGTCCCGCGGAACGTGCCGCCGGCCCCCGTCGTGAAGAGGTAGCCGGTGCCGTTCGGGTAGACCGTCGGGTTGCCGAGGCTGAACATGAACCAGCTGCCGGTCAGCGCCGGGTCGACCCAGACGTCGAAGTCGACGCTCACCTCGTCGTCGCCCGCGACGAGGTCGTTCGGGAGCTTGATCGCGTTGCCGCTGCCGGACGCTCCCCCGCCGAACGTGAACCCGTCGCCGGCGTTCCAGGAGGCCGTCCCCTCGACCGCGCCGTCCCTGCCGTGGCCGGACGCGTCGTGCGCGACCGTCCCGCTCGTCTCGTCGAGCGGGTAGTACGCGACCAGGCCGTCAGCGAGGTCCGCCGCGGTGGCGGCGGCCTCGGCGACGCCGGCCGGGGCGGCCGGGGCGGCCGCGTGCGCCGCCATCGGCACCATCGTGCCCAGCAGCGCCGCGGCGGTCCCCGCCGCGGCGAGTCGTCTCGTCGTCCTCATCGTGCCCTCCCGGTGGCCTTGGTGATCTTGAGCTTCACCGCGTCCGACGACGCCGCGAACGTCGCGTCGCCGGAGTACGTCACGGTGAGTGTGTGCGAGCCGACCGCGAGGTCGGGGGTGAGCGTCACGGTCGCGCGGCCGCCCGAGAGCGTGGCAAACCCGACGAGCGCCGACCCGTCGGTGACCCGCACGGTCCCCGTCGGGGAGCCGCCGGCGCCCGTGACCCGAACGCTCACCTGCGCCGACGTCCCGGACGCCACGGACGACGGCGCCGACGCCACGGTCGACGTCGTCTTCAGCGCTACCCCGGCGGACGGCACCGGCACGGTGTTCACGACCTCGACGTTCCCGGCCACGTCCACCGCCCGGTACTGCACCGTCGTGGCGGCCGGACCGACCGTCACCGGTGCCGCGTACGCCGACCACGCGCCGGACGTCCCGACCCGGTACTCGAGCCGGGCCACGCCGGACCACTCGTCTGCCGCGGCCACGGTGACCGTCCGCGCCGCCGCGGACACGGACGCCTTCGACACCGGCGCGCCCGTGTCGACGAGCACAGCCCGCGACACGATCGCGGACACGTTGCCGGACGCGTCGGTCGCCCGGGCCTGGACGATGTGCCGCCCGTCGGCCGGGACGGAGACGCGGGCCGCGGCGCCGCCGGTCGTGACCCACGAGCCGCCGTCGAGCGACGTCTCGACCGACGCGACCGCACCGTCGTCGGTGGCGGTCGCGGCGACCGTCACCGGGGCCGTCGCGAACCATCCCGACGTCGGCAGCGCCGGCGCCGTGGAGAACGCGACCACGGGGTCCGCGGCGTCGGTCACCTTCACGGTCGCGACCGCCTGGACGTCCGCGCCCGCCACGACGTCGGCCCGGAGCTCGAAGGACCCGGGCTGCGCGTACCGCGCGGCGTCGACCGCGGGCCACGTCACCGCGACCTGCTTCGACGACCCGTCGTGGTAACGGACCGTGACGGTGGACGGCAGCACGGGCGCGGTGCCCGTGCGCGTCGACACCGCGACCGGGTCGATCGCGTCGACCAGCAGGTCCGGCTGGTAGGCGGCGAGGACGCGCTCGTACTCGGCCTGCGTGAGCGGCAGGACCGTCCCGTGTCGCGGGCTCGTCGGGAGCTCGGACTGGGCCGCGACCGACGTGAACTGCCCCGAGGCGAGGTCTGTCGTCGCGAACGGCACGTAGCCCTTGCCGCCGTGGTAGCTCGGCTGGTCCACGAACAGGTACCAGGTGTCCTTGCCGCCGGTGTTCACGTCGCCCGGGTTCGCCTTGAACACGGTCGGGCCCTCGCCCGCGGAGAACGTCCCGCCCCACTGGTTCGGCTGGCCGAACGCGACCTTCTCGGTCACGAGCTGCCAGCCCGGCGTCGAGGTCGTCGTCGGGAGCGATCCCGACACGGTCGCGAGCAGGTCGGTGGACCTCTCCTCACGCGGGATCATGTACTTCTCGTCCTTGACGAACCGGTAGTACTGGTCGCCGTCCCGGATCACGGTCGCATCGATCATGCCGAGGCCGGCCCCGCGCTTGACGTCGACCCACGGCTTCGGGTCGCTGAACGTCACGAAGTCGCGCGTGGTGGCGACCATCATGCGGTTGTACGTCGAGGACGCGGCGCGGCCGGTCGGGTCCGTCGTGTCGTACAGGTTCGACGCCCAGTAGACGACGTAGCTGCCGAGGTCCTCGTCGTAGTACGCCTCGGGCGCCCACGTGTTGCCCGCGAGGTCGGACGACACCTTGACGTGCCGCTGGTTCGACCAGTGCACCAGGTCGTCGGACTCCCAGATCTCGAGGTAGGTGGAGCCGGTCTGCTGCGCCGCGGTGAACGACCCGGTCGGGTAGACCTTGAGGTCCGTCGCGAGCAGGTAGAACCTGTCGCCGTCGTGGGACCGGATGATGAACGGGTCCCGCAGGCCCTTCGTGCCGAGGGTCGACGTGAACAGCGGGTCGCCGTCGTTCAGCTCGTCCCAGTGCAACGCGTCGTCGCCCTTGCTCGCGCCGAAGTGGATCGCCTCGCCCGCGTCGGTGCTCTCGCCCTCGAAGTACGCGAACAGGTAAGCGTCCTTCGACCCCTGCTCGGGCAACGGCTGGACCTTTATCGGAATCGTCCGCGTCGCGGTCGCGTCGCCCTTGGTCACCGTGGCGGCCAGGGTCACGTGCACGGCGTCGCCACCGTGCACGGGCCGGTTCACCACGCCCGACGGCGTCACGACCGCCGGGTCCGACGACGACCACGCGACCGTCGTCCCCCCGGCGCCCGAGGTGGGCAGCGTGACGTTGCCGCGGACGTCGTCGGCACCCGGGACGGCGAGCGCCGCGGCCGTGGACGCGACCGCGGCGTCGTCGGTGGGCGCGGCGCCCGCGAGCGCCGCGACGTCGTCGGCGTCGAGGGCGCGGTCGTAGACGCGGACGTCCTTGAGCCGGCCCTGGAACGACGCGTCGGCCGCGTAGGCGGACCGTCCCAGGAAGTTCCAGGTGCTCGTCGCGATGCTCGCGGGGGAGGTCGTCACGTTGACGCGCCGCCCCACGAGCGCGCCGTCCTCGTAGAGCGAGACGCTGCCCGGGTGGGCGGGGGTGCCGCCGTCGACGACGAGCGTCACGTGCTTCCACGTGCCCGTCGCCAGGGCGCCCGGGCGGGCGGCGCTCTGCTCGGTCGCGAAGCCGCCGGTCGCGAACGCTCCCCGGAACCGGCCGGACGAGTCCTTGCCCGTCGCGAACAGGTAGCCCGTGCCGTCCGGGTAGGGCGCCTGGTTGCCGAGGTTGAACAGGAACCAGTTGCCCGTGAGCGCCGGGTCGACCTGGACGTCGAGGTCGACGCTCACGTCGTCGTCGCCCGCGACGAGGCCGTCGGGCAGCTTGATCGCGTTGCCGCTGCCCGCCGCGCCCCCGCCGAACGTGAAGCCGTCGCCGCCGTTCCAGGAGGCGGCGCCCACGACGGTGCCGTCACGGTGGTTCCCGGACGTGTCGTGCGCGGTGCTGCCCGACGTCTCGTCGAGCAGGTAGGACGCGACGAGACCGGAGTCGAGGTCCGTCGCCGAGGACGGGGCCGCGGGCGGGGTCGTGGCGGCCTCGGCCGGCAGCGTCGCCCCGAGCCCCGCGACGGCCAGCGTGACGGCGGCGACCGTCGCGGCGGACCGTCTGTTCCGTGCTGATGACATGGTGCTCCTTCGTTGGAGGTCCAGCAGGGGGGTCGGGTGCTACTTCCGGACGGTGAGGGTCTCCGACGCCGCCGACGACGCCGCCGTCGCCGATCCGCCGTAGGTCACGTCGACCGTGTAGGTGCCGGCGGCGAGCGCGGGCAGCCGCAGGGTCGCGTCGCCCTTCCTCGAGAGGCCGACCGCGGCCGACACGGCGGGGGACGAGGCCCCGGCCCGGCGCACCGTGACGGTCACGGTGCCGGTGGGCCCGGCGGGCCCCGCGGTCGTGACCCTCACCGTGAGGTTGGCCCGCTGCCCCTGCTTGGGGCTCCTCGGCGCGACCTTGAGCTCGGTACGCGACGACGCCTTGGTCACCGTCACCCGGGTCGTGTCCGACGACGCCGCGAAGGCCCGGTCGCCGGAGTAGGCGACCGTCAGGGTGTGGGTCCCGACGGCGAGCGTCGAGACCTTCACGGTCGCGCGGCCGCCGGCGAGCCTCGCCGACCCCACGAGCACCGTCCCGTCGCTCACGCCCACGCTTCCCGACGGCGTCCCGCCGGAGCCGCCGACCTTCACGGTGACGGTGACGGGCTCGCCGTACGCGACGGTGGCGGGCGCCGCCGCAGCGGTGGACGTCTCGCGGAGCGTGGCGCCCGCGGCCGGCACGACGACCGTGTTGGCGTCCTCGGTGTTGCCGAGCGCGTCGACCCCGCGGTACTGGACCGTGGCGGCCCCCGCGCCGACGGTCACGGGCGCCGTGTACGTCGCCCAGCCGCCGGACGTGCCGAGCCGGTACTCGATCCGGGCCGTCCCCGCGCCCGAGTCGGCCGCGCGCAGCGTGACCGTGCGGGCCGTGGTGTCGACGGTCGCGTTCGAGATCGGCGGCGTCGCGTCGATCGCGAACGTCACGGGGCGGATCTCCGAGACGTTGCCGTCGGCGTCGGTCGCGCGCACCTCGACGGTGTGCTGCCCCTCCCCCGTGACCCGGACCGACGCACTGGTCGCGGACGACGAAGCGACCCAGTCGCCGCCGTCGACCCGCGTCTCCAGCGTGGCGACGCCGCGGTTGTCCGACGCCGTCGCGGTCACCGTGACGGGGTCGGCGTAGTACCCGCGCACCCCAGCGGACGACAGGTCGAGCGAGTCGACCGTCGGCCCGACGGAGTCCACGGTGTGCAGGCGCAGGAACGTCACCGAGTACGGCTGGAAGTCGTAGCTGAAGTCACCCGACAGCCCGGTGAGCTCGCTCTCGACGGGCACGACCTTGGTCTTCTTCGCCTTGGTGTTGGTGTCGGTCGGCTGCCCGGTCAGGACGGTCGCCGTCCCGGTCCCCTTGATGCCGACGTCGGACACGTGGACCGCGGTGCGGCGCGCCGTGTCGGACGTGTTGACGACCTTGACCACGAGGTCGCCGGTCGACGCGTCGCGTGTGACGTCCTGGAAGACGTCCTGCGTGGCCTGGACGTCCTCGTAGTCCATCTGGAGGACGCCGTCGAGGTACAGCTTGACGTCCCGGCCCTGCACGACGACCTTGAGGTGGTACGTCTTCCCGGTCTCGATGCTGCTGCCCTCGACCGCCTTGACCTCGCCCGCTGAGCCGCCGTCGGCCTTCTGGAGCGCCTGGCGCGTGTTGGACCAGCCGCCGAGGTTCCACCAGAAGAAGTTGTTCGCGCCCGTGGCGGCGAACCCGACGAGGAAGCCCTCGGACCCCGCGGTCTTCGTGGCGTCCAGCTCGAGCGTGTAGTCCTTCCAGTCCTTGGTGTACGCGCCGCTCACGATCGAGCGGGCGTCTGTGACGGACGTGCTCGTCTGCGTGTAGGCGCCGTCCTTGACGGCCCAGGAGCCGGACTGCGCGGCCCACTGCGAGTCGCCGCCGGAGAAGTCGTCGCTCAGCAGCGTGCTGCCCGTGTCGTTCGACGTCACCTTCACGTTGTCGTACGACGCGGCGGTGCTCCAGGTGGACAGGAAGATCCCGCCGTCGAGCGGCTCTGGCGTGACCTGCGGGCCCGTGTACGTGCTCGGGACGACCTCGTCACCCGCGGCGAGGTTGGTCGAGAACATCTTCTGCACGTAGTAGTTCGGGCTCGCCCACGACTCGTCGTTGTCGAACCAGATCGCGTCCGGCGACCACTGCACGTAGTCCTCGTTCGACAGCAGCGGCGCGTAGGACGCGAGCTTCACGACGTCCGAGTTCCGCTCGAGGCTCGTCATGTACGCGGCCTCGGTGACCGAGTTCCACAGCGAGTTGCCCTGCGACGCGTACTCGCCGAGGAAGACCTTCGGCCCGCTGCGGTCGTAGGAGTCGTACCGGTCGGCGTTCGCGAGGAACCAGTCGGGGCTGTTGTAGTAGTGCTCGTCGACCATGTCGACCTTGTGCTGCCGGTTGAAGTCCCACAGCGTGTCGAAGCGCGAGCCCGAGTCGTCCGGGCCCGAGTTCGAGATCACGGTGACGCCCGGGTAGGCCGCCTTCACGGCCGCCTGGAACGTCGGAAAGTTCGCCTCGAACTCGGTGTTGTTCTCCTCGTTGCCGAGCTCGATGTACTTCACGCCGAACGGCTTCGGGTGGCCGAGCGCCGCGCGCTTCGCGCCCCACGTCGTCGTGACGTCGCCGTTCGCGAACTCGAGCAGGTCGAGCGTGTCCTGGACGTACCGCTTCACGGTCGCGGCGTCCGTCGTGCCCTTCAGCGCGCTGCCGCAGCCCTGCGCGCCGACCGTCACGACGGGCAGCGGGGTGGCGCCGAGGTCCTCGGCGAACTCGAAGTACTCGAGGTACCCGATGCCGTACGACTGGTTGTAGCCCCAGAAGTTGGCGTTCGTCGGACGCTGCTCGACCGGGCCGATCGTCTCCTTCCACTGGTACATGCGGTCGCGGTCTGCGCCGCCGGACTCCGCGTACGAGGGGAAGGTGCCGACGTCGGTCACGCACCCGCCCGGGAAGCGCAGGAACTTCGGCTTGAGGTCGGCGATCTTCTGCGCGAGGTCCTTGCGCAGCACCGACCTGCCGTTGACCGGACCGACCCACGTGTCCTCGGGGAAGAGCGAGACCATGTCGAGGCGGACGATGGACGCCGCGCCCGCGAGCACGGCGAGGCGAGTGGCGTCGGTGGTCGCGTCCGCGGTGAGGGTCACCGTGTACTTCTTCCACGCGTCCGAGCCGTCGACGGCGACCTTCCCGGTCGCGTAGGCCGTCGCGCCGTCCGCGGTCTCAAGCCGGACCGTGAGGTCCTGGGCCGTCGCCGAGCGCGCCCACACCGAGAAGTCGTACTTCTGGCCCTGCTCGATCGCGATGCCCGCGTTGTAGCCGGCGTTCTGGATCCCGGCGCCCGCGCCCTTCGCGTCGAGCGTGAGGAAGTAGCGGTTGTCGTCGTTGACCCTCTGGTCGCCCGTCCCGACGGTCGCCGTGGACCCAGCCCCGGCGTCGCGGCTCAGCGTGCTCCACGCCGTCATACCCGTGAACGCCTTGTTGTCGGTGCTGTTGAACTCGAACGACCGGTTGCGGACGAGCTCGGCGTAGAGCCCGCCGTCGGCCGCGTAGTTGATGTCCTCATAGAAGATCCCGTAGAGGTCGTCCGCGACCTGGATGCTCGTCGCGTCGCCGTCGATGTCGAGGCTCGACCCGTCGCTGATCTTGACCGCCTGGACGGTGAGGCGGACGGCGTCCGCCACGGCGCCGAGCACGAGCAGGCCGTCGTGCACACCCACGTAGCCGGCGTCGCCGGCCGGGTCGGCGGCGCGCAGGAAGACCTTGCCACCGCCGGCGTCGGTGATCCGCAACGACGCGGGCGCTGCGCCGACGTCGCCCATCGCGAGCGTGCCGCCGGCCCCGAGGACCACGGGCACCTGGCCCGACGCGAGCGTCACCGCCCCCTCGGAGACCTCCGTCGCCGTGAGTGCGAGCGTGCTCGTCGGCCGCGTGTCGGTCAGGCCAAGGCGGCCGTCCTCGGTGGACAGGTACTGGTCGCCGTCGCCGCCGAGGAACGTGAACGTCCCCGCCGGGACGACGTCCTTGCCGTCCGCCGCCTGATAGGCGAAGTCGTCGAACACGGCCGGGAAGGTCGTGCCGTCCTGCGCCGCGAGCGCGTACAGGCCGAGGTGCGTGATGTCGAACGACACCGTGACCGAGCCCGTCGTGACCCAGGCCGCGGTGGCAGCGTCCCAGTAGCTGGTGGTGACGACGTCGCCCGCGCGCTGCAGGCGCAGCGTCTCGGCCTGCGAGCCCGGCCGGTCGCCGAAGCTCGCCGCCGTGAAGGACGCCGCGGTCTCGATGTCGTTCTCGATCGCGACGCCCGACGCGGAGAGGCTCCCGACGAACGTCAGGCCCGACCGGACATAGTTGTCGAGGTCGTCGAACGCGATCAGGCCGGCACCCTGGTACACCTTGCCGACCGGCGCGTGGACCGTGGTCACGACGTTGAAGTCGCCCTCGGGCACGTCAACCGCGAACACGTTCTTGGCCGTATTGGTCGTCTGATACGTGTCGCCGGGCTGGGCCGTGAGCGTGAGCGAGCCGGGGTTCTGGCTGAGCGACCAGGCGGACTTCGCCTCGTTGACGATCGACCACCGCGAGCCGAGGGTCGCGGAGTCGAACGAGTCGACCACGCCGGGCAGCGTGGGCCCGGTCGTGCTCCCGGCCGCCTGGGCCGGTGCGCCGGCGGGCGCGGTGAGCGCCCCGCCCAGGACGACGGCGAGCGCCGCCCCCAGCCCGAGCGCGCGGGCCGGGGCTCCTCGTCGTGTGCGTCGTTGTGACACGATCATCCTGCTCCTTCGTCGCCGAGGTCCGCCGCGAGGCGGCCTGTGGAAGACACGGAGCGTCGAGCACGGGTCCCGCTGCTCCGTTGCCTACGGGTGCGCCCCGGGCTCGGAGGCCCCGCCCCACGCGTGGTCCCTGGTGGCAGCCAGGGGCGCGGGGCGGGGTCCTCCTCGTCCGGGGGTGGTGCGTGTACCGCGGTGGTGCGGGTGCTGCGTCTGGTGCGTGCGACCCGGTCAGCCGACCGACGGGGCCGCAGGAGCGGGGGGCGGAGCGTCGGCGGGCGCCGCCGGGCTCTCGTCCTTGTTCTTCTTGCGCCGGCGCGTCTGGCCGGTGCTCAGGGCCCGCTGCAGCAGCACGAACAGCAGCAGCACGGCGCCGATGAAGACCTTCGTCCACCAGGAGTCGAGGCCCTCGCGGGCGATGAGCACCTGGATGAGGCCGTAGACGAGCACGCCCACGACCGAGCCGAGCACGAACCCGCTGCCGCCCGTGAGCATCGCTCCGCCGATGACGACGGACGCGATCGCGTCGAGCTCCATGCCGATGCCGGTGAGGTTGAACCCGGACCGCGTGTAGAAGGCGAACAGGATGCCCGCGATCCCCGCGCACGTGCCGGAGACGACGTAGACCCACACCTTGGTACGCGCCGCCCGCAGGCCCATGAGGCCGACCGCCTGGCCGCCGTCGCCGGCCCCGAGCCCGTACACGGTGCGGCCGAACCGCGTGTAGTGCAGCAGGTAGACGGCGATCAGGACGACGACGACCGCGACGATCATCGACAGGTTGATGTACCAGATGCTCGGACCGTGCCCGAACTTGATCCGCCAGGACGCGAGGGCCGTGAAGTCCTTGTCCTCGATCGCGAGGGACTCCACGCTCACGAGGTTGCACAGGCCGCGCGCGAGGAACATCGCCGCGAGCGACGCGATGAACGGCTGGATCGAGAAGTACTGGACCAGCACCCCGATGAGCAGGCCGAACACCGTCCCCGTGAGCACGCCCGCGAGCAGCACGAACGGCAGCGGGACACCGAGGATCAGCAGCTTCGCGACGATCAGGCCGACGAGCGCCACGACCGCACCGACGGACAGGTCGATCCCGCCCGTGAGGATCACGAAAGTCATCCCGACGGCCAGCACCAGGAGGTACGAGTTGTCGACGAGCAGGTTCGAGAACAGGCGCATGTTGACGAAGTTGCGCGTGTCCGTGGAGTAGCGCGCCTGGCCGATCACGAGGATCAGGACCAGGGTGAGGAGCGCGCCCGCGACCGGCAGGAAGCGCCGGTCCGCCAGGCGGTGCCCCCACCTGCGGGCCACGCCACCGAAGCCCGCGCGGCCACCGCCGGCGGGGACTGTACCGCCCGACGCACGTGACGTCGTCGTCGGGGCGGGGGTCTGAGTGCTGGTCATGCGGCCACCTCCGCGGCGACGGGGGCCTGCGGCCGCGAGCGGGGCACGGAGCCCACGCGGGACCGGAGGCGCTCGGAGCCCGCGACGCAGACGATGATGAGGATGAGCGCCTTGAAGAGCGGCGTCACCTGGGTCGGCAGGTGGAAGATCACGACCGCACGCTCGAGCGTCGACAGGATGAGCGCGCCGACGACGCAGCCCGCGAGCGAGAACTTGCCCCCCTCGAGCTTGGTGCCGCCGAGGACGACGACCATGATCGCGTCGAGCTCCTTCATGAGGCCCACGTTGTTGGCGTCGGCCGCCATGGTCGGCGCGCCGTAGACGATGCCCGCGAGACCCGCGAGCAGGCCGCACAACGCGTAGACGAACCAGGTGATGTTGCGCGACTTCACGCCCGCGAGCCGGCTGGCCTCACGGTTGATGCCGATGGCCTCGAGCAGCATGCCGAGGGCCGTGCGGCGCACGAGCAGCGCGACGAGCACGAACACGCCGCCCGCGATGATCACGGGCATGGGGATGCCGAACAGGTACCCCGCGCCGATCGCCTTGAACGGCGGGCTCGTCACGGTCGTGATCTGCCCCTTGGTGATGAGCATCGCGATGCCGCGGCCCGCGATCATGAGGATCAGGGTCGCGATGAACGGCTGGATCCCGAGCACGGTCACGAGGAACCCGTTGAACGTGCCGATCGCGAGGGCGACCACGAGGCCCAGCGCGAGGCCCGTCAGCGCGGTCCCGACCGTGGTGCCGCTACCGGACTCCGCGATGTACGTGAGCGACACGGCGAGCGAGATCGCCATCACGGCGCCCACCGACAGGTCGATGCCGCCCGTCGCGATCACGAGGCACATGCCCGTCGCGAGGAGCAGCGGCGTCGCGCTCTGTCGCAGGATGTCGACGATCTGGCCGAACAGGTGGCCGTCCTGGACGGTGACGTCGAGGAAGCCGGGGCTGACGATCCCGCACGCGAGCAGCAGCACGACGAGGGCCACGATCGGCCAGAACAGGTTGTGCCGGACGAGTCGGTCGACCCTCGGGCGCAGGCCCGAGCTGGTGGTGGTGGCGACGGTGCCGGTCATGACGCGCTCCCGCTTGCTGCGATGGTCTCGAGGACGGTGCTGGCGGTGACATCCGGGTTGTTGGTGATCTCGCCGATCTTCTGACGGTCACGCATGACGACGACCCGGTGGGACAGCCGGAGCACCTCCTCGAGCTCGGAGGAGATGAAGACGACGCTCATCCCTTCGCTCGCGAGCTGGGCCACGAGCCGCTGGATCTCGGCCTTGGCGCCCACGTCGATGCCGCGGGTGGGCTCGTCGAGCAGGAGGAGCTGGGGGGCGGTGGCGAGCCAGCGGGCCAGGAGGACCTTCTGCTGGTTGCCGCCCGAGAGGTTCTTGATGAGGGCGTCGGGGTTCGCGGGGTGGATCGCGAGCGCCTCCATGTACTTCGCGACGGTCGCGTCGAGCTCCTTCGCGGGGAGCCGCCGCCACGCACCGCGCTCGGCCTGCATGGCGAGGGCGATGTTCTCGCGGACGCTGAGGTCCCCGATGATCCCCTCCTTCTTGCGGTCCTCCGACGCGAGCGCGACCCCGCGCTGCAGCGAGCCCAGCGGGCTGGCTGTTCGGACGTTCGTGCCGTGGACGGACAGCGTGCCGCCGTCGGCGCGGTCGGCCCCGAACAGGAGCCGGGCGACCTCGGTGCGGCCCGAGCCGAGCAGGCCGGCGATCCCGACGATCTCGCCCTCGAACAGGTCGAGGTCGAACGGCTCGACGGTGCCCTCACGGCCCAGGCCGATCGCCTGGAGGACGGGCGCGCGACCCTCGTCGGCGTGGGCCGCGGCGTGCCGGGCGGCCTTCTCGATGTCCGCCAGGTCCTCGCTCGCGCGGCCCACCATCTTCGAGACGAGCTCCAGGCGGGGCAGCTCCGCGGTGAGGTACTCGCCGACGAGGCGGCCGTTCCGCAGGACGGTGAGCCGGTCGGTGATCTCGTAGATCTGGTCGAGGAAGTGGGAGACGAACAGGATCGCGACGCCCTCGTCCCGCAGCTGCCGAATCACGTCGAAGAGCTGCGCGACCTCGGCCTTGTCGAGGCTCGAGGTGGGCTCGTCGAGGATGAGCACCTTGGCGTCGACGACCATGGCCCGCGCGATCGCGCAGAGCTGCTGGATCGCGATCGAGTGCGAGCCGAGCATCGACATCGGGTCGAGGTCGAGGCCGAGCCGGCTCAGGTAGGTGCGGGCCGCGCGGCGCGTGGCCGGCCAGTTCACGAACGGCCCGAGCCGGATCTCGTGCCCCAGCATGATGTTCTCCGCGACGGAGAGGTTGGGGGCGAGGTTCACCTCCTGGTAGACCGTGCTGACCCCGGCGCCCTGCGCGTCGGCAGGTCCGTCGAAGCGGCGGTCCTCGCCGGCGACCGTGATGGACCCGGAGTCGATCCGGTAGACGCCGGTGAGCGCCTTGATCATGGTGGACTTTCCGGCGCCGTTCTCGCCCATGAGGGCGTGGACCTCTCCCGGGCGGAGCGTGAGGTCGACCCCGTCGAGGGCCTTGACGCCGGGAAACTCGATCGTGATCCCGGTCATCTGGACGACTGGCGCGCTGGCCGTCGTGGACGTGGGGGACATCTGTGTCTTCCGTCCTGCGGTGGTTGTGCTGAGGAGTGGCCGCGGGCGGTTCGGTCCGGCCCGCCGCCGACGGCGCCCGCGCGGGTCTCGCGCGGGCGCCCGGGACGCGTCAGTACTTGCGCGCGTCGATGGTCTCCTGCGTGATCGTCTGGTCGAACGCCTCGTCGGGGACGATCGTCCGCTTCGGGACGTCGTCGCCGGACACGACCTTCTTCACCAGGTCGGCGATCTGGTCGCCGTAGACCGGGTTGCACTCGACGACGTAGTTGAACTTCTTGTCGTGCAGGGCCTGGAGGCCGTCGTGCACGCCGTCGAACGAGACGATCTTGATGTCGGTGCCGGGCTTCTTGCCGGCAGCCTGGATGGCCTCGATGGCGCCGAGGGCCATGTCGTCGTTGTGGGACACGATCATCGTCATGTCGGGGTACGCCTGGAGCGCGGCCTCGGTCGCGGCCTTGCCCTCGGCGCGCGTGAAGTTGCCGGACGCCTTGCCGATGATCTGGCTGCCGAGCTCGGCGTCGACCGGCTTCTCCCGGTCGACCTGGGCCGACGAGCCGAGGGTGCCCTGGAGCTCGAAGATCTTCGCGTCAGCTGCGTTCTTCTTGATCCAGGCGACCGCGGTCTCGCCCTCCTTGGTGAAGTCGTTGCCGATGTACGTCGCGTACGGGTCGGACACGCTCGTCTTCACCGTGCGGTCGACGAGGACGACGGGGATCTCGGCGTCCTTGGCCTCCTGGAGGACCTCGTCCCAGCCGGTCTCCACGACGGGCGAGAACGCGATCGCGTCGACGCCCTGGTCGATGAAGTCGCGGATCGCCTTGATCTGGTTCTCCTGCTTCTGCTGCGCGTCCACGAACGTCAGGTCGAAGCCCTTGTCCTTGGTGAAGGCCGCCTTGACGGAGTCCGTGTTGGCGGTGCGCCAGCCGGACTCGGCGCCGAGCTGCGAGAAGCCGACCTTGACGGTGCCGCCTGCTCCGCCGCCGCCCCCCTTGGTGTCGTCCGAGCCGGACGAGCCGCCGCTGCAGGCGGCGAGGGTCACGGCCGCGAGGGCCGCCACGGCGCCGGCGACGACGCGCCGGGTACGGGTGGTGTTCATGTCTCCTCCTTGAGACCCGGCCCTCTCCGGCCGGACTGCTGTGGTGGTCCACCGCCGTCTCCGGCGGGTCGTGTTAGCGCTCACATGCGCTTCATGAGGGATGTTAGCGCTCACACGGTGGGCCCCGTCAAGGACGAGACCAAACTGTGACCCAGGCTGCTCACCGACGGTGACGCGCGATTCGACGACGGTGACGCCACGAGCACCGGCGGCGACACTCCGTGCGTCCACGCTGACGTCGTAGACGACGGAGCGGGGTCGGGCGGCAGCTGCCGCCCGACCTCGCCTCGTCACGGTGCCTCAGGACAGCGCCCGCCCCGCCCGCCGCTTGGAGGCGACGTCGAACGCGACGGCAGCCAGGAGCACGAGGCCCTTGATGAACTGCTGCCACTCGGTCCCGAGCCCGAGGATGGTCATGCCGTTGTTGAGGATCCCGATGATGAGGCCACCGACGATCGCGCCGCCGATGGTCCCGACGCCGCCGGTGACGGCGGCGCCGCCGATGAAGACGGCGGCGATCGCGTCGAGCTCGAACCCGTCACCCGCGCTGGGGCCGGCGAGGTTGAGCTGGGCCGTGAAGACGAGGCCCGCGAGCGCCGCCAGCACGCCGATGTTCACGAACAGGAGGAACGTCACGCGGCGCGTGTTGACGCCGGAGAGCTCCGCGGCGCGCAGGTTGCCGCCGATGGCGTAGACCTGGCGCCCGAAGACCGAGCTGGCCATCACGGCCGAGTACGCGACGACGAGGACGCCCAGGATCACGAGGACGACGGGCGTGCCGCGGTAGGTCGCGAGCAGCCAGCCGATGCCGAGGATCAGGACGGCCATGAAGGCGTTCTTCACGACGAACCACGGCAGGGGCTCGAGCGACAGCCCGTTGACCGCCCTGCTGCGGCGGGTGCGCACGGCCTGCAGGACGAGCGCCACGACCGCCACCACGGCGAGGATCATGGTCAGCGGCTCGAAGTACGACGTGCCGTGACCGAGGTCGGGCAGGAAGCCGGACCCGATCTTGCGGAAGGCGTCGTCGAACGGGGAGATCTGGGTGTTGTGCAGGAGGATCTGCGCGAGCCCCCGGAACAGGAGCATGCCGGCGAGCGTGACGATGAAAGCCGGGATCTTGAAGTACGCGACCCAGTACCCCTGCCAGGCCCCGATGACGGCGCCGGCCAGCAGGCAGAGCAGGATGGTCGCCCACCAGGGCACCCCGTGCTTGCTGTTCAGGACGCCGGCGAGGGCCCCGATCACCGCGACGACCGACCCGACCGACAGGTCGATGTGGCCGGCGATGATGACCATCACCATGCCGATCGCGAGGATCAGGATGTAGCTGTTCTGGACGACCAGGTTCGACACGTTGCGCGAGCTGAGCGTCACCCCGCCCGTCAGCCCCTGGAAGACCAGGACGATGACGATCAGGGCGATGAACAGCCCCACCTGCCGCAGCTGCCCCGCCAGGTACGACATCCCGGTCCGCCAGGCGTTCTCGGTCGTCGGGACGCGCGTCTCGGCGCTCATTCGTGGTCCTCTTCCTTGACTGCGGTCATGTGGTGCATGAGCCGTTCCGGCGTGGCCTCCGCGCGCGGGACGTCGGCCGTGACGACTCCCTCGGAAATCGTGTAGATCCGGTCGCACATGCCGAGGAGCTCGGGCAGCTCGGACGAGATCATGACGATGCCCTTACCGGCGGCCGCGAGCTCGTGGATGATCGTGTAGATCTCGTACTTCGCCCCGACGTCGATGCCGCGCGTGGGCTCGTCGAGGAACAGCACGTCGGGGTCGGTGTACATCCACTTGGACAGGACGACCTTCTGCTGGTTGCCGCCCGAGAGCTTGCCCACGACCGCGTTCACGGACGGGGCCTTGATGTTCATGTCGCGGCGGTAGCGCTCGGCGACGACGTGCTCGGCGTTCGCGTCGACCCACCCCGCCCGGGCGAGCTTGCGCAGGCCCGCGGCGGAGATGTTCCGCGCGATGTCGTCGATGAGGTTGAGCCCGTACTGCTTGCGGTCCTCCGTGGCGTACGCGATCCCGTGCGCGACGGCGGCGTGCACGGACCGCAGGTCGACCGGCTCGCCGCGCTTGTACGCGGTGCCCGAGATGCCGACGCCCCAGCTGTGCCCGAACACGCTCATCGCCAGCTCGGTGCGTCCCGCGCCCATGAGCCCGGCGATCCCGACGATCTCCCCCGCGTGGACCGTGAGGTTCGCGTGGTCGACGACGACGCGCTCGCGGTCCATGGGGTGGTGGACCGTCCAGTCCTCGACCCGGAAGAGCTCGGGACCGATCCGCGGCTCCCGCTCGGGGAAGCGGTGCGTCATGTCGCGCCCGACCATGCCGCGGATGATCCGCTCCTCGGTGACCTCGGCGGACATGGCGTCGAGCGTCTCGATGGTCCGCCCGTCGCGGATGATCGTCACGGAGTCCGCGACCTTCTTGATCTCGTTCAGCTTGTGCGAGATGAGGATCGACGTCACGCCCTCGGCCTTGAGCTCGAGGACGAGGTCGAGCAGGTGGCCCGCGTCGTCGTCGTTGAGCGCGGCGGTCGGCTCGTCGAGGATGAGCAGCTCGACGTCCTTCGCCAGCGCCTTCGCGATCTCGACGAGCTGCTGCTTGCCGACGCCCAGGTCCAGGACCTTGGTGCTCGGGTTGTCGTGCAGCCCGACCCGCTCGAGGTACCGCTTGGCCTCGCCCTCGGTGCGGTTCCAGCTGATCCAGCCGCGCCTCGCCCGCTCGTTCCCGATGAAGACGTTCTCCGCCATCGTGAGGTACGGGCTGAGCGCGAGCTCCTGGTGGATGATCACGATCCCGGCGCGCTCCGAGTCGTGCGTCGACCCGAACCGGCACACCTCGCCGTCGTAGACGATGTCGCCGCTGTAGGAGCCGTGCGGGTACACCCCCGACAGCACGTTCATCAGCGTCGACTTGCCGGCGCCGTTCTCGCCGCAGATCGCGTGGACCTCGCCGCGCCGGACCTTCAGGGTGACGTCGTCGAGCGCCCTGACGCCGGGGAACTCCTTGGTGATGGACCGCATCTCGAGGATGGTGTCCTCGGCCATGTCTCCTCCTGACCGCGGGGGCGGGCGCCCGTCCGGCGCCCGCCCCGGTGGGACCTGCGTCGGGCTACTTGAGGTCGTCCTCGGAGTAGTAGCCGCTGTCGATGAGCTCCTTCTGGTAGTTCTCCTTGGTCACGACGACGGGCGGCAGCAGGTACGTCGGCACGACCTTCTTGCCGTTGTCGTAGCTCTTGGTGTCGTTGATCTCCGGCGACTTGCCCTGGAGCAGCGCCTCGGTCATGTCGACCGCCTGCTGCGCGAGCTTGCGGGTGTCCTTGAAGATCGTCGAGTACTGCTCGCCCTTGGCGATGTTCTTGACGCTCGTGACCTCGGCGTCCTGCCCGGTGACGACCGGCCAGTCGCTGGTGTTCGGCTTGTAGCCGCCCGCCGTGAGCGCCGACAGGATGCCGTTCGAGAGGCCGTCGTACGGCGACAGCACGCCGTCGAGCTTGATCTTGCCGCTCGAGTAGCTCTTGGCGAGCAGGTCGTCCATGCGGTGCTTCGCGGTCGCGGGGTCCCAGCCCTGGATGGCGATCTGGCTGAACCCGGTCTGCCCGCTGGTGACGACGAGCGTGCCGTCGGCGATCAGCGGCTTGAGGACGCTCATCGCGCCGTTGTAGAAGAACGTGGCGTTGTTGTCGTCGGGGCTGCCCGCGAAGAGCTCGACGTGCCACGGGCCCTTCTTGCCCGTCTTGGCGCCGCTCGCGTCCAGGTAGCCGAGGCCCGTCAGGAGCGAGTTGGCCTGCTGGACGCCGACCTTGAAGTTGTCGAACGTGGCGTAGTAGTCCACGTTCTCGTTCCCCGTGAGCAGGCGGTCGTAGGCGATGACCTTGACGCCCGCGGCCTTCGCGTCGTCGAGCTGCTGGCCGAGCGCGCCACCGTCGATGGACGCGATGATGATGACCTTCGCGCCCTTGGTGATCATGGTCTCGATCTGCTGGCCCTGGGTCGGGATGTCGTTGTCGGCGTACTCGAGGTCCGTCTTGTAACCGGCGGCCTTGAGGTACTTCACGACGTTGTCGCCGTCCTGGATCCAGCGCTGGTCGACCTTGGTCGGCATCTCGATGCCGACGAGCGCCCCCTTCGAGTCGGTGGTCGAGCCGGCGTCGCCACCCCCCGAGCCGCCGCGGCCGCCGCCCGAGCAGGCGGCCGTCGTGACCAGCAGACCGGCGGCGACGAGTGCCACCGCCGTCTTGCGTGTCGAGAACTTCACTGTTCCTCCTTGGTGCGGTGCTGCGCCCGGCTGCGGAGCGGCGGTCGCCGCCCGGGCGCCAGGGCGGGCGTGGTACGCCCGTCCCCGTGGACGAGTCCTGATACGCGGGCCTCCTCGGTGAGATCCGCCGGACGCCTCGGTGCGACCGGCCCGGTGCCGCGGCGGACGTCACGTCCACTGACGGCAGGTCGGCATGTTAACGCTCACAAGGACAGCGATGTCAAATGACCATCAGGCAACCTTGTTGGCGGTTGCGGTGACCAGGGCCGGCGACCCCGCTCACCTGCACGGACGGCCGGGCAGCCGCCGCTGCGGTCGCGGGCACCGCAGCACAAACCCGACCGAGTGGTAGATACTTGCCCCGGTTCCCTGTGGCCCGGGGGCCCGCGATGTGCGACGAAGCCGACAGGACTCCGGGAGCAGGGCACGTGGAGAGCATCACCAAGAACCGGCAGCCGCCCGCGACGCTGCGGCGGATGGTCGCACGCGCCTACGGCCCCGAGCAGGTCCCGGACGCGGACGACTTCGCGACGGAGCTGTCGTACGGGTTCTTCAACGCCCTGTACCGGATCCGGCTGCGGGACGGCGCCCAGGTGGTGCTCAAGATCGCGCCGCCGGCTGACGTGGCCCTGATGTCCCGCGAGCACGGGATGATGCGTAACGAGCTCGCGGCCATGGAGCTCGTGCGGCGCCGGTCGGACGTCCCGATCCCGCGGGTCGACTTCGTCGACCTGTCGGGCGAGCTGATCTACGCCGACTACTTCTTCATGGAGTACGTCGACGCGCCGTGCTTCGGGATCGCCGCCGAGGCAGGCGAGCTGCCGCCGGAGGTGGTGGAGGCCGGCTTCGAGCACCTCGGCGCGGTCAACCGCGCGCTGACCGAGATCGTCGGACCGCACTTCGGCCCGCTCGAGGGCCCCGGCTTCGCGACCTGGCGCGCCGCCGCGACGGCGTGGTTCGAGGACGTCCTGGCGGACGGCGCGAGGGTCGCCGTCGACCTCGGCCGGACCTACGACGACGTCCGCCACGCCTGGGACGAGCACGCCGACGCCCTCGACGACGTCACCGAGCCACGGTTCGTCGAGGTCGACCTGTGGATGAAGAACTCGATGATCCGCGACGGGCGGATCGTCGCGGTCATCGACCACGAGCGCGCCATGTTCGGCGACCCGCTCATGGAGGCCGGCCTCACCGGCCTCGACCTGCCCGGCTTCCCCGACCCGGCGCCGTTCGCGCGCGGCTTCGGCCTCACCGAGCTCACGGACTCCCAGCGCACACGCCGGCGCCTCTACACCCTGTGGCTCGCCGTCACGATGCTCGTCGAGACGACCTACCGTCGACAGCCGCAAGCGCAGGTGCGGTGGGCGGGCGAGCAGCTCGACGTCGCGATGGGCCTCCTCGGCCGTCCGAGGTAGGCGGAGACCGGCGTCGGGCACGACGCAGCACCGGTCCCCCGCGCGGGGGTCCGGTGCTGCGTCGCCGCCCGAGGGCGGAGGAACCAGGCCGGCGGCGGCTCAGACCCCGTCGGCGACCCGGTGGACCCGTCAGATGCCGTCGGCCACCCGGTGGTAGACGGCGTTCCACCGCAGCTCGCGCTCGAACCCGCGCTGCGTCGTCGTGGCGTCGATCGTGAGGAGCTCGGTCTCCGACATCCGTGCAAGGTCCTCGAAGACCTCGACGCCGAGCGCCGTCGTCATCACGGTGTGGTGGGCAGCCCCCGCGAGGAGCCAGGCCCCCGCCGACGACGCCAGGTCGGGCTGCGGCGCCCACAGGGCGTGCCCCACGGGGAGCCTCGGCAGGTCGTGCGGCGCCTCGACGACGTCCACGACGTTCGCGACGAGCCGGAACCGGTCGCGCATGTCGCTCATCGCGACGACGACGCCCGGGCCGGCGTCGGCCTCGAACACGAGGCGCACGGGGTCCTCGCGGTCGCCGATGCCGAGCGGGTGGATCTCGAGCCGAGGCCGCGCGGTGGTGAGCGTCGGGCAGACCTCGAGCATGTGGGCGCCGAGGATGACCTCGGACCCGGGCGTGAGGTCGTAGGTGTAGTCCTCCATGAGCGACGCGCCGCCCGGCAGCCCGTGGCCCATGACCTTGGTGACCCGGACGAGCACGGCCGTCTTCCAGTCGCCCTCGGCGCCGAACCCGTAGCCGTCGGCCATGAGGCGCTGCACGGCGAGGCCGGGGAGCTGGCGCAGCCCGCCGAGGTCCTCGAAGCTCGTCGTGAAGGCGCCGAACCCGCCCTCCTCGAGGAACGAGCGCAGCCCGGCCTCGATGCGGGCGCCGTAGCGCAGCGACTCGTGCCGCTCGCCGCCCGCCCGGAGCTCGGGGACGACGTCGTACAGCTCCTCGTACTCCTTGACGAGCACGTCGATCTCGGCGTCGGACACCGCGTCCACGCGGGCCACCAAGTCGTTCACGCCCCATGTGTTCACGGAAACGCCGAAGTGCACCTCGGCCTCCGTCTTGTCGCCCTCGGTGACCGCGACGTTGCGCATGTTGTCGCCGAACCGGGCGAGCCGCATGCCACGCAGCTCCGCGTACCCGGCGGCCGCGCGGGCCCACGTGCCGACCTGGGCCTGCACGGGCGCGTGCGTCGCGTGCCCGACGACGACCTTCCGCGGCACGTTCATCCGGCTGAGGATGTACCCGAACTCCCGGTCGCCGTGGGCGGCCTGGTTGAGGTTCATGAAGTCCATGTCGATGGCGTCGTACGGCAGCTCGACGTTCGCCTGGGTGTGGAGCTGCAGCAGCGGCGTCGCGAGGGCGTCGAGGCCGCGGATCCACATCTTGGCGGGGCTGAACGTGTGCATCCACGCGACGAGGCCGATGCAGCGGTCGTCGGCGTTGGCGTCCAGGACGGCGCGGCGGATCGACTCGCTGTCCTTGAGCACGGGCTTCCAGACGACGCGCACGGGCACCGCCGACGCCGCGTCGAGCGCGGCAGCGACCTCCTGCGACTGCGCGGCGACCTGCGCGAGGACGTCCTCGCCGTACAGGTCCTGCGACCCCGTGAGGAACCAGATCTCCTTGCCCTCGAACGGGCTGACGGCGCTCATGCGTGTGTCTCCTCGGTGCTCGTGGCGGGCCCCTGCCCGTAGACGTTCTGGTAGCGGTCGTAGAGCCGGTCGACGTCGACCGGGTCGATGGTGAGCGGCTCGCCGAGCTGGCGCGAGATGTGGATGGTCCGCGCCACCTCCTCGAGCATGACGGCAGCCTTGACGGCGCCCTTCGCGTCGCGCCCGATCGTGAACGGGCCGTGGTTGCGCATCAGGACGGCGGGCGACCGGGAGCCCGCGAGGGTCTCGACGATCCCGCGTCCGATCGAGTCGTCGCCGATGATCGCGAACGGGCCGACCGGCACGGGGCCGCCGAACTCGTCGGCCATCATCGTCAGCACGCAGGGGATCTCCTCGCCGCGCGCCGCCCACGCCGTCGCGTAGGTCGAGTGCGTGTGCACGACGCCGCCCACGTCGGCCCGCTCCCGGTACACGTAGGCGTGAGCGGCCGTGTCCGACGACGGGCTGCGGTCGCCCTCCAGCAGGTTCCCGTCGAGGTCGCAGACGACCATGGCCTCGGGCGTGAGCTCGTCGTAGGTCACGCCCGACGGCTTGATGACGAGCAGGTCGTCCGGGCCGGGGCCCGCGGCCGCGTCGACGACGACGCGCTGCGAGACGTTGCCGGCGGTCCACACGACGAGGCCCCAGCGCGGGAGCTCGGCGTGGAGCGCCGCGACCTGGGCGCGCGCGGCGTCCACGGCGGGACGCAGCGCGTCGGGGTAGGGGGCTGTCATCGGAGGTCCTCCAGCTTCGGGGTAGGAGTAGGTGCGCGGCCGGGCCGCGGCGGGGTCA
Organism: Luteimicrobium sp. DT211; assembly: GCF_049844995.1. Lineage (NCBI taxonomy): Bacteria > Bacillati > Actinomycetota > Actinomycetes > Micrococcales > Luteimicrobium > Luteimicrobium sp. DT211. The sequence goes on along the minus strand of NZ_JBNCMC010000004.1, from coordinate 167,915 downwards.
GAGCACGGCGGTCGCGGCCTGCTCGACGGCGAGGCCGGCCGTGTAGCGCTCGAGGAACCGCGCGTAGCCCGCGACGTCGGCCGGGTCGGGGTCGGCGACCTCCACCTCGGTCCCCGCGAAGACGTGCTCGTCGAGGTACCCGGCCAGGTCGTGCCCGGACTCGTCGCCGAGGTAGGCGGCGAGGACGGCGATGCCCCACGCCCCGCCCTCGCCGGCCGACGTCCCGACGGCGACGGGGGCGCCGAGCGCCGCTGCGAGGAGCCGCTGCGCCACGCCCTGCGTCCGGAACAGGCCGCCGTGCGCGACCATCGTGTCGAGCCCGACGCCCTCGGCGTCGAGCACGCGCATCCCGAGGCTCAGCGCGCCGAACGCCGCATAGACCTGAGCCCGCACGAGGTTGGCGAGCGTGAAGGCGCTGTCTGGCCCGCGCACGAGCAGCGGACGCCCCTCGGTCAGGCCCGTGACGGGCTCGCCGGACAGGTAGTTGTAGGCGGTCAGGCCGCCCGCGTCGGCGTCGCCCTCGAGCGCCTCGCGCAGCAGCGTGGCGAACACGGCGTCGGCGTCGGGCGCCGCGCCGTCGGGGGCCACGAGCTCCGCGAACCGCCCGAAGAGACCGGCCCAGGCGCCGAGCTCGCTCGCGCCGTTGTTGCAGTGGACCATCGCAACGAGGTCGCCGGCGGGCGTCGTCACGAGGTCGAGCTCGGGATGGACGGTGTCGAGCGGCTTCTCGAGCACGACCATCGCGAAGATGCTCGTGCCGACGCTGACGTTCCCCGTCCGGGGCGCGACGGCGTGCGTGGCGACCATGCCCGTGCCCGCGTCGCCCTCGGGCGGGCAGAGCGGCACGCCGGGCCGCAGCGCGCCCGTGGGGTCGAGCAGCGCCGCGCCGTCGGCGGTGAGCGTGCCGGCCTCGTGCCCGGCGAGCAGGACCTCGGGCAGCAGCTCCTCGAGCGCGCGCACCGGGAGGCCGGGCCGGCGGTCGGCGACGAGCCGGTCGAACTGGTCGAGCATGCGGCGGTCGTACGTCTTGGCGGCCGGGTCGACCGGGAACATCCCCGACGCGTCGCCGATCCCGAGGACGTTGCGGCCGGTGAGGCGCCGGTGCACGTACCCGGCGAGCGTCGTGAGCGAGCGGACCTGCGGGACGTGGGGCTCGTCGTCGAGCACCGCCTGGTAGAGGTGAGCGACGGACCAGCGCAGCGGGACGTTGTGGCCGAAGAGTTCGGTGAGCTCCTCGGCGGCGCGCTCGGTGGTCGTGTCGCGCCAGGTCCGGAACGGGACGAGCAGCTCGCCCTCGGCGTCGAACGCGAGGTAGCCGTGCATCATCGCGGACACGCCGAGAGCCCGGTAGCTCGTGGGGCGGACGCCGTGACGACGCTCCGCGTCCTCGACGAGCGACGCGTAGCACTCCCGGAGCCCGGCCCAGACCGCGTCCAGGCCGTAGGTCCAGTGCCCGTCCTCGAGGCGGTTCTCCCAGGCGTGGTCGCCCGAGGCGAGCGGCGTCCCGTCGGGCGCGACGAGGCACGCCTTGATGCGCGTGGAGCCGAGCTCGATACCGAGCGTGGCGCCTCCGGCGGCGATTGTGTCGCGCGCTAGCTGGGCCATCCGAGCGTCCTCCTCGACTCTCCCCGGCTCCGGCACCGGGCTCTGCTGATGCTGCACTGGCGCCGACCGCGCCTGTTAGCGCTCACATTTCATCGGCGTGGCGATGTTAGCGCTCACACCCGCGGTGCTGTCAACCCGCGCGCCTCACGCGGAACGCGGCGGCCCGCTGCTCGCCCGCAGCACCAGCATCGGCTCGATCAGGAGGCGGCGCCCGACCTCCGCGCCCTCGATCGCCTCGGCGAGCGCCTGCAGGCACCGGCGCCCGAGCGACACGAACGGCTGGCTCACGGTCGTCAGCGACGGGACGAAGTACGCGGCGCCGTCGATGTCGTCGAAGCCGACGACCGACAGGTCGCCGGGCACGTCCACGCCCTGCTCCCACAGGGCCCGCAGGACGCCGAGCGCGAGCTGGTCGTTCGCCGCGAACACCGCGGTGGGCCCGCCGCCCGCGCGGACCCGCCGTCCCAGCCGCCGCGCCGCCTCGTAGCCCGAGCGCGCGGACCAGTCGCACCGGACGACGTCGGGCACCTCGCGCCCCCGCTCCTCGAGCGCCTCGCGCCAGCCGCGCTCGCGCTGGCGGGCGTCGAACCAGTCCACGGGACCGCCGAGGTGGACGACCGTGTCGTGCCCCAGGTCGAGCAGGTGCTGCGTGGCCCGGTAGGCGCCCAGGCGGTGGTCGACGGCGATCGCGATCGTCCCCGAGCGCGCCGGCTCGGAGTCGAGCGCCGCGATCATGACCACCGGGAGGCCGGTCTCGATGGACTCGACCGCCGCGGCGACGTCGTCCTGCGGGGCGATCACGACGATGCCCTCGACGCCCTGGCTCATGAAGTGGTCGAGCGCCTCGCGCAGCCGCGCGCGCTCGAAGCTGCGCACCGACGCCAGCGAGACGAAGTACCCCCGCTCGCGCGCGGCCTCCTCGACCGCGACCGCAGTGCTCGCAGGTCCGTAGAGGGCGGACCCGGTCGTGAGGATGCCGATCGTCCGGGTGCGGCGGGTCACGAGCGCGCGGGCGGCGCTGTTGCGGCGGTAGCCGAGCTGGGTGATCGCCTCGAGAACCCGCGTCCGGGTCTCCTCCCGCACGCTGGGGTGGTCGTTGAGGACACGCGAGACCGTCTGGTGCGAGACGCCGGCGACCTGCGCGACGTCGGTCATCGACGGCAGGCGACCCTCGACGCGCCCCTTCCCGGCCGTCTCGGTCACGTCAGCCCTCCGCGCGCGGGGCGTACGCGGCGGCGATCTCGGCGGAGCGGGCGTGCGCGGCCTCGAGCGCGTCGAGGAAGGCCGCGCGGACGCCGCCCGCGTCGAGCCGGCGCAGGGCGCGGATGGTCGTCCCGCCCGGCGACGACACCTTCTCCCTCAGGATCGCGGGGTGCTCGCCGGTCTCGTCGAGCAGGCGGCCCGCGCCGAGCACGGTCTGCGTGGCGATCTGCAGCGCGACCTGCCGGGTGAGCCCGAGGAGCACGCCCGCCTCGGCCAGCGCGTCGACGACGTAGAAGACGTAGGCGGGCCCAGAGCCGGAGACGGCGGAGACCGCGTCCTGGTCCTTCTCGGCGACCCGCACCACGAGGCCCGTCCCGGCGAGCAGCCGCTCGACGAGCGCGAGGTGCTCGTCGGTCGCGTGGGCGCCCGGGCTGATCGCCGTCACGCCCGCTCCCACCTGCGCCGGCGTGTTGGGCATCGTGCGGACGACGGGCGTGCCGGGCGGGAGCGCCGCCTCGAACGCCGCCGCCGGCAGCCCGGCGACCACGCTCACGACGACGGCGCCCGGGTCGAGCGCGCCGCCCACCTCGCGCAGCAGCGTGGTGACGTCCTTCGGCTTCACCGCCACGAGCACGACCCCGGCACCGCGGACCGCCTCGAGGTTGTCGGTCGTCGTGGCCACGCCGTGCGCCCGCTCGAGCTCCGCGGCACGCTCGGGCCGCCGCACGGTCGCGACGACGTCGTCCGCGGACCACCCGCCCGCGAGCGCCCCGGCGAGCACGGCCTCCCCCATGACGCCGGTGCCGAGGACCGCGAGGCGGGGCGAGGGCTGGACGGCGGTCGGGTCGGTCACGGGTTCCTCCGGGGGTGCTGCGCTGGACGTGCGGGTCGGGCGGGTCGGATCAGGCGGCGGGGTCACATCGGGAACGCGAGGTAGAAGGATCGGACGGCATCCTCGGGGCCGTCCGCCACGAGCACGGCGGTGCCGTTGCTCCAGACGACCTCCGCGTTCCCGTCCGATCCTGGCACGACGGCGTAGGTCCCGGCCTTCTTGCCGCCCACGACGACGTCGCCGGTGTCGCTGCTCGTCCCCGACCTCGCGGAGGCCGCGGCCGCGTCGGCGGCCTGCGCCGCGGTGTCGAACTGCGCGGTGCGGAGGACGACGGTCGTGTCGGCCCCGCCGTACGGGCCCCGGTAGGTCACGGTCCAGCCCTCGATCGCGTCGCCCGCTGCGGCGGGCTTCGCGGCGGTCCGCGCCCACGGCCCCACGGTGCCGGGCGTCGCCTTGAGGAACGCGGTCGCCCCCGACGGGAGGGCGGCGGCCCGGGCGGTCGCGGTGGGGGCCGGCTGCGTGACGGTGACGGTGGCGGCCGCGCCGGCGTCGTCGTCGGAGCGCGCGAAACCCGGCCATGCGTAGGCGAGGAACAGGACCACGAGCACCGCCAGGAGCGCGGCGGCGGTCCCGACGGCGATGCGCCGCCGTCGGTACACGGCGGGGTCCACCTTGCCGTGCCGGCGGTCGAGCGAGGCCGCCCGCAGGTCGTGCTGGTCGGTGTTGGCCACGTCTCGCCCCTTCTCGGTCCGTCCGTGCCGCCGTCGTCGCGACATCGGCGTCAGCGTAGTGTCCGCGCGGGGTGGGGTGTCGGACCCCGTGGCTACCGTGGCCGCCGTGACCACCACCAGCGCCCGCGGCGCGCGATCCCAGGCCCGCTCGCAGGCCAAGGCCGTCCGTCCCGCGTACGCGTGCACGGAGTGCGGCTGGACGACGGCCAAGTGGGTGGGGCGCTGCGGCGAGTGCCAGGAGTGGGGCACGGTCGCCGAGGTGGGCGCGGCCGGTGCGGGACCGCGGACCGTCGCGGTCGCCCCGACGCGCTCCACGGCCCGCGAGATCGGGCAGATCGAGGTCGACGCGGCCCGGCACGCCCCCACCGGCGTCGGCGAGCTCGACCGGGTGCTGGGCGGCGGGATCGTCCCAGGGGCCGTCGTCCTGCTGGCCGGCGAGCCGGGGGTGGGCAAGTCGACGCTGCTGCTGGCCGTCGCCTCGAACGTGGCGCGCGGTGTGGCCGCCGGCTCCGGACGGCCCGCTCGCGTCCTGTACGTCACGGGTGAGGAGTCCGCGGGCCAGGTGCGGCTGCGGGCCGAGCGGATCGGCGCGCTCGCCCCCGGGCTGCTGCTCGTGGCCGAGACCGACCTCGCGACGGTCCTGGGGCACGTCGAGCGGGAGGACCCCGACCTGCTCGTCCTCGACTCCGTCCAGACCGTGGCCTCGGCCGAGGTCGAGGGCTCGCCGGGCGGCCCGAGCCAGGTGCGCGAGGTCGCAGGCGCCATCATCGCGGCCGCGAAGTCGCGGGACCTGCCCGTGGTGCTCGTCGGGCACGTGACCAAGGACGGCTCGGTCGCCGGTCCCCGCACGCTCGAGCACCTCGTCGACGTGGTGTGCCAGTTCGAGGGCGACCGCCACTCCCGGCTCCGGCTCGTGCGCGCGGTCAAGAACCGGTACGGGCCCACCGACGAGGTCGGCTGCTTCGACCTCTCCGAGTCCGGGATCGTCGGGCTGCCGGACCCGAGCGGCCTGTTCCTCTCGAGCGCAGGCGCCGGGGTCCCGGGCTCGTGCGTGACGGTCACGCTCGAGGGGCGCCGCCCGATGGTCCTCGAGGTCCAGGCGCTCGTCGCACCGAGCGCGCTCGCGAACCCGCGCCGCGCGACGAGCGGGATCGACTCCTCGCGCCTGGCGATGAACCTCGCGGTGCTGCACCGTCACGTCGGCCTCCGCGTCATGGACCAGGACGTCTACGTCTCGACCATCGGCGGCGCGCGGGCGAGCGAGCCGTCGGCCGACCTCGCCGTCGCGCTCGCCGTGCTCTCGGCCCACCAGGACACCGCGCTGCCGGCGGGCACCGTCGCGTTCGGCGAGGTCGGGCTCGCCGGGGACCTCCGGCCCGTCGTCGGGCTGGAGCGGCGGCTCGCCGAGGCCGCGCGCCTCGGCTACACGCGCGCCGTCGTGCCCGCCGCGGCCGCCCTGGGCGACGGCGCCCTGCCCGCGGGGATGAAGGTCGCACGCGTCGGCTCGCTGCGGGAGGCGCTCGCGTCGGCGACGGCGGAGCGGTGAGCCGGAAGTTCGCAGCGGACGCGCGGGCTCTCCTCCGACGGCTCCCAGGCGCCTCGGCGTAGGATTCGCACGTGGCGCCGACCCCTCCCTCGACCGATCTCGTCCTGCGCGAGACGCTGGCCGCCGTCGCCCCCGGGACCGACCTGCGCGACAGTCTCGAACGGATCCTGCGCGGCCGGACGGGCGCCCTCATCGTGCTGGGGCTCGACAAGACCGTCGAGGCCATGTGCTCGGGCGGCTTCGTGCTCGACGTGGGATTCTCCGCGACCCGGCTGCGCGAGCTGTCGAAGATGGACGGCGCGGTCGTCCTCGACCGCGACGCGAGCCGCATCCTGCGCGCGGCCGTCCAGCTCCTCCCGGACTCCAGCATCGAGACGAGCGAGTCCGGCACGCGGCACCGCACCGCCGAGCGCGTCGCCAAGCAGACGGGCTTCCCCGTCATCTCGGTTTCCCAGTCGATGCGGATCGTCGCCCTGTACGTGGGCAGCGTCCGGCACGTGCTCGAGGACTCCGACACCATCCTGTCGCGCGCCAACCAGGCCCTCGCGACGCTCGAGCGCTACCGCTCGCGCCTCGACGAGGTGTCGGGCACGCTCTCCGCGCTCGAGATCGAGGACCTCGTGACGGTGCGCGACGTCTGCGCCGTCGTGCAGCGGCTCGAGATGGTCAGCCGCATCGCGGACGAGATCGCCGGCTACGTCATCGAGCTCGGCACGGACGGCCGGCTCCTCGCGCTGCAGCTCGACGAGCTCGTCAGCGGGATCGGCTCGGACCGCGACTCCGTGATCCGGGACTACGTCGACCTGTCGCGCGCCCGCACCCTCGCCGCCGTCCAGCGCGAGCTGGGCGCGCTGTCGTCCAACGAGCTCCTCGACCCGTCGAGCATCAGCAAGGTCCTCGACCTGCCCGGCGCGGGCGACACCCTGGACACCGCGGTCGCCCCGCACGGGTTCCGCCTGCTGTCGAAGGTCCCCCGCCTGCCCCCGACGATCGTCGACCGGCTCGTCTCCCACTTCGGCGGCCTCCAGAAGCTCCTGGCGGCGAGCGTCGACGACCTCATGCAGGTCGACGGCGTCGGCGAGCAGCGTGCCCGCGCCGTCCGCGAGGGCCTGTCGCGCCTCGCCGAGTCCAGCATCCTCGAGCGCTACGTCTGACCCGCGGCGCGTCCGCGCGTGGACCCGCCCCGGGTCGGTGCCGTCAGTCCCGCGCGGCTGACGTGCTGTCCGCGTCGCCGCTCCGCTTCGTCGTCGTGGCGGGTTCGGTCGCCTCGGTGGTCGCCTTCGTCGTCGGCGCGGTGGTCGTGCCCGACGGCGTCCGGCCGCCGCTCGGCGTCGTCGCGCCCGACGTGGGCGTCCCGCCACCGGCCGTGGTCGGCGATCCGGTCGGCGTCGTCGTGGGCGTCGGGTCGGGCTTGGCGGCGAGCGTCACGGGCGCGGGGTCGCTCGTGACGCCGAGCAGCCGCGACGTCACGGTGTAGCCCCCCGCCGTGACCGCGGCCTTGGTCGCCGCCGTCGTCGCGCAGCGCGTCGCCGAGCGGGTGCGGTCCCACGTGACCTTCTGCGTGTCGACGTCGCCGGGCCCGAGGAGCAGGAGCCGCTGGGTGGTCGCGGCGCAGTCGGCCGACGACCAGACCTTGGTGCTGCCCTTCGACACGACCACGGCGCGCGCGGCGTCGGACCCGTCGACCACGCACGACGCGGTGCCCACGTTGCGCACCTGGACCGTGAACGTGACGCCCTTGCCCCACACGACGATCGGTGTGGTCGGCACGACGCTCGTCGCGACGTCGGCGGGCGTGCAGTCGGCGGCAGGCCCGCCGGTCGGGCTCGGCGTGGTGGAGGCGGTCGCGTCGGTCGTGCCGGCGACGACGGGCTCGTCCCCGCCCCCGAGCGCGCTCGACACGGCGGGCACGACAGCCTTGACCACCAGCACGCCCACCACGACGGCCAGCGCGACCAGGCCGAGCGCGACGACGCGCCGCAGCCAGAACACGGCCCGGGGCGGCCGCCGCGGGCCCGCCCCGCGGGGGGCGGCGGAGGGCGCCCGCCCGCCCCCGGGTGCGCGTGAGCCGCTCGACGGCGATCCCCGTCGGGGGTCCCGGCCGTTCCCCGGGGGCTTGGTCACTGCGCGTCCTCCTCGTGCTCGCCCCTAACCTAAGCGGTCGCGCGCGCGTCGCGGACGAGGCGCGCCCGGGAGCCCGCGGCCCCGGGGCCACGGCTCCGGGCGGGGCGGAGAATGGCACCGTGACGACGACCGCCGACTCCCCCGCCGACGCGCTGCGCGACGCCGTGGTCGCCTGGTTCGACGAGGCCGCGCGCGACCTGCCCTGGCGCCGGCCCGACCGGACGCCGTGGGGCGTGCTCGTGAGCGAGACGATGCTCCAGCAGACTCCCGTGGCGCGGGTCGAGCCGGTCTGGCGCGCCTGGCTCGAGCGCTGGCCGACGCCCGCCGACCTCGCCGCCGCGCCCACCGCCGACGTCCTGCGGGCCTGGGGCCGGCTCGGCTACCCGCGCCGCGCGCTGCGCCTCCAGGAGTGCGCCCGGGCCCTGGTCCGGGACCACGGCGGCGAGGTGCCCGACGACGAGACCGCGCTGCGCGCGCTGCCCGGCGTGGGCGAGTACACGGCCGCCGCGGTGCGGGCGTTCGCGTTCGGGCGCCGCGCCGTCGTCGTGGACACGAACGTGCGCCGCGTGCTGGCCCGCGCCGTGGCGGGCGAGGCCCTACCCCGCCCGACCCCGACCGCGGCCGAGCGCGCGCTCGCGGCGGGCCTCGCGCCGTCGTCGGACGCGGAGGCCGCCCGGTGGGCCGCGGCGTCGATGGAGCTCGGCGCGCTCGTGTGCACCGCGCGCGCCCCCGACTGCGTGGCGTGCCCCGTGCGCGACCGGTGCGCATGGCGCGCCGCGGGGCACCCGGCCGACGCGCACGCCGCGCGACGCCGCACCCAGCCCTGGCACGGCACGGACCGGCAGGTGCGCGGGCGGCTCATGGCCGTCCTGCGCGACGCCGCGGGGCCGGTCGAGCGGGAGCGCCTGCTCCTCGTCGCGGACGACGCGGCGCAGGTGGGTCGGTGCCTCGCGAGCCTCGTCGAGGACGGCCTGGCCGAGACCCCGCCGGGCGAGCCGGACCTGTTCGCCCTCCCGGCCTGACCCGCCCTCCGCCGAGGTAGCCGGGCGGCCCGTCTCCCTCCGCGGGCATCGGTCAGAGCTCGATGAGCATCCGCGTGTTGCCGAGGGTGTTGGGCTTGACCCGCGCCAGGTCGAGGAACTCGGCGACGCCGTCGTCGTGGGAGCGCAGGAGCTCGGTGTACACGTCGGGCGTCACGGGCGTGCCCTCGATCGCGCGGAACCCGTGCCGCTCGAAGAAGGCGACCTCGAAGGTCAGGCAGAAGACGCGGTGCAGGCCGAGCAGGCGGGCGCGCTCGAGCAGGGCCACGACGAGCTCGTGCCCGACGCCGGTCCCCTTCCGCTCCGACCCGACGGCGAGCGTCCGGATCTCGGCCAGGTCGTCCCACATGACGTGCAGCGCCCCGCACCCCACGACGTGCGCCGGCGCACCCTCGGGCGCGGCGTCGGCGACGAGGAACTCCTGGACCGACTCGAAGTAGCCCACGAGCTCCTTCGCGAGCAGGATCCGCGCATCGGCGTAGGGCTCGACGAGCGCACGGATCGCCCGGACGTCCGACGGGAGGGCGGGCCGGATGCGGACAGGCGCCGCGGGGGTGGTCTGCTCGTCGGGGACGGCGTCGGTGGTGGCGTCGGGCACGTCGCCAATCTACGCCGACCGACATGCAGTCGCCATAGTCATGCACAACCCCGCATACTTTCGACCGGCTCAGCGCCCCCGGCGCACGCCGGACACCGCGCCGTCGCCGTCGGCGAACGAGTGGGCGGTCAGCTCGTCGATCACGAGGTGCGTCACCACCCCGGCGTGCAGCGCGGCCCGGAGCGGCGCGACCTTGTTGTCGCCCGCCACCGCGCAGACGCGCCGCGGCACCCGCTGGAGCTGGGCCGGCGTCGGACCGGTCGCCCGGTCGTTGAGCGGGATGTCGGAGTACGTCCCGTCCTCGCGCAGGAAGACCGTGCACACGTCGCCCACGACGTCCTCCGCCTCGAGCGTCGACAGGTCCTCGGGGTCGAGGTACCCGGCCGAGTACACGTGGCTCGGGAGCCCGCCGGACAGCGCCCCCACCGAGAACAGCGCGATGTCGCAGCGGATCTGGGTCTCGAGCACGCGCCGGATCGACCGCTCGCGCCACATCGCGTCCTTGGTCTCCGCGTAGTCGAAGAACGCGGGCACCGGGAAGTCGTAGAAGGTCGCGTCGAACGCGCCCGCGAAGCGCTGGACGAGCTCGCCCGCGTACTCGATCCCGGACGTGCGCGTGTTCGCGGCCCCGTTGAGCTGCACGACGACGCTGCCCCGGGTCGGCTTGGCGGTGAGCTGCCGCGCGATCGCCGCGAGCGTCGTCCCCCACGCGATGCCGAGGACCATGTCCGAGTCGAACCACGAGCCCAGCAGGCGCGCCGTCGTGAGCGCGACCTGGTCGAGGCGCTCGACCTCGCTCGACGTGTCCGGCACCGGCACGACGTAGACCTCGATGCCGTACGCGCGGGCGATCTGCTGGGCGAGGCCGGGCACGCGGTGCTCGGGGGTGCGCAGCGTGATCTCGACGAGCCCGGTCTCGCGGGCCCGCTTGACCAGGCGCGAGACGGTCGAGCGGGACGTGCCGAGGTGCTTGGCGATGGCCTCCATCTTCATGTCCTGGAGGTAGTACATCGACGCCGCGCGGACGATGTCTGCGTCACGGCCGTAGGGATCCATGACCCCATTCTGCACGTTCGTGCAGTCACGTTGCGCGTTCGTTCGGCTCGTGTTCCCCTGGAGGGACCGTCGTCACCCACCAGCCGATGGAGGCACACACCATGGCATCGAGCCGACTGTCCGCCGGATCGCGTCGCCGCGCTCTCGAGGTCCTCAAGGCCAGCAGCACGGCGCACAACGAGCTGGACGTGCTCGTCATCGGCGGCGGCGTGACCGGTGCCGGCATCGCGCTCGACGCCGCCACCCGCGGTCTGCACACCGCCGTCGTCGAGGCGCAGGACTGGGCCTCCGGGACGTCGAGCCGGTCGAGCAAGCTCGTCCACGGCGGACTCCGTTACCTCCAGATGCTCGACTTCCACCTGGTCCACGAGGCCCTGACCGAGCGCGACCGCCTCATCAGCTTCGTCGCCCCGCACCTCGTGCGCCCGGTCGCGTTCCTCTACCCGCTCACCCACCACGTGTGGGAGCGGGCGTACGTCGGCTCGGGCGTCGCGCTCTACGACGCCCTCGCGAGCGTCGCGCCCGGCAAGCGGGCCCTGCCCTACCACCGCCACCTGTCCAAGGCGGGCATGACGCGGGCCTTCCCCGACCTGGCGCACGACGCCGCCGTCGGCGCGATCCGCTACTTCGACGCGTCCGTCGACGACGCGCGGCTCGTCGTGACGCTCGTCCGCACGGCGACGTCGTACGGGGCGCACGCGGCGGCCCGGACCCAGGTCGTCGACCTGCTCAAGAACTCGACCGGCGCGGTCACCGGCGCCCGGCTCGTCGATCTCGAGACGGGCGAGGAATTCGACGTCCGCGCCCGCCACGTCATCAACGCGACCGGCGTCTGGACCGAGAAGACCGAGGCCCTGTCCGGCGGCGAGGGCGGCCTGCGGGTGCTGGCGTCGAAGGGCGTGCACATCGTCGTGCCCCGCGAGCGCATCCAGGGCAAGGTCGGCCTGATCCTGCAGACCGAGAAGTCGGTCCTGTTCGTGATCCCGTGGTCCCGGTACTGGATCATCGGCACCACCGACACGCCGTGGGACCTCGACCCGCAGCACCCCGTCGCGACGGCGGCCGACATCGACTACGTGCTCGAGCACGCCAACGCGGTGCTCGCCCACCCGCTCACGCGCGAGGACATCGTCGGCACCTACGCGGGCCTGCGGCCGCTGCTGCAGCCCGGCACCAAGGAGGGCACGAGCTCCGCCAAGGTGTCCCGCGAGCACACGGTCGCGTCGCCCGTCCCGGGCCTGATCGTGATCGCCGGCGGCAAGCTCACCACCTACCGGGTGATGGCCGAGGACGCCGTGGACTTCGCGATCGGCCGGGACCGCGCGTCGGGCCTGCCGTCGATCACCGACAAGATCCAGCTCCTCGGGGCCGAGGGGCTGGAGGCCGTGCGCCGCCAGGCCCGCACCTTCGCGACCCGCTACGGCTGGTCGCCCGCGACCATCGACCACCTGCTCCACCGGTACGGGTCGATGCTGCGCGACCTGGTCGACGCCTGCGTCGACGACCCGTCGCTCGCGAAGCCCCTGGAGCACGCGCCGGCGTACCTGCGAGCGGAGATCGCCTACGCCGTCACCCACGAGGGCGCGACCCACCTCGAGGACGTCCTGCTGCACCGCACCCGGCTCAACTACGAGGTCCGCGACCGCGGCCTCGCGGCGTGCCCGGAGATCGCGGACATCATGGCTCCGCTCCTCGGCTGGGACGACGCCACCAAGACCCGCGAGATCGACGCCTACCGCCAGCGCGCGGACGCCGAGGAGAACGCCGAGCAGCAGCCCGACGACTCCTCTGCCGAGCGCGTGCGGCTCGAGGCGTCCGAGCTCGAGCCGCTCCGCCCGCTGGGCGACACCGGCGACGGGAGGGGGACGGAAGGCGCCTGACCCAGGCGCACCCCGCCGCCGCGACGCTGCGACGGTGGACCTCGACAGTGATGTCAGAACAGAAACGGAGTCAACGACATGGGCTGGGACATCTTTTGGTCCGAGACCATCGGCACGGCCACCCTGCTCCTCCTCGGTGCGGGCGTCGTCGCGAACGTCATCCTGCCGAAGACCAAGGGCTTCGCGGGTGGCTGGCTGATGATCAGCTTCGGGTGGGGCTTAGCCGTCTTCGCCGGTGTCTTCGCCGCGTGGAAGTCCGGCGCCCACCTCAACCCCGCGGTCACCGTGGGGGTCTGGGCAAGCGGTGCGAAGGAGTTCGTCCCCGGTTTCGCGGTGACGTTCCCGCACATGCTCGTCTACTTCGCGGGTGAGCTCGTCGGGGCCTTCATCGGTGCCGTGCTGGCCTTCCTCGCCTACAAGAAGCACTTCGACCAGGACGCGGACCCCGCGGTCAAGCTCGGCGTCTTCTCGACCGGCCCCGAGCTGCGGTCGTACGCGTGGAACTTCCTCACCGAGGTCATCGCGACCTTCGTCCTCGTGTACTTCGTGGTCGTGTCCGGGCAGACCAAGTCCGGGCTCGGCCCGCTCGGGGTCGCGCTCATCGTGGTCGCGATCGGCGCGTCCCTCGGTGGTCCGACCGGCTACGCCATCAACCCTGCACGTGACCTGGCTCCCCGCATCGCGCACGCGGTGCTTCCCATCAAGGGGAAGGGCTCGAGCGACTGGGCCTACTCCTGGGTGCCGGTCTTCGGCCCGCTGGTCGGCGGGCTCCTCGCCGGCTGGCTGAGCCAGGCGACGATCTGACGCCGTCGCACCGCCGCTCCGTCGACGCAGGACCCGCGAGAAGGCGGCGTCCTGCGTCGACGGGGCACCACATCGAGAACACGAAGGACTGAGAGACACCATGGCTGCTGACTACGTCCTTGCCATCGACCAGGGGACCACGAGCTCCCGCGCGATCGTCTTCGACCACTCGGGCTCGATCGTCGCCGTCGGGCAGCTCGAGCACGACCAGATCTTCCCGCGTGCCGGCTGGGTCGAGCACAACCCCGAGCAGATCTGGAACAACGTCCGCGAGGTCGTCGGCGTGGCCCTCACCCGGGCCAACATCACCAAGGAGGACCTCGCTGCGGTCGGTATCACCAACCAGCGCGAGACCGCCGTCGTCTGGGACAAGACCACCGGCAAGCCCGTCTACAACGCGATCGTCTGGCAGGACACCCGCACCCAGAAGATCGTCGACGAGCTCGGCGGCTCCGAGGGCGCGGACAAGTACAAGGCACGCGTCGGCCTGCCGCTCGCGACCTACTTCTCCGGCCCCAAGGTCAAGTGGATCCTCGACAACGTCGAGGGCGCCCGCGCGGCCGCCGACCGTGGCGACCTCGTGTTCGGCAACACGGACACCTGGACCCTGTGGAACCTCACGGGCGGGGTCGACGGCGGCGTGCACGTCACGGACGTGACCAACGCGTCCCGCACGATGCTGATGGACCTCGACACGCTGTCCTGGGACGAGGACATCGCCCGCGACATGGGCATCCCGATGTCGATGCTCCCCGAGATCCGGTCGTCGTCCGAGGTGTACGGCAAGGGCCGGGCGCACGGCATGCTCGACGGCGTGCCGATCGCCGGGATCCTGGGCGACCAGCAGGCCGCGACCTTCGGGCAGGCGTGCTTCGAGGTGGGCTCCGCGAAGAACACCTACGGGACCGGCAACTTCATGCTCCTCAACACGGGCACGGAAAAGATCCCGTCCAAGAACGGCCTGCTGACCACCGTCTGCTACAAGATCGGCGACAACGCTCCGATCTACGCGCTCGAGGGGTCGATCGCGGTCACGGGCTCGCTGGTCCAGTGGCTCCGCGACAACCTCGGGATGTTCACGGACGCCCCGGACATCGAGTGGCTCGCCCACAAGGTCGACGACAACGGCGGCGCCTACTTCGTACCGGCGTTCTCCGGGCTCTTCGCGCCGTACTGGCGCCCCGACGCCCGCGGCGCGCTCGTCGGGCTGACGCGGTACGTCAACCGCAACCACATCGCCCGCGCGGCGCTCGAGGCGACGGCGTTCCAGACCCGCGAGGTCCTCGACGCCATGAACGCCGACTCGGGCGTCGACCTCACCGAGCTCAAGGTCGACGGCGGCATGACCGCCAACGAGCTGCTCATGCAGTTCCAGGCCGACCAGCTCGGCGTCCCGGTCGTGCGCCCGAAGGTCGCCGAGACGACCGCCCTCGGCGCCGCGTACGCCGCGGGCATCGCCGTCGGGTTCTGGAACGGCGAGCAGGACGTGATCGACAACTGGGCCGAGGACAAGCGCTGGACGCCGTCCATGGACCAGGGCGAGCGCGAGCGCCTCTACCGCAACTGGAAGAAGGCCGTCACCAAGACCCTCGACTGGGTCGACGGGGACGTGGAGCAGTGAGCCGCGTCTGACACCGCGAGCTGTCAGAACCTGGTGAGGGCCGACCCTCACCAGGTTCTGACATGTTCGGGGCCGACGACGGCGCAGCGTCAGACGCGCGCGGGCGCGGGCTCCGGCTCGGGCTCGGGCTCGGGCTCGGGCTCGGGCTCCGCGACGCGACGACGCCGCGGCGTCGCCAGGGACAGCGCCAGCTGCAGGACGACGGCCACCACCGTCCCGACGACGATCCCCTGCGCGGCGAGGTCGGCCAGGGCGCGCGGCCAGCCGTCCGTAAAGGCCGCGCCGAGGCCGGGGACGCCGAGGCCCGCCATGACCGCGACGCACGCGACGAGCACCTGGCGCTCGTCCCCGCGGACGGTCGCCACCGTCGAGATCCCGGTGAACACCACGCTCGCCGCCGCCGGGAGGAAGAGCCCTCCGACCACGGGCGCGGGCGTCGCCACCAGGACGGCGGCGACCTTGGGCAGGAACGCCAGGACGATCATGAGGACCGCCGCCACCCGCACGACGTGCCGGCTCGCGACGCCGGTCATCCGCATGAGCCCGAAGTTCTGGGCGTAGGCGGTCGTTCCGAATCCGCCGAGCAGGGCCGAGACCATCGTCCCCCCGGCCTCTCCCGCCACCCCGGCATCGATGCGGCGCGACGACAGCTCCTCGCGCGTGTACGCGGCGGTCGCCTGGTAGGTGCCCACGGCCTCCGCGACGGCCGCGAAGAAGATGATCGACATGGTCACCGTGAGGCCGAGGTCGAACCGGAGCGGGCCGTACGGCAGCAGGCTCGGGAGCCTGAACCACGGGGCGTCCGCGACCCCGGAGAAGTCGAGCCGTCCCACGAGCAGCGCGCCGACGTCCCCCACGAGCAGCCCGCACAGGAACGCGTAGCTCCGCAGGCGCGAGCCGCGTCGCCGGACGGACAGCCCGATCGTCGTCCCCGCGGTCAGGGCCGCGAGCACCAGGACCTCGGCGCTGCCGAAGTCCGGCGCCGACGAGTCGCCGCCCGCGACCTCGAGGAACGTGAACTGGGCGAGCAGCAGCCCGACGAGGAGGATGACGGTGCCGGTGACGGCCGGGGTGAACACGCGGCGGATGACCCGCATGGCGCCGGTCGCCGAGGCCAGCAGCGTGATCGCCGCCCCGATGAGCAGTCCCGTGGTCGCCGCCGCGAGCTGGCCGCTGCGTGCCGCGGCGATCGCCACCGTGTCGAACGCCGACGACGGCCCCTCCACCACGGGGAGCCGGACGAGCCGCGTGGTCTGGACGAGCGTCGCGAGACCCGCGGACAGGAAGGTGACGGCGACGAGGCCCGTCGAGAGGCCGACCGTCAGGCCGCCGACGGCGCCGATGAACAGCGGGTCGAGCCACACGTTCGACACGAGGAGCTGCTGGCCGCCCAGCGCGAGGCGTCGCCCGAGCGCCGGCTTGTCGTCGATGCCGATGGTCGGCGCCTCGTCCTCGGGAGCGACGGGGGTGGGAACGAGAGTCATGACGTACCTCCAGGTCAGAGGGGTGCGGAACGGGCGGCGGTCAGACGGCGACGGCCTGGAGCCGGCCGGCGATCCGCCGGTGGTCGCGGAGCGCGTCGGGCAGGCCCGGCAGCAGCGGCACGCCCTCCTCCACGAGCGTCCGGCCGGCGACGACGGTGCTCCACGCCCGCGACGGGCCGCAGCGCAGCCAGGCCTCCACGGGGTCCGTCAGCGCGCCGGCGAGCGCCACCTCCGACGTGTCCCACACGACGAGGTCGGCGGACGCGCCAGGCCGCAGGTGGCCGATGTCGTCGCGCCCGAGGCAGCGGGCGGAGCCGCGCGTCGCGACGTCGAGCACGTCGCGGCTCGTGAGCGCGCCCGGCCCACCGGTGAAACGGGCGAGCAGGAGCGCGGTCCGCGCCTCGAGCCACAGGGACGCGTGGTCGGTCGAGGCCGAGCCGTCGCAGCCCAGCCCGACCGGGAGCCCCAGGTCGCGCATGGCGCGCACCCGGGCGGTGCCGTTGCCGATGAGCATGTTGGAGCTCGGGCAGTGCGCGACGCCGACGCCGGCGGCCGCGAGGCGCGCCGTCTCCGCCTCGTCCGGGAAGATGCAGTGCGCCACCCAGCTCCGGTCGCTCATCCACCCGACGCTCTCGAAGTACTCGACCGGCCGGCAGCCGTAGGTCTCGAGGCAGTACGTGTCCTCGTCGTGGTCCTCGGCGAGGTGGGTGTGGAGCCGGACGTCGAGCCGCTCGGCGAGCTCGGCCGTCGCGACCATGAGCTCGCGGGTCACCGAGAACGGCGAGCACGGCGCGAGCGCGACCTGGACCATCGCGTGCGGACCACGCTGGTGGTACGCCCCGACGAGCCGCTCGCTGTCCGCGAGCACGGTGTCCTGGTCCTGGACGACCTCGCGCGGCGGCAGGCCGCCGTCGTCGACGCTCCGCGTCATCGAGCCGCGGGTCGCGTGGAAGCGGAACCCGATGTCGGTCGCCGCCTTGATCTGCGCGTCCACCAGCCCGGGGCGCGGGTGGACGTAGAGGTGGTCCGACGACGTCGTGCAGCCGCCCAGGAGGAGCTCGGCCATGCCGACGTACGACGAGACGTACGACGCCTCCTCGTCGAGGGCCGACCAGACCGGGTAGAGCGTGGTGAGCCAGTCGAAGAGCGAGCCCTGGATCGCCGGGGCGAACGAGCGCGTCAGGTTCTGGTAGATGTGATGGTGCGTGTTGACCAGGCCGGGGGTGACGAGTCGTCCGCCGGCGTCCAGGACCCGGTCGGCGGTGGGCTCGTCGCCGGGCGCCCCGACCGCGACGACGGCGCCGTCGCGGACGGCGACCCAGCCGCCGGGGATCTCGTACGAGGTGTCGACGACCAGGTGTCCGGCGTTGCGGATCAGCAGCTCGGCGTGCGGTTCGGGGTGCATGGGCCCTCCGTGTCCGTGGCGACGATGACGGGCGGGGCCGCAGCACGCTGCAGCCCCGAGCCCTGTCCTGGCGCGAACGCCAGATCGTCACCGCGGGTGCGGACGGGCCCTCGGTCGTCGACCGATGGGTGGTGTGTCGCGGACGACGCTAGGCGGCGGGTGTCACCGCCGGGTGCCGCGGACGTTTCGCGGGCGTAACGGCACCCGGGCCGGATGGTAAGCCCAGCCGTGCGCGGTAACGTCACGCCGATGAGCACGACGACCCCCGCCCCGCTGCTGCACGCGACCGGCCTGGTGGCCGACTACGGTGGCCCCGCCGTCCTGCGCGGCATCGAGCTGGCGCTGACGCCGGGGACGGCGCCGGTGGGCGTCCTCGGCGAGTCCGGGGCCGGGAAGTCGACCCTGGTCCGCGCGCTGCGGGGCCGGGTCCGGCCGCGCGGCGGGCACGTGACGTTCGAGGGGCGCGCGGTGTCCCGGCTCGGCCGGAGGGAGACCAAGCGGTTCCGCGCTGCCGTGCAGGTGGTCGCGCAGGGCGGCCTCGACACCGACCCGCGGTGGTCCGTCGAGCGGGCCCTCACCTCGGCCCTCACCGACGCCCGCAAGGCGGGCCGCACGAGCGGCCGCACGGTCGCGGACCTTCTCGATCTCGTCGCGCTCGAGCCGAGGTTCGCGGCGCGCACCGTGGGCTCCCTGTCCGGCGGCGAGAAGCAGCGCCTCGCCCTCGCCCTGGCGCTGGCCACCCGGCCGGACGTCCTGCTCCTCGACGAGCCGCTGACCGCGGTCGACCCGGCGATGCGCGGCCGGATCGCGGACCGGATCGCCGAGGAGGCCGCCGAGCACCGCACCGCCGTCCTGCTGGTGTCCCACGACGTCGAGCTCGTCCGACGGCTCTGCGCGTCGGTGCACGTGCTCGCGGACGGCACGTTCGTCGCCTCGGGGCCCCTGGCGGACGTCCTCCACCCGGCCGACGACGCCCACCCGGCCGTGCGCGGGCTGGCCGCCGCCGCGCCCCAGGTCGCGCAGCGCATCCGCGGCTGATCGATCGCGGGCTCGCCCGCGCGGGACGGCGCGGCCGCTCCCTCAGCGGGCCGCGGCCGGCCCGTGCCCGGCGTCGTCCGGTGCGTGCCTCGTCAGGAAGTCGTAGACGTCGGTCTGGTCCACGCCGGGGAACGCCCCGGTCGGGAGGGGCCCGAACACGTGCTGGCGCATCCGGGCGCTGGGCCACGAGGCCTCGCCCCAGCGAGCGGTGGCCGTGGCGGCCGGGCGGCGGCAGCACGCGTCGTCGGGACAGGTCGAGGTCCGCCGCGTCGTGGTGTCGCGGCCGCGGAACCACTTGGACTGCGCGAACGGGACGCCGATGGTGACGGTGAAGTCGCCCGACGCGGTGGCGCCCGCCTGCGTGGAGCACCAGTACGTGCCCGCGGGCGTGTCGGTGTACTGGTACCACTCGGTGCTCCGGTCGTGGCTCGTGAGCGCGGTCCGGGCGCCGAACCACCGGCACACGGGCTGCCCCTCGATCGCACCGGTGACGTCGGCGCGCAGCAGGAAGCCGTCGTTCTCGTACCCGCGATAGAGCGACCCGTCCTCCTGGACGCGCAGGAAGTGGCAGCGGATCCCGAGGACGACGGTCGCGAGGTTCGTGAACCGCCGCGCCGCCGCCTCGTGCGTCACGCCGAACGCGTCGCGGAAGTCCTCGATCGCAACGTCGCGGTCGTGCTTGCGCGCCTCGAGCCACGGCCCCGCCACGAAGCGGGGCACCAGGCACGCGGCCGCGAAGTAGTTGATCTCGTTCCGCTGGTTCAGGAACGCCTCGTACGACGCCGGACGCTCGTGCCCCAGCACGCGGTGCGCGATGGCCTGCAGCGCCAGCGAGCGCAGGCCGTGCCCGCCGGGGATCGACGACGACGGCAGGTAGATCCGCCGGCTCTCCAGGTCGGTGACGGTCCGGGTGGTGGGCGGGAGGTCGCCGACGTGGACGAGCTCGAACCCGAGCTGCTGCGCCATGACGGTGACCATGCGGTGGGTGAGCGCGCCGCCCTCGTAGCCGGCGCGGCGGACCATCTCCTCGGCGACGTCCTCGATCTCTGCGACGTGGTTGTCTCGCGCCTGCATCGCCAGGCGGACCGCCGTGTTGGCGCGACGCGCCTGCTCGGGGGTCGCGATCGACTCCGACTCGCGGCGCGCCAGCTCCCCGTGCAGGCCGACGAGCGACTCGAGGACCGGCATCGGGAGCTTCTGCGAGACCTTGACGGCGGGCAGCCCGAGCGCCGCGTAGAGCGGGCGGCGCTGCGCACGCTCGAGCGCGATCTCGAGGGCGTCGCGGGCGGTCGGGGCGTCGTCGGTGAGCAGGTCGGTGAGCGGCACGCCCAGCGCGTCCGCGATGCGCTGGAGCAGCGAGAGCCGCGGCTCGCGCCGCCCGTTCTCGACCTGCGACAGCTGGCTGGGCGCGGCGCCGGTCTGCGCGCTCAGCGCGTCGAGCGTCAGCCCGGCCTGCGTCCGGAAGTGCCGGACCCGGCGGCCGATCGTCAGCGGTTCGGTGGCCATCGCTTCACGATACGTGAAGATCGGCCGATCTTTACGCGCCTCCGCGCCGGAAGTCGCCGCCTGCGGGCGGCAGGGTGGAGGAAGAGCCCGCCCCGACCGCCCGACCTCCGAGGTGACGATCGTGACCCTGACCGCCGACCCCCGCTCCCGCACCATCGCGGCCCCCAGCACCGCCAGCCCGGGGCGCACCCGTCTCGGCGCGGACGCCGCGCCGTCAGGCGCGGAACGCCCCCGGACCGCCCACCGCGGCCCAGCGGGCCCCGACCCGCTCCCGGGTGCCCGGGGGCGCACCGCCGCCGAGTGGGTCGAGGCCGTCGCCGAGCTCACCCGGCCGGACGACGTCGTGTGGGTCGACGGGTCCGACGCGTGGCGCCGCGTCCTCACCGAGACGATGGTCGAGGCCGGCACGCTGATCCCGCTGAACCCCGAGCTGCGCCCCGGCTCCTACCTGGCCCGCTCGGCGCCGAGCGACGTCGCGCGCGTCGAGTCGCGCACGTTCATCTGCTCCGAGGACGAGGCCGACGCGGGCCCCACCAACAACTGGCGCGAGCCGACCGTCATGCGGGCGGAGCTGCGCGGGGCCTTCGACGGGTCGATGCGCGGCCGCACGATGTACGTCGTGCCGTTCTCGATGGGCCCGGTCGGCGGCGCCCTGTCGAAGCTCGGCGTGCAGGTCACCGACTCCCCGTACGCCGCGCTCTCCATGCTCACCATGACGCGCGTGAGCCCCGAGGTGCTGCGGCGCGTCGCCGCGGGCGAGGGCTTCGTGCCGTGCGTGCACTCGGTCGGGGCGCCGCTCGTCGCCGCCGACGGCACCCGCAGCGACGACGTCCCGTGGCCCTGCAACGACCTCAAGTACATCGTCCAGTTCCCGACGTCGCGCGAGATCTGGTCCTACGGGTCCGGCTACGGCGGCAACGCGCTGCTGGGCAAGAAGTGCTTCGCGCTGCGGATCGCGTCCGCCATGGCCCGGGACGAGGGCTGGCTGGCCGAGCACATGCTCCTGATCCGGGTCACGACGCCCGAGGGACGCCCGTACCACGTGGCCGCGGCGTTCCCCTCGGCGTGCGGCAAGACGAACCTGGCGATGCTGCAGCCGACGCTCCCGGGCTGGAAGGTCGAGACGCTCGGCGACGACATCGTCTGGATGCGGCCCGACGCCGACGGGCGCCTGCGCGCCGTCAACCCCGAGGCGGGGTTCTTCGGGGTCGCGCCCGGCACGGGCGAGACGACCAACCCTGTGGCGGTCGAGACCCTGCGCCGCGACGTGATCTTCACCAACGTGGCCCTGACGGACGACGGCGACGTGTGGTGGGAGGGCCTGACCGACGAGGCGCCCGAGCACCTCGTCGACTGGCAGGGGGACGACTGGACGCCGGCCGACGGTGCCGCCGGCCGACCCGCCGCGCACCCGAACTCCCGCTTCACCGTGGCCGCGGACCGGTGCCCGACCATCGCGGACGACTGGGAGAGCCCCGACGGCGTGCCCGTCGACGCGATCGTGTTCGGCGGGCGCCGCGCGTCGAACGTGCCGCTCGTCGCTCAGGCGTACTCGTGGTCGCACGGCGTGTTCCTCGGCGCGACCGTGTCGTCCGAGCGCACCGCCGCCGCCGAGGGCGCGGTCGGCGAGCTGCGTCGCGACCCGTTTGCGATGCTGCCCTTCGCCGGGTACAACATGGCCGACCACTGGGGGCACTGGCTGCGCGTCGGCGACGCCCTGACCCCCGAGGCCCGGCCGCAGGTGTTCCAGGTCAACTGGTTCCGCCGCGGCGCCGACGGCTCGTTCCTGTGGCCCGGGTTCCGCGAGAACGCGCGCGTCCTCGCGTGGATGGTGCGGCAGATCGAGCAGCGGCGCGCGGGCCGGCCCGACGGCGTCCGGTACCCGAGCGCGCGGCCGACCGCCGTCGGGCTCGTCCCCGAGACCGGCGCGCTCGACACCGACGGGCTCGACCTCCCCGACGGTGCCCTCGACGAGCTCTTCGCCGTCGATGCAGCGCGATGGCAGGCGGAGTGCGACCTGACCGAGGAGTTCTTCGACACCTTCGGCGACCGCGTGCCCGGCGCGCTCCGTGACCAGCTCGAGCACCTGCGCGCGCGGTTGGCGGACGAGCGGCTCGGGTGAGGTCGGGGGCTCCGGCCCGTTCCGCCGGGCGGCCGGGGACGGGGCGCGCGAGCACACTGGAGGCATGAGCGTGCCGACCACGTCCCTCCCCGGCACCATGCGGGCGTGGGTGGTCGCGCGGCCCGGGCCGCTCGAGACGCGTCCCCTCCGGCTCGTCGAGCTGCCGGTGCCGGAGCCCGGGCCCGGCGAGCTGCTCGTCCGGGTCCTGGCGTGCGGTGTCTGCCGGACGGACCTGCACGTCACCGAGGGCGACCTGCCCGTGCGCCGGCCGCGCGTCGTCCCGGGGCACGAGGTGGTCGGGGAGGTCGTGGCGGTCGGCCCGACGCCGGAGCGGCCGGACGCGCGGCGGCCCGCGGCCGACGGGACGCTCGCCGTCGGCGACCGGGTCGGCGTGGCATGGCTGCGGCACACCTGCGGGGAGTGCGCGTACTGCCGGCGCGGCGCCGAGAACCTCTGCCCCCGCTCCCGGTACGCCGGCTGGGACGCCGACGGCGGGTACGCCGAGTACACGACCGTGCCGGCCGCGTTCGCATACCGGCTGCCCGAGGCCTACGACGACGTCGACCTCGCGCCGCTGCTGTGCGCGGGGATCATCGGCTACCGCGCGCTGCGTCGCGCCTCGCTGCCGGACGGCGGCCGGCTCGGCCTGTACGGGTTCGGCGGGTCCGCACACCTCACCGCGCAGGTCGCCCTCGCGCAGGGCGCGACGCTGCACGTCCTGACCCGCGGCACGAAGGCGCAGGAGCTCGCGCGCCGGCTCGGGGCGTCGTCGGCGCGGGGCGCGTACGACGATCCGCCCGAGCCGCTCGACGCCGCGATCCTGTTCGCGCCCGTCGGGGACCTCGTGCCCGTCGCGATGCGCGCGCTCGACCGCGGCGGCGTCCTCGCCGTGGCCGGGATCCACCTGTCCGACGTGCCCGAGCTCGTCTACGAGACCGAGCTGTTCTACGAGAAGGAGCTGCGGTCCGTCACGTCGAACACCCGCGACGACGGCCGCGAGCTGCTCGGGTTCGCGGCCGATCACCCGCTGGACGTCGACGCGCACCCCTACCCGCTCGACCGCGCAGACGAGGCGCTCGCCGACCTCAAGGCCGGCGCGTTCGCGGGCGCGGCGGTCCTCGTCCCGTGACGGGCACCCCCCAGAACCTGACGGGCGTCTACCGCCGCCACGTTCTGACACGCGGCCCGGCCGGCGCCTCGGTCAGAACCTCGTCCGGGTATACCGCCGCCAGGTTCTGACAGGTCGCCGGTGCGACGACCGAGAATGGAGCCGTGACCCTTCCCGACCTCGCGTTCTTCGAGCCCCGCATCGCCGGCAACACCGGCAACGCTATCCGCCTGTCCGCCGTCACCGGCACGACGCTCCACCTCGTCGAGCCGCTCGGGTTCGACCTGTCCGAGCCCAAGCTGCGCCGGGCCGGGCTGGACTACCACGACCTGGCGAGCGTCGTCGTGCACACCGACTTCGAGGCGCTCCTCGCCGCCCGACCGGACGCGCGGGTCTACGCGTTCGAGGTCGACGCCACCACCCGCTACACCGACGTCACCTACGCGCCGGGCGACGTGCTGCTGTTCGGCCCCGAGCCGACGGGCCTGCCCGACGAGGTGGTCCACCACCCGCGCGTCACGGACCGGGTGAAGATCCCCATGATCGCCGGGCGCCGCTCGCTCAACCTGACGTCGAGCGCGTCGATCGCCATCTACGAGGCCTGGCGGCAGGTCGGGTTCGCCGACGGGCAGTGAGCCGTAGCGCGGCCTGCCCGGTCCGCGGGCGTCCGGGCCCGCGGACCGGGTGCGGTCAGCGACCGGTGCCGTCGACGGCGAGCGGCTCGATCGCGGCGAGCTCGTCGTCGGTGAGCGCGGGCCCCGCGACGGCGGCGACGTTCCCCTCGAGCTGTGCGACGCTGCTTGCGCCGACCAGCGCGGAGGTGATGCGCTCGTCGCGGAGCACCCACGACAGCGCGAGCTGCGCGAGCGTCTGCCCGCGTCCGGCGGCGATCTCGTTGAGCGCGCGCGCCCGCTCGAGGTACGTCTCCGAGAGGTTCTTCTCGGACAGGAACGGCGACGTCGTCGACGCGGCGCGGGAACCGGCAGGCGCCGAGCCGGACAGGTACCGGTCCGTCAGGAGGCCCTGCGCCAGCGGGGAGAACACGATGGTCCCGACGCCCAGGTCGCCCACGGCGTCGACGAGCGGCTCGCGCTGCCGGCCGTCGTAGCCGTCGTCGACGACGTTCTCGACGTGCCGGTTGAACATCGAGTAGCTGGGCTGGTGGATGGTGAGCGGCGTGCCCAGCTCGGCGAGGATGCCCGCGGCCTCGCGCGTGCGCGACGCCGAGTAGTTCGACACGCCGACGTAGAGCGCCTTGCCCGCCTTCACGACGTCGTGGAGCGCGGTCATCGTCTCCTCGAGCGGCGTCTCCGGGTCCGGACGGTGGTGGTAGAAGACGTCCACGTGGTCGAGCCCCATGCGCTGGAGCGACCGGTCGAGCGAGGACAGCAGGTACTTGCGCGATCCGCCGTCCTGGTACGGGCCGACGCCCATCCCGTAGCCGGCCTTGGTCGAGATGACCAGCTCGTCGCGGTACCGGCCGAGGCCCTGGGCGAGGTGCCGCCCGAAGTTCTCCTCGGCCGACCCGGCCACGGGGCCGTAGTTGTTGGCGAGGTCGAAGTGCGTCACGCCCAGGTCGAACGCGCGGTGCAGGACGGCGCGCTGCGTCTCGAAGCTGTCCACGCTCCCGAAGTTGTGCCACAGGCCGAGCGAGACGGCGGGCAGGACGAGGCCGCTGCGTCCGCTGCGGCGGTACGGCATGCGGCCGTCGTAGCGGCCCTCCTCGGCGAGGTAGCGGTCGGCGGGGTACTCGGGGCGCATCGGCGAGCTCTCAGGCATGCGGTCATCCTGCCACCGTCCGCCGACAGGACCGAAACGATTCGACCCGGGGTGGGCCCGCCCCCTCGCGAGGCACCGCTCCCGGAGGCCCACCTCGCGAGGTGTCCGTCAGCGTTCCGGCGTCAGCACGACCTGGCCGGCCCACGTGAACCCGCCGCCGAACCCGAACAGCAGGGCCGGCACGCCGCTGGGGATCTTGCCCGCGTGCCACCACTTGGACAGCCCGAGCGGGATGCTCGCGGCGGACGTATTACCCGACTCGGTGATGTCCGTGACGACGATCTTGTCCTCGAGACCGAGGCTCTTGGCGAGCGGCTCGATGATGCGCAGGTTCGCCTGGTGGGCCACGAGCACCTCGATGTCGTCGAGCTTCACGCCCGCGCGCTCGACGATGCCGCGAGCGCGGTCGGCGGCCTGGGTGATCGCCCACCGGAAGACCGCGCGGCCGTCCTGGGAGAACCGGTCGACGGGCGCCTCGATGCGCACCGACTCGGCGAGCTCCGGCTCCGAGCCCCACACCACCGGGCCGACGCCCGGGGTGTCCGTACCCTGCACGACGACGGCCCCCGCGCCGTCGGCGGTCAGGATGCAGGTGCTGCGGTCCGTCCAGTCGGTGACGGCGGTGAGCTTCTCCGAGCCGATGACGACGGCGGTGCGGGCGGAGCCCGCGCGGATCGCCTGGTCGGCGAGGCCCAGGCCGTACGCGAATCCCGAGCACGCGGTGTTGATGTCGATGATCCCCGGCCCGACGACGCCACGCAGGGACGCCGGAGGCGCCTCGCCGCTGCCGCCGCGCACCGGGACCTCGCCCGTGCGGAGCGCGTAGGCGACGCGCCCGGCGGTGTTCGGGCTCATGTCCCGCGCCGTCGTCGTGGCGACGATGACCAGGTCGACGTCCTCGGCCGGGACCTGGGCGTCGTCGAGCGCCTTCCGGGCGGCGTCGGCGGCCATGTCGGCGACGGCGACGTCGTCGGCGGCGACATGACGCGTGATGATCCCGGTGCGCGACCGGATCCACTCGTCGTTCGTCTCGACGAGCTCCGCGATGTCGTCGTTGGTGAGGGTCTTCTCCGGCTGGTGGTGGCCGAGCCCCAGGAGGCGCGTGCCCGCGGTGCCGGTGACGGTGCGCAGCGACTGCATCGTCCGATCATCCCGGACAGCGGGCTCAAGCCCAAACGCCGGCGTACGGGGCTCGCGTCGGAGCGTGTACAGAACGGCCGTGCTCGGCCGGTCCCGGTCGGGCTGGCGCGCCCGTCAGGCTCGGTCGCGCGCCAGGGCGTCGACCGTCCTGCGGGCACGGGCCACGCCCGCGACGATCCGCGCGTCCGTGCCGAGGCCGGCGGGCAGGAGGCCCGGGAGGGCCAGCAGCGAGGCGACCGCCTGGTCGCCGGTCACCGATCCGGCCACGACCGCGCGGAGCTCGTCGGCGCGCGGGTCGTCGAGGGGTGCGCCGCTCCGGGCGGCGCGAGCCACGAACGCGGTCCAGGCGGCGAGCCCGAAGAGGACGCCGTCGTCGGGCAGGGGGGACGCGCCGGGGCCCGGGAGCCCCGCGAGGGTCGGCCCCCAGCGCAGCGGGATCTTCTGGGTGCCGTCGGCGGCGACCTGCCGCGTCAGATGCCCGGTCGCCGGGTTCGCAAACCGCGCGAGCACCTCCTCGGCGTACCCGGCGAGGTCCGGGCCGGCGCCGTCGGACCGACCTCCGGCCGCGAGCGCCGCCCGCGCCTCGGCCTGGAGGGCACGGGCGTGACCGGCGAGGTGCGGGTCGCGGACGGCGTCGGCCATGGTCTCGTGGCCCGCGAGGGCGCCCGCGTAGGCGAGCAGCGAGTGGGTCGCGTTGAGCAGGAGGAGCTTGGCGTCCTCGAAGGGCGTGACGTCACGGACGAGCTGCACGCCCGCCGCCTCCCACGGGGGCCGGGGCCCGGCGAAGTCGTCCTCGATCACCCACTGGGCGTAAGGCTCCCCGACGACGAGCGCCTCGTCGTCCGCACCCAGCAGCTCGCGCTCGACGGCGCGGTGCACGTCGGTCGTGGCGGGGACGATGCGGTCGACGACGGAGCTGGGGAAGGTGACGGCGTCGTCGAGCCAGCGCGCGAGGCCCGCGACCGCGGACCGCACGGCCGCGCCGGCGCCGGGCCCCGCCAGGGCGCCGACGGCCTCGCGGACCAGCCCCGCGAGGACGCGCCCGTTGGCCGCGACGTTGTCGCAGGGCAGCACGGTGAGCGGCGCGCCACCCGCGCGGTGCCGGGCGACGAGCCCGCGCACGAGCAGCCCGACGGCGCTCGCGGACGGGGGCTCGGCCTCGCCGCCGGTCGTGGCGCCCGCCCGAGACCCCGCCACCAGCGCCCCGGCGGCGGCGTCGAGGTCGGGGCGCACGGCGTCGACGTCGAGGCCGCCGCCCGGCCGGCGGACGTACCCCTTCTCGGTCACGGTGAGGGTCACGACGTGGGTCGTCGGCGCGGCGATCGCGTCGAGCACCCGGGCGACGTCTCCCCCGGGTCCGGGATCGCCGGGAAACACCGCGTCGAGCACCGAGCCGACGACGCGCAGCGAGCGCTCCTGCGCCCCGAGCGTCAGGACGCCGTAGAGCCCCTCCTGCGGCCGGAGCTGCCGCAGGACCCGGTCCGAGCGCTGCGTGACGCCGAGGATCCCCCACCGGTCATCGCCGCTCGCGGCCGCGGCGTCCTCGGTCAGGACGGCCTGGTGCGCGCGGTGGAACGCGCCGATGCCGAGGTGCACGATCCCGACCTGGCGGGGGCGCGGCGCGGGCCCGCGCACCGACGAGGGGAGGACGGTCCGAGCGTCGAGGCGGGTCATGCGACCGCCGTCCCCGTGGACGCGCGGACGACCAGCTCGGTGGGCCGGACGACGTGGCCGACAGGGCCGTCGGGATCCCGCAGCCGTTCGACGAGCACGTCGACCGCGGAGGCGCCGACGGCCCGCAGGTCGGTGCCGACGCTGGTCAGCGGCGGCGACGCGAGGGTCGCGACGAACGTGTCGTCGAACCCGACGACGCTGACCTCGCCCGGCACGGAGATGCCGCGCTCGCGCAGGCGCTGCTCCACGCCGAGCGCGACGAGGTCGTTGTACGCGACGACGGCGGTCGCGCCCGCCCCGGTCGCGAGGTCCGCGGCCGAGTACCCGCCCTGCACGTGAGGGCGGAACGCGCCGAGGTCGACGACCTCGACGGGCTCGGCGCCGTCGCCCCCCGCCGCGGCGCGGCGCAGCCCCTCGCGGCGCATCCGGTCGGACCACGACGTCTCGGGCCCGCCGACGTAGGCGACCCTGCGGTGGCCGAGCGCGCGCAGGTGCCCGAGCGCGCGGACGGCCCCCGCGACGTCGTCGGCGGTCACGGACGGCACGCCCTCGATGCGCCGGTTCACGAGGACGGCCCGCCCGCGCGGGGCGGGCGCGACCAGGGCCACGAGCTCGTCGTCTGTGCCGCGCGGCGACGCCACGATCACGCCGTCGGTCTGCCGGAGCAGGGCGCGGACCTCGTCGGCCTCGTGGGACGCGTCCTCCTCGACGTCGACCACGAAGACGCCGTAGCCGTGATCGCGGGCGCGCGCCTGCACCCCCTTGGCGACGGAGGCGAAGTAGGGGTTCTCGAGGTCGGGCACGACGACGCCGAGCGTCGCGGTGCGCCCGCTGCGCAGCCCGGAGGCGGCGCGGTTCGGCTCGTAGCCGAGCTTCCGGGCGGCGGCGACCACGCGGTCGCGGGTGGCCGGCGCCACGCGCGACGGCTCGGCGAGCGCGCGCGAGACGGTCGAGATGGACACGCCGGACGCGCTGGCGACGTCACGCACGGTGACCACGGGCGACTCCTCGGCTCGGGATGACGATCGGCTGACCGACCGCTGTGCGAACGATTGTAGACGTACCGGCTCGCTTCCCACGGCTACCGGCGTGCGCTAACCTGCAAACGTTCGCACGACCGTGTGCTCGACGAGGAGGGACCGTGGCGACACCACCGACCACATCCGCGCAGGCCGCGCCCCCGACGGCGCCCCACGCCGCCCCGGCAGGGCCGGAGGCGACCGAGCCGCCCCGCTGGACGCTCCACGACGACCGCGCACTGCCCGCCGAGCCCGGCGTCCGCGCCGTCGCCCGCGAGATCTACGGCGCGACGCGCGGCCTGCCGATCGTGTCGATGCACGGCCACGTGGACGCCGGGATCCTGGCGTCCGACCGGCCGTTCGGCGACCCCGCCGACCTGTTCGTCACGCCCGACCACTACCTGACCCGCCTCCTGGTCTCGCAGGCCACGTCGCCGCGGGGCGTGCCGGGCGTCCGCGACGTCGGCGACGTCGGCGTCCCCCGCCTCCACGGGTCCGACGACGTCCCCGCGCCGCGCGAGGTCTGGCGGCGGTTCTGCACCGGCTGGCCGCTGCTGCGCGGCACCGCCACGCGCTACTGGCTCGAGCACGCGCTCGTCGAGGTGTTCGACGCCCCCGTGCGCCCGTCCGCCGAGACGGCCGACCTCCTGTTCGACCACCTGGTCGACCGGCTCGCGAGCCCCGAGATGCGGCCGCGCGCCCTGTTCGAACGGTTCGGCATCGAGCTGCTCGCCACGACCGACCTGCCGTCCTCGCCGCTCGCCGACCACGCGGCGCTGCGTGCGGAGGGCTGGGGCGAGCGCGTGGTGCCGACCTTCCGGCCCGACGTCGTCGTGCGGCTCGACCACCCGCGGTGGCGGGCCGAGCTCGAGGCCACCGCGCAGGCGGCCCGGCTCGAGGCGACGGACTACGCCTCGTACCTCGACGTCCTACGGCGCCGCCGGGCCGCCTTCGTGGCGGCCGGCGCCCGGGCCACCGACCACGGCATGCTGAGCGCCGGCACCACGCCGCTCGAGGCGGCCGACGCCTCCCGGCTCTTCGCCTCGGCCCTGCGCGGCGAGGTCACGGCCGCACAGGCCGACGCGTTCGCCGCCCACATGCTGTTCGAGATGGCGCGGATGTCGAGCGAGGACGGGCTGGTCATGCAGGTCCACCCGGGCGTCCTGCGCGACCACGACCGCCGGGTCCGGGCGTCGTTCGGCACCGACCGCGGCTACGACATCCCCGTGCCCACCGACTACGTCCACGGGCTGCGGCCGGTCCTCGAGGCGTTCGGGCACCACCCGCGGTTCCGGATGATCGCGTTCACGGTCGACGAGACCGTGTTCTCGCGCGAGCTCGCGCCCCTCGCCGGCGTCTACCCGGCGTTGCGCGTCGGCGCGCCGTGGTGGTTCCTCGACGCGCCCGACGCGATGCGGCGCTTCCGCGAGGCCGTCACCGAGACGGCGGGCTTCGCGAACACGAGCGGGTTCGTCGACGACACGCGCGCGTTCTGCTCGATCCCCGCCCGCCACGACCTCGCCCGGCGCACCGACGCCGGCTACCTCGCGCGGCTGGTCGCGGAGCACCGGCTCGAGCTCGACGAGGCGGTCGAGACCGCCGTCGACCTCGCCTACCGTCTCCCCCACGAGTCCTACCCCCGCCCCACCGCCCCGACCCCCCGCTGACCCCGCACCTGGAGCACCGCATGACCACCGGCACCGCCATCCGCACCGTCGAGGTGCTCGTCTCGAGCCCCGACCGCAACTTCGTCACCCTCCGCCTGACCACCGAGGACGGCGTCGTCGGGCTGGGCGACGCGACCCTCAACGGGCGCGAGCTCTCCGTCGCGTCGTACCTCAAGGACCACGTGGCGCCGCTGCTGGTCGGCCGCGACGCGCACCGCATCGAGGACACCTGGCAGTACCTCTACCGGGGCGCCTACTGGCGGCGGGGCCCCGTGACGATGGCCGCGATCGCGGCGGTCGACGTCGCACTGTGGGACATCAAGGCGAAGGTCGCGGGGCTGCCGCTGTACCAGCTCCTCGGGGGCGCGTCCCGGTTGGGCGCGCTGGCCTACGGGCACGCGTCGGGCCGCGACCTGCCCGAGCTGTTCGACTCGATCCGCCACCACCTCGGCCAGGGCTTCAAGGCGATCCGCGTCCAGACGTCGGTGCCCGGCCTGAACGCCGTCTACGGCGTCGCCGCGCAGCGCACGTCGAC
Source organism: Luteimicrobium sp. DT211 (assembly GCF_049844995.1). Classification (NCBI taxonomy): domain Bacteria; kingdom Bacillati; phylum Actinomycetota; class Actinomycetes; order Micrococcales; genus Luteimicrobium; species Luteimicrobium sp. DT211. The sequence continues at coordinate 136,398 of NZ_JBNCMC010000004.1, read as the reverse complement.
CGGTGCGCGGTACGACTACGAGCCGGCGCAGCGGACGGTCGTCCCCGCCGAGGAGGACTGGGACACCCGCTCCTACCTGCGGCACGTGCCGACGGTGTTCGAGGCGGTGCGGAACGAGTTCGGCCCCGAGCTCCCTCTGCTGCACGACGGCCACCACCGCATGACCCCCATCCAGGCGGCGAAGCTCGGCAAGGCCCTGGAGCCGTACGACCTGTTCTGGCTCGAGGACTGCACGCCGGCCGAGAACCAGGAGGCGCTGCGCCTCGTCCGCCAGCACACGACGACGCCGCTCGCCATCGGCGAGGTCTTCAACACCGTGTGGGACTACCAGACGATCATCCGCGAGCAGCTCATCGACTACGTGCGCTCCGCCGTCACGCACACCGGCGGCATCACCGCGCTCCGCAAGATCCTCGACTTCGCCGCGCAGTACCAGATCAAGTCCGGCATCCACGGGCCCACGGACATCTCGCCCGTCGGCATGGCGGCCGCGCTGCACCTCGACCTCGCGATCCACAACTTCGGGATCCAGGAGTACATGCAGCACGGCGCCCGGACCAACGAGGTGTTCCAGCAGTCCTTTACCTTCACGGACGGCCTGCTGCACCCGGGCGAGCAGCCGGGCCTCGGGGTCACCTACGACGACGACGCGGCGGCCGCCTACGAGTACCAGCCCGCGTACCTGCCGGTGAACCGGCTCCAGGACGGGACGGTGCACGACTGGTGAGCGAGAACTCCGTGAGCACGCCCGGGTGGCATGCTGCGTGGCTGCCCGACGACGCGTTCGCGCCCCTGGGCCGCCGGGTCGTCGCCGTCGTCGCCGGCCCCGGCGCGGGTCCGCTGGTCGCGACCGTCGTCAGGGAGGTCCGGACCGCCGCCGCGCGCTTCGGCGGTCGGATCCTCCTCGCCGACGCCGCGTCCGCCGGCGGTGAGGCGCGACCCGACCTCGTGCTCGCCCTCGAGCCCGGCGCCGGGCTGCCCGCGGAGGGCTACGCCGTCGTGCGCACCGACGGCACCACGCGCGTCACCACCTCCGACGACGCCGGGCTGCTCTACGGGCTCTTCCACGTCGTCCGCCTGGGCGAGGGCGCGTTCGACGACGCGCTCGCCCCGTCGCGGCACGCCCCGGCCCACGCGGTCCGCATGCTCGACCACTGGGACAACGTCGACGTGCACGACGTGATGGGCCAGGTCGAGCGCGGGTACGCGGGCGGCTCGATCTTCTACGCGGAGGGTGCGCTGCGCGCGGACCTCACCAGGGTCGAGGCCTACGCGCGGCTGCTCGCGGCGTCGGGCGTGAACCGTGTGGCCGTGAACAACGTGAACGTGCACCGCACGGAGGCGCGCCTGCTCACGGACCGGCTGGGCGACGTCGTCCGGCTCGCGGACGCGTTCCGGCCGTGGGGCATCCGCGTGCACCTGGCGGTGAGCTTCGCGGCGCCGATGACGCTCGGCGGGCTCGACACGTGCGACCCGCTCGACCCCGCGGTGGCGGCCTGGTGGGCCGAAGCGACGGCTCGGGTCTACGCGGCGATCCCGGACTTCGGCGGGTACGTCGTCAAGGCCGACTCGGAGGGGCAGCCCGGCCCGTTCGCCTACGGGCGCGACCACGCCGACGGCGCGAACGTCCTCGCGCGGGCCCTGTCCCCGCACGGGGGCAGGGTGCACTGGCGGGCGTTCGTGTACAACCACCACCAGGACTGGCGCGACCGGAAGACCGACCGCGCCCGCGCGGCCTACGACCACTTCACTCCCCTGGACGGGAAGTTCGACGAGAACGTCGTCGTGCAGGTGAAGTTCGGGCCGCTCGACTTCCAGGTGCGCGAACCCGTCTCGCCCGTGCTCGCCGCCATGCCGCGGACGCACCTCGCGCTCGAGCTCCAGGTCACGCAGGAGTACACGGGCCAGCAGAAGCACGTCTACTACCTGCCCGAGCAGTGGTCCGAGGTGCTGGGCTGGGAGCCGTGGGGGAACGGCCGGACGGTCGCCGGACGCGACGGCGTCGCGCGCGACGTGGTCGCCGTGTCGAACGTCGGGGACGACCGGTTCTGGACCGGGCACCCGCTCGCTCAGGCCAACCTGTACGGGTTCGGGCGGCTCGCGTGGGATCCGACGCTCTCGCCGTCGGACCTGCTCGACGAGTGGGTCGGGCTCACCTTCCCGGGCGCGGACCCGCGAGTGCGCGACATCCTGCGGGACCTCATGCTCGGCTCGCGCGCCACGTACGAGCAGTACACCGCTCCGCTCGGGGTGTGCTTCATGGTGGGTCCGGGGCACTACGGCCCGGGCGTCGACTTCTACGAGTACTCCCCCTGGGGCACCTACCACTTCGCCGACCGCGACGGCATCGGCGTGGACCGGACCCGCACGGCGGGCACCGGGTACAGCGGGCAGTACCCCGAGCCGTGGGCGACCACCTACGAGTCGCTCGACACCTGCCCCGACGAGCTGCTGCTGTTCTTCCACCACGTGCCGTACACGCACGTGCTGCGCTCGGGGAAGACGGTCGTGCAGCACGTGTACGACACCCACACCGACGGCGCCGCGCGCACCGAGGTCATGGCGCGGCGGTGGGAGGACGCCGACCGGCTCGTCGATGCCGAGCTGTTCGAGCGGGTGCGGGAGCTCCTGGCCGAGCAGGTGCGCAGCGCCGGCGAGTGGCGCGACCAGGTACGGACGTACTTCTGGCGCCACTCGGGGGTGCCCGACGAGCGGGGCGGACCGCTCTACTGAGCCGCCGCAGGGAACCGCACCGCCCCGCAGGGCGGTGCCCCTATGCTCGGACGGTGACCAAGACATTCGCGGTGGTCGACGTGCACTACCCGGACACCGGGGGGGCTCGCGCCGCCGCGATGCTCTCCAGCCGTGCGGACCTCGCGACCATCACGACAGCACGCACGGCGACGCTCGAGCACGTCGCCGAGTACCGACCCGGCAACTTCTACGAGCGGGAGCTGCCGGCCATCGCGGCCGTGCTCGACGAGCTCCCGCCGATCGACGTGCTCGTCATCGACGGCTACGTCGACCTCGATCCTGACGGGCGCCCTGGGCTCGGCATGCACGCCTGGCAGGAACAGCTCGCGCCCGTCGTGATCGGTGTGGCGAAGACGAGGTTCCACTCGGCCACGCACGCGGCGGAGGTGCGACGGGGCACCGCGACGAGCCCGCTCTACGTCACGTCGATCGGGATCGACCTCGCGGACGCCGCCGACCTCGTGCGGGGCATGAGCGGCGGCGCGAGGGTTCCCGACGCCCTGAGGCTCGTGGATCGGCTCGCGCGCGGAAAGCTCGAACCCTCCGACGTCGCGTCGTCAGTCGGCTGACGGCGACGGCTCAGGCGTGGGCCAGTGGAGCTCGCGCCGCCAGCGGTCGAGGAGGTCCGCCTCTGCGCTCCCGGCCGACACCTCGTCCCGCCAGTCCAGCTCGCCCGAGGCGTCGGCGGCTGCCGAGCGAACCAGGATGTTGTACTCGTACCAGGCTGCGCGGACGAGCCGTCCGTCGGCGTCGAACTCCCGGCTCAGGCCGTGGCGGGCGTTCTCGTGGTACGTGTCCTCTCCGATCAGGCGGCCGTCCGCGGTGAGGTCGCGGGCAGGACCCTGCTGGGAGCCGTCGACGTACGAGACCTCGGACACGACGCCGTCGGGCCCGTTCTCGAAGGCAGTCCCGGTGAAGAGCTCGCCGTGCCAGGTGTAGATCAGGTTCTCGTCGTAGTCGAGCTCGTCGTCGGGAACTCGAAGGGGTTCGCTCATGATTGCCTCACCAGGTCCGTTGCCCCCGCAGGTCCGAGGATGTTATCGCAGTTCGGGCACATGACCGCCGGATTGCCCTTCTCCGCACCCTTGATGCGCACGGTGTAGAAGCTGAAGTCCTCGATCTCGGACCCTTCGCGCGCCCAGAGTCCCTGATTGACGGCATAGAACTCCGAATGCGCGCCCGGCGTGCCCTTGAAAGGGGCAGGTTCCCCCTGGAAGTTGTCGATCGCGTTCTTCAGCTTGGGGTGAAGCCTCTCCGGAATGTCGACGGCATTCTGGCCGTAGTAGATCTCTCCGGTCTTCGTGTCCATGGCGCCCGTCAGCATGGGCCCCCGCACGCGGTTCGACTGCGTCGCCATGACCTCGTCCGCCTTGCCGTGGACCGCTGACTTGAATCTCCCGATCTCTGCCGCGTTGCCGTGAGCGTTGCTGTTGTGGACGAGAACGGGGTGGTCGCCGGCGAGGACGTAGTACGTGTGGTGGGTATGGACGTGGATGTTGTAGACGGTGACCGCGTCGGCCTCGCCGACGGTCTCGGGGTTGATCGCGTCGAGGACCACGGTCCCGTCCGGGGTGGTGAGCAGGTCGCCGGGGCGCAGGTCGGCGGCTTGGATCCAGCCCATCCCGGCGACCATGAACGGGTGCTCGGCGGTCGTGGTGACCCTCGACCCCCCGATGCTCAGGTGGATCAGGCGGGTGGTGGCCCGGACGAACGTCTCCTCGACCGTCTCCAGCAGCCGCACGCCGCTGGCCTGGTCGAACGTGTAGACCTTGTCCCCGGCCCGCAACGTCTCGATCGCCCGGTCCCCGTCGGGCGTGCTGACGAGGGTTCCCGCGGTGAAGCAGGTCCCGAACCCGACCTTGCAGAACGGCTCCTTCCCGAACCCCTTCAGCCCGCCCTTCAGCCCGCCCTTCAGGCCCACCATGGTCTCCCGGGCGCCGGCCTTGAACGCGGCCTTCGAGATCCCCGTCGCAGCCTTCGCCGCAGCACCCAGACCGATCACCGACAAGGCGGCGCCCGCGATCGCGATCCCCGCCTCACCCCACGACCGCTCACCCGTCGCAGCCAACGCGATGTTCGCCAACGCGCTGACGATCGCCGCGACGGCCGCCACCACGATCAGGACACCAGCCAGGGCGGTCCCCACCACCGGGATGAACGCCACCACCACCGCCAAGATCCCCGCGATCGTCGACACCAGGTCCGCGATGTCCGCGATCGCCGCGACCAGCTTCGAACCCCAGTTGTCCCACCACGAGTCGTTCAGATCATCGTGCGAGGTGATCTCGGTGATCTGATCCGCGGCACTGTCGGCGGCCCGGTCCCGCGTGGACACGGCGGCGTTGATGTCGTCCTGCGCCGCCGCGATCGTCGCGCGGGCAGCCGACGCACCATCCGCCGCCGTGGTCGCCTTGTGCTTGTACTGGGTCTTGGTCGCGGCATCGGTCTCCGACTCCGCCAGGTCCTGGTAGTAGTGCTCGGTGCGGGCCGCGTCAGCGGCGTCCGCATGCGCACCCCGCGCCCTCTGCAACGCGGCCAACGTGTCGGACTGGACCTGCTCCAACGTCGAGGCATACGACACCAGGGCCTCACCCGCCGCCTGGTACCGGGCGTGCGCCTTACGGACCTCGCTGATCGTGTCTTCCTTGCGGTCCATCAACGCGTCCACGGCCTGCGACACCGCACCCGCGACATCCAACCGGGCCATCGCAGCAGCAGCACCATCGATGCTGTCAGCGACGTCCAGATACTCCCGACCCCCGGACAGCACCAGCACCGGGTCACCCGGCGTCGGATCGATATCCAACCCCACCGGCGACCAGTCACTCGGACGCGACATCAGCAACCCCCTGCTTCATCGACACGACCACAGCACGCCCGCCGAGCATAACCACAGGTCACGGCCACACCTATGGGGAGTTCTCCCCATAGGCCTCTCGCGGGGTCAGGGGTGCTCGCGGAGGACGACGACGTCCGTCGGGTCGAGCCGCAGCGTCTCGCCGCGGCGGAGCTCGCGCCCCGTGAGCAGGTCCACCCCGGACGCGTGCGCCGCGACCTCCACGGGCTCGAGCCCGTGGTGCAGCAGGAACGCGGTCCGGACGCCGTCGCGCTCACGCACGGCGAGCTCCAGGTCGAGCACCCCGGCGTACGGGCCGACGAGCCCGTGCCGCTCGAGCACCTGCCCCACGACCCACGCGACGCCGGCGTCGTCGAGCGCAGTCGCGACGTACCAGCCCTCGCCGTCGCCGAACGCGTTGCGGGTGACCGCGGGCGTGCCGGCGTAGAAGTCGCTGCCGTACGTCCCGACGACCTCCGCCCCCTGCGGCAGGACGACCTCGAAGACCAGGCCGGCGCCGGACACGACCTCGGCTGCGCCGTCGTCGGCGGAACCGGGGACGCGCAGGGTGACGGGGTTCGTCGCGCCCGGCTCGGCGGAGTCGGTCTCGTCGACGCGCACCCCGAACAGAGCGCCCAGCGGGCCGGGGGCGTCCATGAGGTAGGCGTTGTCGTCCTCGTCGACGCGCCCCGCGTAGAACGTCGAGACGACGGTCCCCCCGCGGCGCGCGACCTCCTCCAGCCGCGCGGCCACGTCACCCTTGAGCAGGTGCAGCAACGGCGCGACGACGACGTCGTACCCGGACAGGTCCGCGGTCACCGGGACCACGTCGACGCCCGCGCCGGCCTGCCACAGCGCCCGGTAGTACTGCAGCACCGTCGGCACGTAGGACACGTGCCGGTTGAAGCCGTCGGTCATCTCGACGGCCCACCACGAGTCCCAGTCGAAGACGAGCGCCACGCGCGCCGGTGTGCGCGCCCCCACGACGGCGTCGCCCAGCGCCGCGAGCTCGGCGCCCAGCCCCGCCACCTCGCGGAAGGCGCGGGTGTCGGTCCGCCCCGCGTGGTCGAGGACGGCGCCGTGGTACTTCTCGCACGCGCCGCGCGACTGCCGCATCTGGAAGAACAGGGCGGCGTCGGCGCCGTGCGCGACCGCCTGCCACGTCCACAGCCGCATGACGCCGGGCCGCTTGACGGGGTTGACGTCGCGCGAGGCCGTGATGGTCGGCGTCTGCTCCATGAGCCAGAACGGCGCGCCGTCCTTGAGGCCGCGCATCAGGTCGTGCGCGAGCGCCATCCGCGCGTGCTCGCGCGTCCCGGGCGGGTAGTTGTCCCACGACGCGAGGTCGAGGTGCGGCGCCCAGCGGTGGTAGTCGATCGGCTGGTAGAGGCCCATGAAGTTCGTGGTCACGGGGGTGTCGGCGTCGACGGCCCGGATCGCGTCCTTCTCCGCGCGGAAGCAGGCGAGGAGCTGGTCGGACATGAAGCGGCGGTAGTCGAGCGTGATGCCCTGGAACGCGGTGTGGTTCGGCCCGCGCCAGTGCTCGCTCAGCGCGTTCGGCGGCACGACCTGCTCCCAGTCGGAGAACAGGTGCGACCAGAACGTCGCGTTCCACGCATCGTTGAGGCGCTCGATCGTGCCGTACCGCTCGCGCAGCCAGACCCGGAACGCGGCGGCGCAGTGCTCGCAGTAGCACGCGCCCCCGTACTCGTTGCCGACGTGCCAGGCGACCAGCCCCGGCGTGCCCGCGTACCGCTCGGCGGTCCGCCGGGCCAGCTCGACCGACAACCGGCGGAAGACCGGCGAGCTCGGGCAGAAGTTGTGCCGCTGCCCGTACACGTGGTGCCGGCCCTCGAAGTCGGTGCGGTTGACCTCGGGGTAGCGGTGCGCGAGCCACGGCGGCATCGCGCCCGTGGCGGTCGCGAGGACGATCGTCGCGTCGTGCGCGACGGCCTCGGCGACGATCTCGTCGAGCCGGCCGAAGTCGTACGTGTCCTCGTCGGGCTGCAGGTACGACCACGCGAAGACGCCGAGCGTCACCGTGTCGATCGACGCCTTGCCGAACGCCGACCAGTCCTCGTCCCGCACGGGACGCGGCCACTGCTCGGGGTTGTAGTCGCCGCCGAACGGGATCTTCCGGGTGGACATGAGTTCTCCTGTCAGTCTGCCGTCGTGAACCGGTCGCGGACGTCGTCGAGCAGGCGCTGGTCGCCGCGGTACCAGAACCACGCCCACACGCCGCCGACGAGGGCGAGCAGGACCTCGGTCCCGACCCAGACGGCGGCGCCGGCGACGACGACGAGCGACACGACGCCGAGGGACACGACCGGGAACCGGCCGAGGTAGAACGTCGCGAGGCGGGCGACGTCGCGCGTGCGGAAGTTGAAGAACGTCGCGATCGCGACGGCGTGCAGCGCCCACGTGAGGATCGCGACGGCGAGGACGCCGAGCACCACGGCGTACGGCCCGCTCACGCCCGCGGCGCCCGCGTTGACCAGCACCGTCCCGATGACCCCGAGCACGACGAGCGCCGGCACCCAGACGCGGAGCACGTCCGCGACGCCGAGCCGGTAGCCGCGGACGAACGACCGCGCGGGTGCGAGCTCGCCGTCGGCCTCGCCGGTGCGCTCGCGGTCGCGCATCGTGTACAGCGCGGCGGACAGCGCCGGCCCCACCGGGATCGCGGCGACGGCGACGAGGAGCACGTTGCCGGCCGAGCGGTCGAGGAGGAGCAGCAGGACGATCGTCGGCGACGCGGCGACCGCGAGCAGCACGGTCACGACCGCGAACCAGTAGACGACGGCGGTCAGACGCCCGAGCGCGCCGTGGCCCAGGTCGCCGGGGACGTGGGGGCCGGGCGGGTCGGGGTGGGTCACGTCGCTCATCGCCCCGCCCGCCCGAGGATCCGCGCGTCGTCGAGCCAGGCGGGGGTCTCGTCGACGACGGGGTCGAGCTCGACGAGCGTCACCCCGTGGCGGCGCAGCGTGAGAGCCAGGTCGACGCGCCCGTCCGTGACCGGCAGCGACGCGTGCGAGCGCACGGGCTCGGCGGCCTCGTGCAGCGTGTCGAGCTGCCGGAGCGTCGGCGAGGCGGGCCGGCCCAGGCGCTGCCACGCCGTGAACGCGTTGCCGGACTCGTCGTCGACGTCGCTGCGGTGCGCGTACGTCGTCGCCGGGGCCGTGCCTCCGGGGCGGGCCGGGCCGACCGGGACGGACAGCCGGACGGCGTGCGAGTCCGGCTCGGTCGGGTCGTCCGACCCGCCGACCGGCTGCCAGGCGAGCACGGTCACCCGGCCCGACGCCGCGTCCCGGGTCACGAGGTGGTCCTCGCCGCGCGCGAGGACGTCGGTCCCCATCCGCGCCAGGAACGCGTAGAGGTGGTACGTCGGCTTCTTGACCTGGCGGTGCGTGAGCATCCCGAAGCCGCCGTGGAAGATCGAGGTCGGGACGTTCTCCTCCTCGAAGACGTCGCAGAACGTCCAGTAGGAGAACGAGTCGACCAGGTCTCCCCCGCCCGCGAGCACGGGCGCCAGGTAGGCGGCGTTGAACGCGGTGTCGTGGACGGGGTTGTCGGGCCGGTAGGAGCTGTTGAACTCGGTGACGTGCGCGGGTTTGCCCGCGAGCGCCGTCCCCGCCAGCAGCTCGGCGGGCCGGCCGAACTGCTCGAGCAGCGCGTCCGGGCGGCGCAGCGTCTGGTAGGTCCCGAAGGGAACGTGCTCCGCGGGGCCGGTCGTGTACGCGTGGAAGGACACGAAGTCGCACGGGAGGTGCCGGTCGGCGACGAAGCCCGCGAACGGCGCCCACCAGTCGTCGGCTCCGGGCGAGATCGCCGGACCGCCCACCTGGAGGTCCGCGTCGACGTCCTTGACCGCGCCGGCCGTCGCCTCGTAGAGCCGGAAGTACGCGGCCTGGCGGTCGGCGGTCGTGCTGTCCCCGCCGAGCCAGAAGTTCACGAGGTTCGGCTCGTTCCACACCTCCACCGGCCAGGTGCGGACCTCCTCGATCCCGTACCGGTCGATCAGGTGGCGCAGCACCGCCTGCACGAGCGCTCTCCACTCGGCGTGGTCCCGCGGCGGCGTGATGTTGCCCTTCCACCAGAACACCGTGGCGTCGCCCGAGGCGAGGCCCGACGGCATGAACCCGAGCTCGAGGAACGGCTTGATGCCGAGCGCGAGGTACGCGTCGACGACCTGGTCGACGTAGGTGAACGCGTACAGCGTCCCTGTGTGCCCCGCGGTCCCGCTCGCCTCGTACGGGCGGTGCACGCCGACGTCGTCGGACAGGAGGCCGTGGCCCCGCACGTACCGGAAGCCGATCTCCCGCTGCACCAGCGCGAGCGAGTCCTGGTAGTCCCGGCGCAGCGCGAGGTTGAACCGGCCGGTGCCGACGCAGGTGCGCCAGGCGTCGGACAGCGTGCCGGTCGGTTCGGACGGGACGACGGTGGTGCTCACTGCTTGCTCCAGGGGAAGGTGCGGACGACGCCGCCCGGCCGGGTGGGCCGGGCGGCGCCGCGGGCGGTCAGGACGTCACTTGTCCTGCGTGCGCTGGTACGCGGTGTTGTACGTGTCGATGAGCTGGTCCGCGCCGAGGCCCTTGATCTGGGCGACGTACTTGTCCCAGTCGCTCAGCGGCGTCTGACCCGTGATGAACTTCGCGGTCGCCGCGTAGACGGCGTCCTTGATCTGCGAGTCGACCAGCGACGTCTGCTCGAGCTCGTCGTCGTTGAGCTGCGCGGCCGGCTGGACCGGGAGCACCTTCTTCTCGGAGAGGACGGCGTTGGTCCACTTCTTCGTCTCGGGCGACATCATCGACTGGAGCAGGTCCTTCGACGACCCGTTCGCGAGCAGGAAGACGCCGTTGCTGTAGCCGAAGTCGGCGTTGAGCTGCTTGGACGCGCCCGCGTTGAGGCCGTTCCAGTCGACGTCCTTGGCGAGGGTCCGCGTGCCGTCGGACGCCTTCGCGAAGGTCGTGCCCTCGACGCCCCACTGGGCGAACTCCATGCCCTGGTCGGAGTAGTACTGCCAGTCGATGTACTGCAGCAGCGCCTTGAAGTGCGGGTCCTTCGCGGCGTCGGCGGAGACCATCAGGCCCGAGGACAGGCGGCCGCCCGCGATGTAGTTGCCGGCAGGACCGTCGGGGATGGTGATCATGTGCATGGTCATGTCGCCCTTGGCGTCCTTGACCTTGGTCCGGTACGACGTGATCTCCTGCGTGTTGCCGGAGATCGCCGCGGACTGCCCGGTGATGAACTTCTGGGTCGCCTGGTCGTCGCTCTGCGTGATCTCGGGGTCGAGCACGCCCGACGACACGAGTCCCGCCGCGTAGGTGACGAGCTGCTTGTAGTTGTCGCTGATGCCGGTCAGCTCGAACTTCTTCGTGTCCTCGTTGAACCAGGTGTTGGAGTAGCCCCAGCCTGCGGCCGTGTTGAACCCGGCAGACGCCGTCTGGAGGAACGCGCCGAGCGTCGTCGTGTCGGTCCACCGGTCCGACATCGCGTACTTGAGGTTGTTCGCGTCCTTGACCTTCTTCAGGTCCTGCGCGAACTCGTCCCAGGTGGCCGGGTCGGTGGTGATCCCGGCCTTCTGCCACATCGCGTCGTTGACGACGACGGAGTACTGCACGTCCGGCACCTCGCGCACGCCCGGCAGGATGTAGTACTTGCCGTCGGCCTGACGATGGGTGTCGAGCTCCTCCTGGAGCCCCCAGTCCTTGATCTTCTGCTCGAAGTTCGGCATGTACTGGACGTAGTCCGACACGGGCAGCAGCTGGCCGCCCGACACGAACTGCGTCTCCTGGCCGGGGTACGTCACCGAGACGATCTCGGGGGTGTCGCCGGCGCCGATGAGCAGCGCCTTCTTCTTGTCCCAGTCGGCGAGGGGCACGTCGGTGCGCTTGAAGCTGACGTTCTGGTTCGTCTTCAGCTGCTGGAAGATCGACCAGTCGTTCTTGACCGGGTAGTTCGGGTGGTCACGGTAGAGCATCGAGAACTCGACGGGCTCCGACGCCTTGAACGTGCTGCCGGCCTTGAAGTCGGCCATGGCGCCCTTCGAGTGGGCGTCGTCGATGGACGCGGTCCCCGAGGAGCCGTCCGAGCCCTTGTCGTCGTCACCGCCACCCGAGCTGCACGCGGTCAGCGCGAGCGCGAGGGTGGCGAGGGTCGCCACGGCGGCGGTCCGCCTGCGGATGTTTCGCATCATTCTCCTTGAGGGGTTGAACGTCGTCGTTCGACGGTGGGAGTCGGGAAGGTGCGGACCTGCGCTCAGCCCTTGACGGAGCCGAGCATCACGCCCGAGACGAAGTACTTCTGGACGAACGGGTAGAGACAGACGATCGGCAGGACGGTGAGGAGCATCGTCACCGACTGGACGTTGGCGCCGATCTGGACGGCGTTGTCCTGGGAACCGGTGATCTCCTGCGAGCCGGTGGTCGCCGCGATGAGGTTGCGCAGGTAGACGGTGACCGGGAACAGGTCCTTCTTGTCGAGGTACAGGAACGCCCCGAACCACGAGTTCCACATGCTCACCGCGTAGAACAGGGTCATGGTCGCGAGCACGGCCTTGGACAGCGGCAGGACGATCTTGAGGAACACCCCGTACGTCGTCATCCCGTCGAGCGCGGCGGCCTCCTCGAGCTCCGCCGGGAAGTTCTCGAAGAACGACTTCATGACGAGCAGGTTGAACACGGAGATCGCGCCCGGCAGGACGATCGCCCACATCGTGTTCCTCATGTGGAGCACGTTCGCGACGAGGATGTAGTTGGGGATCAGGCCGCCGCCGAAGAACATCGTGAAGAGCGCGATCCCCGTGAAGAACCCGCGCCCCTTGAGGTTGGTGCGGCTCAGCGCGTACGCGTACGTCGTGGTGAGGGCCATCGCGATGACGGTCCCGACGACGGTGTACACGACCGTGTTCTTGTAGTTGGTCCAGAACATCGGGTCGCTGACGACGGCGTTGAACGTCGTGAGGTTGAACCCGCGCGGGACGAGGTTCACCTTCCCGGCCGCGATGTAGCCCTCGGACGAGAACGACTTCGCGACCAGGTTGACGAACGGGTAGAGCGTGATCGCTGCGATGAGCGTCAGCACGACCGCGTTGACGACGCGGAAGATCGCGTAGCCGCGCGTGTCCTTCACGACGCCGGCGGTGGTGACGGTCCGCACGGCGGACACGTCGGGGGTGGTCGTCTCGGTCACCACAGGGAGGCTCCAACCAGGCGGCGCGACGCGAAGTTCGCGCTGAGGACGAGGACCAGGCCGATGACGGACTCGAACAGGCCGATCGCGGCCGCGTACGAGAACTGCGCGGACTGGATGCCCACCCGGTACAGGTAGGTCGAGATGACGTCGGCGGTCGAGTAGATGAGCGGGTTCTGCAGCAGCAGGACCTTCTCGAATCCCACGGCCATGAAGGAGCCGATGTTGAGGATGAGGAGGACCATCATCGTGGGCCGGATCCCGGGCAGGGTGACGTGCCACGTCTGCTGCCAGCGGTTCGCGCCGTCGATCCGGGCGGCCTCGTAGAGCTGGTCGTCGACGGTGGTCAGCGCGGCGAGGTAGAGGATCGTGCCCCAGCCGACGGTCTGCCAGACCTCCGAGCTGACGTAGATCGACCGGAACCAGCCCGGCTCCTGCATGAACGGGATCGCGTCCCCGCCGACCGCGCGGACCACCTGGTTCACGGTGCCGTCGACGGACACGAGCTGCAGGACGATGCCGGCCACGATGACGATCGACATGAAGTGCGGCAGGTACGTGATCGTCTGGACGACCTTCTTGAACCGTCGCGACCGGAGCTCGTTGAGCATGAGCGCCAGAACGATCGGCAGCGGGAAGCAGATCGCCAGCGTGAGCCCGCCGAGGATCACCGTGTTCCAGAACACCGTCCAGAACTGCTGGTTGTGGATGAACTGGTCGAAGTAGTGGAACCCGACCCACTCGTCCCCGAACGGGTTGCCGCCGGGCCGGAACTTGCGGAACGCGATGACGTTCCCGGCCATCGGCACGTATTTGAAGACGAGCAGGAAGACCAGCGGCAGCACGAGGAACGTGTAGAGCCGCCAGTCGCGCCGCAGGGCGACGCGCCACGAGGTCTTGCCCTGCATGCGCAGCCGCTGCTCGCGGCTCGGCCTGTCCCTGCCGTCGGGCGCCCCGTTGCGCGGGGGCCTGCCGGGCACGCGCGGGGGCGTGAGCGGGACGTCGGCGAGCTCGGGGTCCGACGTCAGGCTGACGGGGTCCTGCAGGCTCATGCGGTCACCTCCTGAGGGTCGCTGCGGGTCGGGCTGGGCTGCACGACGACGTCGCTCACGAGCCGGCGCCCGTGCCCGACCTCGCGCTCGGGCCCGGTGAGGCGGACGGCGAGCGTCGCGACGACGTCGGCGCTCGACCGGGCGAGCCGGAGCTCGACGTCTCCCGGCTCGACGACGCGCACGCCCCGCCGGCCGGTGAAGGACGTGAGGTCGGCGTGGAGCGTGAGCTCGACGTCCGCGCTCTCGCCGGGCCCGAGGTCGACGCGGGCGTACCCGACGAGGCGGACCTCGGGCTGCACGCGCTGCGCGACCGGGTCGTGCAGGTAGAGCTGGACGACGTCGGTGCCGGCCCGCTCCCCCGTGTTGCGCACGGTGAGGCGGACCCGGGTCTCGCCGTCGGTGGCCCAGGTCGCGTCGTCGAGGTGGGCGTCGTCCCAGGCGAAGCGCGTGTAGGACAGGCCGTGCCCGAACGGGTAGAGGGGCGTCGGGTCGACCGAGGAGACCCCGGTCCGGCGGGCGAGCGGCTCCGCGAGGTACGTGCCGGGCTGACCGCCGGGGTGGGCGGGGACGCTCACCGGGAGCCGCCCGGACGGGTTGGTCTCGCCCGCGAGCACCTCGGCGACGGCCTGGCCACCCCGCTGGCCGGGGAAGAACCCCTGGACGATCGCGGCGGCGCGGCCGGCGACCTCGCCCAGCGCGTACGGCCGCCCGGTCAGCAGCACGACGACGACCGGCGTGCCCGTCGCGAGGAGCGCGTCGAGCAGCTCGGCCTGGACGCCCGGGAGGCGCAGGTCCTCGGCGTCGCAGCCCTCGCCGGAGGTCCCGCGGCCGAACAGGCCGGCCCGGTCGCCGACCACAGCGACGCAGACGTCGGCGTCACGGGCGGCGTCGATGGCCGCGGCGAAGCCCTCGCGGGACGGGTCGGTGACGCCGCAGCCGGCGTGGACGCTCACCTCCGCGAACCGCGCGCGCAGCTCGTCGGCGACCGTGGGGATCTCGATGCCGATCGGCACCTCGGGGTGCTGGGCCCCGACGTGCGCGGGGAACGAGTAGCAGCCCAGCATCGCCATCGGGTCCGCCGCGAGCGGCCCGACGACGGCGAGCCGGGTGGACGGCGCGAGCGGGAGCGCGGGCGCGCCGTCGGCGTCGGAGGCGCCGTTCGCCAGCAGCACGACGGACTCGCGGGCGAGCCGGAGCGCGAGCTCGCGGGCGGCGGGCTCGTCGAGCGTCAGGTCGTCGAGGCCCGCGAGCGGCGCGTCGGGCGACCAGTCGGCGTCGAGCAGGCCGAGGTCGAGCTTCTGCCGGAGCACGCGGCGCAGGGCGCGGTCCACGAGGAGCTCGTCGATCTCGCCCGCCCGCACGGCGTCGGCGACGACCCCGAACGCGTCCACCGTGGGCAGCTCGACGTCGACCCCGGCCTCGAGCGCGAGCCGCGACGCCTCGGCGCGGTCGGCCGCGACGCGGTGCAGCGTCTCGAGGAACCGGACGCCGAAGTAGTCGGCGACGACCGTCCCCTCGAAGCCCCAGGTCTCCCGCAGCAGCTCGGTCAGCAGCGTCGCGTCGGCCGCCGCAGGCACGCCGTCGACCGCCGCGTACGAGTGCATGACCGAGCGCGCACCACCGAGCCGCAGCGCCGCCTCGAACGGCGGCAGGACGACGTCGGCGAACGCGGCCGGCCCGAGGTCGACCGGGGCGAGGTTCCGCCCGGCGCGCGACGCCGCGTAGCCGGCGAAGTGCTTGAGGGTCGCGACGACGCCCGCGTCCTCGAGCCCGCGCACGTAGGAGGCGCCGACCGTCGCGACGAGGTACGGGTCCTCGCCGATGGTCTCCTCGGTGCGGCCCCAGCGCGGGTCGCGCGTCACGTCGAGCACCGGCGCGAGCCCCTGGTGGACGCCGACGGCGCGCATCGAGCCCCCGATGGTCCGCGCCATCTCGCGGACGAGGGCGGGGTCGAACGACGCGCCCCACGACAGCGGGACCGGGTACGCGGTCGCCTGCCATGCGGCGAAGCCGGCGAGGCACTCCTCGTGGACCTGCGCCGGGATGCCGAACCGGCTGCGGGCGACGATGTCGCGCTGCGACGCCGCGAGAGACCGGGCGCCGGAGGCAGGGTCGACCGGCGCCGTTCCGAACGGGCGCGTGAGCTGCCCGAGGCCGTCGCGGATCACGTGCTCCCAGGTCGGGACGTTCCCCGTCATGTCGGCCTGGTGCGGGGCGACGCCCCCGCCCGACGCGTCCGCGCCGACCCACACGCCCACGAGCTGCGCGACCTTCTCCTCGAGCGTCATGCGCTCGACGAGGTGCTCGACGCGATCGTCGGAGGTGCGGGTCGCGTCCTGCCAGACCCGCGGCTCCTGCGTGGGTCCGTCAGACCGGACGGTGGTCGGTGCGCTCATGCCATCCCTCTCGGGCCACGTCGTCGTGGACCGCGGCCTGCGCCGCGCGCCACGACCGTGTGGCGTCGAAACTCTCGTATCTCGACCGAAAGATATCGGCTGCGATGACCCTAGGGCGGGGTTCTCGAGGCGTCAAGACGACCCAGGTCTCGGTTCGATCACGGAACAAATCCCGGCGCGGCGGGTGGATTCTGAGCGGACGCGCCGTGCCGCGGCACCGTCGACGTCGCTCCGGGCCACGCCCGGGGCAGCGGCCGTGCGATGCTAGGTTCTCCGGGATCACCCCGCGAAAGTTGCGACCAGAATTGCGAGCCATCATGACGACCTCGGCCACGCCGTCGAGCGAGACCTCCGCCGCGCCGCGCCAGCGACGCGGGTCGACGATCGCCTCGATCGCCGAGGAGACGGGCGTCTCCGTGCCCACCGTCTCCAAGGTGCTGAACGGCCGCCCCGACGTCGCCCCCGACACCCGGGCCCGGGTCGAGGCGGCGCTCGAGCGGCACCAGTACCGCCGTCGCACGCCCCGCGCTGCCACCGAGTCGTCGCTCGTCGAGCTCGTCTTCCACCAGCTCGACTCCGCCTGGTCCATCCAGATCATCCAGGGCGTCGAGGCCGCCGCGGCCGCCGAGAACGTCGAGGTCGTGCTCTCCGAGCTCGGCGGCGAGCACCGCCCGCCGCAGCACTGGCTCGACAACGTCGTCGCCCGACGTCCCCTCGGCGTGATCTTCGTGCTCTCCGGCGTCGACCCGGGCCAGCGCCAGCAGCTCGACGCGCGGTCCATCCCGTACGTCGTCGTCGACACCGCGGGCGAGCCCCTGCCGGGCGTGCCGACCGTCGGGTCCAACAACTGGGCGGGCGGCCTCGCCGCGACGCGCCACCTCCTCCGCCTCGGCCACCGGAGGATCGCCATGATCTCCGGACCCGCGGACGTGTTGTGCTCCAAGGCCCGCATCGACGGCTTCCGCACCGCCCACGAGGAGGCGGGCCTGACCGTCGACCCCGCCCTCGTGCGGCACGGGAACTTCTACGTCGACGGCGGCTTCCGGCACGGCATCGAGCTGCTCTCCCGTGAGGACCGGCCCACCGCGGTGTTCGCCGGCTCCGACATGCAGGCGCTCGGGGTGCTCCGCGCCGCCCGCGAGCTCCGGCTCCGCGTGCCCGAGGACGTGAGCGTCGTCGGGTACGACGACCTGCCGCTCGCCGAGTGGATCGGGCCGTCCCTCACGACCGTGCGGCAGCCGCTCGCCGACATGGCCGGGACCGCGACGCGCATGCTGCTCGGCCTGGCGCGAGGCGAGCAGCCCTCGACGCCGCAGATCGACCTTGCGACCGAGCTCGTCGTGCGCGAGAGCACGTCGCCGCCGCGCTGAGGACGTGCCGGCCGGGCTGGGTGCCGTGGCTGCTGCAGGAGGTTCGGGGGTGTGGCGGCGGACCGTGTGACCCCGGCCCGTGCCGGCCGAGATACCGAGTCCGGGCCGAGATACCGAGTCTGCATCGGTGACTCGAGCGCATCTCGGTGTCTCACGGCCGACGACGACGCCGCGCGCCCGGGCTGCCGAGGCGAGGCGGCGTCACCCTCGGCGAACGCAGTAGGCTCGCGCCGACCAGCCCGCAGCTCGCATGGAGGCACCGTGGCCGAGGACGACACCACCCGCGGGCCGGTCGGCGGGCACGCGCCCGCGCCCGCGCCGGGGAGCATGCGCCCCGTGCACGACGGCGCGGACCCGGAGGGCGAGGCACGTGCGCGGGCAGAGGCGAGTGTCCGCACCGTGCTGTCCTGGTCGACGACGGCGGTCGGTGCCGTGATCCTCTTCGTGTCCCTCGGCGTGCTCCCCGGCTTGGCGGGGTGGGTGTTTGGCCTGGCCGTCGGAATTGCGGTGACCTTCACGCTCCAGCTCGTCGCGTGGCCGCCGATCGTGCGGCGCGCGACGCCGTGGCTGGTGGAGCGCCGGTCGTGGAAGTCGGCCCGATGACCGCGTCGGTCGCGCTCGTCGGCTTCCGCGGGTACGGCGCGTCCTACCTCCCGCGGCTGGCGGCGCTCGAGGCGGCGGGCGCCGCGCGGCTGGGCGCCGTCGTCGGCCCGACGCCGCCGCGCGACTCGGACCCCGACGCCGCCCGCACGGTCCCGTGGTTCGCGTCGCTCGCCGACCTGCTGGAGCGCGAGGTGCCGGACATCGTCGTGGTCTGCACGCCCATCCCGACGCACCTCCCGCTGGCGCTCGAGGCGCTCCGCGCTGGCGCGGACGTCCTGGTCGAGAAGCCGACGGCCGCGTCGCTCGCCGGACACGCCGAGCTCGTCGCGACCGCTCGTGAGACGGGGCGGCTGTGCCAGGTCGGGTTCCAGACCTTCGGGTCGAGCGCTCTCGACGCCGTCCGGGCCGCCGTCGCCGACGGCGAGATCGGCGAGCTCACGGGGGCGGGCGCGGTCGGCGCCTGGACGCGCACCGCCGGCTACTGGGCCCGGTCCGCCTGGGCCGGCCGCCGCACGCTCGACGGTCACGACGTCGTCGACGGCGTGGTGACGAACCCGCTCGCGCACGCGGTCGCGACCACCCTGCACGTGGTCGGCGCGACCCGCACCGACCACGTCGCGGAGGTCGTCACCGATCTGTACCGCGCCAACCCGATCGAGGCGGACGACACGTCCGCGGTCCGGGTCACGACCGCGAGCGGGCTGCCCGTCGGCTTCGGGTTCACGCTCTGTGCCCCCGGGCAGACGCCCGCGCGCGTCCTGCTGCGGGGCACCGACGGCGAGATCACGCTCCGGTACGAGCGTGACGAGGCCGTCGTGTCGGGGAGGCGCGGCGAGCGGACGGTCCGCGGGGAGCGCGCGGACCTGCTCACCGATCTGCTCGAGGCGCGGAGGGACGGCCGCGGCCTCCGCTGCGACGTCGCCGACACGGGCGCGTTCATGCGCGTGCTCGAGGCCGTCCGCACCGCGCCCGGGCCGCGCGTCGTCGGCGGGGAGCACGTGACCTGGGAGGGTGAGGGCGACGGCAGGCACCCCGTCGTGCGCGACGTCGCCGGGTGGTGCGAACGGGTCGCGCGCGAGCAGCGGACGTTCGCCGAGCTCGGGGCGCCGTGGGCCGCACCGCGGGTCGAGGGGCACGTCGGACGCCGCGGCGCTACGGTCGCTCCATGAGCGATGGCATCCGCATGAGCCGCGAGCAGCTCGAGAACGAGCTCGCCGCGCTGCGCGAGGTGGGCTGGACGCCGGACCGCGTCAAGGCCGGGAGCCTGCGCGTCGACGAGGTGAGCGGCGCCTACCGGTTCGACGAGGCGAACGACGGCGAGCAGACCTACGCCGACCTCGCGAAGGACGTCGGCGTCCCCCTCTGACCGCGCGGTATACCGGCCGCCCGTCTACTTCGCGGAGGGGGGCTACTCGGCGAGGTTGTCGCTGATCGCGTCGAGCGCGAGCGCCTTCGCGCGGACCGCGGCCTCGCCCAGGCGCGCGGTCACGGCGGCGACGAGCCCCTCGACGAGGATGGCCTGCGGCAGCCGGGTCGCGAGCGTGATCTCGTCGCGGAACGTCAGGTCGGGCATGGTGACGACGAGGTTCGTGCCCGCGAGCTGGCTCAGGGGGCTGCGGGCGAACGCCGTCACGGCGATCACGGTCGCCCCGGCGGCGACGGCCGCGTCGGCGGCGCGCAGGCTCGCCGCGTTCGACCCCGACCCCGAGACCACGAGCAGCACGTCCCCGGGCTCGAGCAGGCGCGCGGTGATCTGCTGGTTGATGACGTCGAACGGCGCCTCGGCGGCCCGCCCCGCCCCGGTCAGCCGGGCGGCGGCGTCGAGCGCGAGCGGCCCGGACAGCCCGTTCCCGACGACGACGACGCGCCGCGCGGTCGCGAGCGCCTCCACCGCGGCCGCCACCTCGTCGCCGTCGAGGAGGGCCATCATGCCCGCGACACCAGCCGCGACCTGTCGGAATGTGTCCTCGACGATGCCGGACGCGGTGCGCGTCGCCGGCGTGCCGTTCGGTCCACCCTCGCGGGACGCGCCGTCGACGCCGGACGGCGAGCCCCGCCCCGCGCCGTCCTGCGCGGTCGCGGCGAACGCGGCGTCGCGGGCGAGCAGGACGCGGAGCTGCTGGTAGCCGGAGAACCCGAGGCTCTGGCAGGTGCGGACGACGGTCGCCCGCGAAGCGCCCGCGAGCTCGGCCACCTGCTGCGAGCTGAGCTCGACGATCTCCGCGGACCGCGCGAGCAGCACCTGCGCGACCGCCTGCTCGGTGGGCAGCAGCGACGGCAGCAGCGAGCGGATGGTCGCGATGACCTCGCCCGGCCGCGACGGCGTCACGACGACGCCCCCGGGCCGGCGGCCGCCGCGATCCGCGCGACCTCGTCGGGGGCGAGGTCGAAGAGCTCGGTCCCGTCGGCGGCGTCGGACGCGTGCGGCACGGGCACGACGACGACGCTCACCTGGCCTTCGCTCGCCACGTCGACGACGACGAAGCCCGCGCCGACCTCGGCGCGCTCGTGCCCGCAGGGCGCGAGCGGGTCGGAGGTGTTGGCGACGCCGGGCGCGACGACGACGGGCACCCCGCCGGCCGTCGTCGTGAGCGCGTGGTGGTAGTGCCCGGCGAGCACCGCGCCGACCGCGCCGGAAGCCTCGCACGCCTCGAGGAACGCGCCCGGGTCCTGCAGCTCGAGCGCCGCGAGCAGCGCGGACCGCGCGGGGACGGGCGGGTGGTGCATGACGACGACGGTCCGCCGGAGCGGCACGTAGGTCGTCTCCGCGGGCCAGGTGCGGCGGTCGGGATCCTCCATCCCTGCGAGCGCGCCGCGCAGCCGGTCGAGCTGGGCGGGGTCGAGCCGCCCGTACCCGGCGCCGGGCACGGACGTGTCGACGGTGACGATCCGGAAGCCGCGCACCAGCACCGTCCGCTCGCGCTCGCCCAGCACCTCCTCGAACCCGGCGGCGAGGTCGTGGTTGCCCATGGCGGGCACGACGACGGCACCGCGCTCGGCGGCCCAGGGCTCGACCAGGCCGAGGAGGGCCCGGTAGGACGCGGGCGTGCCGTCGTCGGACAGGTCTCCCGACAGCACGACGACGTCCACGTCCGCCACCGTGGACGCCCGGGCGAGGACGGACCGCAGCGCGGCGGTGGTGTCGACGACGCCGTAGTGCCGGGTCCCGTCGCCGAACAGGTGCGTGTCGGACAGGTGGAGGATCCGCAGCGGGCGCACGTCGGTCACCCTACGGCCCCGGGGCCGCCCGAGCGCACGTCGTCCTCGAGCACGCTGGGAGACGCCTCGCGGCGCGCGGCGCGCGCGGACCGGCGCCGCAGCGCGGTGACGACGGGCAGCTCCCAGCGGCCGGTGATGATGCGGTGCCGCACGGTCCCCGAGACCTGGTCGATGAGCATCGTCACGACCACAACGACGAGCATCAGCACCCCGACGACGTCCCACACGCGGAACTGGATGTTGTCGACGAGCATCTTGCCGATGCCGCCGGCGCCGATGAGGCCGAGGATCGCCGAGGCGCGCACGGAGATCTCGAACCGGTAGAGCCAGAACGCGAGGACCTCGGGCTGCGCGTTGGGCCAGACGCCCCACCGCATCACCTGGGCGCGCGACGCCCCGGCGGCGGTCGCGGCCTCGGTCGCGCCGCCGTCGACGGCCTCGAACGCCTCGTAGCCCCACTTGCCGAGCGTCCCGATCGAGCCGATCGCGATGGCGAGCGCGCCGGTGAACGCGGTCAGGCCGGTCACCGACAGCATGAGCACCGCGATCACGACCTCGGGGACGGCGCGGAGCAGCGCGAACACGGCCCGCAGCGGCCAGCGCACGCCGACGGGCGCGAGCCCGCGCGTCGCGAGGAGGCTGAGCGGGAACGAGATCACGATCCCGAGCGCGGTCCCGAACCACGCCATCGCGACCGACAGCATGGTCGCGGACAGCGCCTCGGGAAGCTGGGACCACGCCGGCGGCAGGAACATCAGGCCGAGGTAGTGCCAGAGCTTGCCGGGCATGCCCCACAGGGCGTCCCAGGAGATGTCGACGGACCAGAACGCGGCGACGACGACGGCCACCACCACGACCCAGAGCACCGTGCGCGCGGCGTGCGCGGGCTTGCGCGGCCGTTCCTGCGTCGCCGTGCGGCCGGGCGCGACCCGGGTGTCGACGGCGCTCATCGGACGAGCCTCTTGCGCGCGGCCGAGCTGAGGAGCTCGAGCAGGAGGACCAGGACGAGGATCTCGAGGATCACGAGCGACAGGTAGTGGTACTGGTAGAACGTGCGCACCCGGTCGATGAGCATGCCGAGGCCGCCCGCGCCGACGAGGCCGATGACCGTCGACGCGCGGATGTTGAGCTCGAGCACGTAGATCGACTGCGAGACGTACTGCGGCGCGACCTCGGGGAGCATCGCCACCCGGTCCGCCTGGACCCACGTCGCGCCCGACGCGAGCGCCGCCTCCTGTCCTCCGCGGTCGACGCCGTCGAGCGCCTCGGAGACGAGCTTGACCAGGATGCCGAGGTTGAACAGCACGAGGGACAGCACGCCCGACAGGGCCCCCGTCCCGACGACGGTCACGAAGATCGACGCGTACAGCAGGTCGGGGACGGACCGGACGACGTTCATCACGGTCCGCACGAACCCGAGCAGCGGGCCGTTCGGGTTGGTCGCGCGCGAGGCGAGGAACGACAGCGGCAGCGAGACGGCGCAGCCCACGGCTGTCCCGATCACGGCCATCTGCACCGTCTCGAGCAGGGGCTGGAGCGTCTCCCCGAAGAACGAGTAGTCCGGCTGGAAGAGCTGGACGAGGGTGTTCTGCGCGTTGCTGAAGTTCGTCGCGAGGGCACCGAGGTCGACGTCGACCGCGACCCATGACCACGCCGTGATCACGACGAGCACCGCGAGCACGACGACGCGCGCCGGCCAGCGGCGGGGCCTGGCCGGGCGCACGACGACGGCGCTCACTCCAGCACCGCCGGCGCGTCCAGGACGTCCTCCGCGGTGAGCGAGCGGCCGTAGATCTCCTCGAGGACCCGCTCGTCGGCGTCGGCGGCCGGGCCGTCGTAGACGACCTCGCCCGCGCGCAGGCCGATCATGCGCTGGCCGTAGCGGCGGGCCAGGTCGAGGAAGTGGAGGTTCACGACGACGGTGATCCCCAGCTCGGCGTTGATGCGCTGCAGGTCGCGCATCACCACGTGCGAGGTCGGCGGGTCGAGCGAGGCGACGGGCTCGTCGGCGAGGATGACGCGCGCCTGCTGCGCGAGCGTGCGCGCGATCGCGACGCGCTGCTGCTGTCCGCCCGAGAGCTCGGACGCGTTCGAGTACGCCTTCTGGACGATCTCGACCCGCTCGAGCGCCTGCATCGCGAGCTCGACGTCGTCGGCGCGCCACGCTCCGAGCAGGCTGCGCCACGTCGGCGTGTGGTGCAGGCGCCCGACGAGCACGTTGTTGAGGACCGTCGTACGGCGCGCGAGGTTGAAGCTCTGGAAGACCATCCCGACCTCCGAGCGCAGCCGGCGCTGGGCCGCGCCCCGCAGGCCGGACAGGCGGTAGGTCGCCCCGGGCGCCGCTGCGTCGTCGTCGCCGGGAGCGCTCACGTCACCGACGGTGATCTCGCCCGACGTGATGGGGACCAGGCCGTTGATCGTCCGCACGAGCGTGGACTTGCCCGCGCCCGAGAGCCCGACGACCGCGACCATCTCCCCCGGCTCGATGGTCAGCGACACGTCGCGCAGGCCCTGGTAGCCGTTCGGGTACGTGACGTTCACGTGCTCGAAGCGGATGCCCGCGCCGGTCCGGGCGGCCGCGCCGGCCGAGCCCTCGAACTGCTCCCCGCTCATGGGGTCTTCCTTCCTGAAGCGTGCTCCGGGCCGCTCGGCCCGGGACCGTCCGGCAGGGGCGCCCCGAGATCGTCGGGGCGCCCCTGCCGGGGTGTCAGCCGAGGCCGATCGACGCGGCCACGCGCTGAGTCTCGCTCAGCTTGGCCGGGTCGGCGTCGACGAGACCGGTGATCTGGTAGATCGCCGTCAGGGCCTTCACGCCGTCGGGCGTGGAGGCGTAGTCCTTCATCGCGTCCGCGATCTTCGTCTGCCACTCCTTGCTCAGGCCGGACGAGAGCGAGACGCCGTCGTTCGGGATCTCGTCCGTGAGGGCGAAGACCACGACCTTGCTGCCGACGTCGGGGGTGTCGCCCTCGACGACGGACCGTGCGTCCCAGTAGCTCGTCCCGACCTCGGCGTCGCCGTTGTAGACGGCGAGCACGCTCGCGTCGTTCGCGGTCACCTGGACGACCTTGACGTCCTTGTCGACGTCGAGGCCCGCGGTCTTCATCGCGGCCACCGGGAAGATGTACCCCGCGGGGGACGCCGCCTGGAGGAGCGAGACGGTCGCGCCCTTCATCTTCGGGAGCGAGTCGAGCCCCGCGGGGCCCGTGCCGGACTCGGTGCCGTTGCAGTACAGCATCCCGTTCTCGCCCTTGACGGGGGTGTCGGCGCAGTACTTGTCGGGGTTGTTCGTCATGAACTGGGCGGCGTACGTCGACTTGCCGTTCCGCTGCGTCTGCAGCGCGGGGACGGCGCCGTACTTGTCGCAGGCCTGGCTCATCTGCAGGCTCGGCAGCATGCCGATCTGCGCCTGGTTCGAGCCGATCGCCTCGACGGCGGCCTGGTAGTCCTGCGTGATGACGCCCTTGACGGGGATCCCGAGGCGCGACGTCAGCGCCTCCTCGAGCGGCTTGACCGTCTCGACGAGCTTCTTCGCGTCGCCCGAGGGGACGAGCGCGAGGGTGAGCTGCGTGGGGGCCTTGGCGCCGTCGTCGGCCTTGCCGGTGCAGGCCGCCGAGGCGCCCGCGGTGCCGGTGCCGGAGCCCCCGGCCGACGCGTCCTCCTGGGAGGCGCCGCAGCCGGCGAGGACGAGGGACGTGGCGAGCGCCGCGGCGCCGACGAGCCCCGCGAGTCGTGCACGTGCGATGTTCATGGCGTTCCCGTTCTGTTCTGTCCCGCCGGGGTGACGGGGGTTGCTGTTCGGGTCGGTTCGGTGGGTCGTGCGGTCCGGCTCAGGCGACGGCCGCGAGGCCGTGGACCACGGGCTCGTGGCGGCCGACGAACCCGGTGGGGTCGGCCGCCCACTCCCGGATCGCCGGGAAGAGCTCCTCGAAGGTCCGGGCGGCCGCGTGCGCGGGCCCGGGTCGGTGACCGAAGCGGTCGATGAGCGCGGTGGCGCAGCCGGCGGCGAGCGGGGGCTCGACGTCGTTGCGCCACACGTCGCCGACGGCGAGCACGGCCGCGGGGGGCCGGCCGGCGAGGTACGCGGGGAGGATGCCGTCCCAGCCCGCGGGCTTGGCTGCCGACGTGACGACGTCGTCGAGCACGTCCGCGAGGCCGAGCCTCGCGAGGGTCTCGGTGACGCCGCGCGGCGGGGCGTTGGTGACGAGGACCCGCTCCACCTGCGGGCCGAGTTCGTCGAGGAGGGCGACGAGGCCCTCGGGGGCGGCCACCTCGAGGCCGGACGTCGCGAGGGCCTCGCGCGACGCCGTGTACGCGGCGTCGAGCTGCGCGGGCGTGGCGTAGCGAGCGGCGAGGGCTGCGACGGCGGCGTATCCGTCCACGGGGGTGTCGGCCGTCGCGGCGGCCGCGGCGGAGTCGAGGTAGGCCTCGAGCCCCTGGCGCAGCTCGTCGGACAGGGCGCGCCCCGCGGCGCGGTCGGCGTCGGTGGTGGCGGCGTCGGTCGTGGTGGCGGCGTCGAGGACGCCGGCGACGACGGCCTCGGCGTAGGCGCGGACGGGTCCGTCGCCGACGCAGACGGTGCCGTCGAAGTCGAGCAGGAGCACAGCAGGGCGGTTCACGGCAGCGATGCTAGCCCGGCCATGGACGCTTCGTTCACGAAATCCGGCTCCACGGAACAACTGTTCACAGATCGTTAACGTGCGCTGAGACAATGCGACGGTGACCGAGGCCGCCGACCGCACCGACTCCGAGCCCGCGCTCTTCCCCCTGCCCGACGGCGCCCGCGTCCCCGCGCGGCGCGTCGTCCTCCTCACCGGGGCCTCGGGCTCGGGCAAGACGTCGCTCACCCGCCGGCTCGGGCTCCCCGTCGTCGAGCTCGACGACTTCTACCACGACGGCGACCACCCCGACCTGCCGCACCGGTTCGGCATCGTCGACTGGGACGACCCCGCGAGCTGGGACGGCGCCGCCGCCCTCGTGGCACTGGATCGGCTCTGCCGCGACGGACGCGCCGAGGTGCCCGTCTACGACATCTCGACGTCGCGCCGCACGGGCTCCACGCAGCTCGACGTGACCGGGGCACCGCTCCTCGTGGCGGAGGGCATCTTCGCCGCCCAGCTCGTCGACGCCTGCCGCGCCGAGGGCATCCTCGCGGACGCGATCTGCCTGCGCCGCCCGCGCGTCGTCACCGCCTGGTACCGGCTGCTGCGCGACCTCGGCGAGATGCGCAAGCCGCCCCTCACGCTGCTGCGCCGGGGCTGGGGGCTGCTGCGGGCCGAGCCCGCGCTCGTGCGGCGCTGGGTCGCGCTCGGCTGCCGCCCCATGGGTCCGGCCGAGGCCGAACGGACGATCCGGGCCCTCGCCCGCTGACCCGCGTCACCGTCGGCGCACGGACGTCACCGCCGGCGGGTTCGAGCGTTGACCCTGCCGTAACAGCGCGGACATCCCCCGGCCACGGGCGGCCCGCATGCTCGCGGCAGGAGGTGGGTCATGACCACGAGGCCGTTGCGGGTGCTGTCGGTGTACGAGGGGTTCTTCAGCGGTGGTGCGCGCGCGCTCCACACGAGCGTGGTGACGGGGCTGCACACGGGCGGCACGCAGACCCATCGCGTGCTCGCGATCCACCGCGAGGTGCAGCGCGAGAGCCTGCGCCAACGCATGGCGGACGACCCGCGCTACCGTGCCCTGCGCCAGGCCGGGGTGCGCGTGTCGAGCCTCGGGCGCGGCTGGGACGACCCGGCGGACCGGCCGTTCGACCCGACCGAGCTGGCGCGGGCGGCGCGGCAGGCCGCGGCGTCCGACGTCGTGCTGACGCTCAAGGAGCAGCCGCTGCGCCTGGTCGCGACCGACGCCTTCGGGGACGCGCCGGTCGTGGCGTGCCTGCACCGCTCGGACCCCGAGCACTCGGGGCGCGGCCTGGGGGACCTGCTGGCCGCCGCGGCGTCGGGCCGGCTCGCGGGCGCCGTCTGCTGCGCGTACTCGACCCGCGACGCGTACGCCGCGGCGGGCGTGCCCGAGCACCTGCTCACGGTCGTGCCCAACGGCATCGACCTGCTGCGCTTCCGGCCGGCCGGGGTCGGGCGCCGCGCGACCCTGCGCGTGAGGTCGGGCATCCCGGTCGACGCGTCCGTCGTCGTGCTGGCCGCCCGCTACGACACGATGAAGGACGTCCCGCTGTTCCTCGCGGCCGCGCGGGTGCACCTCGCCGCCGACGACGCCGCCCACGTCGTCGCGTGCGGCGCCGGCATGAGCCTCGCGAACCCGGGACTGGTGGACGACGTCGAGCGCGCGTTCGGGGACCGGCCCGACCTCCTCGACCGGCTCCACCTGCTCGGGGTCCGGGACGACGTGCCGTCGATCCTCGCGACCGCCGACGTCGTCGCGCTCACGTCGTCGTTCGGGGAGGCGGCGCCGCTGTGCCTCATCGAGGGCGCGATGTGCGGGGCCGTGCCGGTGACGACCGCCGTGGGCGACAGCGAGCGGATCGTCGACGGCATCGGGCTCGTCGTCGCGCGCGACCCGCACGCCGTCGCCGCCGGCTGGGCCGAGGGCGTGTCCCGGCGCGACGAGCTGACCCCGGCCCTCGTCCGCAGCCGTTCGCGCTTCAGCCGGACGCGGATGGTCGCGGCGTACGGGGGCGTCGTCGAGCGGGTCGCCGGCGGGCGCGGCGTCGGGCGGCGGGTCGAATCGATGCGAGGGGTGCCCGTGCGGGTGCGATGATCGGCGCATGACTGCGACGAAGCGGATCCTGTTCCTCGGCGGCAGCGGCGTCATCTCCGCGGCCACCGTCCAGCGTGCGGTCGAGGCGGGGCACCATGTGACCGTCCTCAACCGCGGCACCACCAGCCTGCGCCCCCTGCCCGACGACGTCCGCCGCCTCACCGGCGACCTGCGCGACCCGGCGTCGCTCGACGCCGCGCTCGGCGGCGAGGAGTTCGACGTCGTCGCGCAGTTCATGGCGTTCACCACCGAGCACGTCGCCGCGGACGTCGAACGGTTCGACGGGCGCGTCGGGCAGTACGTGTTCATCAGCTCGGCGTCGGCGTACCAGAAGCCGCCGGCGCGGCTGCCCGTGACCGAGTCGACGCCGCTGCGCAACCCGTTCTGGCAGTACTCGCGCGACAAGGCCGCGTGCGAGGACCTGCTCGTCGCCGCGTACCGCGACCGCGGGTTCCCGGGCACGATCATCCGGCCGTCCCACACGTACGACCGCACCATCCTGCCGACCATGGGCGGCTGGACCGACGTCGCCCGGATGCGGGCCGGCAAGCCCGTCGTCGTGCACGGGGACGGCACCAGCCTGTGGACGCTCACGCACGCGCAGGACGTCGCCGTCGGGCTCGCCGGGCTGCTCGGGCACCCCGCCGCGACCGGCGAGGCGTTCACGCTGACCGGCGACCACACGCCCACGTGGGACCAGGTCTACACGTGGCTCGGGCAGGCCGCGGGGGTCGAGGCGGAGCTCGTGCACGTCGCGTCCGAGACCATCGCGCTCGCGTCCCCCGAGCACGGGCCCGGGCTGCTGGGCGACAAGGCGCACTCGATGGTCTTCGACAACGCCAAGGTCCGTGCCCTCGTCCCGGAGTTCCGGACCACGACGACGTACGACGAGGGCGCCGCCGAGCAGGTCGCCTGGTTCGACGCGCACTCGCACTACCAGGACGTCGACCCCGCGTTCGACGCGCTGTCCGACCGCCTGGTCGCCCACGCCCGCGCGATCTGACCCCAACCCGACCGCGAGGTAGACGGGCCGATTCAGCGGGCGGGGCGGTGCGGGGCGACAGCCTCGTAGGTGCGGCGCAGGGCGTCGGCTGCAGTGTCGAAGCTGCGCTGCACGACGCGGACGAACAGGATGTCGACGATCGCGAGCTGGGCGGTCCGGCTCACCATGGCGCCCGCGCGGAACAGGCTCTCGCGCACCTGGGTGGTCAGGACGACGTCGGCGTGCTGGTCCACCGACGTCCCGGTCCCGTTGGTGACGGCGACGGTCGTCGCGCCGGCGGCCCGCGCGGCGGCGAGCACGTCGAGGGTCTCGTGGGTCGCGCCGGAGTGCGTGAACCCGATCGCGACGTCGCCGGGCTCGAGGAGCGCGACCTGCGCGAGCGTCTGGTGCACGTCCGACGAGCACCCGACGGCGAAGCGGACGCGCGACAGCTTCTGGAAGAGGTCCTGCGCCGCCAGCCCGGACGCCCCCGCTCCGTACACCTCGACGCGCCGGGCACCGAGAAGGGCCTCGACCACCCGGTCGACGGCGGCCACGTCGAGCTGGTCGCCCAGCGCGCGCAGCGCTTGGACCTCCTGGAAGACGACCTTCGCGACGGTCTCGGCGGCGGTATCGGTGGGGTCGATCTCGGCGTCGTCGATGTGGAAGTGGTCGCGCGCAGCGCCCTCGCGCGAGAGCGCCTCGACGACCGCGAGGCGGAAGTCCCGGTACCCCCCGTACCCGAGCGACTGGCAGTAGCGGGCCACCGTCGCCTGGGACGTGCCCGACGCCCGCGCGATCTCGGTGATCGTGGACGCCGCGACGATCTCAGGACGCGCCGCCACGAGCTGTGCGACCCGGGCCTCCGCCGCGCGCGGCGCCTCGAGCGAGCGGCGGATCTCCAGCAGGACGTCGGTCACGTCGTCGCCTCGAGCGCGTCGCGCAGGCGGCCGTCGTGCGCGGCGAGCAGGTCGAGCGCCTCCGGGCCCGGCAGGTCCTTCATGCAGACCAGGATCGCAGCCTTCACCGCTCCCCCGGTGTCACGCAGCGCCGCACGCGCCGCGTCCTCGTCCACGCCCGTGACCAGCATGACCGTCCGCTCCCCCCGGGCCAGGAGCTTCTCGTTCGACGTCTGCAGGTCCACCATGTGCCCGGCGTACGTCTTGCCGAGCCGGATCATCGTGACGGTCGAGATCGTGTTGAGCACGAGCTTCTGCGCGGTGCCCGCCTTGAGCCGGGTCGACCCGGCGACGACCTCCGGCCCGACGACGACCTCGATGCCGACGTCCGCGAGCGCCGCGACCGCCGTCCCCCGGTTGCACGCGACAGCGACGGTGCCCGCCCCGACGCCGCGCGCGTGCGCGAGCCCGCCCACGACGTACGGGGTCCGCCCCGACGCCGTGATCCCGACGACGACGTCGTCCGGCCCGACGCCAGCCGCCTCGAGGTCCGCGGCGCCGAGGCTCGCGTCGTCCTCGGCGCCCTCGATCGAGCTGACGAGCGCGGCGGGCCCGCCCGCGATGATCCCGACGACGCGGCTCGGGTCGAGCCCGAACGTGGGCGGGATCTCGCTGGCGTCGAGCACACCGAGCCTGCCGGGCGTCCCGGCCCCGAGGTAGACGAGGCGGCCACCGCGGCGCATCCGTTCCGCGACGAGGTCCACGGCCCGGGCGATGTCGTCGGCCCGGGCGAGGACCGCGTCGGCGACCTGGCGGCCGTCGTCGAGCATGACGCGGACGACGTCGCGGGTGGGCAGCACGTCCAGGTCGGCGAACTCGGCGGCGGCGTGCTCGGTGGTGAGCCCTTCCAGCTCGGTGCGCAGGCGGGCGATGCGGTCAGACCGGGTCACGGCGGCTCACCGTCCTCTCGTAGGGGGTGGTGGGGTCGGCGGCGAGGAGCAGCCCGCCGTGGGGCGGCGCCGACTCGGGCACGACGACGGAGCCCGGGCCGAGCACGGCACGGAGCGCGGAGGCGAAGGGCTCGGCGGTGGCGATGCCGCCGACCGGCGCGTAGGGCGCGGTGGCGTGGGAGCACGCGTCGGCGACGGCGCGCACGGCTTCGGCGACGATCGTCCGCGCGACGCCGTCGCCCTGCGACGCCGCGGCGAGCACGTGGGGGGCGAACGACGCGAGCGTCCGTGCGGGCGCGTCGGCGCCGGCGACGCGGGCCGGCAGGGCGTCCGGCGGCCCGCCCCACGCGCCCGCCCGGTCGGTCAGCGCGGTCGGCTCGCCCCGCCCCTCGTGGGCCCGGAGCACGGCGCGGAGCCCCGCGCGGCCGAGCCAGGTCCCGCTGCCGTCGTCGCCGAGCCACGGGCCCCAGCCGTCGAGCGTGCGCAGGTCTCCGGACCTGTCGAGCTCGACGAGCACCGTCCCCGTCCCGACCGCCACGACCGTGCCCGGCCGCCCGGCGAACGCGCCGGCGTGCGCGACCGTGGCGTCGGACGTGACGGCGACGGGCGCCCCGCACGCGGCCGCGAGCTCCGTGGCGAGCCGGGCGGCGGCGTCCGGGGCTGCGAGCGCACCGGCGGCGCCGACGCCGACCGCCCGAAGCGTCCCGGCGCCGGCCGCCGCCGCCCGCAGGCCGGCGAGCACCGCGTCGACGGCGCGCGCGACCCCGTCGGGGGACGCGAGCCCCGGCGCACCGACGGCCTCGCCGACCCGCTCGCCGTTCGCGTCCCGGACGACCACGCGGCACGACGTCTTGCCGAGGTCGACGCCGGCCACGCCCGTCGCCCCGCCCGCCGTCACGACGCCGCCCCACGGCCGCTGCTCACGGTCAGCCGGGCGACGTCGTCGACGGGCGCGGCGAGCGCCTCCGCGAAGGCCGGCCCGCCGAACGCCCAGCCCGCGAGGTGCCCGGCGACCCGCGGCCGACCCGCGGTGCGCGTGGGCAGGTCGAGCGGGAGGCGCCGCGCCGAGAGGTACCCGAGCACCGCGAACATCACGGCCTCGCGCGCGTCCGGGTCGATGCCGTGCGCCGCGCTGGACTCGAGCCGCACGGCGTCAGGACCGGCCTCCCGGTCGAGCGCCGCCCGCAGCGCGGCGACGAGCGCGGGGTTCCGCATGCCGCCGCCCGACCCGATCAGGAGCCCCGGCAGGCCCGCGCCCAGCCCCGCGACGCCTCGCGCGACCGTCCGGGCCGTGAGCTCGACGAGCGTCGCGCACTGGTCCTCGAGCCCGACCGTCCGGCCCGCGGCGTGAGCGCGGTCGAGCGCGGCGTCGACGACGGCGACCGAGAAGGTCTCCCGACCGGTCGTCGTCGGCGGGCGGCGGAAGTAGGGGTGGTCGAGCAGCGCGGCGAGCAGCGCCTCGTCGACGCGGCCGGCCCGCGCGAGCGCCCCGTCGGCGTCGTACGGGCGGCCGGTCGCGCGTCGCACGACCGCGTCGAGCAGCCCGTTCCCGGGCCCGGTGTCGAACGCCTCCACGCCGCCCGGCCGCACGCGCTGGACGTTCGCGATCCCGCCGAGGTTGAGGGTCGCGACGCCGCCCGGCCCGGCCTGCGCGGCGAGGTCGCGCAGCCAGAGCCGGTCGAACGCGGCGATCAACGGCGCACCGGCTCCCCCGGCGGCGACGTCGGCGACGCGCAGGTCGAACAGCACGGGGGTGGCGAGCGCCTCGGCGAGCCACGCGGGCTGGCCGACCTGGAGCGTGCCCCAGGTGCGGCCGTCCCGGGTGCCGTGGAAGACGGTCTGGCCGGGCGAGACGACGAGGTCCACGGCCCCGCGCTCCGCCACGACCGCGCGACCGGCGTCGGCGAGACCCAGGCCGACCGCCGTCTCGAGCCGGCACCACGCGCCGGGATCGAGAGGAACGCCCTCGACCGCTTGCAGCACGGCCGCCTGCGCCTCGGCCTCCCACGCGACGGTCCGCACGTCGAGCACGCGCACGTCGAGGTCGGGGCGCCGCGGCTCCCCCGACGCCGCGACCTCGACCAGCGCCGCGTCGACGCCGTCCGCTGACGTCCCCGACTGCAGAGCCAGCACCCTCATCGCAGCGCCCCCGGGGCGGAGGCGCGGCCGGCAGCTGCGGGCGTCGCGCGGCTGTCGACCACCGAGTCGGCGCCGAGCCCCGCGAGCACCCGGTCGAGGACGCGCACCGAGAACCGCGAGTCGGCGCCCAGCGGGACGCGCGGCACGCCCGCGCGCACGACGGAGCCGGGCACGTGCGCCTCGGGCGCCCCGACGTCGACGACGAGCGCCAGACGACCCTGCTCGCGCAGCCACTGCACCGCGGCCCGCTGCCTGCGGTCGGAGAGCCGGTCCACGACGACGGCAACGCCGGTCGCCCCCGGCGTCACGTGCTGCTCGAGCGCGGGGACGACGGGGTGCGCGCGCGACGCCACGGCCGCGGTGGCGGCGGCCCGCGCGTCGCGCACGGAGCCGAAGGGCGCGGGCGCCGACGACCCCGAGCGGGCGAGGACCGCGCCGGCGACGCGCGCGACGGCGTCGTCGAGGTCCAGGGCGCGGGCTACCGGCCCGGCGACGGCGGGCGTCGCAGCCCCCGCCGCCGTCGGGCCGCCGTTTCCGGAGACGCGCAGTGTCGCGACACGCAGCGACGCCTGCTCCAGCCGGTCGCGGTCGAGGTTGCCCTCCCGGACAGCATCGACGACGGCGCTGTGTACCGCCAGGTAGAGCGCTTCGTCGTCGGTCCCGGCAGAGCCGTCGCCGGGAGAGCCCCCGGCGGCGAAGCCCGGATTTCCCAGGCAGACGAGGTCGACGCCGGCCCGCAACGCGGCGACGGCACCGGCGGGCGTGCCGTAGGTGGCGCGGATGGCGGCCATGTCGATCGCGTCGGTCACGACCGGCCCGTCGAAGCCGAGCGCGCGCAGCTCGCCGATCAGGGTGGCGTTCACCGTCGCGGGCGCCGGACCGGCCTCGGGCACGACGACGTGCGCCGTCATGACGGCCGCGACCCCGGCCTGGACCGCTGCACGGAACGGGAGGTCGTGGCCGGCGTCGAGCACGGCGCGCGGGACCATGGGCAGGTCGACGTGCGAGTCGACCGAGGTCGCGCCGTGGCCGGGCCAGTGCTTCGCGCACGCGGCGACGCCGGCCGCCTGGATCCCGCGGACGGCCGCCGCGACGTGCCGCGCCACGAGCCCCGGGTCCGAGCCGAACGCGCGCGGGCCTATCACGGGGTTGCGCGGGTCGGACGCGACGTCCGCGTCCGGGGCCAGGACGAGCGTGACGCCCGCCGCCCGGACGCGCTCGCCCAGCGCACGCCCGACGGCCTCGGTGAGCGCCACGTCGTCGACGAGGCCGAGCTGCGCGGGCGAGGGCAGCGTCGAGCCGTGGGCCGACTCGAGCCGGGTCACGACCCCGCCCTCCTCGTCGACCGCGACGACCGGCGCCCCGGCGTGCTCGCGCAGGGCGGCCGTCAGCCGGGCCGGCTGGGCCCGGTCGTCCGGGTCGAGGTTCTGCGCGAACAGCACGACGCCGGCCAGGCCGTCGTCGAGCGCGCGCGCCAGCCATCCCGGGACCGTCCGGCCCAGGAAGCCGGGCAGCAGCACGCTCGCCGCGAGCCGGTCGAGCTCGCGGTCCGGGCCGCCGCCGTGCACGCTCATCCCTTGACCGCCCCGGCGACGAGCCCCGCGGACAGCCGCTTCTGGACCAGGATGAAGAAGATCATGACGGGCACGGTGATGATCGTGGAGCCCGCCATGATGGAGCCCCAGTCGTTCGAGTTCTGCTGGAAGAACGACTTGAGTCCGATCGCCACGGTGTACTTGTCGGCCTCGCCGCCCAGCAGGGTCATGGCGAAGATGAACTCGTTCCAGGCGGTGATGAAGCTGAAGATGCTGGTCGCGACGAGCCCTGGCGCCACGAGCGGCAGCAGCACCGAGCGGAACATCCGGGACCAGCTCGCGCCGTCCAGGTACGCGGCCTCCTCGAGCTCGACGGGCACCGCCGCCACGAACCCGCGCAGCATCCAGATCCCGAACGGCAGCGCGAGCGACACGTAGACGATCACGAGGCCTGTGAGCGTGCCGAGGAGCTTGAGGTCGCGGATCTGCACGAAGAGCGGGATCACGAGCGCCTCGAGCGGCACCATCTGCACGACGAGGATCAGCATGAGCATCTGCGTGCGGAACCTGAACCGGAACCGCGCGACCGCGACCGACGCGAGCAGCGCCACGACGCCGGACACCACGACGGTCGCGAGCGCCACCACGACGGAGTTGCGCAGGAACGTGCCGAACCCGCCGTCCGTCAGGACGTACGAGAAGTTGTGGAGGGTGAGCTCGCGCGGCAGCAGGGTCGCGCCGCCCTGCCCGGCGCGGCCGTCGAACGCGCTGACGAGCATCCAGTACGTCGGGAAGAGCGTGAAGACGAGCAGCAGGACGACGAGGACCGCCTTGACAGCCTTCACGGAGGCCGAGGACCGCCTCACAGGTCCTTCTCCTCTCGCAGGATCGTCCGCACGTACACCGCGGTGATGACGAGCAGCAGCAGCGTGAGCAGGACGGCGATCGCGGACCCGAAGCCGTACCGGTTCTGGCCGAACGACTCGACGTACGACCACACGCCCAGGTTGAGGACGTCCCGGTTCGAGCCCGCTCCGCCCGGCATGAGATACACCTGCGCGAAGACCTTGAAGTCCCAGATCGTCGACAGGATGATCACGACCGCGAACACCTGGCGCAGCTGCGGGAACGTGATCTGGAAGAAGCGGCGGAACGCGCCCGCGCCGTCGACCTCCGCGGCCTCGTGGATCTCGCGCGGCACCCCCAGCAGGCCAGCGAGCACGGTGACCGCGACGAACGGGAACCCGTGGTGGATGACGTTGAGCAGGACGATCCCGTAGAACGACCACCGGTCCGTGAACCAGTTGACCGGCTGGTCGATCAGCCCGAGCGACGTGAGCACCTGGTTGACGACGCCGTGGTCCGCGTCGAAGATCCACACCCACACGTACGTGCCCGTGACCGCGGGCATCGCCCACGCGGCCATGATGGCGCCCGTGACGAACCCGCGGGTGCGCGGTCCGAGCGACTGCAGGAGCAGCGCCACGAGCGTCCCGAAGACGACGGTCCCCGTGACGGACAGGACCGCGAAGCCCACCGTGTTGGGCAGGACGACGGCCCACAGGTCGTGCGAGGTGAGGATCTCACTGAAGTTCGCGAACCCGATCCAGTTCGTGCTCCCCGAGACGATCTCGCGCAGGCCGTAGTCCTGCAGCGAGAACATCGCCACCCGGACCAGCGGCCACAGCAGGAGCACGCCGAGGATCACCAGGGCCGGCGCCAGCAGCAGCCAGGGCCGGATCCGCGCGATCCCGCGACGGCTCGGGCCGCGGGCCGCCTGCGGCCCCCCGTCCGGGGCGGCCTGCGAGGAGGCCGCCCCGGCCGGGGTCGGGTACGTCACCGCCACCGGGTCACTTCCCGTTGAGCAGCGAGGTCATCTCCTGCGCGGCCGCGGTGGTCGCGTCGTCGACGCTCTCCTTGCCGGACAGGATCGCCTGCATCATGACGCTCGTCGTCTTCTTCGCCTGGACGGCGCCGAAGTTCGGCGAGACGGGGACGGACGCGCCGCCGTCGACGAACTGCTTCGCGAACGGCGCGACGAGCGGGTCCGTGCTCTTCGTCGCCTTGTCGAGCAGCGACGTCTGGCCCGGGAAGTAGCCCGACTGGTCGGCCCACTGCTGCGCGAACTTGCCGGTCGTCATGAGCTTGATGAAGTCCCAGGCCAGGTCCTTGTCCTTGGCCGTGTTGAACATGCTCAGGTGCGAGCCGCCGAGCACGGACGGCGCGATCCCGCCGGTCTCGCCCGGGATGGGCACGGCCGCGAACTTGCCCTTCATCTCCGGGTTCTTCTCGGTGATGGCCGCCGGGGTCCACGAGCCCATGACCGCCATGCCGACGTCGCCGTTCGCGAACGCGTCGAGGACGTCGGTCTCCTTCCACGTGGTCGCGCCCGCGGACGACAGCTTGTCCTGCGTCGCCAGGCCGGTCCAGAACGAGATGCCCTTGCGCGCCTCGGCGCTGTCGAGGCCGGACGTCCACTGGCCGCCCGACTGCGTGGCGACCTGGCCCCCCGCACCCCAGACCCACGGGTACACCGTGAACTCGGCGTCGCCCGGGACCGCGACGCCCGACATCTTCGGGTTCGCCTTCTTGATCGCCTGCGCGTCGGCCTGCAGCTCCGCCCAGGTGGTCGGCGCCTTGAGGCCGAGCTTGTCGAACAGGTCGCTGCGGTAGACCAGCGAGCGCACGCCCGCGTACCAGGGCATGCCGTAGAGCTTGTCGTTGTACGTGCCCGCGTCGACGAGGCCCTTGACGAGGTCGTCGCCCAGTCCGTCCTTCTTCACGTAGTCGTCGAGCGGGGCGAGCGCGCCGGCGTCCGCGAACTCGGGCGTCCAGGTGGTGCCCGTCTCGGCGACGTCCGGGGTGGTGCCGCCGGCGATCGCGGTGACGAACCGGTCGTGGGCGTCGGCCCACTCGACGTACTCGACCTTGAGGGTCGCGCCCGTCTCCTCCTTGAACGCCTTGGCGACGTCCGCGAAGAACGGCTCGGAGTCCGGGTTGGTGCCCTTCATGATCCAGACGTCGAGCGTCTTGCCCTTGCCCGAGCCCGAGCCCGAGTCGTCGTCCGAGCCGCCCGAGCAGGCGGCGAGCGTGAGCGTCAGGACCGTCGCCGCGGCGGCGAGCGGGTAGAACTTCGATCTCCTCATGAGAGCTCCTCGTCCGTGTCGTGTTCAGCCTCGTTGCTGGGACGCCCCCTCCGCGTCTGGGAGTAACTCTCATACATTGACCCCGCGATGAAAAGTGCTTTCACGCGGTGGTGACCAGATCGTGACATGCCTGTCATCTTGGCCGCCCTCCCCGGACCTGTCAGAAGCTCGTGAGCCTCGGGCCTCACCACGTTCTGACAGCGCTCGAGGGCGGAACGCGCGAAGGGCCCCGGTCCCACCTCCGAGGAGGCGGGGCCGGGGCCCTCGTTGCCAGGCCTGCGCCGGGCGGCAGTGCGCCCGACGACGGCGCGTCAGTCCGCGGTCGCGCTCAGCGTGCCCGTGGGCGGGAGGTCGCGCGGATGGACCCCGGTCGGCGCGTCGAGCGCTGCGCTCGCGCCCACCGACACCGGGCCACGCTCGTGCTCGGCCTTCGGGACGCCACGGAACGTGAACTCCCCGAGGATCCCCTCGCCGACCGCGTCGACCAGGACGACCTGGCCGGACGTGAGCTCGCCGAACAGGATCTTCTCGGACAGCGCGTCCTCGATCTCCCGCTGGATCGCGCGACGCAGCGGCCGCGCGCCGAGCACCGGGTCGTAGCCCTTCTCGGAGAGCAGGGTCTTCGCCGCGGGCGTGAGCTCGATGCCCATGTCCTTGTCGTGCAGGCGCCGGTCGAGCTTCGCGACCTCGAGGTCCACGATGGCGACGATCTCCGACTGCGTGAGCTGCGGGAAGACGATCGTGTCGTCCACGCGGTTCAGGAACTCGGGACGGAAGTGCGTCTTGAGCTCCTCGTTGACCTTGGCCTTCATGCGCTCGTAGCTCGTCGTGGTGTCGTTGCCGGTGTTGAAGCCGGTCTGGAGACCCTTGGCGATGTCACGGGTGCCGAGGTTCGTGGTCATGATGATCACGGTGTTCTTGAAGTCGACCACGCGGCCCTGCGAGTCGGTCAGGCGACCGTCCTCGAGGATCTGCAGGAGCGAGTTGAAGATGTCCGGGTGCGCCTTCTCGACCTCGTCGAACAGCACGACCGAGAACGGCTTGCGCCGGACCTTCTCGGTGAGCTGGCCGCCCTCGTCGTACCCGACGTAGCCGGGGGGCGAGCCGAACAGCCGCGAGACCGTGTGCTTCTCCGAGAACTCGGACATGTCGAGCTGGATGAGCGCGTCCTCGTCCCCGAAGAGGAACTCGGCGAGCGCCTTGGCGAGCTCGGTCTTCCCGACGCCGGTCGGGCCGGCGAAGATGAACGACCCACCCGGGCGCTTCGGGTCCTTGAGCCCGGCACGCGTGCGGCGGATGGCCTGCGACAGCGCCTTGATGGCGATGTCCTGGCCGACGATCCGCTTGTGCAGCTCGTCCTCCATGTGGAGCAGGCGGCTGGACTCCTCCTCGGTGAGCCGGACGACGGGGATGCCCGTCGACATGGCCAGCACCTCGGCGATGAGCTCCTCGTCGACCTCGGCGATGACGTCGAGGTCGCCCGACTTCCAGGCCTTCTCCTTGTCCTGGCGCTGCTGCGTGAGCTGCTTCTCGGTGTCGCGCAGGCGCGCGGCCTTCTCGAAGTCCTGCTCGTCGATCGCCGACTCCTTGTCGCGGCGCGCCCCGGCGATCTGCTCGTCGAGGTCACGCAGCTCCGGCGGCGCCGTCATGCGGCGGATGCGCAGGCGCGCGCCCGCCTCGTCGACGAGGTCGATCGCCTTGTCCGGGAGGTAGCGGTCGTTGATGTACCGGTCGGCCAGCGTGGCGGCCGCGACGAGCGCGCCGTCCGTGATGGACACCCGGTGGTGCGCCTCGTACTGGTCGCGCAGGCCACGGAGGATCTCGATGGCGTGCACGAGCGACGGCTCGGCGACCTGGATCGGCTGGAAGCGGCGCTCCAGCGCCGGGTCCTTCTCGACGTACTTGCGGTACTCGTCGAGCGTCGTCGCGCCGATGGTCTGCAGCTCGCCGCGGGCCAGCATCGGCTTGAGGATGCTGGCGGCGTCGATCGCGCCCTCGGCGGCACCGGCACCCACGAGGGTGTGGATCTCGTCGATGAACAGGATGATGTCGCCGCGCGTGCGGATCTCCTTGAGGACCTTCTTCAGGCGCTCCTCGAAGTCGCCGCGGTAGCGGCTGCCGGCCACGAGGGCCCCGAGGTCCAGCGTGTAGAGCTGCTTGTCCTTCAGGGTCTCCGGGACGTCGCCGCGCACGATGTCCTGGGCGAGGCCCTCGACGATCGCCGTCTTGCCGACGCCGGGCTCGCCGATGAGGACAGGGTTGTTCTTGGTGCGGCGGGACAGCACCTGCATGACCCGCTCGATCTCCTTCTCGCGCCCGATCACCGGGTCGAGCTTGGAGTCGCGTGCGGCCTGCGTGAGGTTGCGGCCGAACTGGTCGAGCACGGCCGAGCCGGACGGCTGGCCCTCGGCGGGGCCGCCGGCGGTCGCGGGCTCCTTGCCCTGGTAGCCGGACAGGAGCTGGATGACCTGCTGGCGCACGCGGTTGAGGTCGGCGCCCATCTTGGTGAGCACCTGGGCGGCGACGCCCTCACCCTCGCGGATGAGGCCGAGCAGGATGTGCTCGGTGCCGATGTAGTTGTGGCCGAGCTGCAGCGCCTCGCGCAGCGAGAGCTCGAGGACCTTCTTGGCGCGCGGCGTGAACGGGATGTGACCCGTCGGGGCCTGCTGGCCCTCGCCGATGATCTCGATGACCTGGGCGCGCACGCCGTCGAGGGAGATGTCGAGCGACTCCAGCGCCTTGGCGGCGACGCCCTCTCCCTCGTGGATGAGCCCGAGCAGGATGTGCTCGGTCCCGATGTAGTTGTGGTTCAGCATCCGCGCCTCTTCTTGGGCGAGGACGACCACCCGACGGGCTCGGTCGGTGAAACGTTCGAACATGTGCTGCTCCTCACGAGCGGCGTGTGCCTGCGCGCTACAGGCCTGACCGCTTCGACTCTAGTGGGGTCCAACCGCCGCCACGCCGCGGATCTGCCCGTGTTCGCCCCTGGCGTGACGATCGGCGTCGTCCTGCACGACGACGCGGCCTGGGGAACGATGGAACCGACCGACGGACGGAGCGAGTCATGGGTGGTCTGGTGGTCGGGGTCGACGGGTCGGCCCAGTCGGACGGGGCACTGGACTGGGCCCTGCGCGAGGCGGCCCGGCGGGACACGACGCTGGTCGCGGTCCACGCGTGGGTGCAGAGCTGGGACGACGGCGCCCGGGGCGTGCACCCCGACGGTGCCGAGGAGCTCTTCGCCGCCCGCCAGACCTACGTCCGGTCGCTCCTCGACGCCGCGGTGCAGCGGGGCCGGGACGCGGGCCACGTGGTCGGCGACCCGGACCGCGTGACGGCCCGCCAGGTGCACGGGTGGCCGGCGGAGGTGCTCCTCGCGCTCGGCACGGAGACGGACGCCGAGATGCTCGTGGTCGGGCGCAGCGGGCTCGGCCGGTTCGGGCGGTTCCTGCTGGGCTCGGTCTCGAGCTCGGTGGTGCAGCACGCGCACGTCCCGGTGACCGTCGTCGCGCACGAGGGCGCGCCCGTGCCCCTGCCCGAGCCCCCGGCGGGCGGGACGACGGACGACGGGCCGCGCGTCGTCGTCGGCGTGGACGGCTCGGACGTGTCGCTCGCCGCGCTGCGCGAGGCGGCGGCCGCGGCCGAGCGCGTGGGCGGTGTCCTCGAGCCGGTGTACTGCTGGCAGATCACGACGATCTCGCCCCTGCCCGAGGCGTGGGGCTGGGTGCCCCCGGTCGACGACTACGACCGCTGGGCGCACACCAGGCTCGCCGAGACGGTCCGCGACGCGCGGCTGGACCTCCCCGCGGACCGGGTGCGCCCCGTCGTCGTGCACGCCCCTCCCGCACCGGGACTCCTCGGCGTGGCCGCCGGGGCCGAGCGGCTCGTCGTCGGCGCTCGGGGGCTCGGCGGCTTCGAGCGGCTCGTGCTCGGGTCGGTGAGCCGTCAGGTGCTCGAGGCGGCGCCCTGCCCGGTGACCGTCGTCCGCGGCTGACGACCGCCGGGTGAGGTTCCGTCCGACGGCCACGGCGCGCCGGCCGCGGCCCTTAGAGTGGCGGCCATGCCGAGCGACCCGCCCGACGCCCCCGGCGACCCCGACCCGGCGTCGGAGCTCCACCCGGTCCCCGCGCACGGGCGCGCCAGGCCGAGGCGCCGGCACGTGGGGCGCTGGGTCGCGCTCGGGATCACGGTCGCCGTCGTGGCGGTGGCGGTCGCGGTCGGGCTGGCCGTCAGGGGCGGCCTGGAGGCGCGCGACGCGCTGACCTCCGCGCTCGACGACGTCCCCGCCGTCGAGCAGGCGCTCACCGGCGGCGACACGCAGGCCGCGCAGCATGCGCTGACCCAGGTTCAGGAGAAGACGGCGAAGGCCCGGCGCGGCACGAGCGGGCCCGTCTGGGCGGTGGCGGGCTCGCTGCCCGGGATCGGCACGGACGCCGAGGCGTTCCGGACGGCCACGCGCTCCGTCGACGACCTCGCCCAGGACGTGCTGCCGCCGCTCGTCGAGGCGTCGGGCGTCGTCGACCTGGCGGGGCTGCGCGCGAAGGACGGCGGCGTCGACCTCGGGCCCCTCGAGCGGGCGGCCCCGCTCGTCGCTCGGTCCGCCGCGGCACTGGTGCCCGTCGAGCGGGACCTGGACGCGCTCGACCCCTCGTCCCTGCGGCCGCAGCTCGGCGACCCGGTCGCAAGCCTGCAGGACAAGGTGCGCACGCTCGGCTCGACGGTCACCACCGCCCACCGCGCCACCGCGCTGCTGCCGTCGATGCTCGGCGCGGACGGCACACGCACCTATCTGCTCCTGTCGCTCAACAACGCCGAGCTGCGCTCGTCGGGCGGGATCCCCGGCTCCATCACGGTGCTGCGCGCCAAGGCCGGGAAGGTCACGGTCGTCGGGCATGCGTCGTCGGCGGACCTGGGCCCCTGGGCGAGGCCCGTGGTCGACCTCGGCAAGGACGCCACCGACGTGTTCGGGACGCAGCCCGCCCGCTACCCGCAGGACACGACGATGCTCGCGGACTTCCCCGACACCGGCCGCACCATGGCCGCGATGTGGAAGAAGGCGGGGCACGGGTCCGTCGACGGCGTGCTCGCGACCGACCCCGTCGCGCTCTCGCACCTGCTCGGAGCGACCGGACCGGTCACGGTGAAGGCCCCGGCGACGGGCGGCGGGACCACCGACGTCGAGCTCACGTCCGACAACGCGGTGGACGTGCTGCTCTCGCAGGTCTACGCGGCGATCGCCGACCCGGCCGAGCAGGACGCGTTCTTCTCCGCGGCCGCCGGCGCCGTGTTCGACACGCTCCTGCACGGCGACGTCCCGGCGTCCGACCTCCAGCACGCGCTGACCGCGTCCGCCGACGAGCGCCGCCTCCTCGTGTGGTCCGCGCACGACCGCGAGCAGGCCCTCCTCGCGGGC
Source organism: Luteimicrobium sp. DT211 (assembly GCF_049844995.1). Taxonomy (NCBI): domain Bacteria; kingdom Bacillati; phylum Actinomycetota; class Actinomycetes; order Micrococcales; genus Luteimicrobium; species Luteimicrobium sp. DT211. The sequence continues at coordinate 93,199 of NZ_JBNCMC010000004.1, read as the reverse complement.
ACCGAGCTGAGCGGGGCGCTGACCTCGACGCCGCGCGGCGGCGCGGCGGTGGCGGTGCTCCTCAACGACGGGACGTCCGGGAAGATGGGCTACTACCTGCGGACGAGCACGCGGCTCACGTCGTCGCAGTGCGTCGCCGGCTCGTCGGGCACCCGGCGCGACGTCTACACGGTGACGCTCCGGTCCGAGGCCCCGAAGGACGCGAAGGAGTCCCTGCCGAGCTACGTGACGGGCGAGGCCGCCGGGATCGACCTCAAGCCCGGCACGATCCGGACCAACGTCGCCGTGTACACGCCGCAGGGGGTGGGGGCGCCGGTGATCGAGCGCGGCACGCAGACCGTCGGCGGCGACACCCACGACGTCGCCGGCCGCACCGCGACCCAGCTCACGGTCGACCTCGCGCCCGGACGGACCGCCACCCTCCGGGTCACGCTCCTCACCCCCCGAGCGGGCGCCGGGAGCCTCGAGCTGTGGACCACACCGACGACGACGGCCGGCGGCCTGGCGGTCGTCGATCCGGCGTCCTGCACGGGCTGAGGGCAGGATTCCGGCGCCCCGGGCGACGGACCGGCGGGAGCCCGGTAACGAATCGGCATCGACACGCGGGATCACCCCCGGTTCACCCGCCTGACCTGCAGTTGCGTCGTCCTTCCGTGAGTAGTATCAGGCCCACGAGCGAGGGCTCACCGAGGTGGTGCCGCCGTCGGCCGTCACACGTCCCGCTTCACGTCGCCCGTGAACCATCCGCCGTGAACCTACGAGAAGAGTTCGTCATGGTGTCAGCCCGCACATGGCGTCGCGGGGCCGCGGCCGCCGCGCTGGTCCTCCCCCTCACGCTGGTCGCCGCCTCGGCCGCGTCCGCCGCCGACCCGACCCCGACGCCGACGCCCACCGACGGGTACGGCGCACCGCACCAGCCGTCCGTGGGGCTCGCCGTGAAGTCGCCCGAGTGCGACGGGAACGTCCCCTACCTGCGCTACGCCGTCGACGTGTCGAAGGACCCGTCCGCGACGGCGGTCGACCTCACCTGGACGTCGCTCGACGGCTCGCACTCGCAGACGCAGAAGAACCTCCCGGTCTCCGGCAAGGTCCTGTGGCTCGGCGCCGAGGAGTCGGGCGGCCAGCCGACCGCCTGGCCCGGCTGGGTCTTCAAGGACGGCACGTGGGAGGAGGGCGGCCCGTACACCTGGGTGCGGCCCGACGTGAAGGTCACCTTCACCGTGCACGACGCCGACTACACCGGGGTCGCCACGACCGCCCGGGCCCACGTCAGCGACGGCGTGTACCGGACCGGGACGGCGAAGACCGTCACTGCGGCGCTCGCGCTCCCGGCCGTCAACGCCGTCTCCAGCGTCGTCAGCTACCCGCCGGCGACGACCGCGTGCGCCAACCCGGCCAACGTGCCGGGCCCGTCGAGCTCGCCCAGCACGTCGGTCGAGCCGACGTCCGGGACGACGACGGCCGGCGTGGTCCCCGGCGAGACGCCGGCGTCCCGCTCGGACGCCCGCTCCGGCCTCGCCGAGACCGGCGCGAACGTGCTCCCGTTCGCCGGCGCGGCGGCCGCGCTCCTGCTCATCGGCGGCGGCCTCCTCCTCGCCGGACGCCGGCGCCGCAAGGCAGCGCTCTGACGCCCTGAGCCGCGGGACCTCACCCCCCTGAGAGCCCCGTGAAGGCGCGACGACCCCCCACGGCGTCGCGCGGAGGGCCCCGGTCACCCCCGTGACCGGGGCCCTCGTCGCCTGGGTGGTGGGTCAGACGTCGACGACGAGGGTGAACGGGCCGTCGTTGACCAGCGCGACGTCCATCATCGCGCCGAACCGGCCCGTCTCGACGTGCACCCCGGCGGCCCGCAGCCCCGCGACGACCGCGTCGACGAGCGGCTCCGCCACGGGCCCGGGCGCGGCCGCGACCCAGGACGGGCGCCGCCCTTTGCGCGTGTCGCCGTACAGCGTGAACTGGCTGACCACGAGGACCGGTGCGCCGGCGTCCAGCACCGAGCGCTCGTCGCGCAGGATCCGCAGCCCGGCGACCTTGCGGGCGAGGGTCGCGGAGGCCTCCGGCGTGTCGTCGTGGGTCACGCCGACGAGCACCAGCAGGCCGGGCTCCTCGATCGCGCCGACGACCTCGCCGTCGACGGTCACGCTCGCCCGGGAGACGCGCTGGACGACCGCCCTCACGCCCGGTCCCCGCCGACGACGGCACGCACCTCGCCCACGCCGACCCCGCCGCCCTCGACGGCGACCGGCGGCAGCAGCGGCAGCACGAGACCGTCGGGGCCGGGTCCGGGACCGATCCCGAGGGCCCGCAGGGCGGCGTCGAGCACGGCGTGCACGGGGCGCTTGGAGCCGTCGGCGACCTTGAACGCGAGCGCGCGCCCGTCGGGGGCGGCGAGCGCGAACACGCCGTCGGCGCCGTCCTTCGCGATCAGCCCGTCGACGGCCTGCATGAGGACGGTCGCGTCCCGGCCGCTGCCCGACACCATGTGCGGGTGCTGGCTCATGGCGCGGGCGATCCGGGCCTCGGGCGACAGCGGGTCGCGGCGACCGGCGCCGCCGATGCGGGCGAAGGCCCGGGCCAGCCCCGCGACGGTCGTCGAGAACAGGGGCGCGCCGCAGCCGTCGACGGTCGCGTGCGCGGCGCCGGGCTCCTCGTCCGCCCCGCCCTCGGCGTCGGGTCGGGCCGCGGTCAGCTCGCGCACCGTCGCGGCGACCGCCTGCTGCAGCGGGTGCTCGGGGTCGAGGTACGTGCCCGTGTCCCAGCCGTTGACGCGGCAGGTGACGAGCATGGCGGCGTGCTTGCCCGAGCAGTTCTGGGTCAGGTGGGTCGGACCGTGCCCGGCGAGCTCCCACTCCAGCGCGACGGCCGGGTCGAGCGGCAGCGCCGGGGCGTTGCGCAGGGCCGACTCGTCGAGACCGGCGAGCCCGAGGAGCTCGTGGACGCCGTCGCGGTGGACGGCGTCGCCGGCGTGGCTCGCGCACGCGAGCGCGAGCAGGCGGTCGGGCACGTCGAGACCGGCGCGCACCATGGCGAGCGCCTGCACCGGCTTGAGGGAGGACCGCGGCCAGAACGTGACGGCAGGGTCGCCCGCCTCGAGCACGGTGCGGCCGGCGGCGTCGAACGCGACCAGGTGCCCCGCGTGCACCGACTCGACGAGGTCTCCGCGGATCACCTCGGCGAGCGGCGCGGCGGGCGAGGCGGACATGGTGCGCGCCGTCCGACCCATCGGGGTCACCACCCGCCCGACGACGGCCGACGCGGACCGGACCCGCCGCCGCTCCGGCGGGAGTACGGCTGCAGCTTGGGCCGCACGTCGGCGAGGTAGACCAGGGCCGGGGTCACGAGGAGCAGCGAGTAGAAGCTCCCGCCGAGCGCGTAGGTGAGCAGCGCCGCGACGAGCAGGATGAGCAGCCAGATCGGCTTCTTGAGCTTGTTCTCGGCGAGGTAGGCGTGCGCGGGCCGGATCCCGGCGTCGATCAGCGCGAAGACCTGCACGAGGAACGACGCGAGGACGAGGAGCAGGAGCACGACGCTCTGGCTGGTGCTGAACACCCTCCGAGCGTAGGGGACGCCGCCCACCCGGGGCACCGACCCGCGGCGGGTCGCGGGCTCAGGATCCCCCGGCCGCGCGCCGCGACGCCGCGCGCGGGGCGTGCCGCTCGTGCGCGGCGTACCGGCCGGGCAGCACCGTGAGCCCTTCGGCCTCCGCCGCGGCGGCGACGTGCTCGTCCCAGACGGCGACGACGACGTCCGGCGCGAGCAGCAGCGCGGACGCGAGGTGCACGGCGTCCCCTCCGCGCAACGGGTGGACCGTCACGAGCTCGGCGGCCCGGTCGGCGACGGCGCGCGTCATCTCGACGAGGTACAGCGAGGGCCAGAGGTGGGACCACGCGTCGAGGGCGGCCGCGTGCTCGTCGTCGGACAGGAGGCCACGCCGCGCGCCCGCGGCGAGCACCGCCCGGAGCTCGACGTCGCTGGTGCGGCTGGTCGCGACGATCGGCGCGCGGTTCCACAGCGCGGCGGCGAGCTCGCTCCCCGGCTCGCGCCGCACCAGCCGGACGAGCGCGCTCGTGTCGAGGTAGGCGGTCGTCATGCCGGCGTCACCGGCCGCTCACCGGCCCTCACCGACGCAACCGCCGGACGAGGCCAGACACGGCGTTCTGGCCGCGCGCGACGGGAGCCGGCAGGCTCGGCCGCTCCTCCTCGGGCGCCGTGAGGAGCCCGTCCCGGAGCAGCCCGGCCACCAGGTCGGAGCCGTCGATGCCGGAGAGGCGGGCGACGGGCACCCCGCGGTCGGTGACGACGACCTCCTCCCCCGCCTTGGCGTGGTCGAGCCACGTCTTGAGCTCGGCGCGGAGCGCGCTCACGGAGACCTCCATGTCCGGGACCGTACACCCCGACGCCTGCCAGGTGTACAGCGACGCCCCGACCACCCGCGACCCGTCAGAACGTGGCACGGCCATAGGGTCGCCAGGTTCTGACACGTGCGGGAGCGCCCGGGCTTGTCAGAACCTCGACCGGGCATACCCCGCTCAGGTTCTGGCAGGTCCCGGGCCCCTCGTGCGGGCACCTCAGAGCGGCGGGAGCGCGTCGCGCGCCGCGGCCGGGTCCTCGCCGGCCGCCTCGAGCGCGTCGACGACGGCCGACCGCACGAGCAGTGCGAGCGACGCGACCTCCCAGTCGTCGGGCGCGAGCTCCCGCGGATCCAGCAGCGCCGCAGCGACCCGGAGCCCGTCGCGGGCGCGCGCCGGGTCCCGCCCCTCGCCCACCGCGGCCGACAGGTCGCGCACCGCCACCGCGAACCGGGAGACGACGTCGGCCAGCCCGGTCGTGTCGTGGTCGCCGGCCAGCGCGGCGGTCCGGCGCGCCAGCACGCGGACCGTGCGCATGACCCGGTCGGTGAGCACCGCCTGCTCGGCGGACCGGTCGATCACCGTGATGTGCCGGCGTCCCTGGGCGTTCACGCGGGCCAGCTCACGCGCGTCGGACGCGGACGTGTGCCAGATCTCGAGCGCCGGCTCGGCCGCGCGGCCGCGAGCGAGCGCCGCGCGCGCCTCGTCGGCCCGCCCGTGCGCGAGCGCGCCCGCGAGCATCGTCAGCGTGTCGGCGAGCGCGGCGATCGCCTCCCGGCCCAGCAGGGCGAGGCGGCGCCGCGGGTCGCGCGGCCACAGCATCGCGACGACGAGCGCGATCGCCCCGCCGACCAGCGCGTCGACGAGCCGGCTCACCGGACCGCCCGTGCCCGACGGCGGCAGCAGGACGATCACGACCGCCTGGACCCCGGCCTGGGTGGTGAGCAGGATCCCCGCGTCGACGAACCGCGCGACCAGCGCCGACACGACGAGCACCACGGCGACCTGCCACGCGCCCGACCCGATCACGTGGACGATCGCGTCGCCGATCCCGACGCCCAGCGCGACCCCGATCGCGAGCTCGAGCACCCGGCGGATCTGCCGGTCGGGCGCGAAGCCCAGGCAGACCCAGGCGGCGACGGGAGCGAAGAACGGGAACGGGTGCCCGAAGAGCTGGTGGGCCACGAAGTACGCGAGCCCGGCCGCGAGCGCCGACACGGCGATCGGCACGAACGACGTGCGCACGCGGGCCACGCCCTGGCGCGCGCGTGCGCGGCCGGTGAGGATCCGCAGGCGCCGCCAGGTGTCGGCGGCGACGACGCGCGCCTGCGTCACGCCGTCGTGCGGGCCGCCGGGGCGCGCACCCGGGCCGGGCTGCGGGCGGGCGTCGTCGGGCATGGGGCCAGCGTCAGGCGCCGGGGCCGAGCGCGCCACCGAAGCCGGGCGAGCCCACGCCGGCCGAGCCCCCGCCGAGGCCGCGCGCCAGCGGGCCGCGTGCCTCGGGCCGGTCGGTGCTGACGCCGTCGCCGGGGACGATCTCCTCCTGCCCCGCGGCGATCACGCCGCCGGCAGGGTCCCCGGACGCGAGCCCGTCGACGATCAGCTCGCCGGTCGGCGCGGACCGCTTGAGCACGACGAGCGCCACAGGCCCCAGCTCGTGGTGCCGGACGACGCTCGTCACGCGCCCGACCGGGCGCGCCTGCGGGTCGGCGTCGGGGCCGCCGGGGCGGACGAGCGCGCCGGCCTCCGGGACGGTGTGCCCCGACCCGTCGAGGTGCGCGAACGCGAGCCGGCGCGGCGGGCGCCCGAGGTTGTGGACGCGCGCCACCGTCTCCTGGCCGCGGTAGCAGCCCTTGTGCAGGTGGACGGCGGTGCGGAGCCAGTCGAGCTCGTGCGGGATGGTGCGGTCGTCGACCTCGGTCGCGACCCGGGGGCGCCAGGCCGCGACGCGGGACGCCTCGGTCGCCCAGGTGCCGACGAGCCGCCGGCCCACGGCCTCGCGCGCCTCGACCTCACGCACGAGGTCAGCGCGGGGCACCAGCACGAGCCGCCAGTCGCGCTCGGCGCCCGGGTGCTCGTCGTCGGGCAGGCCGTAGCGGGTGCCACCGGGGGCCGTCGTGGGCCACGGGTCGCGCCAGGTCACGGGGCCGCCTTCAGGGCCCTCGGCGTCGACGGGCTCGCCGAGCACCGCGTACTCCGGGGTCGCGTCGGTGATCTCGACGCGCAGCATGAACTTCATGCGGTCCAGCCACGCGGCCAGGGTGGGAGCGTGCGAGCCCTCGGTGATCAGCCAGGTGGACTCGCCGTCGTCGACGACGCCCGCGGCGTGCTCGACGTGACCGTGCGGGTCCAGCACGAGCAGCTCGGTGGACGTGCGCGGCGGCAGGCCGAGCAGGTCCTGAGAGGTGATCGAGTCCAGCCAGCTCAGGCGGTCGGGGCCGGCGACGCGCACCACGCCCGTGTGCGACAGGTCCGCGACCCCGACGCCGCGCTCGAGCGCGCGCTGCTCGGCCGTCGGGTCGCCGTAGTGCCACGCGACGCCCGCGTCGGGGCCGGACGCCTCGACCGCGCCGTGCCGCGCGAGCAGGGGGCTCCGGTAGCCGGTGGCGGCGTCGGCGGTCATGACTGCTCCTGCCGGACGAGCCGGGCCGACGCGTAGTTCTGCAGCGGGTGGCCGAACGCCGCGAGCTCCCAGACCCACATGAGGTCGCCCTCGACGAGGCCGTAGAGCCGCTTGGCGGCCGTGACCTCCGCGGACGACGACGTCCGGGCGATGAGGTCGTGCACCAGGTCGATCCGGCCGTTGCCGACGGCGCCGACGTAGAGGGTCAGCCAGCCCGCCGGGTCCGCGAGCATCACCTCGAGCGGCTGCTGCGCCTCCGTCAGTCCCTCGGGGCGCTCCGGCGAGACGCGCCAGAAGCCCGTCTCGGTCTCCCACACGGGGAGCTCGGCGGTGGACGACGCGACGGGCGCGGCGTCACCGGCCGGGGCATCGCCGTCGGCCGTCCACTCGTCCGGCACGGTCTCGGGGAGCTCGGGCTCGACCAGCCGGATCGTCGACTCGTAGCGCAGGTACGGGCCGCCGTCGTGGTCGAACTCCACGTCCTGGACGAATGCGGCCTCGTCGATCCCCGGGTAGGAGATCACGCCCTCGCCGCGCCAGCGGCCGACGAGCCAGGCGAGCGGGTAGGCCTCGGGCGCGAGCCCCTCGGGGAACTCGAACGGCATGGGTCAGCGCTGGCCCTCGAACAGGCGGTACACCGCGTAGCAGGTGAACCAGACGATCGCGACGGTGGTCACCCCGAGCAGCGTGACGAAGAAGATCTCGGTACCGGTCATGGGCCGATCCTACGTCGGGGAGGTGCCGGTCCCACGGCGACCGACGGGCCCCGGACGTGGCGTCCGTCTCATACGCTCGACCCGTGACCACCCCCACCCCGACCCTCGTCGTGAAGACCACCAGCGGCACCGACCGCCCCGAGGCCGCCAACCAGGCGTTCACCGTCGCCGCGGCCGCCGTCGCGGCCGGCGTGCCGGTCAGCCTGTGGCTCACGGGCGAGTCCGCGTGGTTCGGCGTGCCCGGGCGCGCGGCCGAGCTCGTCCTCGAGCACGCCGCCCCCCTGCCCGACCTGCTCGACGCCGTCCTCGCCGCCGGGACGGTGACCGTGTGCACGCAGTGCGCGGCGCGGCGCGGGATCACGCCCGACGACGTCCTCCCGGGCGTCCGGATCGCCGGCGCGCCGGTGTTCGTCGAGGAGGTCATGACGCCCGGAGCCCAGGCGCTCGTCTACTGACGGGCGGCTCCGCGCGGGACGTCAGGCGGCGCGCAGCCAGGCCGTCGAGCCCGGCGGCCCCGTGAGGGTGACCGTCACGACGTGCGGGCTCGACGTGCGCCACACCTGGACGTACCACCGGTCGCGCACCCAGTGGTAGACCCACGTGTCCGCGTGCGGGGCGCTCACGCCCGTGATCGCCGCGCCGTCGCTCACCGCGATCCGGTACAGGCCGATCGCGAGGTCCCGGACGGGCAGCTCGACGGTGACCGTCCGCGCCACCGGCGGCGAGGGCGACGCCGTCGGCTCGGGGGTCTCCGGGGCGGACGGCGTCGCGGACGGGGTCGTCACCGGCGCGGACGACGGCGTGGGGCCGGGCGACGTGGGCCGGGCGGCGGCGGTGGGCGCCGCGGCCGCCGGCGACGACGGGGCGGCCCCGGGCGCGGGGCCCGCCGGGCCCGCAGCCGACGGGGACGCCACGGGCGTCGGGGCGCGGTCGGGGGCCTCCGTGGCGGCGGCGGTCGACCGGCCGGCGTCGTCGCTCCGGCTCGCGGTGCCGGGGACGTCCGCGGCGCGGCCCGGGGCCGCGGCAGGCGCGCTCGGGTCCGCCGACGCGCCGGCAGACGCCGACGCTGACCGGGGTGCCGACGGGCTCGCGGCCCCCGGGCCGGCGGGTTGCCCCGCGCCCGGGTCGGCAGCCACGCCGCCCGCGGCCATCACCGCGACGGTCGCCGCCGGCGCCGGGTCGCCCCCGTCGCCCAGGACCAGGGCCGCGGCCACGCCCGCCGCGACCGCGAGCACACCGCCCGCGACCGCGGCCGTCGTCGTGCGGCCCCGGCGCGACGCGGCCGTGGCGCCCGCCGTTCCCGACAGGACGGCCGCGCCCTTGAGCCCCGCCCCGGCGCCGAGCCACGGCGCGATCGCCTTGAGCCCCCACGAGACCTCGCGCACGTCGACGAAGGCGCGCGTGCACGCTGCGCAGCCGTCGACGTGCTGCTCGAGCTCCCGGCGCCGGCGCACGCTCAGCCGCCCCTTGAGGTAGGCGTGCATCCCCGCGCGGGCGGCGCGGCAGGAGGCCTCCTCGGTCAGGGCGGCGTGCGCGGCGGCGAACCCCGCGGCGAGGCGCTCCTCCGCACGGCGCAGGCGCACCGTCACCGCGTGCGGCCGCACGTCCAGGCCCTCGGCGATGGCGGTGACGGACCGCTCGTCGACGTGCCTGCTCCAGAGCAGGTCCCGGTCCGCGCCGGTGAGCCCGTCGAGCGCGCGCCGCAGCATGTCGACGTCGGCCTGCCGCTCCGTCTCGAGCGCGGCGACGTCGAGCGCGGGCGGGGCGAGCTCGTCGAGGACGTCGTCCTCGACGGGGCGGGCCCGTGCGGCCTCGCGCGCGAGCGAGCAGGCCTCGTTGACGGCCGCGCGGCGCCAGTACGCGAGCGGCGCCTCGAAGACGACGCCCTCGTGGGCGAGGCGGAGCATCTTCACGAGCGCGCGGCTCGCGGCCTCCTCCGCGTCGACCCCGCGGACGGCCCCCGCGGCGGCGGCGACCACGCGTGGACGGTGCTGTGCCCACGTGCTGGTGTCGTCCACCCGTCACCCTTCCGTCGCGGCTCGTCGGCGGCCACTATGCCATCCTTGCGACCCCCGTCCGGACGCCTCCCGCCCGCCGCTCCCCGGGCCCACCAGGAGGTGCGGCGGAACCGTGTGACATCCGCGCGGCTCGCGCGTCCAGGAGGTATGACACACCCCGTCGACCGCACCGCGCTCCTGCGCCTGGGAGCGGACTATCTCGTCGCGTACGCCGCGCGCGACGCCGTCACGCTGTTCCGTCTGTCCGACCGCTGGACCGACACCGAGCTCCGGGACGCGGCCTGCGAGGTCGCGCTCGTGGGGTTCCGGGCGGCGCTCGGACCGAGCGGCCTGGACGCCGTGTGCTCGCACCTGCGGGCGGCCGCGGCATGAGCGGGCTCCTCGCCCGGGCGAACGTGGCCCTCCGACGCCGCCCGCGGACCCCGCCCGCCGTGCTCGCCCCCGTGTGCCTCGTCGTGGGCGGGCTCGCCGGCGTCGTCGTCGGCGCGCTCACGCTGCGCTGAGGCCGCGGTCGTGCTCCCCGAAGACCCCGACCGCACCGGGTCGCGCCCGGGCCCCGTCGCCTGCGCCGCCGGCTGCAGCCGCCCCGCCGAGCGCGGCCTGCTGTGCGCGGCGTGCCACGGCCGGCTCGCCCGCGCGCTGCGGCAGCTCCCCGACACGATCCTCGACCGGCACGCCGGCTGCGCGCGGCGGGCGTACGACGTCTACGACGCTCTCGCCGGCTGGGTGCGCGACGCCCTGGAGGTGTACCCGCCGCCCACGGCGCGGCCGCCTCGGCTCGACGCGGTCGTGGGCCCGTCCGCGCACGGTCCGCTCACGCCGCGGCACCGGCCGCTCGGCGTGCCCGACGACGCGCACGGTCTCGCCGACGCCGCCCGCGCCCTGTGCGGGTGGCTCGACCGGCACCTGCCGTGGGTCGAGTCCCAGCCGTGGGCGGCCCGCATGGCCGCCGAGCTCGGCAGCCTCGTGGAACCCTGACGCGACGCGGGGCGCCCCTCGTGCGTACCGTGCGGCCGTGTCCTCCCCTGCGACCGCCGGCCCGGCGGCAGACCTCGACCGCCTGCGACGCGTGGCCGTCCTCGTCCTCGAGGGCGCGAAGCCGCTCGACGTCGGGATCCCCGCCCAGGTCTTCACGACGCGCCCGAGCATGCCGTACGAGGTGCGCGTGTGCGGGCCCGCGCCGGGACTCGTGACGGGCGGCGACGGCCTCGCGTACCACGTGGCGTCCGGCCTGGAGGCGCTGACCTGGGCGGACGTCGTGTTCGTGCCGGGGTACCGGTTCCCGGACCGGGAGGACCCGCCGCGGGCCGTCGTCGACGCCCTCGTCGCGGCGCACGACCGCGGCGCCCGGCTCGCCGCGATCTCGACGGGCGCGTTCGCGCTCGCCGCGACCGGGCTGCTCGACGGCCGACGCGCGACCACGCACTGGCACTACACGCGCGCCCTCGCGGCCCGGCATCCCGCGGTGCGGGTGGACGAGAACGTCCTGTTCGTCGACGAGGGCAGCGTGCTCACGTCCGCGGGCGCGGCGTCCGGCATCGACCTGTGCCTCCACGTGCTGCGCGGCGACCTGGGCGTGGCGGCGTCGAACCACGCGGCGCGCCGGCTCGTCGCCGCCCCGTACCGCAGCGGCGGGCAGGCGCAGTACGTGCCGCGCAGCGTGCCCGAGCCGCTGGGCGAGCGGTTCGCCGCGACGCGCGAGTGGGCGCTCCACCGCCTCGACCGGCCGCTGACGCTCGACCTCCTGGCCCGGCACGCCGCCGTGTCGCCCCGCACGTTCTCGCGGCGCTTCGCGGACGAGACCGGGTGCACGCCCATGCAGTGGGTGCTGCGGGCGCGCGTCGACCTCGCCCGCGAGCTGCTCGAGCGGTCCGAGCGGAGCGTCGAGCAGATCGCCGACGACGTCGGCCTGGGCACGGGTGCGAACCTCCGCCTGCACTTCCAGCGGGTCCTCGGGACGACGCCGCGCGAGTACCGGCGCACCTTCGCGGGCGGCGAGTAGCGGCTGGCGCGATCCTTGCGGACCGTGGCGCAGGCGCCTCTGGTCGGTGACCTGCGTCACGCGCGAGCCTGGTGGGGACCGAGAGGAGAACACCCATGACCCGCTCCACCACCCCGACCCGCGTCGCGATCAACGGCTTCGGCCGGATCGGGCGCAACGTGCTGCGCGCGCTGCTCGAGCGCGACACCGCGATCGAGGTCGTCGCCGTCAACGACCTCACCGAGCCCGCCGCCCTCGCGCGGCTGCTCCGCTTCGACACCACCGCCGGCCGCCTCGGGCGCCCGGTGTCCGTCGACGGGGACGACCTCGTCGTCGACGGCCGCCGCATCCGCGTGCTGGCCGAGCGCGAGCCCGCGAAGCTCCCCTGGGGCGAGCTCGGCGTGGACGTGGCGCTGGAGTCGACGGGCCGCTTCACCGCCGCGACCGCGGCGCGCGCCCACCTCGACGCCGGCGCCCGCAGGGTGCTCGTCAGCGCCCCGTCCGACGGCGCCGACGTCACCCTCGCCCCCGGAGTCAACACCGAGGCCTACGACCCGGCGCGGCACACGATCGTGTCGAACGCGTCCTGCACGACGAACGCCCTCGCCCCCCTGGCCCAGGTGCTCGACGAGCTCGCCGGCATCGAGCACGGGTTCATGACGACCGTCCACGCGTACACGCAGGAGCAGAACCTCCAGGACGGCCCGCACCGCGACCCGCGGCGGGCCCGGGCGGCGGCCGAGAACATCGTGCCGACGACGACGGGCGCCGCCAAGGCGATCGGGCTCGTCCTGCCGCAGCTCGACGGGAAGCTGTCGGGCGACTCGATCCGCGTGCCGGTGCCGGTGGGCTCGATCGTCGAGCTCAACACGGTCGTGGCGCGCGACGTCACGCGCGACGACGTCCTGGCGGCCTACCGCGCCGCGGCCGACGGGCGGCTCGCGGGGATCCTCGAGTACTCGGACGACCCGCTGGTGTCGTCGGACATCACCGGGAACCCCGCGTCGTCGATCTTCGACTCCGCGCTGACCCGCGTCGATGGCCGGAACGTCAAGGTCGTCGCCTGGTACGACAACGAGTGGGGCTTCTCGAACCGCGTCGTCGACACGCTCGAGCTGCTCGGCGACTGACGGCCCGCCCGTCCGGTGACGGCCTTCGCCTGTGGGCCGTCACCGGCGGCGAGGGACCGGCCGGGCTCAGCCGGTCGTCTCCCGCTCGACGACGTACGCGTGCCCGTCCGGCCCGACGACCCGCTCGTAGACGGTCCGGATCCGTCGCTCGCGCTCGCGCGCGTCGTCCGAAACCTCGCCGACGGCGTGGACCGGGCTGACCTGGGCCGGCCCGAAGAACGGCAGCAGCGCGGTGTCGAGGCGGTCGCTGAAGGCGTCGCCACGGGGCGAGCGAGAACGGTGTCGTCGCACGGGTGCTCCGTTCGGGAGATGGGGCGCTGGGCACCGATACTTGGTGCACCAACCTTTGGTGCACCCTACACCGCTCGCTCCGGACCTACCATGGCGAGGTGGCCACCACCGCAGAGCACACGACCCGACGCACCGCCGCGGACCCGGACGCCGAGCCGACCACGGCCGACCGTCTGCGGGACGACCCGCTCGCGCTCGAGTCCCAGGTCTGCTTCGCGCTCTCCGCGGGGGCCCGGGGGCTCGTCGCGCTCTACCGACCGCTGCTGGAGCCCCTCGGGCTGACCCACCCGCAGTACCTCGTCCTGCTGGCGCTCTGGCAGGACGACGCCGACGGCCGCCCGGGGACCGTCACCGACCTCGCCGACCGCCTCGCGCTCGACGCCGGGACCCTGTCTCCCCTGCTCCGCCGTCTGGAGGGGAGCGGCCTGCTGACACGGGAGCGCTCCGTCGACGACGCCCGCGTGGTGCACGTCCGCCTCACCGCACGCGGCAGGGCGCTGCGTGCGGAGGCGGCCACGGTGCCGCCGGCGATCGCTGCCGCGACCGGCCTCACGATCGACGAGCTCGCGGAGGTCCACACCGCGGCGTCGAAGGTCGTGGCCGCGGCACGGCGGGCCGGCGTCATCGGGGGCGCCGCGCCGCGCCCCGCCTGAGCCGTCGCCGGGACGGACCCCGCCGCGCGGCCTACCTCACGAGGGACCCCTCCCGGAGGCCTACGTCGTCGCGGGACCCGGTCCCGTGTCCGCGCTCAGGCGGCGGTGGGGCGCAGCCGCCGCAGGACGACGTAGAGCTCGCAGCCGAGGCAGAGGTCGAAGACCGCGTTGAGCACGGCCGCGACGAGCGCGAGCGCCGCGGCGACGGGGATGGCGGCGTCGACGCCCGCGACCCCGAGGACGAGCCCGAGGCCCGTGATGACCAGCCCGACGAGCTGAGCGAAGCGGGGCGGCCGCGGGTCCTCGAGGTCGTTGGGAGGCGCGAGGCGCGGTCGGACGAGCCGCCGGAAGATCGTCCCCTGCCACGTGCCCTGCGTGCCGAGCGCGGCGCCGAGCGCGAACGACGCCGCCACGACCAGCAGCAGCCAGGCGGCGGCGGAGGTCCCGGTGAGCAGCAGGACCACCGCGAGCAGCACCGCCGTCACGCCGGCCCCGAAACGCGGCCCGCGCGGGTCGATGCCCTCGGGCGCGTCGGTGGCGGTGCGGTCGGTCACGCTGTCGTGGCTCATCGTGGGCTCCTGCGGCTGGGGTCGAGGCGCGGGTCGGGCGCCGTCACGCGCCGACGACGGCGAGCGCCTGCTCGGCCTGCGCGCGCCGGACGGCGCCGGTCATCCGTGCGACCTCGTTCCCGTCGCGGTCGAGGATGAGCACGGTCGGTGCGCGCAGCACCGAGAAGCGTCGCACCAGATCCAGGTTGTGGTCGATGTCCATCTCGCGGTGCGAGACGTCGTCACGCCGTGCGACCAGCTCTCCGAGCACCCGTGAGGTCGCGCGGCACGGGCTGCAGTGGTCGGTCGAGAACTGGACGAACGTGGCCGCGCCGCCGAGCTCGACGCCGCGGTCCCGCCACACGTCACCGGCCGTGCGGGCGTCGGCCGCGGGCACGTCGGCGGACGGCTCGGGACCGCGCACCCGCACGACGCCCTGGCGCGAGCGCCACCACCGGCCGAGCACGAGCGCGACGGCGACGACGACGGCCACGAGCAGCACGCGCACCAGCACAGGAGACCTCCACGCCCCGGGGGACCGAACAGGTCAGCCGATCAGCCGGCCGACCACGAAGATCAGGATGCCACCGACGGCGACGGGCACGGTCGCGGCGCTCAGGGACGCCCACCGGCCCCGCGCCGTGGGCACGTGCCCGAACAGCGCCGTCACCGACGTCACGACGACGCCGGCGACGAGGCCCGCCCACAGCCCCGACGGCCAGTCGATGCGGGGCAGCGCCCGGGCCACGCCCGCCCCGGCGCCCGCGGCGAGCGCGACCGCAAGGAGGATGCCCGTCCAGCCGTGGAGCGGCGTCGAGCACACGACGGCGGCCACCGCGATCGCGACGGCGCAGCTCACGACGAGGGCCGCGCCCTCCTCCGAGAGGCCGGCGGCGAGCCAGCCGGAGCAGCCCACCGCGACGACGATCCCCGACACCTCGCCGGACACGTTCGCCACGACGTCCTCGCGCGGCCCGCGCCGGGCCAGCTCGTTGACGAACGCGAGGAGCAGACCCATCGCGACGACGACGGGGAGGTTGCGCAGCACCGGCTCCCCGTCGGTGACGTCCACGACCAGCGCCGCCCCCAGGCCGACGAGGGCCACCAGGAAGCCCGACGCGCCGCGGGCGTGCAGGTGCATAAGACCGGACCAGCCGATCGCCGTCAGGAGCACGAGGACGACGACCGCGCCCGCGAGCGGCACGGTGCCGAAGTACGCGGCCACGGCGACCAGCGCGGCGAGGCACGCGGTCACGACGGAGCGGGTGGTCGACCTCATGCGTGGCCGAGGGTCGGACGCTCCCCGCGGGCACGGGCCGTCACGGGGACACTGGGGGTGGGCACGCCTCCGAGTGTCCCAGATCCGCGCCCGGATCAGGCCATCCGTCCCGCGACGCGGGCGGCGCTGGTCGGGCGCGGCGCGCGGAGGCGCTACCGTGGCGACACGCGCCGCACGACCACCGAGTGGAGGTGACGAGGTGGCACAGCTCCTCGTGCTGACCCCGACGACGGGAGGATCCGTCGAGATCCTCCCTGCCCTCGGCCTGCTCTCGCACCGGGTACGGGTGCTGCCGATGGAGCCGTCCGCGCTGGTGGACGCCCCGGACTCCGACCTGGTGCTCCTCGACGCGCGACGCGACCTCGTGGCCGCCCGCACCACGTGCCGGGTGCTCCGCGCGACCGGCATGACGGTGCCCCTCGTCCTCGTGATGACCGAGGGCGGGCTGACCGTCGTGACGGCCGAGTGGGGCGCGTCGGACGTCGTCCTGTCGGACGCGGGACCGGCCGAGGTCGAGGCCCGGATCCGCCTCGCCGTCGAGCGGGGCGCCGGCAGCGCCCGCGACGACAAGGAGGAGATCTCCGCGGGCGAGCTGACGATCGACGCCTCGGGGTACACGGCGCGGCTGCGCGGCCGCCCCGTGGACCTCACGTACAAGGAGTTCGAGCTCCTCAAGCACCTCGTGCAGCACCCGGGCCGCGTCTTCACGCGCGCCCAGCTCCTCCAGGAGGTCTGGGGCTACGACTACTACGGCGGCACCCGGACGGTGGACGTGCACGTGCGTCGTCTGCGCGCCAAGCTCGGCCCCGAGCACGAGCAGCTCATCGGGACGGTCCGGAACGTCGGCTACCGGTTCGATCCCCCCAAGGAGCGACGCGAGCGCGCCGGGACCGCGGACGGCTCCGCGCCGGCCGCCGTCGGCGCCGGGCACGGCACGCCGACCGAGGACGCGCCCGCCGTGGGCAGCGACCCGGTAGGTTCGCTCGGGTGATCGCCGACTACTCGACCGCCCTCGTCGAGGGTCCGTGGCGGCACGAGTTCGTCGCCGCCAACGCCGCCCGGTTCCACGTCGCCCTGGCGGAGCCCGCGGGCGAGCAGGGCGCACACGGCACGCGCGCGCCGCTCGTCGTCCTCCTGCACACCTACCCGCAGTTCTGGTGGGCGTGGCGCCACCAGGTCGAGGCGCTCGCCGGCGCCGGGTACCGCGTGGCCGCGATGGACCTGCGCGGGACGGGCGCCTCCGACAAGCCGCCCCTCGGCTACGACGTCCCGACCCGTACGCGCGACGTGGCCGGAGTGATCCGGTCGCTCGGCGCGGACTCGGCGGTCGTCGTCGGGCACGGGGAGGGCGGCACGATCGCCTGGGCGATGGCGGCCATGCAGCCCGCGGTGACGCGGGCCGTCGCCGCGCTCGCCGCTCCGCACCCGGCGCACCTGCACGTGTCGCACCGCGCCCCGTACACGGCCGCGATGCGGCGGCACGTCGCGTTCGCCCAGGTGCCGTTCCTGCCCGAGCGGGCGCTCGGCGACGGCAGGCTGGTCGACGACGTGCTCCGCGGCGGGGCGGTGCGCCCCTTCGACGAGGAGACGCTCGAGCTGTACCGGACCGCCGCCCGGATCCCCTTCGCCGCGCACTGCTCGACGGAGGCGCTGCGCTGGTCGGTGCGCTCGATCCCCCGGATGGACGGGCGCCGGTTCACCACGGCGGTGCGCCGCCGCGTCGACCAGCCAGGTCTGCTGCTCCTCGGCGCCGAGGACCCGTACCTGCGCACGGACGCCGCCGCGATCGACGCGACCGCGCTCGTCCGGAACCTGCGGGTCCAGGTGCTCGACGGCGTCGGGCACTACCTCCCGGAGGAGGACCCGGAGGCGGTGTCGGGCGCGCTCGTCGAGTGGCTGGCCACGCTCGAGCGGTGACCACGCCGACACGCGGAAGTCGGCGTTTCGTGCCCGATGGCGCAGAATGTGCGGATGTCGAACGCGCAGCCCGGGTGGTACCCGGACCCGAACGCGCGCGGTCGCATGCGGTGGTGGGACGGCGTCCGCTGGCACCACGCGACCCGCGCGGAGACCACGCAGGCTCCCGCGCCTGCCGACCCGGACGCCGCCACGCCGCCCAGCGCCCCTGACGCGACGACGCAGGCCATCCCGCTCGCACCGGTGCTGCCGTCGCTCATGGAGGCGGCCCGCGAGCTGGGCGCGGAGGGGCCGCTCGGGGCTGACGGCGCCCACACTCCGGGCGCCGACACCCCGGGCGCCGACACCCCGGGCGCCGACACCGGGTCCGGGGACGGTCCCGGCCGCCGGCGGCGGAAGGGCTGGTGGTGGGCCGCGGGCGCGGCCGGCGCCGCCGCGATCGTCTGCGCAGCGGTCGCGCTCCCCGGGCACGACGGCGACCCCGCCGCCGCGCCGAGCCCCACGCCGTCGTTCGTCACGCTCGACCCGGCGGCCCGCGCGCACGCGACGCCGACGCCCACGGCGACGCCGACCAGGACGCCCACGCCGACCCCGAGCGCGACCGCCCGCCCGACGCCGACGCCCACGCCGACCGCGACGCGGACGCCCGTCCCCTCCGCCACGCCCACCCGCGGGGCGACGACGAGGCCGGGCCGCACGACAGGGCCGTCGACGACCCCGTCCGCCTCCCCGACCGCGACGCCCAGCGCGACGACGAGCCCGACCGCGACGCCGACGCCCACCCCCGTGCCCACGGGCCCGGTCGAGCCGCTCGCGTCGGGCACCTGCCCGAGCGACGCGCCGATCATGGTCGTCTACCACACCGCCTACGGCCCCGACAGCTGGATGTACACCCACGCGACGCCCGACGAGTGCTACCGGTCGTTCGACGACGCGGAAGCCGCCGGCTACTGGCGGGGCCTGTGACGCGCTGGGCGCGCGCCCTCGCCGCGGGCGGCGTCGCCGCCCTGCTCGCGGGCACGGCCGCCTGCGCGCCGACCGCCTCCGAAGGGCACGACGGCGCGACCCCGGGCGGCCCCGCCACCACGGCTCCGGCCACGACGGCGACCGCCGGGACCGCGCTCGCCGTGCTCGGGACGCTCCCCGTCAAGGGCAGCGCGCCCATGACCGGCTACGAGCGCGACCGGTTCGGCGCCGCGTGGAAGGACGTCGACCACAACGGCTGCGACACGCGCAACGACATCCTCGGGCGCGACCTCGACGACGCGACGTACAAGGCAGGGACGCACGACTGCGTCGTCCTCACGGGCACCCTCCCGGACCCGTACTCGGGGCGCAGCATCGCGTTCACGCGCGGCGTCACGACGTCGACGGCGGTGCAGATCGACCATCTCGTCGCGCTCGCCGACGCCTGGCGCACCGGCGCCCAGCTGCTGTCCCCGGCCACGCGCGAGCTCCTCGCCAACGACCCGCTCAACCTCCTCGCCGTCGACGGGCCGCTCAACGAGCAGAAGTCCGACGGCGACGCCGCCACCTGGCTGCCGCCCGCGAAGTCGTCCCGGTGCTCCTACGTCGCGCGGCAGGTGGCGGTCAAGCAGCGCTACCGCCTGTGGGTGACCACCGCCGAGAAGGCGGCGATCACGCGCGTCCTCGACACGTGCCCCGCGCAGCGCGTGCCCGTGGGCGGCCTCACGGGCACGAAGGTGGTGACGCAGAAGGGACCGTCGGGTGCGTCGGCGACCACGGCGCCGTCGTCGGGGACCGGGAAGCCGACCACGACGCACCCCGCGGTCGCGGCGCCGGTCTCGGCGTACGACTGCCCGAGCTGGGCGCCCATCAAGGGCAACGCGTCGAGCCACCTCTACCACCTGCCGACGGGCGGGTCCTACGACGCCACGAAGCCCGAGGTGTGCTTCGCGACGGAAGCGGCCGCACAGGCCGACGGGTACCGGGCCGCGAAGCGGTAGCGCGGTGTCCCCGTGATCAGCGCTCCGCGTCGTTCCTCTACCGCTCGCAGGCGTCGTCGTACCGGCTCATGAGGCTCTGGACGAAGTCGTCCCGCTCGGCGTTCGAGACGAACCTGTCAGCAGGGGCGAGCTCCGTGACCCCCTTCTCGAGCGCGCCCTCCGTCGCGTCGTAGCGGTCGCCGTCGATCGCATCCCGGACGGACACGTGGACGTCGGGGCCCCCCTGCGTCGTCGTGCGGTCTTCGTCCCACCTGCGCCGAGGCCACGGACTCGTCGACGGCACGAGATGGGGAGTCCTCCCCCTCACGCCCGCGACAGCGCTCAGACCGGGCGCGACGCGTCGAGCGCGCGGACCCGTTCGGCTCCGGGCAGGTACCGCGGGAGGCCCGCGAGGCCGTCGCGCGCGGCCACTCGGACGAGCCACGCGACGAGATCCGACGGTGCGTCCGCGAGCGCCGCGTCGAGCGCGGCCGGCGCCAGCGCGAGCAGCCGCCGGGCCACGCGGGCGTTGGGGACGAACCCCGGCACGGCCGCGAGCGCCAGCACGTCCTCCACACGGCTGACGGACGCGGCGTTGAGCTCGGCCTCGACCGACGCGGGGCGGCCCCGCGGGACCCGGACGACGTACAGGTGGTCGACGTGCCGCGCGCCCGCAGCGCGCAGCGCCACGTGCGCCGCGTGCTCGTGGGCGCCCGTGACCCGCACGTCGTCGAGCGCGACGACGTGCGCGCCGCGGACGTCCGAGGGCACCGTCAGGTGCGCCGGTCGCAGCCGCGCCCGGCGCTGCGCCGCCCCCCAGGTCGCGTAGTCCCCGTCGGAGGGCACGTGCCGGTGCACGACGACGACCCGGGCCTGGTGCCCGTGGCGCGCCAGCGTCGCGACGAAGGGCGCGACGAGCGCGGCCGCCGCAGGGGGTGCGACGTCGTAGCCGGACGACGTCACGACCAGCGGCCCCCGACGCTGCGTCCGCCCGCTCACGAGGTAGGTCAGGGCGAGCGCCTCGCCGTACCGGGCCGCCACGGCACCGTCGCCGTGCTTGAAGCGGCTGTACGCGGCGGCCGTCCCAGGATCCGCGCCGGCGCGGCGAGCGAGCGAGGTCGGCGTGAGGGCGAAGCCCGCGTCGGCGGCGCCGTCGAGCCGGGCGAGGGCGTGCCGGGTCACCCTCGGGCCGCCTCGGCGAGCCCGGCGGCGCGTCGACGCGCGTCGTGGACAGCCGCGAGGCCGGACGGGAACGCGGCGCAGAACGCGGGACCCGTGGCGAGCGCGCCGTCGGCGATCTCGTCGAGGAGCGAGGCGTCGCACGCCCCCAGGAACGTCTCGCGCTCGGCGTCCGGCGCGGCGAGCAGCCGCTTGAGGAAGCGGATCGTGAGCGCGAAGCGGCCGGCGCGGACGGCGTCGGCGAGGTCGGCGACGGACCGGGCCGCGGCGTGGTTGAGCACCGACTCGACGGTCGGGTCGGCGGCGAGCCCCGGCTCGCAGACCGCGACGTAGGCGGTGACGACCTCGGCGGGAGGGCCCGCACCGTCGCGGGCAAGGACGTCGAGCAGCGTCTGCTCGGCGAGCCCCGTCACCCGCACGTCGTCGACGAGCACCACGCGCGCGCCGGTGAGGTCCTCGTCGAGGCGGAAGCCGATGGAGGCGAGCTCGGCGCGGCGCGCCTCGGCGGACGCGCCCGCGTAGTCGGTGCGGGTCACGGAGCCCTTCGCGACCCGCACGACCCGGCCGGGGCCGAGCCCGCGCGCCGCCCGGGCGTCGTTGACGACCGCGAGGACCGCGCGTGCCAGCAGCAGGCACGCGGGCGGCACGGCGAGGTAGGCGACGGGGAGCACGACGGGCGCCGGATCCGTCGCGAGGGCCGGGACGCGCGCGAGGAGCTCGCGGCCGAGACTCCGACCGAGCGCCCCCGCGGCGTCGAGGTCTCCGTGCTTCATGCGCGAGTACGTCCGCAGGTCGAACGGGCGACCGGTCGCGACGTCGCGCAGGTCGTC
Source organism: Luteimicrobium sp. DT211 (assembly GCF_049844995.1). Classification (NCBI taxonomy): domain Bacteria; kingdom Bacillati; phylum Actinomycetota; class Actinomycetes; order Micrococcales; genus Luteimicrobium; species Luteimicrobium sp. DT211. The sequence goes on along the minus strand of NZ_JBNCMC010000004.1, from coordinate 71,739 downwards.
CCGCGTCCCGTCGAGCCGGGTCACCGCGACCGTCCGGACGCGAGGGTCCGCACCCGCCGGGGCCGTCGGACCGTCCGCCGGGCGGACGACGCCACCACCCGGCCGACGGACCGTCCGGACCTCGGCGAGAACCCGCCGGAGCAGCACGTCGGTCGGCTCGTCCGGCCCGACGAGCGCCGCGCGCAGCCCGGCGTCGAGTGCACCGCAGACGTCCGCGACGGGGTTGTCGCCCACGTGCAGCACGTCGCCCGCCGGCACCCCCAGCCCAGCCACGGTCGCGGCGAAGACGGCGGCGTGCGGCTTGCCGGTACCCAGCTCGTCGGAGAACGTGAGGACCCCCATCGGCGCGAGGAGCCCGGCGGCGTCGAGGAGGGCGCGCATCGTCGTGCCCGGGAGCATGCCCGTGTTGCTCGTGACGGCCAGCGGCACGTGCTCAGCGAGCGCTGCGAGCAACGCCGGAAGGTCGGGGTGCAGCGGCAGCGGGGGCAGCTCGAGCGCGAGCTCGCGTTGGCGCGCGAGGAGCCCCGCCACGAGCTCCGGCGCCTCCGCCAGCGCGACGCCGGCCGCGGGTCCCGCCTGGCCGTCGCGGCGGAGCGCCGCGACGGCCAGGTCCACCCGTTCGGCGAGCCCGCGGTCCCGTCCGTCGGCCTCGACCAGCCGGTCCGCGGCGACGTCGGCGGACCGCAGCGCGGCCGAGAAGACGTCGTCGGGCACCGGGAGGCGGAGCGCCGACCGCAGCGCCGCGTCCCGTGCCGCCTTGAAGCGCGGGTTGCTGCGGAGCAGCGTCAGCCACACGTCGAGGCTGACCGCGCGGACCGTCGCGAGCGCCCCGGGGGCCTCGGGGCCGGCACCGCCGGGGCGGGCGTCGTCGGTCACGGCAGTGTCAGAGCGAGCCGAGCGCGAGCGCCTGGAGCTGGTGCGCGGTGCGCCCCTGCCCGGGCGTCCCGAGGGCCGTGAGCTGCCACCCGTCGGCCGTGCGGGACACGCGAGCCATCACGAGCGCCGTGTGCGCGCCCGAGCCGGTGAGCGTGAACTTCGCGAGCTCGGCGTCGCGGGCCGTGGTGTCGACGACGCGCACGGAGGCGTTGTCGATCTGCTCGAACGTCTCGCCGCTGTACGAGTTGACGGTGAACACGATGTGCTCGATCTCGGGGTGCACCCGCGCGAGGTCGACGAGGATCGACTCGTCGTCGCCGTCGCCGTCACCCGTGAGGTTGTCGCCCGTGTGCTGGACGGAGCCGTCCTTCGAGCGGAGCTGGCCGAAGTACACGATGTCGCGGACCTGGCCACCGCCGACGAGCAGCGCGGACGCGTCGAGGTCGATCGCCTTGCGGATCTCCTTCGTGCCCCCGAACAGCGACTTCTTCTGCACCACCTTGACGTCCCAGCCCAGCCCCATGCGGACGTGGGTGAGCCCGGCGCTGCGGTCCGGCTTGGTGAGGTCGATGGTCTGGCCCTTGGCGAGGTTGATACCCATGGTCGGTTCCCTTGCTGGTCGGAGGTGGGGGCGGCGCTCAGGCCGCGGCGAGGCCGTAGTCGGCGACGATGCCCGCGAGGCCGGACGCATAGCCCTGCCCGACCGCGCGGAACTTCCAGTCGCCGGCGTTGCGGTAGAGCTCGCCGAACACGAGCGCCGTCTCGGTCGAGGCGTCCTCGCCGAGATCGAACACGACGGTCTTCGCGTCGTCCTGCGGGTCCTCGGCGTCGAAGACGCGGATGTAGGCGTCGGACACCTGGCCGAAGTTCTGCCGGCGGTCCTCCGCCTCGTAGATGCTCGCGAGGAACACGACGCGCACGACCTCCGCGGGCAGGGCCGCGAGGTCGACGGCGATCTGCTCGTCGTCCCCGTCGCCGTCGCCCGTGCGGTTGTCGCCCTGGTGCACGACGGCGCCGCTCGGGTCCTGCAGGTTGTTGAAGAACACGAAGTGCCGGTCCGAGAGGGCGCGGCCGTCGGAGTCGACGAGCAGCGCCGCCGCGTCGAGGTCGAACGCGGCGCCGTCCGTGGTGCGCGGCTTCCAGCCGAGCCCGACGACCGCCTTCGTGAGGCCGGGCGCGACCTTCGTGAGCGAGATGTTGCCGCCCTTGGAGAGGTTGACTGCCATGGTGGGTGCCTTTCTCTGGTGCCCCCGCGCGGGGACGACGTGTGGGGTCAGCCGGCGAGCACCGTGTCGGCGTCGCGCCAGGACAGGCGCCGGTAGCCGTACGCGGCGAGCGCGTCGCGCAGCGGGCGGACCTGCCGGGCGTGCTCGGCGCGGAGCACGAGGGCGCCGCGGACGAGGTGCCCCGTGAGCGCGACGGTCGACGTGCGCCCCGGGTCGGGCCCCGAGGGTCCGGCGTCGCTCGGGTCGAGCGGGATCTCGAGGCGGCTGCCGCCCGTCGTGGTGACGACGAGCACACCTTCGACCGCGGCGGCGGGCTCCGCCGGCCGCACCACGACGACGAACCGGCGCAGCTCGCGCGCCTGGCGCAGGTCGACCGTGAAGCGTGTGCCCGCGAGGTGCACGACGGGCCGCCGCTCGTCCGGGCCGTAGGGGTGCGCCTCCCGCACGACGCCCTGCGTGCGGTCCGCCAGCTCGTAGGCCACGACGACGCTCGCGTCGACGGCGGTGTGGAGCTCGCCGCGCAGGCCCCCGACGCCGCTCTGCACGCGCGTGAGCTGGACGACCGGGGCGTCCCTGGCGAGCAGCAGCCGCTCCCCCTGGCCGACGCCGGGCAGGCCCGCGAGCAGCGGGGGCAACGGCGTGCGGCCCGGGCGGGTGGGGGGCGTCGCGCCGGAGGGCGGGGCGAGCGCGAGCGCGGGGGCCGGCGCCGTCGGCCCCGCTGCGACGGGCTCCTCGGCTGCCGGCGCGGGCGCCGCGGGACGCGCGCGCCGACGCAGGAACGTGAGGTCCTCGCGGACGGGCGCGCCGGCGGGTGCGCCGGTCACGAGGGTCCGGACGGTCGTCGTGCTCGCGGTGCTCATAGCGGCAGCCCGTACTGCTCGGCGACGCCCACGATCCCTGCCGCGTAGCCCTGCCCGACGACCTTGAACTTCCAGCCGCCCTGGTGCCGGTAGACCTCCCCGAGCACGACGGCGGTCTCGGGGCCGAACCCGGGCGCGAGGTCCTCGGACGAGACGATGCCCGCGCCGGTGGCGCCGTCGAGCACGCGGACGACGCACCGCTTGAGCTGTCCCAGCGTGCGGCGTCGCGGGCCGCCCTCGCTGAGGTAGAGCACGACGACGACCCGCTCGACGGCGGCGGGCACCCCGTCGAGGTCGATCTCGAGCTGCTCGGTGTCGTCGCCCAGCGCGGCGTCGACGGCCGCGACGGACAGGTCGGACGAGACCACCTGCTGGAAGAAGACGAAGTCGTCCGCGGACGTGGCGCGCCCGTCCGGCCCGCACAGCACGGCAGCCAGGACGAGGTTGTCGTCGAGCGCGTGCTCGCCGCCCGCGTCCCACGCGGCCCCGACGACGAGCGTCCGCAGCCCCGGGATCTCCTTGGTGAGCGCGACGTTCGCGCCGCGCATGAGGCCGCTCACAGGCCGGCCTCCGCGAGGTCGGCCCCCGTGAACCGGGCGCGCAGGAAGATGCCCTGCGCCTCGACGGCGCGCAGGTCGTCGTCCCGGAGCGCGTCGACGGACTCGCGCACGGCCGCGCGGATCGTGCCGAGCTGCTCGACGAGCGCCGCCTCGAGTCGCGCGTGGTCCGCGCCGGCCACGCCGCGGGCGGCCGCGTGGCGGCGCAGCGACGTGGGGACGTAGTCGGTGACGACGGCGTGCAGCGCGACCCGGCCGTGGATGTTCATGCCGGTCGGGGCGGTCTCGGCCCGGCGCAGCGCCTCGTCCGCGAGGTCGGTGATCCGCCGCGCCACCACGACGGCCTCGGTCGGCAGGTCCCCCGCGTCCGCGTCGACCTGTGCGACGAGGGCCGCGACGTGCCGGTGCAGCGCGTCGACGGAGTCGGGCGCGGCGTCCGCGGGCGCCGGCACGACGGATGCCGCGCCGTCGGACGACGACCCGGTGATCCGTTCGAGCCAGCGCGGCACCGCGGCGCCCTCAGGCCTCGATCGAGCGACGCGCCCGGTCCACGTACGGCTTCGCGCGCTCGACCTGCTGCTCGAGCTGGGTGATCGTCGTCGCCATGGCCTCGGTCGCCTGCCCGCGGAACGTGTCGATCGCGTCCATGGTCGCGAACACGTTCTCGAACGCGGCCTGGAGCTTGTCGATCTCGATCGTGGACTCGGCGGCCTGCTGCTGGATCGCGGCGCCCTGCTGGCGGAGCTGGAGCGACGTCGCCTCGATGAGGCTGCTCGTGGTCGAGTTGAGCGCGTTGATCTGGTCGAGCACGAGCTTCTGCTGGCCGAGGGCCTGCGACACGATCACCGCGGTGCGCAGGGCGGCGACCGTCGTGGTCTGGGCGCGGTCGACGCCGCGGATCAGCTCGAGGTTGTTCTTGCGGATGAGGTCCATCGCCAGGTAGCCCTGCACGGACACCGCGGCCTGGGTCATAAGGTCCTGGTGGCGCTGGCGCACCGCGAACAGGACGTCGGACCGCATGGCGTCCGCCGTCTCGGTGTCGCCCGCGGCCTCGGTCTGCGCGATCTTCTCGACGACGGCCGCGTCGAGCGCCTCGAGCTCGACCTTGAGCTCGCCGAGGCGGTTCATGGTCTCCCAGAGCTGGTTGCGCTCGACCTCGATGGCCGCGTTGTCCTTGCGGAGCTCGTCCTGCCCCGCGGACAGCGCGCGGATGATCGCGTCGAGGTGCGACTGCGCCGACTTGTACTTCTGGAAGTACCGGTCGATCTTGTTGCCGCCCGGGATGAACTTGAGGACCTTCTTGACGCCCTTGAGGTCTGCGCGCGTCGGGTCGAGCTCGGTGACGGTGATGCGCAGGTCGACGAGCGTCTTGGACACCTTGCCCTGCGGGCTCGCGTCGCCGCTCGCGGCGGCGGGGCGGTCGAGCATCCGGTTGGAGGCGCCCGCGGACTGGCGCACCTCCTTGTCCCCGATGCTCCCGATCTTCGCGACCTCCTGCGAGAACTGCGGCGAGCGAGCGTCGAGCGCGGACAGGCGCTCGACGACGGCCGCGGCCTTGCGCTCGGCCTCCGTCTGCTGCTCCACCGCCTTCCCCTGGTTGGCGGACGCGATGGTCGCGACGGCCTGCTCGGGCGTCACGAGCGGCGCGGGCTGCGGCGGCTCGAGCACGAGGACGGGGGCGGAGTCGGCGGTCGTCGTCATGACGGGTCCTTCCGGGAGGGTGGCGCGGGTGGTTACTTGTAGGCGTTGACGGGCCCGGCGTCCATGACGACGGACAACCGGTCGTCGACGACGGGGCGGCGTTCCGAGCCGCGCGCCGAGTAGAGCTCGAGGGCCTCGACGCGTACCCCGTCGGCGCCGTTGAGGACGATCCCCGGCACGCAGGTGTAGACGGCGTCGTCGCGGCTCGCGTTCGCGGACTCGATCTCGACGACCTCGCCCGCCCCGTTGTCGATCCGCACGGACACGCGGTACCGGCGGAACGACCCGGTGCCGTTGGACTGGGCCGAGTAGGCGACGGGGACGACGGCGGCGACGGTGGGCGTGAGCCGGATCTCGACCGTCTCGGTGGCCTGGCTCCCGTCGCCGCGCCGGACGTCGCCGAGGTGCCGGACCGCGCCGTCGGGCGTCGTGGGGCTGAACAGCTTCGGGGCGTCCTCGGTGCCGAACTGGCTGACCGTGACCTGGGTCCCGTCGTGGTAGCGCACGAGCGCGTACACGTCGTAGTCGGTCACCGACGGCCAGGAGACCGTGGCCGTGAGGACCGGAGTCTTGGTGAGGGAGATGCCCTGGCCCCGCGAGAGCTTGGTGAGGGACACCGTGCCGACGGCGGCCGGCGCCGCGGGCGCGGGCGCGGGGGCCGGCGCGGGGCCCGGGGCCGGCCGGGAGGACGAGCGCGTGAAGAGTCCCACGGCGGTCAGGCCTCGCTGTCGACGCCGGCGGCGACGGGCGTGGCCGGGGCCGCGTCGTCGACGGACGCCGGTCGCGACGCGAAGATGCCGGGCGCGGGGACGTCCTCGACGTCGACGATCGCTGCGAGCTCGGCCTCCTCGCGGCGGTTGGCGGAGACCGACGTGAGGATGGCCGCGACGATGAACGCGATGCCCACGAGCCCGACGACGACGTCCGGGATCTCGAACCGCAGCGTCACCACGAGCAGCAGCGCGAGCGCGCCGATCGCCCAGTGGGCGCCGTGCTCGAGGAACCGGTACTCGGCGAGCGTGCCCTGGCGGACGAGGTAGACGGTCATCGACCGAACGAACAGCGCACCGACGCCGAGGCCCAGCGCGATGATGACCGGGTCGGGGGTGATCGCGAACGCCCCGATCACGCCGTCGAAGCTGAACGAGGCGTCGAGCACCTCGAGGAACACGAACAGCGAGAACGCGGCCTTGCCGGCGAGCGCGACCTGCGCGCCCAGGCCCGGGCCCTCCTCGGCGCCGGACTCCGCGAGCGCCTCGGCCTTCTCCGCCTCCTTGTCCTCCATCACGGACGCGAGCCCGTTGACGGCGAGGTAGGTCACGAGGCCGAGGAGGCCCGCGAAGAGCACCGTGGACTGCTCGTCGCCGTGCACGAGGGTCTGGGACGCGACCAGGAGGATCACGGCGGCGACGATGACGCTGAGCTGGTCGAGCCGGCCCACCTTGAGCAGCGGCTTCTCGATCCACGACAGCCACGTCGAGTCGCGCTCGGTGTCGAAGAGGAAGTCCAGGAACAGCATGAGCAGGAAGATCCCGCCGAACGCGGCGATCGCGGGGTGCGCCTGGTTGAGGATGTACCCGTACGTGCCCGCTGTGTCGGGGTCGCCCTTCTCGAGTGCGAGGCGGATCGCCTCGGCCGGGCTCACGCTGCCCGTGAGGCAGACGATCACGAACGGGAACACGAGGCGCATCCCCACGACGGCGACGAGCACGCCGACCGTGAGGAAGATGCGCTGCCAGGCGTCGTTGAGCCGAGCGAGGTACTTGGCGTTGACGGCCGCGTTGTCGAACGAGAACACGATCTCGACGACGATGAGGATGGCCGCGAGCCAGACGGCGCCCCACCCCTGGTAGACGAACGCGACCGCGAGCGCGGCCAGCATCACCACGAGGTCCCACTTGAAGTGGCGGACGGTGTGCACGGGGGTTCTCTTCTCTGCCGCGCGCGCGGCGCGACGGTGGAGCGGGGGGAGGTGGAGCGCGCTCGGCGGAGCCGGGGCGGCGGGTCGTCCGAGGAGGGGCGGTCAGCTCGCCTGGAGCCCGTAGTCGCGGATGACCCCCGCGAGCCCCGACGAGTACCCCTGCCCGATGGCGCGGAACTTCCAGTCGCCGGCGTGCCGGTAGATCTCGCCGAACACGAGGGCAGTCTCGGTCGAGGCCTCCTCGCCCAGGTCGAAGAGGACGACCTTGGCGTCGTCGGTCGGGTCGTCGCCGTCGTACACGCGGATGTAGGCGCCCGAGACCTGGCCGAAGTTCTGGCCGCGCTTGTCCGCGTCGTAGATGCTCGCGACGACGACGATGCGCGCGACGCGCGGGTCGAGCGCCGGCAGGTCGACGGTGATGGTCTCGTCGTCGGCGCCCTCGGTACCGCCGACGCGCTCGTCGCCCAGGTGGACGACCGAGCCCCGGGGGTCCTGGAGGTTGCCGTAGAAGACGAAGTCCTCGTCCGAGAGGGCGCGACCGTCGTCTCCCACGAGGATGGCCGACGCGTCGAGGTCGAAGTCGACGCCGTCGGTCACGCGCGGGTTCCACCCCAGGCCGACGACCGCGTGGACGAGACCCGGCGCGACCTTCTCGAGGGAGATGTTGCCGCCCTTGGCGAGGCTCACGGCCATGCTGGTCCTCCGTCTGGCGCGTCGCGCCGGTGTCGCTCGAGAAGGGAGCGAACGCGACGAACGCCGCGAACGACGTTTTTTCGGCCCTACCCCCCAAGATGGTGGCTCAAGGTATCAGTCTGGTTCGGAGCGTCACAAGGACGGTTCGTCCGTCATATCCCGCTTCTTGATGACTTTTCACCCGCGACGGTCGTGGTCGCGATCGGCGTCGACCACCCGCACGCCACGACGGTCGCGTCGTCGTGCGCCGGGCGTTCGTCCTGGGCGTACCCGAACCGGGATTGAGCGGCCCTCGCTCAAGGTTGTCGTGGTCAGACCGGGCCGCTCCGGCCCCGCACGAAGGAGACCACGATGACTGCAACGCTCACCGGCTACACCGACGTCGACCGCCTGTTCCGCGACCTCTGGACGGGCCGACCGGTTCGCACGGCCGACCGCCGCGAGGCGGACGGCTTCTCCCCCGCCGCCGACGTGTACCGCGACGGAGACGACCTCGTCGCCCGCTTCGACCTCCCGGGCATCGACCCGGCCGAGGACGTGTCGGTCGAGGTCCAGGGGCGCCGCCTCGTCGTCTCGGGCGAGCGCAAGGACGCCCGGGCTCACGACGCCGACGGCGCCGCCGACACGCCGAGGGTCCGCGAGACCCGCTACGGGTCGTTCCGCCGCGGCGTGACGCTGCCCCGCGCAGCGTCCGGCGACGACGTCACAGCCCGCTACGACGCCGGCGTCCTCGCCGTCACGGTCGGCGGCGTGCTCGCCGGCCCGACGACGCACCGCGTCACGGTCGAGACGGGCGCCGCGCCCGTCGTCGCGGCCGACGCGGACTGACGGAATCAGCCGCCGGCGCCCCGGCAGGACGGCCGGGGCGCCGGGGGCGCGGGCGCACCGTGACGCACGCCACACGGCTGGAGCGCGCCGCCGGGAAACGTTGCCCCGGCCGCGCGGTTGGCACCTGGTGCAGGGACCAGCGAGCATCGGAGCAACCATGACCCACCAGACCCGCACCCGGCTCGACCTCGGCCCCGTCGTCCTGGGCGGCAACGTCTTCGGGTGGACCACCGACCGCGACGAGGGCTTCCGCGTCCTCGACGCGTTCGTCGACGGCGGCGGCCGGGCCATCGACACCGCCGACGTCTACCCGGCCTGGGTGCCGGGCAACTCGGGCGGCGAGTCGGAGGCGATCATCGGCGAGTGGCTCGCGTCGCGCGGGAACCGCGACCGCGTCGAGATCGCCACCAAGGTCTACTCGCTCGCGACCCGCCCCGGCCTGTCCCCGGCAAACATCCGGGCCGCCGTCGAGGACTCGCTGCGCCGCCTGCGGACGGACCACCTCGACCTCTACTACGCGCACCGCGACGACGCCGACGTGCCGCAGGAGGAGTACCTCGCCGCGTTCGACGCGCTCGTCCGCGAGGGCAAGGTCCGCGAGCTCGGCGCGTCGAACTTCTCGGCCGACCGCCTCGTCTCCGCCGCCAAGATCGCCGAGGCCGAGGGCCTCACGCCCTTCACCGTCGCGCAGGACCGCTGGTCGCTCGTCGAGCGCGCCGTCGAGGCGGAGCTCGTGCCGACGCTGCGCGAGCTGGGGATCGTCGAGGCGCCGTACCACTCGCTCGCCGCCGGGTTCCTCACGGGCAAGTACCGCGCGGGCGGGGCGCCCGTCGACTCGCCGCGGGCCGGGAAGGCCGCCACGTACCTCGACGACCCGCGCAACGTCGAGCTCCTCTCGCTCCTCGACGACGTCGCCGCCGCCCACGCGACGAGCGTCGCCGCGGTCGCGCTCGCCTGGCTGCGGCAGCAGGACGCGGTCGCGGCCCCGATCGCGAGCGGTCGGAACGTCGAGCAGGTCGCGACGCTGCTCGAGTCGGCGCGCGTGGAGCTCGACGCCGACGAGCTGGCCCGCCTGTCGGAGGCCACCGCGCCGCGCGGCTGAGCGCAGCGCGTCAGGCCGGGACGGTCGTCCCCCGTCGCGCGACGGCGGCCGCGACGGCCGGGTGCACGACCTTCCCGTCCACGGTGCTGAGTCCGTGGGCCAGGGCGGGGTCGTCGGCGACGGCGGCGCGCCAGCCCCGGCCGGCGAGCTCGCGCACGTAGGGCAGCGTGGCGTTGGTGAGCGCGGGCGTCGCGGTGGCCGCCGCCGCGCCGGGCATGTTGGCCACGCAGTAGAACACCGAACCCTCGACGCGGAAGGTGGGGTCGGCGTGCGTCGTCGGGTGCGAGTCCTCGAAGCAGCCCCCCTGGTCGATCGCGACGTCGACGAGCACGCTGCCCGGCCTCATGCGCGCCACCAGGTCGTGGCTGACGAGCCGGGGCGCCCGGGCGCCGGGGACGAGGACGGCCCCGACGACGAGGTCCGCGTCGAGCAGCGTCCGCTCGACCTCGTACGCGGAGGACGCGACGGTCGCGACCCGCCCCTGGAACAGGGCGTCGATCTCGCGCAGCCGCGGCAGCGAGAGGTCGAGCACGGTCGTCCGGGCACCCAGCGCGACGGCCTGGCGCGCGGCCTCGAGGCCCGCCGACCCGCCGCCGATGATCGCCACGTTCGCGGGCCGCACGCCCGGCACGCCGCCGAGCAGGGTCCCGGAGCCGCCCTGCGCCCCGAGCAGGTGGTAGGCCCCCGCGACGACGGACATCCGCCCGGCGACCTCGCTCATCGGCGCGAGCAGCGGCAGGCTGCCGTCGGCGAGCTGCACGGTCTCGTACGCGAGCGCCGTCGTGCGGGCCGCGAGCAGCGCGTCGACGAGCGGCAGGTCCGCGGCCAGGTGCAGGTAGGTGAACAGGGTGAGGTCGGGGCGCAGGTACCCGTACTCGGACGCGACCGGCTCCTTGACCTTGAGGACGAGGTCCGCGCCCCACGCCTCGTCGACGGACCCGAGCCGGGCGCCGACGGCCGTGTAGGCGTCGTCGGCCAGGGCGGACCCCAGCCCGGCGCCCCGCTGCACCGTGACGGTGTGGCCGGCGCGCACCAGATCCTGCGCCCCGGCGGGCGTGAGCGCGACGCGGCCTTCGTGGTCCTTGACCTCGGCGGGAACTCCGATGCGCATGACGACTCCCTCGACTGACCGGACGGCACGGCGCGCCCGGCACCTGGTGGTGATACGCGCCACACTAGGAAGAACGTCCCGTGGCCCAGGCCGGGGGCGAAGATCCTTCGACGAACAGCCCGAGGAGCGCAGAAGATGCCGCGAGCGGACGCGCGAGGAGGCCGCACGGAGCAGGACGTTCGCCTCGACGACCTCGACGAGCAGATCCTCTGGGAGCTCGCGCGCGACGCGGACCTCACCAACGCGGCTCTGGCGGACCGCCTCCACGTCGCGCCGTCGACGACGCACGCCCGGGTCCGCGCGCTGCGCAGCGCCGGGGTGCTCGGCGCGTCGCACGCGGACGTCGACTACCGCGCCGTCGGGCTGCCGCTGCAGGCGATCGTGTCCGTGCGGCTCCGCGCGCAGGCACGCACCGTCATCAAGACGTTCGCCTCCAAGATGGCGCGGCACCCGAACGTCCTCGACGTGTTCTTCGTGGGCGGCCAGGACGACTTCCTCGTGCGCGTCGTCACGACGTCGCCCGAGCAGCTGCGGGACTTCGTGGCCGGCCCGCTGTCCAGCGACCCGGTCGTCGCGTCGACCCACACGCAGATCGTCTTCGACCACCTGCGCGGGCTCGACCACTGGGGCGACGCCGACGGGTTCGACGAGCTGCGCGGGCCTCTGTCCTGAGCGGCGCGCGGCGCCGCGCTCAGGGCCGGAGTCGGGCGAGCAGCCGCTCGTCGAGCACGACGTCGTGCGGCAGCCGGGCGAGCCCGGCGCCGTCCACGACGACGCCCTCCCCGCCGAGGCGCGCCGCGAGCGCGGCCCAGTGCAGGGCGTCCTCCTCCTCGCGCGTGCGCCCGGGCGCGGGCTCGTCGGGCCCCACGACGACGCGCGCGGTCTCCTCGAGCTCCGCTGCGGTCTCGCGTCCCCACAGGCCCGGCGGGTCGACCGGGCCGAAGGCGGTGGTGCTCCAGCCGCGGTCGTCGAGCAGGACGACGCGGCGCCCCTCGTCGAGAACCGCGTCGAGGTGCGCGGACACCGCGTAGGAGCGTCCGTCGGCGGGCGCGTGGACGAGCCGCACCGTCGTCTCCAGCCGTTCCGCGCGCGCCATGCCGACATCCTGGCAGGTGAGCGCGTCCCCGGAGCACGCGCCGTGAACCACGTCACCCGGTGTTCACGATTCGGTGCCACGATGAGTGCATGACTGAGAGCACCGCCGCCACCGCGGGGACCCAGGCGACGCTCGAGCCCGAGCTTGCCGCCCACATCGCGGAGCACATCGCCGACGACGGAGCGGCGGACGCTCCCGCCGCGCTCGCCGCCGGGATCGCCCGGCTGGACGAGTCGCTCCCCGAGCTGCCGGACGACCGTTTCCTCGACCGCGAGGTCAGCTGGTTGGCGTTCAACCGCCGGGTCCTGGAGCTGGCCGCGGACGACGCGCTCCCCCTCCTCGAACGCGTCCGGTTCCTGGCCATCGTGGCGTCGAACCTGGACGAGTTCTTCATGGTCCGCGTCGCCGGCCTGAAGCGCCGCATCGCCACGGGCATCGCGATGACGGCGGCGTCGGGCCTTTCCCCGCACCAGGTCCTCGAGGTGATCAGCGAGCACGCCCACGCGCACATGGACGAGCACGCGCGGGTGTTCCGCGAGCAGGTGCAGCCGGCGCTCGTCGGCGAGGGCATCACGCTGGTGCACTGGGACGAGCTCTCCGAGCACGAGCAGGACCGGCTGCGCAAGTACTTCCGCAAGCAGATCTTCCCCGTCCTGACGCCGCTCGCCGTCGACCCGGCGCACCCCTTCCCCTACATCTCGGGTCTCTCGCTCAACCTCGCGGTCGTCGTCGTGAACCCGACGACCGGCAAGGAGCACTTCGCCCGCGTCAAGATCCCGCCGCTGCTGCCCCGCTTCATCGCGGTCGACGCGCGGGGCCGCCCGTCGGCGCCGAGCACGCAGACCGCGGACCCGGAGAAGGGCCCCACGTCGTTCGTGCCCCTCGAGGAGGTCATCGGGCAGCACCTCGACCAGCTCTTCCCCGGGATGGAGGTGCTGGAGCACCACACGTTCCGCGTGACCCGCAACGAGGACGTGGAGGTCGAGGAGGACGACGCCGAGAACCTCCTCAAGGCCATGGAGAAGGAGCTGCTGCGGCGCCGGTTCGGCCCGCCCGTGCGGCTCGAGCTCGCCGAGGGCATCAGCCCGCGCATCCGCGAGCTGCTGATCCGGGAGCTCGGCATGGACGCGTCCGAGGTCTACACGCTGCCCGCGCCGCTCGACCTCACGGGCCTCAACCTCATCGCGGACCTCGAGCGCCCCGAGCTCCACTACCCCCGGTTCGTCCCGACGACGCACCGCCAGCTCGCCGAGGTCGAGTCCGCGCTGCCGACGGACATCTTCGCGGCGATCCGCGAGCAGGACATCCTGCTCCACCACCCGTACGACTCGTTCTCGACGTCGGTCCAGACGTTCGTCCAGCAGGCGGCGGCCGACCCGCGCGTCCTCGCGATCAAGCAGACGCTGTACCGCACGTCGGGCGACTCGCCCATCGTCGACGCGCTCATCGACGCGGCCGAGGCCGGCAAGCAGGTGCTGGCTCTCGTCGAGATCAAGGCCCGGTTCGACGAGCAGGCGAACATCGAGTGGGCCCGCAAGCTCGAGCAGGCGGGCGTGCACGTCGTGTACGGGATCGTGGGGCTGAAGACGCACTGCAAGCTCGCGCTCGTCGTCCGGCAGGAGCCGGACGGCTCGCTGCGGCGCTACTGCCACGTCGGCACGGGGAACTACAACCCGAAGACGGCCCGCCTGTACACCGACCTCGGGCTGCTCACGTGCGACCCGGACGTCGGGCAGGACCTCACGCGCCTGTTCAACCAGCTGTCGGGCTACGCCCCGCGCTCGACCTTCCACCGGCTCCTCGTGGCGCCGCGCGCGGTGCGGACGGGCCTGGTCGAGCGGATCGAGCGCGAGCGCCGCGCCGCGCTGGCGGGCCGCGAGGCGTGGGTCAAGATCAAGGTCAACTCGGTCGTCGACGAGGCCACGATCGACGCGCTGTACCGGGCCTCGCAGGCCGGCGTCCCGGTCGACCTGGTGGTCCGGGGCATCTGCGCGCTGCGTGCCGGCGTGCCGGGGCTGTCGGAGACGATCCGGGTCCGGTCGATCCTGGGCCGCTACCTGGAGCACTCGCGGATCTACGCGTTCGCGAACTCCGGCGGGGAGCCCGACGACGCCCCCGCCGTCACCGGAACCTCCGACGGCGCCGCCCCGGGTCCGGAGATCTTCATCGGGTCCGCCGACCTCATGCACCGCAACCTCGACCGCCGCGTCGAGGCGCTGGTCCGGCTCAAGGACCCCGGCCACATCGACGAGCTCCTCGAGCTCTTCGACCTGTCGATGTCCGACGCGACGAGCAGCTGGCACCTGCTGCCCGACGGGACCTGGGTGCGCCACGACCGCGGCGACGACGGCAAGCCCCTCGCCGACCTGCAGGACGTGCTGATCCAGCGCCAGCGCGCCCAGCTGTCGTCGGCGCGGGCGGTCGGGTCGTGACGGGCGACCCCAAGCCCGTGGCGGGCACCGTGCTCGCCGTGCCGTACTCGTCGCCCAAGCCGAGCAAGGCGACGTCGCGGCGGCCCGCCGTCCTGACGCCGGTCGAGATGACGCAGCCCGGCACGCTCCCCAGGCCACGGTCGCGGCTCATCGAGGCCGCGGGCGCCCTGGTGTGGCGCGAGCGGCGCCGCGAGCTCCAGGTGCTGCTGGTGCACCGGCCCCGGTACGGCGACTGGTCCTGGCCCAAGGGGAAGGTCGACCCGGGCGAGTCGCGGGCGACGACGGCCGTGCGTGAGGTCCAGGAGGAGACGGGCCACGCCGTCGTGCTGGGGCAGCCGCTGCCGGGACTGCAGTACCTCGTGCCCGACGGGCGCGTGAAGCGGGTGCACTACTGGGCGGCCCGCACCGCCGCCGACGCCGACGGCCCGGCCCTGCGGGCACGCCACCCGGTCGCGCCCGTCGACCCGGACGAGATCGACACCACCGAGTGGCTCGGCGTCGAGGAGGCGGCGCGGCGGCTGACCCGCACCGCCGACCGGCAGCCGCTCGTCGCCCTCGTGGAGGCGCACGCGCACGGCCGCCTCGGGACGCACGCAGTGATCGTGGCGCGGCACGGCAGCGCGCTGGCCCGCTCGCAGTGGGCCGGCAAGGAGCACGCGCGGCCGATCACGCCGATCGGCTGGGCGCAGGCCGCCGCCCTCGTGCCCGTCCTCGCGGCGTACGGGGTGCGGGACGTGCTGACGAGCCGCTGGTCGCGCTGCGCCCAGACCGTCGCCCCGTACGCCGCCGCCTCGGGACTGGCGCCCCGGCGGCACGACAGGCTCACCGAGGCCCAGCACGAGAAGGCGCCGTCGCGCGTCGCGGCGGTCGTCCGGGAGCTCCTCGAGGCCGAGGAGTCGTCGGTCCTGTGCACGCACCGGCCGGTGCTGCCGACCGTCCTCGACGTGCTCGCCGAGCACACCGGCCGCAGCGTCGCGGACGCCCTGCCGCAGAAGGACCCGTACCTGGAGCCGGGCGAGGCGCTGGTCGCGCACGTCGCCCTCACCGCGAAGGGCCCGCGCGTGGCCGCGGCCGAGACGATCGCCCCGACCATCTGACCGTGCCGACGATCCTCCTTCTGGGCGGTGCGCCAGGGACCGGCAAGTCCACGCTCGCGCACCGGTGGGCCGACGCCCGCCCGCTCACGCTCGTCCTGGACGTCGACCGGATCCGCGGACTGCTCGGCGCCTGGCAGGACGACGTCGGGGCCGCGGGGCTCCGGGCTCGCAGGCTCGCCGTGGCAGCAGCGTGGGCGCAGCTCGAGGCGGGCGGCGACGTCGTCGTGCCACAGCTGCTCACCCGCCCGGAGCTCGCCGACGAGCTCGACGGCCTCGCCACGGTCGCGGGCGCGCGCTTCGTCGAGGTGGTGCTCACCGCCGAGCCCGACGACCTCGCCCGCAGGCTGGCCGCGCGGATCGGCGCGCGCCCGCCCGACGGCGACGCCGACCCGTGGTCGGCGCTCGAGGGCGAGCCGACCGTCGAACGGCTGACCGAGCTGACCGCCGCGGTCGACGCCTACGCCGCGACGCGGCCCGGGACGCTCCGGATCACGAGCGTCCCGGGCGACGTCGACGCCACGCTCGCGCGTCTCACCTCGGCCGTCGCGACGTCCGGCTGAGGCCCGACGCGCGGCACCGTCGGCCGCGGCCCGGGGCCGGGGGGGGGTCAGCGGGACGCGAGCGCCCGGCCGGCGTCGACGGCCGCGGTCTCGGCCTCCTTCTTGATGAGCTGCGCGGCCTCGAGGAAGTCGTCCATCGCGGGGTTGACCCCGGCGAGGGTGAGCTCGCGCTCGACGACGGTCAGGTCGGCCTGCCAGACCTCGCCGAGGATGCGCCGGAGGTAGGCGACGCTGTGGTCCCAGCCCTCCTTGGGCGTGCCCGGCTGGTACGACCCGCCGCGCGTCGCGAGGAGGACCGTGGGCGTGCCCTGGAGCAGCGGCGTGCCGGCGCTGCTGCCGGCGATGGCGAGGTCGATCCACGTCTTGACGTGCTGCGAGACGCCCCAGTTGTACAGCGGGAGCGCGAGCACGGCGACGTCGGCCGCGCGCAGCTCGTCCGCGATCGACGTCGCGAGGGCCAGCGCCTCGAGCTGGGCCGGGGTCCGGTCCGCCTCCGGGGTGAACTGCCCGGCGATCGCCGCCGGCCAGGCCTCGGCGGGGAGCGGCTCGGAGCCGAGGTGGCGCCGCACGACGGTGGCCTCGGGCCGCGCCTGGGTCAGCTCGCTCGTGACGAGGTCGGCGAGCGCGCTGCTGGCCGACGCCGGGCCCTGGATGCTGGCATCCACGCGGAGGACGTTCATGGGGGCTCCTGTCCGCGGGCCGAGGCGGCCCGACGTTCGAGTTGAACATTCAAGTGGCACGCTACGCCCATCCGACTTGAATGTTCAACTTCGGTAGACTGGGAGGATGAGCACGCAGGCGACCGAGACGGCCCCCGCGCTGTCGGACGCCCAGGTCGAGGCGTGGACGGCGCTCGTCGCGCTCCTCGCGACGCTCCCCACGGCCCTCGACAACCAGCTCAAGCGCGACGCCGGCATGAACATGTACGAGTACCACGTGCTCGCCGCGCTCGCGGCGTCGCCCGGCGGCGTCCTGCCGATGACCGACCTCGCGCTCAGCGCCCAGGGGTCGGCGTCACGCCTCTCGCACGCCGTGACGCGCCTGGAGCGGGCGGGCTGGGTCGAGCGCGTCAGCTGCGCCGAGGCGGGCCGCCGGACGAGCGCCCTCCTGACCCGGTCGGGCGAGGCGCACCTGCGGACCGTCGCGGCGGCCCACGTCCGCGAGGTCCGACGGCTCGTCGTCGACGCGCTCGCTCCCGAGCAGCTCGCACAGCTGGGCGACGCGGCCCGGGCGATCGTCGGCAGGGTCGACCCCGACGTCGCCGCGGCGCTCGGCGACACGCCCTGCGGAGCCGGCCCGTCCGGCACCACCGTCTGCTGACGGCGCCCCGGAGCCCGGGGCTCCCGCTAGGTCAGGAACGGGCGCAGCACCACGTAGAACAGCGCGGCCACGGCCGCGGCGGCCGGCAGCGTCAGCACCCACGCCAGCATGATGTTCTTGGCGACGCCCCAGCGCACGGCGCTGAGCCGCTTGGTCGCGCCGACGCCCATGATCGCCGACGTCACGGTGTGCGTCGTCGAGACCGGCGCGTGGAGCGCGAACGCGTTGACGTAGAGCACCGTGGCGGAGACCGACTCGGCGACGAACCCGCGCGCCGGGTCGACCTCGATGATCTTGCGCCCGAGGGTGCGCATGATGCGCCAGCCTCCCGAGTACGTGCCGAGCGAGATCGCGCTCGCCGCGCAGATCTTGACCCAGAGCGGGATGCCCGCGTTGGGGTCGGCCCACCCGACGGTGAGGAGCGCGAGGTAGATGACGCCCATCGTCTTCTGCGCGTCCTGCAGGCCGTGGCCGAGCGCCATCGCGGACGCCGAGACCGTCTGGGCCAGCCGGAACCGCCGGAAGGTCTTGGCCGGTGCCGCGTTCCGCAGGACCCACAGGATGCCGAGCATCACCCCGAACGCGAGGACGAAGCCGATGAGCGGCGAGAAGACCATCGGCAGGACGACCTTGTCGACGACCGAGCTCCAGTAGATGCCCAGCCCGCCGACGAGCCCCGCACCGACGAGGCCGCCGATCAACGCGTGCGTCGAGGACGACGGGAGCCCGAACCACCAGGTGATGAGGTTCCAGCAGGTCGCCCCGATCAGCGCGCACACGATGACGGTGAGCGAAACCCTGTTGGAGGCGTCGCCGAGGTCGACGATCGACTTGGCGATGGTCTCCGCGACGGCCGTGCCGAGCAGGGCTCCGACGAAGTTCATGACGGCCGCCATGGCGAGCGCGACGCGGGGCGTCAGGGCCCGCGTCGAGACGGACGTCGCGATTGCGTTCGCCGCGTCGTGGAAGCCGTTGGTGTAGTCGAACCCGAGGGCGAACGCGACGATGACGACGACGAGTGCCGCTTCCACCGGGGCTCAGGACTCCTTGAGCGCGATGGTCTCGACGGTGTT
This sequence comes from Luteimicrobium sp. DT211, assembly GCF_049844995.1. Taxonomy (NCBI): domain Bacteria; kingdom Bacillati; phylum Actinomycetota; class Actinomycetes; order Micrococcales; genus Luteimicrobium; species Luteimicrobium sp. DT211. The sequence goes on along the minus strand of NZ_JBNCMC010000004.1, from coordinate 53,286 downwards.
CGCCACCTTCTCGAAACCGTCGGCCGCAGCCTCGAGGATCTCCACGATCTCCTTGAGCTTCATGAGCTCGATCGGGTCGGAGACGTTGTCGAACAGCTCGGCGAGGAGCTTCCGGTGCGCCTTGTCGGCCTGGTTCTCGAGCCGGTTGACCTCGACCCAGTACTCGGCAAGGTCGTTCATGCCGCGCAGCCGGGGCATGGCCTCGGCGGTGAGCTCGGCGGCGCGCTGCAGCACCTGGACCTGGTCGGACACGCGCGCGGGCAGCTCCCCGATCCGGTACAGGACGATGAGGTCCGCCGCCTCCTCCATGAAGTCCATGCAGTCGTCGAGCGACGACGTCAGCTCGTAGATGTCGTCGCGGTCGAACGGGGTGACGAACGTCTGGTTCAGGCGACGCATGATCGAGTGCGTCGACTCGTCGGCGTCGTGCTCCGCCTCGCTGAGCCGCTTCGCGAGCTCCTTGCGCTCGGGCCGGTCCGCGCCGAGCATCTCGGCGAGCAGGTTCGACCCCGTCACGAGGTGCTGGGCGAGCTCCGTCAACAGGTCGAAGAAGGTGGTGTCGCGCGGCGTCAGGCGCAGGGGCACGGTGGGCTCCGGAGGGGGGTGCGAGGGGCTACGCGCGAGTCGTCGCCCCGCAGGACGGTTCCAATGTAACGGAGCGGTCGGGGCGCCTTGTAACCGTGGCGTGTCGCGTGCTGGTGAGCGCGACACCGGGCCGCAGAGCGCCTGTCGGCGCGAAGGCCGCTCGTAGCGGCTGAGTGTGGAGCCCGGGGCTACCGCGACCCGGTGTCGCGCCTCCATCCTACGGCCCGGGCGGCGGTGCCCGGGCCCGCTCGGGTCACTCGAGCTTGCCCTGACGCCAGAGCGAGGCGGCGTGCTCGAGGTCCTCGGCGGTCCCCTGCAGCGACGCGGCGCCCCGGGTCAGGCGGCGCGCCCAGTCCGCGTCGAGGTCGTCGCGGGCGTCGGCGTCGTGCGTGGCGCCGATGGCGAGGATGCGGCAGAACGCGCCCGCGCGCTCGAGCGCCACCGCGAGGTCGCCGGTGTAGACGCCGGAGAGGACGTCGTCGGCGAGCCGGCGCACCTCGTCCGGCCCGGGAGGGCCGGCGACGCCCGCGACGACCTCGGCCACGGGCGCCGCGTGGACGCCCAGCCGGTAGCGCAGCGCCACGATCTCGCCGTCGCGCCGCACCCACTCGCGCAGCGCGTACAGGCGCCAGAGGGCGCCCGGGAGGCTCGCGGGCGCCGCGTTCGACCACAGGCCCGCGACGACGTCGAGCCCCTCACGCTCGACGAGGCTCACGAGCCGGTCGACGACGGCGGGGTCCTCGCTCTCCCGCGCGCCGCGGACGAGCGCCGCGGCCGTCGTGTGGGCGACCTGGTCGCGCAGCGCGGGGTCGAGGTCGCCAGGGATCTCGTCGGCCTCACGGGGGTCGAGCATCGCGGGCCGGCGGGGCCGCCGGCTGCGGCCGTCGGGGGGCAGCGTCATGCCTCCAGCCTCGCACGCGCCCCTGCCGAGACGGCAGGGCGGGGGGCACAGCCGACTCTAGTTGCTTGATGCAAGCAAGCGTTATATCCTTGCTAGGAGCAAACGTTGGGGCGACGCTCGATCCGAGCGGGATCGCCCCAGCGGCAGGCAGCGAACAGGCAGGCACCATGACCACTCTCACCCCCGTCGAACCGCGGTCCCGCAAGTCCGGCCCGCACGCCGACGCGGCGACCGTCGACGGTCTCCTGGGCGCGCTCGAGGAGCTCGGGCGGGCGCAGCGGGAGTCGGCGACGGCGACGGCGCGCGGCCTGGGGTGCACCCGGTCGAGCCTCGCCGTCCTGCGGATCCTGGAGAAGAACGAGGTGCCGATCCAGATCGGCGACCTCGCGCACGCGATGCGCATCGACGTGTCCGTGGCCAGCCGCCAGGTCGGAGCCCTCGTGCGCGAGGGCCACGTCGTCCGCGAGGTCGACGAGGACGACCGGCGGGCCCGGACGCTCGCCCTCACCGACAGCGGGCGGACGCTCGCCGCCGAGGCGTTCGGCGCCTGGCGCGAGCAGGCCCGAGGAGTTTTCGGGGACTGGTCCCCGGACGAGCTGCAGGACGCCGTCCTGCAGCTCCGCAAGATCGCGGACAGCGTCGTCCGACACCACGACACCCCTGACCACCGTGCCACGACCGGAAAGAGCAGGACCGTATGACCACCACCTCCGAAGCGACGGTCGCCGAGGGTTCACCCTCGTCGACCGGGCGCGCCACCGAGAAGCCCGCCATGACGCGGCGCGAGACCCTCGAGGCGATGTCGGGCATCCTCCTCGGGATGTTCGTCGCGCTCCTCGCGACGTCCGTCGTGTCGTCCTCCCTGCCCCGGATCGTCTCCGAGCTCGACGGCTCCGGCAGCTCCTACACCTGGGTCGTCACCGCGACCCTCCTGACCACGACGATCGCCACGCCCATCTGGGGCAAGCTCGCCGACATGACCAACCGCAAGCTGCTGATCCAGGTCGCGATGGTCATCGCGGTCCTGTCCGCGGCCGCGGCGGGCCTGTCGCAGAACGTCGGCGAGCTGATCGTGTTCCGCGCCTTCCAGGGCATCGGCGCCGGTGGCCTGACCGCGCTCGGCACCGTGCTGATCGCGGACATCGTCTCCCCGCGCGAACGCGGCAAGTACATGGGCCTCATGGGCGGCGTCATGGGCATCTCGATGGTCGGCGGCCCGATCCTCGGCGGCGTCCTCACCGACTCGGTCGGCTGGCGCTGGGACTTCTTCGTCGGGCTCCCCTTCGCGGTCATCGCGATCGCCGTCCTGCAGAAGACGCTGCACCTGCCCAAGCGCTCCCGCGGCGGCGCGCGGATCGACTACTGGGGCGCGTCCCTGATCGCCGCGGGCGTCGCCCTGCTGCTCCTGTGGGTCACGTTCGCCGGCACCAACTACGACTGGCTGTCCTGGCAGACGTTCGCGATGGTCGGCGGCGCGCTCGTGCTGCTCGCCGTGGCCGTCGTCGTCGAGCAGCGCCTCGGCACGCAGGCGATCATCCCCATGCACCTGTTCAAGAACCGGACGTTCGTCCTCGCCGTCATCGCCAGCATCGCGGTCGGCGTGGCCATGTTCGGCTCGACCGTGTTCCTGAGCCAGTACATCCAGATCGCGAAGGGCCGCACCCCGACCGAGTCCGGGCTCCTGACCATCCCGATGGTCGCGGGCATGCTCCTGTCGTCGATCGTCGTCGGGAACCTGATCGCCCGCACCGGCCGCTACAAGTACTTCATGGTCGCGGGCGGCGCGCTGCTCACGACGGGGCTCCTGCTCATGTCGACCATCGACTACCAGACGAGCTTCGTCACCGTCGGCATCTTCCTCGCCATCCTCGGCATCGGCGTCGGCATGCTCATGCAGAACCTCGTCCTCGCCGTCCAGAACACCCTGGACGTCCACGAGGTCGGCTCGGGCACGGCGACCGTCGCGTTCTTCCGGACGCTCGGCGGCACCATCGGGGTCTCGGTCCTCGGCGCCGCGCTGACCACGAAGGTCACCGACCAGATCTCCTCGGGTCTCGCCAAGCTGGGCGTCGACGCCGGTCTCTCGGGCGGCGGGACCCTCCCCGAGGTGGACAAGCTCCCCGGCCCGGTCCGCACGGTCGTCGAGCAGGCGTACGGCGACGGCGTCGCCCACGTGTTCCTGATCGCCGCGCCGCTGGCGCTCGTGACCGTCATCGCGTGCCTCCTGCTCAAGGAGATCCCGCTCGGCACGAAGTCCGGCGTGGAGCTCCTGCAGGAGGAGAACGACGCCGCCGGCGAGCTCTCCGCAGCCGGTGCGGAGCACCGGGCCGAGCTCGACACCGCGATGTCGGTCGTCGCGCCCGTCAGCTCCGAGGAGCCCGACGAGGTCCCGGCCGGCCCCGCGCAGGGCACCCACCGGGGCTGAAGTTCGCGTCCTGGCACGACGGGGCGGCTCTCACTGTGGTGAGAGCTGCCCCGTTGCCGTCACAATGGCCGCATGACTACTGGCAGCACCGCCGGTCCCAGCCCGGCCGCGACCCCGGGCACCGCCGCCCGAGCGCCCCTCAACCGAGTCGAGCAGGAGCTCCGCATCGTGCTGCGCCGTGCCGCGGCAGCCCAGTCCGAGCTCGCCCGACGCATCCACCCCGACCTCGACGCGAGCGCGTACCCGCTCCTCGCGATCATCACCGCGGAGCCGGGCGTCCACGCCACCGAGCTCGCCCGACGCTTCGGCATCGGCCGGGCCACCATCTCGCGCCAGCTGAGCCGCCTCGACGAGCTCGGCCTGATCCACCGCGCCGTCGACCCGGAGGACAACCGCGGGCAGCTCCTGACCGCGACCGACTCCGGCCGCGCCCACGTCGAGGCCGCGCTCGCCGCGCGCCTCGACTACCTGTCCCAGGTGTTCTCGGACTGGCCCGACGACGACGTCTCCGCCCTCGCCGACCTGCTCGCCCGTTACAGCGCGAGCGTCGACGAGGTGCGGGCCCGCCGGTCGTGACGCCTCAGGCGTCGACCGGCTCGAAGCTCAGCGAGACGGAGTTCATGCAGTAGCGGTCGCCGGTCGGGGTCTGGGGCGCGTCGTCGAACACGTGCCCCAGGTGCGAGCCGCAGCGTGCGCAGCGCACCTCGGTGCGCAGCATGCCGAGCGTGCGATCCTCGATCAGCTCGACGGCGTCCGAGTCCTCCGGCTTGAAGAAGCTGGGCCAGCCGCAGTGCGAGTCGAACTTCGTGTCCGAGCGGAAGAGCTCCTGGCCGCACGCGCGACACCGGTAGACGCCGGTGCGCTTCTCGTCGAGGAGCTCGCCCGTCCACGGACGCTCCGTCGCCGCGTGCCGCAGCACCGCGTACTCCTGCGGATCCAGCTCGGCGCGCCACTCGGCGTCGGACTTGGTGACCTCGTAGCCGTTCGCGGGGCTGGGCTGCGAGAACAGGTCGTTCAGGGACATGGGGTCCACCTCCGGTGTTCCAACCGTAGGCCGGATCCCCGTGTTCCACCCCGCCGAGATACCGAAGAACGGCCGAGATACCGAGGCGAACTCGGTATCTCGGCCGTTCTTCGGTATCTCGCGGGCGCGCGGGGCGCCGCGGGTCAGCGCGGGGTGGAGGTCGAGTAGACGCTCGGGCTGCCGGTGCCGCGCTGGGCACGGCCGCGCCCGCCGCGACGACGACCGCCGCCGGCCGCCGAGCCACCCGCCGAGGCGGCCGAGCCGCCGCGCGAGGTGCCGGCCTGCGCGGTGGTGCGCTGCGCCGTCGTGCGCGGGGCCGAGCCGCCCTGCGATCCGCCGCGCTGCGACGGCTGGCCGCCGCCCTGCGGGTTCCCGCCGCGGCCGCGGCGACGGCGCCCGGACGAGCTGCCGCCCGACGACGACGGCGCGCCCGCGGGCTTCGACCCGCCGCGCTGGGCGGGGGCGGGCGGCGCGACGGGCGCGACGTACGGGGCGCGCTCGCCGACGAGCGCCGCGACCTGGGGGTCGCCGGCGGCGGTGCGCCGCGGGGTCGCGGTGATGCGCGCCTTGCGGAGCAGGTCCTTGACGTCGCCGGTCTGCTCGGGCAGGACGAGCGTCACGACGTCGCCGCCGGAGCCGGCACGGGCGGTACGGCCCGAGCGGTGCAGGTACGCCTTGTGCTCGGCGGGCGGGTCGACGTGGACGACGAGCTCGACCTCGTCGACGTGGATGCCACGCGCCGCGATGTCCGTGGCGACGAGGACCTTGACCGCGCCCGACGTGAACGCCTCGAGGTTGCGCTCACGCGCCCCCTGGCCGAGGTTGCCGTGCAGCTCGACGGCGGGGACGCCGTCGGCGGTGAGCTGCTTGGCGAGCTTCTTGGCCTGGTGCTTGGTCCGCATGAACAGCACGCGACGCCCGGTGCCCGACGCGAGGTCGTGGACGAGCTGCTTCTTGACGCCGGCGTCGGCGAGGAGCAGGACGTGGTGCGTCATCTCGGCGACGGGCGCGGCGGCCGGGTCGACCGCGTGGGTGACGGGCGCGTGGAGGTAGCGCTGGACGATCTTGTCCACCCCGTTGTCGAGGGTCGCGGAGAACAGGAGCCGCTGACCCTGCTTCGGGGTGCGGTCCATGATCCGCTTGACGCCCGGCAGGAAGCCGAGGTCGGCCATGTGGTCGGCCTCGTCGAGCACGGTGATCTCGATGCCGTCGAGCGTGAGGAGCCGCTGGTTGAGGAGGTCCTCGAGCCGGCCGGGGCACGCGACGAGCACGTCGACGCCCGCGTCGAGCGCGGCGACCTGCTTGCCCTGCCCGACGCCGCCGAAGACCGTCGTGGTCCGCAGGCCGAGCGCGGCCGCGAGGGGCGCGAGGGTCGCGTCGATCTGGTTGGCGAGCTCACGGGTCGGCGCCAGGACGAGCGCGCGGGGGCGACGGGCCTGACGGCGGTTGGCCTGGGCGGTCTCCGCGAGGCGCGTGACGACGGGGAGCGAGAACGCGAGCGTCTTGCCGGAGCCGGTGCGGCCGCGGCCGAGCACGTCGCGGCCGGCGAGCGTGTCGGGGAGCGTCGCCGTCTGGATGGGGAACGGGGACTCGATGCCCTGGTCGGCCAGCGTCCGCACGACGGCGGCGGGCAGGGGGAAGTCGGAGAAACGGGAAGTCATGAAGAAGGCCTCTCGCGTCCGGGTCGGTCCGATCGTCGGGCGCGGGAATGCGCTCGCGGTCCGGACGGACCGTGGGACGGGTTGGGTAGGTCGTGGGTCGCCGCGCGAGTCTTCGGGGGAATCTCCACGACGTCAGGCGCGCGGGAATCGCGCTGCCTCACCACCAGTGTCCCACACCGACCTGGGGAAGACCTCAGAGCAGGGCCGACGCCAGCAGCCGCAGCGTCTCCTCGCGGGCCGGCGACGCCGTGGCGTCCGTGCCCTCGTGCGCGCCCGCGACCGGGGCGACCATGATCTCGTCGGTGCGCAGCTCGTCGGCGACGGCGCGGAGCCGCGCGGCCGCCTCCTCGGGCGAACCGACGATCCACGTCTGCGCGAACCGGTCGGCCGCCGCCTGGTCGGCGGGCGCGAGCGGCGTGGCGTCGGCCTCCTCGACGAGCTCCTGCGGGGCGAGCGGGCCGCCCGAGCGCAGGCGCCACATGCTGCGGACCTGCGGCAGCGCGAGCCGGCGCGCCTCCTCGGTGGTCTCGGCCACCACGGCGTTCACGACGCCGATCGTCACGGGTTCGGCGAGGCGCTCCGACGGCCGGAACTGCGACCGGTACGCCGCGAGGGCCTCGAGCGTCCCGCCTCCTCCGAAGTGGTTGGCGAACACGTACGGCAGGCCGTTCGCGGCGGCGAGCTGCGCCGAGTACATCGAGGAGCCGAGGAGCCAGATCGTGGGCTCGGTCGTGGCCTTCGGTGTGCCCGCCAGGTCGTACCGCTGGGAGCCGAGCGCGAGCGACACGCCACCGGGCGCGAGCAGCCCCGCGACGGTGGCGACGTCGTCCGGGAACGAGTCCACGCCGTCGTCGGGGCGGACGCCGCGGCGCAGCAGGTGGCTCGTCACGGGGTCGCTGCCGGGCGCGCGGCCGAGGCCGAGGTCGACACGGCCGGGGAAGGCCGCCTCGAGCAGCGCGAGCTGCTCCGCGACGACGAGCGGCGCGTGGTTGGGCAGCATCACGCCACCGGACCCGACCCGGATCCGGGACGTCGCCGACCCGACGAGCGCCATGAGGACCGGCGGGTTGGTCGCCGCGACCGCGCGCATGTTGTGGTGCTCGGCCAGCCAGTAGCGGGTGAAGCCGAGGTCGTCGGCCGTCCTGGCCAGCGCGACCGTGGCCGCGAGGGCGTCGGCCGTCGACTGGTCGGAGCGGACGGGGACGAGGTCGAGCACGGACAGCCGGAGCGCACGGTCGGTCATGCTCGGGGCAACCTCCCGGGCGCCCGCGGCATTCCGACCGTGGGAACGCCCCAGGGGGCGCCCCGGAGGGCATGGTTCGATGGGCGCCGTGACCGACGTCCTCTCCGACATCTGGCATCGCGCCACCACCGTCGCCCCGGCCCCCGACGCGCGGGTCGCGTTCACCGCCGCGGCGGTGGCCGCGCTCGTCGTCCTCGTGACGCCCGTGTGGCGGGTCGCGCGGAACGTCGTGACCATCGCGCACGAGGGCTCGCACGGCCTCGTCGCCGTGCTGTGCGGGCGGCGCCTCGCCGGCATCCGACTCCACTCCGACACCTCGGGCCTCACCGTCTCGAAGGGGCGGACGCGCGGCTTCGGGATGGTCGCGACCGGGTTCGCCGGCTACGTCGGGCCGGGCGTGCTGGGGCTGGGCGCCGCGTGGCTCACGAGCCGCGGGTACGGCGTCGGGATGCTGTGGCTCGTGCTCGTCGCGCTGACGCTCCTGCTGCTGCAGATCCGCAACTGGTACGGGCTGTGGTCGGTCCTCGTGACGGGCGCGCTGCTGTTCGTGGTCACCTGGTGGCTCGACGTCGAGTGGCAGGTCGGCATCGCCTGGACGCTCAGCTGGTTCCTGCTGCTCGGTGCGGTGCGGCCCGTCGTCGAGCTGCAGGCCGACCGCTCGCGCGGACGCGCGCGCTCGTCGGACGCCGACCTGCTCGCACGGCTCACGGGCCTGCCCGGGATCTGCTGGGTGATCCTGTTCGGCCTGATCACCGTGGGCTGCGCGGTGCTCGGCGGGCGCTGGCTCTGGCCGTGACCCTCGGCTCCCGCCGCCGACGGAGGCGCACGGAGCCGGACGCACAGAGCCAGACGCACAGAGGCCCGACGACGCGCGCTGCGCCGTCGGGCCTTCGTGCGACCCCGCGGGGTCAGGTCTGCGGAGCCGTCACGGCTGCGGCGCGAGCACGAACGCCGTCCCGGACGCCGCCGGGTCGGTGTCGAGCGTGAGGTTCGCGAGCGCCGGGGCGGTCGTGGACTCGACGAACACGCGGGCGTCGTCCTCGACGACGACCTGGTCGTCCTCCTGCGGTGCGGGTACGACAGCGAGCTCGAGGCTGCCGGCGACGGTCGGCGACTCCGCGATGCGCAGGCCGCCGTCCGGTCCGACCCCGGCCTGGGAGGCGAGTCCGACGACGGCGGTACGGGCGTTCTCGGTCAGGGTGAGCATGGTGCTCCTCTCGTTGCCGTGGAGGCGCCCGCTCGGTCGTGCGCGGGGCCTCGCTGTCGTGTCCACCCGAGCATCCGGGGCGACACGCGATCAAGCGCTTCGCGGCGTTTTGGCCTGATCTTCCCGCTCAGCGGGACGGGGCGTGCACAGGGACGACCGGGTCGCGTAAGGTCCGCCCGCTCCCGGCCCGACGGCCCGGCGGACCACGGCCCACGTAGACTCGCCGCGGGTCGCGGTCCGCCGCGCCCGGGCCTCTAGCTCAATTGGCAGAGCTGCGGACTTTTAATCCGTAGGTTGTGGGTTCGAGCCCCACGGGGCCCACCGTCGTCACCGTCACCCCGCCCGGTCGCCGATCAGGCCGACCAGGGCTCCGCGGTGGGCGGCGAGCTCGGCGAGCCGATCGTCCACCCGCGAGACCTCGTCGATGAGCAGCGGGTCGAGGCACGGCTCGACGTCGCCCTCCCCGCCGCAGGCGCACGCGAGGATCGTGCGGATCGTGCGGGTGCCGAGGCCCGCGTCGAGCAGGCGACGGATGCGACCGACGGTCTCGACGTCCTCCGCCGCGTAGAGGCGCTGGCCCGACGGGGTGCGCCGCGGGGCGAGGAGCCCCTGCTCCTCGTAGTACCGCAGGAGCCGCACGCTGACGCCCGTCGCGTCGGAGATCTCCCCGATCCGCATCGTCGCTGCGGCTGTGACCTGCGTCATGTTCGCTTGCCCCTCACACCGGTGTCAGTTCCTACCGTCGTCGTCATGACCACGAACACCGTAGTGAGCACCGCACTTCCCGTCTCCCGCATCGGGCTCGGCACCATGCGCTTCGCCGACGCTCCCGGGCGGCGCAACGGGGACACCGCCCCGATCTGGGGGCCGCCGACGGACCGGGACGACCTCATCGCGCTCGTGCGCCGAGCCGTCGACCTCGGCGTCGACCACTTCGACACCGCCGCGGCCTACGCGCTCGGCGAGGGCGAGCGGCTCCTCGCGGAGGCGCTCCGGGGCGCCGACGTCACCGTCGCGACCAAGGTCGGCGTCGCCCGGCCGAGCCCGGCCGAGTGGGTCCCGGTGGGCCGTCCCGCCGCCCTGCGTCAGCAGGTCGAGCAGAGCCTGCGGCGCCTCGGGACCGACAGCCTCGACCTCGTCTACCTGCACCGGGTCGACCCCGACGTCCCGCTCGAGGACCAGGTGGGCGCGCTGAGGACGGCGCAGGAGGAGGGCAAGGTCCAGCGTGTCGGTGTGTCCGAGGTGGACGCCGACACGCTCGAGCGAGCCCACGCCGTGACGCCGGTGGCCGCGGTCCAGAACCTCTACAACTACGCGGCGCGCGACCACGACCCCGTGCTCCGGCGAGCGGCCGAGCTGGGCATCGCGTTCGTGCCGTTCTTCCCCGTGTCTCCCGGCGACGAGGTCGACGGGTCGCCGCTCAAGTCGGTCGCCGACGAGACCGGGGCGACCGTCACCCAGGTCCAGCTCGCGTGGCTGCTGAGCCGGGGCGACCACGTGCTGCCGATCCCCGGGACGACCGTGGTCCGGCACCTGACCGAGAACGTCGCGGCGTCGACGCTGGAGCTGACGGCCGCGGAGCTCGCCCGCCTCGACGGGTGGACACCGTGGCGTAACCGGGCCGAAACAGGCACTCGCTAGCGTCGCCGTCAACGGGTCACACCCGGACCGGACGAGGAGGCGAGCCCGCATGAATCCCACGCACGGCCCCTCCTGCTGGAACCGCGGCACCATCGCCCACGGGCATCCGAGCGCCTGAAGCACCGGCAGCCTCCGCGCCGCCTCACCCTTCACCGCCCGCTCGACGTCCCCGAAGGAGCCCCCGTGTCCCTGCTGACCCCTGACGCGCCGACCACCGCCCCCGCACCGCTCCCCCTGCCCCGCAACCTCACGTTCGACCCCGACGACTGGCAGGTGATCGCGCGCTACTGGTACCCCGTCGCCAAGAGCGACGAGGTCACGGAGGGGCCGCTGGGCGCGACGCTGCTCGACGTGCCGCTCGTCGTCTACCGGTTCGAGGGCGAGGTCGTCGTCGCCGACAACCTGTGCACCCACCGCGGCATGATGCTCAGCCTCGGCGAGGACCAGCGCGACGGGCAGGGCATCAAGTGCCCGTACCACGGGCTGCGGTTCGGGGCGGCAGGCCGGTGCACGTCGATCCCCGCCCACCCGGACGACAAGATCCCCGAGCGCATGCACCTGCGCTCGTACGGCGCCGTCGAGCGGTACGGCCTGGTCTGGGCGTGCCTCGCGGCCAAGCCCGGCGACGAGCCCGCGATCCCGCCGGTCCCCCACTGGGACGACGCCGGCTTCCAGCAGATCAACTGCCCGTGGATCGACATCGAGGCGTTCGCGGGCCGGCAGGTCGAGGGTTTCATCGACGTCGCGCACTTCGCGTTCGTCCACGACAAGTCGTTCGCGGACTCGAGCAACCCTGTCGTCCCGGACTACACGCCGGTCTCGACGGCGGACGGGTTCGAGACCGAGTACTGGTCGAACATGGGCAACATCCCCGTCGGTGTGGAGGCGGACATCCCCGACGGGTTCCTGTGGCTGCGGCACTACCGGCTGCACGTCCCGTTCACCGCGAGCCTCGTGGTGCACTTCCCGGGCGGCGGCCGGCTCAGCATGATGAACGCCGCCTCCCCGGTCTCGGCGCGCAAGACGCGGCTGTTCGACGCGCGGTGCCGCAACTTCGACACCGACCAGCCGGTCCAGGACGTCTACGACTTCAACCGGCAGGTCTTCGAGGAGGACCGCGCCATGGTGGAGAACCAGAAGCCCGAGAACCTGCCGCTCGACCCGAAGCTCGAGGTCCACATCCCCGCCGACCGCTCCTCCATCGCCTATCGGCGTGCGCTGCGGGACATCGGCCTGACCGCGTTCTTCACGGCATGAGCGCGGGTATGAGCGCGCCCCGTCCGCTCGACGTCGTCGTCCGCCGTGTCGAGCCGGCGGGCGACCGCGTCGTCCTGATCGAGCTGGGACCCGCCGACGCGGCCGCAACCCTGCCGCCCTTCACGGCCGGCGCGCACGTCGACGTCCACGTCGGGGGGTTCGTGCGGCAGTACTCCCTCCTCGGCAGCGACGACGACGCGTCGTCGTACCTCGTCGCCGTCCTGCGCGAGCGGGACGGGCGGGGCGGGTCGGCGGCGGTCCACGACACGGTCCGGCCGGGCGACCGGCTGCAGGTCTCGGCGCCGCGCACCACCTTCGCGCTCGACCCCGACGCCGAGCACAGCGTCCTCGTCGCGGGTGGCATCGGGCTCACGCCGCTGGTCGCGATGGCCGAGCGGCTCCACCGCGAGGGCCGGTCGTTCGAGCTGCACGTCTACTCGCCGTCGGCCGCGACACTCCCGCTGGGCGCGCACCTGGCCACGCGGCCCTGGCGCGACCGCGTCGTCACGCACTTCAGCGCGTACGGCGACAGCTTCCGCGGGAACGCGCCCGCCGTCGTCCCGCGCCCGCGGCCGGGTGTCGCGCTGTACGTGTGCGGCCCCCTCGGCATGGTCGCGTCGGCGACGGCGTGCGCGTCCGCGCTCGGGTGGCCGCGCGCCGACGTCCACGTCGAGCGCTTCGAGCGGTCGGCGCCGGTCGAGACCGGCGGCGAGGCGTTCACCGTCGTCGCCGCGTCGACGGGCCGGCGGATGGACGTCGGCGAGGACGAGACCGTCGCCGAGGTGCTCCAGCGCCACGGCTACGAGGTGTTCCTCTCGTGCGAGCAGGGCATCTGCGGTTCGTGCCTGACCGGCGTCGTCGACGGCTTCCCCGACCACCGCGACGAGGTGCAGACGCCCGCCGAGCACGCCGCGAACACGCAGGTCAACGTGTGCTGCTCGCGCTCGCTGACCCCCACCCTGACCCTGGCCGTCTGACCGGTGTCGTCGACCGACCCGACCGTTCGCCCGACCGAGAGAAGGCCCTCATGACGCCACGCTTCACCCTGACGGTGTTCTGCGGCTCCGCGCCCGGGCACGACCCGCTCTACCTCGCGGCCGCGGTCGAGGTCGGCCGCGCGCTCGGCCGGCACGGCATGGACCTCGTCTACGGGGGTGGCCACGTGGGCCTCATGGGCGCCGTCGCCGACGCCGCGCTGCGGGCGGGAGCGCGCGTCACCGGCGTCATCCCGGCGGCCCTCCAGGCGCGCGAGGCGGTGCACGAGAAGCTCACCGAGCTCGTCCTCGTCGACAGCATGCACGAGCGCAAGACGATCATGTCCGAGCGCGCCGACGGCTTCCTCGCCCTGCCCGGCGGACCCGGCACGCTCGAGGAGCTCACCGAGCAGTGGACGTGGGCGCAGCTCGGACTGCACGAGAAGCCGTGCGGCGTGCTCAACGTGGGCGGCTACTTCGACCCGCTGCTCGCGTTCGTCGCGGGCATGCGCGACCGCGGCTTCACGCACCCCCGCTACGTCGACATGCTCGTCGTCGCGGACGAGGTCGACGACGCGCTCGAGCGCCTGCGCGCGTACAGCCCGCCGCCCCGGGCGCTCGCGTCGCCGGGCGCCGAGATGGCCGACCGGCTCGCCGCGGCGGTGCGCCCGTGAGCGCCGGCACACTGACGGCGGACGCGCGCGCCGGCGTCGTCCCGACGCTCCAGCCGGGCGAGGGCCCCGGCCGCTCGGCCGCGTACCTGAGCGCCGAGCCCGCGCACGTCCTGTGGGGCCGGCTCCCCTGCGCGTCCGACGCCCCGGTCCTCACCGTCGACGACGGCGCCACCGTCACCATCGACACGCTCAGCCACGAGGGCCTGCTCGAGGACCAGGGCCGCGACCCGCTGGCGTTCTTCGCGGGGCACGGGGTCGCGCCCGAGGACGTGCTCGCCGACGGGGTGGCCCTCGCCGCCCTGGACCGCGAGCGGGACGCGGACGACGACGGCCCGCACGTCGTGACCGGCCCGATCGCCGTGCGCGGCGCGATGCCGGGCGACGTCCTCACCATGACCGTCCTGGAGACGCTGCCGCGCGTCGGCTACGGCGTCGTCTCGAACCGGCACGGCCGCGGCGCGCTCCCGGGCGAGCTCCCGGAGGGGCCGGGGACCGTCAGCGTCTTCACGCGGCTCACCCAGGATCCCGCGGGCGGGTACAGCCTCAGCATGCCGCGCGACGCCGCGGGGTCCCGGACCGTCGCGTTCCGCGCCGCGCCGTTCCTCGGGATCATGGGTGTCGCGACGGCGACCGGCGAGCGCGCGCACTCGGTCCCCCCGGGCCCGCACGGCGGCAACATCGACATCCGCCTGCTCACCGTGGGCGCGGCCCTCCACCTGCCCGTCCAGGTGCCGGGCGCGCTCGCCTACGTGGGCGACCCGCACTTCGCGCAGGGCGACGGCGAGGTCGCGCTGACCGCCGTCGAGGGCTCGCTCCGCGCGACCGTGCGCTTCGACGTCGTGCCGGCCGCGGTCGCGGCGGAGCGGTTCGGCGACCTCACGGGCCCGCTCGTCGAGACCGCGGAGCACCTCGTGCCGACGGGGCTCGACGAGGACCTCGACGAGGCGGTGCGCGAGTGCGTCCGGCACGCGATCGCTCTGCTCACGGCGCGCTACGGCTTCGACCGGGCGCACGCCCTCGCCTACCTGAGCGCGGCCACGGACTTCGACATCTCGCAGGTCGTCGACCGCGTCAAGGGCGTGCACGCGCGCATCTCGAAGGCGGACGTGGCGTGACGGATACGCTCGACCCCGTGGCTCCCCCGCCCTCTCCCCTGGTCGCCGGCGACCCGGCCCCCGACGGCCTGCTCGACGCGTTCTGGGCGTACGAGGCAGCGCTCATGACGGACGACCTGCCCGCGCTCGACCGGCTCTTCGCGCCGGGCCCGGACACGCTGCGGGGCGACGCCGCGGGTCTGCTCGTCGGCCACGACCGCATCGCCGCGTACCGTGCCGCCCGGGGCGGCGCGCCGTCGCGCACGATCGCGCGGGTGCACGTGCGGCGCGCCGGCGACGACGCCGCGCTCGTCGTGGCCGTGACCCGGAACGACGCGGGCGGCGTCGGGCAGCAGACGCAGCTGTGGCGGCGCGGCCCCGCGGGCTGGCAGGTCACGGCCGCGCACGTCAGCCACACCGCGCCGGCCGCGCTCGACGCGAGCGTGTGGCGCGTCGCCGGGACGCCGCTCGTGGACGGCGCGCCCTCCGGTCCCCTGCGCGGCCGTCGGGTCGCGGTCAAGGACCTGTTCGCCGTCGCCGGGCACCCGATCGGCGCGGGCGTGCCAGCGTTCCTCGCCGGTCGCTCGCCCGAGCCCGCGCACGCCCCGGCCGTCCAGGCGCTCCTCGACGCGGGCGCGAGCGTCGTCGGGATCGCGCGGACCGACGAGCTCGCGTACAGCGTCGCCGGCCGCAACCCGCACTACGGCACGCCCCCCAACCCGGCCGTGCCGGGCGGGCTGCCGGGCGGCTCGTCGAGCGGGCCCGCGACGGCCGTCGCCCTCGGGCAGGCGGACGTCGGGCTCGCGACGGACACCGCCGGCTCGGTCCGCGTGCCCGCGTCGTACCAGGGGCTGTGGGGCCTGCGCACGACGCACGGCGCGGTGCCCCGCGACGGCCTGGTCCCCCTCGCGCCGAGCTACGACACGGTGGGGTGGCTCGCGCGCGACGCCGCAACGCTGCTCGACGCGGCCTGCGTCGGCCTCGCGGGCGCCCCGCAGCGAGCCGGCGCCGGTCGGCTCGCCGTGGTCGACCTCGCCTCCGCCGGCCTCGGGGGGCCGGTGGCCGACGTCTTCGCCCGGACCGTGGACGCCCTGGTCGCCGCGGGCGTCGAGGTCGACGGGACGGTCGACGTGGGCGACCTCCGGGACCTGTACGAGGCGTTCCGCGTGACGCAGGCCGCCGAGGCGTGGCGGCAGCACGGCGCGTGGATCACCGCCCACCCGGGCGCGCTCGGCGCAGACGTGGCCGCCCGGTTCGCGACGGCGTCGCGCATCACGGCGGACGAGTCCGCGGGCGCGGCGGCGGAGGTCGCGGCGGCGCGGGCGCGGATCGAGGCCCGCGCCGGCGGCCGGGTCCTCCTGCTCCCCTCGGCGTCGTCGACCGCACCCGAGGCCACGGCGCCGACGGCCGAGGTCGAGGCCAGCCGGGCCGCCACGCTGCGGCTGACGTGCCTCGCCGGCATCACCGGCCGCCCGGCGGTCTCGGCCCCCGTCATGACCGTCGACGGCGCGCCGCTGGGGCTCGGCCTCGTCGGCGAGCGCGACGGCGACCTCGCTACCCTCGCGCTGGCCCGGCAGGTCGCCGCGGTCCTCCGCCCTGCGAACCCACCGACCCGAGAGGCTCGCCCGTGAGCGCACCCGTCCTGCCAATCGACCCGCCGCGCCGCCTGCTGATGGGCCCGGGACCCATCGACGCGGACCCGCGCGTGCTGCGGGCGATGTCGTCGGCGCTCGTCGGGCAGTACGACCCCGTCATGACCCAGTACATGGCGCAGACGCAGGAGCTCTACCGCACGGTCTTCCGCACGGCGAACCAGGCGACGCTGCTCGTCGACGGCACGTCGCGGGCCGGGATCGAGGCGGCGCTCGTCTCGCTCGTCTCGCCGGGCGACCGGGTGCTCGTGCCGGTGTTCGGGCGGTTCGGTCACCTGCTGCGTGAGATCGCCGAGCGGGCCGGGGCCGAGGTCCACGTGGTCGAGCGCGAGTGGGGCACGGTCTTCACGACCGAGGAGCTCGTCGCGGCCCTCGACGACGTCCGCCCAACTCTCCTGGCGCTCGTCCACGGCGACACCTCGACGACGGTCGCGCAGCCGCTCGCGGAGATCGGCGCCGTCTGCCGCGAGCGTGGCGTGCTGCTCTACACGGACGTCACGGCGTCGCTCGGCGGCAACGCGTTCGCGATGGACGAGTGGGGCGTCGACGCCGCGACGGCCGGGCTGCAGAAGTGCCTGGCGGGGCCGTCGGGGTCCTCGCCCGTGAGCCTCTCGGACCGGGCGGTCGAGGTCGTCTCCCGACGCACGAGCGTCGAGGCCGGGCTGCGCGACGACCCCGACGACGACCTCGCCCGCGGCGGCGACCGGATCCGCTCCAACTATCTCGACCTCGGCCAGATCCTCGCGTACTGGGGGCCGCAGCGGCTCAACCACCACACCGAGGCGACGTCGATGCTGTACGCGGCCCGCGAGTGCGCGCGGCTGCTGGCCGAGGAGGGCATGGACGCTGCGGTGGCGCGGCACGCGCTGCACGGGTCCGCGATGGTCGCGGGGCTGCAGGGGCTCGGGCTCACCCTGTTCGGCGACCAGGCCCACCGGATGAACAACGTGGTCGGCGTCGAGATCCCCGACGGGATCGACGGCGAGGCCGCGCGTGCCGCGCTGCTGCGCGACTTCGGGATCGAGATCGGGACGTCGTTCGGTCCGCTGCACGGGCGGATCTGGCGGGTCGGGGTCATGGGCTACAACGCGCGCCGCGACACCGTGCTCACGACGCTCGCCGCGCTCGAGCACGTCCTGCGCGCGGGCGGCGTCCGGGTCACCGGGGGCGCGGGCGTCGGGGCGGCGCTCGAGCGGTATGAATCCACCGGCGAGGAGGTCGCGGCATGACCGACGCCGCCGCGCGGATCATGGCGCGCGCCGACGAGCTGGGCGCGATCAGCGCCCGGCCCGACGCGCTCGAGCGCACCCACTTCACCCCCGAGCACTGCAGGGCCGCGGATCTCGTCGCTTCGTGGATGCGCGACGCCGGCCTCGCCGTCCACGAGGACGCCGCGGGCAACGTGTGCGGCCGGATCGAGGGCGTCAGCCCCGGCCTCCCGGCCGTGCTGCTCGGGTCCCACATCGACACCGTGCCCGACGCCGGCCGGTACGACGGGCCCCTCGGCGTCCTGCTCGCGATCGAGGTCGCGCGGGGCGTGCGGGCCGGCGAGCTGCCGTTCGCGCTCGAGGTCGTCGCGTTCTCGGACGAGGAGGGCACGCGGTTCGGCAGTGCGTTGAGCGGCAGCCGCGCGCTCGCCGGGTCCTGGGTCGAGGACTGGTGGGGCTTCACCGACGACGGCGGCGTCACCCTGGCCGACGCGTTCCGCGCCTACGGCCTCGACCCGGCCTGCGTGGGCGAGGCGGCCCGCGTGCCGGGCTCGCTCGTCGCCTACCTCGAGGCGCACATCGAGCAGGGCCCGTACCTCGAGGACGCGGACGTGCCGCTCGCGGTCGTCTCGTCGATCGCGGGGGCGCGACGGTTCGCGCTCACCATGACGGGCCGCGCCGGGCACGCCGGGGGCACGCCGTACCAGCGGCGGCGGGACGCGCTCGTCGGGGCGGCGGAGCTCGTCGTCGAGGTGGAGCGGATCGGGCGGTCGTCGGGCGTGGTCGCGACGGTCGGGCGGCTGCAGGCCTTCCCCGGCGGGGTCAACGTGGTGCCCGGGCTCGTCGAGCTCAGCCTCGACCTGCGCGCCGAGGACGACGCCCCCCGCGACGCCGCGTGGGACCGGATCGAGGCCGCCGCCGAACGGATCGCCAGCGACCGGTCGCTGGCCTTCGCCGCCACCGAGACCTACCGCGCCGACGCCGTCGCGTGCGCACCCTGGCTGCAGGACGCCGTCCGCGCGGGAGCCCACGCGGCGGGCGTGCCCGAACCCCCGACGCTGTGGTCGCGGGCGGGCCACGACGCGATGGTCGTTGCGGGGGTCGCGCCGGTCGGGATGCTGTTCGTGCGCAACGGGAACGGCGGCGTGAGCCACAGCCCCGACGAGATCGTCACCGAGGCCGACGTCGCCGTCGCGCTCGACGCGTTCGCGGCGACGGTTGCCGCCCTGGCCGGGAGTGTCGAGGTCGGGGCTGGTACCGCGGTCGGGGCCCACACCGCGGTCGGGGCCGACACCGGGGCCGCGGTTGGGGCCAGCCGTGGCTAGGCTCACCGCGGCCGCGATGCGCGACGCCCTGCTGCCCGCGCTCGCGGTTCGACGCTGGGCCGACGACGTCCTCGCGGGCGCGCCATACGACTCCGTCGACGCGCTCGTCGAGGCCGCGACCGCCGCGGCGACGCCGCTCACCGATGCCGAGCTTGACGAGGCCCTGGCCGCGCACCCCCGCATCGGCGAGCGTCCGTCCGCGGAGCACGGCGAGGCGGAGGCGCGGTTCTCGCGGACGGAGCAGGCGTCGTCGGACGCGGGCGACCCGGCCCTCGCCGCCCGGCTCGCGGAGGGCAACCGGGCGTACGAGGGGCGGTTCGGGCGGGTGTTCCTCATCCGCGCCGCGGGCCGCACGCGGGCCGAGATCCTCGCCGAGCTCGACCGTCGGCTCGCGCTCGACGACGATCAGGAGCGCGCGGTCGTCGCCGAGCAGCTGCGGGAGATCATGGCGCTGCGGCTCCGGGCGACGTTTGCCGCCGACGCCGCGCCCGTGCCCGCGCCGCCGGCGCCCAGCCTCGTGACGACGCACGTGCTCGACACCGCCGCGGGCCGCCCGGCGGCGGGCATCCCGGTCCGCCTCGAGGCGCTCGTCGACGGGACGTGGCAGGAGCTCGGCTCGGGGGTCACCGACGACGACGGCCGGGTGCGATCGTTCGAGCCGAACGCCGTCGCGCCCGGCCGATGCCGGCTGGTCTTCGACACCGAGGCCTACCTGGCCGAGGCCGTGGAGCCCCCCGACGAGAGCGGAGGTGGCGAGGTGTTCTTCCCCGAGGTCACGGTGACGTTCGTCGTCGGGCCGGACGACGAGCACCTGCACGTCCCGCTGCTGCTCAGCCCGTTCGGCTACTCGACCTACCGCGGAAGCTGACCGTCCAGGAGAGGACTGACGCTCAGCCGGGGCTGCCGTTCAGCGCCGCAGCGCCCGGTACAGGCAATAGATCGCCGACGCTCCACCGAGGGCGACGACCACGTAGACGTACACGCCGAGGGGCGACGACGAGCCGCACTCCTCCACCGAGCCGCCCGCCTCGCTGGCGCAGCTCCCGGTCTTCCATCCGCCGACGACCACCGTGACGAGCGCGATGACCACACCGAGGATGGCCCACGCCACTCGGGCGATCAGGCCGGCGTCCGCGGGGCGCTCCATGGGGAGCGATCGTAGCGTCGCGCGCGACCCAGCGGACGGCACACGCGTCATCGCACACCATCACCATCGTGCAGTCAGCACACCGCTCGGCCAGCACAGCACGCGGTCAGAACAGCACGCGGTCAGACCAGCGCGGGATCAGAACGGAGGGTCGTCAGGATCCTTCGGCGTTGACGCTGTCAGCCCGACGCCCGTCGGGCCTACTCCTCCCGGCCCGGACGGAGTCGGACCTGCCGATGGCGCGCCCGTGCGCTCCGAACCTGCACCCCCGGACCCTGCGCTCGCGGTGCGTCTGGTCACAGCACCGGGTGGGCGACTCGGATCGGTCGGGTTCGGCGGGACGACGTACTCGCGCCCGGTCGGGGACGTCCAGACGATCGTCCCGTCACCACCACCGCTGTCGCCACCGCCGGCGTCCCCGCCGGCGCGGGTCGACCATCCGCCGTGGGTCTTGGCGTTGTGGTGTGCCCGGCACACGGGGTGCAGGTTCGACGCACGGGTCTGCCCTCTCGTGTCTCGTGCCGGGTCGAACGGGTCGACATGGTCCAGGTCGCACCGGGCCGCGGGCACGTGGCAGCCCGGGAACGTGCACACCGGGTCCCTGGTGCGCACCAGGTCCCCGAGCACCACGCCCGGACGGTAGCCGGTGCGTGAGACGTCGGTCGCGGCCCCGGTGACCGGGTCCGTCACGATCCGGCGCCACGTCGCGTCACCGCCCGCCGCGAGCACCCGGGCGACCGCCGCCGGGACCGGCCCGTACCCACCCAGCAGCGCCGGCGCGTCGTCCAGGCCCAGGAGCGTGGTGGCCGACACCGTCACGTTCACCACCGCACCCACCACACTGACCGAAGATCCACCGGCCGCCGCGGAACCCGTCGCCGCGGAACCGGTCGTCGTGGGGCCGGTCGTCGTCGAGGCCTCTCGGGTGGTCACCAGGTCGGTCAACGCGTCCGCGCGCAGCTGCCCGAGCGTGCGTGCCTCCCCCGGCAGGCGCACACCGCGCCGGGCGGTCTCGTCCACCCGTGCCCACACCCGGGCCGCGTCCGCAGCCGGCAGCAACGCCGTCAACCACGCCATCTGATCGGGCGCGGGATCGATCCACACGCCCCGCTCCGTGGCCGCCTTCTCGGCCCTGACCGCGGAACCACCCGGGTCCGCCTCGATCGCGGCCCGCCGCAACCGGTCCCGCAGCTGGCGGGGCGTGAGCCCCGACGCCGGCCCCGGCACCTCCGCCGTGCCCACGAGTTCGGTCGCGACCCGGTCCCGCACCCCCACCGGGACCGTCCCACCCGCGAGCAACGCGTCCGCCCGAGCGACATCGATCCGACCATCAGTCAGCGCATCAGCGACCGCGGGAACCTGCCCCAGGCCCACCGCCCGCCCGACCAGGGCCCCCGCAGCATGCCGCGAGGACACCAACGCCGCAGACAGCTCGTGCGTCACACCCTCGACGGCCCGCGAGGACCCGCCCGACCGCGCGACCAGCTCGTCCACGACCCGGGCCTGCGCCGCCACCGCCCACGACACCACGTGCTGCCACGCGACCACCGCATCCACCAGGACGTCATCGCTCGCCCCCGACAGGT
This sequence comes from Luteimicrobium sp. DT211, assembly GCF_049844995.1. Classification (NCBI taxonomy): domain Bacteria; kingdom Bacillati; phylum Actinomycetota; class Actinomycetes; order Micrococcales; genus Luteimicrobium; species Luteimicrobium sp. DT211. The sequence continues at coordinate 31,682 of NZ_JBNCMC010000004.1, read as the reverse complement.
CAGCACCCACCAAGCCGGCAGCCTTCGCAAGGACCACCGCGTCAAGCCCGCCCAAGCCGGCGCCGTCCGCGCCCTTCACGCCGTCGCCCGGACCGGCGTCCACCTCACGGTCGGCCTGACCGGCGTCGCCGCCACCGCCCTTGACCGGGCCGGCGTCCACCTCACGGTCGGCTTGACCGGCGTCATCCTCACCACTGTCGACCGGGCAAGACCCGTGGCGACCCCAGTCCGCCCGACCGACGTCGAGCACCCCCGCCACCAGGCTCGCGAACCCGACCTCCAGGAGCGACACACCGTCCCGCACCTCATCGCCGACCAGGGCGCGCCCACGAGCCGCAGCGGCGCCGTCGTCGGCCACCCCGCCACCCTCGAACACATCCCCGGACTCGAACACGTGTTCGATTCTACCGGTTCGGACCGTGCCACCGCCACCCCTCGACCCGGCCTGTGGACGACGACTTTTCGCGCCCGCGCCCACCCCGCGACCCGCGCAAGCCGCGCAGTCCGCACGCGTCTGGGCTCGACGCCCGACGACCGACGCCACCATCGGCGAACGCGGCGTCACCATCGGCGAACAGGCGTCACCATCGGCGAACGCGGCGTCGCCATCGCCAAGCCGGAGCCTCAGTACTCGACGCGGGCCGCGTGCACGCTCCACCGCTCGAAGGGCAGGGTCGCGGTCGCGATGCGCTGCGAGGCGACGCGCGGGCTCGGCCACGTCGCGCGGTCGGTGGCCCACCGCGCATAGAACTCGTCGTCGTCGAACCCGGCGAGCGCGGCGTCGTTGCGGTCGGCGGCGAACACGACGCGGTCGACGCGCGCCCACAGGGCGGCGGAGAGACACAGCGGGCACGGCTCGCACGAGCTGTAGAGCGTCGTGCCGCCCAGGTCGAAGGTCCCGAGCGCCCGGCCGGCGGCGCGAACCGCGTTGACCTCGGCGTGCGCGGTCGGGTCGTTGTCGCGGGTCACGCTGTTGGCACCCTCCGCGACGAGCAGCCCCGCCCGCACGACGACGGCCCCGAACGGCCCGCCCCCGGCCGTGACGTTCGCGACGGCGAGCTCGACGGTCCGCGCGAGCCAGGCCTCGTCGTCGGCGGGCCACTCCCGGACCCCGGCGGGCGCGGTCCCGGCGGCGGGCGCCGGCTCCTGCACCGCGGTCACCGGGTCACCGTGGCCTCGATCAGACCGTACGGGCGGTCGGCGGCGTGGAACACCTCGCCGGCGTTCTCGACGCCGGGCTCCAGGTCGTAGCGCGAGAAGTCGTAGAGGAAGTGGTGCTTGTTGGGCGCGGAGAGCGAGATCGACGCGACCTCCGGCACGGCGTCGAGGACGGCGCCGCCGATGTGCCACAGCGTCTGCTGCAGCGCGAGCGAGTGCAGGGTCGCGAACGTCCCGACGACGGCGGCACGCACGGCCGCGTACGCCGCGTCCCAGTCGGCGGGAGCGGTCGCGAACTCCCACGTCGCGTCGATCGCGGTCGCGAGGATCCGGTCCTTGGTCTCCTCGAGCGTGGTGAAGCCGTCGGTCAGGAAGTCGTGGAACTCGCTCCCGGTCGACTTGAGGATCACGAGGTCGCGGATGCCCCCGCCCACGCGGACGGTCTGCGGCTCGCCGTCGCCCGCGCCCTTCCCGTCGACGGTCACCGTGACCGTCCGGTTCTCGGGGCCGCGGCGCACCCAGGTGTGGTCGTGCTCCTCTCCGTCGACGACGACCCGCTCCCAGTCGTCCACGACGACGTCGACGCGCGCCCCGTGGATCGGCTCGACGTCGTCGACGAAGTGCTTCGCGAGCGCGACGCCGTACTCCTCGACAGTCCCGCCACCGTGCTGCTTGGCGTAGACGAACGCGGTGTTCTTCTGCGAGTCGGTGGGCAGCACCTTCGACTGGTCGCCGGTGAGGTACGCGTCGTCGAACGCGCCGCGCATGGCCGTGGTGACCGTCAGGTCGCGGATCTCGTGCCGCGGGGTGTCGCGGTAGATCCGCACGATGTGGTTCTCGGCCTTGCCGTACTGGTGGCTCGTGAGCGTGTAGGCCATGGGGGGTCCTCTCGGGTGGACGGGGACGAAGGGGTCAGGGGACGGGCACCGCGGGCACGGGGTCGCGCCGGGCCAGCAGCTCGCCGCGCGGCACACCGCGGGCGACGGGCACGCCCGCCAGCCAGGTCTCGCGCACGACGCCGCGCAGCCGGGCGCCGTCGTACGCGGAGACGGGGTTGCGGTGCTCGAGGCGGGCGGCGTCGACCAGGAGCTCGGCGTCCGGCGCGAGCACGGCCAGGTCGGCACGCAGCCCGGGAGCGATCGAGCCGCGGTCGTCGAGCCCCGCGAACCGGGCCGTCGCGGACGCCATCCAGCCGACGACGCGCTCCAGCGGGACCCCCCGGCGCGCGGCCTGGGTCCACACCGCCGCGAGCCCGAGCTGGAGCCCCGCGATCCCGCCCCAGGCGAGCCCGAAGTCGCCGTCGCCGGCGGTCTTGAGCTCGACGGTCGACGGCGAGTGGTCGGTCACGACGAGGTCGATCGTGCCGTCGTCGAGCGCCTCCCAGAGCAGGTCCTGGTTGCGGGCGTCGCGGATCGGCGGGGCGCACTTGAACCGGGTCGCGCCGTCGGGGACGTCGGCGGAGTCGAGCGCGAGGTAGTGCGGGCAGGTCTCGGCGGTGATCCGCAGGCCCTCGGCCTTGGCGGCCCGGAGCACGGGCAGCACCTGCGCGCTGGATACGTGCAGCACGTGCGCGCGGCCGCCCGTGCGGCGGACACCCTCGACGACGTGCTCGACGGCGGCGACCTCCGCGGCGTCGGGCCGCGACGCCACGTAGCCCGCGTAGCCGCGCCCGCCGCGGTAGCCGTGGTGCAGGGCGTCCGGGTCCTCGGCGTGCACGATCAGCAGGCCGTCGAACTCCGCGAGCTCGTCGAGCGCGGCGTCGAGCTGCGGGCGGTCCAGGTGCGGGAACTCGTCCACGCCGCTCGGCGCGAGGAAGCACTTGAACCCGAAGACGCCGGCCTCGTGCAGCGCGCGCAGCCGGCCGAGGTTCCCCGGCACCGCGCCGCCCCAGAAGCCCACGTCCACGACGGCCGAGCGCTCCGCGGCGGCCCGCTTCACGTCGAGCGCCTCCGGCGAGAGCGTGGGCGGGATCGAGTTCAGGGGCATGTCGACGATCGTCGTGACGCCGCCCGCCGCGGCCGCGGCGGTCGCGGTCGCGAAGCCCTCCCACTCGGTGCGGCCCGGCTCGTTGACGTGCACGTGCGTGTCGACGAGCCCCGGGATCAGCACCTCGTCGGGTGCCAGGAGACGCTCGTCGCGGGCGTCGAAGAGCGCGTCGGCAGGCCCGACGGCGACGATCGTCCCGTTCGCGACCGCGACGGCCGCGACGCGCTCGCCGTCCGGCAGGACGACCCGCCCGCGGATCACGAGGTCCAGCGCGTCCCCCGGCATCAGCCCGGCCACCGCTCGGACGTCCACGTGTCCGAACCCGGCTCGCGCTCGTACGCGACCCGCGTGCTCGGGCCGTCGTCGTCGCCCTCCCACAGCACGACACGCACGGGCGTGAGTGCGTACCCGCGCCACGTCGGCGGCGGGTCGAGCGGGCCGGGGTGCGCGGCGTCGAACGCCGCCCAGCGGGCCCGGCGCTCGTCCCTGCCCGCCTGCGCCGTCCCGACGTCGTTGACCCACGCGAGCAGCTGGAGGTAGCGGGGCCGCCGCCGGTAGGCCGCGAGCGCCTCCTCGGCGGTGACCGGCGCGACGTCGCCCGTCAGCACGACCTGGCGGGCGACGTCGGGCTGCAGCACGGTGACGGTCGCGCGCGGGTCGACGCCGAGCTCGACGGCCTTGCGCGACCGCGAGTCGGAGTGGAAGTGGACGCGCTCGCCGTCGAACAGGGACAGGAGCACGGTCCGCGCGTCGGGGTACCCGTCGACGCCGGTCGTCGACAGCGTCATGACGGGCGTCTCGCCGCTCTCGGGCGAGGGCAGCCAGTCCGCCAGCAGCCCGAAGGGGTCGGCGGGGAGCGTCCCGGGTCCCTCGGGAAGCCCTGTCATGCGCGCCGCACCGGGTCGAACGCCGCGATCTCCCGCAGCGCGGCCGTCGCCTGGGCGACGGACTCGTCCCACAGGAGCTTCCCGTACTCCGCGGTCGCCTGGGTGGGGTCGCCGACGACGCCGGGGGTCCCGAAGTCGTCCGAGAGCCACCCGAAGCTCACGGGCATGCCGTTGAACCCGACGTGCTCGAGGTCGGCGAGGTGCTCGGGCACCCACCGCTCGGCCACCGTCAGGTCCACGAGGTGCGGCCGCAGGTGCAGGATGATCGACGTCTCGGCGGCCCCGCCGTGGATCCCGAGGCCGCGCTCGTCGTCGCCCTCGCCGTTCGGCGGGTCGGTGCGCCGCAGGGTCGGCATGAGGAACGTCCGCAGGCCGTAGAGCCTCCGGATCTCCCGGAGCGCGACCTGCAGGAGCGCCACGTTGCCGCCGTGCCCGTTCGCGAAGACGAGCGTCCCCGCGCCCATGAGCGCGACCGAGCGACCCACCTGCACGACGGTCTCGAACATCGTGGACGCGTCGAGCCACACGGTCCCGGGCGCCCAGGAGTGCTCGTCGGACTTCGTGAACGCGAGCGTCGGGAGCGCCCAGACGTCGAGCCCGCCGGCCGCCGCGGCATCGACCGCGGCGTTGCCGATCTCGTCGGCGAGCAGGTAGTCGGTCTGGAGCGGCAGGTGCGGCCCGTGGTGCTCGATCGCCCCGGTCGGCTGGACGACGATCGTGTCCTTCGTGAAGCGCCCGGCGAGCGCGGGACCCGGGAGCTCGACGAGGCGGCGCGTCCCGGTCACTTGCCGAACCCCGGGATCGCGGCCGCCGGCTGGGCCGACGCGGTCGCGTCCCCGACGAGGAGCCCCTCGGGCGTCCCGAGCTTGCCGGGATTGAGGATCCCGGCCGGGTCGGTCGTCGCCTTGAGCGCGAGGAGCTCCTCGACGCCGTGGTCGACGTAGTACTGGTGCGGGCTGTGCACCCGGACCCCGAGGCGCTGCAGCGCGGCGTAGCCCGCGTAGACGTCGTCGGCGCCGGTGTACGGGGCGGTCAGCATGCCGATCGGGAACAGGTGGGCCGCCTCGATGTGCAGCATCCCGCCCGGGTAGACCGCCTGGACCTCGTCGATCGCGTCGATCAGCGCCTCTCCGCCGACCTCGACGTGGAAGTACACGGTGTCCGGCTCGTTCTTCTTGAGCCACCAGATCGGGTGGTTGTAGGAGAGCATCGAGACCTTGACGGTCTGCGGGGTGCCCTCCCGGACGTCGGTCACGACGCCGCCCGCGGCCTCCACGAGCGCCGTCGCCTCCTCCAGCACCGCGGCGTCGATGATGCCCCGCAGCGAGGACGTGCCCCGGACGATCGCGGGGTCGGCCGGGAGCCGGTCCGTGATGAACGCCGGGTCGGCGCTCACGAGCCGCGGCGCGGGGTCGAGCGCCCGCAGCGACCGCACGGCCGCGAGCGCCCCGCCGAGGTCGGGGAAGCTCGCGTACACCGCCCGCCAGTCCTGCAGCGGCTCGAGCCGCACGGTCGCCCGGGCGATCACGCCGGCCGTCCCGTAGGTGTGGACGAACGTCTGGGCCTCCTCGTCCTCGACGTGCCGCAGCCCGGCCTCGCCGGGGAGCGCGACGTCGAGGGCAGTGACGAAGCCCTCCCAGTTGGAGCCGTGCACGATCGACCCGGTCCCCCCGGACCCGCCCGACAGGAAGCCCCCGACGGTGGACTGCGCCGTCGACGGGTACATCCACAGCTGCTGCCCCGCCGCGTTCGCGGCCTGCTCGAGCGCGACCATCGAGGCCCCGGCCTCGGCGGTGACCCAGCCGTCCCCGACCTCGACGACGGCGCGGGCCCGCGTGGTGTCGAGGACGAGGCCGCCGCGGAGCGGGATGCCCTGCCCGTAGTTGCCGGTGCCCTTGCCGCGCGTGGTCACGGGGACGCCGTGGCGGCTCGCGGCGGCGACGACCTGGGCGATCTCGTCGGCGCTCGTCGGGTAGGCGACGAGGTCGGCGAGCCCGAGCGGGAGCTGCTCGCTGAGGATCGGGCTCATGGTCGCCTCGTCGACGGACGCGCGGGCGCGGGTGCGCTCGTCGTCGCTGACGCCGCGTTCGCCGAGCGTGGCCAGGAGGTCGTCACGCAGCGCGGCGATCGCCTCGATGGTTGCAGTCACGGTCATCTCCCTCAGAAGCCGATCGAGGTGTCGAGGAACTCGTTGGTGTAGAGGTCGCCGGCCTTGAGGCCCGACTTCACGTGGCCGCCGGTCTGCTGGAAGACCGGGACGGCGACCTTCATGAAGTCCTCGACGCGCTTCTCGCTGAGGTCGCCGACGTAGTCGTTGTCGCCGTTCGTCGCGATGTCGAGCTTGCGCATCTGCTCAGCCGCGAACGCCCCCACCTCGGCGTCGTACGCCCAGCCGTTGTTGTACGAGTTGACGAGCTTGACGATGAGGTCGTTGGTGGGCGCCGGGTCCTTGAAGTAGTCGACGTCGGCCTGCTGCATCACGGGGACGAGCTTCTTCAGGCAGGGGGTGAGCTTCGTCAGGTCGCCCGACCGCACGGACATGGTCTCGGGGTACGGCGACCACCCGGTGTCGGCGATGAGCTGGTACGCGAGCGGCTTGGACCAGGCTCCGACCTCGTGCTCGTACACGTACGGCTCGGCGGTCGCGAAGCCCTGCTGGCCGTCCTTGCCCTTCGCGGTGACGAACTTCGCGGGGGTCCCGTCGTAGCTGCCGTCGGTCACGGACTTGGGCAGGATGCCGCTCTCGGTCAGGTACGTCATGTAGGCCGCGCCGTTGAAGTACCGGACGACGCCCTTGTCCTGCTGGAGCGCCTTCCCGAGGTCGGCGATCGTCTTGACGTCCGGGTAGGTCTTCGGGTCCCACATGACGGCCATGGGCGACTTGTCGTTCTCGGCGAACACCGCCGTCGTCGGCAGGTTGCCGGAGAACTGGACGGCCTCGTCGGTCGAGACGTAGCCGATCGTGATGCTCTTGTCCTGGTACATCTGTGCGCTCGTGGTCGCGAACCCGATCGCGGGGCCGCCCGCGCGGATCTCGAGCTTGACGCCCGTAGGCTTGCCGTTCGCGTAAAGGTCGCCCGTGACGGACTTCTTCTCGGTGTCGATCGACGGGTTCGGGCCGAGCATCTGGTACAGGTGCGCGTGGTCGGCCTCGGGGTTCCAGTCGGTCTGGGCGACCACGGTCGCCGGGCACACGCCTGACAGGTCGACGGCGGGACCGGCCGCGGCGGCGGACGCGGACGACGTCGCGCCCGTGGTCGAGCCGCTGGTGCCGCCGCTGCAGCCGGCGAGGGCGACGACGGCGGCGGTGACGGACGACGCGACGGCGATGCGGGTGATGCGGGTGGCCGTGGTGCTCGTGCGCATGGGTGCTCCGTTTCGGTGGGGGCAGACGTGGGGCAGAGGGGTCAGCTGAAGTCGTACCAACGGCCCACGGCGAGACGGCCGAGGAGCCCGAAGACGAGGAAGACGGCGACGCCGAGCAGCGAGGCGACGATGATGGTCGCGTAGAGCTCGGGCCCCATGAGGCGGGACGCGGTCACCTGGATGAGCACGCCCAGCCCGGGGTTGCCGCGCTGGAAGAACTGGTCGCCGACGATCGCGCCGATGACCGACAGGCCGGCCGAGGTCCGGAGGCCCACGAAGATCGACGGCAGCGCGGCGGGGAGCTGGAGCTTCGCCAGGCGGGTCCCGCGGCCCGCGCCCTGGAGCTGGAACAGCTCGCGCTGCCCCTTGTCGGTGGACTGCAGCCCGAACAGGGTGTTCGACACCATCGGGAACAGGGCGATCATCACGGTCACGATCACGCGGGACGGGAAGCCGTACCCGAACAGGGCGCCGATGAGCGGCACGAGCGCGAGGATCGGGACGCACTGCAGCACGACGGCGTAGGGGTAGAGCGAGCGCTCGAGCCACTTGGCCTGGGACATCAGCACGGCCCACGCGACGCCGATGACGATCGCGATGGCGAGCCCCGTCAGCGCGACCGCCGTCGACCGGCCCAGCGCCTGCCAGAGCTCCTGGTTGAACGTCGGCTGGGCCGTGTCGTGGACGAGCGCCTCGAGCACGAGCCGCGGGTACGGGACGAGGAACGCCAGCCCCTTGGACTTGTCGTAGTACAGCGCGACGAGCGACCACACGCCGACCAGCAGCGCGAGGACGACGACGGGCTGCCACCACTGGACGGGCGTGCGCTTCCGCGAGCGCCGGACGGCGACCCGCGCCACGCGGGTCTCGGTGACTTCCTGCAGGGTGGTGGCCATCAGCGGTGTCCTTCCCTCAGAGCGCGGGAGACCTGGCCCACGAGCTCGGCGAACTCGGGGGTGAAGCGGATGTCGGGGTCGCGGGGCATCGGGAACGGCACCTCGAACTCCTGCACGACCGTCCCCGGCCGGCCCGACATGACGACGACCTTCGTCGAGAGGTAGACCGCCTCCGAGACCGAGTGCGTGATGAACAGGCCCGCGAACCGCTGCTCGACGAACAGCCGGAGGAGCTCGTCGTTGAGGCGTTCGCGCGTGATCTCGTCGAGCGCGCCGAACGGCTCGTCGAACAGGAAGAGCTCGGGGTCGAGGGTGAGCGAGCGGGCCAGCGAGGTCCGCATCCGCATGCCGCCCGACAGCTGCTTGGGCAGGTGCTTCTCGAACCCCGTGAGGCCCACGAGCTCGATCGCGCGGTCCCCCTTGGCGTGGCGCACGGCCTTGGGCTGCCCGTTCAGCTCGGCGAGCAGCTCGACGTTGTCCCGCACGGACCGCCAGGGCAGGAGCGTGGCGTCCTGGAAGACGTAGCCGATGCGGGACGCGTCGACCCGGGCGGCGCCGTCGGACGCGGTCTCCAGACCGGACGCGATCCGCAGCAGCGTCGACTTGCCGCAGCCGGACGGTCCGACGACGGAGACGAACTCGCCCCGGTCGACCGTGAGGTCCACGCCGCGGAGCGCGACGGTGCCGTCGGGGAACGTCATCTCGACGTCGCGGAAGTCGAGCAGGGTGCTGGTGACCGTCTCGGTGACGGGTGCGGTGGCAGTGGACACGGGTACCTCTTCCTCGGGCGCGGGCTGGAGGGTGCGGGGCAGGCTCATCCGACGGGCGCCGGCTCGCGGACGGCCGAGGCAGCGGGGACGGTGGCGACGGTGGTGGTGAGGGTCGTGCGGGCGACGACGCGCCCGCGGTGGATGACGACGCGGTCGGGGGACGCCGTCGCGACGACGTCCGCGAGGCTCGCGCCCCGGACGGCGAGCAGCTCCGCCCGGGCGCCCGGCCGCGGGCCGGCGGCCGGCAGCCCGAGGACGCTGCGCGCGCCGTCGGACACGAGGGCGTAGGCCTCGGCGGGCGACAGGTGCCCGGCGGTGACGAGCAGCGACGCCGTCTCGAGCGCGTCGCCGCGCCCGACGGGGTTGAACGGGTCGCGGACGTTGTCGGCCCCGGCGGCGACGCGCACGCCGGCGTCGAGCAGGCTCCGGAGCGCGGTCAGGCCGCGCGGCGTGCCGACCGGAGCGTCCCAGCCCTGCAGGTACAGGTTCGTGATCGGCAGGGTGATGATCCCCAGGTCCGACGCCGCGACCTCCGCCACGACCCGGTCCCGCTCGTCCGCGGGCAGGGTCCCCAGCCGGACGCAGTGCCCCGCGGAGTACTGCCGGTCGCGCGGCCAGTCGCGGACGGCGCGCGCGTACGCGTCGAGGGTGACGGGGCCGTCGAGGCTCTCGTCGGTGTGCAGGTCGACGGGCAGGCCGCGGCGCGACGCGATGGCGAGCAGCCGGTCCAGGTCGGCGAGCGGGTCGTCGGCGAGGTGCGGCGCGCCCCCGACGGCGTCCACGCCGAGGTCGAGGACCGCCTCGACGTGCGCGTCGGGGCACAGCGGCCCGGCGAGCGCGACGAGCTCGAGGTCGACCAGCGGCGCCAGCTCGTCGCGGACCGCGACCAGCGCACGGGTGCCGCGCGTCGCCTCCTCGACCGTCGCGGAGCCGTCGCCGCTCAGCACGTCGACGTGGGTGCGGATCGCGGTGGTGCCGAGCGCGAGCATCTCGAGGACCTGGGCGCGAGCCCGGTCGGCGATCGACTCCACCGACATCGTCGCGGCGTACTCGCGCCACGCGTCGATCGCGGAGCCGAGGTCGCCCAGCGGTGGGCCGATGAGCTCGAAGCTGCGCGCCTTGTCGAGGTGGGCGTGCGGCTCGGCGGGCGCGGTGAGGAGCACGTAGCCGGTCAGGTCGAGGACCTCGCCGTCGGCGCCGGCCGCCTCAGCGGCCCCGTGCCCGGCCGGCACGACGGCGGTCACGACGCCGCCCGCGATCGCGACGTCCGCGGTGCTCCCGTCGGGGAGCGTGGCGCCGCGCAGCAGGGAGACGGGGCGAGGCGGCGCATCGGTCACGGCGGGTCCTCCGAGGGTCCTTCACGGGCGGCCGCCACGCCCTCGCGGCGGCCCTGGGATGTTGATGGGATCAACATCGGCGACGCTACGGAGCGCGCGTTTCGGCCGCGTAACGCGTCGGGCCGCGCGTGTAAAGAGTGATCGACAGCTCGCCTCGAACGGAGACGGCGCGGTTACGGTCCAGGAATGAGGTCCGATGTCTAGCGCCGTCACCAGCCCAGCCGCGCCGCCCCCGGAGCGGGTCCTCGACGACCAGGCCCGCCGGGTCGGCGAGCGCATGCGAGCCCTGCGCCGCGCCCACGGGCTGACGCTGATCCAGGTCGCCGAGCGCACGGGCCTGTCCCACTCGTTCCTCAGCCAGCTCGAGCGCGGGCACACCCGGCCGAGCATGGTCTCGCTGGAGCGGATCGCGCAGGCGCTGCGCACCAGCCAGGTCGAGCTGCTGGCCGCGGGCGACCCGCAGCAGGCCGACCCGGACGACCGACGCCCCCGGGTGCTGCGGTCCACCGAGGGCGCCCGCGGCCCGTTCTCGCAGGGCGAGGCCCGCCTCCTCGTGCGGGGCGCCCGCGCGTTCGAGCCCCTCGAGTGGGTCGGCGCCAACACCGACCCGGGCGAGTACTACGTCCACGACGAGGACGAGTTCCTCTACGTCGTCGCGGGCGGCGTGGTGCTGGACCTCGGCGACGACGGCGTCTCGGAGCTCGCCGCCGGGGACTCGGCCTACTACCCGGGCGGCACGTCGCACCGGTGGCGCTCGGCGGACGGCTCGCTGTTCCGGCTGATCGTGGTCAAGCAGAAGCCCCGGCTCGACGCGCCCACCCGGCGCCGACGCGACCGGAGCCACCGGTGAGCGCCGCGGACGTCGCGCGCGGCGTCGTCGTCGTCGCCAAGGAGCAGCTCGCCGACGGCGTCGTGGCCCTCACGCTCGCCGCCGCGGACGGCGCGCCCTTGCCCGCCGCGGAGCCCGGGGCCCACGTCGACCTCACGCTCCCGGGCGCCGGCGTCGAGCGCCAGTACTCGCTGTGCGGCGCGTCCGACGCCCGCACGTGGACCGTGGCGGTGCTCCGCGAGCCGGCTGGCCGGGGCGGGTCGGCCTGGGTGCACGACGCGCTCGCCATCGGCGACGAGCTGACCGCCCGGGGGCCGCGCAACCACTTCGTGTTCGACGCGGCGGCGCCCGCGGTCCTCGTCGCCGGGGGGATCGGCATCACGCCGATGCTCCCGATGATCGCGGCGGCCGAGGCGGCCGGCACCGCGTGGGTGCTGCACTACGGCGGGTCGAGCCGCGCGCGGATGGCGTTCGCGGACGAGCTGACCGCCAAGCACCCGGGCCGGGTGGTCCTGCACGTCGCGGACGAGGGCAGCCGGGCCGACCTCGACGCGTTGCTGGGGAACCCTGCGGCCTTCGAGCCGGGCGCACAGGTCTACTGCTGCGGGCCGGGGCGGCTCATGGCGGGTGTCGAGGACGCGGTGCGCTCCTGGCCTCACGGCTCGCTGCACCTCGAGCGGTTCGAGCCCAAGGAGCAGCCCGCCGACGCCGCCGCGGACGTCGCGTTCGAGGTGGAGCTCGAGCTCACGGGCACGACGATCGAGGTCCCGGCGGACCGCACGGTGCTCGAGTGCGTCGAGGAGGCCGGGGTCCTGGTGCTCTCGTCGTGCCGCGAGGGCACGTGCGGGACGTGCGAGACGCCGATGGTCTCGGGCGAGGCCGACCACCGCGACTCGGTGCTCACGCCCGACGAGCAGGCGGAGCACCGCACGATGATGCTGTGCGTCTCGCGCGCAGCGGCAGGCTGCCCGCGCCTCGTCCTCGAGCTCTGACACGCGCACGTCACAAGCGCGTGACACGCGGCTGGTAGAAACGGCCGCATGCTGCACGTCACCTCCGCGGAACGCGTCCTGACCGACGCCGCGACCGACCTCCCGGGCGCCGACGCTCCCCTGCTCCTCGACGACGGCCTCCCCAGCACCACGTCCCTCGACGCGTCGGGGTGCGTCGTCACGCCCGGCCTGGTCAACGCGCACCACCACCTGCTCCAGAGCGCCTTCCGCACGCTGCCGGGGACGCGGGGCGTGCCGATGGCGCGCTGGCTGCCGACCATGGCGGCCGCCTACGACGGCGCGGGCCACGACCCGGACCTGTATCGGGCCGCCGCGGCGGTGGGCGCCGCGGAGTCGCTGCTGTGCGGCGTCACGACGGTCGCCGACCACCACCTCAACTGGCCGCACGACGTGGACGCGGAGCGGACCGTCGAGCTCGCGGCCGCGACCACCGGCGCGGTCCGGGACGTGGGCGCGCGCCTGGTGCTCGTGCGGGGCTCGGCCCGCGAGGACGCGGCCCGTGCCGCGCGCTCGGCCGACGCGATCGTGCGCGCCCTCCTCCCGGGCGGCGGGCCGGGGAACGGCGTGACCGACGACGGGATGCTGCAGCTCGCCGTCGGGCCGGCGGGCGTCCACTCGGACGACGAGGCGACGTTCCGCGCGCTCGGAGAGGTCGCGCGCGAGCACGGCCTGCGCCGCAGGACGCAGGCGAACGAGCAGGTCGACACGGCGATCGCGCTCGAGCGCTACGGCCGGCGGCCTCTCGACCTCCTCGAGGCGTGGGGCTGGCTCGCGCCCGACGTGACGGTCGCCCACCTGTGCGACGTGACGGACGACGAGATCGCCCGGCTGGCCGCCGCCGGCGTCACCGCCACGCACGCCCCGGGCTGCGACGTGCCGATGGGCTGGGGGGTCGCGCCGGTCGCCCGGATGCTCGACGCGGGGATCACGGTCGGCCTCGGCACCAGCGGCGGCGGCAGCAACGACGCGGGCCACCTGCTCGCCGACGCGCGCCTCGCGCTCCAGGTCTCGGCGCTGGTCGGGCCGCAGCTCCCCGCGCGCACGGTGCTCGGCCTGGCGACGGCGGGCTCGGCGGCGGGGCTCGGCCGGCCCGGGCTGGGCACGCTGGGCCCCGGCACGGCCGGCGACCTGTGCGTGTGGGACGTCTCCGGCGTGGCGGACGCGGGCGTCGCCGACCCCGTCGCGGGGCTCCTGTGGGCGGCCCCGGGCCGCCGGCCGAGGCACGTCGTCGTCGGCGGGCGAGTCGTCGTGCGGGACTACGCGCTGGTCGAGGTCGACGAGCGCGAGGTCGTCGCGGCGCTGCGCGAGCGCCTGGCCCGCACGCCCGCGGCGGCGGCGTGACGACCCGGCCCCGGAGCACGACGAAGCCCCGGCCGCGTGCTGCGACCGGGGCTTCGTGACGTAGGTGGTGACGCGGTGCAGGGGGGATACCGCGTCACCGTCGGACACACTAGCCCACGGACCTGGATAGGGCGAAACGCCTGGTCAGCGGCGGCTTCCACGCCGATCCTCCCGGGTTCGCGCCGCCCGACGCCGTAGGCTCACGACACGTGAGCGCTCCCTCGGTCGCGGTGGTCGTCCCCAGTCGCAACGACGCCGCCCTGCTGCGACGGTGCCTCGCCGCGCTCGAGGCCGGGACCCGCCGCCCGGACCGTGTGATCGTCGTCGACAACGACTCCGCCGACGACACCGCGGACGTCGCCCGGGCCCACGGCGCGACCGTGGTGACGCAGCCCGTCCACGGGATCTGGCCGGCGTCGGCGGCAGGGTACGACGCGGCCACCGAGGACGTGATCGCCCGCCTCGACGCGGACTCGCTCCCGGCGTGGGACTGGGTCGAGCGCCTCGTCGCCCGGTTCTCCGGCCCCGACGCCCCGGACCTGCTCACGGGGCGCGGCCGGTTCTACGGACCCCGGCGCGTGGTCAACTGGATGGGCGACCACTGGTACCTCGGCGGCCTGTACGCCGTGGTGGGCCCGTACCTGGGGCACCCGCCGCTGTTCGGCTCGTCGATGGCGATGCGTCGGGAGGCGTGGCGCGAGCTCCGCGACCTGGTCCACCGCGACCGCGCCGACATCCACGACGACCTCGACCTCAGCTTCCAGGTGCGGCCGTGGATGCGCGTCGTGCACGACGACGCCTGGGTGGTCGGGGTGTCGGCGCGGCCGTTCGACTCGTGGTCGAGCTTCGGCCGCCGGCTGCGGTGGGTCGTGACGACGGTCCGCGTCTGCTGGCCGGAGTCCCGGCCCTTCCGCCACCGCGCGGAGCGGCGCGCGTGGCGCCGTCGTCAGCCCGGCGTGCCCTCCGGGTCCTCGACGGGCGTCACGCCCTCGCCGGACGACGGCGCCGCTCGGTAGAGGCGCACCAGGTCCGCGGTGAGAGCGGCGGGCGCGGTCTCGTTGGGGCTGTGCCCGGAGCCGTACACCCCGAGCTCGGCGCCGATGCTCGCGGCGAAGCGGGCGTGCCGCCGCACGGGCCACAGGTCGTGCCGCCCGACCGCCACGAGCTTGGGCACAGGCAGCGCCGCGACGGCGTCCCGCACGTCGGGGATCGCCATCATGAGGGCGATGGTGTCGTCGACGCTGTCCCGGCGGGTCGCGCCGAGCCGGGCCCGGACGAACGCGAGCCGGTCGTCGTCGACCCGGTTGAGGTTGTTCCGGACGCCCCAGAGCATGAGCGACGCCGCCACGCGCGGCCCGAACGTCCCGGACGCCCAGCCGATCCAGGACACGCCCCGGAACCCGTTGCCGTAGCCGGGGGGCGTGGAGACGAGCGTGAGACTGCGGACGAGGTCGGGCCGCGCGACCGCCACGAGCTGCGCGACCACGCCCGCGAACGAGTACCCGACGACGTGCGCGGGCTCCCCGGCCTCGAGGATCGCCGTCACGTCCCCCGTGTACAGCGGGTAGTCGTACGAGGCAGACGGGCTCGCCCCCGCCGACGCGACGCCGCGCGGCCCGGCGGACGCCGACTCGTACTGTCCGGCGAGGTCCACCGACTCGCTGTCGAGGCCGGCGCGCGCGAGGAGCGGCATGACGAGCGCGAAGTCCTCCTTGGACCCCGTGAGCCCGGGCAGCAGGACGACGCGGCCGCCGCGCGCCCCGCCGGCGTCGACGGCCTCGGGGTCGGCGGCGAGGCTCACGGCCGCGAGCGTGCCGCTGGGGACGCGCACGCCGTGGTAGCGCGCACCCGGGACGGGTGCCGCCCAGTCGATGCCCGTGCGCGTGCTCACCGACCTCAAGGTAGCGGACCGGCGGCTCGCCGCCCGTGACCGACCCGTGACCCGTGCCCCCTGGCGCCCCGCGGCCTCACCCGGGAGGCTGGGGCGCTATGAGGCTGACGGCGACCATGTTCCAGACCATCGACGGCGTGGTGCAGGGGCCGGGCGCCCCGGACGAGGACCGCAGCGGCGCCTTCGACCGTGGCGGCTGGCTCGCCCCCTACGCCGACGAGGGCATGAACGAGGTGATCACCGCGGTGTTCGGGCGCGCGGCGGGCTTCCTGCTCGGCCGCCGGACCTACGACATCTTCGCGGCCTACTGGCCGACGGCGCCGCGCGAGGTCGGCGGCGTCACGAACGTCGTCGCCCAGCGCCTCGACGACCTGCCCAAGCACGTCGTCTCGACGACGCTCACCGACCCCACGTGGGCCGGGACGCACGTCGTGGGCCGCGACGGCGAGGACGTGCGCGCCGCCGTCGAGCGGCTCAAGGAGGCCCCGCCGTCGCCGGTCGGCGACGAGCTGCAGGTGCACGGCAGCCCGACGCTCGTCGCGTGGCTGGTCGCCCAGGGGCTGCTCGACGAGCTGCGCCTGCTGACGTTCCCGGTCGTCCTGGGGCGCGGCGAGCGGCTGTTCCCGACGGGGTCCGCGAGCGCTGCGTTCACGCTCGGGGACGTGCGCCGGACCGGCAGCGGGATCGTCGTGACGACCTATCGCCCGGCCGGGCGCCCGACCTACCGGTCGGTCGCGGGCTGACCCGCGGTTCGCCGGGACGCACGAAAGGCGGCAGGCTGGGGACATGCGCGTCGTCGCCCACCGGGGCAACTCGTCCGTCGCCCCGCAGAACACGCTCGCCGCGTTCGAGGCCGCCTGCCGGGTGGGCGCGGACGCGGTCGAGCTGGACGTCCGCCGGACGCGCGACGGCGCGCTCGTCGTGATCCACGACCGCGACGTGACCCTCACGACCGACGGCACCGGGCGCGTCAAGGACCTCACGCTCGCCGAGGTGCGAGCGCTCGACGCCGGCACGCGGTTCTCCCCCGTGTTCGCGGGCCAGCGGGTCCCCGAGCTCGCGGCCGTGCTCGAGCTGGTCGCCCGCTACGCGTCCGTCGGGGTGCTCGTCGAGCTCAAGGGGCTGTGGTCCGCCGACGACGCGCGGCGGGTCACCGACACGGTCCGGACCGCGGGGCTCGCGTCGCGCGCGACCTTCCAGAGCTTCCGGCGGCGCACGGTCGGCGCCCTCCGCGACGCCGCCCCGGACCTGCCCCGCGCGCTCCTCGTCGAGCTGTGGACGCCGGACGTCGTGCGCGCCTGCCGGCACCTCGGCGTCGTCGCCTGCAACCCCTCCAAGCGGCTGCTGCGCGAGCGGCTCTCGCGGGTCCGCGAGCTGCACGACGCGGGGCTCGAGGTCTATCCGTGGACGCTCGACGACCCGGTCGCGTGGACGGCGGTCGCGGCCGCGGGCGTCGAGGGTGTGATCACCAACCAGCCCGACCGGCTGCGGGGCTGGCTGGACGGGCGCGCGCTGACACCGGGCGCCGTCGGCCCTGCGAGCTCCGAGTAGCGGCGATACTGGGCCGATGATCTCTCGCTCCCTGGCCCGTGCCCTGCGTGACGCGGGCGTCCGCTGGACGCCCCTGGACGGCGACCGGTTCGCCCTCGACGCGGACGGCCTCGACGACCAGGTGTTCACCGTCTCGGAGATGACGATCGAGGAGCACCGCTACGAGACCGGCTCGGTCCTGGGCTTCAACGGGACGACGGAGTGGGCGCTCGACTCCGTGGCCCTGGAGGACGCCCTGTGGCTCCCGGCGGAGCACCAGCTCCGCGACCTGCTGGGCGGCACGTTCCGCTCCCTGAGCCGGGTCGCGGCGGAGGACGGCTCGGACGCGACCGCCCGCTGGACCGTCGACGTCGCCCTGCCCGCCGGCCCGCAGTCGTTCACCGCGGTCGACCCCTCCGACGCGTACGCCGAGGCGCTGCTCACGCTGGTCCGCGCCGCCGCGGCCTGAAGCCCCTCCCCGGCCCGACGACGCCCGGCCGGGACCGCGGTCACGACGTCGTCGGCGGCGCGTACGTCGCGAGGAACGCCTCGATGCTCTTCTCGACGGTCCCGCTCTGCGCCGACCGCAGCAGGCCGGTGCCGTGCTCCGACGAGTCGACGATCTTCACGGTCTTGTCCTTGCTCGGAACCTGCTTCGCGACGATGCGGGCGGCGTCCGCGAAGCCTCCGTTCGAGTCGTCCTTGCCCGCGATCAGCAGGACCGGCACGGTGACGCCGGCGGCGTCGACGGCCTCGTTCAGGAAGTTGAGCGGCGTCGCGAGCGACACGACGGCCTCGGGCGCGACCTCCCCGACGTCGTTGAGCGACGCCTCGGCGCCCATGGACGCCCCCATGAGGACGATCTTCGTGGCGCCGTGGGACTTGAGGTAGGCCGCGGCCTGCTCGACGTCGGCGTCGTTGCTCTGCGTCCCGGGCCCCAGCACCGATCCGCCGTTGCCGGCGAAGTCGAACGCGAGCGTGGTGTAGCCCTTCGCGGCGAGGGCCTTGGCGTACGGGAGCCAGTTGCAGGAGTCGGACTGGTACTCGTGGGCGAGCACGATGCCCGTCGTCCCGGACCCCATGACGACGCCGCCGAGGTAGTCGTCCTCGCCGAACCGCACCTGGGTGCCGCCCGCGGCGTCGGCCGGGCAGGCCGCGCCCACCTGCGGCTGCGGGGTCGCGCTGGGCGACGGCGACGACGCCGGGCCGTCCCCTCCGTCGTCGTCGGACGAGCAGCCCGCGGCGAGTGCGAGAACGGCCGCGAGGACGCCGGCCGCAGCGGTGCGGCGCCGACGGTGGGAGCGCTTCCACGTCATGGGTCCGAGTGAACCAGAGGCAGGGCGGGCACGGAAGCCCCCCGACCTCGTCGGATACCGTGTCGGGCATGACGTGGCTCGTGACCGGCGGTGCCGGCTACATCGGTTCTCATGTGGTGCGCGCGTTCTCGGAGGCGGGCATCGCGCCTGTCGTCGTGGACGACCTGTCGTCGGGGCACCGGGCGTTCGTGCCCGACGGCGCGGGCGACCTCCCCGCCGTCCCGTTCGTCGAGGCGTCGATCCTCGACACCGCGACGCTCGTCGCGGCGATGCGCGACCACGGCGTCACCGGCGTCGTGCACCTCGCGGGCTTCAAGTACGCGGGCGAGTCCGTCAAGCGCCCCCGGCACACCTACACCCAGAACGTCACGGGCACGGTCAGCCTGCTCGACGCGATGGCCCAGGCCGGCGTCCCGCGGATCGTCTTCTCGTCGTCGGCGGCCACGTACGGCACGCCCGACGTCGACCTGGTCACCGAGGCCACCGAGACGCACCCCGAGTCGCCGTACGGCGAGTCGAAGCTCATCGGCGAGTGGCTGCTCGCCGACGAGGGCCGCGCGGCCGAGGCCACGGGCGGCACGCCGTTCCGCCACACCTCGCTGCGCTACTTCAACGTCGTGGGCTCGGGCTCCCCCGACCTGTACGACACCAGCCCGCACAACCTGTTCCCGCTCGTGCTCGACGCACTGCTCGAGGGCCGCACGCCCCGCATCAACGGCACGGACTACGCGACGCCCGACGGCACCTGCGTGCGCGACTACGTGCACGTCGCCGACCTCGCGGTCTCCCACGTCGCCGCCGCGCAGGCGCTCGAGGCCGGCCGCGAGCTCGCGCCCGTCTACAACCTCGGCTCCGGCGACGGTGTCTCCGTGCGGCAGATCATGGACGCGATGGCGCGCGTGACGGGCATCGACTTCACGCCCGAGGTCGCACCCCGGCGCCCCGGCGACCCTGCGCGCATCGTCGCCTCGGGCGAGGCGGCCGCCCGCGACCTCGACTGGGCCATGCGGCACACGCTCGACGAGATGGTGCGGTCGGCCTGGGACGCGCGCCGCGCTCACCGCGGCTGAGAGCCACCCGCACCCCCCTCCAGGCCTCTGCAGCCGCCCTTCCCTCAGGCCCAGCCGAGCTCGTGGAGGCGCTCGTCGTCGATGCCGAAGTGGTGCGCGACCTCGTGGACGACGGTGATCACGACCTCCTCGACGACGTCCTCCCGGTCGTCGCAGATGGCGAGGGTCGGGTTGCGGAAGATCGTGATGCGGTCGGGCAGCGCGCCCGCCGCCCACCAGGAGCCGCGCTCGGTGAGCGGCGTGCCCTCGTACAGGCCGAGGAGCTCCGGGTCGTCGGCGGGCGCGTCGTCCTCGACGAGCACCACCACGTTGTCCATCTGGCGGGCGAGGTCCCGCGGGATCTCGTCGAGCGCGTCGCGCACGGCGTCCTCGAACTCGGCGCGCGTCATCTCCACCACCCGGCCATCCTCCCAGCCCGCTACACTTGCCGTCGTCCCTGAGCCCCCATCGTCTAGCGGCCTAGGACCCCGCCCTTTCACGGCGGTAGCACGGGTTCGAATCCCGTTGGGGGTACGCGAGCAGGTCGTTCTCCGGGGCCGGGACCGGATTTCGGGATCGGCGCCTCGGTGGGATACGATCCTCTCGGTTCGCTTCACGGAGCGGATCACCACCAGGCCCTGTAGCGCAGTTGGTTAGCGCGCCGCCCTGTCACGGCGGAGGTCGCGGGTTCAAGTCCCGTCAGGGTCGCTCGGCAGCGACACCCGGTCACGTCGAAGGACGCGTCCGGGTGTTTCCGTCAGGGCTCTGTAGCTCAGTTGGTAGAGCGTTCGACTGAAAATCGAAAGGTCACCGGATCGACGCCGGTCGGAGCCACCTCAGAAGGACCCTCGGGAATCCCGGGGGTCCTTCGTCGTCCCCCCGGCCTGTGGTTAGCCTGCGCCCGACCTGCACAGTCGATAGGCTCGGACTGGCCCCGCAGCGCAGGTCGACAGCTGGTCGACGGCCCTGCGGGGGACATCGAAGGAGGGCGCATGAGCGACTGGGACGACGGCCGACCGGCCTCCGAGCAGCGGGCGTCGCTGGGGCGGCTCGTCGAGAAGGCCACCGAGCAGGTCACCCGCATCGCACGCACCGAGATCGAGCTCGCCAAGGCGCAGCTCGTCGAGAAGGCGAAGAACGCCGGGATCGGGATCGCGCTGCTCGTCGTCGCGGGCGTCCTCGGCTTCTTCATCCTCGTCTACCTGGTGTTCGCCGGGTACCTGGGCCTCGCCCACGTGTTCGTCGACTGGCTCGCCGCGCTCCTGACGGCGGCCGGCCTGCTGATCATCGTGGGGGCGCTGGCGTTCGTCGGCGTGAAGGCCGTCCAACGGGGCATCCCGAAGACAGACGAGACCGTCGACAGCCTCAAGCAGGACATCGCCGCGCTCAAGGGAGGTGGTGCCCGATGAGCACCAAGGAGACCCAGCTCCAGGAGGAGCTCGCCCAGGCCCGCGCCGAGCTCGCGAGCACGGTCGACGAGCTCTCGGCACACCTCGATCCCCGGGCGCAGGCCACGCGCTTCGCCGCGTCGACCAAGCAGGCGGCGACCGACACCGCGGGCCTCTTCACCGGCGACGGCCTGCCGCGTCAGGCGGGCCGGGCACGCAACGTCAAGGTCCTCGTCGGGGTCGGCGTCGCCGTCCTCGCGCTCGGCGCGCGGACCGCGCTCCGCCGGCGCTGACGCCGTCTCCCCGGCACGCCGGGCGCGGCGCGGGCGCAGGGCCCGGGCGGGCGCGGCCGGCTGCGACGCCGGCCGTGCCACCTCGGTCCGTCGTCGCCTCAGTCCTTCTTCGCGTCGTCGTCCGACGTCGTCGCGGCACCCAGGAGCGCACGCACCTCGGCCTCGGGGTAGCGACGGTGGCCGCCGAGCGTGCGGATGTAGGAGAGCTTGCCCGCCTTGGCCCACCGGGTGACCGTCTTCGGGTCGACACGGAAGAGGCTCGCGACCTCGGCCGGGGTCAGGAGGACCTCGGGCTCGCCCTGCATGCCGTGCGCAGTCATGCTCCACCTCCACACCGGGCGTCGCACGGTCCGGCGGATTGCCGGACGCCCTCTGCACGACGCCACATCTCCCTTCCATGATGACAGTCCGCGCAAAGTCGACTACTCGGGCGATGGGTGAAATGAGCCGAGAGGCCGCGAGCGGGAGGAACGGCGCGCGTGCGTGATGTCCGACACGTCGAGCGACCCGGACGCCACGGACCACCCGCCCTTCTCCTGCCGAATCCCCCGGGCCAGACACGCGCGGAGCGACCCGCCAGGCCCGCGAGTGGCTGGAACGGCCCCTGACCATGTACCGTTGTGCACTGGAACAGACGAGACATCACCAGGGCCGCACGCGTCTGCGCGTCGCCTGCCCTGGCTTTCACGTTGAGGGGGTCGAGCCATATGGGACGCGGCCGTCAGAAGGCGAAGCAGACCAAGGTCGCTCGTCGTTTGAAGTACTACAGCCCCGACACGAACTACCACGCGCTCGAACGCGAGCTCGGCGGAAGTTCTTCGAACACCGACGTCGCCACCGACTCCAGGCTCGAGTCGAACGACGACGAGTTCCAGGATCAGTACAACGACTGGAACGACGAGCGCTGACACCTTCCGTCGGTGACGCCGCCCCCCGCTCGGTGGACGGCGTCACCCCGGTGGGTCACCCCCGGTAGCTCCCCACCATCCGCACCGCACCGGCGTGGACGCCCTTGGTCCCCGTGACCAGGTCCTCCCCCGCCGTGGACGTCGGGTCGTGCTGCTCCACGGTCCCCAGCACCCAGGCCGGCAGGCCGAGCGCCTCGCAGCGCGCCAGCGCCGCGTCGACGCCGTCCGCGCCGACGATCGCGACCATCCCGACGCCGAGGTTCAGGGTGTTCTCGAGGTCTCGCTGCGGGACCTTGCCCAGGTCGCGGACGGTGCGGAACACGGCTGGAACCTCCCACGACGCGCGGTCGACGGTCGCGAGCGTCCCCGACGGCAGCACACGGGCCAGGTTCGCGGCGAGGCCGCCGCCCGTGACGTGCGTGAACCCGTGCACCTGCGCGGCGTCGTCCGCGGCGAGGGCGAGGCAGTCGCTCGCGTAGACGCGGGTGGGGGTGAGCAGCTCCTCGCCGAGCGTCCGGCCGAACTCGTCGACGTGCCGGTCGAGCTCCCAGCCCGCGTGCTTCACGACCGCGCGCACCAGCGAGTAGCCGTTCGAGTGCAGACCGGACGACGCGAGCCCGATCAGCACGTCGCCGGGCCGGACCCGGTCCGGGCCGAGCAGCGCGTCCGCCTCGACGACGCCCGTCGCGGCGCCCGCGACGTCGTACTCGTCGGGCCCGAGCAGCCCGGGGTGCTCCGCCGTCTCGCCGCCGACGAGCGCCGTGCCGGCCACCTCGCACGCCGCCGCGATCCCGCGGACGACGTCGGCGATCCGCTCGGGGACGACCTTGCCGCACGCGATGTAGTCCGTCATGAAGAGCGGCTTGGCGCCCACCACGACGATGTCGTCGACGACCATGCCGACGAGGTCGAAGCCGATCGTGTCGTGCACGTCGAGCGCCTGCGCGATCGCGACCTTCGTCCCGACGCCGTCGGTCGACGTCGCGAGCAGGGGGTGACGGTAGCGGGTCAGCTCACGGGCGTCGTACAGGCCGGCGAACCCGCCGACGCCGCCCAGGACCTCGGGGCCGTGCGTGCGGCGCACCGCGTCCTTCATGAGCTCGACGGCCTTGTCGCCGGCCTCCGTGTCGACGCCCGCGGCGGCGTAGGTCAGACCATCGGTCACAGGGGATCTCCAGGGGTGTCGGAAGGTCGGCTGTCGTGGCGTCGTCGTGACGGCAGGACCGGCAGGACGACAGGACGTCCCGGGGGACATGAGGGGAACGGGCCGAAGGTCACGGGTGGTCGAGCGCCGTGGACCCGCCCACACCCACGGAGAGCGACAGCAGGCCGTCCTCCGGGGCACCCAGGGGCAGCACGTCCTGCTCGAGGAGGTGCTTGCCGAGCTGGTCGGCGGGCGGGAGCTCGATCGGGTACTTGCCGCTGAAGCACGCCGTGCACAGCTGGCTGGCGGGCTGCTCCGTCGCGGCGATCAGCCCCTCCATCGAGATGTAGCCGAGCGAGTCGGCGCCGAGCGACGCGGCGATCTCGTCGGCGCTCAGGCCGTTCGCGATGAGCTCGGCGCGCGACGCGAAGTCGATGCCGTAGAAGCAGGGCCACTTCACGGGCGGCGAGCTGATGCGCACGTGCACCTCGGCGGCGCCCGCCTCGCGGAGCATCCGGACCAGGGCACGCTGCGTGTTGCCGCGCACGATCGAGTCGTCGACGACGACGAGCCGCTTGCCGCGGATCACCTCGCGCAGCGGGTTCAGCTTGAGCCGGATCCCGAGCTGCCGGAGCGTGTCCGACGGCTGGATGAACGTGCGACCCACGTACGCGTTCTTGGTCAGGCCCTGCCCGAACGGGATGCCCGACTCCTGGGCGTACCCGACCGCGGCCGGCGTCCCCGACTCGGGGACGGGGATGACGAGATCCGCCTCGACGGGGTGCTCACGAGCGAGCTCGCGGCCCATCTCCACGCGGCTCGCGTGCACGGACTTCCCGTTGATCGACGTGTCGGGCCGCGCGAGGTACACGTACTCGAAGATGCAGCCCGCGCGCTCGACCGGGGCGAACCGCGTCGAGCGCAGGCCGTCGGCGTCGATCGCGATGAGCTCGCCGGGCTCGACCTCGCGCACGAACGACGCGCCCACGATGTCCAGGGCCGGCGTCTCCGACGCGACCACCCAGCCGCGCTCGAGCCGGCCGAGGACCAGCGGGCGGACGCCCTGCGGGTCGCGCGCCGCGTAGAGGGTGCGCTCGTCCATGAAGACCAGGCTGAACGCGCCCCGCAGACGCGGCAGCACCTCGAGCGCCGTCGCCTCCAGCGTGTGGTCCGCGTCGCCCGCGAGGAGCGCCGTCACCAGCGCGGTGTCCGTGGTGTTGCCCCGCGCGAGCTCGCCCCGGCGCTGCGCGCCGTACCGCTCCGCGACGAGGTTCACCAGCTCCGCGGTGTTCGTCAGGTTGCCGTTGTGCCCGAGCGCGATCGTGCCCGACGCCGTCGGGCCCAGGGTCGGCTGAGCGTTCTCCCAGGTCACCCCGCCCGTCGTCGAGTAGCGGCAGTGCCCGACGGCGATGTGCCCGGTGAGTGCGTTCAGCGCGGTCTCGTCGAAGACCTGGGAGACCAGTCCCATGTCCTTGTAGACGAGGATCTGCTCGCCGTTGCTGGTCGCGATGCCGGCCGACTCCTGGCCACGGTGCTGCAGCGCGTACAGACCGAAGTAGGAGAGCTTGGCGACCTCTTCGCCGGGTGCCCAGACGCCGAAGACCCCGCAAGCGTCCTGCGGGCCCTTCTCGCCTGGCATCAGATCGTGGTTGAGACGTCCATCTGCGCGGGGAGCCACGCATCAAGTGTGACACAGCAGATGTGAAGGAGCCGGCCGCGGTGTGTGGGCATGCGTCCTGCTGCTTCAGGGGTGTCCCGAGCAGCAGAACGCATGCCCACAGCGCTACTTGCAGGTCTTGGCCGGGTAGGCCTTGGTCGAGGTCTGGTAGTGGCCGGCGCCGTCGTAGTAGTACGCGGCGATGGTCACCGAGCCGGCGTCGACCGACGTCTTGCCGGTCGCGAAGACGTTCGAGACCGACGTGAACGGCGCGACGCCGCTGAACTTCTTGTCGCCGAACGCCGTGGTGAGCCGGACGTCGACCTTCTGGTCCGCCTCGCCGTTGACCACCGACGTGCTCAGGTACACCTGGCCGCCCGAGCAGAACGGGACGGCCGTGGGCGCCTTCGTCACGACGGCGGGCAGCGGGGCCTTGACCGTGAGCGGCAGGCGCACCACCGTGCCCGAGGGCTGCACGAGGAGCACGAGGTCGTAGGACCCGGGCTTCGTCGTCGTCGGCACCGTGACCGCGAGGTTGGCGACGCCGGCAGCGGTGACCGGCGCCGTGCCGAGCGAGGTGCCGGGCTTCTTCGGCTCGAAGGCCGCGCCCGAGGGCACGAGGTACTCGGTGAGCGACGTGTTGCGCGGGGCGCCGAGCGAGGTCAGGTTCACGCTCGAGACCTTGGCCTTCGCGACCTCGCCGGCCCGGGTCGTCTTGGGCGCCTTGTCGACGGCGACGTGCGAGCGCGCGAACGACGGCGACAGCGGCTGGTGCTTGCCGAGGTAGTCGATCCAGCCGTCGCGGTCGACCAGGCCGGAGTCCTTCGCGTCCGTGCCCTCGAGGAACTCGCGGAAGTTGTCGCCGCCCGCAGTGAGGAAGGAGAACGTGCCGATGCGGTACTCCCCCGCCGGGTCGATCGGCTTCCCGTCCACGTACACGCTGAGCACGTGGTGGCCGGGCGTCGCGCTCGGGTCGAGGGTGTCGACCGTGTAGGTCACGTTGTCGGACAGGCCGAGGTTGAGGTACGGGCGCGAGGGCCGGTTGCCGTTCGCGTCGGTCTGCCACTGCTGCTCGAGGAGCGCCGTGAACTGCGCGCCCGTGAGCGTGACCGTCCAGAGGTTGTTGACGAACGGCAGCACGCTGTTCGCCTCGGCATAGCTGATGACGCCGTCGTCGCCCTTGAAGAGCTCGGCCCGCAGGCCGCCCGGGTTGACGACGCCGATCTCGGCGCCGCCGCGCGTCGGGTCGGCGAGCGTGTCGCGGAGCGCGTTCGCCACCGTGTTGCCGAGCGCCGACTCGGACGCGCGGTCGTCGCGGCCCGTGATGGGGTTCGCGGGGTCGGGCTGGGTGTACTTCCCCTTGACGTACGAGCCGCCGGTGTACGCGGTCGTGATGTCGCCCGCGACCTTGCCGACCGGCGTCTTCCCGACCTCGTCGGCGTACGCGAGCGCGTCCTTGACGATGCCGTCGACCTTCGCGACGGCCGGGTACTGCGCGATCAGGTCGGCGGCCGGCGTCGTGGTGCGCGCGACGTTCTGGACCGTGTACGACTCGACCGCGTGCGTGGCCGTGTCGAGCGTGAGCGACACGTGCCCGACGTTCTCGCCGTAGTCGCCGGTCTGGATGATCGGGCGGGTCTTGCCTGCCTCACCGGGCACGGGGGCGTCCCACGCGTACTGCTTGTGCGTGTGGCCCGTGAAGATGGCCGCGACCTTGGGGCTCGTCTTCGTCACGATGTCGGCGAACGCGCCGCCCGCCGCTACCTCCTGGTCCAGCGTGGCGCCGTCGGGCGTGCCCTCGCTCGCGCCCTCGTGGAGCGTGGCGACGACGACGTCCGCCTCACCGTTCGACGGGTCGCCGTCCGTGAGCGCGTCGGCGGTCTTGTTGATGGCGGCCACGGGGTCGCCGAAGTCGAGGGTCGCGACGCCGGCCGGCGAGACGAGCGTCGGGGTCTCCTCGGTGACCGCGCCGATCACGCCGACCTTGACCCCGTCGACGTCGATCACGTCGTAGGCGGGCAGCGCGGGCGTCGTCGTGCCGTGCTCGTAGACGTTCGCGCCCAGGTAGGGCCAGTCCGCGCGGTCGTCGATCCGGCCCGTGAGGTCCGAGTAGCCCTTGTCGAACTCGTGGTTGCCGACCGAGGAGACCTGCAGCCCCAGCGCGTTCAGCACGTCGATCGTCGGAGCGTCGTCCTGCACGGACGACGCGAACAGCGACGCGCTGACGTTGTCGCCCGCCGACAGGAAGACCGTGCCGTCGGGGTTCTGCGCCTTGAGCTGCTCGACGGTCCCCGCGAAGCCCACGGTGTTCGCGTCGATGCGGCCGTGGAAGTCGTTGATGGCGACGAGGTCGAGGGTCGTCGTGGCAGCGTCTGCAGGGTCGGCGGCGACCGCAGAGCTCGCGGCGAGGAGCGAGCCCCCGCCGACCGCGAGCGCGGCCGCGGTGAAGCCGGCGACGGCGCGGCGGCGGGTGCGCCGTCGTCGTCGCGAGGGGGTGGGTGCGGTGCTCACAGTGCTCACGGTGCCTCCATGTCGGTGACCTGCGGTCCCACCCGGGCAGCGGGACGCTGGGTCACGACGTCAGCGGCACGGGTGGCGTAGCGATCTCACCTGATCCGCATGTCGGCGCTGTGTCAAGACTGTGACGCCCGGAAGACGTCGGCGTGTCGCGTCAGGCTCGGCGCCCGAGGCTGCGGCGGTCGGCGAGGACCGCCAGGAGGCCGGCCACGCCCAGGCCCACGCAGATTCCGGCGATCACGATCAGCGAGAAGAGGACGCCGGGCTTGTCGATCTGCTGCACGCCGTCGAGCGTGAGCATGAACCCGCCGACGAACAGCCCGACGACGGCACCCAGCAGAGCCCCCGCCTTGAGGAAGTTCTGGTAGCGCGGGGCGCGGCGGGTCCGACCCTGCACGGCCTCGTTCACGTCGACGTCCGTCGCCTCGACCCGCGCGTCGGCCGGGAGCTCGACCTCGACCGGCTCCTGCTCGACGGGGGCCGCGGGCGCCGGCTCGCGGTCCGCCGCGGCGACGCCGTCGGCCGCGTCAGGCACAGCGGCGTCGGTTCCTGCGTCGTCGGGACCCTCGACGGGGCCGGCGGGGTCGGGCGTGGTGCTCACGTCGCCCGACCCTACCGGCCCCGGCTGGGACCTCAGGACCTGCCCTGGTCAGGGGCGGTCAGCTCAGCTCACATCAGCTGCATGCCTTGGCTCCGTAGGACTTCGTGTCCACCTGGTAGTGCCCGGCGCCGTCCCAGTAGTAGCCGGCGACGGTGAGGGTGCCGGCCGGGATCGTCGCCCTGCCCGTCGCGAAGACCTGCGACACGGACGTCAGCGGCGCCACCTTGGTGAACTTCTGGTCGCCGTAGGGGGTGGTGAGGCGGATGTCGAGCGCGTGCTTCGGCTCGCCCGCCACGACCGACGTCGACAGGTAGACCTTCCCGGCCGAGCAGAACGGCACGGCCGTGAGCGCCTTGAGCCGGACGTCGACGGACGCCTTCAGCGGCAGGTCGAGGCCCACGAGGATCGGGTCGTGGTCGGACGACCGGAACGGGGTCGTGTCGTAGAGGTTCGACACGTTGTAGTTGTAGCGGCTGTACTCGTTCGCGATCGGCTCGACCGAGTTGATGTTCCAGACGTCGGCCTTCGCGACCTTCGCGAGCGACGCCGACGCGAACGCGTGGTCGAGCGAGCCGACGTACCCGTCGAACAGGTACGTCTGCTTGCCCGTGGTCGCGCCGAGGTCGGTGTAGCCCGCGTCGGTGATGGCCTTGACCGGGTCCTCCTGGCCGTAGGCGTTGAAGTCACCGACCAGCAGGACCTTGTCGGTGCCCGCGGAGACGGCGAAGCCGTTCGCGAAGTCGAGCAGCGCGTGCGCCTGCGCGACCCGGGTCGCGTTGAAGGCACCCTGGCCGTCGCCGGAGTCGGTGTCCCCCGGGCCGGCGGAGGCGTCGGCGCCCTTGGACTTGAAGTGGTTCGAGACCACGACGACGTCGTCGGCCTTCGTCCCGCCGACCGGGCGCCAGGCCTGGGCGAGCGGCTCGCGGGCGAGGTCGAACGCGGGCGCGCCCACGAGGATCTTCGAGTCGCCCACCGGCTGCACGGCGGCCGGCTTGTAGATGAACGCGACGCGGATCACGTCCTCGCCGGTCGGGACCGTCGACGGCGAGGGCACGAACTTCCAGGTGCCCGCACCGGCGGCGGCGTTGAGCGCGGCCGTGAGGGTCGCGAGCGAGGCGTCGCGGCTCTCGCCGTCGGTCGTGAGCGAGTTCTCGATCTCCTCGAGCGAGACGACGTCCGCACCGAGGCCGTTGATCGCGTTCACGATCTTGGTCTGCTGACGCTGCAGGTTCGCCGCGTCCCACGCGCCGCGCGCGTTGCAGCCCGTCTTGACCGTGACCGGGTTGCCGTCACGGTCGGTGTACGGCTGGCAGCCGGTGAGCTGGTCGCCCGTCGTCGTGAAGTAGTTGAGGACGTTGAAGCTCGAGACGTGCAGCGTGCCCGCGACCTTCGGGGCGTCCGTGCGCGTGTTCTCGAACGTCACCGGCTGGACGGCGGCTGCGACGTCGGGCGTGAGCTGGGCCAGCGGCTCGAAGGCCCAGGCGTCGTAGCGGTAGTCGAGGACGACCGGCGTCGTGAACGTAACCTGTGCGCCGACGCGGGCCGGCTTGCCGCCCGTGAGGTACGGCAGCGGCTTGCCCGAGTTGGCGGCCGTCGAGAAGTTCGTGGTCGCGCCGTCGTCGAGGACGACGCCGCGCGCGGCCCGGTCCGTCACGGCGGCCTGGGCCTCGGCGCTGCCCGGGCGACCGGCCTGGGTCGGCTGGACGAACGGCTTGTCGCCGGCCGCGAGGAGGAACGACCCGTAGTAGTTCGTGTCGTAGTTGTCGGCGACGACGTAGTGGCCCGTGGGCGCCAGCAGCATGCCCTCGAGGCTCTCGCGCTGGGCGCCCGACTGCGGGAAGGCGACCGTCGCGGGCTTGACCGCGGGGACGGCGTCGGGCAGGACGGACCAGGTGGTCGCGGACAGCTCCGTCAGGCCGGAGTACTCGGAGACCGTGCCCGTGACCTCGACGTACTGGCCCGGCTTGAGCTCGCCCGCGGCCTTGGTCGAGTACACGAACAGGCCGTCGGACGCCGTGTGCGTCGCGAGGTCGAGGTCGCCGCCCGTGCCGGGGGTCTGGATGTAGAGGCCGTTGTAGCCGCCGGTCGGGTAGGCCGCCGTCACGACGCCGCGCGTCGTCACCGTCTTGCCCACGTACGGGCTCGTGTCCGTCGTGCCCTGGACCTGAGCGATCGTGGCCGTGGTGCCGGGGTCGGTCGGCGGGTCCGTGGGCGGGTCGGTCGGGGTCGTGTCGTCGCCCGTGTTCTGCGGGGTGACGGTCGAGCCCACGGCGAGGTCGGCGGCGTTGTCGTCGGTGTCCGTGCCGGCTGCGCGCTGGAGCGAGCTCGGCGTCGTGTTGGCCGGCAGGCCCGTGACCGGGTGGCCCTCGTACGTGTTGGACGTGCCGTACCCGACCAGGTCGACGACGTGCGCCGCGGTCGCGGCGTCGCCCGTCACCGAGCCCGTGGGGAGGCTTAGCTTGTCGGTGGTCGACGCGAGCACGATCGTGCCCGCCGAGCCCGACGGGTTGAGCGCCGCACCGGACGCGTCAGGCGTCGGGAGGGCGGCGCCCGCCGCGCCGTTGGACCCGCCCGCGACCAGGTAGTGGCCGCCGGCCGCGACGCTCCCGGTGAGCGAGATCGTCGACGTCGACGCCCCCGTGCCCGTCGCGGGCCGGTACTGGACGGACCAGCCGTCCACGCTGACCGCGGCGCCCGTGGGGTTGAAGAGCTCGACGAACTTGGTCGTGTACGGCGCGTTCGCGCTCCCGCCCGACAGGTACGCCTCGGAGATCACGAGGTGCGAGGCGGCCGCGGCGTCCGCCGTCGTGCCGTCGTCGCCACCCCCGGACGCGGCCCACGCCGCCGCTCCCCCACCCGACACCACGAGGGCCGCGGCCGCTGTGAGTGCGGCGACCCTCCTCCAGTTGTGCTGACCGTCCACGCTGACTCCTCGGTGTGTCGAGCTGGTGCCTCGCGTACCCGGCCGGTGCCGGGCCGCACGACGACGACCGGGTTGCGGACGTCGTCGTCATCCCAGAGCACGCCCGTGTCGCCGTCGTGAACGGGCTGTGAACATGGCGTCACCCCGCGCCACACGCTGCCCGACGGCGGCCGGTTCCGCACGCGGGAGGCTCAGGTCTGGCAGCGGGACCGGCGGGCTAGTGTCGACCGTCATGGGTGAGGGTCTGGAGCTCGTGCGGCTCGAGGCGGTCGAGCCGAACCGACGCGGGCACCACCCCGGGGTGTTCGGGCTGGCGAACGGGCTCGCACGCGCGGGGTTCCTGACGCTCGAAGATCAGGTTTGGTGGCGCCGCAACAACGACTGGTGCGACGCCGCCTACCTCGACCCGTCGGGCGTCGACCCGCTCGTGTACGACCGGGACGTCAACCCAGGCGCCAAGGCCTGGTTCAGGGCCTCTGCGACGCCGCTCGTCGCCAAGGCTCGCGAGTACGGCGCTCTGCTCGACCGCTACGGCGTGGCATGCGCCGAGCGACACACTCGCGACCCCGGGCGGGTGGTGTACGAGGACGACGTCCAGGTCGTCGCGGTACCTCGTCCGGTCGGCTGAACGACGCCGAAGCGTCGCCTCACCTACTCGAACATGTGTTCGAGGGGATGTCAGTGGCTCGGTGTTGACTGGGGGCATGACGACGGCGGCGCGTGGGGCGGGTTCTGGGGTGGCGGTTGCGCCGCGCCCTGGGCCGCGGGGCGTGGATCCGGGCGGCGTGCTGGGCGCGACGGGGGTCGAGCGTGCGGAGACGATCGGTGACCTGGTGCGGGCGGTCGGTCAGGTGGAGTCGATGATCCGGACCGCGACGGCGT
>NZ_JBNCMC010000003.1:732416-763342 GCF_049844995.1 Luteimicrobium sp. DT211 | reverse complement strand
CGGCACCATCGTGTGGACCGCGCCCTCCGGACACGCCTACAAGGTCCCGACCAGCCCGACCGACCCCACCATCCCCGCCCCACCCACGTCCCGCCACGCGCCCGCACCGCGCGGCGCCCAGACGGCCGGGGCCCAGGCCGAACCAGCCCCCGCCGATCCGACAGATCCCCCCGAACGGGGCAGGCGCGACGGGCCGCACGGCGACGCCGGGCCATGGCTCGACGACGCCCCGCCACGGTTCTAGAAACGTCCGACGTTCGTCGGCCGATCCGCGGACGACCTTCCGCGTCATCCCTTGCCGCGCCCCGCGCAGACGTTCCGAGGTGCCGAGGTGCCGAGGTGCCGAGGTGCCGAGGTGCCGAGGTGCCGAGGGCTACCGTCCTCGACGCGCGCCGCCATATGAACCACCGCCCGACTGAACCACCGCCCGACTGAACCACCGCCCGACCCGAGACGGTGGAGCCGAACGACACGCCGAAGCCTCCTCGCGCTGTCGAGATCCGTTGCGTCCGCCGCCGCAGGGCGGGGTGCAGGGGTCGTCGGGCTGGCCGCGGCGTCCGGGTCGCTGGCCCGACTCCTGCTCAGCCTCCGACGGGCGCCGTGCCTGCGTCCGGTGAGCTCGCGGCGTCACCGGTGAGTCCGTCCGCGAGCGACTGCATCGTCGTCCGGAACGCTGACTCGAGCTCGACGCCGTAGGCGTCGGCGAGGACGCAGACCGACCACAGGCAGTCAGCGAGCTCGTGGGCCACGGCCCGGTCGAGGTCGGCGCGATCCCGCACTCCGGCCTTGCCGAGAGCGAGCTTGGCGAGGTCTCCGACGTCCCCGACGAACCCGAGGACGAGCTCCTCGCGGGTCCAGCTGCGACCGCGCCGAGCCTGGTCGCGCTCGTTATACATCTCTCGAACCTGGCGCGCCACATGCTGGATCTCGCTCAGCTCCACCGTCAGCCCCGGTACGCCCGCTGCAGCTGGACGGGCTCGATGGCACCGAGCCCTTGCACCTCGACGCCGGGACGCGCGGTGAGCGCGAACCGCGCGTCGTCGGCGAGCAGGCCGGCGGTGCCGCGGTCGACGAGGACGCTCCCGGGGTCCGCGATGTCGACGAGCCGGGCGGCGAGGTTCACGCTGGGCCCGAACACGTCGCCGAAGCGCGCGAGCACGCGCCCCCAGACGAGGCTGACGCGGACGGGCACACCGTGCTCGCCGCGGGTGGTGGGCGCCTCGGCGAGGCCGAGCGCGACCTCGGCGCCGGTGGCGACGTTGTCGGCGACGTAGAGGACGGCGTCGCCGATGGTCTTGACCACGCGCGCGCCGGCGGCCGAGATGACGTCGCGGGCTCCGGACTCGAAGTCCTGCACGAAGTGCGCCAGCTCGATGGACTCGAAGCCGGCGGTCCGCTTGGTGAAGTCGACGATGTCCGCGAACCCGACGGCGCGGGCGAGCCGCAGCTCGGCGTGGCCCGACACTCCCTGCTCGCGGGCGTGGGAGAACTCGACGGCGTACCGGCCCGCGTAGGCGGCGAGCTGACGGCGCCAGGCGTGCGTGAGCTGCCGTTCGAGCACCGGCGCGATCACGGGCAGCCGCTCGAGGAGCTCGAGCCGGGCGGCCACGGGGTCGAGCCCCTGCTGCTCGACGAGGTCGCCGACCAGCGCCTCGGCCTGCCAGAGCACGAGGCGGTCCATGGTGTGACCGGTCGAGCGCAGGAGGGTCGTCACGGTGCCCTGGTCGAGGTGCTGGTCGTCGGCGAGCTGGAGGATCTCCTGGAGGGCGCGGACATCCTCGTCGGTGAAGATCCGCTCGTCGTCGTCGACCGCCGACAGCCCCAGCGCGCGCCACGACTCGTGGACGAACTCGACTCCCGTGCCGAGATCGGCGGCGACCTCGGGTGCGGTCCGTGCGGCGGGCCCGCCGAGCAGGTGGTCGTCGAGCCCCTGGTCGTCGACGGCCTGGTCGTCGACGGCGCCCGCCTCCCGGTCCTCCTCGCTGCTCACCCGCCCAGGGTAGCCGCGCCGCCTGCCCGGACGTGGCGCACGTCACCCGCCACGACGGCGCGCCGCGAGCCGTCGTCCCCGCGGACGAGCAGCGCGCCGTCGGGGCCGAGCCCGTCGGCCTCGCCGTCGAGCCGGGAGCCGTCGACGAGGTCCACGGCGACCCGCGACCCGACGGTCACGCACGCGTCGGCGACGGCGGACGCGAGCGTGCCGCTCCCGTCCGGCACCCGCGCGCTCCCCGGGTCGCCGCCCGCGTCACGCCACGCGGTGAGAATCCGAGTCAGCTCCCCGACCTGCGCGACGAGCAGCGCGCCCCGGGCGACGCCCTCCGCGCCCGAGAGGACGAGCGAGGTGGCGCTCGGCACCGGCAGCTCGTCGGCCTCCTGGCTCACGTTCACGCCGACCCCGACGACGGCACGCCCGTCCGCGAGCCCCTCCACGAGGATGCCCACGGCCTTGCGGTACGGCCCCCAGCCCTCGACGACGACGCCGTCCGCAGCGGGGAGCAGGACGTCGTTCGGCCACTTGAGGACGGCGTCGATCGCGGTGGTCCGGCGGACGGCGCGCACGACGGCGAGCCCGACCAGCAGCGGCAGCCACGACAGCCGCGCGGCCGGCACCCCGGGTTCGACCAGCAGCGAGGACGTCAGCGCGGCGCGCGCCGGGGTCTCCCAGGTACGCCCGGCGCGTCCCCGGCCGGAGGTCTGGTGGTCGGCGACGAGGAGCGCCGGGACGGGCCACGCGTCGGGATCGCTCCGGGCCGCGGCGAGGAGGTCGGCGTTCGTCGACCCGGAGGTCGGGACCACCTCGAGCCGGGCGAGCGGGCCGCGCGGGGCGAGCAGGGCCGAGGCGAGGGCGTCGGCGTCCAGGGGCGGGCGTGAGGTCACGGCCCCAGTCTGCCGCGCCCGGACGCGCCTTTGTCGTCAACCTCCAAATCGCCGCGGCGAGCCCGCGCGCCGTCATCGTCGAGTTGGCGTCACCCACCAACTAGGCTCGCAGGGTGACTCAGGACTCAGCAGCCACGCCGGCGGCCCCCGCCCGGCCGACCGGCACCGCGGCCAAGCTGGCGGACCTCGCGGAGCGCCGGCGCGCCGCCGTCGAGCAGCCGGAGGAGAACGCCCGGACCAAGCAGCACGCGCGCGGCAGGAAGACGGCCCGCGAGCGCATCGACGCGCTCCTCGACGAGGGCAGCTTCGTCGAGCTCGACGCGTACGCGACGCACCGCTCGACCAACTTCGGCCTCGAGAAGCGGCGGATCGCGGGCGACGGCGTCGTCGTCGGGTACGGGACGGTCGACGGCCGGCAGGTGTGCGTGTACAGCCAGGACTTCACGGTCCTCGGCGGGAGCCTCGGCGAGGTGCACGGCCAGAAGATCACCAAGGTGCAGGACCTCGCGCTGCGCACCGGCGCGCCGATCATCGGCATCTCCGACGGCGGCGGTGCGCGCATCCAGGAAGGTGTCGCGGCGCTCACGCAGTTCGCGGAGATCTTCCGGCGCAACGTCGCGGCGTCGGGCGTCATCCCGCAGATCTCGCTCATCCTGGGGCCGAGCGCGGGCGGCGCGGTGTACTCCCCCGCCCTCACCGACTTCATCGTCATGGCCGACAAGACGTCGAACATGTTCATCACGGGCCCCGACGTGATCCGGGCCGTGACCGGCGAGGAAGTCGGCTTCGAGGAGCTGGGCGGCGCGCAGACCCACAACGAGCGGTCGGGCGTCGCGCACTACCTGGGCGCCGACGAGGACGACGCGATCGACTACGTGCGTCACCTCATCGGCTACCTCCCCCAGAACAACCTCGCGGACCCGCCCCAGTGGATCCCCGACGACGTGCCGCTGGAGGTGACGGACGAGGACCTCGAGCTCGACACGCTGATACCGGACTCGGACTCGCAGCCGTACGACATGCGGACCGTGATCGAGCACATCCTCGACGAGGGCGACTTCTTCGAGGTCCAGCCGCTGTTCGCGAAGAACGTCCTGGTGGGCTTCGGGCACGTCGAGGGGCAGAGCGTCGGCGTCGTCGCCAACCAGCCGCTCGCGATGGCCGGGACGCTCGACATCAACGCGGCCGAGAAGGCCGCGCGGTTCGTTCGGACGTGCGACGCGTTCAACATCCCCGTGCTGACGCTCGTGGACGTGCCCGGCTTCCTGCCCGGCACCGACCAGGAGTGGAACGGCATCATCCGCCGCGGCGCGAAGCTCATCTACGCGTACGGCGAGGCGACGGTCCCGCTCGTCACCGTCATCACGCGCAAGGCGTACGGCGGCGCGTACATCGTCATGGCGTCCAAGCAGCTCGGCGCGGACGTCAACCTCGCGTGGCCGACGGCGCAGATCGCCGTCATGGGCGCGTCGGGCGCGGTGAACATCCTGCACCGGCGCACGCTCGCCGCTGCCGAGCAGGCCGGCCAGGACGTCGAGGCGGAGCGTCTGCGCCTCGTCGACGAGTACGAGGACGCGATCGTGAACCCCTGGGACGCCGCGGCGCGCGGCTACGTCGACGGCGTGATCGCGCCCTCGGAGACGCGCGTCCAGGTGGTCCGGGCGCTGCGCGCCCTGCGCAGCAAGCGCGCGAGCCTGCCCCCCAAGAAGCACGGGAACATCCCGCTGTGAGGAGCGTCCGATGAGCGACCACGACGACATCACGCACGGCCCGGCCCCGCTCGGCTCGGTCGACCCGGCGCCGCTGCACGACGCCGTGAACGAGCTGGCGCGGACGCTGCACGAGTACGTCGACGCGGCGGTGGGCGTGCGCGCCGAGTTCGGCGCCGCCGAGGCGGACGAGGACCCGCGGATCCTCGCGCTCGAGACCCGGATCGCGACGCACAACGCGCACGTCTTCGACGCGCTCCACTCCTCGCTCGGCATGCACCCCGACCTCACCACCCTCACCTGGGGCGAGGAAGAGGCCGCCGAGCACGACCACGCGAGCGACGACGACGTCGAGCAGGCCGAGGTGTTCTACCTGGGCTTCGTCGTGACGCCGCCGACGCGCCCGACGGACGCCTCGATGGGCACCGTGATCGACCTGCTCGACACCGCCGGCGAGGAGACCGTGACCAAGCTGGTCGACGCGGGCTTCGACGTCGTCGAGTGGGCGGCGTCGCGCGGCGAGCCCGGCCTGTTCGACGACGAGGACGAGGACGACGATGAGCAGCCCTGACGGCACGGGCGGCGAGGCGGCGCAGGTGCGGGTCGTGCGCGGCGCGCCCGACGAGCTCGAGGTCGCGGCGCTCGTCGCGGGGCTCGCGGCCGCGGCCGCGGGGCTGCAGGTGCCCGCCGACGCCGCACCG
This sequence comes from Luteimicrobium sp. DT211, assembly GCF_049844995.1. Lineage (NCBI taxonomy): Bacteria > Bacillati > Actinomycetota > Actinomycetes > Micrococcales > Luteimicrobium > Luteimicrobium sp. DT211. The sequence goes on along the minus strand of NZ_JBNCMC010000003.1, from coordinate 758,055 downwards.
GTGGACGAGTGGACGAACCGCGTCCGGACGATGCGCGGGAACAGCGGGACCGCGAAGAGCTTCGGCGGTCGCGCCGGGCGGCACAACGCCGACGCGTGGCGCTGGAGCCTGCGGTCGTAGGGTGACCGGCATGACGACGCCCCGGCGTGTGACCGTCGTGCTCTTCGAGGGCTTCGAGCTCCTCGACGTGTTCGGCCCGGTCGAGCTGCTCAGCATGCTGCCCGACCTCGTGTCGGTCGAGCTCGCGGGCCCCGCGACGGGCCCGGTGCGCTCCTCGCAGGGCACCGAGGTCGTCGCGACCCGCGCGTACCCGTGGGCCACGGACCCGGCGGCCGACGACGACGCCGACCCCCGCGAGAGCCCCGACATCGTCCTGGTCCCCGGCGGGCAGGGCACCCGCCGGCTCGTCGAGGACGCCGACTTCCTCGGCGGCCTCGCCGCGTGGGCGGGACGGGCGCGCGTCGTGACGTCGGTCTGCACCGGCTCGGGCGTGCTCGCGGCGGCGGGGCTCCTCGACGGCTACCGGGCGACGTCGAACAAGCTGTCGTTCGGGTGGGCGTCGGGGAACGGGACGTCCGTCGAGTGGGTCGCCCGGGCCCGCTGGGTCGAGGACCGGGACCGCTGGACGTCGTCGGGCGTCGCAGCCGGCATGGACATGACCGCGGCGCTCGTCGCGCGCCTGTTCGGCCAGGAGGCCGCCGACCGGGCGACCACCGAGGCCGAGCTCGACGTCCACACCGACCCGACGTGGGACCCGTTCGCCCGCGTGCACGGGCTCGCGGGCTAGGGACCCGTCGGCCGGGGCTCGTCGTTCGTCAGGCCGCGCGCGTCCGGAAGACGGGCCACGCGACCTCGGTGCGGTGGAGCCCCACGTCGGGGGTGTGGACCGCGGACACGACGAACGTCTCCCGGATCGGCCCGTCGACGCCGAGCGCGCGCCGCGCGACGTAGCTGCCGAGCGCGCCGTACGTCCAGTCGATGTCCGCGCAGGTGCCGCGGTGGACCATGACCGCGACCTCGGTCTCGTGCAGGCGCACCGCGCGGACCTCGACGCCGCCGCCGTCGCGCGCCGCGAGCGCCGCGAGGGCGTCCGGCGCGGGCCGCTCCGCGACGGGCGTGTACGCGACGAGCGTGCCCGTCTCGCGCTCGAACAGGTCCGGGTAGAACAGCGCGCCGTGCGCGCCGGACCGCCGGGCGCCCGTGACGTCGACCGCCTGGTCGACGGCGGCGTACGCGGAGGAGGTCCAGCCCGCCATGGCGAGCGAGAGCCGGGCCCGGGCGGCGAGCGCCCACGTCGCCGGCTCGACCCGGAACTCGACCTCGCCGCCCGCGTCGTCGGTGGCGTCGGCGTCGAGCAGGTGGTCGAGGGTCCGGCCGGTCCGCTCCTCCTCGGGCGCGGGCTCGCCCGTCGCGGCGTCGATCCCGAGCAGCGCCCGCAGCGTGTCGACGGCGCCGCGGACCTCGTCGAGCTGCTTCTCCATGCGGTCGAGGTGCTCGCCGATCCGGGCGGTGCGCTCCGCGACGTCGCTGGTCCCGACGACGGACCGCACCTCGTCGAGCGGCATCCCGAGCGCCCGCAGGCGGCGCACGACCTGCGCGAGCGGCACCTGGGCGACGCTGTAGCTGCGGTACCCGGTCGCGTCGTCGACGTGGTGCGGCACGAGGACACCCTGCGCGTCGTAGTGGCGCAGCGTCTTGACCGTGAGGTGGGTCATGCGCGAGAACTCGCCGATCGTCACGAGCCCGCTCCGCGCCCCGCCTCCGCTGCCGGCCATCCGCCCTCCCCCGTCTCGTCCCGTCCCCCCGGTCACGCGTGGGCCCGCGTGCGCGCGACCGCCAGCGCGAGCAGCCCGACGCCGACGAGCGCGCCCGCACCGATCGCCGCGAGCGCGACGAGGCTCACGCCGAACGCGTCGCCCACCGTTCCGCCGGCGGCTCCGAGCACACCGTAGAAGACGACACCCACGACCGCGACGCCGACGCTGTTCCCCGCCTGCTGCGCCGTCTGGAGCGCACCCGACACGGCCCCCGCCTGCCGGGGGTCGGCGTGTGCCAGCACCTGCGCGGCGAGCGGCGTGATGCAGAGCCCCTGCCCGGCGCCGGCGAGGAGGAGCCCGGGCACGAGCGCCGCCACGGCGCCCCCGGTGGATGCGGGCGCCGCGGCGAGGGCGATACCGAGCGCGCCGTAGCCCGCGAGGATCGCGCACAGGCCGACCACGACGACGGACCGCCCGTGCCGGGCCGCGAGGCCGGGCGCGCGGAACGACGTCGCCAGGTACCCGGTCGCGAGCACCCCGAACACGAGCCCGGCGTCGAGCGGCGTCAGCCCCAGGCCGTCCTGGAGGTAGAGCGCGAGGACGAAGTAGAAGGAGGCCTGGCCGCACCAGTAGACGAGCTGTGCGAGCAGCCCGAGGGACATCGACGGCAGCCGCAGCAGCGACGGCGGCAGGAGCGGCTGCCCGCCGTCCCGCTCGACCCGCACCCCGTGCCGGTAGCCGGCGGCCGCGGCCACGGGCACGAGGGCGAGGCTCACCCAGGTCCACAGCGGCCAGCCGGCCTGGCGCCCCTGCACGAGCGGCAGGACGAGCAGGACCATGGTGAGCGCCCCGAGCGCCATCCCCGCGACGTCGAGCCGGCCGGCGCGACGACCGCGGGTGGCGGGCACGAGCCGCGGGGTCAGCGCCAGGGCGAGCAGGCCGACGGGGACGTTCACGGCGAAGATCGCGCGCCAGCCGAGGCCCGCGACGTCGGCGGCGATCAGGGCGCCGCCCACGAGCTGGCCGCCGGCCGCCGCGACGCCCAGCACCGCGCCGTACCAGGCGAGCGCGCGGGCGCGTGCCTCTCCGGTGAAGCTCACGCCGAGGACGGCGAGCACGCCCGTCCCGACGAACGCCGCGCCGACCCCCTGGAGGACGCGGGCCGCGACGAGCAGGGTCGCCCCCGGCGCCGCGGCGCAGGCGAGGGACGCGAGGGTGAAGACCGTCAGGCCCGTCGCGAAGCCGCGGCGGTGCCCGACGCGGTCGCCGATCCGTCCGGCGAGCAGCTGCGTCGCGGCCATCGCGAGCGCGAACCCGGCGACGACCCAGACGACCTCGCTCGGGCCGGCGTCGAGCTCTCCCGCGAGGGACGGCAGCGCGACGTTCACCCCGAAGAAGTCCAGGACGACCAGGAACGTGCCCGTCAGCAGCACGGGGAGGGCGCGCCACGGCGGTACCGGGGCGGCGGGTCGGGCGGGGGGCGCGTTCGTGGGGTCGGTGCGTGTTCCGGTGGTGGCCATGGCTCAGTTCTCGACCCTCCCCCGAGGGGAGGGTCAAGCAGGTCGTCGCGCGTCCACCGCCGTTCACCCAGCGTTCCCCCCACGTCCCTCCGGGCGCCGACCGCCCGGCACCGCGCGTCCCTACCGTCTGCGGTGATGACCGACCTCGCCACGAGCCGCGCGACGCACGACCCCGCCGCGGCGCCGAACCACGGCACCCTGCACCACGTGGTCGCGGTCGCGGTCGTGCGCGACGAGGAGCGCTACCTCGAGGCGGCCGTCGCCGCCGTGCTGGACCAGACCTGGGCCGGCCCCCTGGACGTCGTGCTCGCCGTCGGGCCGTCGCACGACCGCACGCGCGAGATCGCCGAGGAGCTGGCGCTGCGCGACCCCCGCGTCCACGTCGTCGACAACCCGACGGGCTCGCGCAGCGAGGGCCTCAACCTCGCGACCGGCGCGGCGGCGCTCGTGGGCGGGGGCGGCGCCGACGTGCTCGTCCGGTTCGACGGCCACGCCGTCCTCCCCGTCGGCTACGTGCGCCAGGCGGTGCGGGTCCTCGACCGGACGGGCGCGGACGTCGTCGGCGGGATGATGGTGCCGGTCGGGCGCACGCCGTTCCAGAGCGCCGTCGCCCGCGCGATGGCCCATCCCGCGGGCATCGGGGCCACGTCCTTCCACACGGGCGGCGAGGCCGGCCCGGCGCACACCGTCTACCTGGGCGTCTTCCGCCGGGCCTCCCTGGAGCGGGCGGGCGGGTACGACCCGACGCTCGTGCGCGCCGAGGACTGGGACCTCAACAGGCGGATCCGCTCGGGCGGCGGCCTCGTCTGGTTCGACCCCGAGCTGCAGGTCGTCTACCACCCGCGCCGGACCGTCCGCGACCTGGCCCGACAGTTCTGGCGCACGGGGATGTGGCGTCGCGAGATCGTCCGGCGGCACCCGACGACGGCGTCCCCGCGCTACCTCGCGCCCCCCGCGCTCGTGCTGGGGCTGGCGGCGTCGCTGGTGCTCGGCGTCGTCGGGCTCGTCGACGCCCTGGTGCCCCCGGCCCCCTCCGCCTGGCTCGGGCTCGCGCTGCTGGCGCCCGCCGGGTACCTGCTCGTCGTCCTCACCGCGAGCGCCCTCGCCGGCCTGCGCCAGCCCCGGGCGGTCCGCGCGTGGCTGCCGGTGGTGCTCGTCGTCATGCACGTGGCCTGGGGGGTCGGCTTCCTGCGCGGCGTGTCCCGGCACGCGAGGACGGAGCACCGGACGTGAGCGCGGACATGATCACTGCGAACACCATCGAGGACGACGTGACGGATCCGGGCACGGCCCTGCTGCTGGTGGCCTTCGACTCGCAGCTGCGGTGGGCGGCGACGCTCGGCGCGGAGCTCGAGGCGCGGGGCTGGCGGTGCCGGTACGCGGCGCCGTCGGACGTGCGGAGCTTCGTCGCGCCCGAGCTCGAACGCAGCCTCGGTGTCAGCGTCGAGCGGGCTCCGTGGGCGGAGCTCGTCGGGGACGCGGCGGACGCGGACGCGCTCGTCCTCGCGCTCCAGGGGCCGCTGACCTCGCGGTTCGTGCGGGACCTGGCCGCGACCGGGGACGGGAGCGTGGGGCCGGTCGTGGTGACGGGCTGGGTCGGCGTCATCATCGAGAAGCTCGTCGCGGGGTACCTCGAGCGGTTCGCGTCGGACGTCGTCGCGGTGAACTCGCGCGAGGACCTGCGGGCGTTCGAGGCGGCGGGCGCGTGGCTCGGGCTGCCGACCGACAACCTGCTGCTCTCGGGGCTCCCCCTGCTGCCCGGCCGGCCCGCGGTCCCACGCCGGGGGCCTGTGCGCACCGTGCTCTTCGCGGACCAGCCGACCGTGCCGTCGTCGCGCGCGGAACGCCTGTACCTGTACGACCGGCTCGTCGAGCACGCCCGCCGGCACCCCGAGCGTCGTGTGCTGGTCAAGCCCCGGCACCGCCTCGACGAGGACCCGTACGCGGTGGTCCGGCACCACCCGGCCGAGCTGCTGGCCGGCGCGGACCTGCCCCCGAACCTCGAGATCGTGTACGCGCCGCTCCCCGAGCTGCTGCCGACGGTCGACCTGCTGCTCACCGTGTCGTCGACGGCCGGTCTGGAGGCCGTCGGCGCGGGGGTCCGGACCGTGTTCGTCGCGGACCTCGGCGTGCACGAGAACCTCGGCAACCACGTCCTGCTCGCTTCGGGGCTCGTGCGGACCATCGACGTCCTCGAGGGTCCCGACGACGAGCTCCCCGAGCCGGACGCGGCGTGGCTCGCCGACTGGTTCGTCGACGACGGCGACCCCCGCCCGAGCGCGCGCCGCGTCGTCGAGCGGGTCGTGGAGCTGCGTGCCGTGCCGCCCTCCGAGCGGCCCCTCGCGCGGACGACGGCGACCTCGACCTTCCGCGCCCGCGTGGCCGTCGCCCGCCACCGGAAGGACGCCGCGGCCGTCCCCGGCCGGACGGTCCGGAGGCGTCCGGCCGGGTGGCGGGGCTGGCCGCTCGTCGGGCGGCTCCACCGGGCCTGAGCCCCGTGCCCGGGGCTCAGGGAGCGCGGCGGCCGACGACGACCGTGCCGTCGCGCTCGTCGTCGTGCAGGGTCCTGATCTCCACGAGGCCCGCGGCGCGGAAGGCGTCCGCGCTCGCCGCGGCCTGCCGCACGGACGTCTCGACGAGCACGTGTCCACCGGGGGCCAGCCACTGCGGCGCCCCGGCGACGACGCGGCGCTGGACGTCCAGGCCGTCCGCGCCGCCGTCGAGCGCGACCCCCGCCTCGAACAGGCGCGCCTCCGGCGGCATCGTGGCGATCGCGTCCGTCGGGACGTACGGGGCGTTCGCGGCCAGCACGTCCACGGCGCCGCGCAGCCGGGCGGGCAGGGCCTCGAACAGGTCGCCCGACGACACGTGCCCTCGCGGGAGGTTCCGCCGCGCCACCTCGACGGCCGCGTCGTCGACGTCCGCGGCGTGGACCACGGAGCCCGGCACGAGGGCGGAGACCACCGCGCCCACGGCGCCGGCGCCGCAGCACAGGTCGACGACGACGGGGGGCTGGACGGCAGCGCACGCCAGGCGGGCCGCCTCGTGCGCGAGGAGGATCGTCCGCTGCCGCGGCACGAACACGCCCGGGGCGACCGCGAGGCGCAGGCCGTCGAAGTCGACCCAGCCCACGACCTGCTCGAGCGGCTCGCCCGCGACCCGGCGGGCTGCGAGCCCGTCGAGCCGCTCGGAGGACCCGGCCGCCGCCTCCCGGAGCACCGCGGCCTCCTCCTCGGCGAACACGCAGCCCGCCGCGCGGAGGCGCGCCACGAGCGTGTCGGGCGCTGCGGGCGCAGGGTCGGCCGGCGTCACGCCGACCCTTCCGCCTCGGCGAGCGCCGCGAGCCGGTCGACCGACGCCTGCAGCCGCGCGGACGTCGTCGCGCGGGCCCGCACGAGGCGCTTGGCGTCGGTGAGCCGCGTCCAGTCGTAGGTGTGCGTGACGCGGGTGCGGCCGGGGCCGTCGGGCTCGAGCTCCCACCGCCAGACGTGGCCGATCGGCTCGCCGCCCGGCTCGGCCGGCATCCAGGCGATGCGCCGCCCCTCCTCGAGCTCGACGACGTGGTTCTCGCGCGTGGCGCCGGAGGTGATCGCCATCGTGAACACGTCGCCCACCCGGCGCACGCGCTGGCCGGGCTCCGCGGCGGCGAGGTTGTCGTTGCCGTCCCAGCGGGGCTGCTGCGCCGGGTCGGCGATCAGCTCGAAGATCGCGTCGGCCGGCGCCGTGACCGTCCGGCTCGCGGTGACGACGCGCGGGACCTCGTCGTGGGCCTCGGCGGGCTGCGTGGGGGTCTCGTCGCTCATGGGTGCAGGTGTAGCACCCGGTCGTCACCGGCGACGAACCGGGCGGGCGACGCCCGCCGGCGCGATCAGGCGCGCGAGGGCCCGCAGGTCCGCCGGGCCGCGCAGCGCAGGCGCCCCCGCGCCCGTCGCGGCACCCGCAGCCGTGCGCAGGGCGTCCGGCAGCTCGGACGGCTCGCGGTGCAGTCCGTGCGCGTCGAGCCAGCCCGGGTCGGCGACCGGTCCGCCCGCGGCGAGGACCGCGGGGAGGTCGGCGAGCCCCACCAGCAGGCCGCTCCCCCGGAACGCCGTGTTGATGAGCTCGTCGCGGACCCCGAAGTCGTCGAGCAGCGCCACCGGCACCCCACCGGCGAGCGCTTCGAGGGCGGCGGTCGAGCTGACCGTCACGAGGGCGGACGTCGGGCCGAGCCACGCGGCGAGCGGCCCGGTCTCGAAACGCAGCCCCGGCGCCCCGCCCGGGCGCGCCGCCGCGAGCTCGTCGAACGGCCAGCGCTCGTCGTGGGTCTGGCGCTCGGCCGCCCGGCCCCGGAGCTTGACCACGACCTCGTAGCCGGCAGCGGCGACCGCGACGAGCCCGTCGAGCAGGCGCTCGCGCTCGGGGCGCGACGCCGGGACGAGGGCCTGCGGCGCGAACACGACCCGCCCGACCCGACGACGTGCCCCGTCGGGCTCGTGGGTGCCGGCCCCCGCCAGGAACGGCAGCCGCGACAGGACGACCCGCGTCCCGGGCGAGAGCCGCCGGACGACCGGCTCGAACGCCGCCCGCTCGGCCCGGGAGTGGGCCACGAACAGGTCCGCGCCGCGGCGCAGGCCGACGGCCTCCACCGACGCGGGCAGGGCCCAGCCGGGAAGCCCGACGACCGTCACGGGCCGGGGCCGCACCCGGCCGGCGAGCGCGAGGACCACGCGCGCTGTCGGGCCGGTGCAGGCCACGAGGAGCACGTCGGGCGGGTCCTGGCGCAGCCGCCGGACGAGCCCCCCGACCCGCAGGACGGCGGGCGGCGGGCCGGTCGCGGCCAGTGCGGCGCCGACCTGCGCCTGCGACGGCAGCACGGGGGACGCGACGAGGACGAGCCGGCCGGAGAGCCCGGCGTCGCGCAGCCCGTCGAGCGTCGCAGCCCCCCACTTGAGGTACGAGTCGGAGTCGGCGACGGCCAGCACGCGGGTCGTCATGACCCTCCGGCGATGCTGACGAGGTGCTCGCGCAGGTCGTCGTCGACGCCGGGCGCCCACCAGCCCGCCTCGGGCACGGTCGCGTCGAGGCGCACGCCCGGCGCGAGGGTCGCCGGGAGCAGCGCGATCGCCGACGTCGGCAGCGCGGCCACCCGCTGGGGCGGCCGCAGCCCGGCGAGCCGGAGCTCGATCGGCAGCCCGGCCCGGTCGACGGCGACTCCGGGGATCGCGGCCACGTGCGCGAGAGCGTCCGCATCCTCGCGCCGGTGCGGGAGGTAGCGGACGCGCCCGTCGCGGGCGAGCGCGCGGACCCACGCCAGGTACGGCTCGCGGCGGAGCAGCCCGTCCACGACGAGCGCCGAGCCGACGACGACGACGGGCTCGGCGATCCGCCCGCCCACCGCGGGCGCGACCCGGGCCGCCCACTGGAGGCGGGCCCGCGCGATCCGGACGCCGGCGCCCTCGAGCGCGTCGCGCACGTCGTGGGGCGGCTCGAACGCGGTCACGAGCCGCAGCCGCCCGAGCTCGGCCCGTCGCAGCAGGCCGTCGCGGGCGGCGAGCCCGAGCGCGTCCCGGCGGGACGACGCGGGCGTGCCCAGCCGGACGAGCGGCCGGGCGTCCGACGACGCGAGCACGCGGGCGAGGTGCGCCGTCGCGAGACCGTCGTCGACGACGACCACGCGGCACCACGCGTCCGGTCCGCCCGCGCCCCACCGGTCTCGCGCAGCCAGCAGCGCCTGCGCCCGCCCGGAGAACGCGTCGCCGAGGACGAGCGTGCCCGCGCCGAGCCCGGCCCGGGTCGACCGGACCCGGCCGCGGACAGCGAGGTCGACGGTCGCCGGCAGCGGCAGCGTCCCGAACGCGCGCACCGCGTCCTCGAGCCCGGGCACGCCGCGCCGGGCGTGGAGGGCGACCGGGCCGCGCACGTGCCCGGCGTCGACCGCCTCGACCGTCATCAGGAGCTGGAGCGGTGACTCCGCGAGCGCGACCGCGGAGGTCCCGCGGCGGGGCGAGGCCCCCGGCTCACGTGCGATCACGGAGATCAGTCGGTGACGCGGCGCAGGCGCTGCATCGGTGCGACCTCGCCCGGCATGACGCGCTTGACGCCGTCGCCCATGGCCTGCTCGAGGATGCGGATGTCGCGCACGAGGTGCTGCAGCCCCTGGGGCTCGAGCGACGACGCGTGGTCGGAGCCCCACATGGTGCGGTCGAGGGTGATGTGCCGCTCGACGGCGACCGCGCCGAGCGCGACCGCGGCCAGCGAGATCTGCAGGCCGCGCTCGTGGCCGGAGTAGCCGACCGGCACCCCGTAGCGCTCCTTCAGCGTCGGGATGACGCGCAGGTTCGTCTCCTCGGGCGGGAGCGGGTACGTCGAGGTGGCGTGCAGGATGACCAGCCCGTCGGTGCCGAGGATGTCGACGGCCTCGTCGATCTGCTGGAGCGTCGACATGCCGGTGGACAGGATGATCGGCTTGCCGGTCTCGGCGAGCGCGCGCAGCAGCTCGTGGTCCGTCACGGACGCCGACGCGACCTTGTGGGTCACGACGCCCAGGTCCTCCAGGAACTCCACGCTCGGGACGTCCCAGGGCGACGCGAACCACTGCAGGCCGCGGTCCGCGGCGTGCTGGGCGATCTTCTCGTAGGAGCCGCGGTCGAGCTCGACCCGGTGCTTGTACTCGAGGTACGTCATCTCGCCCCACGGCGTCTGACGCATCACGTCGCGCTGCTCCGGCGGCACCGCGAGCTCGGGGGTCCGCTTCTGGAACTTCACGGCCTGGACGCCGGCGTCGGCGGCGACGTCGATGAGGCGGCGCGCGATGTCGGGGTCGCCGTTGTGGTTGATCCCGATCTCGCCGATCACGTAGACGGGGCGACCGTCGCCGACGACCAGGTCGCCGATCTCGACGGCAGGGGTAGCGCTCGCGGGGTGCGTGCCGGGGGCGTTCATGGTGTTCCTTCCGGTGGTGGAGCGGGTGGTGCGGGTCGAGACGAGGTGGGACGCGGTGTGCGTCGGTTCGAGGTGCTGGGCGGTGGCGCCGGCCTTCGCGTCCCGGGCGACCGCGGCCCCGGCCGGTGCGTCGGCCTCGCCGAGCCCCGGCTCGCCGCGCGCCGCGAGCACGAGCTCGGCGAGCTCGCGGACCGCGCCGTGGCCTCCGTCCCGCGCGAGCACGCGCCGGGCGACGGCCCGCACCTCGTCGCGCGCGTCGGCGACCGCGAGCGGCCAGCCGACGAGCCGCAGGGCGGGGAGGTCGTTCACGTCGTTCCCGAGGTAGGCGACGCGGGCCGGGTCGAGGCGGTTGACCGACAGCCACTCGCGCAGCGCCGCCTCCTTGTCGTCGATGCCCTGGAGCACGTCGACGCCGAGCTTGCGGGCGCGGGCGGCGACGACGCCGTCGCGCTCGGTCGAGAGCACGAGCACGGGCACGCCGGCGGTGCGCAGCGCGGCGACGCCGAGCCCGTCGCCGCGGTGCACGGCCACGTGCTCGGTGCCGTCCGCCGTGATCCAGGCCCGGTCGTCCGTGTGCACGCCGTCGAAGTCGGTGACGATCGCGTCGACGTCCACGGGCTCGTCCCACGACGGCGTCGGCAGCACCCCGGCGAGCCGGCGGGCGAGCCAGAGCTCGTGCGCGTCGTCGATCTCGATCGCCGTCCGCGGGTCCACGAGATGGAGGCCGATCTCGCCGAAGAACCGGCGCCCGGCGGCTCGCAGGCCCGCCGTCCGCATGACGTAGAACGCGCCGGTCTCGCGGTAGTGCGGGTCGCGGTCCTGGCGTCGCGGCCGGTGGAGCACGCTGTGCCCGACGGCGCGGACGGCGTCGTCGTCGGTGCGCCACCAGAACTCGTGGGTCGCGGCCACCGAGAGCACCACGTCCGGCCCGGAGCCCGTCTCGACCCGCCCGAGGACGCGCCGCACGGCCACGTCGACGTCGTCGGGGTCGACGAAGGGCGAGGTGCACTGGACGAGCACGGTGACGAGCGGGTCCGGGGTGTACCCGGCGCCGTCGGGGCTGCCCGCGCCGATCACGTCGAGCGCGTGCAGGACGGCGGCCTCCGAGCTCGCGGTGCTGCCCGAGATCGACGCCGGGCGCTGCACGACCCGGGCACCGGCGGCCGCGGCGACGGCCGCGATCTCGTCGTCGTCGGTCGAGACGACCACGACGTCCACGGACGGCGCGGCGAGGGCCGCGCGGACGGCCCGCTCGACGAGGGGCACGCCGCCGACCTGCTCGAGGTTCTTGCGCGGGACGCCGACCGAGCCGCCGCGGGCGGGCACGACGGCGACGACGCGGGGCGCGTCGGGCGTGGAGGGCCGTTCGATGGTGCTGGTCACGGCGGCGACGCTAGGGAGACGGGGTGTCGGGTCCGTGGCGCCGGCGTGGCCGCGACACGAACGTCTGCGTCCGGCAGGTGAACGGACGGTGCCGGGAACGGTCTGCGTACCAGCCGGTAGCCTGCACGGGTGACCACAGCGACGACGCCCGGCCCGACGGGCGACCCCTCACCCCTGCCCGGCCCGACGCGCGAGGCCTCCGCGGTCGACGCGGTCGCCGACGCGTACGTGCAGACGATGGCCCGGCTCGAGCCGCTCTTCGCGACCGAGGTCGGCATCAAGGGCCACGACCACGAGCTGCCCGACCTGTCCCCCGCGGGCCACGACGCGCTCGCCGACGCGACCCGCGACGCGCTGCGGCAGCTCGACGCCGCCGCGGCGGCCGGCCCGCTCGACGACGTCGACCGGGTGACGGTCGCCGCGATGCGCGAGCGCCTCGGGCTCGACCTCGAGAAGCACGACGCGGGCGACCACCTCGCCGACCTCAACGTCATCGCGTCGCCGCTGCAGGCGCTGCGCGACGTCCTCGACCTCATGCCGACGGCGACCGTCGAGGACTGGGAGAACGTCGCGGGCCGCCTCAACGCCATGCCCGAGGCGATCGCCGGGTACGTCGAGACGCTGCGTGCCGGCATCGCGAGCGGGAACGTCCCCGCCGTGCGCCAGGTCCGCGAGGGCGTCGACCAGGCGCGCGAGCTGGCGGGCGACGCGTCGTTCTTCACCGCGATGGTGCACGGCAAGGAGGCCGACGCGGCGCTCGACGAGTCGGCCGCGTGCTCGCTCGTGCGCCGCGACCTCGAGCTCGGCGCGACGGCCGCCCGCGAGGCGTACGCGACGCTCGCCGAGTTCCTGGGCTCCGAGCTCGCGCCCGTCGCGCGCGAGGAGGACGCCGTGGGCCGCGAGCGCTACGCGCGCGACTCGCGCTACTTCCTGGGCGCGGCCGTGGACCTCGACGAGACGTACCGGTGGGGGCTCGAGGAGCTGGCGCGCGTGGTGGCCGAGCAGGAGGCCGTGGCGCGCGAGATCGCCGGGCCCGGCGCGACCGTCGCCGACGCCGTCGCGACCCTCGACGCCGACCCCGCCCGCACCCTGCACGGCACCGACGCGCTGCGGGCGTGGATGCAGGAGACCTCGGACGCGGCCGTCGCCGAGCTGGCGGGGACCCACTTCGACATCCCCGAGCCGCTGCGCACGCTGGAGTGCCGGATCTCCCCGACGCAGACGGGCGGCATCTACTACACGGGCCCGTCGGACGACTTCTCGCGTCCGGGGCGGATGTGGTGGTCCGTGCCGCCGGGCGTGACCGAGTTCGGCACGTGGCGGGAGAAGACGACCGTCTACCACGAGGGAGTCCCCGGCCATCACCTGCAGGTCGGCCAGGCGGTCTACGAGCGCGCGACGCTCAACTCGTGGCGCCGGCTCGCGTGCTGGGTCTCCGGCCACGGCGAGGGCTGGGCGCTGTACGCGGAGCGGCTCATGGAGCAGCTCGGGTACCTCGACGACCCGGGCGACCGGCTCGGCATGCTCGACGGGCAGCGGATGCGCGCCGCGCGCGTCGTCTTCGACCTCGGGGTGCACCTGAGGCTGCCCGCCCCGGCCGAGTGGGGCGGCGGCACCTGGGACGCCGACAAGGCGTGGACGTTCCTGTCGAGCAACGTCAACATGCCCGAGGGCTTCATCCGGTTCGAGTACAACCGCTACCTCGGCTGGCCGGGGCAGGCGCCGTCGTACAAGCTCGGCCAGCGCCTGTGGGAGGAGGCCCGCGACGCGTCGCGTGCCGCCGCGGTTCAGGCCGGCCGGGAGTTCGACCTCCGGACCTTCCACGCGCGCGCGCTCGCGCTCGGCGGCGTCCCGCTCGACGTCCTGCGGGAGGAGCTGGCGCGCCAGGCGTGACCCGTCGGCGCCCTCCGCTTTTCAGCCTTGCCGGGCGCCCCGCACCCGAGGACGCTGAGGACGGGGGGATCCACGACAGGAGCGCCGACATGCCGAAGTTCATGGACGTCCACGACGGGTTCGTCGGGGTCACGGAAGAGCAGCTCGGCGAGGCGCACGCCGCCGACCTCGCCATCGAGGGCGACGAGGGCGTGCACTTCGAGAAGGCGTGGCTGGACCCGGCGTCGGGCAAGGTGTTCTGCCTCTCGTCGGGACCGTCGAAGGAGGCCGTCCAGCGGATCCACGAGCGCACGGGCCACCCGACCGACCAGGTCTTCGAGATCGCGGTCGAGGTCTGACGCCGGGGACGGGCCGCGCGTCCGTCCCAGGGGCCGGCACGGGCGAGCCGCCGGGCCTCTACGCTGGGCGCGTGCTGCAGCTGCTCCTCGCCTCCGCGTCCCCCGCCCGCCTCGCCACGCTGCGGGCCGCGGGGGTCGAGCCCGAGGTCCTCGTGTCGGGCGTCGACGAGCCTGCCGTGCTCGACGCCGCCCGCGCGGACGGCCCGCTGTCCCCCGCCGACGCCGTCCTCGTCCTCGCGCAGGCCAAGGCGAGGGACGTCGTCGGGCGGGTGCGGGACGGCGGGACGGACGCCGTGCCCGACCTGGTCCTCGGCTGCGACTCGATGCTCGAGCTCGACGGCGCGGTGCTGGGCAAGCCCGCCTCGCCCGACGACGCGCGCGAGCGCTGGCGCGCGATGCGCGGCCGCACGGGCGTGCTGCACACGGGCCACTGGCTCGTCGACCTGCGCGACGACGGCGACCGGCAGCGCGACCTCGCGGCGCCGGGGCCCGTACCCGGCGACCGGCCGCACGAGCTCGGCGAGACGAGCTCGACGTCGGTGACGTTCGCGGACGTGACCGACGCCGAGATCGACGCCTACGTCGCGACCGGCGAGCCGCTCCACGTCGCCGGCGCGTTCACGATCGACGGCCTGGGGGGTGCGTTCGTCGAGCGCGTCGACGGCGACCACCACGGCGTCGTCGGGCTCAGTCTGCCGACGCTGCGCCGGCTGCTGCGTGCGCGCGACGTCGCGTGGACGGAGCTGTGGACGACCCGGTGACGGCGCGGGGCGTCGAGCGGGCCGCCGACCCCCGCGTCTGGGGGTCGGCGATCGGCGCGGCGGGCGGGTGCGTGTTCGTCCTCGCGAACCGGGGCGCGCTCGCGGGCCCGGCGCCGGCGCTCGCCCTCCTCGCCTGCGTCGCCGCGCTCGCCTTCTACCTGTGGCGGGTGTGGTGGCGCCGGCGGACGTTCCCGCGGCCGGCGCCGATCGGCCGGTGGGCGGGGCTCGTGTACCTCGCGAGCGTCGCCGGCATGCTCGTGCTGATCCGCCTGCGCCGGCTCGCGCTCGGCGACGCGCACGAGCACGTGCTGCCCGCCCTGATCGTCCTGGCGGTCGGGCTGCACTTCCTGCCGTTCGCCCGCGCGTACCGCACGCCGCTGTTCGCGCGGCTGGGCCTCGTGCTGGTCGCGCTGGGCGTCGTGGCGCTGCTCCTCGGGCTGGCCTGGACGGCGACCGCGACGTCCGCCGTGGTCGTCCTGGCGGGCCTCGCGATGCTCGTCCTGATCGGGCTCT
Source organism: Luteimicrobium sp. DT211 (assembly GCF_049844995.1). NCBI lineage: Bacteria > Bacillati > Actinomycetota > Actinomycetes > Micrococcales > Luteimicrobium > Luteimicrobium sp. DT211. The sequence goes on along the minus strand of NZ_JBNCMC010000003.1, from coordinate 742,969 downwards.
GGGCCGGCTGAGCGACACCACGGATTGTCGGCCGACCACAACGCACGCGCCCGAGGACGCCGTCTGCGCGGCCCGCGTTCGTGGGAGCCTACAAAGCGCGTCGGGCGCCCTTGGAACCTTCGCCAATCTTCCCGGGCGGCGCCCGCGCGGCCGCGGACGCCGCTCCGGCGCGCGTTACGGTAAGCCGTGCCCACTCTGACTGACGTCTCCGCGACTGTCACCCGGCCCCTGACGAAGGTCCTCATCGCGAACCGCGGCGAGATCGCCGTCCGCGTGGCGCGGGCCTGCACCGACGCGGGGATCGCGTCCGTCGCGGTCTACGCCGACCAGGACCGCGACGCGCCGCACGTCCACCTCGCGACCGAGGCGTACGCTCTCGGCGGCGCCCGCGCGCAGGAGACCTACCTCGACCAGGCGAAGCTGCTCGACGTCGCCCGCCGCGCCGGGGCCGACGCCGTGCACCCGGGCTACGGCTTCCTGTCGGAGAACGCGGAGTTCGCGCAGGCCGTGATCGACGCCGGGCTGGTGTGGGTCGGTCCGCCGCCGGCCGCGATCGCGGCCCTGGGCGACAAGGTCAGCGCGCGCCACATCGCGCAGCGCGCCGGCGCGCCGCTCGTCCCCGGCACGTCCGACCCGGTCGAGAGCGCGGCCGAGGTCCGCGCCTTCGCCGCGGAGCACGGGCTCCCGATCGCGATCAAGGCGGCGTTCGGCGGCGGGGGCCGCGGGCTCAAGGTCGCCCGCACCGACGACGAGATCGACGAGCTGTACGACTCCGCCGTGCGCGAGGCGACCGCCGCGTTCGGGCGGGGCGAGTGCTTCGTCGAGCGGTACCTCGACCGCCCGCGGCACGTCGAGACCCAGTGCCTCGCGGACGAGCACGGCACCGTCGTCGTGGTGTCCACGCGCGACTGCTCGCTCCAGCGCCGCCACCAGAAGCTCGTCGAGGAGGCCCCCGCGCCGTACCTGACCGCCGAGCAGGAGGCCGAGCTCGACCGGGCGTCGAAGGCGATCCTCAGCGAGGCCGGCTACGTCGGCGCGGGCACGTGCGAGTTCCTCGTCGGGCTCGACGGCACGCTGTCGTTCCTCGAGGTCAACACGCGCCTGCAGGTCGAGCACCCGGTGTCCGAGGAGGTCACCGGCATCGACCTGGTGCGCGAGCAGCTCCGGATCGCCGCGGGCGAGCCCCTCGGCTACACGAGGACGGCCACACGAGGCCATTCTTTCGAGTTCCGCATCAACGGCGAGGACCCGGCCGCGAACTTCCTGCCCGCCCCCGGCAAGGTCACGAGGCTCCGCTTCCCGAGCGGCCCCGGCGTGCGCGTCGACTCCGGCGTCGTCGAGGGCGACACCGTCTCGGGCGCGTTCGACTCGATGATCGCCAAGCTGATCGTCACCGGCGCCACCCGCCGGCAGGCCGTCGAGCGGGCGCGCCGCGCGCTCGCCGAGCTCGAGGTCGAGGGCATCCCCACGGTCGTGCCGTTCCACCGCGCCGTGCTCGAGGCGCCCGAGTTCGTGCCCGCGCACGACGACGAGCCGTTCTCCGTGCACACCCGGTGGATCGAGACGGGCTTCGCGGACCGGTTGGCCGCGCTCGCACCCGCCGCGCCGGCGACGGCCGCCGAGCAGGAGGAGAACGAGCCGCTCACGGAGCGCGTCGTCGTCGAGGTCGCCGGCAAGCGCCTCGAGGTCGTCATCCCCGCCGGCCTCGGGATGGTCGGCTCGCGGGCCCGCACGGCGACCGCCGCGCGCCGCCCCGCGCGCCGCACCGGTGCCAAGGCCGGCCCCGCAGCGAGCAGCACGTCGCTCACCTCGCCCATGCAGGGCACGATCGTCAAGGTCGCCGTCGAGGACGGCGCCGCGGTCGAGGCGGGCGACCTCGTCGTCGTGCTCGAGGCCATGAAGATGGAGCAGCCGCTCGTCGCCCACCGCGCGGGGACCGTCCGGGGGCTCGCCGCCACCGTCGGCGCCGGCGTGAGCTCCGGCACCGTGATCTGCGAGATCGTCGACTGAGGACGCGCCCGGGGGCCGCCGCCTAGGGTGGTGACGTGTCCCAGGACCCCGCCGAAGCAGACCTCCGCCCGCCCGTCGACAGGCTCCACCGCCAGCCCGGTGACGGCTGGGTGACGTGCGGCGACCATCGCCACTGGGGGCTGCACGGCGCGGGCGGGCTGTTCCTCGCCCGCGGCGAGCGCGGCACGCCCGTCACGCACGTCGCGCTCCAGCACCGCGCGGCCTGGTCCGATCAGGGCGGCACCTGGGGCATCCCCGGCGGCGCCCTCGCGACCGGCGAGTCCGCCACCGCCGGCGCCCTGCGGGAGGCCGAGGAGGAGGCCGGGATCGGCCCCGCCGACGTCGACGTCGTCGGCACCCACGTCCTCGACCACGGCCCCTGGTCGTACACCACCGTGGTGGGACGCGAGCGAGCCGGCGCACACGTCGACCCGCGCGCGACCGACCCGGAGGGCATCGAGGTGCGCTGGGTCGCGCTCGACGAGCTGGACGGGCTGGTCCTGCTCCCGGCGTTCGCCGACGCCCTCGACGCCCTCCTCGCGCTCGCTCAGGAGCCGGCGGACCAGCCGTAGCAGGACTCGAGCTCGTCCAGGTCGTAGAAGGTGCTGCCCTTGGCGACGGGCTTGCACGACGCCTTGAACGCGGTCTCCTTCTCGTCGTCGAGCATCCGGACGAGGTACCGGTCGCCCTTGCGGAACAGGTCCCACTGGACGTTGGCGGCCATCGGGGCCACCTCGGCGCCGCGGAACGGGTTGTTCGCGTACGTGAACAGGTCGCCGGTCCGCTGCTGCACGGTGGCCCCGGGCAGCCCGAGCAGCGAGGCGAGCGGCATGATCTCCTCGGCGTGCGTGAACCGGAGCTTCGCGACGAGGTCGCTCGTGCCGGCACGCTTCGCCTCGAGCGTCGCGAACATGTCGTCGAGGAGCACGTCCGCCATCCGGTACGTGACGTCGCTGCCCGCGAAGGCGGGGCCGTTCTCGTAGAACGAGGTCACGTCGTCGAGGTAGCCGAACCAGGCCGCCTGCGACCGCGTGAGGTACCGGTCCAGGTGCAGCCCGCGAGTGTCCTCGGCGGGCAGGTCGTGGCTCGACTGGACGATGGCGTACAGCGCCTGCGCGGCCGCGACCTCGTCGCCGAACGACGCGAGCCTGCCCGCGGCGAGGCGCGCCACGAACGACAGCGTGAACGAGCGCTCGAGGGCGGCCCGGGCGACGGCGTGGGTGCGGGGCTGGTCGACGGCCGCGTCCTCGGCGGCGCCGATCCGCGGGTCCTTGAGGTAGGCCTTGTAGGCGGGGTCCGACTTGTGGAAGTAGAGGGTCGCGTCGTCGGTCGTGGTGGCGCCGACGACCTTCGAGAGCCCCGGCACGGCGCCCTCGAGCCCGGCGACGTACGCCTGGGCGCTGTCGTGCGCGCGCTGCTGGCTCGACGACGACACGTCGACGAGGACGCCGCGACCCCGCGCCGCCGACGCGAACAGGCCCGGCAGCCGCGCCGCGGTCCGCTCAGCCGTGCCCTCGAGCTCGTCGACGCCCCGCGAGGACAGCTGGCCGTAGCCGATCGCGGCGTTCGCGTCGAGGACGCGATGCACCTGGTCGGCGAGCCCCCGGCCCGCCGGCGTGAGCGCGTGCGCAGCCGTCGCCTCGTCGAGCAGCGCGAGGAGCGCGTCGCCGTCGTCCGAGTCGGAGATCGCGCGCGACCCGTGCCGCGAGACGTTCTCGGTGAGGACCGCCGTGAAGCCCGCGGGCGGCTTCTGGTAGCTGCGGGCGTTCTGCTGCGGCGCGTAGGGCGTCTTGGTGGTGAACGCGTCGCCGAGCGAGGCGGCCGACGCGTGCGAGCCCGCGGACGCACCGTGCGGGTCCGGGTGGGCGGAGGCCGCGCCGGGCGCGACGAGCGCGGCGCCGACGGTGAGGGCGGCGGACGCGAGCGCGGCGGAGGCGACGAGGGGACGGCGGTTCACGGGGGTCCTTCCGGAGGGTGCGACGGGCACCGGGAAGCACACACGGCGGCGGTGGACGCACGACGGCGCGCCGGTTGACCCACGCGGGCCACCGGGTGAACAGCCGCCCTCGAGCGACCGTGGTGCTCAGGCGAGCCGGAACGAGGGGTCGACGCCCGCCTCGGCGACGATCCGCCCGTCCGCGAACGTCACGCCCGTGACGTGCAGCCCGGGCGCCCGCTGGGCGAGGACCTCGGCCACCTGGACGCGCACGACCGGGTCGCCGTCGCCCGTGACGATCGTGACCGCGTCGCCGGGGAACCCCTGCTTGACCAGCGCCGCCCGGAGCGGGCCTTCGACGAACCCGAGCAGCCGCTGCACGGGCAGCCCCGCTGCGGTGGCCGTCGCCCGCAGGCGCAGGACGCCGGCCTCGTACGCCTCGTAGCGCAGCGCCGCGTGGACGGTCGGCGTGAGCGCGACGGCGAACCGCAGCGCCGCCGGCGGGCTCGGGACCTGACGCAGGTCGACCGTCGCGTACACGGTGTCGTCCTCGCAGGTGAGCGAGGTGAGCACGGGCGGCAGCGGCTCGCCGTGCAGAGCCAGGATCCGGGCCTCGTCGAACGTCAGGTCGATGCGCACGCGGTCCATCATGGCCCAGTGCGGCGCCAGGCGCCGTCAGGACGCCGCCGGGCTCAGTCGACCGGGTGGTGGAGCATGCGCGCGGCCTCGGCGATCGAGCCCGAGAGCGAGGGGTAGACGGTGAAGGCCTCGGCGACGTCGTCGACGGTCAGGCGGTGCGAGACGGCGAGGGTGATCGGGAAGATCAGCTCGCTCGCGCGCGGCGACACGACCACGCCGCCGAGCACGACCGACGCCTCCGGGTGCGCGAAGAGCTTCACGAACCCGTCCCGCATCCCGAGCATCTTGGCGCGGGGGTTCCGGGACAGCGGCAGCGTCGTCGTGACGTACTTGGAGCCCGCGGCCTGCAGCGCCGCCTCGGACTTCCCGACGGTCGCGATCTCGGGCGACGTGAAGATGTTCGCGGCGACGTCGGGCACCTTGATGGGCTTCACGGCGTCGCCCAGGACGTGCTGCATCGCGATCCGGCCCTGCATGGCGGCGACCGACGCGAGCGGCAGCACCCCCGTGCAGTCGCCCGCCGCGTACACGCCGCGGGCCGTGGTCCGCGAGACCTTGTCGACGACGACGTGCCCCGAGGGGGCGAGCGTGACCCCCGCCTCCTCGAGCCCGATACCGTGCGTGGCGGGGATGGCGCCGACGGCGACGAGGACGTGCGACCCCTCGACGACGCGGCCGTCCGCGAGGGTCACGGCCACCCCGTCGGCGGTGCGGGCGGCCGACGCCGCGCGCGACCGGGACAGGACCGTCATGCCGCGCGAGCGGAACACGCCCTCGAGGAGCTCCGCGGCGTCGGCGTCCTCGCCCGGGAGCACCCGGTCGCGGCTGGAGACGAGCGTGACGTCGACGCCGAGCGCGTTGTACGCGCCCGCGAACTCCGCACCCGTCACGCCGGAGCCGACGACGATCAGCTTCTCCGGGAGCTGCTGCAGCGCGTACAGCTGGGTCCAGGTGAGGATGCGCTCGCCGTCGGCGGGCGACCCGGGCAGCTCGCGCGGCGTCGCGCCGACCGAGACGAGCACGGCGTCCGCCTCGAGGACGAGGTCGTCGCCCTCGCCGTGCGGCCGCACGACGACGCGGCGAGGCCCGTCGAGGCGACCGTGCCCGAGCACCGTCACGACGCCCTCGCGGTCGAGGCGGGCGCGGATGTCCGCGGACTGCGCGGCCGCGAGGGCCATGACGCGCTGGTTCACGGCGGCGAGGTCGACGCTGATGCCGGGCGCGACGGTCTCGCCTGACGCGGCGGCCGGCTCCGCGGGCACACCGAACCGGATGCCGAGGCTCGCCGCCCGCTCGGTCGACGTCATCCACTCGGCCGCCGCGATGAGCGTCTTGGACGGGACGACGTCGGTGAGCACCGCGGACCCGCCGAGGCCCTGCTGCTCGACGACCGTGACCTCCGCCCCGAGCCGGCGGGCGACGAGGGCCGCCTCGTAGCCGCCCGGCCCGCCGCCGAGGATGACGATGCGCGTCGCCTGCAGGTCAGGTCCCTGTGAACTCACGGTGCCCATTGTGCCTGCCCGGCGCGCTCCCCCGGCGCCGACCGGTCAGACGGCGGCCCACCCGTTGTCGACCGGCAGGATCACGCCGTTGACGTTCGATGCGGCGTCGGACGCGAGGAACACGATCGCGGCGGCCTGCTCCTCGGCGGCGGCGGGCTGCCCGACGTTCCCCATGTACCGCCCGATCGTGCCGGGGCCGCCCGCGGCGGGGTCGGCGTCGACCTGGATGTTGGTGGCGGTGCCGCCGGGGGCGATGGCGTTGGTGCGCACGCCCTGGTCGCGGTACATGACGGCGAGCGACTTCGTGAGGCCCGCGACGCCGTGCTTGGAGACGGTGTAGGCGGTGCCGGCGGCGGACCCGCGGAGCGAGGCCTCGGACGCGGTGTTGACGATGGCGCCCTTGCCCGTGGCGAGGAGGTGCGGGAGGGCGGCCCGGGTGAGGAGGAACGGGGCGTGGAGGTTGATCCGCAGGACGCGGTCCCACTCGTCGTCGGTGGTGTCGGCGGCGGCGGACATGCGGTCCATGATCCCGGCGTTGTTGACGAGCACGTCGAGGCTCCCGAACGTCTCGACGGCGGTGGCGACGACCCGGTCGACGACCTCCTGCTCCGCGAGGTCCCCCGTGACGGCGACAGCCTCGCCTCCCGCGGACCTGATCTCCTCGACGACGGCGTCGGCCCGGTCGGCGGCGATGTCGGCGACGACGACCCTGGCGCCCTCGGCGGTGAACGCGAGCGCCGTGGCGCGGCCGATCCCGGAGCCCGCCCCGGTGACGACGACGGTCTTGCCTGCGAGTCCTGTGCTGCTCATGGTGGGTCCTTCCCGAATGTCGAGCGCTATTACTGTCACGCCGTGCCACTATTCTAGATCAGCGAGGATGGTCCGGAGACCGACAGGAGGCCCCGGTGACCGACACCACCCCCGGCCGCCCTGGCCGCCCCCGACGCAGCGCCGCGGAGCTCGCGGCCGAGCGCCGCCGGGTCGCCCGCGAGGCGCTGCGCCTGTTCGCCCGGCAAGGAGTCGCCGGCACGTCCGCCGACGACGTCGCCCGCGCCGCCGGCGTGTCCGTCCGGACGTTCTGGCGACTGTTCCCCCGCAAGGAGGACGCGGTCAGGCCGCTGCTGGAGGACGGCGTCGTCGCGGTCGCCGCGAACGTGCGCGCCCGCGGGCTCGCGGGCTTCCGGGCCACCGGCGCCGGCGCGCCGACCGACGGCGCCCCAGCGGTGGACGACGCCGCGTCGATCGGCACGCTCGTCCGCCTCACGCGCACCGAGCCGGCGGTGCGGGCCGTCTGGCTCGAGGTCCACGACGGCGCCGAGGCCGTGTTCGCCGACGCGCTCGCGGCGAGCCGCCACGAGGATGAGCCGGGCCTCGGGACCCGGGCCACGGCCGCCGTCGTCAACGCCGTGCTGCGCGTCGCGGTCGAGGAGTGGGCCTGGCGCGAGGCGCCGCCCGGCCCGCCCCCGGCGGAGGCCCTCGCGCGGCTCGTCGACGAGGCGCTCCGGCTCGCCGGGGAGGCCCTCGACCCGCGTGGGAGCGGCGCGCCCGAGGCGGCACCGGGGTCGCGCGCCGACTAGCCTCGGTGCCATGGCTCTCACCCCTCCCCCTCCCGTCGCCGCCACCCCGGGCGACCGCCTCGACGACCCCGCGACCGACCCGTTCGACGTCGCCCGCGAGGCCGCCGCCTTCATCGCCGAGCAGACCGGGGTGGAGCGCCACGACGTCGCCCTCGTCCTGGGCTCGGGCTGGGGCGGGGCCGCGGACCTGCTGGGCGAGACGGTCGCCGAGATCCCGTCGGAGGAGATCCCCGGGTTCGCCGCGCCCGCGGTCGTGGGCCACCGGGCGACCACCCGGTCCATCCGCATCGCCGGCTCCACGCACGACGACGGCAGCCCCAAGCACGCGCTCGTCCTCGGCTCGCGCACCCACCTGTACGAGGGGCGCGGCGTGCGCCGGGTCGTCCACGGCGTCCGCACCGCCGCCGCGACCGGGGCGAGCGTCGTCGTCCTCACCAACGGCTGCGGGGGCCTCGACCTCGACTGGAGCGCGGGCACGCCCGTGCTGATCTCCGACCACATCAACCTCACCGCGACCAGCCCGCTCGAGGGCGCGACGTTCGTGGACCTCACCGACCTGTACTCCTCGCGCCTGCGCGACCTGGCGCGCACGGTCGACGCGACGCTCCCCGAGGGCGTCTACGCCCAGTTCCCCGGCCCGCACTACGAGACGCCCGCCGAGGTCCGTATGGCCGGGCGCATGGGCGCCGACCTCGTCGGGATGTCGACGACGCTCGAGGCGATCGCCGCGCGGCACGCGGGGCTCGAGGTGCTCGGCGTCTCGCTCGTCACCAACCTGGCCGCCGGGATCAGCCCGGAGCCGCTGTCGCACGCCGAGGTGCTCGAGGCGGGCGCCGCCGCCGGCCCGCGCATCTCCGCGCTGCTGGCGTCCGTCGTCGCGCTGGTCTGAAGGAGCCCGTCATGAACACCACCCCCACCGAGCCGGCCGAGGCACCTCACTTCAGCGAGCAGGCGCACGCCCGCGGCGACGACAGCCGCCCCGCCGCCGACGACAGGTTCACCGAGCCGGGCGCCGTCGCGGCGACCCCCCTCCCGCTCGACGACGAGCTCGTCGAGCGGGCCCGGGCGTGGATCGCCGACGACGTCGACGACGTCGACCGCGAGGAGCTGCGCAGCCTGCTCTCGCTGGCGACGAGCGAGCCCGAGGGGCTGCGCGCGACGGTCCGCGCGAACACGGCGCGCGGGGAGCTCGTCGACCGGTTCGCCGCGACGCTCCAGTTCGGCACCGCGGGACTGCGCGGCGAGATGTCCGCCGGCCCCAACCGGATGAACCGCGCGGTCGTGCGCCGCGCCGCCGCGGGACTGGGCGGCTACCTCACGGACGCGCTCCCCGGCGAGGCGGCACGCGTCGTCGTCGGCTACGACGCCCGGCACCGGTCGCGGGACTTCGCGATCGACACCGCGGGCGTGCTCACGGCCGCCGGGCACGAGGCGCTCGTGCTCCCCGGCCCGCTGCCCACGCCCGTGCTCGCGTTCGCGGTCCGCCACCTGGGCGCGGACGCGGGCGTCATGGTCACCGCGAGCCACAACCCGCCCGCGGACAACGGCTACAAGGTCTACCTGGGTAGCCGCGTCGTCGACGGCGCCGGGCAGGGTGCGCAGATCGTCCCGCCGTACGACGCGGAGATCGCCGCGCAGATCGACGCCGTCGGGCCGGTCAGCGCGATCCCCGTCGCGTCCGACGGCTGGACGACGCTCGGCGACGACGTCCTGCGCGCCTACCTCGACGCGGTGCACGCCCGGTGGGACGGCGACGACGCGCGGACCCTGCGGATCGCGACCACCCCGCTCCACGGCGTCGGCGGACCCGTGCTGGCTCAGGTCCTCGCCGAGGCGCACTTCCGGGACGTCGCCGTCGTCGACGAGCAGGCCGAGGCCGACCCGGACTTCCCGACCGTCGACTTCCCGAACCCCGAGGAGAAGGGCGCGATCGACCTCGCGCTCGCGCTCGCGCAGGACTGGGGCGCGGACCTCGTGATCGCGAACGACCCCGACGCCGACCGGTGCGCTGTGGCCGTGTACGACCCGCGCGCCGGGTCGTACCGCGGCAAGGAGACCGCCCAGGCACAGGGCTGGCGGATGCTCCACGGGGACGAGGTCGGTGCGCTGCTGGGCGAGGACGCGGCGCGACGCGCGGCCGGCGGTCCCGGCGTGCTCGCGAGCTCCGTCGTGTCGTCCCGGCTGCTCGAGCGGATCGCCACCGCGCACGGTCTGCGGCACGCCACGACCCTCACGGGCTTCAAGTGGATCGCGCGCACCGAGGGCCTCGTCTTCGGCTACGAGGAGGCCCTCGGCTACTGCGTCGACCCGGAGTCCGTGCGCGACAAGGACGGCCTGAGCGCCGCCCTCGCCGTCGCACAGCTCGCCCAGCGGCTCAAGAACGAGGGCTCGAGCCTCGTGACCGAGCTGGACGCGATCGCCCGCCGCTACGACCTGTACCTCAGCAACCAGGTCTCTGCCCGGTTCGAGGACCTCAGCGCGATCGACGACCTCATGGCGCGGCTGCGCGAGACGCCCCCCGCGACGATCGCCGGGGCGGCCGTGACGGTGGTGGCCGACCTCGCCGACGGCCACGACGGACTCCCCCCGACCGACGGCGTCCTGTGGCTCTGCGCCGACTCGACCCGCGTGATCGTGCGGCCGTCGGGCACCGAGCCGAAGGTCAAGGCGTACCTCGAGGTCGTCGTGCCCGTCGGCGAGGACGACACCGACGAGCAGGTCGCGCGCGCGCAGTGGGTCGCACGGCAGCGCCTCGATCAGGCGGCCGCGGACGTGCGCGCCGCGCTCGGCCTCGCCTGACGGGCCACGCCCGAACAAGAAGGGACGCGGCCCCGCCCCCCCCCCACAACCCCGGGAGACGGGGCGGGCCGGGAGTGGAGGGGGTGGGGG
>NZ_JBNCMC010000003.1:677861-732406 GCF_049844995.1 Luteimicrobium sp. DT211 | reverse complement strand
CCACCCCCCGCGCCCCCCCCCCCCCCCCCCCCCCCCCCCGGGGGGCCCCCCCCGCGTCCCTTCTTGCTCGGCGTGGGTGCTCGGCCCGACCGGTGACTACGCCAGCGCGTCGAGCTCCGCGAGCACGGCGGCGCCGCTCGACATGCCGAGCCGTGTGGCGCCGTGGTCGATCATCGTCAGCGCGTCGGCGAGCGTGCGGATCCCGCCGGACGCCTTGACGCCCAGCCGGCCGCCGACGGTCTCCGACATGATCGACACCGCACGCGCCGAGGCGCCGCCCGCGGGGTGGAAGCCGGTCGAGGTCTTGACGAAGTCCGCTCCCGCGGCCTCCGACGCCCGGCACGCCTCGACGATCTCGTGGTCCGTCAGCGCGGCGGACTCGATGATCACCTTGAGGACGCGACCGGCGGGGACCGCGGCGCGGACGGCCGCGATGTCGAGCTGGACGTACTCCCACGCGCCGGCCTTCGCGGCGCCGACGTCGATCACCATGTCGACCTCGTCCGCGCCGTCGGCGACGGAGCTCGCGGCCTCGGCGGCCTTGACCTCGCTGTGGTGCTTGCCCGACGGGAAGCCGCACACGGTGGCGACCTTGAGCGCACTGCCTTCGGGTCCGGCGTCGGGCACGGTCAGCGGGAGGAACGACGGCGACACGCACACGGCGTAGACGCCCAGCGCGGCGCCCTCGGTCACGAGCGCCTCGACGTCGGCACGCGTCGCCTCCGGCTTGAGGAGCGTGTGGTCGATGAACTGCGCGAGACCTCGACGATCCAGTGCGGTCCCGCCCCCTCCGTCGCCCGTGCTCATACCTGCGCTCCTTCGATCTCCGCGTACTTCGGCGCGATGAGGTCCTCGACGAGGCGACGGCGCTCGTCGTGGTGGACGAACGCGTTCCAGGCCGCCGTGATGGTGACCTCGTACAGGTCGTCCAGGGTCCAGCCCGCCTCGGCGACGAGCAGGGTCATCTCCCGCGTCATCGACGTGCCCGACTGGAGCCGGTTGTCGGTGTTGAGGGTGACGGCGAACTCGAGCTCGAGCAGGCGGGTGATCGGGTGCTCCGCGATCGACGCCGCGGCGCCCGTCTGCAGGTTCGACGACGGGCACAGCTCGAGCGGGACCTGCCGGTCGCGCAGCCAGGTGGCGACGCGGCCCAGCGTCGCGAGCGGCTCGGCGTCGTCGTCGCGGTCGCCGCTCGGGTCGAACGCGATGTCCTCGACGATCCGCACACCGTGCCCGACGCGCGCCGCGCGGCCCAGGTGCACGGCCTGCGCGATCGACCCGACGCCGTCCGCCTCGCCCGCGTGGATCGTGACCGGGAAGCCCGCGTCGTCGAGCGTCGCCCACACGGACGGGTAGCGGTCCGGCGGGAAGCCGAGCTCTGCGCCCGCGATGTCGAAGCCGACGACGGCGCCCGGGGAGTCCGCGAGCGCCCCCTCGACCCGGTTGGCGAGGGCGAGGTCGGCGATCTCCTCCCAGCGGTCGGCATGGCGCATGGCCGTGACGAGCTGGCCGACCCAGATGGTCCGCCCGTCCTTCGCGGCCTCGGCGACGCCCTCCGCGAGACCCTCGCGGACGGCGTCCACGGTCTCCTGAAGGGTCAGCCCGCCCGCGAGGTGCTGCTCGGGGGCCCACCGCTGCTCGGCGTAGACGACGCCGTCGGCCGCGAGGTCGAGCACGGACTCGCGCGCCACGCGACGCAGGTGGTCGGCGGTCTGCATGACCGCGATCGTGTGGTCGAACGTCTCGAGGTACCGGGGCAGCGAGCCCGACGTCGCGGACTCGACGAACCAGGCGCGCAGGGCCTCGGGGTCGTCCTGCGTCCCGGCGGGCAGCTCGTGGCCCGCCTCCCGAGCGAGCTCGACGATCGTCGCGGGCCGGAGACCGCCGTCGAGGTGGTCGTGGAGCACGACCTTGGGGAGCTGGGCGATCTGCTCGCGGAGGGGCGCGGGGAGGTGCGACGCCCGGTCGTCGTCGAGAGCGTGCGGCACGCTCGTGGCCGCCGGGCCGCTGGGGGTTGTCATGCTCACACGGTAGCGGAGCCGTGCTCCGTCGACCGTCCGGCCGCGCGGCCCGCCGCGCTCAGTCCCGGCCGCCGTCCTCGTCCTCGGCGGGGACCTCGTCGGCCTGCTCGACGACGTCCGCCTCGTCCGCCTCGCCGTCCAGGTCCGGCCGGGGCACGGCGGGCTCGTACTCGTCCTCGTCGAGGGAGTCCGGCTCGGGCGCCCGCCGGTGCGTGAGGTGGTCGAGGTCGGGGTCGACGGCGACGTCGTCGGGCAGCAGGCCCGCGTCGCGGAGGGTCTCGTCGCCGGGCGTGGTGCTCATGGGGCCTCCTCGTTCCGGATCCGTGCGCGTACCCGTCCATCGTCACCCCACCCGCGCTCCCCCGCCGCCGCTGAGCGCGGCTCTCGGGCGGGGCAGGAGCGCCCAGGCGACGTGCGGCCAGCGGCCGAGCGCGTCGAGAGGCCGGCCGCCGGACCACAGGTCGGCGCGGCGGACCGTGTGGATCGCGCCCGACCCCGGCTCGTACACCCGGTACGCGTCGGGCGGGCCGCCGGGCAGGACGAGGACGACGTGCCGCGGCAGCGCCGTCGTCCAGCCGCGCGACGTGTCACCGCCCGTGTAGAGCGGCACGGGCACGCCCCGGGCGAGGGCGGAGTCGACCTGAGCCCGCACCCGCGCGAGGTCGACCGGGTCGGTGTCGTCGACCACGCGGTGCCCGTAGCGCACGCTCCCCCACCGGGCGGCGCGCGCGGCCGCCCACGGCGGTGTGCCCAGGGCCTGCGGCCAGGGCACGCCGAGGAGGGCGGTGCGCGTGGTGCGGCGCTGGACGGATCGCTGCAGCGCCGCGAACCGGTCCCCGGCGCCGTCCAGCCACGCGGCGACCGCGGGGTCCCCGTCAGCGGCCAGCACGACCAGGACGGCGGGGCCGCACGTCGTGCCGTCGATCTGGACCGCGGGTGCCCGCTCCGTGCCGAGCAGGACGGGCCGGGGCACGGCATCGGCCGCCCCGGCGCCCGTCCGGGCATCGTCCGGTGACGCGCCCGCGGCCGGCGCCTCATCGGCACCGTCGGGCGCCTCCGCCGGGCCGCGCGCCCAGATCCCGGACCGGCGCAGGAGCGTGCTGAGCTGCACGGACCCTCCTACCGGACCGCGCGCAGGACCGCGGCGACCGCCCCGAGCGCGGCGAGCACGACGACGGCGCCCGCGCCGGGCAGCAGCATCCACCAGGGGCGGCGGTCGGCGGGCGGCCAGCGGCCGTGCCGCGCGAGGAGCGCGCCCACGACGTTGGCGGCGCCGAGCAGCACGGCGACGACGGCGACCACCGGGTCGCCCTCACGCAGCGCTGACAGCGAGAGGACAGCGCAGCCGAGCGTGATCCCGACGGCCGTCCGCTGCCACGCGAGCGCCGTCCGCTCCGCCTGCAGGCCGGGCACCGGTCTCGGGTCGTCCGTCATCGCGCGGGCTCCGTCACCGCGTCGACCCGCTCCAGATCGCGTACGCCCCGACGAGCGCCGCGAACGCGACGACCCCCACCACGATCACCGGCAACGCGCTCGGCGGGGGCAGCGGGGTGCCGAGGCGCATGGCTCGCTCGTTGCGCCGCCAGGCCACCAGCGCGTACGCGGCGAGGCAGCCGCCGCCGACGCACGCGACCGCGGCCACGACGTCGAGCAGGACGGACAGGTCGGCGAACGACGCGAACGAGGTCAGCGCGATCCCGCCCGCGACGAGCCCGAGGCCCGTCCGCAGCCACGCGAGCGCGGTCCGCTCGTTCGCGAGCGAGAACCGCACGTCCGGGTCGGTGCCGACGCCGTACACCGAGCGCGGGCGGCGCTGGTCGGGGTCGGCACCCTCGTCCACGCTGTCCCGTCCCGTCACGCCACCCTCTCCAGCACGACGGGCGTGCGCTCCGTGACGAGCCCGGGTGCCGCCACGCGGAACGCGCCGTCGAGCGCGTCGACGGCACGGCCGAACCGCTCCGGGGTGTCGGTGTGGAGCGTCGCGAGAGGCTGGCCCGCCACGACGACGTCGCCCGGCTTGGCATGCAGCTCGACGCCCGCGCCCGCCTGGACGGCGTCCTCCTTGCGGGCGCGCCCCGCGCCGAGGCGCCACGCCGCGACCCCGACGGCGAGCGCGTCGACCTGCGCGAGCACGCCGTCGGCGGGCGCGGTCACGATCTCGGTCTCGCCGGCCACGGGCAGCGGGGCGTCCGGGTCGCCACCCTGGGCGCGGATCATCGCCTTCCAGACGTCCATCGCGCGGCCGTCGCCGAGCGCGGTCCGGACCTCGTCCTCGTCGTGCGGGCGACCCGCTCCCGCGAGCATCTCGACCGCGAGCGCAACCGTGAGCTCGACGACGTCGGCCGGGCCGCCCCCGGCCAGGACCTCGACCGACTCGCGCACCTCGAGCGCGTTGCCCGCGGTGAGGCCGAGCGGAGTCGACATATCCGTGAGGAGCGCGACCGTGCGCACGCCCGCGTCCGTGCCGAGGTCGACCATGGTGCGCGCGAGCTCGCGGGCGTCGTCGGCGGACTTCATGAAGGCCCCCGAGCCGACCTTGACGTCGAGGACGAGCGCCCCCGTGCCCTCGGCGATCTTCTTGCTCATGATCGAGCTGGCGATGAGCGGGATCGCCTCGACCGTCCCGGTCACGTCGCGCAGCGCGTACAGCTTGCGGTCCGCGGGCGCGAGGCCCGAGCCCGCCTGGCAGATCACGGCGCCGACGGAGCCGAGCTGCGCCAGCATCTCGTCGTTCGTCAGGGCCGCCCGCCACCCGGGGATCGACTCGAGCTTGTCGAGCGTGCCGCCCGTGTGCCCGAGCCCGCGGCCCGACAGCTGCGGCACCGCGACCCCGAAGGACGCCACCAGGGGCGCGAGGGGCAGCGTGATCTTGTCGCCCACGCCAC
Organism: Luteimicrobium sp. DT211; assembly: GCF_049844995.1. NCBI lineage: Bacteria > Bacillati > Actinomycetota > Actinomycetes > Micrococcales > Luteimicrobium > Luteimicrobium sp. DT211. The sequence continues at coordinate 727,500 of NZ_JBNCMC010000003.1, read as the reverse complement.
CGGTCGAGTGCTTGTCGGCCGTGGGCCGGTCGAGGCCCGAGAAGTCGAGCCGCTCACCGCTGGCGATCATCGCCGACGTCCAGCGGGAGATCTCGCCGCGGTCCATCCCGTTGAGCAGGATCGCCATCGCGAGCGCGGCCATCTGCTCCTCGGCGACGACGCCCCGCGTGTAGGCGTCGACCACCCAGTCGATCTGCCCCCCGTCGAGGCGCTGCCGGTCACGCTTGGCGCGGATCACGTCGACGGCGTCGAACGGCTCGGCCGTCCCGGGCGTGCTGCTCATCATTCTCCTTGGCGCAGGTCGTCCGGCCCGAACGCGTCGGGCAGGACCTCGGTCATCGGGCGGACGCCGGACACGGTCTCGACGAGGAGCCCCGGCCCCCCGTGCTCCCACAGGAGCTGGCGGCAGCGCCCGCACGGCATGATCACCCGCCCGGCGCCGTCGACGCACGTGAACGCGACGAGCCGCCCGCCCCCGCCGACGACCAGCGCCGACACGAGCGAGCACTCCGCGCAGAGCGTCACGCCGTAGGCGGCGTTCTCCACGTTGCAGCCGACGACGACGCGCCCGTCGTCCACGATCGCCGCCGCGCCCACCGGGTACCCCGAGTAGGGCGCGTACGCGCGCCGCATGACGGCGGTCGCCTCGGAGCGCAGGGCGTCCCAGTCGACCGTGCCCGTGGTGTCGTCCACGCTCACTCCTTGACGTAGGGCTCGCCGTCGGCCGCGGGCGCGCGGACGCGTCCCACCAGCCCGGCGACGGCGAAGATCGTCACCACGTACGGCAGCATCAGCATGAACTGGTTGGGGATCGGGGTGCCGAGCACGCCCAGCACCTGCTGCACCTTGTCGGAGAACCCGAACAGCAGCGCGGCGCCGAGCGCGCCCCACGGCGACCAGCGGCCGAGGATCATCGCGGCGAGCGCGATGTACCCCTTGCCGGCCGTCATCTCCTGCGAGAAGGCGCCGACCGACCCGACGGTGAAGAACGCGCCGCCGAGGCCGGCGATCATCGACCCGAGCAGCACGTTGCGCCAGCGGATCCGGTTCACGTCGATGCCGACGGTGTCGGCGGCCGCGGGGTACTCCCCGACGGCGCGCACCCGCAGGCCCCACCGCGTGCGGAACAGGGCGATCGCCACGACGACGATCGCGATGTACAGCAGGTACACGAGCAGCGTCTGGCGGAACAGCACCGGCCCGATGACGGGGATGTCGCCCAGCACGGGGATCGCGATGGTCGGCAGCCGCGGCGGGCTGTTGAGCGACGCCGCGTTCTCCTTGAGCACCGAGGAGTACAGGAAGCTCGTCAGGCCGACGGCGAACACGTTGAGCACGACGCCGACGATGATCTGGTTGACGTGGTACTTCACCGTGAAGAGCGCGAGCAGCGCCCCGATGACCAGTCCGGCGACGGGCGCGGCGACGAGGCCGAGGTACGCGTTCGACACGATCGACGCGAACACCGCGGCGCCGAACGCGCCGGTGAGGAGCTGGCCCTCGATCGCGATGTTCACGACGCCGGCCCGCTCGCCCACGAGGCCGCCGAGCGCGCCGAAGGCGAGCGGCACGGCGAGGAACAGCGAGCCCGCCAGCAGGGACACGAGGGACGTCGTCTTGCCGGCGACGGCCCAGGTCAGGAACGCGAGGACCCACAGCACCGCGAACACGATCGTGACCCAGCGGCCCACGCGGCGGGCCCGCGCGACGCACCAGCCCGCGTAGGCGGCGACGAGGAGAGCGAGGACCGACAGGACGACCGCCGTCGCCTTGGACGGCACCGTCACGGGCCCGAGGTGCACGAAGTCGGTCGAGGTCGAGACGCCGAACGTCGTCTCCCGGCCGCCCGCCGGCAGGACGCCGAACAGGACGAGCGCGACGAGCCCCAGCACGCCGAGCGTGATCGGCAGGCGCCACGCCTTGCGCCCGGCCGCCGTCGCGGGCGTCCCGGCCGCGGGAGAGGCGGCGGGCTGGAGAGTGGCGGCGCTCATGCGCGGGCCCCCTTAGCGTCGGGTCGCGGCGCCGGCAGGCGGAAGATGGCCCGCACGAGCGGCGGTGCCGCGATGAACAGGACGACGAGCGACTGGATCACGAGCACCAGGTCGATCGGGGTGCCGGTCGCGGCCTCCATCGACCTGCCGCCGACGTCGAGCGCCGCGTACAGCAGGCCAGCGAAGAAGATCCCGAGCGGCTTGGACCGGCCCAGGAGCGCGACGGTGATCGCGTCGAAGCCGAGCGACCCGGCGATGCCGCCCGTGAGCGACTTCTCGGTGCCGAGCACCTGCACCGCGCCCGCGAGGCCCGCGAGCGCACCCGAGACCGCCATCACCGCGATGAACGTGGTGGCGACGCCGATGCCGGCGTTGCGCGACGCGTTCGGGTTGGAGCCGACCGCGCGGAACCGGAAGCCCCACGTGGACCGCGTCATGAGCCACCACACGAACACGGATGCGAGGATCGCGACGAGGAAGCCCGCGTTGAGGCGGAACTGGTCGCCGAGCAGGAGCGGCAGGTTGGCGTTCGGCCCGACGGCCGGGCTCTTGGGCTGGTTCGAGCCGGCCTGCGTGAAGAACCGCGTCGTCAGCAGGTACGCGAGCAGGTAGAGCGCGACGTAGTTGAGCATGATCGTGACGATCACCTCGTGCGCGCCGGTGCGGGCCCGCAGCACGCCCGCGATCGACGCCCAGATCGCGCCACCGAGGATGCCGCCGACGATCGCCACGATCACGTGCACGACGACCGGCAGGTGCCAGGTGAACCCGATGTACCCGGCGAACGTCGCGCCGAGGATGACCTGCCCCTGGGCGCCGATGTTGAACAGCCCAGCGCGGAACGCCACCGCGACTCCGAGCGCCGCGATGATGAGCGGCGTCGCGACCGTCATGGTCTCGGTCAGGGGGTGGAAGACGGTCGTGAAGCTCCAGCCCTGGTCGTTGATCACCGCGCCCCGGAACATCGCGACGTACGAGTCGCTCACCGCGGACCAGGCGGCCGAGAAGAAGTCGCCGGGCTTGGAGAAGAAGTAGCTCAGCGTTGAGGTCACCGAGTCCGTCGTGAAGACGATGAGCAGCGCCCCGATGACGAGCGCCAGCACGAAGGCCAGCACCGTCACGCCGAACGTGCCGGTCGCGACGTCGCGCAGGGCCCGCGACGCGCGCGCCTCCCCGGACTCGGGCGCCTCCCCGGACTCCGTCGGCGGGCCGTCGGGCTGCGACGGCGCCCGGCCCGTCAGGTCGGCGCCGGGTTCGGGCGCGACGGGCGCCGTCCCGGGCTCGTCGGGCTGGCTCACTGCTGGGCTCCTGTCTCGTGCGTGTGCTCGTCGGCGAGCTGGTCGAGCTCGGTCACCGTGGCCTGCTCGTGCGCATCCTCGGCGCCCGCGCCCGCCATCATGAGGCCCAGCACGGCACGCGGGGTGTCGGCGGGGACGATCCCGACGACCTTCCCGCGGTACATGACCGCGATCCGGTCCGCGAGCGCCGCGACCTCGTCGAGCTCGGTGGACACGATCACGACGGGCGTCCCGTTGTCCCGCTCGGCGACGATCCGCCGGTGCAGGAACTCGATGGAACCCACGTCGACGCCGCGCGTCGGCTGGCTGGCGACGAACACCTTGAGCGGCCGCGAGAGCTCGCGGGCCATGACGACCTTCTGCTGGTTGCCGCCCGAGAGCCTCCCGACCTCCTGGCCGGGGCCCTGCGTGCGGATGTCGTACTCCTCGATGCGCTCGTGCGCGTTCTTCCGGATCGCGCCGAGGTCGAGGGCGATGCCGCGCGCGTAGGGCCTGCGGTCGTGCAGGTCGAGCACGAGGTTCTCGGCGACCGTGAAGTCCAGGACGAGCCCGTCGACCGTGCGGTCCTCCGGCACGAACCCGACCCCGGCGTCGAGGACCTCGTGCGGGCTGAGACCGACGAGCTCGCGGCCCTCGAGCCGGATCGAGCCGGTCGCCGGCACGAGCCCGACGACGGCCTCGCTGAGCTCGGTCTGGCCGTTGCCCTGGACGCCTGCGACCGCGAGGATCTCGCCACGCGCCACCGAGAAGCTGACGTCGTCGACGACGGCGATGCCGTTCGCGTCGCGCACCGTGAGGTGCTCGACCTGGAACGTCTCGTCGCCGGGCTGCGCGGGCGCCTTGTCGACGCCGAGGCTGACGGCGCGGCCCACCATCATCTCCGCGAGCTCGCTCTCGGCCGCGTCGGGGGACGCCGAGCCGACGACCGCGCCCCGCCGGATCACCGTGATCACGTCGGCGACGGCCTTGACCTCGCGGAGCTTGTGGGTGATGAAGACGATCGAGGTGCCCTGGGCCTTGAGCCCGCGCATGATCGCGATGAGCTCGTCGGTCTCCTGCGGCGTGAGCACCGCGGTCGGCTCGTCGAGGATGAGCACCCTCGCGTCGCGCACGAGGGCCTTGACGATCTCGACGCGCTGCTGGACGCCGACCGGGAGGTCCTCGACCACGGCGTCGGGGTCGAGCCCGAAGCCGAAGCGGTCCGACAGCTCGCGCACGGTGCGGCGCGCGGCGCCGAGGTCGAGGAGGCCGCCGCCGCGCGTCGGCTCGTGCCCGAGCATGACGTTCTCGGCGACCGTGAACACCGGGACCAGCATGAAGTGCTGGTGCACCATGCCGATGCCGGCGGCCAGGGCGTCGCCCGGGCCCTTGAAGGCGACGGGCTCGTCGTCGACGAGGATCTCGCCGTCGTCGGCCCGGTACAGCCCGAACAGCACGTTCATCAGGGTCGACTTGCCGGCCCCGTTCTCGCCGAGCAGGGCATGGACCTGCCCGGGCTCGACGACGAGGTCGATGTGGTCGTTCGCGACGAGCGGTCCGAACCGCTTGGTGATGCCGCGCAGCTCCAGCTTCACCGCCGGGCCTCCTTCGGGTCGGGGCGCGGGCCGATCGGACGCGTCGGCAGCCTCACGCTAGCCATCTCGCGCCGGTCGCGCGCGTGGACGGCGACGGGCCGGGAACCCTCGCGGGAGCCCCGACCCGTCGCACGCGGGAACGTCAGATCACTTCGGCGAGCTCGGCGAGGTGACCTTGATCTTCCCGCTGACGATGTCCGCCTGGAGCTGGGTGATCTTGTCCTTGAGGTCCTGCGGGACCTTCGAGTCGAAGTCGTGGAACGGGGCGAGGCCGACGCCCTTGTTCTCGAGCGTCCCGACGTACGGGTCGTTGGCGAAGTTCCCGTCCTTGGTCGTCTTGATGACGTCCTCGACGGCCGCCCCGATCTCCTTCACGACCGACGACAGGATGATGTTCGCGTAGTCCGGGTTGGAGACGGCGCCGTCGGAGTCGACCCAGAGGACCGACACGCTCTTGCCGTTCGCGTTCGCGTCCTTGGTGGCCGCGAGCGTGCCCGCGCCGACCGGCCCGGCGACGGGGAGGATGATGTCCGCGCCCTGGTCGATGAACGTCTTGGTGAGCTCCTGGCCCTTCGACTGGTCCTCGAAGTCGCCCGTGAAGGACCCGTTCTGCTTCGCCACGTTCCAGCCGAGCACCTTGACGCTCTTGCCGTTGTCCTCGGTGTACTTCGCGACGCCGTCGGCGAAGCCGTCCATGAAGATCGTCACCGTCGGGATCTTGATGCCGCCGTACGTGGCGACGGTGCCCGTCTTGCTCATGCCCGCGGCGAGGTAGCCGGCGAGGTACGCGGCCTGCGCGGTGTCGAAGCTGATCGGCTTGACGTTGTCGACCGTGATCTCCTTGCCGTTGGCGTCCTGCGCCGTGGAGTCGACGATCGCGAACTTCGTGTCGGTGTGGGCCTTGGCGGCGTCACCGGTCGCCGTGGCGAGCAGGAACCCGACCGTGATGATCAGGTTGCAGTTCTGCTGCTCCATGTTCGAGATGTTCGGCGCGAAGTCGGACTCCTGCTTGGACTCCGCGGTCGCGATCTTGACCCCGAGGTCGGACTCCGCCTTCTTCAGGCCGTCGTAGCCGGACTCGTTGAACGACTTGTCGTTGAACCCGCCGGAGTCGGACACCATGCAGGCCTTGAAGTTGCCGCCTGCGGCGCTCGTGCCGGTGCCGCTGCCGTTGTCGTCGCCCGGCGCCTGGCCGCAGGCCGCGAGCGCCAGCGCGCCGGCGACGGCGAGCGCGCCGAGCCCCATGAACCTCTTCGATGTCGACACTGTCGAACCCCTCCGTCGTCGTGCTGTCTGCAGACTCCCCCGCCCCGGTCGCGAGGCGTGCCGGGACCGGTTCGCACGTCGTCGGGCACCCCGGGCCCCGGGTCTGAGGTGAACTCTAAGCATCACGGACGCCGCCGCACGTTACCGGCGGGTAACGGCGCAGGTACCGATACCAAAGCGTGACGAAAAAAGCCGCCTCAGAGGGTCGCCGCGCGCGCCAGGAGGCCCGCCCCGACGCCGATCGCCCGCTCGTCCACCTGGAGGTCGCCCTGGTGGATGTCGAACGTGCGGCCGCCCGGCGTCCGGGTGCCGAGGCGTGCCATCGCACCGGGGACCCGGGTCAGGTACCAGGCGAAGTCCTCGCCACCGAGCGACTGCTCGGTCAGGAGGACGGCGTCCGGGCCGTGCAGGTCGCGCGCGGCCGCCTCGAGCCGCGCTGTCGACGCCTCGTCGTTGTCGACCGGCGGGACGCCGCGCACGTGCTCGAGCTCCACCTCGACGTCGTAGGGCGCGACCACCTGCTGCACGGCCTCGTCGAGCACCTCGCCCGCGCGCTCCCACGCCCGCACGTCGAGGCACCGCAGGGTGCCGGCGACGGTCCCCGTGACGGGGATCGCGTTGTGGGCGACGCCCGCGTGCACGGCTCCCCACGTGAGGTTGACGCCCGACCGTGGGTCGAGCCGGCGGCCCAGCACCGCGGGCACCTGGGTGATGACCTGCCCGAGCGCGTAGACGACGTCGCCCGTCAGGTGCGGCCGCGACGTGTGCCCGCCGGGCGACGTGATGGTCACGGTGATCGCGTCCGACGCCGAGGTGATCGGCCCGATCCTCGTCCCCACCTGCCCGACGTCGACCTTGGGCTCGGCGTGGACCGCGAAGATCCGCTCGACGCCCTCCAGGCCGCCCTGCTCGACGACGTCGAGGGACCCGCCCGGCATGACCTCCTCGGCCGGCTGGAAGATCAGCCGGACCGGGCGGGGCAGGAGGCCCTCGTCGTGCAGGCGCGCGAGCACGAGGCCCGCGCCGAGCACGACCGCCGTGTGGACGTCGTGGCCGCACGCGTGGGCGACGCCCGGGACGGTCGACGCGAACGGCAGCCCGCAGCTGTCCTCGAGCGGCAGCGCGTCGATGTCGGCACGCAGCGCCACCGCGGGCACCTCGGGCCCGAACGCCCGCGGCCCGGTGCGGCCCACGTCGCACAGCAGCCCCGAGCCCTCGAGCAGCCGCGGCGCGAGGCCCGCGGCGCGCAGCCGGTCGGCGACCACGCGCGTCGTGCGGACCTCGGTCCGGGCGAGCTCCGGGTGGGCGTGGACGTCACGGCGCACCGCCACGAGCTCGGGCTCGAGCTCGCGCACGAGGGCCGCGACGCGCTCGATGATCGGGTCGAGCCCGGTCGGCGCGCTCACAGCAGGTCGTCCAGACCGCGCTCGTGCAGCTCCTGCACCACGTCCTTGACCTGCTGGGCCCGGGCGCGCGTCGTCACGAGCAGCGCGTCGGGCGTGTCCACGACGACGACGTCGTCGAGACCGAGGACGGCGATCGGCCGGCCCGCGGCCGGCACGAGCACCGACCCGGCGGACTCCACGCGCACGACGTTCGCCTCGTCGCCGAGGATCTTGGTCCCCGTCCCGTCCAGCGACGGGAGCAGTGCGGCGAGCGAGTTGAAGTCGCCGACGTCGTCCCAGCCGAAGGTCCCGGGCACGACCGCGACGCCGCCGTCGGCCGCGACGGGCTCCGCGACAGCGTGGTCGATGGCGATCTTCTCCAGGCCCGGCCAGGTCGCGTCGAGGACCTCGTCGCGCTCCGGGGTGTCCCACGCGGCCGCGACGCGCACGAGCCCGTCGTGGAGCGCGGGGCGGAGGCGCTGCAGGTGGCCGAGCAGGACGGACGTGCGCACGAGGAACATGCCCGCGTTCCAGCGGTACTCCCCCGTCGCCAGGTAGGTGCGGGCCGTGGCGGCGTCGGGCTTCTCCGTGAAGCCGACGGCGTGCAGCGCCGTGGGCGCTCCGTCGACGCCGAGCGGGGCGCCGCTGCGGACGTAGCCGAACGCCGTCGACGGGCGCGACGCCGCGATGCCGACGGTCACGACGTAGCCGGCGCGCGCCGCCTCGACGCCCTCGCGGACGGCGCGGTCGAACGCGGCCCGGCCCGTGATGACGTGGTCGGCGGCGAACGACCCGAGCACGACGTCCCCGTGCCGCCGCTGGAGGATCGCGGCCGCGAGCCCGATGGCGGCCATCGAGTCGCGCGGCGAGGGCTCGGCGACGATCGCGTCGTCGGGCAGGCCGGGCAGCTGCTCCTTCGCGGCGGCGACGTGCGCTCGGCCCGTCACCAGCACGACGTTGCCCGGGCCCGCGAGCGGCTCGAGCCGGTCCACGGTGGCCTGGAGCAGGGAGCGCCCGGAGCCCGTGAGGTCGTGGAGGAACTTCGGCGAGCCGGCGCGTGACAAGGGCCACAGGCGGGTCCCGGCACCTCCGGCGGGGACGACGGCGTGGAAGCCGGGGATGGGGCCGGCACCCGGCGACTCGCCGGAAGAGTGGGACTGCGGCATGCCCCGAGCATAGTGAGCGCGAGCCCTGTGCGATGCGTCACAAAACCTTCACGATCGGGGCCCGACGACGCGCGGTCGGCGCTCGGACCTGGCGACGTGTCATTACAGTGGGGCGCAGTGGGGTGGTGTCCTGCCCTCATGGCGGAGGACCACGGGCACCGCTCACCGAGAGCACATCCGGCCCTCGGACGAACTCGCCACAGGAGGCCCCCGAAGTGCCCAGTGCACCCGCAGGCACGCTCTACCGCGGCCGTGAAGGCATGTGGTCGTGGGTCGCGCACCGCGTGACCGGCGTGCTGATCTTCTTCTTCCTTCTCGTGCACGTGCTCGACACGTCGCTCGTGCGCGTCTCGCCCGAGGCGTACAACGACGTCATCGGGACGTACAAGAACCCGATCATGGGCCTCGGCGAGGCCGGGCTCGTCGCCGCCATCGTGTTCCACGCGTTCAACGGCATCCGGATCATCCTCGTGGACTTCTGGGCCAAGGGTCCGAAGTACCAGAAGACGATGCTCTGGATCGCGCTCGGCGTGTGGGTCGTCGCGATGGCCGGCTTCCTGCCGCGCCACCTCATGAACGTCTTCGGGGGGAACTGATGACGACCGAGAAGACCGCGGCCGCTCCCGTGAGCCCCACCATCGAGGCTCCCCGCGCCCGCTACCAACGCCGCAAGACGACGCGCGGCAACTACGAGCTCTACTCGTGGGTGTTCATGCGCGCGTCGGGCGTCCTGCTGCTCGTCCTGATCTTCGGCCACCTGTTCGTCAACCTCATGGTCGGCGACGGCGTGCACGCGATCGACTTCGCCTTCGTGGGCGGCAAGTGGTCCTCGCTGTTCTGGCAGATCTGGGACCTGCTGATGCTCTGGCTCGCCATGATCCACGGCACCAACGGTGTGCGCACCGTCATCAACGACTACGCGTCGCGCGACGGCGTCCGCATGACCCTCAAGGTCCTGCTCTACCTCGCGGCCGTGATCACCGTGGTGCTCGGCACCCTCGTCATCTTCACCTTCACCCCGTGCCCGACGGGCGAGCCCGCGGACCTGCTGCCCGCCTTCTGCTCGGCCTGAGCCCCAGTCGGACCCGAACACTCGCCAAGGAGGCATCGGCACCGATGCAGACCCACCAGTACGACGTCGTCATCGTCGGCGCGGGCGGCGCCGGGATGCGCGCAGCGCTCGAGGCCTCGGGCCGCGCGCGGACGGCCGTCATCTCGAAGCTCTACCCCACGCGCTCCCACACCGGCGCCGCGCAGGGCGGCATGTGCGCCGCCCTCGCGAACGTCGAGGAGGACAACTGGGAGTGGCACACCTTCGACACCGTCAAGGGCGGCGACTACCTCGTCGACCAGGACGCGGCCGAGGTCATGGCCAAGGAGGCCATCGACGCCGTGCTCGACCTCGAGCACATGGGGCTGCCGTTCAACCGGACGCCCGAGGGCAAGATCGACCAGCGCCGGTTCGGCGGTCACACGCGCAACCACGGCGAGGCCGCCGTGCGCCGCGCGTGCTACGCCGCGGACCGCACGGGGCACATGATCCTGCAGACGCTGTACCAGAACTGCGTCAAGCAGAACGTCGAGTTCTACAACGAGTTCTACGTCCTCGACCTCATCGTCGACCACGACCTGTCCGCGGGACACGTGCCCGAGGGCGAGGAGGTCAACGCGACCGGTGTCGTCGCGTACGAGCTCGCGACGGGCGAGATCCACGTCTTCCAGGCGAAGTCGATCGTCTTCGCGACCGGCGGCGCGGGCAAGATCTTCAAGACGACCTCGAACGCGCACACCCTGACGGGCGACGGCATGGCGCTCGCGCTCCGCCGCGGCTTCCCGCTCGAGGACATGGAGTTCTTCCAGTTCCACCCGACCGGCCTCGCGGGGCTCGGCATCCTCCTGTCGGAGGCGGCCCGCGGCGAGGGCGCGATCCTGCGCAACTCCGAGGGCGAGCGCTTCATGGAGCGCTACGCGCCGACCATCAAGGACCTCGCGCCGCGCGACATCGTCGCCCGCTCGATGGCCAACGAGGTCCGCGAGGGCCGCGGCGCCGGTCCGAACAAGGACTACGTGCTGCTCGACCTCACGCACCTCGAGCCCGCGCACATCGACGCGAAGCTCCCGGACATCACCGAGTTCGCGCGGACCTACCTGGGCGTCGAGCCGTACACCGAGCCGGTGCCCGTCTACCCGACGGCGCACTACGCGATGGGCGGCATCCCGACCAACATCCAGGCCGAGGTGCTGCGCAACGACCAGGACGTCGTCAAGGGCCTGTACGCGGCCGGCGAGGTCGCGTGCGTGTCCGTGCACGGCTCCAACCGCCTCGGCACCAACTCGCTGCTCGACATCAACGTGTTCGGCAAGCGCGCGGGCCGCGCCGCCGCCGAGTACGCGCTCACGGCCGAGTTCCACGAGCTGCCCGAGGACCCGACGGTGCGCGTCGTCGCCGAGCTCGAGAACATGCGGTCGCGCCCGGACGGCGAACGCGTCTCGGACCTGCGCAAGGCGCTGCAGGAGACGATGGACCGCAACGCGCAGGTGTTCCGCACGGGCGAGTCGCTCACGGAGGCGCTCGACGACGTCCGCGCCCTGCAGAAGCGCTACCGGAACGTGTCGGTCCAGGACAAGGGCCGCATGTTCAACACCGACCTCCTCGAGGCCATCGAGCTGGGCTTCCTGCTCGACGTCGCCGAGGTCACCGTGGTGGCGGCGCTCAACCGCAAGGAGTCGCGCGGCGGGCACTTCCGCGAGGACTTCCCCACGCGCGACGACGCGAACTACATGAAGCACACGATGATCTACCGGCGGCCCCTCGACGAGGCGGGCCAGGCGCCCGAGGTCTTCGACGGCTCCGACGAGTACTTCTCGCACGCCGAGGAGTTCGACGACTACCAGGTGGTGCTCGGCTCCAAGCCGGTCACCGTCACCCGCTACCAGCCGATGGAGCGTAAGTACTGATGACTGCTCTCGCCGACCGCCCCACCTCCGCGGACGCCGAGCCGAAGGCCGGCGCGATCCCCAGCTTCGACGTCACGCTGCGCATCCGCCGGTACCTGCCCGAGTCGAGCCACGGCACCGAGTCCTACTGGGACGAGTACACGGTCACCGTGCACGGCACGGACCGGGTGCTCGACGCCCTGCACCAGATCAAGTGGGACCACGACGGCTCGCTGACCTTCCGCCGCTCGTGCGCGCACGGCGTGTGCGGGTCGGACGCCATGCGCATCAACGGCCGCAACCGGCTCGCCTGCAAGACGCTCCTCAAGGACGTCAACCCGGACAAGCCGATCACGATCGAGCCCATCAAGGGCCTGCCCGTGATCAAGGACCTCGTGGTCGACATGGAGCCGTTCTTCGCGTCCTACCGCGAGATCATGCCGTTCCTCGTGACCGACGGGCACACCCCCACCAAGGAGCGCCTGCAGTCGGCCGAGGACCGCGCCCGCTTCGACGACACCACCAAGTGCATCCTGTGCGCCGCGTGCACGAGCTCGTGCCCGGTGTTCTGGAACGACGGCCAGTACTTCGGCCCGGCGGCGATCGTCAACGCGCACCGGTTCATCTTCGACAGCCGCGACGAGGGCGCCGCGCAGCGCCTGGAGATCCTCAACGACAAGGAGGGCGTGTGGCGCTGCCGCACGACCTTCAACTGCACCGAGGCCTGCCCGCGCGGCATCGAGGTCACCAAGGCGATCCAGGAGGTCAAGCGCGCGATGATCACGCGCGCCTTCTGAGTCCTCCCGGCCGCAGCCTGCCGAGCAGGCGCGACCACCACGACGGGCGGCCGTCCTCCTGCGGGGGGCGGCCGCCCGCCGTCGTGCCGGCGGCGGTCTCCCCCGCGACGCGGTGCGCCGCGCCGGCCGGGCGCCGTCGCCCGCCCGCGACGTACCGGCCGTGGACGGCGACGCCGCCCGCGTCGGCCGCGCTCGCGACCCGCGCGACCTCGTGCGGCACGGCGAGCCGGCGTGCGGGCGCCGGGTAGACGTCGTCGGGCGACGGGTCGGACAGCCACGCGGCGACCAGCAGCAGCACCCGCGCGACGAAGTTCACGAGCAGCAGCACCGTCACGACGGCCGCGAACGAGCCGAGGAGCGCGTTCTTCGACGCGCTCCCGACGATCAGGCTCGTGCCCAGGTAGCGCAGGCCACCGAGGACGACGGCGGCGACCACGGCGCCACGCAGGGTGTCGCCCCAGCCGGCGCGCGAGCCGCCCAGCACGCGCAGCACGTACACGACCACCAGGACGTCGACCACGCCGGCCACCGCGAGTCCGAGCGCCGCGAACAGCCCGCTGACGCCGTCGGGCAGCCCGAGCGTGCGCACGAGCCACGACGACGCCGACGTCGCGACGACGCTGACCGCCGACGACGCCACGACCGCCACGAGCAGCACGACGAACGCGCTGAGGTCCTTGGCCTTGCCGATCACGAAGTTCACGGGCTCGCGCGCGAGGCCCAGCATGATCCGCACCGCCCCGCGCAGCGCACTCATGAACGACATCGCCGTCCAGAGCAGGACGAGCGCCGCAACCACCCCGGCGACCGAGCTCGCGTTGAGGAGCAGCTGGTCCGGCTGGATCGCCCCGTGGCCGTCCCCGGTGTCGATCAGGCCCGGCACGGCCTTGTTGATCTCGGCCAGGAGGTCGTCCCGCAGCCGCTCGTTGCCGCCGAGCACCGCCATGAAGATCGTGTAGCCGATCGCGAGCGCCGCGAACAGCGCGAACAGGGCCGTGTACGCGAGCCCGCCGCAGAGCAGGCCACCGCGCGAGACGCTGAACCTCGCCTGGGCGCGGGCGAGGCGCGTGGCCTTCCACCAGGCGAGGACCGCCTCCTCGCGGTGCACGGCCGTCGCGACGAGCCCCGCCACGGGCGACGGCACTAAGGCCGGGAGCCAGCCCGGGCGCTCGCCCCGGGCCGGCCGCCCGAGCAGCGCGGCCTGGAGCTCGCGGGCCGAGCGGCCGACGGTCCGGTGGCGCGTCGCCTCGTCCCGCTCCTGCCGGACACCCGGCGGGCGCCGGCCGGCCACCCGAGGGGGCCCCGCGTCGTCGGGCCGGGCCGCGCGCGAACCGGGGCGCGTCGGGCGCGTGACCTGGCGACTCATCCCTCGACCGTAGGGGGCGGGACCGGTCCGCGCAGCGGCTCAGGCAGGGTCGGCCCCGCCCAGCGGGAAGGCGCGCACGGGGCGCCAGACGCTGTCGTCGCCGTGCTCGAACAGGTGCACCGCGTCCACCGGGAACGTCGCCTCGTAGCCGGCCATGCCGTCGAACGCGGCGTCGAGGAGGTCGTCCGTGACCTCGTGCGCGACGGTCACGTGCGGGTGGTAGTTGAACCGGAGCGGGAAGTCGAGGGGCCCGGTGCGGACCGCGGCCTCGAGGGCCTCGCACTCCGCGATCCCCACGGCGACCTGGGCGAAGACCACGGGCGACACGGGCCGGAAGGTGCCCGCGCCCCGCAGGACGACGTGGAAGGGGTCCTGGCTCGCGGCCGCCTTCCGCAGGTGCTCGACGGCGCAGTCGAGGGCCTCGCGCTCGAGCACGCTCGGGCCGAGGACCGTGATGTGCGGCGGGATGGCGTCGGCCTGCGGGTCCCCGAAGCGGCGCCGGGCCTCGCCCAGCTCGGTCCCGAACGGCGGCGGCACCGCGATCGCGACACCGATACGCACCTGCGTGCCCGTCCGGTCCGGTAGGTTCGGCATCCCCACATTCTGACAGGCCCGCGGCCCGGTCCCGAAACCCGCGCCCGGCGGCCAGGAGTCTGCTCGGACGGGTCGTCCGGCGCTCAGGTGGCCTCGTCGTCCCACGGCACGGGCCCCGAGCCCGCGACGTAGGTCGCGCCGGCGCGGAACGGCATCGAGGCCGCGGGGTCGAGGGCGGCGGGCGCCTCGGCCGGTGCGTTCTCGACCGGTCGGCCGCCCGGGTCGCCCGTGCGCGCACCGGTCGCGCCGCCCGCCCCCTTGAGCCCGACGGCGCTCGCCACGTCGGACAGGGTGCCGCGGGTGTCGTCGTCGAGCAGCGCGTCGCGGACGATGCGGCGGGGGTCGTAGCGGCGGGGGTCGAGCGCCTGCCAGTCGACGCCCGCGCCGTCGCCGAGCTCCTCGTCCAGGCGCGTACGCGTCGAGGTCACGAACTCGCGGCCGCGCTTCACGAGCCGCGCGAGCTGCTCCGCGTAACCGGGCAGCCGCTCGGGCCCGATCACGATCACGGCGACGACGAGGAGGACGAGCCATTCCCCGCCGTTGATGTCGAACACGTCCGCCAGGGTACCGTCCGGACCTGGACGCGACGCCGATGCGGACCGTCACAGGAAGATCCCCCCGCACCCAGGGTAGAAAGAGTTATACCCTGGCGAGATGAAGACAGCGATCAGCCTCCCCGACCGCGCGTCGGAGCGCTTCGATCATCTCGCCAAGAAGCACGGCATGACCCGATCGGAGTTCTACCGGCGGGCGGCGGAGCGCTACGCCGACGAGCTCGACGGCGCCGACCTCACGGCCCAGATCGACGATGCGATCGACGACGTGGGCCAGCCCGGTGACGAGACGTCGTCGCTCCGCCGGGCAGCGAACGCACGGCTGGTCGACCGGTCCGACACGTGGTGATCCGCCGAGGGGAGGTCTGCTGGGTCGACTTCGGCGAGCCGCGAGGCAGCGCGCCGGCCAAGCGGCGCCCCGCTGTGGTCGTCCAGTCGGATCAGTACAACAGGTCCCGAATCTCGACCGTGGTCGTTCTTCCCATCACCTCCAACACCGCCCTCGCGCGACACCCGGGCAACGTGTTCCTCCCCGCTCTCGCCTCCGGGCTTCCGAAGGACTCCGTCGTCAACGTGTCGCAGCCCATGACCGTGGACCGTGCGGACGTGGAGCCCACCGAGGTTCGACTCCCGGCAAACCTCCTCGACGCCGTCGACGCCGGCCTGAGGCGCATCGTCGAGCTCTGAGCTCCGCGCCGGGATGCCCGAGAAGTCCGGCCGCTCCCGATCCCAGGCGTCCGGGCGGAGCCGCACCCCTCCCGGTAGCATCGCGGTGGCACCCGCGCCGCACGTGCGCCGCGGGTCGGAGGCCGGCGGCGCGCCCGCCGGACGGACGCGGGGAGGGCACCATCACGGGCGAGAGGTTCGGTGGTCCGGGCGGCAGGGACCGGACGGGAACGACGGTCACGGGGGCGAGCCCCGACACCTCGGGGCGGGCGCTCTCGTGGACCTACTGCGAGGAGTTCGTCCCCGAGGACGAGCACCAGCTGCGTGCGCGCGAGCTCGCCCTCGAGCTCGACCTCCCGACGATCCTTCCCGGCGCCGGGAGCGTCCTGCGCCTCCTGGCCGCGTCGCTCCAGGCGCGCTCGGTCGTCGAGATCGGGACCGGCACGGGCATCGGCGCGCTGTGGCTGCTGGGCGGCATGCCCGACGACGGCGTCCTGACGACGATCGACCCGGAGGCCGCGCTCCAGCGCGCCGCCAAGCAGATCCTCACCGCCGCCGACGTGCGGCCGTCCCGGCTGCGCGCGATCGCGGGCCGTCCCGCCGACGTCCTCCCCCGGCTCGCCGACGGCGCCTACGACCTGGTGCTCGTCGCGGGCGACGTCCACGGGTACCCGCTGGCGGTCGAGGAGGGCGTGCGCCTGCTGCGCCCGGGCGGCGTGCTCGCGGTCGACGCGGCGCTCGCGCACGACCGGGTCGCCAACCCCGCGCGACGAGACGAGCTCACGACGCTCGTACGGGACGTGGGCCGCACCGTGCGCGACGACGAGCGGCTGCTGCCCGCGCTGCTGCCCTCGGGCGACGGGCTGCTGCTCGGCGTCCGCCGCTGAACGCTCGAGGGGCCCCGGA
The DNA here is from genome assembly GCF_049844995.1 of Luteimicrobium sp. DT211. Lineage (NCBI taxonomy): Bacteria > Bacillati > Actinomycetota > Actinomycetes > Micrococcales > Luteimicrobium > Luteimicrobium sp. DT211. The sequence goes on along the minus strand of NZ_JBNCMC010000003.1, from coordinate 711,000 downwards.
CGGCAGGTCTCAGGAGAGCAGGTCGAGGACCTCGAGCAGCAGACGCGCGCCGAAGCCCGTGGCCCCCTCGACGACCTCGTGCCTGTTCCCCGACGACCGCGCGGGGCCCGCGATGTCGAGGTGGACCCACGGCAGGCCGCCGGTGAACTCGCGCAGGAACAGCGCGGCGGTGATCGAGCCGCCGCCCGGCGGGCGCGCCGGGACGTTGCGCAGCGCCGCGACGTCCGAGGCCAGCGCCTCGGCGTAGTCGGCCACGAGCGGCATCCGCCACACCGCCTCGCCGGTGCGGGCGGCGGCCGCCTCGACCGTGCGGGCCAGGGCCTCGTCCGTCGCGTAGAGGGCGGCGTGCCCCCGGCCGAGCCCGACCGCCGCCGCGCCGGTGAGCGTGGCGACGTCGACCAGCACGTCGGGCGCGAGCTCGCGCACGGCGTGGTCGAGGGCGTCGGCGAGCACGAGGCGCCCCTCCGCGTCGGTGTTCGCGACCTCGACCGTCGTGCCCCCGTGCAGACGAAGGACGTCCCCGGGCCGGTACGACGACGCGCCCAGGTGGTTCTCCGCGAGCGGGAGCAGCGCGGTCACACGGAGCGGGGAGCCTGCCTCGGCGGCGCCCAGCACCGCCGCGAGCGCGACGGCGGCGCCGGCCATGTCGGTCTTCATGGGGGCCATCGCGGCGCGCGGCTTGAGGGACAGCCCGCCCGTGTCGAAGGTGATGCCCTTGCCGACCACGACGACGTGCCGCGGAGCCTCCCCTGCCGCCGCGTCGGGCTCGTGGCTCACGACCACGAGCCGTGGCGGGCGGGACGAGCCACCGCCCACGGCGAGGATCCCGCCGAAGCCCTGCCCCTCGAGCTCGCGCGGGCCGAGGACGCGGACGTCGAGCCCGGCGGCGGACGCGAGAGTGCGTGCGCGGTCCGCGAGCCAGGCCGGGTCCTTGACGCTCGACGGCGTCGCCGTGAGGTCGCGTGCGAGCCAGGTCGCGCGCGCGGCGCGACGGGCGGGGACGAGGGCGGGCTCGGCGTCGGACGCCGGGTCGAGCAGGACGAGCTGCTCGGCGGGCGCGGGACGCGAGTCCGGCGAGCCGCTCCAACGCTCGGGCCGGTACGCCGCGAGGAGGTAGCCCTCCGCGAAGGCGCGCACGCCGTCGGCCGGCGCGCCCGCGGTGGCGACCGAGACGACCCGCTCGAGACCGGCGGTGCGGCGCGCGAGCGCGGCTCCCGCCCGGCGCAGGTCGGCGGTCGAACCGTCCCCGACCCCGAGCAGCACGATCCGGCGGGGCAGGTCCGCCCAGGGGAAGGACTCCGACGCCCCGCGGTGGGGCCGCGGCAGGTCGACGACGGCGGCGTCTCCGGCCGCGCCCTCGAGCCCGTGCCGTTCCGCCATCTCGCCGAGGTCGACGTGGTAGAGCGCGGACGCGTCGACCGTGCCCGCGCGGGGCTGCGCCCCCTCACCCGGCTCCGGGGCGGGGGCGACTGCGACGACGACGGCACTGACGTCGTCGTCGGTCAGGAAGGTGCACCCGGGAAGGTCCCCGAGTGCACCGACGACCTCCGGGAGGTCGCGCGCCATCAGCCGACGACGGCCTGGAGCGCCTCTCCGAGCTCCGAGGCCTCGGTCGCGTTCAGCTCGACCACGAGGCGTCCACCACCCTCGAGCGGAACCCGCATGACGATGCCACGCCCCTCCTTGGTGACCTCGAGGGGTCCATCACCCGTACGTGGCTTCATCGCGGCCATGAGCGGCTCTCCGTTCGTCGTGGTGCAGCGCGGTGTTCGTGTTGCGTGCGGTCAGTCGTGACCAGGCCCCGGATGGTGCGAAAGGGCCATAGACAGTCTAGTTCACGTGACCCACACCACCGACGCACCTCACGTCCACGCCCCTCACGGCGCCCAGTCGGCCGGTGGGGTGAACCGCCAGAGCTCCCACACCCAGTCGACCTGGCCGTACAAGGACAGCAGCACGAGAACGGTGAGCACGCTCGCGAAGACCGCCCGCCTCCGCGCCCAGCCCACGAGGATCGCCAGGTAGGGAAACGCGAGCAGCGCGAACCGCCACGTCGACGTCCAGGGATCCGTCACGAGCACGAGGTAGGCCGTGTAGGCGATGGCCCAGCCCTGGAGCTCGGGGCCCAGGCGGAACGCCACCGGACTGAGCAGCATCAGCGCGAGCACGACGAGGACGGCCGCGAGGACGAGCGGCCCGCGGTCGTGGAAGAGGACCTTCGCATTCGTGATCCAGGGCGTGAAGTACTGGACGGAGCCCGACCGCCACGTGGCCTGCGTCGCGAAGTACGCGTCGCTGCGGCCGGTGACCCAGCCGCTGACGAGCTGCCACGCGACGCCCGCGACCAGGCACGTGCCGAGCAGCGCTCCGAGCCCCGCGACGTCGCGGACCGAGAACCGGTCCCTGCTCGCGCGGTCCGGGTCGCGCCGGGCCGACGGCCCCCACACCCCCCACGCCCGCCACAGCACGTGCCAGGCCACGACGCACGCCATGGGCAGCGCGACCGCGCGCGTGAAACCGAGCAGCACCACCAGGGGCACCGCCCAGAAGTAGCGGCGCACCGCCAGCAGGTACAGGGCCGACGCGATGAGCAGCAGCGCGAGCGACTCCGTGTACGCGGTCTGCAGCACCGGCGACGACGGGAACACGCTGACCAGCAGCACCGTCGCGAGCGGCAGCCCCGGGACGAGCGCGGTCGCACGGTAGCCCCCGCGCTCGACGAGCCGGTAGATCACCAGGACCGCGCCCGCGCCGAGGAGCAGCGACAAGGTCGGGGCGAGGAACGTCCACGACAGGCCGGTGACGGCCATCAACGCCCGGAGCACCAGCGGGAACAGCGGGTAGAACGCCCAGGCGTTCTGCTGGACCGCACCGTCCTGGCCGAGCGGCAGCGTGTGGGGGTAGCCGTGCTCCGCGATCTGCAGGTACCAGGTCGCGTCGAACATGCGGCCCACGTAGTCGGCGTACGACGGGTCGGCGCCCGTCCAGCCGTTCGCCACCTGGTGGGACGCGACCCGGACGATCACGACGGCAGAGAACGCGCGGGCCAGCCCGTACACGGCAAGCACCTGGACCCACCACGGCCAGGTGCGAGGGTCGGCGGGACGCCGGGCGGCGGCGGGCCCGGCGTCGACGGCGGCCGCGACGTCGGCCGCGGGCTCGGTCACTCGATCCCCCTCGTGGCGGCGGCGGGGGGCGCGTCGCCGCGGATCGCGGCGACCATGTCCACCACGCGGCGCGTGGACCGCACGTCGTGGGCGCGGAACACGGTGGCGCCGAGCCACACGGCGACCGCGGTGGCCGCGAGGGTACCCTCGAGCCGTTCCTCGGCCGGCAGGTCGAGCGTCTCCCCCACGAAGTCCTTGCGCGAGAACGCCATGAGCACCGGATAGCCGAGCGCCACGATCGGCTCGGTGCGCCGGACCAGGTGGAGCGAGTGCCACGTGTTCTTGCCGAAGTCGTGCGTCGGGTCCACGAGCACGCTCCGCGGCGGCACCCCGCACGCGACGGCGCGCTCGGCGCCCGCCCGCAGCGTCGCGAGGACGTCGAGCAGGACGCCGTCCCGCGGGTCGACGGGAGCCACGCCACCCGGCAGGGGGTCCGGGAGCGGGGTGGGCAGCGGGTACGAGACGCGGTAGGGGTCCGTGCGGGGGGCCTGGCCGCCCGTGTGCGAGCAGACGACGCCCACGCCCGCGCGGCCCGCGACCTCGACGAGCCCGGGGTCGTGCCCGGCCCAGGTGTCGTTGACGAGGTCGGCGCCCGCGTCGATCGCGGCGTCCGCGACCTCGGCGCGCCACGTGTCGACCGAGACCAGGAGGTCGGGGAGCTCGCGGCGCACCCGCTCGACGAACGGGACGACCCGCGCGATCTCCTCCGCCGGGGTGACCTCGGGCCCCACGCCCGCGCGGACCCCGCCGACGTCGAGGATCTCCGCGCCGTCCTCGAACGCGCGCTCGGCGGCCGCGAGCGCCGCCGCGTCGTCGGCGTGGCGCGCGCCGGCGTAGAACGAGTCGGTCGTGCGGTTGACGATCGCCATGACGACGGGCGCGGTCGCCCCGAGCTCGCGGCCCCGGAGCACCAGGGGCGCGGACGACCGCGGGACTGGCGTCACGTCGCCGACGACTGCGACTCCCGCGTCGCAGCCTCGGGCTCGGCGTCGGCGTGCGTCACGATCCGGACGGCCTCGGCGGGGTCGTCGACGACGTGCAGCAGGTCGAGGTCCGCGGGGCCGATGGTCCCGTGCTCGACGGCGGAGCTGCGCAGCCACTCGACGAGGCCGGACCAGTACGCCGTGCCGACGAGGACGATCGGGAAGCGCGTGACCTTGCGGGTCTGGACGAGCGTCACGGCCTCGAACAGCTCGTCGAGCGTGCCGAAGCCGCCGGGCAGCACGACGAAGCCCTGCGCGTACTTGACGAACATCGTCTTGCGGGCGAAGAAGTAGCGGAAGTTCACGCCGAGCTCGACCCACCGGTTCATGCCCTGCTCGAACGGCAGCTCGATGCCGAGGCCCACGGACACGCCACCGGCCTCGCACGCGCCCTTGTTGGCGGCCTCCATGATGCCGGGGCCGCCGCCGGTGATGACGGCGAAGCCTGCCTCGACGAGCCCCTGGGCCACCTCCTCCGCGCGCGCGTAGTCGGGGTGGTCGCGCCGGGTGCGGGCGGACCCGAACACCGAGACCGCCGGGCCGAGCTCAGCGAGCGCGCCGAAGCCCTCGACGAACTCCGCCTGGATGCGGAGCACGCGCCACTGGTCCTGGTGGACCCAGTCGGCGTCGCCGCGCGACTCGAGCAGCCGCTGGTCGGTGGTCTCGCGCGGGACCTGGTTCCCGCGGAGCATCACGGGACCCTTGCGGTAGCCGTCCCCGCGCTCGTCGGGGTCGGTGGGGGGAAGGTCGGGACTGGCCATGGGGGCCTCCGTACGGGCGGTGCCGGTGGGACGGGTCGGACGGGTCAGCGGGTCAGCGGGTCAGCCAGTCGCGCAGGGCGTCGTGGCAGAGGGTGATCTGGGCGGCGGAGACGTGCTCGTCGTCCTTGTGGGCGAGCAGCGGGTCGCCCGGGCCGAAGTTCACGGCCGGCACGCCCAGCGCGCTGAAGCGGGCGACGTCGGTCCAGCCGTACTTGGGCGCGGGCTCGCCGCCCGTGCGCTCGAGCACGCTCTTCGCGAAGTCCCGGGCCGCGGGCGCGTCGAGGCCGGGGCGTGCGCCCGGCGCGGCGTCGGTCACGGTCACGTCGAAGCCCGCGAGCACGTCGCGCACGTGCGCCGCGGCCTCGTCGACGCTGCGGCTCGGCGCGAAGCGGTAGTTGACGGTCACGACGGCGCGGTCCGGGATCACGTTGCCCGCCACGCCGCCCGTGATGCCGACGGCGTTCAGCGACTCGCGGTAGGCGAGCCCGTCGACCTCGACGGTCGCCGGCTCGTACGCCGCGAGCCGCGACAGCACCTCGCCGGCCGCGTGGACCGCGTTGACGCCCATCCAGGCCCGCGCCGAGTGCGCCGCGACGCCGGTGAGCACGACGTCGGCGCGCAGCGTCCCGTTGCAGCCGCCCTCGATCCCGGCGTTGCTGGGCTCCCCGACGACGGCGAGGTCGCCGGCGAGCAGCTCGGGCCGGGTCCGTGCGAGCCGGCCGAGGCCGTTGAGGTCGCTCGCGACCTCCTCGTGGTCGTAGAACACCCACGTGACGTCGTAGGACGGCTCGGCGAGCTCCGCGGCCAGGGCGAGCATGATCGCGACGCCGCCCTTCATGTCGACGGTGCCGCGGCCCCACAGCTCCGCGTGCGCGCCCTCGCCCACGACCCGCACGGGCAGGTTCGCAGCGACGGGGACCGTGTCGAGGTGGCCCGCGAAGACCACGCGGCGGTCGCGCCCCAGCGCCGTGCGCGCGACGACGGCGTCGCCGTCGCGCAGCACCTCCAGGTGGGGCAGGGGCGAGAGCGCGCCCTCCACGACGTCGGCGAGGTCCTTCTCGTTGCCGCTCACGGACTCCACGTCGCAGATCTGCCGGGTCAGGACGACGGGGTCGTGCAGGGCCAGGGGGAACGTCGGGTACGACGGACGCTGCGGCGCGGGGGATGCTGAGGTCACGCCGTCGACCCTACCGGCGCTCCCCCGCATTCCGCTGTGGGCATCCGTTCTGCTGTTCCAACCCGACCGGGCACAGCAGAACGGATGCCCACAGGCTCTCGAGGGGGGTCCGCGATCTCCTAGGCTGGGGGTCATGACCGCACGCACCGCCTGGGGCTACGGCCTCGCGACCGTCACCGAGTCGGGAGCTGTTCTCGACGTCTGGTACCCGTCCCCCGCGCTCGGCGCGCGCCCCTCCGACGCGGCGCCGCCCGACGTCCTCGCGGGCGCGGAGCGCACCGACGCGCTCCGGGCCGTCCGCACCGAGGTCGTGCTGACCGAGGCGGACCTCGACGCCGCCCCCTCGTCGACCGCCGACGTCTACCTGCGCCTGCACCTCCTGTCGCACCGGCTGGTGCGCCCGCACGACGTCAGCCTCGACGGCCTGTTCGGCCTCCTCGCCAACGTCGTGTGGACGAGCGAGGGCCCGTGCGCCGTCGACGGCTTCGAGGAGGTGCGCGGCCGGCTGCGCGCCGCGGGCCGGCACGTGACCGTGCACGGCGTCGACAAGTTCCCGCGCATGGTCGACTACGTCCTGCCGTCGGGGGTGCGCATCGCCGACGCCGACCGCGTCCGCCTCGGCGCCCACCTGGCCGCCGGCACGACCGTCATGCACGAGGGCTTCGTCAACTACAACGCCGGCACGCTCGGCACGTCGATGGTCGAGGGCCGGATCTCGTCCGGGGTCGTCGTGGGCGACGGCTCGGACGTCGGCGGCGGCGCCTCGATCATGGGGACGCTGTCGGGCGGCGGGAAGACCGTCGTCTCGCTGGGCGAGCGGTCCCTGCTCGGCGCGAACTCGGGCCTCGGCATCCCCCTCGGCGACGACTGCGTCGTCGAGGCCGGGCTCTACGTGACCGCAGGCACGAAGGTCGCCCTGCTCGGCCAGGGGGTCGCCGACGACGCCGCGCCCGTCGTGAAGGCCAGCGAGCTCGCCGGCCGCGACGGCCTGCTGTTCCGGCGCAACTCCCTGACCGGCCGGGTCGAGGTCGTCGCCCGCACGGGCGTGGGCATCGAGCTCAACGCCGCGCTGCACGCGAACTGACGCCGCGTGCCCACGCCCGGCGCCGGGCCCGAGCCCTGGCGCCGCCCCACCACAGCCCGACGACGACGGCGCCGCGTCCGGCGCGCCGCCGTCGCCGTGGGCGTGGGCGCGGTCGTGCTCGGTGGTGCCGTGGCGGGCGTCGTCGGGCTGCTGCACCGGCTCGACGTGCGGCACACGACCCCCGTCGTGGAGGGCTGCACCGCGAACCTCGACGGCACCCGCTGGTGGCTCGCCCCGGAGCAGGCGGACAACGCCGCGACCGTGAGCGCCGTCGTCGTGCGGCGGGGCCTGCCGGCGCACGCCGCGACGATCGCGCTCGCGACGGCGCTGCAGGAGTCGAAGCTGCGGAACCTGCCGTACGGGGACCGGGACTCCCTCGGGCTGTTCCAGCAGCGGCCGTCGCAGGGCTGGGGCACCGAGGAGCAGCTGCAGGACCCGGTGTTCGCGACGAACGCGTTCCTCGACGTCCTCGTGAAGGTCGACGGCTGGCAGGACCTGCCGGTCACCCAGGCCGCGCAGAAGGTGCAGCGGTCGGCGTTCCCCGACGCGTACGGGCAGCACGAGACGCAGTCGCGCGCCTGGGCGTCGGCGCTCACGGGTCACTCCCCCGCGGCGCTCACGTGCACGCTGCGCCCAGCGCCCGACGACGTCGACACCGCCGCCGACGCGACCGAGCTCCGCACCCGGGTCGCACGGGACTACGGGACGGCGGTCGCGGCGTCGGGCTCGTCCCCGACCCTCACCCTCGACGCCCGGACCCTGCCGGGCGCGGACGCCACCAACGCGTGGGCCGTCGCCCAGTGGACGGTCGCCGTCGCGCGCGCCTACGACGTCGTCCAGGTCCGCGTGGACGACGAGACCTGGACCCGGGCCTCGGCCCGCTGGACGAAGGCGCCGTCGTCGACGAAGAGCGGCGCCAAGGCACCGGCGACGGTCCCGTCGGGCCGCGTCACGGTCACCCTGGCGACCCCGCCCCCACCGAAGTAGGCCTCCCGGAGGGGTACCTCGCGGACTACCCGACGACGCGGGCAGTTCGGGAAATCCTGCGGAGGCGACCCGGACGCGCGGCGGGAGCGGGGTGAGGACGCGCGGTCGTGGTGGGTCTGGCGGGAGCGGCGCGAGGAACGAGCGACGCGGATGGAAGACCGCGCGCCCTCACCTCGGTCCCGCCGCCCCAGCCGAGGAGACGATCAGCGCTGACCCACAGGCACGTACGCCCGCTCGGTCTCCCCGATGTACACCTGCCGCGGCCGGCCGATCTTGGTCTGCGGGTCGCCCATCATCTCGCGCCACTGCGCGATCCACCCGGGCATGCGGCCGAGCGCGAAGAGCGGCGTGAACATGGCGGGCTCGAACCCGAGCGCCTTGTAGATGAGCCCGGTGTAGAAGTCGACGTTCGGGTAGAGCTTGCGCTCGATGAAGTAGTCGTCGTTGAGGGCGATCTCCTCGAGCCGCTTGGCGATGTCGAGGAGCTCGTCGTTCTTGCCGAGGGTCGCGAGGACGGCGTCGGCGGACTTCTTGACGATGGCGGCGCGCGGGTCGTAGTTCTTGTAGACCCGGTGGCCGAAGCCCATGAGCCGGACGCCGTCCTCCTTGTTCTTGACCTTGGTCATGAACGTGTCGACGTCGTACTCGGCGTTCTGGATCTTGTCGAGCATGAGGAGCACGGCCTCGTTGGCGCCGCCGTGGAGGGGGCCGGACAGCGCGTTGATCCCGGCGGACACGGACGCGAAGAGGTTGGCGTGCGCGGACCCGACGATGCGCACGGTCGACGTGGAGCAGTTCTGCTCGTGGTCGGCGTGGAGGATGAGCAGCTTGTCGAGCGCCTCGATGACCGCGGGGTCGGCGTCGTACTGCTCGTAGGGCCGCGCGAACGTCATGCGCAGGAAGTCCTCGACGTAGCCGCGCGAGTAGTCCGGGTACAGGAGGGGCTCGCCGACGCGGCGGCGGTGCAGGTACGACGTGATGGTGCGGGTCTTGGCGAGGAGCAGCACGGTCGCGAGCTCGACGGTCTCGGGGTCGCTGGGGTCGAGCGACTCCGGGTAGAACGTGGCGAGCGCGTTGACGGCCGACGCCATGACGGCCATGGGGTGCGCGTTGCGGGGGAAGGTCCCCATGAACGTGCGGAAGTCCTCGTGGACGAGCGTGTGCCGGTTGACGCGCTCGGTGAAGGCGTCGAGCGTGGGCTGGTCGGGCAGCTCTCCGTGGATGAGCAGGTAGGCGACCTCGAGGAAGGTGGAGCTCTGGGCGAGCTCGTCGATCGCGTAGCCGCGGTAGCGCAGGATGCCCTGCTCGCCGTCGATGTAGGTGACGGCGGAGGTGCAGGAGGCCGTGTTCATGAAGCCGGGGTCGACGGTGACGAGCCCGGTCTCCTTGAGCAGGGACGAGACCACGATGCCGTCGTTGCCCTCGGTGGCGTGGACGATCGGCAGCTCGCGGGAGACCTCGCCCGCGACGAGGCGGACGGCGTCGGGCGCGGGCGCGCTGGGGGTCTGGGTCATGACTTCCTTCCTGGACGCTGGGAGGCAGGTGGCGCGGTGGCCGCTCGCGCGAGCGTCGACGCCCTGGCCGCGGCGGCCTCGCAGCAGCACGGGCCTGTCGTCCGAGACTACGCGCCGGACTCCGTCGTGACCAAGCCGCGGGCCCTGCCTGACCCACGCATGACGACGTGTCCTGCGTCACACCCGGGACGGCGTCGGCACCCAGCGGGGCACCAAGCGCTCACCGCGGGCGCGTCACTCCCCCGCGAGGCGCGCGGCGGCCTCGGCGACCCGCTCGTCGGTCGCGGTGAGGGCCACCCGCACGTGCGAGCGGCCCGCGGCACCGTAGAACGCGCCCGGCCCGACGAGGATGCCCAGCCCGGCGAGGTCGTTCACGGTCTGCCAGCAGTCCTGGGCCTCCCCGCCGGCGGAGGCGGGCCGCGCCCACAGGTAGAGGCCGGCCTCGGAGTCGTCGATCCGGTAGCCGGCCGCGAGCAGCCCGCCCTCGAGCAGCCGCCGACGACGCCGGTACACCTCGCGCTGCGCAGCGACGTGCGCGTCGTCGTCGAGCGCGGCGACCATCGCGGCCTGCACGGGAGCGGGGACGATCATGCCGAGGTGCTTGCGCGTCGCGAGCAGCGACCCGACGAGCGCGGGATCCCCCGCGACGAACGCGGCGCGGTAGCCGGCGAGGTTCGACTGCTTGGACAGCGAGTACGCCGCGAGCAGCCCCTCGTGGCTGCCCCCGCTCACCCGCGGGTCGAGGATGCTGGGCACGCCGTGCGACGCCCACGGCTCCGACCACGGCAGCAGCGCGTAGCACTCGTCGCTCGCCACCACGGCGCCGATCTCGCGCGCGGCCTCGACGACGCGCCGCAGCTCCTCGACCGACGACACGCGACCGGTCGGGTTGCCCGGCGAGTTCACCCACACGAGGCGCACGTCGGTGCGCCCGGCCCACGCCTCGACGTCGTCGGCGGGGAGTGCGGTGGCGCCGGCGAGGCGCGCGCCCACGTCGTAGGTGGGGTACGCGGTGGCGGGGTGCACGACGACGTCGCCGGGGCCGAGCCCCAGCAGCGACGGAAGCAGCCCGACGAGCTCCTTGGAGCCGACCGTCGGGAGGACGGCCTCCGGGTCGAGGTCCGCGACGCCGCGCGTGCGGGCGAACCAGCCGGCCACGGCCTCCCGCAGGGCCGGGGTGCCGTGCGTCGTCGGGTAGCCGTGCGCGTCGGACGCCGCGGCGAGCGCGTCGCGGACGACGCCGGGCGTGGGGTCGACGGGCGTGCCGATCGACAGGTCGACGAGGCCACGCGGGTACGACCGCGCCGCCTGCACGACGGGCGCCAGCGTGTCCCAGGGGTACGGGTCGTCGAGCGGGTGGAAGCCCATGCGTATCGGTGGGTCCGGCGAGCCGTCAGGCCTGGGGCGGCAGGGCCGCGATCATCGCGTCGTCCTTGTCGATCACGCCGAGCTTCGCGGCGCCGCCGGGCGACCCGAGGTCGTCGAAGAACTCCACGTTGGCGCGGTAGTAGTCGCTCCACTCCGTGGGGACGTCGTCCTCGTAGTAGATGGCCTCGACGGGGCACACGGGCTCGCAGGCGCCGCAGTCGACGCACTCGTCGGGGTGGATGTACAGGGAGCGCTTGCCCTCGTAGATGCAGTCCACGGGACACTCCTCGATGCACGCCTTGTCCTTGACGTCGACGCACGGCTGAGCGATCACGTAGGTCACTGCACGAGTCCTTTCGAGGGAGGCCGCGAGGGGCGGTCGAGGTCTAGTATCGCGCAGTCTGGAGGTGAGGTACGCGTGACGTTCGAGATGCGGTCGTGGCGGGACTGGTCGGCCGGGGACCGGGTGGTCGTGCGGCGCCGGCTCGCCGGCGAGGAAGCGTCGGGCCACCGGTGGACCGACGTGATCGGCGTGGTCCTCGCCGTGGACGACTCCGGGCTGACCTTGCGCCCGGACACGCCGCGGGACGGGCAGGACGCCGCGCCGGTGCGCGTCGCGGCCGACGACGTCGTCAGCGCCAAGCGGGTGCCGCCGCGGCCGGCCCGGCGGGTCAGTGCTGCTCGCCCCGGACCCGCAGCCGGTGGCCCGTCAGCGCCACCACGAGGCTGAGCACGCCGGCGACGATCATCCCGACCCCCAGCCCCCGCTCGCCGACGACCCGCAGCAGGAGCGCGCCCGCGGCGGCGCCGGCGAGGATCAGCACGACGGCGAGCAGGCGCCGCGGCCAGTTCTCGGACGAGCCACCGCCGAGCCGCGAGTCCGCCGCGAGCCCGGTCAGCGTCGACGTCACGACCACGGTCGTCACGTCCTTGACGCCGATCCGGCGGGCCGACGCCGCCTGGAGCCCCATGGCGACGGCGAGGAGGACGGTGATCGCGAACGCCCAGGGTGAGTGCTCGGCGGGCACCGCCACGACGGCGCCCACGCCCAGGAGCGTCGCGACGACGCCGGTCGTGCCGAACGCCGCCGTCGACCGCTCGTTCCAGTGCGAGGGGCGCCCGCGCAGCAGCCGGCCGCCGGTGACGGCGCCGAGCGCGAAGCCGACGAGCGCGAGCACGGGGCCGAGGATCGGCAGCCCGTTGCCGCCCGCGAGCGCCATGCCGAGGATGACGACGTTGCCGGTCATGTTCGCGGTGAAGACGCGGTCGAGCCCGAGGTAGCCGACGGCGTCGACGATGCCCGTCGTGAACGTGAGCGCCAGCATGAGGACGAGGTGGACGCCGTCGGGGTGGCCGAGCAGGCGGCGGGGTGAGCTCACGGCGCCATGATGACGGCGCCGGGGCCGCCGCGTCCACACGGCCCCGGCGCCGACCGCGCGACGGTGCCGGACGCGCGCGGGGCACGGTCGGGGTGGGACCATCACGCCATGACGACGTCGCGCGCGGTGCAGGGTCCTGACCAGCCCGAGGGGTCGGACGGACGTGTGACGGGCATTACAGTGGGTCACATGTCCCAGACGAGCGTCTCAGACGAGCCGGCGACGCCGCCGGCGCCCCCCCGGCGGCGACGCCCCCGCACCCCGGCGCCCGTGGCGCGCAGCACGCGGATGCCCGTCGCCGAGCGCCGCCAGGCGCTCCTCGACGCGGCCACGACCGTCATCGCCCGCGACGGCGTGCGTGCCGCGAGCACGCGAGCCATCGTCCGCGAGGCGGGCATGTCGCTCGCGAGCTTCCACTACGCCTTCGAGTCGCACACCGAGCTCATGCGCCACGTCATCGAGCGGGTGCTGGTCGACGAGGTGCACTCGGTCGGCGAGGTGCTGTCCACGGCGGGCCAGCTCACCACCGGCCCGGTCACGCTCGAGGGCCTGCTCGAGGCGGCGCTCGACGCGTTCGTCGCCGCGGTCGAGGCCGACCCGGCGCGCGAGCAGGCGATCCTCGAGCTGCACCAGTACGCGCTGCGCGAGCCCGAGCTGGCGGACCTGGTCCGGGCCGAGTACGACGCCTACGACAAGGCGGCCGCCGAGGTGCTCGTCGCCGCCGCGGCCGCGACCGGCACCCGCTGGACCCGGCCGGTGGACGTGCTGGCCCGCTACGTCGTGACCCTCCTCGACGGCCTCACCACGTCGTGGCTGTCGTTCCGCGACCCCGAGCGGATCGCGGCCGCCCGGGAGCTCGCCGTCTCCGGGGTCCTCGGGTTCTCCGAGCCGGACCCGGACGCATGACGGCGCCGGCCGCCGTGAGCACCGCTGGTCTCGCCGAGCCCCGCACGTTCGTGCCGGGGGCGTGGATCGCCGCGTTCGCGACCGCGTGGTTCGGCGTCTGGATGGCGCAGCTCACGCCCATCCAGCTCCTCCTGCCGCAGCAGGTCGACACGATCCTCGACCCCGTCGACTGGGTCGCGTCGGTCCGCGGGTTCGGCATCGTGTCGGCGATCGCGGGCGTCTGCGCGCTCGTCGCCTACCCGCTCACCGGGGCGCTCTCCGACCGGACGTCGTCGCGGTTCGGGCGCCGTCGGCCGTGGATCGCGGTGGGCGCCGTCCTGTTCGCCGTCGCGCTCGTCGTGCTCTCCGTCCAGCACACGATCGTCGGCGTCGCCGTGTGGTGGTCCGTGACGCTCGTCGGGTTCTGCGTGCTCACCGCCGCGCTGACCGCGACCATCAGCGACCGTGTGCCCGTCGACCAGCGCGGCACCGTCTCCGGCTGGATGTCCGCGCCCCAGGCGGCGGGCATCCTGCTCGGCGTCGGCCTCGTCACGGTGCTCGGCCTCGCCCAGGTCGCCGGGTACGTGCTGGTCGCCGTGGTGCTGCTCGTCTGCGTCGTGCCGTTCCTCCTGCGGCTCGACGACCCCGCCGTCCCGCGCGAGGAGCTGCAGCCGTTCTCGCTGCGCGCCGTCGTCGCCGGGTTCTGGATCAGCCCGCGCCAGCATCCCGACTTCGCCTGGACCCTCACCAGCCGCATCCTCGTCATGACCGGCAACGGCTTCGGGACCGTCCTCCTGCTCTACTTCCTCGAGTACGGGCCGATGCACCAGAGCGAGGACGACGCCGAGACCGGCCTCCTGTTCCTCACGCTCGTCTACATGGTCTTCGTGATCGTCGCCGCGCTCGTGCTGGGGCGGCTGTCCGACCGGCTCGGGCGCCGCAAGGTCATGGTCGTGGTGTGCGCCGCGCTCCAGGGCGCGGCCGGGCTGCTCCTCGCGTTCGTGCCCGTGTACCCGGTGGCGCTCGTCGCGGCCGCGCTCCTGGGCTTCGGGTTCGGCGCGTTCCTGTCCGTCGACCAGGCGCTCGCCACCCAGGTGCTCCCCAGCGCGGCCGACCGCGGCAAGGACCTCGGCATCATGAACGTCGCGTACGCCGTCCCGCAGGCCCTCGCCCCGCTCATCGGCGGCTGGCTCGTCGCGCAGACGCACAGCTTCACCCCGCTCTTCCTCGCGGCCGGGGTGCTGGCCATCGGCGGCGCGTTCGCCGTCGCGCCCGTGCGGAGCGTGCGATGAGCACCCTGCCGCCGACGCCACCGCTGGTCGCACTGCCGAGCACCTCCCCCGCGACCGTCGGCGGCCACGCCCGCGCGCCCTGGGCGACGCCCGCGTCGTACTGGCCGTCGCTCACGGCCGCGACCGAGGCGCTCGACCCCCCGTACGCGACGCTCGACCTGCGCGCGCTCGCGCACAACGCCCACGACATGCTCCGGCGGGCCGGCGGGATGCCGATCCGCGTCGCCTCGAAGTCGGTCCGCACCCGCGCCGTCCTGGACGCCGTGCTCGCCCTCGACGGGTACGCCGGCATCCTCGCGTACACCCTCCCCGAGGCGCTGTGGCTCGCGTCCGAGCCCGACCCGGGCGCGCCCGCGGACGGCGGGAGCGGCGTGCGCGACGTCGTCGTCGGCTACCCGACCGCCGACCGTGCCGCGCTGCGCCGCCTCGCGAGCGACCCCGTGCTCGCCTCGCGCGTCACGCTCATGGTCGACGACGTCGCCCAGCTCGACCTCGTGGACGCGGTCGCGCGCCCGGGCGAGCGGGAGGAGGTGCGGGTCTGCCTCGAGCTCGACGCGTCCTACGACCTGCCCGGTCTCGGCGCGCTGGGCGGCGCCGCGCACGTCGGCGTGCTCCGCTCCCCCGTCCACACGCCCGAGCGCGCCCTGGCGCTCGCCCGGCACGTCGCCGAGCGGCCCGGGTTCCGGCTGGTCGGCGTCATGGCGTACGAGGCGCAGATCGCCGGGCTCGCGAACGCCACGCCCGGCCGGGCGGCGCGCTCCGCCGTCGTGCGGCGGCTGCAGGCGTGGTCGGGGACGGAGCTCGTCGCCCGGCGCGGCGCCGCCGTCGCCGCGGTGCGGCAGGTCGCCGACCTCGAGTTCGTCAACGGCGGCGGGACCGGCTCGCTCGAGACCACGTCGGCCGACCCGGCCGTGACCGAGGTCGCGGCCGGCAGCGGCCTCTTCGGGCCGCACCTGTTCGACAACTACGCGCAGTTCACGCCCGCGCCGGCGGTCGCGTTCGCGCTGTCCGTCGTGCGCAACCCCGCGCCCGGCGTCGCGACGCTGCTCGGCGGCGGCTGGGTCGCCTCCGGGCCGCCCGCCGCGGACCGCCTGCCGCGCGTCGTGTGGCCGGAGGGCACCCGCTACGTCGGCACCGAGGCGGCCGGGGAGGTGCAGACGCCCCTGCGCGGGCCGGGCGCGGCGGCGCTGCGCCCGGGCGACCGCGCGTGGCTGCGGCACACCAAGGCCGGGGAGATCTCCGAGCACGTGGACGAGCTCGTCGTCGTCGGCGCGCCCGGCGACCATCCGTACGACCCCGAGGGCGCCGTGACCGTCCTCGGCAGCGTCCCGACGTACCGGGGCGAACGAAAGGTGTTCCTGTGACGAACGACACGACGGCCGACGCGACCACGTCGGTCCCGTGGCGCCCCGCGCCCGCGTGGCGCAACTGGGGGCACAGCCAGACCGCCCGGCCGCGCGGTGTCGCCCGGCCTGCCTCCGAGGACGAGCTGCGCGCCGTCCTCGGGTCCGCCCGCGACGCCGGGCTGGGCGTCAAGCCCGTCGGCGCCGGCCACTCGTTCACCGGGATCGCGGTCGCGCCGGGCGTCCAGCTCGACCTCGGCGGGCTGTCCGGCCTGCGCGCCGTCGACACCGCGGCGGCCCAGGTGACGCTCGGCGCCGGCACG
This sequence comes from Luteimicrobium sp. DT211, assembly GCF_049844995.1. Classification (NCBI taxonomy): domain Bacteria; kingdom Bacillati; phylum Actinomycetota; class Actinomycetes; order Micrococcales; genus Luteimicrobium; species Luteimicrobium sp. DT211. The sequence continues at coordinate 694,737 of NZ_JBNCMC010000003.1, read as the reverse complement.
CACCTCTTCGAGATCCCCGGCCTGCTCGCGCCCTACGGGCTCGCGATGCCCAACCTCGGCGACATCGACCGGCAGACGCTCGCCGGCGCCGTCTCGACGGGCACCCACGGCACGGGCGCGGGCTTCGGGGGGATCGCGACGCAGATCGTCCGCGTGCGTCTGCTCACCGCGGACGGCCGCCTGCTCACCGTGAGCGCCGACGAGAACCCGCGGTACTGGGGCGCCGTCCAGGTGGGGCTCGGGGCCCTCGGCGTGCTCACCGAGATCACGCTCCAGTGCGTCCCGCAGTTCGCGCTGCACGCCGTGGAGGCACCCTCGCCGCTCGCCCAGGTGCTCGACGAGTGGGACGAGCGGTGCGCCGTGGCCGACCACTTCGAGTTCTACTGGTTCCCCGGCACCGAGATCGCGTCGACGAAGACCAACACGCGCCTGCCCGGCGACGTCCCGCTCTCCCCCGTCCCCCGCCTGAGCGGCTGGGTCGACGACGAGCTCCTGGCCAACGGGCTGTACGGGGCGATCTGCGCCGTCGGCGCGCGGGCGCGCGGCGTCGTGCCCGTCGCGAACCGGCTGGCGTCCCGCCTGATGGCCCGCCGCGAGTACACCGACCTGTCGCACCGGGTGTTCGCGACGTCGCGCACCGTCCGGTTCCGGGAGATGGAGTTCGCGGTGCCCCGCGAGGCGGTGCCGTCGGTCGTGCGGGAGCTCGACGCGATGATCCGCGCGCGCGACCTCCGCGTGTCCTTCCCGGTCGAGGTCCGCGCCGCCGCCGCCGACGACCTGTGGCTGTCGACGGCGTCCGGCCGGGAGACCGGCTACGTCGCGATCCACCGCTACTTCCGCGAGGACTTCCGCCCCTACTTCACGGCCGCGCAGGACATCTTCCGCGCGCACGGCGGGCGGCCGCACTGGGGCAAGCTGCACTTCCTCGGCGCCGACGACCTCGCCGAGCTCTACCCGCGGTTCGGCGACTTCGTGCGCGTGCGCGACGAGCTCGACCCCGACCGCCTGTTCGCGAACCCGTACCTCACGCAGGTCCTCGGCGCCTGATCCGCCCTCCCCGGCGCCGAACACGGGCTGGGCGCCCGTCCACCCGCGTCGACAGGCGCGCAGCCCGTGTTCGAGGGGCGAGAAGCGCGCGTTCGGCGGGGACGGTGGCGGTCCGCGGCGCCCATGGCGTTCGGCGGGGCCGACACGTCAGCGGGCGACGACGACGGCTTCGCGCCCGATCCGCGTGACGAGGGCGCCCGCCGCGCCGAGCGCCGTGAGCCGGTCCTGCCAGCCCGGCTCGTCCAGGCGGACGGTCGCCGACGGCGACGTGCCGGCCGACACCCCGTCGGCGAGCGCCGTGCGCACCGGGTCCGCCGCGTCGAAGAACGCCGTCACGGCCGCGGCGTCGCCCGCGTCGAGCGCGTCCGCGAGCGCCCCCAGGTGGGCGGCGGCGTCCCGGAGCGTCCCGACGACGGCGTCCGCGTTGCCGTCGACCATCGCCTGCGTGCGGCGGGGGTCGGTGCGGGCGACGCGCGTGCCGTCGCGGAAGGACCCCGCGGCGAGCCCGAGCGCGAGCGCACGCGCGGGAGCCGCGGTGGCGAGGTTCAGGAGCTCCGTCGCGAGCACGTGCGGCACGTGCGACACCAGGGCCACCGCGGCGTCGTGGGTGGCGTCGTCGACGACGCGCGCCACCCCGCCGAGCGGGCCCGTGACCAGGGCCAGGACTGGGAGCAGGTGGTCGGGCGACGTCGTCGGGCCGACCGTGACCGCCCACGCGCACCCGGGCAGCAGGTCGGCTCGCGAGGCGCCGAAGCCGGACTCCTCGGTGCCCGCCATGGGGTGCGCGCCCACGTAGCGAGCGCCGAGGCCGGCGGCGTCGACGGCGGCGCGCACGGGCGCCTTCACGCTGCCGACGTCGGTCAGCACGGGGACGGGCCCGCCGTCGGCGACGAGCCGCGGGAGCGCCGCGGCGAGCTCGTCGAGCACCGCCGGGAGCGCGGCGAGCGGCGGCGCGAGCACGAGGACGTCGGGGCGCTCGGTCAGCACCTCGGCGGCGCTCCCGACGGTCCGCACGCCCGCGTCCCGAGCGGCGGCGCGGGTCGTGGCGTCGGGGTCGGACGCGACGACGTCGACGCCGGCCGCGACCAGCGTCCGGGCGACGGAGCCGCCGATCAGCCCCAGCCCGACGACCCCGACCCGGGCGACGACGAGCGGCGCCTCGGTCGCGCCGGCCGGTCCGCTCGCGTGCGCCGTCACCACAGCAGCTCCCGGTCGAGGTCGCCGGCCGCCGCGGCGCCCCCGACCGACCCCGAGGGCACGTGCTCGAGGTCGAGGACCTCGGCACGATCGGCGCGCTCCGGGAACGCGGCCAGCGTCTTGAGGAGGTGCCCGTCGTCGAGCAGCCCCTGGAGCACCGCACGGAGCGCGGGATCCACGGGGGCGGCGTCGACCGTGAGGACGAACACGTAGCGGCCCGCGACCTTGAGCGGCCGCGTGATGAGGCTCGACAGGTTCAGCCCGCCGGCCCCGAACGCCGCGAGGATGCGCGCGAGCACGCCCGGGCCCGCGACGACCGGCGTCACGGCGACCATGGTGCGCCAGCGGGCACCCGCCTCGGCGCCCGCGGCGGGGATGGTCGCCCGGGCCTCCGCGCGCCGCGCGAGCAGGAGGAACTGCGTCCGCGCGCCGGCGAAGTCCTGGACGTCGCGCTCGTAGGTGTCCAGCCCGTACAGCTCGCCGCACAGGCGCGGGCCGAGCGCGACCTGGTGCGGCGCGGCGTCACGGCAGGCCGCCGCGTTCGACGCCGCGGGCACGGGGGTGAGCCCGGTGCGCGCCACGAACCGCTGGCACTGCGCGAGCCCGTGCGGGTGTGCGGACACCTCGGTCAGCTCGCCGGCGCCGGGACGGACGAACGCGTCGAACGTGATCTCCAGCACGGCCTCGTCGATCCCGACGACGTCGTCGGAGGCGAGCAGCGCGTCGAGCGACGGCACGACGTAGCCCTCGACGGTGTTCTCGATCGCGACGACGCCGCGGTCGACGGTCCCCTCCTGGACGGCGCGGTACACGTCCTGCACGGTGGGCAGCGCGACCGGCGTCGTGCCCGGCCAGGCGAGCGCCGCCGCGTGCGTGAACGTCCCCTCCGGGCCCAGGTACGCGACCGTCGTCACGCCGGGACCGCCACCTGCGCCCAGCGCGGCGTCAGGGCCACGGGCCCGGGCTCGAAGCTCGCCCCGGGCAGCACGGCGAGCACCCGGTGCGCGACGGCCCGGCCCTCGAGCTCGGCGGTCAGGGCGTCGAGGACGTCGCTCGACGGGCACGAGAACGAGCTGAAGAAGACGTGCGCGCCCTCGTGCGACCGGTGCGAGCGCAGGTGCTGGAGGTCGATCCCGGCGTCGGCGACCACGCCGAGCGTGTGCTGCAGGGACCCGCGGTGGTCGTCGCGCGGCCCGAACGCGAGCCAGACCTGCGCGGGCAGGTCGAACGGCTCGGGCCCCCGGCCCGAGGTGACGAGCCCGTACCAGAGCGGCGTGGGGTCGGCGAGACGCCCGGACTCGGGCAGCTCGGCGAACCCGTCGGGGATCGCCGACCGCTCCACGAGCAGCGTCCCGGCGGGCCCGGCGAGCGCGATCCGCTCGGCCGCCGGCGTGCGCGTGGGGACGAGCCGCGGGCTCGCGCCGAGCGCGCGCAGCCGGTGCCGGCAGTCGCGCATGCCCGCCTCGTCGACGACGACGGCGCCGGGGGGCGCGGTGACGCGCCCGCCCTCGCGCCCCACCCACGCCCACTCGCGGGCCACGCCGACGCTCGCGGTCACGACGACGTTCGCCGGCGCCGCGAGGAGCGCCCGCTCCAGCTCGGGCCCGGGCTGCTGCGGGTGGTCGAGGTACACGACGGCGGCGAGGTCGGCCAGCTGCGAGACCGTCTCCAGGGTCGTCGTGGTGCCACCGAGGTCGAGCAGGTCGCCTCCGTCGCCCCAGCCCACCGCGCGGGCCGCGGCGCGCGCGTGCGGCCCCGACTCCCTCTCGCTGCGCCCCAGCACGAGCGTCACCCGTTACCTCCGTCGGACGTGCAGACCTTGCGGTTCTGCGGCTTGTAGGTCCACTGGTTCGTCTCGTCCTTGACGACCGAGCCGTCGCGCGAGACGAGCCGCCGCACGCTCACGTGGAACCCGGGCTCACCGCCGCCGTCGGCGATGCACGTCTTCGACGCGTCGTGGACGGTGGTCGGCTGGACGACGTTCGAGCGCGGGCTCGTCGTCGTCTTGACCGTGTAGTACTTCGTGCTCCAGAACGCGACGTGGAGCTTCCCGCCCCCGACCCACGACTGGACGACCACGCCGTACGGCGTGTCGTTGGTGAACTTCATGTCGATGACCCCGACGGCGATGGTCGCCTCGCGGCCCTCGGGGTACCGCGCGAACCAGTAGGAGTGCGGCTGGTGCGTCACGATGTCGAGGCCCGCGAAGAACGCCGCGTTGTACGTCGTCGTCGCGACCTGCGAGAGCCCACCGCCGACGGCGTCCACGAACTGGCCGTTCTCGATCATGTGCGCCTTGTAGTACCCCGCCGCGGCCGTGATGGGGCTGAGCGCGTCGACCATGGAGAACGTCTGCCCGGGCTTGACGAGGTCGCCGGAGATCTTGCTCGCGCCGACCTCGAGGTTCTTGGTCCGGATCGGCTCGTTGGTGAGGACGGTCGCGAACTCCGAGACCTTCTCCTTGACGCCGAGCTTCGCCAGGTCGTCCTTCGTGGTGGTGGGCTCGACGGTCTTCAGCGGCACGGTCGCGGTGCGGCCCGAGTCCTTCGCTGCGGCCGCCGACACGGCAGACGCGAGCGCGGCGCCGTCGAGGCCCGTTCCGTTCGCGCCACCGACGATCGTCGGCTTGCCCTTCGTGAACGTGAACCGGGCGTCCTTGGCGGGCGTGACGAGCTTGGTGGTGCGCGCAAGGACGTCCGCGCGCAGGGTCTTGGGATCGAACGTCAGCCGCAGCGCGGAGCCGTCGGGCTCGAACGCGGCCGCGGCCGCGAGGACGTCCCCGGGCAGGCGGACCTTCTGCGAGCCGACGGTGAGGTCGACCGGCGCCGACGTCACCGTGCCCGCGGACACCATGGCGGCATCGACCGCGTCGGCGCCGACCTCGGGCCGGACGGTCGTGGTCGGCAGCTCGAGCGCGCCGTGCGCCGTGAGCCAGCCGTCGGTGACGATCGCCGCCGCCTTGCCTCGGTCCAGGCTCGTGCCGGTGCGCGGCGCGACGCTCGTCGCTGCCCCGTCGGAGAACGCGACCGCGCCGTCACGGGGCGCCACCTCGACCGACTTCTGGACCTTCGTGAGCGCCGCCGTGAGCTTGGCCTGGTCGACCGTCGTGACGGGAGTGACGTCGTCACCCCCGACCACGGCGTCCCACAGCCGCGAGGGGGCGAGGCTGAAGGAGACGAGGGGCTCGACGGTCGCGCGCGCGTCGAAGGTCAGGCCCGCCTTGCGGGGCAAGAGCTGCGCCTTCTTGCCGCCCGCGACGACGGCGACCGGCTCGGTCGCACGGTCGCCGAGCTCGTCGTCGAGGGTCGCGACGGCGTCGTCGACCGTGAGCCCGCCGACGTCCACGCCGGCGACCGTCGTGCCGTGGGCGATCTTGTCGGAGACGAACCACTGCGCCGCGACGTACGCGCCGACCAGCGCCACCACGACCACCCCGACGGCGATCAGCGTGCGGCGGGTCCGGCTGGGGGCCGGCTCCTCGCCGATCCCGCGCAGGATGTCGTCGGTCGGCGGCGCGCCGGTGGGCCCGGCGTCCGGGACGGGGAGAGCCGGCAGGACGCTCGTCGTCGCGGCCGGCACGCCCGCGGCGGGAGCGGTCGGCGTGACGGGGGCCGGAGGCAGGGGCGAGGTGTCCGTGCGCCCGAGCGCGGAGACCCGCGCGGGCGCGTGCGGCTCGGGGGCGGAAGGCTGCGCCGGCAGCTGCACGTAACCGCGCCAGGGGCGCTCGGGCTGCTGCTCCGGGCCGTGCCCGGACGCGGGCTCGACCGGGTCGCCCGAGGGCGCGGGCGGCGAGGGTACCGGCGGCCCGTCGGGCCGTTCTCCGGTGCCGGTGGTGGCGTGCTCGTCCATGGGTGCTCCTGCGCTGGCCGCGCGGCCGGCGCGGCGGGCGTCCGCCGGGTGTCGGCGTCCTGCGATTCTACGAGGTGAGCCTGGTGCCGGACGCCGGGTCTCAGCCGGCGTCGCCGTCCTGCCGGGCGTCCTTCGGCACGTCCGAGAACCAGCCGCGGGGCGCGAACGCGCTCGCCGCGACGAGCAGGAAGCCGCCGTACATCCAGAGGTTCGCCCAACGCTGGTGGGCGCCGGCGAGCACGTCGCCGCCGGGCCCGTGCATCCCGGTCAGGACGATCACGACGACGAGCCAGCCGACCGCGTAGGCGGTGTAGGCGCCGTAGCCGCCCCAGGCGCGCGTCAGGACCGCGGCCGTGACGCTGAGGGCGAGGGTGAGGACGAGCCCGACGGGCCAGGACGCGGCGGCGCTCACGTGGTCGGTGACGCCCGACGGCAGCAGCGCCGCGAACATGAAGGTCCCGACGGCGCCGACGAGGACGCCGAGCAGCCCCGACAGCACGACGCGCACCCAGCTGGTCCGCTGGCGGGGGGCGGTCGAGCGAGGGCTCCACACCGCCCCGGCGGGGGTGCCGGGCGGCGTCGGTCCCGGACCGGCGGCGGGGGGGACGGTGGCGCTCACGGTGCCACGGTACCCGGCGCGGCTGTGCCGCCGGCGAGCCCGGCGCCGCCCGGGAACGGCGCGTAGTGCTCGGCGGGCAGCAGCGGCGCGAGGACGTCGTTGCTGAGCGCGTACCAGCCGACGAGCGCCTCGCCGTCCGCGGGGGGCGTCACGGCGACCGCCTGGACCTGGGTCGCGTGGGCGCGGAGCGCCGGGGCGACCCGGTCGAGCACCGGCCGGAGCGGCACCGCGACGAGCGCCGCGGCATCCCCGGACCACCAGGTCGCGACGGGCGGGAGAACCCGCTCGTCGGGGTCGGGCAGCGCGAGGCCGGCGACGTCGGGCCGGTCGGGCGAGGTGGGCACCGTGGCCAGCGCCCGCCGGGCGGCACGCACCTCGGCCACGGGCTGGACGACGCACCACAGGGTGGGCACGTCGGCGCCCCCGCCCCCGTCGGGTCCCGCGGCGATCAGCTCGAGGGCACGCACGGTCACCTGGTGCGTCCGCACGTGGTCGGGGTGCCCGTACCCGCCGTCGGGGTCGTAGGTCGCGACGACGGCGGGACGCCGCTCCCGCAGCACGGCGGCGAGCCGGCGGGCTGCCTCGTCGAGCGGAACCGACACGAACGCCCGCTCGGGAACGTCGTCGCCGGCGTGCGACACGGCGCCTGCGATCCCGGGCGCGACCCATGCCATCCCGGAGTCCTCGTACCGGACGGGAGCGACGTCGTCGGGATCCGATGGCAGGAAGACGGCGTCGAGGAACACGTGGTCGTCGACCCCGAGCGCCCGGAGCGCGGCCGCCAGCTCACCTTCGCGGTACGAGGCGAGCCGGGGCCCGTCGCCCTCGAGGGCCCCGACCCCGGTGGGATGCAACCCGGTGTCGATGACCTCCCCGCGCTCCCCCCGCGTGCACGTCACGACTGTCACGGCCTTCCCGGCCGCGGCCCACGTCGCCAGCAGCGCGCCGGTCGCCAGTGTCTCGTCGTCAGGATGCGCATGCACGACGACGAGCCCACCTCGAGGCTCCACAGGCGTCCCGAGCGTCACGCGCACCCCCGAGCGAACCGCGACCCACGCGGAACGGGCACGCGCGACCCGGGGACGAGGCGGCCGCCGTCGTGCACGAAGGCGAGAGGACGACGAGCGGCCGGACGGGGGATGCCGCGTAGCGTCGTGGCGGGTCTGGCGGGAGGCCGCGAGGAACGAGCGGCCGGATGGAAGACGCGGCGCGGCATCCCCCGTCCGGCCGCGAACCCGACCACGACGCCCACGAGCAGGACTCAGCCGCGCTTCGCCCGCGACGTCGCGCGCGCGCGCTCGGCCTGGTCGAGGATCACCTTGCGGATGCGCACGACCTCGGGCGTGATCTCCACGCACTCGTCCTCCCGCGCGAACTCGAGGGACTCCTCGAGGGTGAGGTGCTTCGGCGGGACGAGGTTCTCGAAGTTGTCAGCCGTCGACGAACGCATGTTCGTCAGCTTCTTCTCCTTCGTGATGTTGACGTCCATGTCCTCGTTGCGGGAGTTCTCGCCGACGATCATGCCCTCGTAGACCTCCTGCGTGGGGTCGACGAAGAAGGAGCCGCGCTCCTGGAGGTTGATCATGGCGAAGGGCGTGACGGCGCCGGAGCGGTCGGCGACGAGGGACCCGTTGTTGCGGGTCTCGATGGGGCCGGCCCACGGCTCGTAGCCCTCGGCGATGGAGGACGCGATGCCGGTGCCGCGGGTGTCGGTGAGGAACCGGGTGCGGAAGCCGATGAGGCCGCGCGCGGGCACGACGAACTCCATGCGGACCCAGCCGGTGCCGTGGTTGGACATGGTCTCCATGCGGCCCTTGCGCTGCGCCATGAGCTGGGTGACGGAGCCGAGGTACTCCTCGGGGACGTCGATGGTCATGCGCTCCATGGGCTCGTTGACCTTGCCGTCGATCGTCTTGGTGACGACCTGCGGCTTGCCGACGGTGAGCTCGAAGCCTTCGCGGCGCATCTGCTCGACGAGGATGGCCAGGGCGAGCTCGCCGCGGCCCTGGACCTCCCAGGCGTCGGGGCGGTCGGTCGGCAGGACGCGGAGCGACACGTTGCCGATGAGCTCCTTGTCGAGGCGGTCCTTGACCTGGCGCGCCGTGACCTTGTGGCCCTTGCCGCCCTTGCCGGCGAGCGGCGAGGTGTTGATCCCGACGGTCATGGAGATGGCCGGGTCGTCGACGGTGATGAGCGGGAGCGGCCGCGGGTCGTCGGGGTCGGTGAGGGTCTCGCCGATGGTGATGTCCTCGATGCCGGCGACGGCGACGATGTCGCCGGGCGCGGCGGACTCGGTGGGGACCCGGTCGAGGGCCTTGGTCTCGAGGAGCTCGGTGATGCGCACGTTCTGGAGCGAGCCGTCGTGGCGCGCCCAGGCGACGGTCTGCCCCTTGCGGAGGGTGCCGTTGAAGATGCGCAGGAGCGCGAGGCGGCCGAGGAACGGCGACGCGTCGAGGTTGGTGACGTGGGCCTGGAGGGGCGCCGTGGGGTCGTACGTGGGGGCCGGGATCTTCTCGAGGATCGTCCGGAACAGCGGCTCGAGGTCGGGGCTGTCGGGCAGGCCGCCGTCCTCGGGCTGGTCGTGGCTGGCGCGGCCGGCCTTCGCGGCGGCGTAGACGACGGGGACGTCGAGGACGGCGTCCAGGTCGAGGTCGGGGACCTCGTCGGCGAGGTCGGACGCGAGCCCGAGGAGGAGGTCGGTGGACTCGGCGACGACCTCGTCGATGCGCGAGTCGGGCCGGTCGACCTTGTTGACGACGAGGATCACGGGGAGCTTCGCGGCGAGGGCCTTGCGGAGCACGAACCGGGTCTGCGGGAGGGGGCCCTCGGACGCGTCGACGAGGAGGACGACGCCGTCGACCATGGACAGGCCGCGCTCGACCTCGCCGCCGAAGTCGGCGTGACCCGGGGTGTCGATGACGTTGATGGTGATGCCGTCGGGCTGGCCCACCGCGGCCGCCGCGGGGCCGGCGTACCGGACCGCGGTGTTCTTCGCGAGGATCGTGATGCCCTTCTCGCGCTCGAGCTCGCCCGAGTCCATGGCGCGCTCGTCGACGTGCTGGTGGGCGCCGAACGCGCCCGACTGCTGGAGCATCGCGTCGACGAGCGTCGTCTTGCCGTGGTCGACGTGCGCGACGATCGCGACGTTGCGCAGGTCGGAGCGCACGGCGGCGGTCACGGTGGCCTCAGGCATGGAGGAACCAATCTTCGAAGAGGGGGAGATCGCACAGGTCGGCGTGCAACCCACCCATCCTACCGGTTGTGCCTGGACACGCCGGAGGGCGGCAGGCTGGTGTGCCTGCCGCCCTCGGGTGCGGGCGCCGGCGGGGGCCGGCGACCGGGTGTTTCGCGGTGAGGTCAGCCGGAGAAGCCGACGTTCTGCCACTGGGGCACCTGGAACTGCGCCGGCCCGTAGTTGGCGAGCGTCTTCTTGGCAGCCCACGCGTTGGGCTCCGGGAAGAGCGGGATGGTCGTGAAGAGCTGCGTGATCGTCTTGTCGATCCCGTTGGCGAGGTCGATCCGCTTGGCCGGGTCGAGCTCGGCGTTCGCGGCGCTCCACGCCGCCCCGAGCGAGTCGTCGGTCACGCCGGGGTAGTTCTGCCCCGAGTCGGCCGGGTAGTAGATCGACTCGGCGGACGACACCGGGAACGGCGTGCCCTGCCAGGCGAAGTACGTCGCGTCGAAGTTGCGCGTCTGCGTGGTGATGTACTTCGTGAAGAAGTCCGCGGTGGGCACCACGTCGATGTCGACCTTGATGCCGACGGCCTTCTCCTCCTGCTGGACGAGCTGCGCGATGTTCGACGAGTTCGGGTTGTCCGAGGGGATCACGAAGCGGACCGAGAGAGCCTTGCCGTCCTTGGCGGCGTAGCCGTCCGAGCCGACGGTGTAGCCGTTGTCGGTCAGCACCTGCTGGGCGGCCTTCGCGTCGCCGGTCAGGGTCGATCCGAGGTGGTCCTCGTAGCCCTTCTGGCCCGGCAGGTAGATGAGGTTGTTGAGCAGCTCGACCGGGCTCTCGACGCCGGACAGGATCGCCTGGGCGAGGATGTTCCGGTTGAGGCCCATGGCGAAGGCCTTGCGGACGTTGACGTCCGAGAAGACCGCGCTCGTGCCGTTGAGGGTGATGTGGCGGAAGGTCGTGCCGAGCGAACGCTCGATCTCTGCGTCGGAGCGGCCCTGCGCGGTCTTGTACGCGTCAGCCGAGCCGTACAGGTTCATCGCGTCGATCTCGCCGTTGGCGAAGGCCTGGGGCAGGCCGGCGCGCGAGACGACCTTGAAGACGATCTGGTCGAGCTTGCCGGCGTCGCCCCACCACTTCGGGTTCTTGCCGAACGTGACCACGCCGCCGTTCGCGTCGAACTTCGTGACGACGTACGGGCCGCCGGAGACGAACGTCTTGCCGTCGGCCGCGAACGGGCCGCTCTTCCACGCGTTGTTGAACGTCGTCGGGTCCTTGACGGCCCACTCGGGGTAGATCGCCGTGAGGATCGACGGCCAGTCCGCGTTCTTGGTCTTGAACGTCAGGAGCACGTCCTGGTCGTCCGAACCCTTGGTGACGGACTCGACGTCCTGCCAGACGTTCGTCGAGATCGGGGCGAACTTCTTGTTCGTGCCGTTGAGCGCCTTCCAGTTGGCCGCGACGTCCTTGTAGGAGAGCGGCGTCCCGTCGGACCACACGGCCTTGGGGTTGATCTTGACCTCGACGACCTGCGGGTCCTCCGACTTCAGCTTCACGGAGGTGGCGAAGTTGGGGTCCGCCGTCCACGACCCGTCCTCGGCAAAGCTGACGAACGTCGGCAGGTAGAGCGTCGAGAGTGTGTTGTCGTCGACGGTGCCCGAGTCGAGATTGAGGATCTGCCAGTTCGCCGGCACGGCATCGACGGGGAGCGTGAGCGTCCCGCCGTCCTTGACCTTGTCGCGGTCGACGACGTTCCAGCCGGTGCCCGGGAGCGAGGTGCTCGCCTTGGGGGTGCTGCCGCCCGACTTGTTGTCGTCGCCGGACGAGCAGGCCGAGAAGACCAGCGCGCCCGCGGCCAGCACGGCGACGGCCGACGCCGTCCTCCGAAGCCTCGTGGGAGTCATGAAAATGGTTACCTTTCGGTTGACGGGGCTGGGCGCCCGACGGTGGGTGTGACGGACGCCGCCCGTGGTGCTTCCATCCATCGTCGCCCCAGAAACGGACCGCAGTGGCCCGGATCGAACCGATTCAGCCTCTTCGTTATCGATCTGAGACCGCCCAGGTCGCGGCGGGCGACGGGCTCGAGCAAGCCCGCGCACGGTCGCCACGGCCCTCGATTCCTTGACCGAGGCTACTCACGAGTACGCTCGTCGTGTCGAGCGCGTCCACTGCGTGTGGTCGCGCTCGCGGCGCGGACTCCTCCGCACCGCGATATCGTCCACGACGAACCGGCCGCCCACCCTGGCCCCCGGACGTCCCCGACCCGTCGCGGCGGGCCCGCCGGCACTGCGCCTCGCCGACGGTTCGTCGCACCGACCGACAAGGTGCCTGTCCCATGCTCGCTTTCCTCGCCCGGCGCCTGGCGAACTACATAGCCCTCGCGTTCATCGCGACGAGCTTCGGGTACCTCCTCGCCAGTGCGACGCTCAAGCCACAGGCGAGGTTCCTCGGTCGCAACCCCCCGGTGTCGCAGGACGCCATCGACGCGGCACTCAACAAGATGGGCGTGAACCCGGACGTCCCGATCCTCATTCGCCTCAAGGACTGGTGGGTCGACCTGTTCGCCCACGGCTCGCTGGGCATCAGCACCCGCGGCTCGGAGGTCCTGAACGAGATCGTGGCACGCGCGGGGACCAGCCTCCGCCTGCTGATCATCGGGAGCATCCTCGGCGCGATCATCGGCGTGGCGGTGGGGGTCTACGGCGCGGTCCGCCAGTACAAGGCGTTCGACCGCTCGACGACGTTCGTGTCGTTCGTGCTCCTCGCGACGCCCGTCTTCGTGATCGCGGTCATCCTCATGATCCTGGCGACCAAGTTCAACGACGCCGTCGGCCACCAGGTGATCGCGTTCACGGGCGAGTACACGCCGGGCAAGGGCGGCGGGTTCTTCGACAACCTCGGCGACCGCCTCACCCACCTGCTGCTGCCGACCATCACCCTCACGGTGACCGCCGTCGCGTCCTACTCCCGCTACCAGCGCTCGGCGATGCTCGACGTCCTGTCCGCCGACTACATCCGCACCGCGCGCTCCAAGGGCCGCACCCGCGCGTCCGCGATCGTCCGCCACGGCGTCCGCGTCGCGCTCATCCCCATGTCGACGTTCTTCGCGTACTCGTTCGCGCTCATCCTCACCGGCGCCAGCGTCACCGAGCTGACGTTCAGCTGGCACGGCATGGGCGAGTACCTCATCAACAGCGTCTCGAACAACGACATCAACGCCGCCGCCGGCACCATGCTCTTCACCGCGATCCTCGTGATGATCGCGGGGACGCTCGCAGACGTGCTCTACGCGGCCCTCGACCCGAGAGTGAGGGTCTGACCATGTCCATGCTGAGTACCGAGGTCGAAATCCTCGAGGAGAACGTCTCGTCCGGCGCCCCCCGCCGGCCGAACGTCCTCCGCCGCACCTTCTCCTCGCCGCAGGCGTGGATCGGCGTCGGGGTCCTCGTGATCATCGCCGCGTGGGCCTGGATCGGGCCGCTCTTCGCGCCCGACCCCGAGACGACGGACCCGCTCGCCTTCAGCCAGTCGCCCAGCGGCGCGCACTGGTTCGGCACCAACAGCATCGGGCAGGACGTCTACGCGCAGACCCTGGTCGGGCTGCAGAAGTCGCTCGTGATCGGGTTCATCGCCGGGCCGGCGGCGACCGTGATCGCGGGCTTCGTCGGCGCGCTCGCTGGCTACGTGGGCGGCGTGTGGGACAAGGTCGTCGTCTGGATCATCGACCTGCTCCTCGTGCTGCCGGCGTTCTACATCCTGGTGCTGCTGAGCCCGGTCTTCAAGAAGCTCAGCTGGATCGCGCTCGTGTTCTTCATCGCCGTGTTCTCGTGGATGGTGATGGCCCGGGTCGTCCGCGGCCAGACCATGTCGCTGCGCGACCGCGACTTCGTCAAGGCGGCCCGGTACATGGGCGTCGGGACGTTCACGATCATCCGCCGGCACATCATCCCCAACGTCGCGTCGCTGCTCATCATCGACGCCACGCTCGGCGTCGGCGCGGCGATCCTCACCGAGAGCACGCTGTCCTACTTCGGGTTCGGCATCCACGCGCCCGACGTCTCCCTCGGCACGCTGCTCTCCCAGGGCACGTCCGCGGCCGTCACGCGCCCCTGGCTGTTCGTCTTCCCCGCCGCCGTCCTCGTCGTGACCGTGCTCGCGACGAGCCTCGTCGGCGACGCCCTCCGCGACGCCGTCGACCCCACCTCGGGAGCCAACCGTGACTGACATCATCGAGCCCGGCCGCGACCCGATCCTCCGCGTCGACGACCTCCGGGTCACGTTCCGCGGCGAGCGCGACGTGCACGCCGTGCGGGGCGTGAGCTACGCCGTCCACCAGGGCGAGTTCCTCGGGATCGTGGGCGAGTCCGGGTCGGGCAAGTCCGTCTCGTCGCTCGCCGTGATGGGCTTGCTGCCCGGCACTGCCAAGGTCGAGGGGTCCATCCAGTTCGACGGCCGCGAGCTCGTCGGGCTCGACGACCGCGGGTACTCGCGGATCCGCGGCGGCGACATCGCGATGATCTTCCAGGACCCGCTGTCGGCCCTGACGCCCGTCTACACGATCGGCGGCCAGATCGTCGAGGGGCTCAAGCTCCACGACAAGAAGCTGTCCGACCAGGCCGCCCAGGCACGGGCCGCCGAGCTGCTGACCCTCGTCGGGATCCCGAACGTCCAGCGCAACCTGCGTGCGTTCCCGCACGAGTTCTCGGGCGGGATGCGCCAGCGCGCGATGATCGCGATCGCGATCGCCAACGACCCGCGCCTCATCATCGCGGACGAGCCGACGACGGCCCTCGACGTGACCATCCAGGCCCAGATCCTCGACGTGCTCCAGAAGGCCCGCGAGGTCACCGGCGCGGCGGTCGTGCTCATCACGCACGACCTCGGCGTCGTCGCCGGCAACGCGGACCGCGTCGCGGTCATGTACGCCGGGCGCATCGTCGAGCAGGCACCCGTCCGGGACCTCTTCCAGCACCCGACCATGCCGTACACGATCGGGCTGCTGCGGTCGATGCCGAACCTCGCGTCGCCGCGCGAGGAGCGCCTGGTGCCGCTCGAGGGCAGACCTCCGCTGCTGACGACCGTCCCGACCGGCTGCCCGTTCGCACCCCGCTGCCCCGCGGCGATCGACCGGTGCCTCGAAGGTGAGCCCGAGCTGCTCCCTGTCGGCGCCACCACGCAGGAGGCGGCCTGCATCCGCGCCGACGAGATCGCAGCCGGCACGCTTGCTCGCGGCGAGATCTTCCCCCGCCCCGAGACGCTCCCCGAGGCCGAGGCCGTCGTCGAGACCGCGACGGGCAACGCCATCGAGATCACCGACATGCGCAAGACGTACCCGCTGTACAAGGGCGCGGTCTTCCGCCGGCGGATCGGCGAGGTCCACGCCGTCGACGGCATCTCCTTCGCGGTCCGGTCCGGTACGACGCTCGGCCTGGTCGGCGAGTCCGGCTGCGGCAAGACGACCACGATCATGCAGATCCTCGAGCTCTCGGGCGCCGAGGAGGGCACCGTCAAGGTCGCGGACAAGGACACCGCGCAGCTCAGCAAGGCCGAGCGCCGCACGCTGCGCCGCGACATCCAGGTCGTCTTCCAGGACCCGATGGCCTCGATCGACCCGCGCATGCGCATCTCCGAGGTCATCGCCGAGCCGCTCACCGTCCAGAACGTGCCTGCCGACGAGGCGCGCAAGAAGGTCGAGGACCTCCTCGAGCTCGTCGGCCTCGAGCGCTCGTTCGCCGACCGGTACCCGCACGAGTTCTCGGGCGGCCAGCGCCAGCGCATCGGCATCGCCCGGGCCCTGGTCGTCGACCCGAAGATCGTCGTCCTCGACGAGCCCGTCTCCGCGCTCGACGTCTCCGTGCAGGCCGGCGTCATCAACCTGCTCGAGGACCTCAAGGCCAAGCTCGGCCTGTCGTACCTGTTCGTGGCTCACGACCTCGCCGTCGTCCGGCACACCGCCGACGACGTCGCGGTCATGTACCTGGGACGCATCGTCGAGTACGGCACGTCCGACCAGGTGTTCTCCCAGCCCATGCACCCGTACACGCGGGCGCTGCTGTCGGCCGTCCCGATCCCGGACCCGGACGCCGAGCAGAGCCGCGACCGCATCCTGCTCGAGGGCGACCTGCCCTCCCCCGCCGACCGACGCGAGGGCTGCAGCTTCCGCTCCCGGTGCCCGCTCTACAAGCTCATGCCGGAGGACAAGCAGGCGCAGTGCCGCGAGGTCGACCCGCGTGTGCGGACCGTCGAGGGCCGCGGCGTCGCGTGCCACCACGCCGAGCACATCGACCTGCTGACGCCCGCGCGCGCTGCCTGAGCGGATGGCACCTCGATCCACGCAGTCCCCCAGCCGGACCGTCCTCCGCGGACGGTTCGGCCTGTGGCTGCTCGGCATCGCGTCCGCGTTCGCGCTCTACCTCGTCGTCGACGCCCTCGCGCGCGGCGTCGTGGGCGAGACCCTCGCGCTGCTGCCGTGGCTGATCCTGCCGCTGTGGGTCATCTACCTGCTGCTCGTCCGGCCCGCGCTCGTCGTGACCGACCGCCGGCTCGTCGTCGTGAACGTCCTCTTCCGCCACGAGCTCGACTGGGGACAGGTCGAGGACATCCAGCTCCGGTACCAGGCCAAGGTCGTGCTGCGTGACGGCAGCACCGTGACCGCCTGGGGCGCGCCCGCCGTCGGGCTCGACCGGACCACAGGCGTCGCGCCCGCCGTCGGCGACCCCGCCGCGGCGCAGGTGACCGGGATCAAGCGGCTGGTCTACCCGCACATCGACGACGCCACGCCCGGCACCGGCACCGCACGCCGCCGCTGGGACCTCGTCGGGGTTGTCGGGAGCGTCGTCGTGATCGTGCTCGTCGGTCTCACCGGACTCTGACGCTGCTTTCGGCTGGGGCGGGCGGTTCGGGAGGGGGGGGGGGGGGGGGGGGGGGCCCGCCCGCCCCCCCCCCCCCCCCGCCCGCCCCCCCCCCCCCCCCCCCCCCCCCCCCCCCCG
>NZ_JBNCMC010000003.1:522193-677853 GCF_049844995.1 Luteimicrobium sp. DT211 | reverse complement strand
GGGGGGGTGGGGGGGGGGGGGGGGGGGTCTACCCCCCCCCTGGGTGGTTCCTCGCTCGGCTCCCGCCAGACCCCCCACGACCGCGCGCACCCCTCCCGCCCCACCCGCGCGTCCATCTCACCTCCGCAGACGCCCGGCTCCCCGACACACCCGCGGTGACGTCGCGTTCGCCGACGGTGACGCTGCAATCGTCGACGGTGACGGCGGGCGTTCACCATCCCGTGTTCGGCGGGCCCGCGCGTCCGACGACGGCGCGCGGCCGGGCTACCGAGGCGAGGTGACGGCTGGAGCGGGTGGGTTCGGGCAGGTGGTGAAGGACGTCAAGGAGCCGGAAGGCCCCCAGGGGCCTGAAGGCGACGCAGTCCGAACCACCTGTCCGAACCCACCCGCGAACCCGACCACCACCCGCGGACCCGACCACCACCCACGGACCGACCACGGCGCCCGGCCTCACCGTCGGCGAACGGCTCAGACCCGCTCGAGGAGCGCGGCGCGTAGCTCGCGCCGCTCACGCTGCTTGTCGGGGTCCGGGAGCGGGACCGCGGCGATGAGCCGTTGCGTGTACGCCTCCTGCGGGCTGCGCAGGATCTGGTCGCGCGTGCCCTGCTCGACGATGCGGCCGTGCTGCATGACGACGATCCGGTGCGCGAGCACGTCGACGACGGCGAGGTCGTGCGTCACGAACAGGCACGCGAACTGCAGGCGCTGCTGCAGCTCCTGCAGGAGCTCGAGCACGTGCGCCTGCACGGAGACGTCCAGCGCGGACGTCGGCTCGTCGGCCACGAGGAGCTCGGGCGACAGCGAGATGGCGCGCGCGATGCCGACGCGCTGCTTCTGGCCGCCGGACAGCTCGTGCGGGTACCGGTTGCGGTAGCTGCGCGGCAGCTCGACCTGGTCGAGGAGCTCCTCGATCTTGGTCTGCAGCGCGGCGCCCTTGGCGACGCCGGCGAGGTACATCGGCTCGCCGATGGACTCCCCGATGGGCAGGCGCGGGTTGAGCGACGACGACGGGTCCTGGAACACCATGCCGACGCGTCGGCGCAGCGAGCGGAGCTTCTTGCTGCTCGGCTCCGTGAGGTCGGTCCCGGCGACCGTCAGCCGGCCCTCGACGATCGGGAGCAGTCCCACGGCCGCGCGACCGATGGTCGTCTTGCCGGATCCCGACTCGCCGACGAGGCCCACGACCTCGCCGGGACGGATCACGAGGTTCGCGCCCTCGACGGCACGGAACGCGGCCACGCGCCCCTGCTTGGGGTACTCGATGGCGACGTCCCGGAGCTCGAGGATGGGCTCGGGGCCGCCGTCTTCCGCCGCACGCGCCGCCTTCTCGGCCGCCGCCAGCGCTCGACGGTTCTCCTCCTCGCGGCGCGCGAGCTCCTCCGCGGAGACGTCGACGACGAGGTCCTCGTGGTGGGTCACCGCCGCGAGCGCGGCCGTGACGTCGATCTCCTCCCCGGCCTCCGCGACCCCGAGGTGCGGGACCGAGGCCAGCAGCTCCTGCGTGTAGGGGTGCTGCGGGTCGGAGAAGATCTGACCCGCGGTCCCCTCCTCCACGATCAGGCCCTTGCGCATGACGACGATGCGGTCGGCCAGGTCGGCGACCACGCCCATGTCGTGCGTGATGAGGATGACCGCGGAGTTGAGCTTGTCGCGCAGGTTGCGCATGAGGTCGAGGATCTCGGCCTGGACGGTGACGTCGAGCGCCGTCGTCGGCTCGTCCGCGATCAGCAGCAGCGGGTCGCACGACAGCGACTGGGCGATCATGGCGCGCTGGCGCTGGCCGCCCGAGAGCTGGTGCGGGTAGGAGTTGAACGCCTTCTGGGGATCGGGGAGCTCGACGAGCCGAAGCAGCTCGAGCGCACGCTCCTTGCCCTCGTCCGGCGAGATCTCGTTGTGCAGGCGCAGCGCCTCGATGATCTGGGACCCGACCGTGTACACCGGGTTTAGGGCCGTCATCGGCTCCTGGAAGATCATCGCGATGTCGTTGCCGCGGATGTCCCTCATCTTCGCGCTGCCGACGCCGCGCAGCTCCTGGCCCTGCAGCTTGATGGACCCGGAGATGCGAGCGTTCTTGGGCAGCAGGTCGAGGATGGCCATCGAGCTGACCGACTTGCCCGAGCCCGACTCGCCGACGATCGCCAGCACCTCGCCGGCGTGGACCTCGTAGTTGAGGCCGATCGCCGCGGGCACCCACTTCTTGTCCACGCCGAAGTCGACGGACAGGTCGCGCACCTGGAGGACGGGCTCGCTCGCCGTCGTCCCGGACGTGGTCCCGGTCGTTTGGGTCATCGTGTCGCTCCTGGGATCATGCGCGTATGAGTTCGGGTCGAGCCGCCGTCAGAACGTCCTACCGTCCACGGAGCAGTGCGTGGCTGACGGGCGCGTCGTGGGCCCTGCTGGTCGGCGTGGGCGCGACCCAGACCCAGGTCGGTGGCGGGGCGGGCGGCCTGCGGGCCGCGCCGTGGGTGCTGGGCCTCGGATACCTGGCGTGGCTCGTGTTCTGGCGTCCACGCCTGGACGTGCGCGACGACGCGGTGGTGGCCGTCAACCCGTTCCGCACGGTCGAGGTCCCGTGGGCCGCCCTGATCGACGTGGGCACGCAGTACGCGCTCACGCTGGTCACGCCCCACGGCCGGTACCGCGCCTGGGCGGCGCCCGGCCCCGGCCGGCACCGCGCGCTCACCGCGGGCCCCGACGACCTCACCGGACTTCCGCGCAACACGTTCGACGGCAAGCAGAGCGCGCAGATGGGCGACCTGCGCGGCACACCGTCCGGCACGGCCGGCGAGCTGGTCCGCGCGCACTGGCAGGGGCTCGTGGAGTCCGGCGCGCTCGAGGCGGGCGTCGCGGACGCCACGCCCGTCACGGTCCGCTGGGACCGCGTGCCGGTCGTGCTGCTCGCGGTGTGCCTGGCGCTCGGGGTCGGTGCGCAGCTCCTCTGAGACAGCCCCGCCGACGACGCGGCCCGCGACCGCCGTCATGGCTGCTCCGGGTGCACGCGGACGTCGGCGCCGTCGAGCGCGTCGTCGATCGGGGACTCGATCGGCGCGGGGGCGACCCGGTCGCTCCGCTTGATGCGGAACTTCTTCTGGCGCGGGTCGAACGCGTCGCGCAGGCCGTCGCCGATGAAGTTGACGCAGAGGCAGATGACGACGATGAAGAGTCCCGGCCACCAGAACAGCCACGGCCGCGTCGAGAAGGCCGCCTGGTTCTGGCTGATGAGCAGACCGAGCGAGATGTCCGGGGGCTGCACGCCGAGGCCGACGTAGGACAGCGCGGTCTCCGTGAGGATCGCGGACGACATGAGCAGCGTCGTGTTGACCGTGATGACGCCCACCGCGTTCGGCAGGATGTGCTTGAAGATGATCCGCCGGTCCGATGCCCCGGCGAGCCGGGCGGCGTCGACGAACTCGCGCTCGCGCAGCGTCAGGAAGTCGCCGCGCACCAGCCGGGCCATGCCCGTCCAGGAGACGAAGCCGAGGAAGACGGCGAGGAACCACACCCCGCCGAGGTGCTGCGAGGTCTTCGCGATCACGGCCGCCGCGATGAGCGACGGGATGATGATGATCATGTCGGTGAACCGCATGAGGACGGCCTCGGTCTTGCCGCGGAAGAAGCCCGCGGAGGCACCCATGAGGATCCCGATGATCGCCGCAACGATCCCGACGATGAGCATGATCATGATCGAGATCTGCGCGCCGCGCATGGTCATGGCGAACATGTCGCGGCCCACGCGGTCCTGGCCGAACGGATGGTCGCCCAGGTGGAACGGGAACCACTGCAGGGTCGGGTGGCCCTGGTTCACGAGCGGCGGCGTGTCCTTGTAGCTGTACTTCCACCAGCCCGGGATCGGGCCGAGCCCGATCGAGCTGACCGCCAGGACGAGCACCAGCAGGAACACGATGATGCTGACGACCGCGCCCCGGTGGTCCATGAAGCGCTTGAAGACGATCCGGCCCTGGGAGAGGCCGCGGACCTGCTCGTCGGGCTCCGGGGTCGCCGGAGCCGGGGACACGGTATCCATGTTGCTGAGCGGCGACGTCATGCCTTCACCCTCACTCGCGGGTCCAGCGCGGAGTACGCCAGATCGGCCAACAGATTGAACACGACGGCGGTGATGCCGGTCACGATCGCGACGCCCATCACCGGGTTGGGGTCGACGTTCTTGATCCCCGTGAGGAACAGCTGCCCCATGCCCTGGTAGGAGAAGACGTTCTCGGTGATGACCGCGCCGCCGATCAGTCCGCCGATGTCGAACGCGACGATGGTCGCGAGCGGGATCAGCGCGTTGCGGAACGCGTGGCGCGTGACGACCACGCGCTCGGAGAGCCCCTTGGCGCGCGCGGTGCGCACGTAGTCCTGGCCCATGACCTCGAGCATCGACGCCCGCGAGTAGCGGGTGTACGAGGCGAGCGAGATCAGGATGATCGAGACGGTCGGCAGGATCAGGTGCGTGAAGATGTCGAGCCCGCTGATCCAGAAGTCCCCGTTCAGGCCGGGGATCTCGGAACCGATCGTCGCGATGGGGCGGCCGCGTACGAGCGGGTTGTTCGCGTACGACTGCCAGTTCTGCATGAACTGGTCGATGACGATCAGCAGGCTCACCCCGAACGCCGTGAGCATGGACGCGCGGATCGACTGCGTGCGGTCGTAGCCGCCCATGAAGTACCCGACGGCCCACGCGACGGCCAGCGCCACGACGAGGAGCCCGACGAGTCCCCAGAAGCTCACGTTCTCCAGCAGCGGCTGCAGCGGGTAGTAGAGCACTACGCCGATGCCCACCGTGATGAGCGCCGAGTACAGGGCTCGACGGTTCCGCAGCCCCGCGAAGAGCACGGTCGTGCCGTAGGCCATGGCCACGCCGGTCACGGCGATCACGATGATCCCCAGGGACGGCGTCGTGAACCACTCCGTCGCCGACAGGAAGATCAGCACGAGCGCGGTCGCCGCCGCCGCCGTCGCGAAGGTGATGGACCGCCGCCGCCAGGTGCCGGACAGGATCACCGCCCAGACCAGGCCCGAGAGCAGGGACAGGACCACGATCACCCCGGGCGGGATGGTCGCCGTCGCGAGGAAGTTGTTGAAGCCGATGGCGCCGTACTGCTTGAGCAGCACAGCGACCCAGAACACCGGCAGCGAGAAGAACAGGAAGCTGATGAACGTGACCGCGTAGTCGAGCGTCGAGTACTGGCGCAGCGCCGTCACCACGCCGATCGCGACGCCGAAGACGATCGCGAGGATCGTGGCCGCGGCGAGCAGCTGGAGCGTCGCCGGGATCGCCGTGCCGAGCGCCGCCGTGACGGGCTGTCCCTGCAGCGTCTGGCCCAGGTCGCACTGGCCGATGAGGCACTTCGACGCGCCGCCGAGCCAGATGAAGTACCGCAGCACCGGAGGCACGTTGAGGTTCAGGAGCTCCGTGCGCGCGGCGATCTGCGCGTCCTTGCCGGGCGAGTTGCTCGACCGGATCTCGGCGAGCGGGTCGCCCGAGTACGCGATGAGCAGGTACACGATGAACGACGCGCCGAGCAGGATGAAGACGGAGACGACGAGTCTCCGGACGATGTACGAGAGCATGGGACCTTGGTTCCCGTCTGGACTGGGCTGGCCGCCGCGACGCCTCGCGGCGTGGTGCAGCCTCTGAAGGCTAGATCAGGGTCCGGCCTGATCCGAACCGGCGCCGTCCGCCCACGGACTGCTTTGTCCGGGGTGCGGTGAGATCGGCCGGTTCGCTGTGGACCGCCGAAGGCGCCGGGACCCCCGATGCGGGTCCCGGCGCCCTCGGTGCCGGGGTTCAGCCGTGGAGCGTCAGCTCTTGACGGACCACTCCCAGACGTTCCACCAGACGCCGTTCTGGTTCGGGTTGAAGGTGTCGATGCCGGCCACGCGGGACGACTCGGCGTCGACGCCGACCGACTGGAACAGCGGCAGGCCGTACGCGTCGCCGAAGATGGCCTTGTCGACCTGCTGCTCCAGCGACGTCTGCTTCGCCACGTCCGTGGTCTGGACGAGCTGGCTCATGAGGCCGTCGGCGTCCTTGTTGGAGTAGCCGTTGAAGTTCGAGCTCTGGCCCGTGCCGAAGATCTGCGGCACGCCCGAGACACCGACGCCCGGGGAGATCCAGCCGAAGATCGAGGCGTCGTACGAGCCGTTGCCGAGGCGCTCGCCCCACTTGACGTCGCCGTCGTTCTTGATCTTGAAGCCGGCCTTGGCGGCGGACTGCGCGATCAGGGTGTACGCGTCGACACGGTTCGGGTTGTCGGAGTTGTACAGGATGTCGACGGTCGGGGTCTTGCCCGCGAGGAGCGCCTTGGCGCCGGCGATGTCGACGTCGGCGTAGTCGGCCGAGCCGTTGTTCGCGACCGAGTCGGCGTAGCCGTCCTGCGCCGGCACGAAGAGCTGCGAGTCGAGCACCTTGGCGCTCGAGTCGAGCGGCGTGATGATCGCGTCGAGGATCGCCTGGCGCGGGATCGTCTTGAGGAAGGCCTCACGGACGTTCTTGTCCTTGAACACACCGCTGAAGTTCAGGTCGATGTGGTCGTAGGAGAGCTGGTTGCCCTTGTGGACCGTGACGCCGGGGACCTGGTCGAGCGACGCGAGCGTGTCCGCGTTCGCCTGCGGGGCGATGACGTCGACCTCACCGTTCTGCAGGGCCTGGATCTGCGCCTGCGGGTCCGCGATGGTGCGGATCACGATCGAGTCGAGCTTGGCCTTGTGGTCGCCCTGGTACTTGGTGTTCGGCACCAGCGTGAGCGACTTGCCCTCGTCGATCGCCGAGACGATGTACGGACCGTCGGACAGGTACAGCGACGGGTCGCTCGGCAGCGTCTTGGAGTCGAAGTGCGTGTTGTAGAAGGCCGCGACCTTCTGGAGGGTCGCGTTCGTCTTCGCCGGCTTGGCCGGGTCGCCCTTGGGCAGGCCCTGGAGCAGCTTGATGAAGTCGTCCTCGCTCGCGAGGCCCGCGTTCTTCCAGATGACGTGCGCGGGCGGCATGCCCTGCATCGAGTAGGCGTTCTCCCAGTCGGCGAACGGCTTGGTGTACTCGATGGTGATCGACTTCTTGTCGTCGCTCACGGTCGGGAACTTCGTGTCGTTCAGGCCCAGGGTCGAGCCCGCGTAGTCGAAGTAGTTGGTCCCCTTGGTGACCTTGCCCGTGTCGTCGGTCGTCCCGTCGTTGTACCAACCGGACTCGACGGCCCACGTGAGCAGCATGTCGTCAGCGCTGACGGGCGTGCCGTCGGACCACTGGGCCTTGTCGCTCAGCGTGTACTTGACGGTCAACGGGTCCTGCTTGACGACCTCGTAGCTGCCGAAGCTCGGGTCCTTCTCCAGCTTCAGCTTGTCGTCGATGAAGTTGAAGTTCCCCGACGTCGCGAGCGCGACCTTCGAGTTGATGTCGGTGTTGCCGTTCGCCGTGAGGGGGTTGAACGAGAAGAACTGGTTCACCTCCGCCACGGTGATGGTGCCGCCCGTCTTCGCCGCGCCCGAGGTCGACGTCGCCGTCGACTCCGGCTTGTCGGACGAGCTGCAGGCTGCGAACAGCAGGGTGCCTGCGGCGGCGACCGCCACTGCAGCGCCATATCGCCTGATCTTCAATGTTCCTCCTCGAAGGATGGACCGGGCCTGCGTGCGGCCGGCCGCGGTTGCGCGACCGGGACCCGCGTGAGCACAGGACCGCCGTGTGTTGCCACACCGTACCCGCGGTTGCGGCACCGTGGGGTAACTGCTACTGGCCGGTACGTTCGATCGTTATTGATTTGATACTGGTCGGTACGCCCCGTTCACCTGGCGCCCCCGAGAGAAACATGCGTGTAACAACAGTTTCGGGTTTCGGGCGGTGGTGGCCGTCGTCGTCGGACGCCGCATCGATACGGTGCCGCGCCACGCGAGGTGCCCGCCTCGCCCGGCGTTCGCCGCTCGGCGTGGCGATCGCCGCCCCGACCCCGAACCAGTCGCCCCAGCGCCGGTCGAGGCTGGCGGTGACGTCGGAGGTCACCCGCTCGGCCAGCCTGGCCCGCGCGAGGCTGCGCTCGACGGCGACCATCGCGTCGTGCTCGTCCCGCAGCGCGCGCACCGTCGCCACCACCATGCCCGCCATGATGAAGGAGAACGGCAGCGCGATGAGGATCGCCGCCGTCTGCAGCGCGCTCAGCCCGCCGGCGACGAGGAGCGCGGCCGCGACGAGGCCCTGGGCCACGGCCCAGAACACCCGGCTCCACGTCGGCGGGTCGGGGTTGCCGCCCGACGCCAGCATGTCGACGACGAGCGAGCCCGAGTCCGACGACGTCACGAAGAACATCGCGACCAGCACGATCGCCAGCCCGACCCAGACGGAGCCTCCGGGCAGCTTGCCGATCAGGTCGAAGAGCGCGGTGTCCGTGTCGACGCTGCCGCCCTTGGCCACGATCGGGTCGCTCGTGAAGATCTGCCGGTAGAGCGCGCTGCCGCCCATGACCGCGAACCAGAGGAACGTCACGATCGTCGGCACGAACAGCGTGCCCATGACGAACTGGCGCACCGTCCGCCCCTTCGAGATGCGCGCGATGAACACCCCCACGAACGGCGCCCACGACATCCACCAGCCCCAGTAGAACGTCGTCCACGACGCCTGCCAGTCGCGGCCCTCCTGCCCCTGGAACGCGGTGTTGTCGAACGTCATGCGCAGGAAGTTCGACAGGTAGTAGCCGATGGACTCGACGAAGTTCTGGAGGAGGAACAGCGTGGGTCCCAGCACGAGCACGACGATCATCAGGAAGCCCGCGGCGGCCATGTTCGCGTTCGAGAGCCACTTGATCCCCTTGCCGACGCCCGAGACCACCGACAGCGTCGCGATGCCGGTGATGAAGGCGATCAGGACCATCTGGAGCGTCGTCGTCGAGTGTGCGATCCCGGTGAACTCGAGGCCGGCGCCGATCTGCAGGACGCCGAACCCGAGCGACGTCGCGACCCCGAAGACCGTGCCCACGATCGCGACGACGTCGACCACGTCGCCCCAGCGGCCACGAACACGGTCACCCAGCAGCGGCTCCAGCGCCCACCGGATCGAGACGGGCCGCCCCTTGCGGTGGATGGAGTACGCGAGCGCCAGCCCGACGACGACGTAGATCGCCCACGCGTGGATCCCCCAGTGCAGGTAGCTCAGCGAGATGGAGGCCTTCGCGAGCGTCGCGTCGCTCCCGGTCACCCCGGGCTCGGGGCTGATGTAGAGGCTGAGCGGCTCCGCGACACCCCAGTAGACGAGCCCGATCCCCATGCCGGTCGCGAACAGCATCGCGAACCAGACGGGCATGCTGAAGTCGGGCTCGTCGCCGTCGCGACCGAGCACGATGTTCCCGTACCGGCTCACGCCCATCCAGACGGCGAACGCGACGAACACGGCGACCAGGAGGATGTAGTACCAGCCGAACGCCCCGGACACGTCCCGCTGGAGCGTCGCCATCGCGCTCGTCATGGCGTCGGGGAACGCGAGGGTCACCACCACGAACACGAGCACCACGGCCGCGGCCGGCAGGAACACCCTGCGCATCGCTCGCCGGGCCGTGCCCGGCGCCTGGACCTCGTCGTCCGCCTCTTCGGGCTCTGTCACCACAGCGCCTCCCCCGCTGCACGCCACCAGGGCGTGGGACCGTGGCTCGTCCCGCGGTCCCCTCCACCATCGCCGCGCGACGGCGGGCCGACAACCGGAGCGTCAGCTCCCTGCCTGGTCGGAGAGCTCCTCGAGGTGCGCCACGTACGCGGTCCACCACTCCGCGTCGCGGTCGGGCAGGTTGCTGTTCGTGGCGGTCAGGCCCACGCCGCCGTCGAGCAGCTCGCGCACGATGTCGGCGTGGCCGGCGTGTCGCGCCGTCTCGTCGATCAGGTGGACGAGGACCCGGTGGAGCGTGACCTCCGGCGTCCCCCACCACGGCACCCGCCCGGGTGCGTCGAGCGGCAGCGCCTCGACCGTCGCGTCCGCATGGGCCTGGACCCGGCGATAGAAGGTGCGCACGTCCTCGATCGACTCGTCGGCCGTGGCCCACATGTCGGCGTTGGGCTCGGCGTCGTCGGCGATCCACGGCATCGGCTCCGGGAACCGGCGACCGAAGCACCCTCCCAGGTACTCGGCCTCCATGGTGGCGACGTGCTTGACGAGCCCGAGCAGGTTGGTGCCGGTCGGCGTCATGGGACGCCGGGCGTCGCGCTCCGACACTCCCTCGAGCTTCCACTCGAGCGCCTGCCGTCCCCGGTCCAGGTAGTGCCGGAGCGTCGCCTTCTGGGCCGCTGCGTTCTCGTCCGTCATGCGCCCACCGTGCCACGGGACGCCGACGCGCGCGCCCGGTCTGCTCAGACGCGCCGCGCCAGCACGATGAGCTCGCCCGCACCCTCGCCCACCGGCTGACGGTCCCAGCCGCCGTAGACCTGCTCGACGACGAACCCGGCCGCGGCGAGGTCCGCGCGGAGCCGCGCCTCGGAGCGGAAGACCAGCTCGCCGTCGTCGACGACGTGCGTGCCGTCCGGGAGCAGCGTGTGCTCGGCGAGGTGGACGAGCCAGGTGTCGGGGGCGCCGTCGTCGACCGCGCTGACCTCGTGCCACACCTCGACGGTCGTGCCGTCGAGCAGGGTCTCGGTGCCGTGGGAGCCCTCCCGGTTCCACCGCTCCCAGGCACGTCGTGCGGGGTCGCGCGAGTCGAACGCGAGCAGGCCGCCGGGGACGAGCGCGGCGTGCAGGTCGTCGAGCGTGCCGCGCCACATGCCCTCGTCGGCGATCGCCTGCGCGACGTGCGCCGTCATGAGCGCCGCGTCGAACCCCGCGCCCGGCGGGATCTGCTCCGACGTCCCGACCACCCACACGACCGCGTCCGCGCCGGGCTTGCGCCGGGCGGCCGCGACCGCGGCGCCGTCGGGGTCGATGCCCGTGACGCGATGTCCCGCCGCCGCGAGCGCGAGCGTGAGCCGCCCCGTCCCGCACCCGAGGTCGAGGACGCGCGACGCCTCACCGCCGCTGACGAGCGCGAGGAAGAAGTCGTCGTCGGAGGCCCAGGCGTTCTGGGCGTCGTAGAGCGCGGTGCGGTCGTCGTCCGACAGGGCCGGGCTGGTGGGGCTCATGGTCCGACCGTAGACGCCGCGCTGCCGCCCGGTCCCGCGAAATGCGCCGGGTCTCACGGTGCGCGCGCACGTGACGCGAGGTGACGGCGCGACGTCCCCGCCTCCTCGATTGTTAGCCTGACGCGATGGGCGAGGCGCTGGACGACGGGCCGTTCTACCACGGGACGAAGGCGCAGCTGCAGGTCGGCGACCGCCTCAGCGCAGGATTCCGGTCGAACTACCGGCCCGACGTCGTGATGAACCACGTCTACTTCACCGCGCTGCCCGACGGCGCGGGGCTCGCGGCCGAGCTCGCCGCCGGCGACGGGGAGCCGCGGGTGTACGTCGTCGAGCCGACCGGGGAGTTCGAGAACGACCCCAACGTCACCGACAAGAAGTTCCCGGGCAATCCCACCCGCTCGTACCGCAGCGCCGCACCGCTGGAGGTCGTCGGCGAGGTCACCGACTGGCGCCGCCTCACACCCGAAGCCCTCCAGCAGTGGCGCGACCGGCTCGCAGCGATCCTCGACGACGAGCGCGGCGAGATCATCAACTGATCCGCGCCGGTCGCGGCCCGAGGCGTCTCACGCACTGGCATCGACGGACGAGTGCGAGGTCTTCAGCTACTCGCGTTCCCGGCCCGGTGCCGCTCCGGTGGCAAGAAACGCCTCGTACGCCTCGCGCGCGTCGACGTCGACATCGGTGGTCACCGGTCCGTACCGGGTGTCGGTCCGATCGCGCTTGGGACCCGACAGCCAGAACGCCTCGTCCGTCTCCACGTCGTAGAAGTTCGAGTCGAAGCCCCGGCGGCGGCGAAGCTCGCGCCCGTGGAATCTCGCCGTCTTCCAGGTGCGGTTGAAGTCGACCCAACCGATCCACGACGGACCTCGGTCGATGTCGAACCCGGTCTTGAGCTGGACGAACATGAGTAGTCGAGCCACGACGTCATCCCTTTCGGTGCCGAGCGCGACGCGCGTCTGGTCACACGTTGAAGCGGAACTCCACCACGTCGCCGTCGACCATCACGTAGTCCTTGCCCTCGATGCGGGCCTTGCCGGCGGCGCGGGCGTTCGCGACGGACCCGGCCTCGACGAGGTCGTCGAACGAGACGACCTCGGCCTTGATGAACCCGCGCTCGAAGTCGGTGTGGATGACGCCGGCAGCCTGGGGCGCCGTCCAGCCCTGGTGGATCGTCCAGGCGCGCGCCTCCTTGGGCCCGGCCGTGAGGTACGTCTGAAGGCCGAGCGTGTGGAACCCGACGCGTGCGAGCTGGTCGAGGCCCGACTCCTCGAGGCCGGCGTCCTCGAGCATCTCGGCGGCGTCCTCGGGCTCGAGCTCCGCGAGCTCCGCCTCGAACTTCGCGTCGAGGAAGATCGCGTCCGCCGGCGCGACGAGCGCGCGGAGCCGGGCCTGGAACTCGGGGTCGGCCAGCCCGGCGTCGTCCGTGTTGAACACGAAGATGAACGGCTTGGCGGTCATGAGCTGCAGGCTCGCGACGTCGTCGAGGTCGAGCTTGGCCTCGGCGGCGCCGCCGGAGAGCGTCTTGCCCGACTCGAGGATCGCGTTCGCGGTGCGGGCGGCCTCGAGCAGCTTGGCGTCGCCCTTCTTGATCTTGTTCTCCTTCTCGAGGCGCGGCAGGGCCTTCTCGAGGGTCTGGAGGTCGGCGAGGATCAGCTCGGTCGTGATGGTCTCGATGTCGCTCGCCGGGTCGACCTCGCCGTCCACGTGCACGACGTCGGGGTCGGCGAAAGCGCGCGTGACCAGGCAGATCGCATCGGCCTCGCGGATGTTCGCGAGGAACTTGTTGCCGAGGCCCTCGCCCTCGCTCGCGCCCTTGACGATGCCTGCGATGTCGACGAACGACACCGTCGCCGGGACGATCCGCTCGCTGTGGAAGACCTCCGCGAGGGTGCCGAGCCGCGCGTCGGGCAGGGGCACGACGCCGACGTTGGGCTCGATCGTCGCGAACGGGTAGTTCGCGGCGAGAACCTGGTTGCGGGTCAACGCGTTGAAGAGGGTGGACTTGCCGACGTTGGGCAGTCCGACGATGCCGATGGTGAGAGCCACGGGAGACGAGTCTACGGGGGTAGCGTCGGCGGGATGCCCGCTCCCCTTCCCGCACCCGCGCACCTCCGTACCGATCGCCTGCTGCTGCGCCGCTGGGATCCCGCGGACCCGGACGACGTCGACTTCCTCTTCGACACGTACTCCCGCTGGGACGTCCAGCGGTTCATCGGTCGCGTGCCGCGGGTCATGGAGCGGCGCGACGAGGCGCTCGCGCGCGCCGAGGCGTGGGCCGCACCTCCCGACGGCGCCCCGTACGGCGTCTGGGCCGCCACGCTCGCGTCCGACGGCGCCCGCCTGGGCAGCGTCCTGCTCAAGTCGATCCCGGCGTCCGGCCCGACCGAGCCCCTGGAACCCTCGGGCGACGTCGAGGTCGGCTGGCACCTGCACCCGGACGCGTGGGGGCACGGGTACGCGACGGAGGGGGCGCGGGCAGTGCTCGCCGCGGGCTTCGACGCCTGCCTCGACCGCGTCGTGGCCGTCACGCACCCGGAGAACCTGGCGTCCCAGGCGGTCTGCCGCCGCCTCGGGATGACGGCGCTCGGGCTCAGCGACGCGTACTACAACGCGACCTGCGCCCTGTTCGAGATCGTGCGGATGAGCGAGTGACAGGCGTGTCATTCGGGTCGTGTCGGTGGCCGCTGGCACCCTGGCCGGTATGACGACGGTTCTCGTGGGACTCGGCGCCCTGCTGGTCGGGGTCGTGGTGGGCTATCTCCTCCAGGTAGTGCGCGCCGGCGCGCACGGCCGCGGCCTGGAGCTCCGCGCCGTCCGCGCCGAGGAGTCGCTCGCGGCGGTCCAGAGGTCGGGCGCCGCCCAGCTCGAGGACGCGCGGTCCGCCGCGAACCAGCAGGTGGAGCACCAGATCCGCCAGACGGCGGCCCAGGTCCAGGCGATCAGGCAGCAGGCGGACGAGCGGGTCGCCCAGGCGGAGCGCGCGGCCGACGAGCGGGTAGCGCTGGCCGAGAAGGCGGCGGCCGAGAAGACCGCCACCCTCAAGGCCGACCAGGCCCGCCTCGCCGAGCAGTTCCAGGCCGTCGCGAACAAGGTCCTGGCGGTCAACAACGAACAGTTCCTCGCGCTCGCCACCGAGCGGCTCGGCAAGGTCCAGTCCGAGGGCAAGGCCGACCTCACCCAGCGGCAGGAAGCCGTCCAGGCGCTCGTCGGGCCGCTCACGGAGAACCTCGAGAAGATCCGCGCCCAGGTCGAGGAGACCGAGAAGCAGCGGCTCACGGGCACGCTCGACCTCAAGCACCAGGTCGTCGAGATGCGCACGGAGGCCGAGAAGCTGCGCCGCGAGACGTCGCAGCTCAAGAACGCCCTCAGCAAGTCGCAGGTGCGCGGCGCGTGGGGCGAGATGCAGCTCCGCCGCCTCGTGGAGTCCGCAGGCATGCTCGACCGCGTGGACTTCGAGGAGCAGGTCCAGGCCGCGGGCGGCGCGCTGCGCCCCGACATGGTCGTGCGGCTCGCGGGCGGCAAGAGCGTCGTGGTCGACGCGAAGGTCTCGCTCGCGGCGTTCCTCGAGGCACAGTCCGCCGACGACGACGCGGTGCGCGCCGACCGGCTCGCCGCCCACGCCCGGCACATGCGCACCCACGTCGACGACCTGCACCGCAAGGAGTACTGGGAGCAGTTCTCCCCCACGCCCGAGTTCGTCGTGATGTTCGTGCCGGCCGAGTCGTTCCTGTCCGCGGCCGTCGAGGAGGACGCCGCGCTCATGCAGTACGCGCTCGAGCGGAACGTCATCCTCGCGACGCCGATGACGCTGCTCGCCCTCCTCCGGACCGTCGCGTACACCTGGCGGCAGGACGCGCTCGCGGAGAACGCGCAGCAGGTCCTCAAGCTCGGCCGCGAGTTCCACAGCCGGCTCGTGACCATGACCGGCCACGTGACCAGGGTCGGGCGGTCGCTGTCCGGGGCGACCGAGAGCTACAACAAGTTCATCGGCTCGCTCGAGCGGAACGTGCTCACGTCCGCGCGCCGGTTCGCCGAGCTCGAGGTCATCGACTCCTCGCAGGTCATCGGCGAGCTCGAGGGCATCGACGACGCCGTCCGGCCCATCACCAAGGCCGAGCTGCTCCCTGCCGAGGCGGGCGACGTCGTCGCGATCGACGACAAGAGCGACGACGGCGACGGCTCGCGCGCGGCGGGCTGACCGCGCCGCCCGGCCACACTGGGCAGGCGCGCGGGTCAGCCGGCGCGCGGCTCAGGCGAGCAGGCCGTCCACCAGCAGGTCCAGGAGTCGGTGGACCTGCGCCCCGTCGGGCACGTCCCGCGTCACGAGGAACACTCCGACGACCGCCGCCGTGACGTCACCGGCGTCGAGCCCCGGCCGCAGCGAGCCGGCCGCCTCGCCGTCGCGCAGGAACGCCCCCACCACCGCCACCACGCGTTCGCGGGTACGGGCGGCCTGGGCCGCGCCCGCGAGCGCGCCGGCGCGCATCGACTCGGCGAGGTCGTACTTCGTGGCGATGAACGCGGCGTAGCGGTGCAGCCAGGCGCGAAGCGCGTCGGCGGGCGGCAGCTCCTCGCGCAAGGGGGCCGCTGCGTCCAGCGCCGCGTCGAGCTCGGCCACGTAGACGGCCGCGACGAGGTCCTCGCGGGTCGGGAAGTGCCGGTACAGCGTGCCGATCCCTAACCCGGCGGCGCGCGCGACCGCGTCGAGCGTCAGTCGTTCGCCCGCCGCGAGGGTGGCGCGCGCGGCGTCGAGCAGCGCGGCGCGGTTGCGGGCGGCGTCGGCGCGAGGGCGGCGTCCCGCGTGCGCGACACCGGCCGGAGCCTCAGGTGGTGACAAAGCGGAGACCCCTCCGTATAGTCGGAAGCGGAGGTTCCTCCGCTTGTCATCGATGCTACGGCCCTGGAGGCGTACCCGCATGACCGACACCACGAACCACAGCCCCGCGACCGGCTCCGCCTACGAGCTGGCAGGCCGCCCCGTCGCCCGCGTGGGCTACGGGGCGATGAGCCTCGAGCACCTCGCGGGCGACGCGGCGTCCGCGGTCGCACTGCTCCGCGAGGCGTTCGACCTGGGCGTCGACCACGTCGACACAGCCGACTTCTACGGCGACAGCACGGCCAACACCTTCCTGCGCCGGGCGCTCCGGCCCGACGACGACGTGCTGGTCGCGACCAAGGTCGGCGCCGTGCGCGACACGTCCGGCTCGGTGCCGCTGCGTGCCGCGCAGCGTCCCGGCGAGCTGCGTGCCGCCGTCCACGACAACCTGCGCAGCCTCGGCCAGGACCGGCTCGACCTCGTGTACCTCCGGCGGCTCGACGTGCGACCCGGGCTGGTCGCCGAGGGCGACCAGGTCGTGCCCCTCGACGACCAGCTCGCCGAGCTGGTCCGCCTGCGGGACGAGGGGACGATCGGCGCGATCGGCCTCAGCGCCGTCTCCCGGGAAACCCTGAGCGCCGCGCTCCCGGCTCGGATCGCGGCCGTCCAGAACGCGTACAGCGTCCTCGCGCGCGAGTCGGAGGACATGCTCGAGCTCTGCGGCCGCGAGGGCGTCGCCTGGGTGCCGTTCTTCCCGCTCGGCTCCGGGTTCGCCGACCTCCCCCAGGTGACCGGCCAGCCCGAGGTGACCGCCGTCGCGGCACGCCTCGGAGTGACGCCCGGGCAGGTCGGCCTCGCGTGGCTGCTGCAGCACGCGCCGCACGTGCTCCTGATCCCAGGCACGAGCAGCCGCGCCCACCTGGCCGAGAACGTCGCCGTCGCCGGGCTCCGGCTCGACGACGACGCCGTCACGGAGCTCGACGGGCTCTACGACGCGCGGTTCTCCGGCGCGGCCTGGTCGCGGGCGCAGCGGGAGGGGTCGCCGTCGAGCGCGCCGGGTGGGACGGTCGCGTCCTAGACGAGCCGGCCCTCGACGTCGCGCAGGCGGTCCTCCAGGAAGCGGCGCTCCGGGCCGTTGGCGGTCAGCACCAGCGCCTCCTCGTAGGCGGCGCTGGCCGCGGCCCAGGACCCGAGCCGGCGCAGGAAGTCGGCCCGCGCCGCGCTCAGGTACCCGTAGCCGGCCAGAACCGGCTCGCCGCTCAGGGGCTCGAGCGCCGCGAGGCCCGCCCGCGGCCCGTCCCGGAGCCCGACGGCGACCGCCCGGTTGAGCGCCACGACCGGCGACGGCCACCCTGCGAGGAGCACGTCGTAGAGCCCGACGATCTCGTCCCAGTCGGTGTCCTGCCAGGTCGGGGACTCCGCGTGCACCGCGGCGATGGCCGCCTCGACGGCGTACCGGTGCGGCTGCGGGCCGCCGAGCGCGCGTGACAGCAGCGCCGTGCCCTCCTCGACCTGGTCGCGGCGCCACAGGCTCCGGTCCTGGTCCGCGAGCAGCACGAGCCGGCCGTCGTCGTCCTCACGGGCGGCGCGACGCGCGTCGACGAGGAGGAAGAGCGCGAGCAGGCCGGCGACCTGGCGCTCGTCCGGAAGGAGGCCGTGCAGGGTGCGGGCCTGGCGGACGGCGGCGTCGACCAGCTCCGCGCGCACGAGCCGGTCCCCCGACGGTGCCGTGTGCCCGGTCGTGAAGACGAGGTGCAGGACCTCGCAGACGGCGCCGACGCGCGCCGGCAGCTCCGCGGCCGACGGGACGCGGTACGGGATGTGCGCCGCGGCGATCTTCTTCTTCGCGCGGGTGATGCGCGCCGCCATCGTCGCCTCGCGGACCAGGAACGCCCGCGCCACGTCGGGCGTCGCGAGCCCGCACACGAGGCGGAGGGTCAGCGCGACCTGGGCGTCCCGGCCCAGCGCCGGGTGGCAGCACGTGAAGACGAGCCGCAGCGTGTCGTCGGGCACCGCGGGAGGCTCGTCGAGAGCGTCGGGTCCCGGGGCGACGTCGTCGACCACGAGCAGCGGCAGCGCGCGGTGCCAGGCCGCGCGCCGCCGCAGAAGGTCCCGCGCGCGGTTGCTCGCGACGGTCACGAGCCAGCCCCGCGTGCGGTCGGGCACCCCCGTGCGAGGCCACGTCTCGAGCGCACGCGTGAAGGCGTCCTGCGCGCACTCCTCGGCGAGGTCGAGGTCGCGCGTGACCCGGACCGTCGCGGCCACGACCGCCGCCCAGTCGGAACGGTGCGCGGCCTCGACCGCCTCACGGACCGGCATCGTCGATCAGTCCCGCCGCTCAGCCATGGTCGACGAGCGGCTGGACCTGGACGCCGCTGTGGTCGTGGGACGCCTCGGCGAGCCCCGAGGCGAGGTCGAGCGCCGTATCGAGGTCCGGGACGTCCACCACGTAGAAGCCGCCGAGGACCTCCTTTGACTCGAGGAACGGGCCGTCGGTGATGCTCGGGCCGTCGGACGGCGCGGCGTCACCCGACGGGGCGCGCAGCGTCGTCGCGGTCGTGCTCGGCTCGAGCTCCCCGGACGCGAGGATGCTGCTCCCGGCGCGCCCCCAGAACTGCCGGTGACCCTCGTCGATCTCGGCCCGCTCTGCGGCCGTCATCGTCTCCCAGCGCTGCTCGTTGCCGTAGATGAGGAGCAGGTACTTGGCCATGGTCGGTTCCTTCCGTCCGGCCCCCGGCGGGGGCGCTCATGAGAGACGACGAAGTCGGAACGCCCGGATCGACAGCCGCGGTCAGCTCGGCTGGAGACCGAGGGTCGTCCGACCGCCGCGAACCGGTCGGCCGGCGGCCTCCACACCCTCGAGGTCGGCCCGGAGCTCGCGCGGCAGCGAGAACATGAGGTCCTCGGTCGCGGTGCGGACCTCCTCGACCCGGCCGTAGCCACGCTCGGCCAGGTAGGTCAGGACGTCCTGGACCAGGATCTCCGGCACCGACGCCCCCGACGTGACCCCGACGGTCGTGACGCCGTCGAGCCACGCCGGGTCGATCTCCGCCGCGCGGTCGATGCGGTGCGACGCGCGCGCCCCCGCCTCGAGCGCGACCTCGACCAGGCGCACCGAGTTGGACGAGTTCGCCGACCCGACGACGATCACCAGGTCGGCCTCCGGCGCGAGCTTCTTCACCGCGACCTGCCGGTTCTGGGTGGCGTAGCAGATGTCGTCGCTCGGCGGGTCCTGCAGGGTGGGGAACTTGTCGCGCAGCCGCCGGACCGTCTCCATGGTCTCGTCGACCGAGAGGGTCGTCTGCGAGATCCAGATCACCTTGTCGGGGTCGCGGACGGTCACCTGGTCGACGTCGTCGGGCGAGTTGACGACCTGGATGTGCTCCGGCGCCTCGCCCGCGGTCCCCTCGACCTCCTCGTGGCCCGAGTGTCCGATCAGGAGGATGTCGTAGTCGTCGCGCGCGAACCGGACCGCCTCGCGGTGCACCTTCGTCACCAGGGGGCACGTCGCGTCGATCGTCTCCAGCCTCCGCGCCGTCGCCGCCTCCCGGACCGCCGGGGACACGCCGTGCGCGGAGAACACCACCCGCGCGCCCTCGGGCACCTCGTCCGTGTCGTCGACGAAGATCGCGCCACGCTCCGAGAGCGTCGCCACGACGTGCTTGTTGTGGACGATCTCCTTGCGGACGTACACCGGGGCGCCGTAGTGCTCGAGCGCCTTCTCGACGGCGACGACCGCCCGGTCCACGCCGGCGCAGTAGCCGCGCGGCGCGGCGAGGAGGACACGGCGCTCGGGCGCCGTCGTGGTGGGGGTGGTCACGTCGTCGAGTCTAGGCGAGCGGCCAGCACCGACCCCGAGACGGGGGTCACGTCCGCGACACCGCCACACGTCCTCCGCCGCGCCCGCCGACGGTGACGCCCCCTCGGCTCGCGAGTCACCACGTTCGTCGCGAGTCAGCGCGACCTTCCCGGTGGCTCGCGACAAACCCACTGTCGCCCCACTGTCGCGGACGTCACCGTCGGCGAGCACAGCGTCACCGTCGACGAACGGGTGGGAGGTGTCGGTGGGATGCGGCAGGGTGGACCCGTGACCGACCTTCCTGCACGCGCCCTCGACACGAGCGCGGAACACCCGTGGCCCGTGCGGCTGCTGTCCAGCAAGATCGCCGCGTACGTGGACCGGATGTCGCCGGTGTGGGTCGAGGGTCAGGTGGTCCAGCTCAATCGCCGGCCGGGGTCCGGCTACTGCTTCCTCACGCTGCGCGACACGGAGGCCGACGCGTCGCTGCCGGTGTCGATGCAGGCCCGCGTCCTCGAGGCGCCGGGCGACGCGGTGCACGAGGGCGCGCACGTCGTCGTCCAGGCGAAGCCGACGTTCTGGACCAAGCGCGGGACGCTGCAGCTGCAGGCGTCGGCGATCCGCGCGGTCGGCGTCGGCGAGCTGCTGGCGCGCATCGAGCACCTCAAGCGGATCCTCGCGGCCGAAGGACTGTTCGACGCCGACCGCAAGGTCGCGCTGCCATTCCTACCCGCAGTGGTGGGCCTGGTCTGCGGCCGCGAGTCGAAGGCGGAGCACGACGTCGTGGTGAACGCGCGGGCCCGGTGGCCGCAGGTCCGGTTCGAGATCCGCGAGGTCGCGGTGCAGGGGCAGGGCGCGGTGCCGCAGGTGACGGCGGCGATCGCCGAGCTCGACGCCCGCTCCGACGTCGAGGTGATCGTCGTGGCGCGCGGCGGCGGCGCGGTCGAGGACCTGCTGCCGTTCAGCAACGAGACACTGGTCCGCGCGGCGGCTGCGTGCCGGACGCCGCTCGTGAGCGCGATCGGCCACGAGACGGACGCCCCCCTGCTCGACCTCGTCGCGGACTACCGGGCGTCCACGCCGACGGACGCCGCGAAGCGGATCGTGCCGGACGTGCGGGAGGAACGGCAGCGCCTCCAGCAAGCACGCCTCCGGCTGCGGGGCGCGGTGCGGGGGCGCCTGACGCACGAGGGCGAGCGGCTCGCCGCCGTGCGCTCGCGGCCGGTCCTCGCCCGTCCGGCGACGATGGTCGAGGTCCGCGAGCTCGAGGTCGGGCGGCTGCGCACGTCGGGCCGGCGGGCCCTCGACGGGGCCCTGGTCCGCGCGTCGGGCGAGGTCGGACGCCTCGCCGCGCAGGTCCGTGCCCTGTCGCCGGCGGCGACGCTCGAGCGCGGCTACGCGGTGGTGCAGGGCCCGGGCGGGGGCGTGGTCCGCACGCCCGACGACGTCGCCCCGGGCGACGCGCTGCGCGTCCGGGTCGCGGGCGGCGAGCTCGCGGCGGAGGTGGCGGCCCGCCCGGACGGGGCGACGCCCGCCCCGCGGACGAACCGCCGGAAGAAGCCCGATCGTGTGGAAGGATCCGTCGCGTGAGCACCGCAGCACCCAGACCCCCACTTGACAACGATGTCACCGCGCTGAGCTACGAGGAGGCCCGCGACCAGCTCGTCGACGTGGTCTCCCGGCTCGAGGCGGGCGCCGCCACCCTCGAGGACTCCCTCGCGCTCTGGGAGCGCGGCGAGGCCCTCGCCGACCGCTGCCAGCAGTGGCTCGACGGCGCCCGCGAGCGCCTCGAGGCGGCGCGCGACGGCGCGTCGACGGACGCGGCGAACGGCCCGGCGAACGGCGCCGACGAGGACAGCGCCTACCAGGATGAGGCGTCGCTGTGACCCGCGCCGTGACGGGCGACGCGCTCGTCGTCGGAGAGGCGCTCATCGACGTCGTGCACCGCGCTGACGGCACCGTGGACGTGCACCCGGGCGGCAGCCCGGCGAACGTGGCGCTCACGCTCGGCCGGCTGGGCCGGCCGGCGCGTCTCCTGACCTCGTTCGGCACCGACGCGTACGGCGACCGCATCCGCTCGTGGCTGCGCGCGTCCGACGTGAGCGTCGTCGACGGCTCCGACGGCGCGGCGCGCACCTCCGTGGCCACCGCGCGGCTCTCGGACACAGGCTCAGCGACCTACGAGTTCGAGCTCGAGTGGGCGATCCCGCCCGTGACGCTCGACCCGGCCGATGCGACCGTCGTGCACACGGGCTCCATCGGCGCGGTCCTCGCGCCTGGCGCGGACGCGGTCCTGTCGGTGCTCGACGCGCACCGCGCGCACGCGACCGTCACGTACGACCCGAATCTGCGCCCGTCGCTCATGGGCTCGGCCGCTGACGTCGCGCCGCGGGTCGAGGAGCTCGTGCGACGCTCCGACGTCGTCAAGGTGTCCGACGAGGACCTCGCCTGGCTCGTCCCGGGCCGCGACCCCGTCGACGTCGCGCGCGGCTGGCTCGCGCTCGGCCCGGCGCTCGTCGTGGTCACGCTGGGCGGCGACGGCGCGGTCGCCGTCACGGGCCAGGGGGTCACGGGCGTCCCCGCCGAGCGCGTCGAGGTCATCGACACGGTCGGCGCCGGCGACTCGTTCATGGGCGCCCTGATCGACGGCCTGTGGCACGAGGGCCTGCTCGGCGCCGCGAACCGGCCTGCGCTGCGCGCGATCCCGGGCGACGCCGTCGAGCGCGTGCTCGCCCGCTGCGTGCGGGTCGCCGCGATCACGGTCTCGCGGGCCGGTGCCAACCCGCCGCGCCGCGCGGAGCTCGACGCCACCGAGCTGTAGCTCGGGGCGCAAGACGTCCGCGACGGCGTCCCGCTCCTGGGCGCCGTCGCGACCGCCGCCCGGCATGGGCGAGGATGGGCCCATGCGCACCCCCACCGAGTCCTGGTCCGCACTGCGTGAAGGCAACGCCCGGTTCGTCCGCGACGCGATGGAGCACCCGTCGCAGGACACGTCGAGGCGCCACGAGACGGCTCTCGCTCAGCACCCGTTCGCCGTGGTGTTCGGCTGCTCCGACTCGCGCGTCGCGTCCGAGCTGATCTTCGACCAGGGGCTCGGCGACCTGTTCGTCGTCCGGAACGCGGGTCACGTCGTCGACCCGGCGGTCCTCGGCTCCATCGAGTTCGGCGTCGAGCTGCTCGGCGCGAGCCTCGTGGTCGTCCTCGGCCACAGCTCCTGCGGGGCCGTGGGCGCCGCGGCCCGCACGCTGCGGACGGGCGAGGAGCCCCCGGGCTTCGTGCGCGCCGTCACCGACGGGGTCATCCCGTCGATCGTCAGCCTGACGGCGCAGGGCCCGGAGGCGTTCGCGGCGATGGACGAGGCGCAGCTGCTGAACGCCCACGTGCGGCACACGGTGAACGCGCTCCCGTCCTACTCGGCCGCCCTGCGCGCGGCCGTCGACGAGGGCCGCTGCGCGATCGTGGGCGTCGAGTACGACCTCCGCGACGGCGAGGCCCGGCTGGTCGAGGTCGTCGGCGAGGTCGGCGAGGCCCCGGTCGCCTGACGGCGCCGGACGCCCGCGGGAGACGCCATGCGACAGGTCACGGTCCGCAACGCCACATTCCAGCAGTGGGAGACGCTGCTGACCAACCGCGCCAAGCGGCACCGCGCCGGGCACGCGCTGGTCCAGGGCGTGCGCCCCATCACCGTCGCCGTGGAGTCCGGCCTCGCGGTGCGCGAGTGGCTCGTCGACGGCGACCGCCCGCTGTCCGCCTGGGCCGGCGAGCTCACGGGCCGCGTCCGCGCGCCCCGGTTCGCGGTCGCGCCGGAGCTCTTGCGCGAGCTGGGCGGCAAGGACGACGCGACGCCCGAGGTCCTGGCCGTCGTCGCCCTGCCCGCCGACGACCTGGCCCGCATCCCCGCGCGCGCCGCATCCGACGGCGCGCCGCTCCTGGCGGTGGCGCTCGACCGGCCGACCAGCCCGGGCAACGTGGGCACGGTTGCGCGGTCCGTCGACGCCTTCGGCGGGCACGGCGTCGTCGTGACCGGGCACGCCGCCGACCCCTACGACCCCAAGGCGGTCCGCGCGAGCACGGGCTCCGTGTTCGCGGTGCCGGTCGTGACCGCGCCGTCCGCGCACGCCGTCGTCGACGCCCTCGGGGCGCGGCCGGACGGCGGCCCGGCGCTGCAGGTGGTGGGCACGGACGAGGACGGCGACGTCGAGCTGGCCGACGTGGACCTCACGCTCCCCACGCTCGTCGTCACCGGCAACGAGACGCGCGGGCTGAGCGCGCAGTGGCGGGACGCGTGCGACGTCGTCGCGCGGATCCCCATGCGCGCGAGCGCTGCCAGCTCGCTCAACATGGCGAGCGCGACGGCCGTCGTGCTGTACGAGGCGCTGCGCCAGCGGCGGTGACCCGGAGTCTGTGACTCGCGTCACGTCCGACGGCCCAGGGCCGCGGAGCACCCACCGGGCTGCGGCACGATAGGACGCATGACTTCTCACACGACCACGCCGGGGGCCGACGACGCCGCCCCGGTCGAGTACCGCATCGAGCACGACACGATGGGCGAGGTGCGGGTCCCCGCGGCCGCGCTGTACCGGGCGCAGACGCAGCGCGCCGTCGAGAACTTCCCGATCTCCGGCACGCCCCTCGAGCGGTCGCACATCGAGGCGCTCGCCCGGATCAAGAAGGCGGCGGCCCGCGCCAACGCGGAGCTCGGCGTGCTCGACCAGGACGTCGCCGACGCGATCGTCGGCGCGGCCGACGCCGTCGCCTCCGGGACGCACGACGGGGACTTCCCCGTGGACGTGTACCAGACGGGCTCGGGCACGTCGTCGAACATGAACACCAACGAGGTGCTCGCGACGCTCGCGTCCCGCAGCCTCGGCCGCGACGTCCACCCCAACGACCACGTCAACGCGTCGCAGTCGTCCAACGACGTGTTCCCCACCTCGGTGCACGTGGCCGCGACCGCGGGCGTCGTCCGCGACCTCGTGCCCGCGCTCGCGCACCTCGCGGAGGCCCTCGAGGCCAAGCGCGACGCCTGGGCCGGCGTGGTGAAGTCCGGCCGCACCCACCTCATGGACGCGACCCCGGTGACCCTCGGCCAGGAGTTCGGCGGGTACGCCGCAGCCGTCCGCTACGGGATCGAGCGCGTGGAGTCGGCGCTCCCCCGCGTCGCCGAGGTCCCGCTCGGCGGCACCGCCGTCGGCACCGGCATCAACACCCCCGCCGGGTTCCCGCAGCGCGTCATCGCGCTGCTGCGCGAGGACACCGACCTGCCCCTCACCGAGGCCCGCGACCACTTCGAGGCGCAGGGCGCGCGCGACGGGCTCGTCGAGCTGTCCGGGGCGCTGCGCACCATCGCCGTCAGCCTGACGAAGATCTGCAACGACCTGCGCTGGATGGGCTCCGGCCCCAACACGGGCCTCGGCGAGATCGCCATCCCGGACCTGCAGCCCGGCTCGTCGATCATGCCCGGCAAGGTCAACCCCGTCATCCCCGAGGCCGTGCTCATGGTCGCGGCGCGCGTCGTCGGCAACGACGCGACCGTCGCGTGGGCCGGTGCGAGCGGGTCGTTCGAGCTCAACGTGCAGATCCCCGTGATCGCGCAGGGCGTGCTCGAGTCGCTCCGGCTGCTCACCAACGCGTCGCGCGTCCTCGCGGACAAGACCGTCGACGGCCTCGAGGCGAACGTGGACCAGGCCCGCGCCTACGCCGAGTCGTCGCCTTCCATCGTGACGCCGCTCAACCGCGTCATCGGCTACGAGGCGGCCGCGAAGGTCGCCAAGCACGCCGTCGCCGCCGGGGTCACCGTGCGCCAGGCCGTCGTCGACCTCGGGTTCGTCGAGCGCGGCGAGGTCACGCTCGAGCAGCTCGACGCGGCGCTCGACGTGCTGTCGATGACGCGTCCGCCGCAGTCCTGACTCCCTCTGTCCTGCCGAACACGGGCTCCGTGCCCATCAGCTCGCGCTGACGGGCACGGAGCCCGTCGTCGGCGGGCGGGAAGCCCGTGCTCGACGACGCGTGCCGTCAGTACGCATTCGGCTCCAGCGTGCGCAGGACGACGGCGAGGAGCTCCGCGAGCCGCCTGCGGTCGGCGTCGGAGAGGCCGGCGAGCGCGGCCCCCTCGCGGGCGACCTGCTCGGGGAACAGGCGGTCGACGAGCGTGACCCCGGCGGGCGTCAGGGAGACGAGGATGCCGCGCCGGTCGCGCTCGGGCACGGTCCGCTCGACGAGACCCGCGTGCTCGAGCCGGTCGAGCCGCTTGGTGATCGAGGCGCCCGGGCTCTCGGTGACGGTGCTGATCTCGCGGGGGCGCAGCGCGTGACCGGCGCGCCGGAGCGCCGCCAGCAGCTCGAACTCGCCCCGGTTGAGCGCCTCCGCCTCGATCGCGCGCTCGTGCGCGTGCCCGACGAGCGCCCCGATGCGCAGGATGCGCGCGACGACGTCCGCGGGGGACGTGTCGAGCGTGGGGATCCGTTCGGCCCACTGGGCGCGCAGCCGGTCGACGTAGTCGTGCTCACCGCCGTCTCGAGCCTCCATGTGAGCAAGGATACGGTCACTTGTTCCTTCACTAGTGAACTATCGATGAACGAACGGCTAGACTGGAGGCGATGACACTCGCCCCGGAACGCCCGACCACCGCCCGCCACCACCTGCACCACACCTGGCGTGCGAGCGTCACCGTCAACCCCGGCAACGGCCGCCCCGACCTTGCGGTAGCGCTGCGCGCCGGCCTCACCGTGCTCGCGACGTTCGCGATCCTCGCCGCGGCCGGGCACCGCGAGCTCGCCGGGTTCGCCGCGCTCGGCGCGATCGTCGCCGTGTACGGGAGGCTCGCCGACCCCGTCGCGCGCCTGACGGTCGTCGGAGCCGCAGGAATCCTCCAGGTGGCCGCGATCGCCGCGGCGAGCGGGGCCGGCTGGGCGCTCGCGAGCACCGGGTCCGCCACGGTCGAGACGTGGGCCGTCCCCGTGATCCTCGGCCTCGTGGCCGCCCTCGCGTGCGCGGGGACGGCGCTGCTGCGCACCGGCCCGCCCGGGGCGACGCTCGTCGTCTTCGCCGCGGCCGCCGGCCTCACCGCGCCGGCCAGCGCCGCCGGCATCGGCACCCGGACGCTCGCCACGGCGGTCGGCGCGGTCCTCGCCCTCGTCGTCGCAGCGGTCGCCGCGGGCCCGACCGCCCGCTCGCGCCTCCGCGACCGGACGCCGCTCCTGCCCGCGCGGCCGCCCGTCCCCGCGTGGCACGCCGAGGCTCTGCGCTGCGGCGCGGGCTCCCTCGTGGCCGGCGTGCTGGCCCAGGCCGTCGGCCTCGGCCACCCCGGCTGGGCG
The DNA here is from genome assembly GCF_049844995.1 of Luteimicrobium sp. DT211. NCBI lineage: Bacteria > Bacillati > Actinomycetota > Actinomycetes > Micrococcales > Luteimicrobium > Luteimicrobium sp. DT211. The sequence continues at coordinate 650,840 of NZ_JBNCMC010000003.1, read as the reverse complement.
GCCGTCGGCGCGACCGCTGTCCTGCTGGGCACCTCGCGCCGCCACGTCGTCGTGCGGGCGCTGCACCGCGGTGCCGGGACCGCCGTCGGCGCCGTCCTCGCCTGGCTGGTCCTCGACGCCCACCTGTCGTTCTGGGCGCTCGCGGTGCTCGTCGCGGCCCTGCAGGTGGTGACCGAGCTGATCGTCGTGCGCAACTACGCCCTCGCGATGCTCACGATCACCCCGATGGCGCTGCTCATGACCTCGCTCGCCGGACCGGTCGACGCCGGCACGCTCGCCGCCGACCGCGCCGTCGACACCCTCCTCGGCGTCGCCGTCGGCGTCGTCGTGGTGCTGCTCCTGCCGTTCCGCGAGCGGGCGCGTCACGCGCCGGCGACCGCCCGCTCGTAGAACGTCGCCGACGGCACGTAGCCGAGCGCCTCGTAGAAGCCGCCCGCGCGGCGCGAGGCCAGCGAGACGTACGCCGCTCCCCCGGCCTGCGCCCACCGTTCGGCAGCCCGGACGAGCGCGCGGCCGACGCCGCTCCCCCGCCGGTCCGCGCGGACCATGACCTCCTGGACCCACGCGACCGGGCCGTCCGCGAAGAACGTCGGCTCGAGCTGCGCGAGCAGGTACCCGACGACCGCGTCGCCCTCCTCAGCGACGAGCACCACCACGTCCGGGCGCGCCACGGCGGCGGGAAACGCACGCTCGAAGCGGGCACGGGTCGGCGTCGTCGTCGCCGCGAACGCCTCGACGAGCGGCCAGACCTGGGCCGCGTCCCCCGGACGAGCAACCCGAACGACGACCCCCGTAGGCCGGCCCGCGCCCACGACCCCCGAGCACGACGGCGTCGGACGGTCCCACCGTGGGTCGGTCGACGGGAACAGCACGTGCACGTGCATGTCGTGGAAGCCGTCCTCGTGCAAGGCCGATGCCCGCCTGACCCCCTCGAGCGCGAACCCCGACCGCTCGGCGACCCGGCAGGAGGCGAGGTTCTCCGACGCGTGCTCGATCTCGAGCCGCCACAGCCCGCCCGCGCGCGCCCACCGGACGACCGCCTCCACGGCCGCGCCGGCCACGCCGCGCCCCCGCGCGTCGGGGACCGTCCAGTACCCGATCTCGGCGGTGCCGTCCCGGTCGTCGACGTCGACGAGCGTCACGCGCCCGACGAGCGTGCCGCCCGTGTCCTCGACGGCCCAGTGCGCCCCGGCGCGGGCCCCCCACTCCGCGGTCCAGCCCGCGACCAGCTCACGAGCCTCGTCGTCGTCCGCGAGGGCGCGCGCATGCCAACGACGGACGTCCGGGTCGGCGTAGACCGCCCGGACCGCGGGGGCGTCGTCGGCCGCCCACGGGCGCAGGCGGAGACCACCGCGCGCCTCGAGCACAGGCGGCTCGGCCCCGGCGAACAGCGTGTCGGCGTCGAGGAACGGCCCGGGAAGGATCGGCATGGCCGCAACCTACCGCCCGCCGAGGGCCGGATCGCGGCCCCGCGACAACGGGGCCCGCGCCCGTCAGCGCGAGCTGACGGACGCAGGGCCCGTGTTCGGCACCGGAGGGGTGCGGCGCGGGGGCGGGGGTCAGTCGGTCAGGACCCGGCCGTCCGCGAGGCGGACCACGCGGTCGGCCAGCGACATCATCAGGGGGTCGTGCGTGGAGACGATCGCCGTCATGCCCTCGGCCTCGACGACGGCGCGCAGCAGCGCCATCACGGCCTGGCCGGTCGCGGTGTCGAGCTGCCCGGTCGGCTCGTCGGCGATGAGCAGCCGCGGGGAGTTCGCCAGCGCGCGGGCGATCGCCACGCGCTGCTGCTGGCCCCCCGACATCTCCCCCGGCCGCTGGTCGGCGTGGTCACCGAGCCCGACGAGGTCGAGCAGCAGCGCGACGCGCTCCTCCCGCGCGACCGCGTCGAGCTTGCGCAGGCGCAGCGGGACGCCGACGTTCTCGGCCGCGGACAGGACCGGCACCAGGCCGAACGTCTGGAACACGTACGACACGACGTCGCGGCGCAGGTCGACCAGGCCGTCCTCGCCGAGCGACGACACCTCGCGCCCGTCGACGACGACGCGGCCACCGTCCGGCCGGTCGAGGCCGCCGACGCAGTTCAGCAGCGTCGTCTTGCCGGAGCCCGAGCGACCGACGAGCGCCACCAGCTCGCCCGGGACGATCTCGAACGACACGTCGCGCAGCGCGTGCACGGCCGTGTCGCCCGAGCCGTAGGTGCGCGACAGCGACTCGACGCGGACCATCGTGTCGATGGTCGCAGCGGCGATGGGCGCGGGCGTGGTCGTCGTCATCGGGTCTCCTCGTCGGGCGCGGCGTCGACCGTGGCCTCGGGTGCAGGCGCGGACGTGGCGGCCGGCCGGGGCCGGTCGGGCCACACGGAGACGTGCGAGTCCTCGAGCGCGAGCCGCACGCGGCCGACGAGCTCGAGCGTCTCGCGGTACTCCTGCGGCAGCTGGACGCGGCCCGCGCGGTCGAGGACCGCGAACTCCTCGGCCACGGTGTGCTCGGTGCCGTCCTCGTGCGTGCGCGTCGTGCGCACCACCTCGGACGACGTGCGGCCGTCGCGGATCGCGACGGTGCGTTGCACGTGCTCCGACACGCCGGCGTCGTGCGTGACGACGACGACCGTCGTGCCCAGCTCACGGTTGACCGTGCGCATGGCTTCGAGCACGTCCGACGACGTCGCGGTGTCGAGCTCGCCCGTCGGCTCGTCGGCGAACAGGACCTGCGGTCTGTTGGCGAGGCCGACGGCGATCGCGACCCGCTGCTGCTCGCCGCCCGAGAGCTGACCCGGCCGGCGGTCGGCACCGTAGGCGACGCCGAGCATCGCGAGCAGCTCGACGGCGCGCGCCGCGCGCTCCTTGCGACCCACGCCCGCGAGCGCCATCGGGAACATGACGTTCTCAGCCGCCGTGAGGTACGGCACGAGGTTGCGTGCGGTCTGCTGCCAGACGAACCCGACCATCGAGCGCCGGTACTCGACGCGCTGGCGCGAGCTCATCGCCATGAGGTCCCAGTCGCCGACGCGCACGCGGCCGGCCGTCGGGACGTCGAGGCCCGACAGGACCGCGAGCAGGGTGGACTTCCCGGAGCCCGACGCGCCGACGATCGCGACGAGCTCACCGGCGTTCACGAGCAGGTCGAGGCCCTGCAGGGCCTGCACCTCGACGCCCTCCGACTGGTAGATCCGCACGAGCGAGTCGCACGCGATGAGCGCGTCCTCGCCGAACGTGCCGGTGCGCTGCCGGGCGCGCCGTTCGAGCGTGCCCAGCGTGGGCTCGTCGACGGTCGTCGTCATCGGGGCCTCCCTCGATCGGTCCTGCCGGTCCTGCCGGTCGTGTCCATGTGCGTCCGTGTCATCGCTCGCCCACCCGCAGCACCTCGCCGAGCCGGTCGCGCCGGCGCACGGCGGACTCCACGTGCACCGCCGCGACCAGCGAGACGCCCACGACGGCGGCTGCGAGCGCGAGCGGGACCCACGAGACCGCGAGCGACACCACCGCGCCGGGCAGGCCGGTCGCGACGTCGAGCCCGAGCGACCGGGTGAGCAGCCCCGGGACGGCGACGCCGATGAGCGTCCCGGCGACCAGCGCGGCGACCGCGAGGGGCGCGAGCTCGCCGAAGGTCATCGCCCGTGCGGTGCGCGCATCGAGACCGACGGTGCGCAGGACGGCGACGGTGCGGCCGCGCTCGCCCGACGTCGCGACGACGGTGAGCACGAGGGCCATCGCGGCGAACAGGGCGAGCGCGAGCCCCGTGCCGACCAGGAGCGCGACCAGCGCCTCGTTCAGCGGTGCCGTGCGCGTCGCCTCGACCCAGCCGGTGCTCGTCGTGACGCGGAGGCCCGCCCGGGCGTCGAGGCCTGTCGCGTGCACGGCCGCGGCGGATCCGGGGCCGTCGACCCAGACGGTCGTGATGGTCGACGAGGCCGGATCGCCGCTCGCGTCGTCCGGCTCGTCCACCCGCTCGAAGGTCGCCCGGTCGACCAGGACGATCCCGTCGGCGGACGGCGGCGCGGCACCGGGGGTGGGGACGACCGGCACGATGTCGGGGCCGCCGTGCACCTCGCCGGCCACCCGGAGCCTGACGGGGCCCGACGCGGTGAGCAGCTCGGGCTGGTACGCCGCGGTCGCCGCGGCGAGCGAGGGCGAGACGAGCATGGGGATCGTCCCGCCGGACGCCTGGTCGAGGTCGGTCAGGCCGGGGTCGACGGGCCAGCCGTGCGCGCGCAGGATCGTCGCGTACGCGCGGGCGTCGACCGCCTCGACGTCGGCGGTCACCCCGCTGTTGGCGCCGAGGGGCCGGGCGGGGCTGAGCGACGCCGCCGCGACCGCTGTGACGCCCGGCGCCCGGCGCAGCGCGGCCACGTCGGCCTCGGTCGCGGGGCCGTCGACGCGCACGGTCGCCCCGACCACGGTCCGTGCCGCGTCGTCCTGGCCCTGGTGGACGGTCTGGACCGTCGTGCCGCAGAAGACGAGCAGCGCGACGGCCACCGTGAGCGTGAGCAGCGGGACCGCGGTCCCCGACGCGTTCCCGGCGCGGGCGGAGGCGACGACCGGCACCAGACCGCGACCGGCCTGGGCGCGCCGGGAGATCGCTCGCAGCACGGGCGGCATGAGGTGCAGCAGGACGATCGTGGCGGCGACGGCGAGCAGCAGCGGGGTCGCCGCGAGCAGCAGGTCGACGTGCGTCGTCGCCGACTCGAGCAGGCCCCGGCGCTGCACGGACACGAGCGCGGCCGCCGCGACGGCGACGAGGGTGAGCTCGAGCGTCACTCTCCGGGCACGCCGGCGGCCGAGAACGCGTCGGCGGTCGGCGCGGTTGGCCGGCAGCCGCCGGCCCGACCAGGCGCCGTGCACGAGCGTCGCCGCGGCGACCGGCGGTGCGAGCGCCGCCACCGCCGCGACAGCCGCCGCGGCGGTCCACGACCCGCGGGCGTCGGGCAGGATCAGCCACGCGACGAGGGCGCCGACTCCCGCGGCGACGGCCGCGAGCGGGACGCTCTCGACCGCCGCGCGCAGGGCGACCGACGCGGTCGACGCACCCCGGGCGCGCTCGGCCAGCAGAGACGTGCGGCGGCGGGCAACCAGCAGCCGTGCCGCGAGCACGAGCGCGAGCGCACCGACCCCCGCGAGGCCGACGACGAGCACCGAGCTCTGCGCGTCGGCCGCCGCCTGCCGGGCCTCGTGCGCCGCGAGCACGTCGACGAGCGTGGTCCGGACGGTCGGCGGGGTGGCCAGCCACTGGGTCAACGCCCGCGGCTGCGCGAGCATGCGCCGGAGCGACCGCTCGACCGTCGGCACCGAGCCCGCGTCGACCGCGTCCCGCTCGACGACGAACCGCGCCCCGGACGTGAAGTCCGGGCCCAGGTACCGGCGCTTCGCGTCCGCGAGCGAGTCCCCCGTCAGGAGCAGGCCGACGCCGCCCTCGACGTCCGCGTTCGCGGCCGGCGGGACGGCGGCGAGCAGGTCGGGGAAGCCGGCCCACACGAGGGCCGACGGGTCGAGCGGCGTGTAGAGGCCGCTGACGACGGCCACGGTCGGGCCGCTCGCCGCCATGCTGAGCTTGAACGTGGTCCCGACCTCGATCCCGAGCTTCTGCGCGGCGGCGCGCGAGAGGCCCACCTGGACCTCGTGAGGGGCCGGCGGGGCGGCATCGTCTCCCGCGCCCTCGCCGGAGCCCTCGGGGTCCGGGGCCGCGGCGGGGGCGGACCCGGCGACCCACCGCACGGGCGGCGTGGTGGACGTGCCGTCCGTGACGTAGGCCAGGCGGGCCGCGACGACGCGCGGCGTGTCCGCGGCGCCGGTGACGAGCGCCGTCGTCGTCCGGCTGGTGATGGAGGACGCCGCGGGTCCGACGAGGTCGTCGCCGAGCGCGGTCCTGAGGTTCTTGCCGATGGTGTTCGTGTCGTCCTGGAGCTCGTCGGCGGCGTCCCCCGCGGAGCTCACGGTGGAGGCGCCCAGGACGTCCTTGCCCGGCTCGACGACGATGTCGGCGTCGTGCCCTGCCGCCGCGACCGCCTCGTGCACCGCGTCGTCCGCTGAGCGCAGCAGCACGCGCGGCGCCAGCAGGGCGAGCGCGACGGTCACCACGAGCAACGCGGCGGACAGCACGAGCAGACCCTTGTCGGCGCCGGCGCGCCGGCGCGGCACGAGCAGCGCGTCGGCGGTCGCGGCCCGCAGCCCGCTGCGCAGGGCGGCCCGTGGCGCACGACGGCGCGGGCGGGGGCGGGTGGTCGTCGTCATCGCTCGTCTCCCAGGCGCAGCAGCTCACCGGACGCACGGCGCAGCAGCGCGTTGGTGGTGGTCGCCACGGCGACGCCGACGAGCAGGACCAGCAGCGCGAGCAGCCGTCCCTGCGTCGCCCACGCCCCGTGCACGAGCACCGACGGCACGGGCGGGGCACCCGACGCAGACACGGTGACGAGCGGCACGATCTCCCGCGCGAGCACGGCGCCGAGCGCGAGTCCCACGACGACGCCCAGCCCCCCGAGCACGGCGTACTCGGTGAGCACCGACCGCACGAGCGCGCGCCGCGAGGCGCCGACCGCCTGCAGGCGCGCGAGCTCGAGCCGCCGCGTCCGGACGGAGACGGTCGCGCTCAGCGCGATGCCGGCCACCGCGAGGCCAAGGGCCGCCGCCGTGACGATCCACAGGGCCGCCTGGACGCCGACGTGGAGCGGTCCGACGGTCGCGTCCGCACGCGCCGCGACCCGCGTCGTCGCAGGCCCGGCGTCGACCAGGTGCGTGGCGACGGCGTCCGCGTCGGCGTCCGGGACCCCCAGCCACCACTCGTCGGCGAGCGAGTCGCTGCCGCCGCCGAGCAGGTACGCCCGCGCCACGGCGGCGGAGTCGGCCAGGATGCCGTCGGTCCCCGGCTCGCCGGGCAGGTGGGGGATGGTGCCGGCGATGGTCACGTCCATCGACGTGTGGTCGACGTCGACCGTGAGGTGGTCTCCCACCTCGCTGCCGGTGGAGGACAGCAGGCCCGGCGTCGCCAGGACGCGTGCGGGCGCGTCGGCGTCGGACGTGCCGACCAGGGCGAAGCCCTGCCCGCCCGACTCCACGAGACCGGGAGCGATCATGTCCGTCACGCGCAGCGAGTCGCCGCCCTGCGTGACCCTCGCGACCGAGGAGCCCGAACCCGGCTCGTCGAGGCCCTGGGCGGTCCACGTCCTGCTGTCGAGGCGCACCGGGGTGACGTGTGCAGGGTCGACGTCGTCGATCGTGGGGGACGTCCGGCCCGCCGCGACGCCGCCGGCCGAGACGACGCGCAGGTCGCTGACGTTCATGCGGAGGCCTATCTCGGGTGCGTCGGCGAGGACGGCCGGGTCGACGGTCACCGACGAGAGCAGGACGTGCACGCCGACGAGCGACGAGCCGGGCACCGCCGCGGGCAGCGGCACGACGAGGTCGCGGTGCGAGCCCTGGCTCGCCAGGGGCGGCAGGTCGATCGACGTGAGCCCGCCGGTCGCGTCCCGGACGACGAGCGCGACGAGGAGCCGGCCGGCGCTGACGTCCGCCGACGCCGTGAGGTCGAGCACGAGGGCCGTCGGCGCACCGGGCAGCGGGGTGCCCTGCAGCGCGGAGCTCGGGTGCAGGGCCGCGACCTCGCGCGACCAGCCCGCGGGGTCGGTGCGCCCGCGCAGGACGTCGTCGGCGTGCGTCGTGTCGAGCGCGACGAGCTGCCCGCTGCCGTACGCGTCCGCCCCCGCCCCGCCGGTCGTCACTGGCCGGTCGAGCACCGCGGACGCGCGGACGACGGCCGGCTCGGCGGAGATCGCGCCCGCGGTCGCGAGCGGCTCGCCCCCCGCGGCCGCCACGCGCACGTCGGTCCCGACGGCGAGGTCGGCCTGGTCGAGCTGCGAGCCGCGCCACGTCGCGAGGAACGACTGGGCGAACACCCCGACGCCGACGACGAGCGTCACCAGCAGGACGGCGCCCGCGGCGCGCCCGGGTCGGCGGGCGGTCTCCCACGCCGCCAGCGGCCCGACGAGCGAGCGGCTGCGTGCGGCGGCCCGCTCCCACGCGTGCGCGACGCGCGGCAGGAGCCGCAGCGCGACGACGCCGCCCGCGAGCAGGACCAGCGCCGGTGCCGCCACGAGCACGGGGTCGATCGAGCCGAGCCCGCCGACTCCTGCCGCGGCCGGCGTGCGGTAGGTCCGCAGCTGCACGAGCGCGAGGACGGCGAGCACGACGAGCGCGAGGTCGGCGCCCGTGCGGGCGAGCCCGCCGCTGCGGTCCGGGCGGACGAGCCGCTGCTCGGCGTCCACGTCGCTGCCCCGGCGCTTCAGCACCGGCCCGAGCAGCACGCCCGCGAGCACGAGCGCCGCGGCGGCGCACGACACCCAGAGCACCGCGGGACGGCCGGGATCGTCGTGCAGGCCGGCGCGCTCGAACGGCCCGACGCCGGTGACGGCCCCGTAGAGCGTCGATGCCAACCAGGGCGCCAGCGCGGTCGTCACCAGCGCGATCGCGAGGGACTCGAGCGCGGCGAGCCCGAGGATCTGGCCGCCCGTCGCGCCGCGCGACGCCATGAGGGTCTGCTCGGCGGCGCGCCGCTCGGCCAGCAGCCGGGCCGCGAGCAGCAGGACCGTCACGGCGAGCACGACGAGCACGAGCCCGACGATCACGAGCCCGACCTGCGTGACCTGGAGCGCGGCCCCGGCGTCGTCGATGGTCGCGGGCAGCTGCGTCACGAGGTTGAGCGCCGCCAGGGAGACGGGGGTCGCTGCCGACAGCGTCGCCCGCGCGGTCGCGAGCCGGTCGCGCAGCGAGGCCACGTCGGCCGCCGTCGTCGCCCCGAACCGCGGCACGGCGACGAGGTCGGCCCGGGTGAGCGTCGCCGCGCCCGAGGTGAACGCCTCGGGCGTGACGACCAGCGGGCCCCACGCCTGGGTGCGCGAGCTGTCCATCGCGCCGACCACCCGGTAGGCCGGGTCGTACGTCGCGCCGGCCAGGACGTCGCGCGACCACGGGGCGAGCGGCCCGGTCCGTTCGTAGATGCCCGTGACGACGACCGTCGTCCGGGCGGGGCCGCCGGCGTCGCTCAGCCGGACCACCGACCCGACGTGCCAGCCCAACGCCTCCGCCGCGTCCCGGGGGACGGCCGCCTGCACGTGCCCCGCGGCGTCCGTCGATGCGCTTGGGAGCGCTCCCACCACCAGCCTCGTGCCGTGCGGGATCACGGGGTACGAGGCCAGGTAGACGTACGGGTCGCGCTCGTCCGAGGTTCCCGGGACCTCGTACATCTCCGACGAGAGCCATGCGGCGCGGTCCGCAGGCAGGGAGCCGAGGAAGCCGTCGAGCGCGGCGTCCGCCTTCGCCAGCACCTCGGGGCCCGACGCGTCGTCGACGAGCAGGTACCGGGCGTCGATCTCGCGGCTCGCGACGGGCTTGCGGTCGAGGCCGACCTCGAGCGCACGGTGCTGGCCGGCGGTGAGGAGCAGCACGAAGGTGCCGAGCAGCGAGGCGCTGACGACGGAGACCGCCAGCACCGGGAGGAGCAGGGCACGCTGCGCGCCGGCGCGATTCCGCAGCATCGTCAAGGCCCAGCGCACGCTCGCTCCTCGTCGTCGTGGTCACGGCCGTGCAGGACGGCGCCTGAAGCGGGCCACGACCGGAGATCGTGGGAGCGCTACCAGGCTCGTGATCAGCCACGATGCCCGGGTGGCCGACATGTTAGCCGCTGGCGGGCGCCCAGTGAACCCCTGACCGCGTCCGGCGCCGAGCACGGGATCCCCGCCCGCCGACGACGGGCTCCGCGACCGTCCGCGGCTGCGGACGATCGCGGAGCCCGTGTTCGACGACAGGACCCGTCGGCTCAGACCTCGATCTGCTCCAGCATCTCGGTGACCAGCGCCGCGACCGCCGACCGCTCGGAGCGGGTCAGCGTCACGTGCGCGAACAGCGGGTGCCCCTTGAGCGACTCGATGACCGCTGCGACGCCGTCGTGGCGGCCGACGCGGAGGTTGTCGCGCTGCGCGACGTCGTGGGTGAGGACGACGCGCGAGCTCTGGCCGATCCGCGAGAGCACCGTGAGCAGGACGTTCCGCTCGAGCGACTGCGCCTCGTCGACGATCACGAACGCGTCGTGGAGCGAGCGCCCGCGGATGTGGGTGAGCGGCAGCACCTCGAGGAGGTCGCGGTCGAGCACCTCCTCGACGACCTCGCGCGACACGATCGCGCCGAGGGTGTCGAACACCGCCTGCGCCCAGGGGTTCATCTTCTCGTTCTCGGTGCCGGGCAGGTAGCCCAGCTCCTGGCCGCCGACGGCGTACAGCGGGCGGAAGACCATGACCTTGCGGTGCTGCCCCCGCTCGAGCACGGCCTCGAGCCCGGCGCACAGCGCGAGCGCCGACTTGCCGGTGCCGGCCCGGCCGCCGAGCGAGACGATGCCGACCGCGTCGTCGAGCAGGAGGTCGATCGCGACCCGCTGCTCCGCCGAGCGTCCGTGGAGCCCGAACACGTCCTGGTCGCCGCGCACGAGCTGGACGTGCTTGTCCGCCGTGACGCGCCCGAGCGCGGAGCCGCGCGGGCTGTGCAGGACGAGGCCGGTGTGGCAGTGGAGCGGCGCGGCGGCCTCGACGGTCGCCGGGTCGAGGGACGCGAGCTCGACCGACTCGGCCTCCCACAGGTGGGCCATCTGCTCGTCGGCCAGGTCGAGCTCGGCCATGCCCGTCCAGCCGGAGTCGACGGCGAGCTCTGCGCGGTACTCCTCGGCCCGGAGCCCCACGGCCGACGCCTTGACCCGCATGGGCAGGTCCTTGGAGACCACGGTGACGACGCACCCCTCGGACGCGAGGTTCGCAGCGACCGAGAGGATCCGGGTGTCGTTGTCCCCCAGCCGGAAGCCGGCGGGCAGCACCGTGGGGTCCGTGTGGTTGAGCTCGACCCGCAGCGTGCCGCCGGCGTCGCCCACGGGGATCGGGGCGTCGAGCCGCCCGTGCTTGACGCGGAGCTCGTCGAGGAGCCGCAGCGCGCTCCGCGCGAAGTAGCCGAGCTCGGCGTGGTGTCGCTTGGCCTCGAGCTCGGTGATCACGACGATCGGCAGGACCACGTCGTGCTCGGCGAAGCGGAGCATCGCCCGCGGGTCCGACAGGAGCACGGATGTGTCGAGGACGAACGTCCGGCGGCCGTCCGGCGCGTCCGGTGCCTCCGTCGAGCTGGTGTTCTCCGACGCGGCAGGCGAGATCTGGTCCACGGCAGGCTCCCTCAGGCGGGTCCGCGGTCGGCCGGCCCGTGCCCGACGCCGGGCCGGTACCGGCCCTCCCGCGCCTGGACCGCGACTGCTCGCGGAGCACGCTTCATGGGCTGGCCTCCCGTGGGCGACGATGCGTCGCCCATGTCGGCAAACTACGCCCGTGTCATTTCCCCGTCGAGAGGAACGCGGGCGCGTCGCCCAGCCGTCACACAAAGTTAATCCGGCCGACGACGGCGCTGCGACGAGCCCGGCGGCCCGGCTCCGTGTGCACGGGGCCGGGCCGCCGGGCGGCGCCGCAGGTCAGACGGCGGCGGGCTCCTCCGCGGACTCCCCCGCACCCGACGCCGCGTCGGTGTCGGCGGCCTTGCGCCGCGTCGGCGACATGAACAGGGCGGCGACGCCGCCCACGACGAGCGCCCCGACGACCAGGAGCAGCGTGTCCTTGACGGCCACGGTGAAGCCGTCGCCGACGGCCTGCTGGGCGGCGGCGCCGATCTGCCGGGCCGCGTCGCCCGTGACCCCGGCCGGAGGCTGGAAGCCCTGCTGGATCGTGTCGGCCGACACGTCACCGCCGGAGAAGATCTTCGCGAACGGCGCCTGCAGGTCGCCGGGCAGCGTCGACACGACGCTCCGCGCGGCGTCGGGGATGGTCGTCGTGAGGCGCCCGGTGAGCATCGCGACGATGGCCGCCGAGCCCACCACGCTCCCGACCTGGCGGATGGTGTTGAAGGCGCCCGCGCCCGCGCCGGCCGTGCGGTGGTCGAGGCCGGCCGTGGCCAGGTTGACCATGGGCGAGAAGACCAGGCCGGTGCCGAAGCCGAACGGGATCATGCACCAGACGAGCGTGGCCTCGGAGACGTCGGGCGAGAGGACGCTGTACACGAGCACGAGCGACAGGGCGATGAACCCGAAGCCGGCGGCGACGACCCACTTGCCGTTGATCCGGTCGGACAGGCGGCCGGCGAACGGAGCCACGACGCCCGACAGCAACGAGGCCGGCAGGTTGACCAGCGCCGCGTGGAGGGGGCTGAGGCCGAGGATCGACTGCAGGAAGATCGTCAGCGGGAAGAAGATCCCCAGCATCGCGAACGAGATCATGAACGCCGACACGTTCGCGAGCGAGAAGTTGCGGTAGTGGAAGAGCCGCAGCGGGAGCAGCGCCTTCTCCCCCAGGCGGTGCTGCCAGAACACGAACACGCCCAGCACGACGAGCCCCGCGCCGATCAGCTCCCAGATGCCGATCGGGCCGGTGATCGTGCCCCAGTCGTACGTGTCGCCCTCCTGCAGGCCGAAGATCAGGAGGAACAGTCCGACCACGGCGAGCACCGTGCCGGCGACGTCGAAGTAGCGCTTGTGCGTCTCGAGGTGCGGCACGGTGGCGACCGCCCAGACCAGCGCGACGACGCCCACGGGGATGTTGACGTAGAAGATCCACTCCCAGCCCCAGCTCTCGACGAGCAGGCCGCCGAGCACCGGCCCGGCGATGGTGGCGAGGCCGGCGACCATACCCCAGACGCCGAGCGCCGCGCCGCGGCTCTTGGCCGGGAAGACCCGGGTGATGACGGCCATGGTCTGCGGCGTCATCGCGGCGGCGCCGACGCCCTGCACGACGCGCGCCAGGATGAGGAAGCCGATGGACCCGGCGAGGCCGCACGCCGCGGACGCGACGGTGAACAGCACGAGGCCGAACATGAAGAGCGCGCGCGGGCCGTAGCGGTCGCCGAGCCGCCCCGCCGGCAGCATGAGCACGGCGAACGACAGCAGGTACCCGCTGTTCACCCAGCCCACGTCGGTGAGGTTGGCGTCGAACGCCTTCTGGATGGACGGCACGGCGATGTTCACGATGGTCGTGTCGACCATGATCATGAAGAAGCCCAGGACGAGCGGCGGCAGCACGCTCCACGGGCTGCGACCCTTGAGGTCGACGAGCGGGGTGGTCATACGGGGTCCTTCGCTGGGGACGACGGCGCGTCGTCGGTCGGTTGGCTGTGCGTGCCGGCGTGGGCATCGGGCCCGTGCGTCGGGAAGTGGGGCGTGCTCCAGTCGAGCTCTCCTGACTCGATCTCCATGACGGTGCGCTCGATCCAGGCGATCTGCGTGGCGCGCTGGTCGAGCTCGTAGAGCGCGTCGAGCAGGTGCCGGCGCGGGACGCCGCGGCCGACGATCGTCCCGAGCGTCGCGTCGTAGGCGGCCTGCTCGGCGCGGACGGTGTCGAGCCGCTCGCGCAGGAGCGCCACGACCTCGTCGGCCTCGAGGGCGTCCGCCTGCCCGAGGCCGACGTCGAACGCCGGGTACTCGGGCTGGACGGTCCGCAGGAGCTCGCGGGTGCGACGGCGGTGCTCGGCGCGCCCCGCGTCGGTGATCTCGTAGGTGGTGCGCTCAGGCCGTGCGCCCTCGCGCCCCGTGCCGAGCGCGACGACGAGCCCGTCGCGCTCCAGCCGCTCGACGGCGTGGTAGATCGAGCCGACGCTCGTCGGGACGCGCAGGTCGTCGCGGTGCGTCCGCATGATCCGGAGGATCTCGTACGGGTGGAGCGGCCCCTGGTCGAGCAGGCCGAGCACGATGAGCGCGATGGACGACAGCTCGCGGCGAGCCATCCGTCACCCCCTGGTGATGCGATCGGCACGGTGTTCCGACTGGAATAATACTTCAAGGAATATAGATCCGGAGGCTGGCTCCGTCAACCCGTCCAGCGTGCCCCGCACCACCGACATCGGGCTAGGGTCGGTCCGTGACCGAGCTCCACGACCTCGACGCACTGGCCCTCGCCGCCGCCCTCCGGAGCGGCCACACCTCGGCGAGCGAGGTCGTCGAGCACACGCTCGAGCGGGCCGAGCGGCTCGGCCCACGGGTCGGGGCGTTCGTCACGCTCACCCCCGAGCTCGCGCGCGAGCAGGCCCGCGCCGCCGACGACGCCCTCGTCGCCGCACGCCGGGACGGCACCACCGACGCGCTCCCGCCGTTCCTCGGGGTCCCGCTCCCCATCAAGGACCTCACGATGGTCGCGGGCGTCCCGATGGCGGCCGGGTCGGCCGCGCTCCGGGGCTTCGTGCCGCCCGTCGACGACGGCGTGGTGACCCTGCTGCGTGACGCCGGCACGGTCATGCCCGGCAAGACGAACACCCCCGAGCTCGGCCTGCCGCCGTACACCGAGCCCGACGTCGCGCCGCCCGCGCGCACCCCCTGGGACCTCACGCGGTCCGCCGGGGGCTCGAGCGGCGGGGCGGCGGCAGCCGTCGCCAGCCGCATCGTGCCGGTGGCGCACGGCAACGACGGTGGCGGCTCGCTGCGGATCCCCGCGAGCGCGACCGGCCTCGTGGGCCTCAAGCCGAGCCGCGGCCGGGTGAGCTGGGGACCGCACGCCACCGACGGCGTCGGGCTCGCGGCCCACGGCGTCCTCACGCGGACCGTCCGGGACACGGCCGCTTTCCTCGACGTCCTCGCGGTGAACCGGCCGGGCGACACGTACGTGGCGCCGGGCGGCCCGGGCGCCGCAGGGACCTACCTGGCCGCGTGCGACACCCCGCCCCGGCCGCTCCGCGTCGGCGTCCTCGTGGCACCCGTCATCGCGGACGACGCCGCGGTCGACCCCGCGTGCCTGCGCGCCGTCGACCACGCCGTCGCCCTGCTCGACGAGCTCGGGCACGACGTCACCGAGGCGCCTGTGCCCTTCCCCGCCGAGGACTGGGGCGCTTTCGCCGCGCTCTGGTCGGTCGGCGCGCTGTCCGCCCCGGTCCCGGCCGACGCCGAGCCGCTGCTCACTCCTCTCACCCGCTGGCTGCGCGCCACGGGGCGCGAGCAGACCGGCCTCGCGTTCGCGCAGGCCCTCGCCGGGATGCAGCGCGTCACCCAGCAGGTCGCGACGGCGTGGGAGGCGTTCGACGTCGTCCTCACGCCGACGCTCGCCCAGCTGCCCGCGCCCGTCGGGTCGATGCGCGACGACGCCGATCCCGCGGCCGACTTCGCCGCCCAGACCCGCTTCACCCCGTGGACGAGCGTCGCGAACCTCACCGGGCGGCCCTCCGTCAGCCTCCCGCTCGGCTGGACGGAGGACCCGCTGCCCGTCGGCGTCATGCTCACCGGGCGGCTCGGGGACGACGCGGCCCTGCTCGCGCTGTCGGCGCAGCTCGAGGCAGCGAGCCCGTGGTCGGAGCGCGTGGCCCCCGTCGGGTGAGGCGCGTCAGGCGCTGCGGCGCGTCCGCGCGATGAGGGCGATCGCGACCACGACGCCCACGAGGCTCGCGGCCGCCGCGATCCAGAAGGCCTCGGCGAACGGTCCCGACGGGTCGGAGACCGTGCCGGTCGCCAGCAGCGCGGCGACGACGGGCGCCGCGGCCGCGGAACCCACGGTCCGCACGACGCTGTTGAGCCCGGTCGCAGCGCCGGTCTCCTCGGCCGGCGAGAGCGTGGCGACGAGCTGCGCGCAGATGGCGTACCCGATCCCGTTGCCGAGACCCAGCACCCCGAACCAGACGACGACGGCCCACGGCTCGGTCGGCCACAGCGCCAGGCCGACGGCGCCGACGGCCATGACGGCGGCGGCGAGAAGGGCGGCCACGCCCCCACCGGCCCGCGCGACGACGAAGGGCGTCATCCGGCCACCGAGGAACACGAGGACGGCGCTCGGGAGCATCGCCAGCGCGGACACCGTCACGCTCATGCCCTGGCCGTAGCCGGTGGCCTCGGGCGCCTGGGTGAGGATCGGCAGCGCGACGTAGCAGACGTAGGGGACGAAGCCCACGGCCACCGTGAGCAGGCTGACCAGGACGATCGGCGCGTGGCGGAACGTGCGCACGTCGACCACCGGCGCGGCCTTGCGCAGCTCGACGAGCACGAGGGCCGCGAGCAGGAGCAGGCCGACGACGCCGAGCACCACGGTCCGCCCGGACGTCCAGCCCCACGACCCGCCCTGGGAGACGGCCAGCAGGACACCGACGAGGCCGGTGGCCAGCAGCACGATGCCCGCCCAGTCGGTGCGCCGGGTCACGGCGGGGGCCGTCCCGGCGGGGACCCACGCGGCGACCATCGCGCCCGCGACCGCGATCAGCACTGCCGCGAGCACGAAGATCCAGCGCCACGACAGCGCCTCGACGATGAGCCCGCCGAGCACGAGCGCGGCGCCGGCCCCGAGGCCGATCATCCCGGCGATCCAGCCGAACGCCGCCGCGAGGCGGGGGCCGGCGAGCACCTGACGCGCCAGGGCGAGGGCGAGCGGGAAGGTGGCCGTGCTGACGCCCTGGAGCACGCGGGCGCCGAGCAGGACGGCGAGGTTGGGCGCGGCCGCGGCGAGCAGCGTCGCGACGACGAACACCGCGACCGTCCCGAGCAGCACCTTGCGGTGCCCGACCCGGTCGCCGAGGTTGCCGATCACCGGCGCCAGCACCGCACCTGCGAGCAGGAACGCGGTGAGGACCCAGCCGGTCCCCTGCGAGCTCGCGCCGAGGTCGCGCCCGATCGTCGGGAGCGCGGGGACGACGAGCGTCTGCATGAGCGAGAACGAGAGCACGACCGCGCTGAGCGCGAGCGTGACGAGGCCCGGACGCCGGGTCGTCGACCTGGTTCGGGCGGGGCTTGCGGTGGACACGACGGGGCTCGCTCTCTGCGGGATTGGATCGGAACGGAGTCTCCGTTCCGATTCAGATTAGCAGACCGTCGCGGGTTACCGTGAGCACATGTCCGCCCCCGACGACGCCGCACCCGTCGCGCTCCCCGGCCGGCTCCGCGAGGCGCGGGCCAACGACACGGCGGTGCTCGACGCCGCTCGCGAGGTCTTCTCGGCGCAGGGCGAGTCCGCGTCCATGGCCGACATCGCCCGGCGGGCCGCCGTCGGCGTCGCCTCCGTCTACCGCCGCTACCCGACCAAGGACGCCCTCGTCGAGGCCCTCCGCCTGGACGGCGTGCGCGAGGTCGCCCGCCTCGCGACCGACGTCGCCGACGGCCTCGACGCCGCGCCCCCCGCCCGCGACGCGCCGGGCGCCGTCGAGACCTTCGTCGCCGGCCACATCACGGGCGCCCGCGGCCCCCTCCTCCGACCCGTCGGCACCGGCAGGCCGCTGCCGCCCGAGCTCGCCGCGGCGTCGGAGGAGCTCCGCGTGGCGCTCGAGCGCCTCGTCGCGCACGACCGCGCGGCCGCGCGGATCCCCGCGGGCTTCGGTGCCGCCGACGTCATGCAGCTGCTCGTCCACCTGCGCCCCCCGCTCCCCTACCCCCGGCCCCAGGTGGACGCGCTCCACCTGCGCTACCTGGCGCTCGTCGTGCGGGGGCTGCGGGAGGCCGCGGCCGAGGGGGCCACGCTCGAGGGCGGCCCGCGCTGGGACGAGTGGGTCGGCACGTGGCACGACTGAGCCGGTAGCCTGGCTCGTGGTGAGCCGGGAAGCCTGGTCGGCATTCGTCGTCGCGCCCCTGGAGGTCCCGTGCCCGCACCGTCCGCCCTCGCCGCCACCCGCCGTTTCGTCACCGACGAGCGCAAGGGCGGGGCCCTCCTCCTGGGTGCCGCGCTCGTCGCCGTCGTGTGGGCGAACACCCCGTGGCGGGCGACGTACGACACGATCGTGGCGGCCGTGCCCGGCGGCGAAGGCCTCGCGGCTCTCCACCTCGACCTCAGCCTCGGCACCTGGGCCGCGGACGGGCTGCTCGCGATCTTCTTCTTCGTCGTCGGCCTCGAGCTCAAGCAGGAGGTCGTCGCCGGCTCGCTGCGGGACCCGCGGCGGGCCGCTGTCCCGGTCCTCGCGGCCGTCGGCGGCATGGTCGCGCCGGCCCTGCTCTACCTCCTGACGACGCTGCTCGACCACGACGGCGGCGCCCGCGCCGGCTGGGCCGTCCCCACCGCCACCGACATCGCGTTCGCGCTCGCGGTGCTCGCCGTCTTCGGGCGCGGGCTGCCCGCGCCGGTGCGGACGTTCCTGCTGACCCTCGCGGTCGTCGACGACCTGCTCGCGATCGTCGTCATCGCGTTCTTCCTGACCGACCACGTCGCCCTCCTCCCGCTGCTCGGCGGGCTGGCGTGCATCGTCGTGTTCGGCGTCGTCGCGCGGGCGCGGCGGGCGCCGTGGTGGGTCCTCGTGCCCCTCGCCGTCGCGGCGTGGGCGCTGGTGCACGCGAGCGGCGTGCACGCGACGATCGCCGGCGTGCTCCTCGGGTTCGCGATCCCGACCCGGGCGGTCCACGGCGAGCTCGTGGGCCGGGCCGAGCGCGTCGAGCACGCCTGGCGACCGATCTCCAACGGCATCGCCCTGCCGGTGTTCGCGTTCTTCGCGGCCGGCGTGACGGTCGTCGGCGGGGAGGGGCTGGGCAGCGTACTCACGTCGCCCGTGGCGCTGGGCGTGCTCGCGGGCCTGGTGATCGGCAAGCCGCTCGGCGTCCTCGGCACCACGTGGCTCGCCGTCCGCCTCACGCCGCTGCGCCTCGCGCCCGGGGTGGGGCTGCGGGACATGCTGCCCGTCGGCGCGCTCACCGGCATCGGGTTCACGGTCGCCCTCCTCGTCGCCGAGCTCTCGTTCGACCTCGCCACGCCCGACGGCGCCGCCCGGGTCTCCGAGGCGAAGGTCGCCGTCCTCGTCGCGTCCGTGGTCTCGGCGGCCGTCGCCGCGCTGCTGCTGCGGCGGGACGCGGCCCGGGCGAGGCCGGCGGACATCAACGAGGACGGCGTCCCCGACGACGAGCAGGGGGCGTTCGGACCCGGGTGACCACCGACCGAACCGCCCGGGCACCCGGACCTACGCGGGCGTAACCTGGCCCCGCAGGAGGGTCTGGGAGGACGCCCCGGCGTGGGGCGCCCGGAAGAGAGGGTTCGCCACCGATGGCCTACGACGCGTCACGACTCCGCCACTACCTCGAGCACGACTTCACCTACGAGGCGGGCTTCCGCCGCAACGTCCGGCGGTTCGGGCGGAGCGTCGCGGTCGTCGACCCGCCGACGGGCCGGACGCTTACCTACACCGAGCTCGACGCCGTCGTCGACCGCGCGGCGTCGGCCCTCGCCGAGCGGGGCACGCACCGTGGCGACCGGGTCGTCTACCAGCTGTTCAACTCGGTCGAGTTCGCAATCCTCTACCTCGCGACCCAGCGGCTCGGCGCCGTCGGTGTGCCCGTGAACTTCCGGCTGGCCCCCGCGGAGACCGCTCACATCCTGCGCGAGTCCGAGCCGACCGTGTTCGTCTACGACGGGACGCTCGATGCCGCCGCCGGCCACGCGCTCGAGATCGCGGGCGTCGCGCCGGCGCTGCTGGTCGTCGGCGCCGCGGGCGACGGCGGCCCGGCCGGCGCCGTCGGGTTCGACGACGCGCTCGCCGCCGCGACCGCGCCCGTGCCGGCCCTGCCCGAGGACTTCTCGACCTACGAGGAGGCCACCCGCCTCTACACCTCCGGCACGACCGGCCTGCCCAAGGGGGTGTCGCTCCCCTCGATCGTCGAGGTCATGTCGGCGCACGACGTCATCATGCACTTCCCCCTCGCCCCCACCGACCGCACGCTCAACATGACGCCGTGGTTCCACCGCGGCGGCCTGTACTCGGGCGGCCCGAACCCGGTGTTCTACGTCGGCGGGTCCGTCGTGCCGCTGCGCGCGTTCGACGCGGAGACCGTCCTCGACTGGGTCCCGGAGCACGGGATCACGTTCCTCGTCGGGGCGCCGACCACGCTCGAGCTCCTCGCCGACGAGCAGGAGCGCAGGCCGCGGGACCTGTCGGGCCTGCGCGGCATCGTGACCATGGGCGCGCCGCTCGACCGGGCGGCGGCGCTGCGTTACCAGCGGCTCCTCACGCCGCGGATCTTCAACGGCTACGGCACGACCGAGGCGTTCTGGAACACGTTCCTGCGCCCGGAGGACCTGCCCGAGCACGCCGGCTCCGCGGGTCGCGCCTGCACCGACGACGACGTCCGCGTGGTCAAGGTCTTCCCGGACCGCAAGGCCCGGGCCGACGAGACGGTCGCGCCCGACGGCACGGAGATCGGGGAGGTCATCATGCGCACCCCGAAGTCCGGGTTCGCGTACGTCGGGATCGACGACGACGAGAAGTTCGTGGACGGCTGGCTCTACCCCGGCGACCTGGCCACGTGGGACGCCGACGGGTTCGTGACGATCCTGGGCCGCAAGGACGACATGATCATCTCGGGCGGCGAGAACGTCTACCCGGTGCAGGTCGAGGAGGTGATCGCCGAGCACCCCAAGGTCCGGGACGCGGCCGTCGTCGGGGTCCCCGACGAGCGGTGGGGCCAGCGCGTGGTGGCGTACGTCGTCTCGCACGACCCGGCCGACCCGCCCACGCCGGAGGAGCTGGACCGGCACGCCCTGGACCACCCGGGCCTGGCGAACTTCAAGCGGCCGCGCGCGTACCGCGTCGTCGACGAGCTGCCCATGACCGCGACCGGCAAGAAGATGCACTTCAAGGTCGCCGAGCTCGCGGCGGCCGAGGCCGACGAGGCCCTCGCCGGCCCCGCCTGACGGCCCGCGCCGCGCCGTCGGGCCTACTCCCCGCCGCGCGGCCGGTGGCGCTCGAGGAACGTGTACACGTCCCACGAGTCCACCCCGGGGAACGCCCCGGTCGGCATGGCGGCGAGCATCGACGCGTGCGGCGCGGGCGCGGGCCAGACGTGCCCCTCCCACCGGTCGGCGATGACGCCCTCGGGCCGCCGGCAGCAGGTCTCGTCGGGGCACCGCGAGACGTCGCGGTGCGGGGTGTCGCGCCCGAGGAACCACTTGACCTCGGAGAACGGGACGCCGACGCTCACGGAGAACTCGCCGTCGGCGGTGCGCTGGGTCCGCGACGTGCACCAGAAGGTGCCCGCGGGGGTGTCGGTGTACTGGGAGAAGGGGCTGAGCCGGTCCTCGACGCCGAAGATCGTCCGCGCGGTCCAGTGCCGGCACACGGGCTGGCCCTCGACGGCGCCGAGCGGGTCCGCGGGGAACCGGACGCCGTCGTTCTCGTAGGCCTTGTGGATGACGCCCGACTCGTGGACCTTCATGAAGTGCACGCGCAGGCCGAGGCGCGCGGTCGCGAGGTTGGTGAACCGGTGCGCGGCGGCCTCGTAGGAGACGGCGAACGCGTCGCGCAGGTCCTCGATGGAGATCTCCCGCCGGCCCTTCTGCTCGGCGAGGAGGGCGGCGGCGTCGTCCTCGGGCATGAGCACCGCGGCCGACAGGTAGTTGGACTCGACGCGCTGGCGCAGGAACTCGGCGTAGTCGTGGGGCTCGGTGTGCCCGAGGACCTGCGCGGCGAGCGCCTGGAGGACCGCGGTGCGGGAGAACCCGCCGCCGCGCGAGCCGCCGGGCAGGTAGAGCCGGTGGTGCCGCTGGTCGATGACGGAGCGGGTGGTCTGCGGCAGGTCGCCGACGTAGTGCAGCGAGTAGCCCAGGTGCTCGGCGATCTGGGACGCGACGCGCTGCGACAGGGGGCCGCCGGCGTGCCCGACGGCGTCGAGCAGCTCGCGGGCCGCCTGCTCCAGCTCGGGGAAGTGGTTGTCCTGCGCGCGCATGGACGCGCGGAGCTCGGTGTTGGCACGCCGCGCCTCCTCCGGGGTCGACGCACGCTCGCGGTGGAGGCGGTCAATCTCCCGCTGGAGCGCGACGAGGGCCTCGAGCGCGTCGCCGGGCAGCCCCTTGCCGACGCGCACCGACGCGATGCCGAGCGCGTCGAACAGCGGCCCGCGCTGCGCGCGCTCGAGCTCGATCTCGAGCGCCGCGCGGCGGCTGGGCGGCTCGGTCGAGAACAGGTCGTCGAGGGTCGCCCCGAGCGCCTTCGCGATCTGCTGGAGCTGCGTGAACCGGGGCTCGCGCCGGCCGTTCTCGATCATCGACACCTGCGACGGCGCGCGGTCGATGGCGGCGGCGAGCTCGTCGAGCGTCATGCCCTGCTGGGTCCGCAGGTGGCGGATCCGGCGGCCGATCGTGAGGGCGTCGGGCTCGTCGGCGAGGTCCGTGATGGGTGCGACTGCCATGACTCATGGTGACAGGCCCCCGCGCTTCCGTACAGCAGAAGAACCGGGAAACTTCTGCGCTTCAAGATGCTCGACGACGGCGCGTGCGGCGCGAAGGTCGTCTCACCGGCCGTTCCGGCAGAAGTTCGGCCCGGACCGAGGATCAGCCAGAGGAGACCACCGTGAGCACCCCGACGATCGTGACCCGCCGCCCCGAGCCCCGCCCCACGCCCCGCCCGGGCGACCAGAGCGAGAGCGCCGCCGAGCTCGAGCGCACCTGGAGGACCGACCCCCGCTGGGCCGGCGTCGAGCGGACGTACACCGCCGAGGACGTCGTCGCCGTCCGCGGACCCGTGCGCGAGGACCGCACGCTCGCCCGACGCGGCGCCGAGCGACTGTGGGAGGAGCTGCACGCCTCGGAGCGCAGCGGCCGCAACGAGTGGGTCGCGGCGCTCGGCGCGCTCACCGGGAACCAGGCCGTCCAGCAGGTCCGCGCGGGGCTCAAGGCGATCTACCTGTCGGGCTGGCAGGTCGCCGCCGACGCGAACCTGTCCGGCCAGACGTACCCCGACCAGTCGCTCTACCCCGCGAACTCGGTGCCCGCCGTCGTCCGGCGCATCAACAACGCGCTGCTGCGCGCGGCGCAGGTGGAGGCCACGGACCCGAGCGGCGAGGGCGCGCCCGTCGACTGGATGGCCCCGATCGTCGCCGACGCCGAGGCCGGGTTCGGCGGCCCGCTCAACGCCTACGAGCTCATGCACCAGATGATCGAGGCCGGCGCGGCGGGCGTGCACTGGGAGGACCAGCTCGCGTCCGAGAAGAAGTGCGGCCACCTCGGGGGCAAGGTCCTGGTCCCCGCGCAGCAGCACGTGCGGACGCTCAACGCGGCGAGGTTCGCGGCCGACGTCGCCGGGGTGCCGTCGATCGTCGTGGCCCGCACCGACGCGCTGGCGGCGGACCTGCTCACGAGCGACGTCGACCCGCGCGACCGGGAGTTCACGACCGGCGAGCGGACGGCCGAGGGCTTCTACCGGGTGCGCAACGGCATCGAGCCGGTGATCGCACGAGGCCTCGCGTACGCGCCGTTCGCCGACCTGCTCTGGGTCGAGTCCGGCGAGCCGGACCTCCAGCTCGCCCGGAAGTTCGCCGAGGCCGTCCACGCCGAGTTCCCGGGCAAGCTGCTCGCGTACAACTGCTCGCCGTCGTTCAACTGGAAGCGTCACCTGTCGGACGACGAGATCGCGAGCTTCCAGCGCGAGCTCGCCGCGATGGGCTACAAGTTCCAGTTCATCACCCTGGCCGGCTTCCATGCCCTCAACCACTCGATGTTCCAGCTCGCCCGCGACTACAACGAGCGCGCCATGAGCGCCTACGTCGACCTGCAGGAGGCCGAGCTCGCGGCCGAGGCCGACGGCTACACGGCCACCCGCCACCAGCGGGAGGTCGGCACCGGTTACTTCGACCGGGTCGCCACCGCCCTCAACCCCGACAGCGCCACCCTCGCGCTGGCCGGCTCGACCGAGACCGCCCAGTTCCACTAAACGTTCGCCGACGGCACGTTCGAAGGAGCCTTGACATGACCACCCTGACCGAGATCCCCACCGGCACCGGCACGCTCACCGCGACCGGCGAGCCGGGCGCCCGCCACGACGAGATCCTCACGCCCGAGGCGCTGGCCTTCGTCGCGGCTCTCCACGACGCGTTCCTCGCCCGCCGCCACGACCTGCTCACGGAGCGCCAGCGCCGTCGTCGGCAGATCGCGGACGGCATCGACCCGGACTTCCGGCCCGAGACGCGGCCGGTCCGCGAGGACCTGGACTGGACGGTCGCGGGGCACCGGGGCGCCCCCGGGCTCGAGCGCCGGCTCGTCGAGATCACCGGACCCACGGACCCGAAGATGACGATCAACGCCCTCAACTCGGGCGCCGACTGCTGGCTCGCCGACGCGGAGGACGCGTCGAGCCCGACGTGGGGGAACGTCGTCGGCGGGCAGCTGGCCCTGCGCGACGCGATCCGCGGGCGGCTGGAGTTCTCCGGGCCGGCAGGCCCCGACGGCGAGCCCGGCAAGCGGTACCGGGTGACCGCGGGCGACGGCGGCCAGGACCTCACGGGCCTGCCGACGATCGTCTTCCGGCCGCGCGGCTGGCACCTGACCGAGAAGCACCTGCGCTACACGGACCGCGCGGGGCGGCCGCAGCCGGCGTCGGCGTCCCTCGTGGACTTCGGGCTGTACTTCTTCCACAACGCCGCGGAGCTGGTCGCGCGCGGCCGCGGGCCGTACCTCTACCTGCCGAAGCTCGAGGGGTACCGCGAGGCGCGGCTGTGGAACGACGTGTTCGTGCTGGCCCAGGACCTGGCCGGGATCGAGCAGGGGACGATCCGCGCGACGGTGCTGATCGAGACGCTGCCCGCAGCGTTCGAGATGGAGGAGATCCTCCACGAGCTGCGCGAGCACTGCGCGGGGCTCAACGCGGGCCGCTGGGACTACCTGTTCTCGATGATCAAGAGCTACCGGACGCGGGGGCCTCGCTACGTGCTCCCCGACCGGTCGCGCGTGACCATGACGGTGCCCTTCATGCGCGCGTACACCGAGCTGCTGGTCGCGACGTGCCACCGCCGCGGCGCGCACGCCATGGGCGGGATGAGCGCCTTCATCCCCGACCGCCGCAACCCCGAGGTGAACGAGACGGCGTTCGCGCAGGTCAGCAACGACAAGGCCCGCGAGGCGGGCGACGGCTTCGACGGCACGTGGGTCGCGCACCCCGATCTCATCCCGGTCGCGCGGGCCGAGTTCGAGGCCGTGCTCGGCGACCGCCCGCACCAGCTCGACCGCCGGCG
Organism: Luteimicrobium sp. DT211; assembly: GCF_049844995.1. Taxonomy (NCBI): domain Bacteria; kingdom Bacillati; phylum Actinomycetota; class Actinomycetes; order Micrococcales; genus Luteimicrobium; species Luteimicrobium sp. DT211. The sequence goes on along the minus strand of NZ_JBNCMC010000003.1, from coordinate 625,901 downwards.
CCCCGACGTGCACGTGGAGGCCGCCGACCTGCTCGACGTCGCGTCCGCCCAGCCCGGCGACGACACCACGGGCGTCACCGCGGCGGGGCTGCGGGCGAACGTGTCCGTCGGGATCCGGTACCTCGAGTCGTGGCTCCGGGGCGTCGGCGCCGCCGCGATCGACCACCTCATGGAGGACGCCGCGACCGCGGAGATCTCGCGGTCCCAGATCTGGCAGTGGGTGCGGTGCCGGACGGTCACGGAGACGGGGGTGCCGATCACGCGCGAACGGGTCGAGGCGCTGATCGCCGAGGTCGCGGACGACCTGCCGCGGCCGGAGGGAAACCGGGTCGACGACGCGGTGGCCGTGTTCCGGCACGTCGCGCTCGAGGAGGACTACCCCACGTTCCTCACGATCCCGGCCTACAACCAGTACCTCGCCTGATCCCCGCCCCTCCCTGCCGAACACGGGCTCCGGGTCCGTCCGGTCGACCGGACGGACCCGGAGCCCGTCGTCGGCGGGCGCGGATCGCGTGTTCGGCGGGCCCGAGGCGGAGCGCCGGCCTCAGCCGAGCAGCCGGCGCTCGTAGGCGACGGCCACGGCGGCAGCGCGGTCCCGAACACCGAGCTTCTCGTACAGGTGGAGCAGGTGCGTCTTCACGGTCGCCTCGCTGATGAAGAGCTGCCGCGCAGCGGAGCGGTTCGTCGCGCCGGACGCGACCAGCCGCAGCACCTCGAGCTCGCGCGGGCTGAGGACGGGCTCGTCGGCGGCCGGCGCCCCGACCAGCCCCATGAGCTTCCCCGCGACCGACGGCGCCAGCACCGGCCGACCCGCAGCGGCGGCGCGCACGCCGTCGACGAGGACGTCCCGCGGCGAGTCCTTGAGCAGGTACCCGGTGGCGCCGGCCTCGATCGCGGGCAGGACGTCGCGGTCGGCGTCGTAGGTGGTGAGCACGAGGACGCGCACGGTCGGGAACCTCTCCCGGACCTGCCCGATCGCCTCGACCCCGCCCATCCGCGGCATCCGCAGGTCCATGAGCACGAGGTCGACGCCGGGATCCTCGACGAGCACCGTCAGCCGCGCGAGCGCCTCCGTGCCGTCCCCCGCCTCGCCGACGACGTCGACGCCGGATGCGCTGTCGAGCACCCCGCGCAGGCCGTCGCGGACGACCGGGTGATCGTCGACCAGGAGCACCCGTACGGACGCTCCGGGCGTGGGTGCGGTCATCGTGCCGTCCCTCCCTCGGGCGTCTCGAGCCCGGGCGCGCCGGTCCCGGCCGGGACGGACGCGCTGAGCGCGACGCCCTCGCCGCGCGCCGTCTCGATCGTCAGGGACCCCCCGACGCGCGCGAGCCGCGCGATCATCCCGACGAGACCGTAGCCCTCGGAGGCCTCCGCAGGCGGCGCCGCGCCGTCGTGCACCGACGGACGCGCCGCGGGGTCGAACCCCACGCCGTCGTCGCGGACGTCCAGCACGACGACGTCGGACAGGTACGTGAGCGTCACCCCGACCCGGGACGCGTCCGCGTGCTTCGCGACGTTCGTCAGCGCCTCCTGCGCCACGCGGAACAGCGCCGACCCGACGTCGTCGGGCAGGGGCAGGACGGCGCCCGTGATCTCGACCTGCACCGGGACACCCGAGACCCGCGTCCACTCGACGGCGTGCTCCGCGAGCGCCTCGCCGAGGGTGGCACGCTCGAGCTGCTCTGGCCGCAGCGCGCGGACGGACCGGCGGGCCTCGGTCAGGCTCTCGCGGGCGAGCGCGCGGGCCCGGTCGAGGTGGGCGCTGCGCACGGTGTCGTCGGTGGCGCCGTCCGCGGCCTCGAGCTGGGTGACGATGCCGGCGAGCCCCTGGGCGAGGGTGTCGTGGATCTCGCCCGCGAGCCGCTGCCGCTCGTCCTGGACGCCGGCCTCGCGCGCCTGGACGACGAGCTGCGCATGCAGGCCGGCGTTCTCCGCGATCACGGCCTCGAGGCGGATGTTCGTCCGGGCGAGCTCGACGTTGCGCTGGACGCCGCGCTCGATGTTCACGTAGAGCGCCATGGCGATGCCGTAGTTCACCGCGGCGACGATGACCCAGACGACGCACCCCCCGGGGCTGCTCGGGAAGCCGCCCGTCTGGGACGCGGCGAGCACGAGCGCGACCGGGACCACGGCCCAGGGCAGCGCCCGGCGCGGCACCCGCTCGTCCGCGATCACGAAGCCCGTCCAGGCGAAGATCGCGAACCACGGGTTGAGGCCCACGAGCACGGCGCTCAGCGCGACGTGAACCGTGAAGATCGCGACGTCGCCGGCCGTGCCGTAGCGCCGCGGCCGCGCCGGGAACAGCGCCACCCACACCGCGGCCAGCGCGGTGAGCGCCAGCGCCGCCTGCAGCCTGCCCGGCGTCCCGTACCCGGACTGCTCCGAGAGGACGGCGAGCACCGCCGAGACCGCGAGGGCCGGCAGCAGGAGGCGGCGACCGACGCGGTCCATGCGCGACCACCACCGGTCCTCGGTGGCCAGCGCCACCACGCGGTCGTCGGTGCTGCTCACGAGGACGATGGTGTCACTCCCAGCGGAACGTGCGAGCCGCGACCACGCCGCACACGACGCTCCAGCCTGCCAGGACCAGGAGGCTCGACGCCGGCGGCCAGCGGCCGTCGACGGTCGCCTGGATCGCGCGGACCCCAGCGCCGAGCGGCGTCCAGTCGCTCACGGCCCGCAGGCCGGACGGCATCGAGGCCCGCGGGACCCACAGGCCCGCGAAGAACATCAGGGGGAAGAACAGGAGCGTCGACAGCGCGCCCGCGACCCGAGCGCTGGGGGCGAGGGCGGCCACGACCAGGCCGACGCCCGTCGTCGCGGCCCCCACCAGCACGAGCGCGACGACGAAGCCCGCGAGCTGGTCGGGCAGGTTGACGTCGTACGCGGCGACGGCCACGACGAGCAGCACCACGGAGACGACGACGCCGAGCCCCGCGTAGATGGTGGCCTGCGCTCCGAGGAGGCGGGACGGCGAGACGGGCGTCGTTGACAGGCGGCGCAGGATCCCCTTCTCGCGGTAGCTCGCGAGCGTCGGGGGCATGAGCGTCACGACGCTGATCGTCAGGGAGAACATCATGAGGATCGGCAGGTAGGTGTCGAGGACGCTCCGGCCGCCGAGCCCGTCCTGGGGTGTGCGGGTGCCTGAGATCGAGCCGATGACGACGAGGCCGGCGACCGGCAGGAAGGCCGACCAGAACACAGCGGCACCCGCGCGCCAGGCGAGGACCGCCTCGCTGCGCAGGAGGTTGCGGAACACGCGCCCGGCGGGCGCGGCGCCGACGCGCGGCGCGAGAGTTGCGGTGGTCATGACTGCTCCTGGATGCGCTGGGACTGGTGTCCGACCATGGCGAGGAACGCGTCGTCGAGGCTGGGCTGCTGGACGCGCAGCCCCTCGGCGACGACGCCCTCGCGGGCGAGGGCGGTGACGACGGCACCGAGCACGTCGCCGGTCCCGCTCACGTGCACCTCGGTGCCCCGGCGGGCCAGCTCGTCGACCGCGTCGAGGTCGGTGAGGAGGGCGTCGTCGAACGGGCGGGACGGGCGGAACCGCAGCTCCTGTCGGGTGTCGAGGCGCTCGACGAGGCCTCCGGGGGTGTCGATCGCCACCACCTGGCCGGCGTCGATCACGGCGAGGCGGTCGCACAGGCGCTCCGCCTCCTGCATGAAGTGCGTGACCAGGACGACGGTGACGCCGCGGTCGCGGACCCTCTCGATGAGGTCCCACGTCTCGCGGCGCGCGGCAGGGTCGAGGCCGGTGGTCAGCTCGTCCAGGATCGCGATCCTCGGGTTGCCGACGAGAGCGAGCGCGATCGAGAGCCGCTGCTGCTGGCCGCCCGACAGCTTGCCGAACCGCGTGCCCAGGCTGGGCCCGAGGCCCAGCACGTCGACGAGCTCACGCCAGTCGGCGGGGTCCGGGTAGAACGACGCGTAGAGCGCGAGCGCCTCGCGGACCGTCAGCTTGGCCGGCAGCTCGGCCTCCTGGAGCTGCACGCCGACCTGCGCGCGGACGGCGTCGCGGTGCGTCTGCGGGTCCGCGCCGAGGACGCGGACCGACCCGCCGTCCCGGCGCCGCAGGCCCGACACGCACTCGACGGTCGTGGTCTTGCCCGACCCGTTGGGCCCGAGGATGCCGAAGATCTCCCCGTCCTCGACGGACAGGCTCACGTCGACGACGGCGTGCTTGGCGCCGTAGGACTTGCTCAGGTGGTCGATCTCGATCACCGGCCGGCTGGCGTTCATGGTGGGTTCCTCTCGGTCCCAACCAGCCTCGCGTCGGCGCAGGTCAGGCGGTATCGGCCGCCGGGGTGCAGCGGCGAGCCGTCCGGCGGGTACGGGCATCCACCGATCGGTGGATGCTCAGCCCACGCAGAGCCTCGGCGCGCGTCAGGCCCGGCGGTAGAGGTCCGCCTCGAAGCGGTAGGCGTCGCCGCGGTACGTGTTCGTCCCGACGAGGACGGGCGCGCCGTCGGCCGTGTAAGCGACCTCGTCGCCCACGAGGACCGGGGCCCCGACGGCCGTGCCCAGGAGGCGCGCCAGCTCGGCGTCGGCCACGTCCGCCATGAGGGTGTACGCGCTGCGATGGATCTCGAGGCCGCAGCGCTCGCGCAGCTCGTCGTACAGCGAGGCGTCCGTGAGGTCGGCGTCCGCCAGGGCCGCGGCCCGCTGCTCCGACAGCACCACGACGTCGAAGCACACGGGCGTGCCGTCCATCCCACGCAGGCGGTCGATCTCGAGCACGGGCGCCGACGGCGCGATCCGCAGCTTCTCCGCCTCGTCCATCGTGGCCGGGCGCGTCTCGTGCCGCAGGACGCGCGCGGTGGGACGCAATCCTCGGGCACGCGCCATCTCGGTGAACGACTGGAGCGTGCTCGGCGGCTCGCCGATCATCTCGCGCGGCACGAACCACCCGCGCTGCGCCGAACGCTGGAGGGTGCCCTCGGACTCGAGGCGTCCGAGCGCGACCCGCAGGGTGGCACGGCTGACGCCCAGCGCAGCGGCGAGGTCACGCTCGCCCGGGAGCCGCGAGCCGGCGGCGTAGCGGCCCACCGTCAGGTCGTGGGTGAGCTGGTCGTAGGCCTGCGTCGCGGCGCTCGAACTGGTCACGGGGGCAACATACCAGTCTTGCCGTCCTGGTTCGACCAGTTAACCCAACTGGTTGCAACTGGACTAACTGGCTCACCGTCGTCTAGGGTCCCGACATCGGGCCACGACAGGACGCGCCGGCCGGCGCACCGGACACGGCCCCGGACACAACGGAGTGATGATGAACGTACTTCGGGCACGGGTGGCGACGACCGCCGCGGTCGCCGCGGGCCTCGCTCTGACCATGGCCGCGTGCGCGCCGGGAGGCGGCGGCAGCAAGACCGACGACGAGCCGAGCGCCGTGTCGACCGACGTCGCCGGAGCCGGCAAGGTGACGCTCAAGCTCACCGACTTCTGGGGCTCGGCCGAGGGCAAGTGGATCGACAAGGCGGTCGCAGACTTCGAGAAGAAGTACCCGAACGTCACCATCAAGCGGACCACGGAGGACTGGGGCCAGCTCAACTCGACGCTCAACCTCCAGCTCCAGGACGACGACGGCCCGGACATCGCGACCGCGAACAACGGCTGGCAGTCGCTCGGGACCCTGGCCAAGGGCGGCCTCGTCCTCAACCTGGACCCGTACGCCAAGGCGTACGGGTGGAACTCGTCGGTGCCGACGACGATCGCGCGCCAGAACAAGTTCACGACCGACTTCAAGACGATGGGCTCCGGCTCCTGGTTCTCCACGCCGATGGCCCGGACCTCGCTGATCGGCCTGTACTACAACGCCGACAAGCTGAAGAAGCTCGGCATCGACCCGCCGAAGACGCTCGACGAGCTCGAGGCCGACGCTGCGAAGGCGAAGGCCGCCGGCGAGATCCCCTTCGAGTACGGGAGCCTCGACGGCTCGACGTCGGTGCTGCTCGGCCTCCAGGCGGTGCTCGCCGACAAGGACAAGCTCAACGACTACATCTACGACGACCCGTCGGTGAAGGCGAGCGACGTGGCGATGACGGACGCCGTGACCACGGTCAAGAAGTGGGCCGACGCCGGGTGGTTCCCGAAGGACTTCGCAGGCATCGACTACCAGACCGCGGTCGCGAACTTCGTCGGCGGGCAGGGCGTCTTCCGGTGGGAGTACACCGGGTCGCTCGGCCTCGACGCGAAGCAGCAGGGCCACTTCGGGTACGTCCAGCTGCCCCAGGCCGACGGGAAGACCGTGGGCGTGGGCGCCGCGCCGGGCGCCATGGTGGTCTCGGCCAAGAGCAAGCACCCCGACGTCGCCGCGGCGTTCCTCGACTACCTGATGTCGCCCGCCGTCGGCCAGACCGCGGTCGACCTCGGTCTCGTCCCCGCGCTCTCCCCCGACGTGACCGTCCCGGCGTCGTCGCTCAGCCTCACCGGAGAGTCCGCGGCCGCGAAGTCCCTCGACGCCGACGACGGCTACGTGCCGTACTTCGACTGGTCGAGCCCGACCATGCTCGACACGCTGGGCCAGAACCTGCAGCTCGTCTTCGCGGGCAAGATGACGGCCGACAAGTTCACCACGGCCGTCGATGCGGACCGCGACGCCTTCCTCAGCGGGCAGAGCTGACGTGTCCGCCGTAGCCCGCTCGACGAGCGTCGACACCGGAGCCGGGGTGCCGGCCACAGAGCCCGGCGCGGTCCTGCCGGCCGCCGCCGCCGGCCGGCGCCGCTCGCTGCGGCGCCGGCGGCGATGGGTCGGCCTCGCCTTCGCGGCTCTGCCGCTCGGCATCTACGCGCTGGTCGTGCTCGTTCCGCTCGCCCAGTCCGTCCAGTACTCGTTCTACAAGTGGGACGGCGTCAGCACCCCGTCGTGGGTCGGCTTCCAGAACTACGTCACGTTCATCACCGACCCCGTGCTGCGCTCCACGTTCGGCCACGTGCTCGTGCTGATCGGCTTCTTCGCGCTCCTCCCGATCGCGTTGGGGCTGCTCTCGGCGGCACTCCTGACGCGGGGCCAGCAGCACGGCATGGCGATCTACCGCTGGATCTTCTTCCTGCCGCAGGTCATGACGACCGTCGTCATCGCGCTCGTCTTCAAGCGGATCTACGCGCCCGACGGGCCGCTCAACCAGGCGCTGCGGGCGGTGGGGCTCGGCTCCCTCGCCCGCACGTGGCTCGGCGACTTCACCTGGGCACTGCCCGCGCTCGGGCTCGTCGGCACCTGGGTGACCTTCGGCTTCTGCATGGTGCTGTTCATCTCGGGAACCTCGGCGATCGCGCCCGAGCTGTACGAGGCCGCCCGCGTCGACGGGGCCGGGCCGGTCCGCGAGTTCTTCGCGATCACGCTGCCGGGCCTGCGCGGGCAGCTGGCGGTGGCGCTCACGCTCACCATCACGGCCGCCCTGCGCACGTTCGACCTCGTGTGGATCACGACGCACGGCGGGCCCGGCACGTCGACGCTCACGCCCGCCGTCGCCCTGTACAAGGCCGCGTTCCAGAACCCGCAGGTCGGGCTCGCGGCGGCGATCGGCGTCGTCATGGCGCTGCTCTGCCTGATCGTGGCCCTCGTCATCACCCGCGTCTCGGAGAGGGACTGACCATGCGGATCTCGAAGACCGAACGCGCGGTCAACTACGTCGTCCTGACGGTCCTGGCCGTGCTCGTCCTCTTCCCCATCGGGACGTTCGTCGCGGCGGCGCTCAGCCCCGACCGGTCCGGGAAGCCCGTCGGCCTCGGGAGCCTCCAGTGGGGCAACTTCACGACGGCGTGGACCCAGGCGGGCTTCTCCCGGGCGATGACCGTGTCGCTGATCATCGCGGTCTGCGTCGTCGTCGGGCAGGTGGTCCTCGCGCTGCTCGGCGGGTACGCGTTCGGGGTGCTCGGCGTGGCCGGCGAGAAGGTCCTGTTCCCCGTCGTCCTCCTCGGAATGATGATCTCGATGGAGGCCATCATCGTCCCGCTGTACTACCAGTTCAGGACGTTCGGGATGACGAACTCGCTCCCGGGGATCATCCTCATCAACCTCGGCATGGGGGTGCCGTTCGGCATCTTCTGGATGCGTGCGGCGTTCCGCGCGCTCCCCCGCGCCACGTTCGAGTCCGCCGAGCTCGACGGCGCGGGCCCGCTGCAGATGCTGCGGTACCTCGCGACCCCGATGGTCCGCCCCGCGATCTACACGCTGATCCTGCTGAGCTTCATGTGGACCTGGAACGACTACTTCCTCTCCCTCGTCTTCCTGCACGGCGCGAACCAGACGGCCACGGTCGCCCTGGGCGTCTTCCAGGGCAAGTACGTCACGCAGATCAACCTCATGGCGGCCGGCGGCCTCATCGTCGCGGCCCCCGTGCTGATCCTCTACGTGATCTTCCAACGCAAGTTCATCTCCGGGATGCTCGCCGGCGCGATCAAGGAGTGACCGCCCGCCCGTGACCCGCCGTCCCACCTTTCCGAACCACCTCCCAGGGGGAGACGTGACTCTTCAGCCCACGGTCCTGCCCGACGCCGACGCGGTCGGCGACGCGGTCGCGGCCATGATCCTCGACCGCCTCACGGCGGCCGACGGCCCCTCGTTCCTGCTCGGCTGCCCCGGTGGCCGGACCGGACAGACCACCTACGAGGCACTCGGCCGGCTCGCCGCCGGCGGCGCGGACCTCTCGCGGCTCGTCATCGTCATGATGGACGAGTACGTGGTCCCCGACGCGGACGGCGTCCTGCGCTGCGTCGACCCCGACCTGTCGTACTCGTGCCTGGGCTTCGCGCGCCGGGAGATCCTCGGCCCGATCGACCGGGGCTGCCTCGCCGCGGGCACGGAGCCGCCGAGCGAGATCTGGCTTCCGGACCCCGCCGATCCGGGCGGCTACGACGACCGGATCGCGGCGGCGGGCGGGATCGACCTGTTCCTCCTGGCCACGGGCGCGTCCGACGGGCACATCGCGTTCAACCAGCCCGGCACGCCGCGCGACTCCCGGGCGCACGTCACCGAGCTGGGCGAGGCGACACGCCGCGACAACATGGGCACCTTCCCGGAGTTCACGCGGCTGGACATGGTCCCCACCCACGGCGTGACGGTCGGCGTGGACACCATCGCGGCGGGCTCCCGCGAGGTGATCATGATCGTGTGCGGCGCGCACAAGCGCGACGCCTACGCGCGGATCGCCGCCGCGAGCGCCTACGAGCCCGACTGGCCGGCAACCATCGCCGTCGAGTGCAAGAACCCGACGCTCGTCGCCGACCGCGCCGCCGCGGGTCACTAAGCGCCCCCCTCTTCTCCCCACCCTCACGACCTAAGGAAACTCAACTCATGGCTGCCATCAAGCTCGTGTACATCGGCGGCGGGTCCTCCCGCGGCGCCGGGACCATGGCGTCCTTCCTGTCCCACGGCAAGGAGTTCGACGGCTCCGAGGTCGTCATCCAGGACGTGAACCCCGAGCGCCTCCGCGCCGTCGAGACGATCGCGACGAAGATCGCGAAGGCCCAGGGCCTCGACATCACGATCACGTCGACGACCGACCGGAGAGCCGCGCTCACCGACGCAGATGCCGTGCTCTCGAGCTTCCGCCCCGGCAACTTCGACGCCCGCGCCCTCGACGAGCGGATCCCGCTCAAGCACGGCGTCATCGGCCAGGAGACGCAGGGCCCCGGCGGGTTCTTCATGTCCCTGCGCTCGGTGCACATCTACGAGGACATCATCGCGGACCTCGACGCCGTCGCGCCGAACGCCGTGATCTTCAACTACACGAACCCCGTGAACATCGTGTCGCAGGCGGTCACCCGGTTCACGGACCGGACGATGTGGTCGATGTGCGAGGGCCCGATCGTGTTCCCCAAGACGGTGCTGCGCGCCGCCGGGCTCGACCCGGCGCGAGCGAACGTCGTCATGGCGGGCGTCAACCACAACTGCTGGTCGTTCGAGCACACGTACGACGGCCAGGACCTCATGCCCCTGCTCGACGCCGCGTGGGCGGAGCGCAAGGACGACCCGACCCTCGACGTCCACTCGAAGCGCATGCTGCAGCTCGCGACGACGATGCGCTCGGTGCCGAGCGACTACTTCCAGTACTACTACTTCCGCGAGGAGGTGCTGCGGGAGCTCCAGGGCGCCCGGACGACGCGCGCCGAGGACCTGCTCGCGGCGCTCCCCGGCTACTGGGAGCACTACGCGGAGCAGGCGGAGGCAGAGGTCCCGGACCTCGACCCGAAGCGGTCGCGCGGCGGGATCCACGAGCTCGAGCTCGCGATCGACGTCATGAGCGCGTACTACAACGACACGGGCGCCCGCCTGCCGGTCAACCTCCCGAACACCGGTGGCGCGCTGCCGGGCTTCGACGAGGACGTCGTCGTCGAGATGTGGTCGACCGTGGACGCGCAGGGCGTGCACCCGCTGCCCCAGAAGCCGCTCCCGCACGCCGTCCGCGGCCTCGTCCAGGAGCTCGCCGAGTACCAGTACCTCGCCGCGGAGGCGGCGTGGCGCGGGACGCGCGCCGACGGCATCCGTGCCCTCGCCGCCAACCCGATGGTGCCGACGCTCCGCGTCGCGGAGGAGCTCTACGACGAGATGGCCTACGCGCACCGCGCGTACCTGCCGGAGCGTCTCCTGAAGTGAGCACCTTCCATCTGGCGGTCGACGCCGGGAACTCCAAGACGGTCGCCCTCGTCGTCGACGACGAGGGCACCGTCCTGGGGCGCGGACGCGGCGGGTGCGGGGACATCTACGGCGCGGCCAGCGTCCCCGACGCGCTCGAGGCCGTCCTCGGGGCCGTCGGGACGGCGCGCCGGGAGGCCGGCGTCTCGACGCCGGACCTGGCGTCCGCCGCGTTCCGCCTCGCGGGCGTGGACTACCCCGAGGACGCCGCGTTCTGGGACGAGCAGCTCTCGCAGCGGCTACCGGAGCTCGGCCCGCGCAGCATCAAGAACGACGGCTTCGCCTCGCTGCGCCTGCTCGACGGCTCGGGGGTCGCCGTGTCGATCACGGTGGGCACCGGCCCGGCGGTCGCCGCGCGCTCGCGGGACGGCCGCGAGGAGTGCTCGGGCATGTTCGTGTTCGACGACCTCGGCGGCGGCGGGCTCGGCAACGCCGCGCTCGCGGCGGTCTGCCGCGCGTGGATGGGGCTCGGGCCCGCCACCGCCCTGACCGGCGAGCTCTGCGAGCTCTTCGACGTCGCGGACGCCTGGGAGCTGCGCCACGCCTTCACGCGGCGGTTCGGCGCCCGGCCCCGCTCCGACCTGTGGCGCGCGTCGCGCGTCGTGCTCGCGGCCGCGGGGGCCGGCGACGACGTCGCCACGCAGATCGTCGCCCGCCAGGCCGCGGCGTTCGTCGGGTACGCGCAGTGGTGCGCCCGGCGCGTCGGCGTCGACCTGGCGTCCGGCGAGCTGCCCGTGCTCCTCAACGGCTCGGTCGCGACCTCCGAGCACCCGGCCATGCGAGACGCCCTGGTCGCCGAGCTCGCGCGCGTCGCGCCGGCGGCCGGCGTGACCGTCGCCACCGCCTCGCCGCTGTCCGGCGTCGTGCTCGACGCCCTCGCCGAGGGCGGCGTCGAGGTCGGCCCGCGCCTGCTGGCCCGGGTCCGCGACGACCACCCCGGCGACTTCCTCCTCACCTGATCCACCCCCACCGAAGCAAGGACACCGATGACCTCCCCGTTCGACGTCGACGCGACGCTCGCCGCCCTCACCCTCGAGGAGAAGGCCTCCCTCCTGTCCGGGCGGGACGACTGGTACACCGAGACCATCGACCGCCCGGCCGACGGCGTCCGCGTCCCGGCGATCGAGGTCGGCGACGGGCCCCACGGGCTCCGCAAGGAGACCGGCGTCGACATGGTGTGGGTCCCCGCGACCGGCTTCCCGACGGCGTCCGCGATGGGGGCGTCGTGGGACCGCGACCTCGTCCGGCGGGTCGCCGCGGCGATCGGGGAGGAGGCGCGCGCCGAGGGCGTGCAGGTCGTCCTCGGACCGGGCGTCAACATGAAGCGCTCCCCGCTGTGCGGCCGGAACTTCGAGTACTTCTCGGAGGACCCGCTGCTGTCCGGAGAGCTCGGCGCCGCCTACGTCGACGGGCTGCAGTCGACCGGCGTCGGGGCGTCGCTCAAGCACTTCGCCGCCAACAACCAGGAGATCGAGCGGACCCGGATCTCCGTGGAGGCCGACGAGCGGACCCTGCGCGAGACGTACCTCGCGGCGTTCGAGCGCGCCGTGAAGCAGGCCGACCCCTGGACCGTCATGTGCTCCTACAACCGGCTGCACGGCGTCCACGCGTCCGAGAACCGCTGGCTCCTCACCGACGTGCTGCGCGACGAGTGGGGGTACGACGGCGTCGTCGTCTCCGACTGGAACGCCGTCCACCACCGCGTGCCGTCGCTGCTGGCGGGCCTCGACCTGGAGATGCCCGGGACGGGCGGGGTCACCGACGCCGAGATCGTCGCCGCCGTCCGTGCCGGCGAGCTCGACGAGTCCGTCGTCGACGCCGCCGCCCGTCGGGTCCTCGGGCTCGTCGCGCGCGCCTACCCCGGCGCCGACCTCGTGAACGGGCCGGTCCTGGACCTCGGCGTCGCGCCCGGGGACCGTCTCACCGCCGAGCAGCTCGCGCTCCTCCGCGCCGACGAGCACCACGCCCTCGCCCGGGAGGCGGCGGCAGGCGCCGTCACGCTCCTGCGCAACGAGCCCCCCGCCCTCGCGGGCGCCGGCGCCCCGCCGGTGCTGCCGCTCGACGCCGCCACCGTCGGCCGCGTCGCGGTCGTCGGCGCGTTCGCCGAGCACGCCCGCATCCAGGGCGGCGGATCGTCGGGCGTCGACCCGACCCGCGTCGACACGGCGCTCGTCGAGCTCCGGGCCGCCCTCGGCGACCGGGTCGACTACGCGCCCGGCTACGTGCACATCCCGAAGGACGCCTACCAGGACGACCTCCGCGCCTACCTGGACGCGCACGGCGCGACGTTCGTCGACGACGGCAGCGGGCCGGCGCGGCGGTCGGCCGCGCTCGCGGAGGCGCTCCGGCTCGCGGCCGCGGCGGAGCGCGTCGCGGCCGGGCCGCTCTCCCCCGCCGCGGTCCGCCTCGCCGACGAGGCGGTGGCCGTGGCGGAGGGCGCGGACGTCGTCGTGGCGTTCGTCGGCCTCCCGCTCGCGTTCGAGCAGGAGGCCGACGACCGGACGACGCTCGCCCTGCCCGCGGACCAGGTCACCCTGCTGGGCAGGCTCGCGGACCTGCGGGAGCGGACGGGGGCGGCGCTCGTCGTCGTGCTGTCCAACGGCGCGGCCGTGACCCTGGACCCCTGGCACGACCGCGTGGACGCGATCGTCGAGGCGTGGCTTCCGGGCCAGGCCGGGGCGGGCGCCGTCGTCGACGTCCTGCTCGGGCGGGTCAACCCGTCCGGCAAGATCGCCGAGACCTTCCCCCTCGCGGTCGAGGACACGCCCGGCTACGTCACGTGGACCGGTGAGCGCGGCACCGTGCTCTACGGCGAGGGCGTCTTCATCGGCTACCGCTGGTACGACGCGCTCCGGCGGCAGGTCCGCTACCCGTTCGGGCACGGGCTGTCGTACACGACGTTCGCGTACGCCGACCTCGAGGTCGACCTGGTCGACGCGGCCGCCGGCGACGTGCGCGTGCGCTGCACCGTGACCAACACCGGGCCCGTCGCAGGCCGCGAGGTCGTCCAGCTCTACGTCGGCGACCCCGATGCCGCCGTGCGCCGGCCCGTCCGCGAGCTCCGCGGCTTCGAGAAGATCGCGCTCGAGCCGGGCGAGAGCGCGACCGTCACGTTCGACCTGGTCAGCCGCGACTTCGCCTACTGGGACATCGCGACGGACCGCGGCGACGGCCGCTTCGGGACGTGGCGGCGCGAGGGCGGGGAGTTCGTCGTCGAGGTCGGTTCGTCGTCGCGCGACGTCCGGCTCGCCAGGACCCTCCAGCTCCCCGACGACCCCGCGCTCCCCGCGCTCGTCCCCGACGAGGACCTGCTGCGGCTCGGCGCGTCACGGTTCACGCAGGGCTACCGCGCGTAGCGCCCTCCCCGCTGCCCGCCGCCAGCTCGCGAAGGGCCGCCATGTGCCCGTCGAACCCGCGGTGGCCGGCGGCGGTGAGCGCGGCGGAGGTGATGCGGTGGGCGTCGTCGCGCGCCGCGACGACGCCTTGGTCGTCCGGACGTAGCCCGCGTCGACCAGCGCGCCGATCGTCTTCGACAGGGTCGCGTCGCTGAGCTCGAGCACGTCACGCAGGGCGCGGAACTCCATCCGGTCCACGACCCGCAGCGCGGCGCAGAGCCGCAGCCTGTTCGGTGGGTGCACCGCGGCGTAGAACCGGGGGTCAGACGGCACGGCGCAGGTCGCCCTCGAGGGCGCGGTCGGAGAGCCGCACGAACGCCCCGCCGGCCGCGAAGCCGACCAGGGCGACGGCCACGACGAGCAACGGCTCCTGCATGCCGGCGAACAGCGCGGCCACGCAGTAGAGGACGACGACCGCGGCCACCTGCAGGACCCCCACGCGCAGGGCCTGCCCGCCTCGCGGTGCGCGCCGCACCACGCCGGTCGCTCGCCGGTGACCGGTGTCGATCCCGAACGCGACGCCGAGACCGAGCAGCGCGGGCAGGTACCTCCACCAGCCGTCGCCGACGAGCGTCGACGCGAGAAGGACGGCGAGGAGCGGGCCGACGACGGACCCGTACCACCACGGCGCTGCCATGCGTCCGGCGAGCCGGGCCTGGTCGTCCGCGATCTGCCGCAGGGACCGCTCGGCGTCGTCCGGGCCGTCGACGTTGCTTTCCATGAAGGAAAGCCAAACTTTCCCCATCGGAAAGCAACAGGGCGGGGCGACGAGCCCTCACGCGGCGAGCCGCGGCGCCATCGTCTCCGTCTGACCATTGGCAACGCGACAGCCGATGCTTGGGCTGCACGCCTGAGTCAGGCATCGTTCGTCGCACTTGGGGTCCGTCGACCGGTCGCTGATTCCGACAGGTCGAGCGCGTTTGCATCTGGACGGTCGGAAGCGCGTGGCGAAGGGCACGTGTGCCGTGCATGCGGATGCGCACTCCGACGCCGCCCGACGTGTGACGCGGTCAGAAAGGCGGGTCGACGTCGTCCGACATCTGAGTGGTCCGCGCTGGTCGGCTGATCTCGACGCCGTGTGGTTCGAGACGCGCAGCGCCTGGCGCGTCCTTGTGGTCCGGGTCGGTGATGTGGGGGCCGACCTGGTGCTCGTGACCGGTCGGTGATCGCCAGGTCACGACCCCGGTCACGGGGTCGCGGGTCGTCGACCAGCCGCCGTGGGTCTTGAGGTTGTGGTGGTGACGGCACACGGGGTGGAGGTTGTCTGCGCGTGTCTGGCCGGTCCCGCCCGATAGGCCGGTCCCGCCGGACGCGCCCGCACGGTTCGCCGGCCCGCCGCCCGATGGGCCGGTGTCGCTGACAGTGCCGTCGCCGGAGGACCTGTCGCCTGCTCGGGTGTGGTCGAAGGGTTCGACGTGGTCGAGGTCGGCCCGCCACGCGGGGATGCCGCAGCCGGGGAACGTGCACGTCGCGTCCCGGACCCGGACCAGGTCGCCCAGCACCGTCCCGGGCCGGTAGGTGCGGCGTGAGACGTCGGACGCGATCCCCGTCACCGGGTCGGTCACGATCCGCTGCCAGGTCGCGTCCTGGCCGGTCGCGAGCCGGCGGGCGAGGTCCGCGGGGATGGGCCCGAACCCGGTCAGGTCCCCGGGCAGGTCGTCCAGTCCGAGCAGCGTCGACGCCGCCACCGTCACGTGCACGACCGTCCGCACCGTCGGCGCCGTCCACCCCGCCACACCCGACGCGCTCGGGGCCACGCCGCCAGTCTCGGGCTGTGCGCTCGGGAGCGGCGCGCCGGAAGCGGGCGGGCCGGCGACAGTATGAGCCCCGTCCGTCACGACGGGGCGGGCCCCGGACAGGAGCGCGACGAGGGTGTCGGCGCGGACCTGGTCCAGGGTCCGGGCCTCACCGGGCGTGCGGTGCGCCGCGACCGCGAGCACGTCCAGGCCCGCACGGGCACGGGCAGCTTCGTCGGCGGGCAGCAACGCCGTCAGATACGCCATGCACTCCCCGGCGGGTTCGAACCGCACGTTCCGGTCCGCCCGGGCACGCGCGCGGCGCCGCGCACCACCGTCCGGGTCGAACGCCACGACCGCGCGGCGCAGCCGCTCCCGCAACCGGGTCGGGGTCAGCCGGGTCGCGGGCCCGTCGAACCTTCGCCCGTCCTGCGAGTCCTGTCCGTCCTGGTCGGTGCACCCAGTCACGAGGTCCGCGACCACGGCCCGGCGGTGCTCACGCGGCAGGTCCACGCACCCCTCGACCAGGACCCGCGCCCGACGATCATCGATCCGCCCCACCGCGAGAGCGTGGGCGACCTCGGGCAGCTCCGCCAAGCCTGTCGCGAGGCCGAGGAGACCGTCGGCCGCCCGCCGCGTCAGGCACAACCGTGCGCCCACCGCGGCGGCGGCACCGTCGACCGCGGCACTGGACCCACCCGCACGGTCCGCGAGCTCACCCGCCGCACGCGCCTGCACCGCCAGCGCCCACGACCTCAAACGTTCCGCCGCCGCGACGACCTCGACCAGCGCGTCGTCGGTCACGTCCGCCACTTCCAACCCGGCGAGGATCCGGGCCAGCACCGGCCCAGGGACCACGTCCTCCAGACCCTCCAACGCGGCATCCGTGAAAACAGCCACGGGACCAGCACTATCGGGATCAGCACCATCGAGGCCAGCGCCCTCGAAGCCCTCCAGTGCAGCCCATGCCACGACCGGCTCCAACGGCGCAGCCGCCGCGGCAGGGGCACCATCCGCGACCTCCAGCGCAGCCGAAGCGTCCAGCCCCCGCGTCGCGCCACCGCGCTCGGCACCGCCGATCGGCGCCACGGCCGTATCGACGAGCGACCCCAACGCCCGACGCAACGCCCCCTCCAGCACCGACTCCGCATCGGCCACCACCGCATCGACCGCGGCGTCGGCTGCACCGGCCACCGACGCCCCACCCGCCCCGGACCCACCCCGCAGGTCCGCACCCGGGCGAGCGACGTCGTCGGGCGGGCAGAACGGAAGCCGGGCCGCGGCCTCGCCGCCCCCGACCCCCTCACACCCGCCCGTCGATTCGAACACGTGTTCGATTCTGCCACTTGCCACCGACACGCACCACCCCGGACACACCACCTACCGTGCCGACCTAGAAGTGTCAGCCCCGAACTGCAGACACTCGCACCCGGATGCGGGGCGGCGTCCGTGGACGGACTCCGGAGATCGGTCGCGCGCGTGGACGAGCTCGCGGCCGCGGCCTGGCACGCAACTCGTGCTGCGCCCCGTCGCCCCTCGACGGTGACCACGCCACCAGGGCGGCCACGTAGTCGTGGACCGTCGGCGGGGCGCAGTGCGAGGGACCAGCAGTACCCTCGCACCGTGCCCGACGACGCCCCCTCCCCCGCGACCGAGCCCGCCTTCCGCCCCGCGCCCCCGACCTTCGGTGCCGCGCGCTACCTGGAGGACTTCGCCGTCGGACAGGTGCTCACCACGCCCGGCCGGACGATCACCGAGGCGGACGTCGTCTCCTTCGCGGCCTGGACGGGCGACAACAACCAGGTCCACACGGACGCGGAGTTCGCGGCCGGCACGCGCTACGGGCAGCGGATCGTCCACGGCATGCTCGGCGCGTCGCTGTGCCTGGGCCTGATCGCCCGCACGGGCCTCTTCGAGGGCACCGCGGTCGCGCTCCTGGGGATCGACCGGTGGCGGTTCACTGCGCCCGTCTTCATCGGGGACACGCTCACGTGCACGGTCGAGATCCTGGCCGCGCGCCCGACGAGCAAGGGCACCTACGGGATCGTCGAGCGGTGGGTGACGCTCCGCAACCAGCGCGGCGAGACGGTCCAGGAGGGCCGGATGGACGTCATGGTGCTGCGGCGCCCCGCCTCCGAGTGAGGCGTCGGGTTCCCGCCAGACGCGGCCCGTCCGGCCCGGCCACGCTGGGAGCATGACCTCCACCTCCACCGAGCGACGGACCACGACCGCCGAGCCCACGCACACGGTGATCGACCCCGCGATCCTCTACTTCGGCACCCCCGTCGTCCTCCTGAGCACGACGAGCCCGGACGGTCGGCCGAACCTGGCCCCGATGTCGTCCGTCTTCTGGCTGGGCAAGACGGCGGTGCTCGGGCTGGGCGCCCGCTCCCAGACCGCGCTGAACCTCGCCGCGACGGGCGAGTGCGTGCTCAACCTGCCGTCGCCCGAGCAGGTGGACGCCGTCGACCGGATCGCCCTCACCACGGGCCGCGACCCGGTCTCCGACCGGAAGGCCGCGGCGGGCTACCGGCACGAGCCGGACAAGTTCGGCCGCGCGGGCCTGACGGCCGCCCCCTCCGACACGGTCGCGGCGCCGCGGGCGGCCGAGTGCCCCGTGAACCTGGAGGCGCGCCTCGTGCACGCGCACCCGCTCGAGCGCGACGATCCCGACGCGGGGTCGATCGTCGCGTTCGAGGTCCGCGTGACGCGCGTCCACGTGCACGACGCCATCCGGATGCCGGGCACCGCGCACCGCGTCGACCCAGACCGCTGGCGCCCGCTGATCATGAGCTTCCAGCGGTTCTACGGCCTGAGCGGCGAGGTGCACCCGTCGCGCCTCGCCTCGATCGACGAGGAGTGGTACCGCTGACCGCTCACGCCTTGCCGTAGAGCTTCCGCAGCTCGTCCTTCGCGCGCTCGAGCACGTCGCGCTGCTCCGCGTCGAGGTCCTTGCCGGCGCGGTTGACGTAGAACGTCAGCATCGACATCGCGGAGCGGTACGGCGAGGTCTTGCGCCGGCCGCTCGCCTCGGCCGAGTCGCGCAGCGAGCGCGCGATCCGCTTCGGGTCCTTCCACGTGAACACACCCTCCTCGAGGTCGAGCGCGTCCGAGTGCTCCGTGACGTCCTGGGACCAGCGGCCGTCGTGGTCCTCGTGGTGCTGTGTCATCTCCGACCTCCTCGGATCTACCCTGCGCTCCCGCTATCCTCAGGCTCGCGGACCACCAGCCCGTTCGCACCTCACGATCGGAGCCCCATGAACCTCGCCCTGTGGATCGTCGCCGGCGTCCTCGCCGCCGTGTACCTGGGGACGGGGATCACGAAGCTCGCGTACGCGCCCGACCGGCTGCGTCCCCAGATGCCGTGGGTCGACGACTTCTCCCCGGCGACGGTCAAGCTGATCGGGGCGGCGGAGGTGCTGGGCGCCGTCGGGCTGATCGTCCCGCAGGCCACGGGCACTGCCGAGGTGCTCACCCCCGTCGCGGCGACCTGCCTCGCCGCCCTCCAGGTGGGTGCGGTGACCGTCCACGTCCGCCGCCACGAGACGGAGAACCTCGCGCTCAACGTCTTCCTGTTCCTGGCCGCCGTGTTCGTCGCGCTGGGCCGGCTGGCCGGCTGGGGTTCCTGAGCCCGGGACACGTCGTCTCACTGGGCGAGACACCCCCCTCCCGGCGGCCCGCCCCCGGACCTACAGTGGGTCCCATGCCTGCCGCACTGGACACCAGCTCCCCCAAGATCAACGAGTACGCGCATCCCGAGCGCCTCGTGACCACCGCCTGGCTCGCCGAGCACCTCGACGACGCGGACCTCGTCGTCGTCGAGTCGGACGAGGACGTCTTGCTCTACGAGACGGGCCACATCCCCGGCGCCGTGAAGGTCGACTGGCACACGGACCTCAACGACCCCGAGGTCCGCGAGTTCATCACGGGCGCGCAGTTCGCCGCGCTGCTGGGCTCGAAGGGCGTCGGGCCGGACACGACGCTCGTCGTCTACGGGGACAAGAACAACTGGTGGGCCGCCTATGCCGCGTGGCTCTTCACCATCTACGGCCACGCGGACGTGCGCCTGCTCGACGGCGGGCGCAACCTCTGGGTCGCCGAGGGCCGCGAGCTCACCACCGACGTGCCCGCGCCCGAGCCGGCCGACTACCCCGCCGCCCGCCGCGACGACGTCACCTACCGCGCCTTCAAGGAGGACGTGCTCGCCCACATCGGGAAGGGCCCGCTCGTCGACATCCGCTCCCTCCCCGAGTACACCGGCGAGCGCCTCCACATCCCGGACTACCCGGAGGAGGGCGTGCTCCGCGGCGGCCACATCCCGACCGCCCGCAACGTGCCGTGGGCGACCGCGGTCGCGGAGGACGGCACCTACAAGTCGCGCGCCGAGCTCGAGGGCATCTACCGCGAGGGCGGCCTCGGCCTCACCGACGACGACGCGGTCATCACGTACTGCCGCATCGGCGAGCGCTCGAGCCACACGTGGTTCGCCCTGCACTTCCTCCTCGGCATCGAGAACGTCCGCAACTACGACGGCTCCTGGACCGAGTGGGGCAACGCCGTGCGCGTCCCGATCGCCAAGGGCGAGGAGCCGGGCGAGCTCGCGACCTGACCGGCCCGCTCCGCCCGGAGCACCCCCGACGACGGCGCCCGCCTCCCGCGGAGGAGGGCGCCGTCGTCGTCGGATCCCGCGCGAGCTGTCAGAACCTGGTGAGTCGGGAGCCTCACGACGTTCTGACACACGCCCGGTGAGACGCCGGCCCCAGACCCGCGCACCGGTGGAAGGATGAACCCGTGACCGAGACGACGCTCCCGCCCGTGCTCGCGGAGATCCGCGACGACTTCCTCGCGCTCGGCGAGCGCGACCGGCTGCAGCTCCTCCTGGAGTTCTCCCGCGAGCTGCCGGAGATCCCCGTCCGCTACCAGAACGCGCCCGGCATGCTGGAGCGCGTCGAGGAGTGCCAGTCCCCCGTGCGCGCGTTCGCGGAGATCGACGGCGACCAGCGCGTCCACCTCTACGCGACGGCGCCCGCCGAGGCCCCGACGACGCGCGGGTTCGCGTCGATCCTGGCGCAGGGCCTCGACGGGCTCAGCCCGCAGGAGGTCCTCGACGTGCCGGACGACTATCCCCTCAGCCTCGGGCTCACCAACGCCGTGAGCCCGCTGCGCCTCAACGGGATGTCCGGGATCCTCACGCGCGCCAAGCGCCAGGTCCGCGAGCAGCTCGCCAGCGCCTGACCGCCCGGCCGGGCCCCTGACCTCGACGGTTGCCCCCGGGCCTCGCGCCGTCCTATTGTGCTATTGCCCTAGCAGAATGGGATGACCGATGATCCAGTTCCACCTCGACTCCGCGTCCGGCGTCGCGCCGTACCTCCAGATCGTCCAGCAGGTCCGGCACGCCCTCCGGCTCGGCCTCCTGCGCGAGGGCGACCAGCTCCCGACCGTCCGCGAGGTCGTCTCCACGGTCACGATCAACCCCAACACGGTCCACAAGGCCTACCGCGAGCTCGAGTACGCCGGGCTCGTCACCCCGCGGCCGGGGCTCGGCACGTTCGTCACCGGCTCGCTCGCGGGCGACGTCCCCGCCGCCTCCTACGTCCGCCTCCGCGCCGGCCTCGTCCGCTGGCTCCGGGACGCGCAGCAGGCCGGGCTCGACGACGAGAGCGTCGAGGCGCTCGTCCACGGGACGCTGCGCGAGCACCTCCGGGTCGAGCCGTGACGTCGGCGCTCACGGCCCGCGGGCTGACCAAAAGGTACGGCCGGCGCACGGCCCTCGACGACTGCACCCTCGACATCCCCGCCGGGCGGGTCGTGGCGCTCGTCGGGCCGAACGGCGCCGGCAAGTCGACCCTGCTGGGCCTCGCAGCGGGTCTGCTCCGGCCGACGTCCGGCGAGATCGAGGTCCTCGGCGACACCCCCGCCTCCGGGCCCGACCAGCTCGGGCGCGTCGGGTTCGTCGCGCAGGACGCGCCGACCTACGCGAACCTCACCGTCGCCGACCACCTCGAGCTCGGCCGCCGCCTCAACCCGCGCTGGGACGCCAAGGCCGCCGAGCGTCGCGTCACCGACCTGGGACTCGACACACACCAGAAGGCGGGCCGGCTCTCCGGCGGCCAGCGGGCCCAGCTCGCCCTCACGCTCGCGCTCGCCAAGCGCCCCGAGCTCCTCCTGCTCGACGAGCCCGCCGCCAGCCTCGACCCGCTCGCACGGCACGAGTTCCTCCAGGGGTTGATGGCGCACGTCGTCGACCACGAGGCGTCCGTCGTGCTGTCCTCGCACCTGGTGAGCGACCTCGAGCGGGTCTGCGACCACCTCGTCGTGCTGACGGGCTCCCAGGTGCAGCTCGCCGGCGACATCGACGAGGTCACGGGCACGCACTACCGCCTCACCGGCGACGCGCGCGACCTCGACGCGCTGCCGCCCGGGGCGGAGCTCGTGCTCGAGACCGACAAGGGTCGCCACCGCTCCGTCGTCGTGCGCAGCGCGCTCCCCGTCGTCGCCGACCGGGTCCAGGTCGAGCAGCTCGGCCTCGAGGACGTCGTCCTCACGTACATGGCGCGCGCCGCCGCCCCGACCCCCCGCCCCGCCTCGCCCTCGGAGGCCGTCCGATGAGCTGGCTCGCCTGGCGCCTGTTCCGCGCCCAGGGCTACGTCGCCCTCGCCCTGCTCGCCTGCCTGGGCGTGCTCGCCGTCGCCACGGGCCCGCACCTCGCCGACCTGTACTCCCAGAGCGGGACCGCCGGCTGCAGCGGCGACCGGTGCTCCGGGCTGGCGCAGTCGTTCCTCCGCGACGCGAAGTCCGGGCTCACGGGCGCGTTCTACTCGATCGGCGCGCTCGCCGTCATCGCCTTCCCCGTCCTCGCCGGCGTGTTCTGGGGCGCCCCGCTCGTCTCGCGCGAGCTCGAGGCCGGCACCCATCGCGTCGCCTGGACGCAGAGCGTCACCCGGACCCGGTGGCTCCTGCCGCGGCTCGGCGTCGCCCTCGGGGCGGCCGCCGTCACCGCGGGCCTCGCCTCGCTCGCGCTCACCTGGTGGGCGAGCCCGATCGACTCCGCGCAGGGCGGCCGCCTCCAGCCCGCGACGTACCTGGCGCGGGGGATCGTGCCCGTCGGCTACGCGCTCCTCGCGGTCGCGGTCGGCGTGCTGCTCGGGGCGGTGCTGCGGCGGACCGTCACCGCGATGGCGACGACGTTCGCCGTCGTCGCCGCGGTCATGCTCGCGTTCTCCTTCTGGCTCCGCGTCCACCTGCTCCCGCCCGTGCACGCGAACGTCCCGCTCGAGCTGTCGGACCTGCAGACCTTCGCCGAGACCAACGGCGGCCACATGGAGGTCGTCGCGAACTTCGCCCAGAAGGGCGCGCTCGTGCTCACCAACCGCACGCTCACCCCGGACGGCACGCTCTTCGTCGGGCCCGCCGACCCGACGCAGTGCGACCGCAACCTGCCGGGTCAGCAGTGCCTGGACTGGGTGGGCTCCCTCGGCCTGCGGCAGGACGTCACCTACCAGCCCGCGAGCCGGTTCTGGGAGCTCCAGCTCGTCGAGACGGGCATCCTCGTGGCGCTCGCCGCGGCCGCCGTCGGGCTCTGCGTGTGGTGGGTGCGCCGCCGGCTCGGCTGAGCGGCCGGGCCCCCAGGGTCAGCGGAACAGCGCCGCGCCCACGTAGCTGCCCGACGCCGGCGCGGGCGGCACCGCGAACACGGCCGAGCCCACGTGCGCGATGTACTCGTTGAGCCGGTCGACGCGCCCGAGCTTCGTCTGCAGGGTCACGAACGCCGCCGGGTCGTTCATGTACGCGACGAACAGCAGGCCCGCGTCGATCTGGCCGTCCGCGTTCATGCCGTCCGTGAAGTTGTAGGACCTGCGCAGGATCTTCAGGCCGCCGTTGTTCTCATGCGCGGCGAGCGCGACGTGCGAGGTCGCAGGGATCGCGAGCTCGCCGCCGTCGCCCTTCTTCGTGAAGTCGGGCGCGTCGAGCTCGTGCGCGCCGGACAGCGGGGCGCCCTCCTGCTTCGTCCGCCCGAACACGGCCTGCTGGTCGCCGATGTAGTCGGTGTCCCAGTTCTCGATGTGCATCTGGATCTTGCGCGCCACCTGGTAGGTGCCACCCTTCATCCACGCCTGGTCGGCGCCGTCGTGCCAGACGAACCGCTCGAGGTCGGCGTCCTCCTTGATGTTGCGGGTGCCGTCCTTGAAGCCCATGAGGTTGCGCGGGGTCGTCTGCCCCTTGCCCGCCGACGCGCGGCCGAAGCCCATGACGGTCCAGCGCACGACGGCGGTCCCCCGGGCCACGCGGGACAGGTCCCGGACCGCGTGGTAGGCGACCTGGGGGTCCTCGGCGCACGCCTGGATGGACAGGTCGCCGCCGGTGAGCTTCGGGTCGAGCTGGTCGGACGGCAGCTCGGGGAGGTGCTCCAACCTCGCGGGCCTGAGGCGCGCGAGGCCGAAGCGGTCGTCGAACACGCCAGGCCCCAGCCCGATCGTGACCGTGAGGCCCGACGGGCCGAGGTCGGCCGCCTCACCCGTGTCCGTCGGCACCGCGTTCGCGTGCGACGGCTCGACAGCTCCCAGCGACCGGCCCCGCTGGAGCTGCGCAGCCGCCGCCGACCACCGCGCCAGCAGCACCTGCAGGTCCGCCGGGTCGGTCGTCGTCAGGTCGTAGGAGACGAAGATCGCGTGGCGCTGCTGCGGCGTCGAGACGCCGCCCTGGTGCGGCTGGTCGTAGAACGGGTACGCCGTGGTCGAGGGGACGCCGTCGGACGGCGACGCGCCGGGCCCGCCGGGCGTGCCGCCGTCGTCGGACCGCGCCCACGCCGCTCCCCCGACGCCGCCGAGCGCGCCGACCGCGAGCCCGCCGAACCCGGCGCCGAGGAACGCGCGGCGGGAGAACCGGCCGCTCGACTCGTCCGGCGCTGCCGGTGCGCCGTCGGGCGCGGCGCCATGATCATCGGTCACTGGGCGGTCGCGACCTTCTCCGCGATGCGGGACAGCGGCTCCTGGAGGGCCTGGACGGCCTGCGAGAGCTTCGCGGCGTCGGCCCTGCGCAGCTCCGGCGTCCACGCCTTGTACCCACCGAGCGCGGAGGGGTCCTCGTAGGCCGTGAGCGTCTGCTTCACGGCGTCGAACTGCGTGGTCACCTGCTTCGTGAGGTCCGGGTCGATCGTCTCGAGCCCGGGCTCGAGGTTCGCGAACGCCTGCTCGGCGCCCTCGACGTTCGCCGCGAAGTCCACGAGGTCGAGGTGGGAGTACTTCTCCTCCTCGCCCTTGATCTTGTTGGCCTGGACCTCCTCCAGCAGCCCCGCCGCACCGTTGGCGAGGTCCTCGGGCTTGTACGTCAGCCCGCTCGCGAGGTCGGACAGCTTGGTGACGTTCGCGGTGAGCTCCGCTGCCAGCTTCTCGGTGTCCGCGGAGATCGCCTTCTTCTCGAACAGGTCGCGCTCGACGGCGTGGAAGCCGTGCCAGCCGACCGCCGGGTCGAGGTTCGACGCACGCATGTCCACGAGGTAGTCGAGGTTGCCGGTGTTGTCCGTCGGGTCGCTGCCGGGCAGCACGAAGCCCGCGACGTCGGACTCGACCTTCTCGTAGAACGGCCGCGCGGCCGCGTACGCCTTCTGCGCGGCGGCGACGTCTCCCGCGTCGACCGCGGCCTGCAGCGCCTTGATCGCCGTCACCATGTCCGCGACCTGGCTGTCGACGTACGCGCCGTAGGTCGTCGTGCCCTGGGCGAGGACGTCCTGGACGCCGCCGGTCGGCGTCGCGGCCTCGCCCGTGACCGTGAGGTCCACGGTGTCGGTCTGCGCACCGGGGCAGTACGCCTGGTACGTGCCGCCGCCGAGCGTGACCGTGAAGGTCACCGGCGCGAGGCCGGGCGCGAGATTCTCCTTCTCGCCCACGATCCGGTCGCCCGAGAGGATCTCGAACTCCGTGATCGCCGCGGAGTCCTTGTTGGTGACCGTGAACGTCACGGGGCCGGCCGGGACGGAGTCCGCCGAGAGCTCGCACGCGTCGGAGCCGCTCGCGGCGGTGAGGGTCACGTCGACCTTCGCTGCGCCGCCCGACGACGTCGCGTCGGGCTTGGCCGAGGCGTCGCCGTCGCCCGAGCACCCGGACGCGACGAGGGCCACGGCGCCGGCGAGCCCGGCCAGGCCGGCCGCGACGCGCACCGTGCGCGGGCGGCGGGTGAGGTGGGACTGCATGGTCGTTGCTCCTACGTGTTCTGGACGCGAAGGGCCGCGTCGGGCGCCTGGGACGGGGCGGGGGCGAGCGAGGGTGCCGCCGACGAGGCAGCGGGGTCGGCCGCGCGGGCGAGCGCGCGGCGCCTGCGCAGCCCGGCGGCGGCGAGGGCCGCGGCCGCGACGGCGAGGACGATCGGGAGGTAGACGCGCCACAGGGCCCGCTCGTGCGCGGCCCGGTCGCGGGCGACGACGGCGGCGGCGGTGGCGGCCACCTGGTCGGGGGCGACGGTCCAGTCCGTGATGCCGGCCGCGGCGGGCGCCACCGTGACGGTCCGGCTCGCGGCGAGGCCGCCGCCCGTGACGGTCAGGACGGTCCGCGTGGTCTGGGTCGCGCGGAGCAGCACGTGGTTCCCGGTCTCGACGACGTCGAACGCCTGGGTCTGCTTCCAGCTCGCCGTGTACGGGCCGGGCGCCGTCGTCGGGTCGATCCCGACCGGGACACGGCCGCCGCCGTACTCGGTGAGCTGGGCCAGCGTCACGGTCGTGGGGAGGTCCGTCGTCGGGAGGTCCTCGGTGACCTGCTTCTCGGTCGCGGCGACGCCGTCCACGGTGGTGGCGGCGCCCTGCGCGTCTCCGAATCCCGCCGTGCCCATGATGCGTCCCTGCCGGTCGAGGGCGCCGACGGCGCGGCCGTCCGTGCCGATGCCGGCCACGCCGACGGGCGTCGGGTCGTCCGCCGAGGCGACGACGGGCACGTTCGCGCCGCCCGGGTACGGGCCGACGGCCGGGACGAGCAGCGCGAGCGCGAGGGCCGCGGCGGCGAGGCCGCCCGCGAGCCCCAGCTCGAACCGCATCGCGGCGGCGCCCTTGAGCCGGCGCTTCGCGGGCCACAGCACGAACGCGAGCATCGGCACCAGGTAGGCGAACCAGGCCACGACCTCGACGACGCGCGGCTCCGTCGGGATGCCGAGGACGCCGGTCAGCAGCGCCGCCTGCACCGAGCCGGCGGGCGCGAGCCACGTCAGGTCGACCGTGCGGCCCTGGCCGACCGTGAGCCATCCGGCCTCGTGCGCCGTCCGGAGCGTCGTGACGACGAGGCCCGCCGCGACGAACACGAGGAACACGCCCGTGACCTGGAAGAACCTGCCGATGTTGAACCGGATGCCGCCTTGGTACAGCCCCACGCCCAGCCCGGCGGACACCACGATCCCGAGCGCGGCGCCCACGACCGCGGCCGTGGTGCTCGTCGACGCCTGGAACGTCGCCAGCAGGAAGACCGACGTCTCGAAGCCCTCCTTGACGATCGCGAGGAAGGCCATCCCGGCCACCGCCCAGGCGGTGCCGTCCTTGAGCGCGGCGCCGGCGCTCGCCTCGAGCTCCTTCTTGAGCCCGCGCGCGTGCGCGCTCATCCACACGATCATGGTCGTCACGAAGACGACCGCGACAGCCGAGATGACCGTCTCCATGCCCTCCTGCGCACGTTGCGGCAGGCTCGTCGACACGACCTCGAGCGTGACGCCGACCCCGACCGACAGCAGGACCGCTGCCCCGATGCCCCACCACAGGGGGCGCATGGACGCGCCGTTGCGCTTGAGGAAGGCCGCCAGGATGCCGACGACGAGCGCGGCCTCGAGGCCTTCACGCAGGCCGATGACGAACGTTGCGAGCACGGTGACCCCGGTTCAGGCGGACGGTGGAGGCGCGTCCCGGCGGGTGCTGGGCTCGCGGGGTAAGCGTAGCCTCACCTGACCGGTTTTACGCAACACCCCCGTCGCGGAAATGAGGCGTGACCCGCGTCACCGCCCTTTGCCGAACACGGGCTCCGCGACCGTCAGGTCGAGCTGACGGTCGCGGAGCCCCTGGTCGTCGGGCACATAGCCCGTGCTCGACGACGGCCGGCCGGCACCCACGGTCTCGGCGAGAACGCTCGAGCTCCGCGCTTCGCCCCCGCCGATCAAGCGGGCTTCCGACCGAGCAAGAGCCTCAGACGCGCTTGCTCGGCGGGAAACCCGCTTGCTCGACGACGCCCCGGGCGTCCGCCGTCCGCGCCGCGGACCGGTGGCGCCGTCGTCGGGAATGACGGCTCCCGCCGTGGTCGAGGCGACCCGCGAACACGGGCACCTGGCCCGCCGAGCACGGGCTCCGCGACCCTCAGCTCGGCTAGACGGTCGCGGAGCCCGTGCTCGGCGGGCAGGCAGCCTGTGCTCGACGCACGGTCGGTCGCGACCCGAGGCGACCCGCCACCGGTCAGTCCCAGCGAGCGAGGGGAAGCACCTCGTCGGGGCCGGACCCACGCGGGCGGTGCACCGAACGCACGCACAGGCCGAGCCGCACGGTGCACGAGGGCCGGGAGGGCGGGGTGTGCGCGCGGTCGTGGCGGGCCTGGCGGGAGCCGAGCGAGGGACGAGCGAGGCGGATGGAAGACCGCGCGCACACCCCGTCGTCCCGGCCCGAACCCGACCTGGACGGAGCGGGGCGAGTCGACGATCAGCGCACCACCCGCGCGCCCCCACCCCCGACGAGCCGCTTGACCTCGGCGAGCGTCGCCATGGAGGTGTCCCCCGGCGTCGTCATGGCGAGGGCGCCGTGCGCGGCGCCGTACTCGACGGCGTCGGCGACGGAGCCGAGCTCCATGAGCGCGTAGGCGAGCCCGGAGGCGAAGGAGTCGCCGCCGCCGACGCGGTCGAGGATCTCGAGGTCGGGGCGGTGGGTGGCCTCGGCGAAGCCCTCGCGCCGGGACCAGGCGATGGCGCCCCAGTCGTTGCGGGTGGCGCTCCGGACGCCGCGCAGGGTGGTGGCGATGACCTGGAAGTTCGGGTACGCCTCGGCGGCGCGCCCGATCATGGCGCGGAACGCACCCGTGTCGAGGTCGGTCAGGTTCTCGTCGACGCCCTCGACCTCGAGCCCGAGGGACGCGGTGAAGTCCTCCTCGTTGCCGATCATGACGTCGACGTGCCGGGCGAGGCGGGTGTTGACCTCCTGCGCCTTCTCGGGCCCGCCGATGCCGGCCCACAGGGAGGGCCGGAAGTTGAGGTCGTAGGAGACGATCGTCCCGTGCCGGCGCGCGGCGGCCATGGCGGCCTCCGCGACGTCGGCGGTGGACTCGGACAGGGCCGCGAAGATCCCGCCGGTGTGGAACCAGCGCACGCCCTGGGAGAAGAGGGCGTCCCAGTCGACGTCGCCGGGCTGCATGGCGGCGATCGCCGTGTGCCCGCGGTCGGAGACGCCGACGGCGCCGCGCACGCCGTAGCCGCGCTCGGTGAAGTTGAGGCCGTTGCGGACGGTGCGGCCGATGCCGTCGTAGGGCAGCCACCTCACCCAGGAGGTGTCGAGCCCGCCGGTGAGCATGAGGTCCTCGACGAGGCGCCCGACCTCGTTGTCCGCGAGCGCCGTGACGACGGCGCCGCGGAGCCCGAAGCAGCGGCGCAGGCCGCGCGCGACGTTGTACTCGCCGCCGCCCTCCCAGGCGTCGAACCGCCGGGCGGTGCGCACGCGGCGCTCGCCGGGGTCGAGGCGGAGCATGACCTCCCCGAGGGCGACGACGTCGTAGCGGCAGTCGGCGGCGGGGCGGACGTCGAGGGCGGTCATCGGTCTCCTCCGGTGGGCTGGGCGAGGGCGACGGCCTCGGCGGTGCGGCGGGTGATCTCGTCCCAGTCGCCGGCGGCGACGAGGGCCTTGTCGACCATCCACGAGCCGCCGACGGCGAGGACGGACGGCTGCGCGAGGTAGTCGGGGGCGCTGGCGGCGGAGATCCCGCCGGTGGGCACGAACCGGACGCCCGGGAAGGGCGCGGCGAGGGCCTTCACGGCGGCGACGCCGCCGAGGACCCCCGCGGGGAACAGCTTGACGACGTCGAGCCCGAGGTCGAGCGCGGCGATGACGTCGGTCGGTGTGGCGACGCCGGGCACGATGGGGATCCCGTGCTCGTGGGCGCGCTCGACGACGGCGCGCGAGAGCCCGGGCGAGACGAGGAACCGCGCCCCGGCGGCCACCGCGTCGTCGACCTGGCGGACGTTCACCACGGTGCCCGCGCCGACGAGGACGTCGGGGAGCTGGTCGGCGACGGCGGCGACGGCGTCGCGCGCGCCGGCGGTGCGGAAGGTGATCTCGGCGACGGGGAGCCCGCCGGCGACGAGCGCGCGGGTGACGGCGACGCCGTCGTCGGGGCCGTCGACGACGACGACCGGGACGACCCGGGTAATGCCGACGGCGTCGAGGACGAAGTCCTGGGCGGCGGCGAGGTGGTCGGGCGCGGGGGGTGCGCCGGGGGTGGTGGTCATGGACGGCTCCGTCCTGCCGGGCTATCGCTCGTGATAGCGTTTCGTCATAGTGAACGCGCGTTCCGCGTTGCGGATCGCACCCTACACCGGAGGCCCCGTGGAAGCCCAGGACAGCCCGCTGCCCGCGGTCGACAAGGCGCTCCGCGCGCTCGAGGCCCTCTCCGACGCCGGCCCCGACGGGCTACCGCTCGGCCCCCTCGCCGAGTCGCTCGACCTGCACAAGTCGTCGGTGCACCGGACGCTCGCCGCCCTGGCGCACCGCGGCTACGTCGACCGCTCGCCCGACGGGGCCTACCGCCTCGGCGCCGCGGCGCTCGCGCTCGGCGCGACCTGGGCCCCCGCCGAGCACCTGCCCGCGCTCGTGCACCCGGCGCTCGTGGCGCTGTGCGAGGCCGGCGAGGAGCTCGTCCACCTCGGGGTGCTCGTCGGGACGGACGTGCTCTACCTCGACAAGGTCGAGCCCGAGCGGCCGGTGCGCGTGTGGTCCGCCGTCGGCCGGCGGCGCCCGGCCGCCCGCACCGCGCTCGGGCGCGCCCTGCTGGCCCTCGGCGGCGACCTGCCTCCCGACGCCACCCCCGCCGACGACGCCGCCGTCGCCCGCGCGCGCCGGCTCGGCTACGCCGTCGAGCAGGAGGAGAACGAGCCGGGCATCGCGTGCGTCGGGATCGCCCTGGTGCGAGCCGGGGTGCCCGTCGGGGCGCTGAGCGTGACCGTGCCCGCCGAGCGGATGGGCGCGGACCGGCCGGCCGAGCTCGCCCGGCTGGCGCACGAGGTCGTCCCGCCGCTGCTGCCGCCGGGGCTCGCCCTCGCCGGAGTCTGAGCCGGCCCCGTGCTGCCGCGGCCCCCGCGCGTGGGTCACAATGGGCCAGTGACGGTGCTCCTCGCGTACAACCTGACCCCGCAAGGCGACGCGGCCCTGCGCGTCGCGGTCGGCGAGGCCGAACGCCGCGGCACCGGCCTCACGCTGCTGACGCTCAGCGTCCCCGGCGTCGACCGCTCCGAGGGCGTCGACCCCGACGACGAGCTCGCCCACGCGCGCGCGCAGCTCCCCGCCGCGTTGGCCGACGCGCCCGTGCTGCGGCGCGACCCCGACGTGCTCCCGGCCGAGGCGATCCTCGACGCGGTCGACCAGGTCTCCCCCGAGGTCGTCGTGCTCGGAGCCCGCAAGCGTCCCGACGTCGGGACGTTCCTGCTCGGCACCACGACCCAGCGCGTCCTGCTCGACGCACCGGTCCCGGTCCTGGTCGTCAAGGCCCCGCGCGTCCCGGCGTCGTAGGGCTCAGGCCGACGCGACCTCGATCGCGTTGTTCCACGGGTCCTCGAACCGCAGCGCCGCACCGTCGTGGCGCGTGGCGACCCCCGCGTGCCGGAGCCTGTCGGCGAGCGCCGTGACGGCGTCGTCGGACGGGAGCCGCACCGCGACCGTGCCGAGGCCGAGCGCCGACGCCCGCGGGCCCGCGCCGCGCGACTGCCACGTGTTGGCGGCGAGGTGGTGGTGGTACCCGCCGGCCGAGACGAACAGGGCGCCGGGCACGCGCGCCGTCTCCTCGAAGCCGAGCGTGCCGACGTAGAAGCCGCGGGCCGCGTCGACGTCGCCGACCTTGAGGTGCACGTGCCCGACCACGGCACCGGCGAGCCCGGCGGGCGGGCCGGCAGCGGCCGGCGTCGTCCGCGCCAGGTGCCGCTCGAGGAACGCGTTCGGGTCGAGGTGGAGGGTGTCCATCCGCACGGTCCGCAGGCCGTCGGGCTGGGTGTCCCAGCCCCAGTCGGTGCGCGGCCGGTCGTGGTACAGCTCGACGCCGTTGCCCTCGGGGTCGGTGAAGTAGAACGCCTCGGAGACGAGGTGGTCGGCGGACCCGACGAACGTGCCGGGCGCGGTGCGCGCGACGGACGCGAGGGCGTGCGCGAGCGCGGGCGGGTCGTCGAACAGCACGGCCGTGTGGAACAGTCCCGCCTCGCCGCGGCGCGCGACGGGCAGCTCGGGCTCGCGGCGCAGGACGACGACCGGCACCCCGCCGCGTCCGAGGACGACGGTCTCCCGCCGGGCGGCCCCGGCGCCCCCCGCGCCGAGCGCCTCGGGCGCGGCGACCGTCCCCGGCACGGCGGCGTCGTCGAGCACGTCCAGGGACAGGGCGTCCCGGTAGTACCGGGTCATGAGGTCGAGGTCGCGCACGAGCAGCGTGACGGCAGCCATCGACGTCGCGGCGGGCAGCAGGTCCGCGGTGGTCGGGGTGGTGGTGGGCACGACGTCCTCCAGAGGGGTTAGTTGTCTCAACAACCTTCCGGACGGGTCCCGCATTCCCGGGCCTCGCCGTGTCACGATCCCAGGATGGACCCGAACGAGCCCACGTCGGCGGCCCCCCGCGGGCACCGCCTCGGCCCGGCGCTCGCCGTCGTGCTCGCGGTCGTGGTGCTCGCCGCCGTCGCGGCCGTCGTGCTGGTCGCCCTCGCGCTCCGGCCGACCGACGGCGACCGGCTCGCGCGCGATCTCGCGGACCGCGTCGTCCTCGGGATCGCCGACGACGTCGCCACCGGTGGGCGCGCCGCCGACGCCGACCGGCTCGCACAGGAGGCCGCGAACCCGCGCCTGCCCGACGACGTCCCGGACGCCGGCTACGACGTCACGCCGCTGGCGTGGTCCGGGCGGACCGACACCGACGACGGCGCCCGCATCGAGCTGGCCGTCGCGGTGCGGGTCCCTGCCGTCCCAGCCCAGGCGGTCTTCGGCAAGGAACGCACCGCGGGATCGGTCCGCGTGTGCTGGCGGCTCGTGGTCCGGCCCGGCGCGGACGTCGCGGACCGCGAACGGATCCTCTGCCCGGAAGGCGCCCCGACCGCCGCACCGTCCCCGACGCCGCTCCCGACGTTCCCGGCGGACGGCGAGGCCGACGTGCGTGCGGCGCTCGAGGCACTGCCGGAGCGGACCGGAGAGGAAGCCGCGCAACGGGCGCTCGCTGCGCGCTTCCCGGCGCCGCTGACGGTGCGCGTCGCGCGATCGGGCGACGAGCTGGTCGCCGCCGTCGGCCTGTCGTCCACGAGGGACTGCGTCGTCGGCGTGCGGCCCGACGGCGGGAAGGCCCGGACGTACACGGGCTTCGACCCGGTGACGCTCGCGCCGGGCGAGGTCGGGTGCTCACCGAGCCTCTACCTCGCGCCCGTCACGACGCACTGAGCCCTCAGGCCGACGGCGACGCCCAGGGCCGCGGCGGCAGGGCGGCCGGGAGCGCCTCGACGCCCGGCGAGCACAGCGACGACCGCTCCCCGAAGAACCGCAGCACCGCCGTGCCGAGCAGCGCCGCGACGAGCGACCCCGCGAGGATGCCGACCTTCGCCTCCGCCTTGGTCGCCTCGTCCGTGAACGCGATGTCGGTGACGAACAGCGCGATCGTGAAGCCGATGCCGCACAGGATCGCGCCGCCCAGCAGGTGCCCGTAGCGCACCCGCCCCGGCAGCACGCCCACCCCGGTCCGCAGCGCCACGTACGACGCCCCGAACACGCCGACGAGGTTCCCCGCCACGAGCGCGATCGCGATCCCCACGGCGACTCGGGAGTGCAGCGCGTCCTGCAGCGCCGTGCCGTCGAGCCGCACCCCCGCGTTCGCGAGCGCGAAGATCGGCACGATCACGAAGCCCGACCAGGGGTGCAGCGACCGCTGGAGCCGCTCGTTCACCGGGACCGCGGCGCGGCCCGCCAGCTCGGCCTGGTGCTCGCGCTCCGCCGTCGTCTCCAGCTCGAACAGGCGGACGAACCGGGCGACGTCCTGCACCTGGCGCCGGCGCGGGGCGGCCGTCGGGACCAGGAGGCCCAGGACGACGCCCGCGAGCGTCGGCTCGACGCCCGACGCGTGCACCGCGAACCACAGCGCGATGCCCGCCGCCACGTACGGCAGCAGCTGCCACACGCCCAGCCAGCGCAGCACGAGCACGACGACCGCGATGCCCGCGGCCACGAGCAGCGGCGCGACGTGCACGGACGGCGTGTAGACGATCGCCATCACGGTGATGGCGCCGATGTCGTCGACGACGGCGAGCGTGAGCAGGAACAGGCGCAGCTGGTCGGGGCAGCGCGGGCCGAACAGGGCGAGGATGCCGATGAGGAACGCGGTGTCCGTCGACATCACCGTGCCCCAGCCGTGCACGTCGCCCGTCCCGTGCGTGAACGCGACGAACACCAGCGCGGGGACGGCGAGGCCCGCGAGCGCCGCGAGCGCGGGCACCGCCACCGTCCGGCGGTCGCGCAGCTCCCCCGTCGACACCTCGCGGGCGATCTCCAGCGCGATGACGAGGAAGAACACGACCATGAGGCCGTCGTTGACCCACTCGCCGAGCGTGAGGTCGAGGTGCGCGTCGCCGGCGTGCGCGCCCGCCTCCGTCGACCAGAACGCGCGGTAGCCCGCCGGCCACAGGTTCGCCCAGACGAGCGCCGCGACGGTCGCCCCGAGCAGGAGCGCCGCGCCGCCGGCCTCGGTCGCGAGGAAGCGGCGCAGGCTCGGGGCGACCGGGCGGATCTGCACCCGCAGCGCCGGGCCGGGGCGCGGCGGGGTGAGCGAGAGCGCGAGGCGTTCGGACATGCGTTGGGTACCTCCGGGGACTTGTCAGAACGTGGTGAGGGTCTGGGCTCACGAGCTTCTGACACTCGCAAGTCTGCCCCGGGCTGTCAGAACCTGGTGAGGCTCGGGGCTCACCGGGTTCTGACGAGCGGCCCCGACGACGTCACCGCGCGACGGCCTTGGTCAGCTTGAGCGCCTCGACGGCGGCCCGCAGCCGGTCCCGCGTGATGCGGCCCTCGAACCGCACGCCGTTGACGAACACCGTCGGCGTGCCGGCGACCTGGTGCGCCAGCCCGTCGGCGTAGTCCGCCTCGACGACGTCCCCGAACTCCTGGGCGGACTCCCCGACGACGCACGCGTCGCCCACCCCGACTTCGCGCGCGAGGTCCACGAGGCCGGCGTCGGACAGGTCGTCCTGGTGCGCGAACAGTGCGTCGTGCATCTCCCAGAACCGGCCCTGGCTGCCCGCCGCCTCGGACGCGAGCGCGGCCGTCAGCGCGTACGGGTGCACCTCGAACAGCGGGAAGTGCCGCCAGACCAGCCGGACGTGGCCGTTCGAGCTCTCGACCAGCTCGTCGAGGACCGGTGCGGCGTCGCGGCAGAACGGGCACTGGAAGTCCCCGAACTCGACGATCGTCACGGGGGCGTCGGGATTGCCGCGCACGTGCGGCTGGAGGGGGACGAGTGCGTCGCGGTGACCCATGCGCCCATCTTCCGCCCGAAGCGCCCACCCGCGCAGCCCCGCTCGCCGACGGCGACATCGGGCGGTGGGGGCCGGGGGCGCGGGCGGGGCGGGGCGGCGGCGCGTCGTCGGCGGGGGACGGGTGCCCACGATCCGGCCGTGAGCACAGGTGGTACGGACAGGTGGGTACCCTCGGACCCGTGATGTCGAACGACGTAGAACGCGGACATGCCCGGGACGAGATGCCCGAGCCGCTGCGCGCGGACGTCCGGCTGCTGGGCGAGATGCTCGGCACCGTACTCCGCGAGTGGGGCGGCCAGGACCTTCTGGACGACGTCGAGCGCCTCCGTGCGCTGACCATCCAGGCGGCGTCCGAGAACGGGACGTCGAAGGCGATCGCGCAGGCGGAGGAGCTGATCGCGGGGTTCTCCGCGCAGCGCGCCGAGGACGTGGCGAAGGCGTTCACGGCCTACTTCCACCTCGTGAACCTGGCGGAGGAGAACCACCGCGTCCGGGTGCTGCGGCAGCGCGAGGCCGGCCTGTCCCCCACGGAGGCACGCGCGGAGGACTCCCTGCCGGCCGCGTACGCGCAGCTGGTGAGCGAGGTCGGCCCGGCGGAGTCGGCTCGCCGCCTCAAGGCGCTGGAGTTCCGCCCGGTCCTCACCGCTCACCCCACAGAGGCCCGACGACGCGCGGTGGCCGCCTGCATCCGCCGCATCACGGTGCTCATGGAGCGCCGGGAGCTGGAGCAGCTCGGCGGGGTGGCGCTGGCCGACAACACGCGGCGCCTGCTGTCGGAGGTCGACGAGCTGTGGCGCACCGCGCCCCTGCGCACGAGCAAGCCGTCGCCGCTCGACGAGGTGCGGACCGCGATGGGCGTGTTCGACGAGACGCTGTTCACCGCGTTCCCGCAGGTGTACCGCCGCCTGGACGGCTGGGTGAACGGCGACCGTGCCGGCGCCGAGGCGCCGGCCGTCGAGCCGTTCGTCAAGCTCGGCTCGTGGATCGGCGCCGACCGCGACGGCAACCCGAACGTCACCGCCGACATCACCCGCCAGGCCGCGGCGATCGCGAACGAGCACATCCTGCACGCGTACCAGAACGTGGCGGTCCGGATCGGGCGGGCCACGACGGTCGACGCGGCGACGACCCCGCCGTCGGAGGCGCTCGTCGCGCAGCTCGCCCGGGCCCGCGAGCTCGACCCGGCCCTGGCCGACGAGGTCGAGGCCCGCTCCCCCGACGAGCCGCACCGCCAGGCGATCCTCGTGGTCGCGCGCCGCCTGGGCGCGACCCTGGCCGGCGACTCCACGCTCGGCTACGCCGCCGCCGACGAGCTGCTCGACGAGCTGGTCACCGTGCAGGACTCGCTGGTCGCGGCGGGCGCGCTGCGCGTCGCGTACGGCGACCTGCAGGACTTCGTGTGGCAGGTCCGCACGTTCGGCTTCCACCTCGCGGAGCTCGAGGTGCGCCAGCACTCGCAGGTGCACCGCGAGACGCTCGCCGAGGTCGAGAAGGTCCTGGCGGAGGGCGGCCGGACCCCCGAGGGCGGCGTCGACGAGGCGCTCCTGTCGGACCGCAGCCGTGAGGTCCTCGAGGTGTTCCGGGCCATCGTCGACGTCCAGGCGCGGTACGGCCTGATGGCCAGCCGCCGTTACATCGTGTCGTTCACGCAGAGCTCCGCCGACCTCGGATGCGTGTACACGCTCGCCGAGCACGCCGTCGGCCCGGGCGGCACCCCGCCCGTGATCGACGTGATCCCGCTCTTCGAGACCTTCGCGGACCTCGAGGCGAGCCCCCGGATCCTCGGCGAGATCCTCGACGACCCGCGCGTCAAGGCGCGGCTCGCGCAGACCGAGCGGCGCGTCGAGGTCATGCTCGCGTACTCCGACTCCTCGAAGGACGTCGGGCCCGTGTCCGCGACCCTCGAGCTGTACACGGCGCAGCGCCGGATCGTCGCGTGGGCCGAGCAGAACCGCATCGAGCTGACGCTCTTCCACGGCCGCGGCGGCGCCGTCGGGCGTGGCGGCGGCCCCGCGAACCGGGCCGTGCTCGCGCAGCCCCCGGGCTCGGTGGAGGGCCGCTTCAAGCTGACCGAGCAGGGCGAGGTCATCGCCGCCCGCTACGGCAACCCGGTGATCGCCGTCCGGCACATCGAGCAGGTGGCCGCGGCCACCCTGCTGCACGACGCGCCGTCGATCGAGCAGCGCAACGCGGGTGCGGCCGAGCGGTTCGCCGACCTCGCGGGCAGGCTCGACGAGGTCTCCCGCGCCCGCTTCTTCGAGCTCGTGAAGTCCGACGGGTTCCCGCAGTGGTTCGCGCGCGTCACGCCCCAGGAGGAGGTCGGGCTGCTGCCGCTCGGCTCCCGTCCCGCCAAGCGCGGCCTCTCGGTGAACTCGCTCGACGACCTGCGCGCGATCCCCTGGGTCTTCGCGTGGACGCAGGCGCGCATCAACCTCACCGCGTGGTTCGGCCTGGGCAGCGCGCTCGCCGGCGTCGGCGACCTCGAGCTGCTCCGCACCGCGTACCGCGAGTGGCCGCTGTTCACGACGATGATCGACAACATCGAGATGTCGCTCGCCAAGACGGACGCGCGGATCGCGCGGCGGTACCTCGCGCTCGGGGACCGAGACGACCTCGCCGACCTCGTGCTCACCGAGCTCGAGCTCACCCAGGAGTGGGTCCTCAAGGTCACGGACAAGGACCGCGTCCTCGCGAACCTGCGCGTGCTCGGGCGCGCCGTCCAGCTCCGCAGCCCCTACGTCGACGCGCTGTCGCTGCTCCAGCTGCGCGCGCTGCGCGCCCTCCGCGCGGGCGAGCTGCCCGCCGACGAGGTCGCGACCCAGCAGCGGCTGCTGCTGCTCACGCTCAACGGTGTCGCCGCCGGCGTCCAGAACACCGGCTGACAGCACCCGCCACGACGCCGACGGCGCCGCTCTCCCCCGTGGAGGGCGGCGCCGTCGTCGTCCGGCCCGCGCTGCGTCGTCCCGACGGCGTCAGTGCGGCCAGGTGGCGGTGCCGCCGTCGACGCCGAGGGTCATGCCGGTGACGTAGCTCGCGCGGTCGCTGAGAAGCCAGGCGGCGGCCTCGGCGATCTCGTCGGGCTGGCCGGGGCGGCCGAGGGCGGCGAGGGAGCTGAGCCTCTCGACGACGCCCGGGTCGCGCTGCTGCCAGGCGACCATCATCTCGGTCATCGTGGCGCCGGGCGCGATGGCGTTGACGCGGACGCCCTCGCGGCCGTACTCGACCGCGGCGGCGCGGCTCAGCGCGATGACGGCGGCCTTCGTCGCCCCGTACACGCTCTGCCCGGCGGAGCCGAACGTGCCCCCGATGCTGCTGACGTTCACGATCGCGCCACCAGCAGCCCCCTCCGCGGTCATGGCCTGCAGCTCCGCGCGCATCGCCAGCCAGACCCCCTTGACGTTGGTCTCCAGGACGGCGTCGAAGGTCTCGTCCGTGACCTCGGCGAGGCGGCCGCCGCCCTGGCTGCGACCGGCGTTGTTCAGGGCCCCGTCGAGGCGCCCCCACCTCTCGACGGCGGCCTCGACGGCTCGTCGTGCCTCGTCGGCGTCCGTGGTGTCCGCCCGAACCGCGAGCACGCTGCCGCCACCGGCGGCGATGTCCTGGGCGACCCGCTCGAGCTCGGGCTCGCGGCGGGCCGTGATGACGACGTTCGCGCCCTCGCGGGCGCACAGGTGCGCGGCCGACTCGCCGATGCCGGACGAGGCGCCGGTGATGAGAATGGTCTTGCCTGTGAGCAGATCGGTCATGAGCGTTGCTCCATCGTGCGGTCGTGGCCGGGTCCGGAGGCGGATCGGCAGGGCTCGGCCGCGTGCCCGGGTCCGCGACGATTCCATGGTGCGTCCAGCGGCCGGCCGGCGGCCTGCTGAAAGCCGTCGGCCGGTCGACGGACGGGCTCGACCTCTGCGCCACCGCCACCCCGTTCGACACCGCTCCTGCGTGAGTCCAGGACGGCGTCTTCCTGGCTAGCGGATCGGTCCCCCGCCGAGGGCGCGTGCGGTGCGTCCGGTGGGTCCGCGGGTCAGAGGAACTCGATCTGGCGGTCGTCGTGCGCCTCGCACGCGATCGGCTCGACCGGCAGCTCGCCGCCCGCGAGGTCCCGCCACCAGCCGATGTTGACGGCCTCGCGCTGGTACGCGGACCGGGGGTCCCGGCTCATCCGGTCGGCGTGCTCGGCGATGGTCGCGCGGTACTCCTGGTCGGGCGCGTGCGGCGCCTCGAGCCCCGCGAGGACCCGCCGCCAGTGCCGGTGCCCGAGCCGGAAGCGCGGGTGCCGGTGCAGCGCGCTGAACACGTTGAGGAAGCCGAACAGCGGCCCGGGCCCCGGGCTGCTGACGAACCGTGCCTCGGGCTCGACCTGAGCCTCGATCCGGTCGGCGTCGACGACGAGCCCCACGGCGACGGCCTCGCCGACCATCCACCGCAGCGCGACGTCGGACAGCCCGCGGTGCGCGGTGCCGCCCCCGACCTCGCTGTGCGAGCCGGGGAACCACACCTGCTTCACGCGTCCCGGCGGCTCGCCGACGGGCACCTCCCACAGGCTGGGCTCGAACTTGATGCGCCGGTCGTCGATGGACAGCGCCTGCCGCGCGCACCGCACCGACGCCGACAGCGACACGTCGTGGAACTTCGCCTTGCGCAGGAACGGCAGCGGAACACCGAGCGCGCCGACGGTGTCGAACACGCCGAGGAACGCGAGCGGGGTGCTGTCGTAGCAGCTCGCGGCCTTGAACGCGGCGCGCCGCGCCCTGCCGTCCGGCCCGTAGTCGCGGTACGCCTGCTCGGCCTTGGCCAGGCCGTCGCGCAACAGGGCGTCGGGGCGCAGCAGCCCGACCGACGCGATCATCCCCGCGACCGACCGCGCCGTGTACGCCCCGCGGGAGAACCCGAAGACGAAGATCTCGTCGCCGGGGTCGTAGTTCATCGCGATGACCCGGTAGCCCTCGACGACGTTCGTGGTGATCCCGTACCCCCACGCCCCGCCCAGGACCTTGTCGGCGAGGTAGCCGCGCGCCCCGACCCCGCCGATGTAGAAGACCATCTGCTGCACGCCGTCCACGGGCTTGTCCGTGCGGACCGCGCGCGCGATCTTCTCGATGTTGGTGACGCTCGCGCTGACCGGCGAGCCCCACGTGCCGTCGCAGCACACCACGAGCCGCTTCATCGCGTCCTCCTCGACCCGACCGCCCGCGCCCCCGAAAGGCGCCTCGTCAGGACGGAGGGCGGCGCGGGCCGGGCTGATACGCCCGGCCGCGGCGCCCGCAGGGCTCAGACGACGACGTCGGCCCGGCTCTCCCCGGGCGTCACCTCGACCGTCGCCCGGGCCGGGAGCAGGTGGCCGGCCGTCCCGGGGACGACACCGGGGCTCACCGCGTACCGCCCGGCGAAGCCACGCACGACGACCGTGCCGTCGTCGTCCGCGCGGACGGTGGTCGGCGGAACCCACCACTGCCCGCGGACGAGCCCGCGGAGCGCGTCGTAGGCGGGCTTGGGCGTGCCGTCCCGACGAATCAGGCCCGACGGCGCGCCGAGCCAGGCGGTCGCGTCGGTCATGCCCCAGTAGGTCAGCGACTCGACCGCCGGGTGCGCGAACGCGGTCTCGTAGTGCGCGACGACCTCGCTCGCCTGCCGCTCCTCGCCCTCGGC
This sequence comes from Luteimicrobium sp. DT211, assembly GCF_049844995.1. Classification (NCBI taxonomy): domain Bacteria; kingdom Bacillati; phylum Actinomycetota; class Actinomycetes; order Micrococcales; genus Luteimicrobium; species Luteimicrobium sp. DT211. Next base: position 584,790 of record NZ_JBNCMC010000003.1, on the reverse strand, counting down.
GGTGCTCGGCCAGTCGGCGACCTGGTAGTCGTTGAGGTCGACGATCTCGGGCGGCATGAGGTCGCCCGAGACGAGCGACGTCTCGGTGAGCTGCAACGGGAACCCGAAGCGCGCGAACCGCTCGAGGATCCCCTCGATCGCGTCGGCGCCGCGGAAGCCCTGGTGCATGTGCGTCTGCAGCCCGAGCGCGTCGATGCGCACCCCGGCCTCGAGGCAGTCCTCGACCAGGTGCTCGTAGTCCTCCGAGAGGTCGAAGTCGTTCAGCACGAGCCGGGCGTCGGGGTTCGCGTCGCGGGCGGCGTCGAACGCGAGCCGGACCATCTCGACGCGGCCGCGCGACCGGGCGAGGCGCGTGACCGCGTTGTCCTCCTGGTCGAAGACCGGGAGGATCACGACCTCGTTGATCGCGTCCCACAGGTCGACGAGGCCGCCGAACGCGGTGACGTCCCGCGCGATCCGGCGCCGGATCGCCTGTTCGACCTCGTCGTCCGACCGGCCGAGCAGCCACGGCGGCGCGAGCGTGTGCCACACCAGCGGGTGCCCCTTGACCGTGACGCCGCGGTCGACGAACCAGCGCGCCGCCCGGAGCATCCGCGCGGTGTCGGTCTCGCCCTCGACCGGCTCGAACCGCGCCCAGTAGAACGGCAGGGTCGCGGTGTCGAACAGGCCGAGCCACTGCTGGACGACGGCGGAGCCCGCCTCGTCCGACGGGCCCGCAGGGTCGTCGCCGACGCCCGCGAGGTGCAGGAGGTCCGCGCCCGTGCAGCCGAAGCCGAACGCGTGCGCCTCCTGCGCGAGGGTCACGAGCTCGCCGGCGCGCGGCCGCCCCGCCGGGTCGAGGAGGCGCAGCCGCGCCGTCCCCACCCGGTGGGCGTACCGGGCGTCGGACGCGGCGGGCGCCGAGGCGATCGTCACCGCACCTCCGCCGTCGTCCAGCGCGGCGACGTCACGCCGACCCGGTGCACATCGCCGACGAGGCGGGTGCGTGCCTGCACGTCGCGGGCCTCGCTGGTCCCGACCCACACGTCGAGCTCGCCCGGCTCCACGACCCGGGCGAGGTCGCGCCCCGCGAACGCGAGCCGCGTCGTCGGGACGCGGAGCTCCACGACTGCGGACTCCCCCGGCTCGAGGTGCACGCGCCGGTAGCCGAGGAGCTGGGCGACCGGCCGCGTCACCGACGCGACGAGGTCGCGCCCGTAGAGCTGGACGACGTCGTCGCCCGCACGGTCGCCCGCGTTGGTGACGCGCACCCGCACCCCGAGGACGCCGTCGGTGGGCGTCTCGGCGTCGACCTCGAGGTCGGACCGGACGAACGTCGTGTACGACAGTCCGTGCCCGAACGGCGCGGGCGACGTCGTCGGGAGGTTGCTGACCTCGTCGCCCTCGCCGAGCGACGGGTGCAGGTAGGAGTACGGCTGGGCCCCGGCCGACCGCGGCAGGCTGACCGGCAGCCGCCCGGAGGGGTTGACGCGGCCCGTGAGCACGCCCGCGACGGCGGAGCCCCCCTCCTCCCCCGGGAAGAACGTCTGCACGACGGCGGCGCATCGCTCGAGCGCCCACCCCACCGCGTAGGGGCGTCCGGTGAGCAGGACGAGGACGACGGGCGTGCCCGTCGCCAGGACCTCCTCGACGAGCGCGCGCTGGACGCCCGGGAGCTCGAGGTCGTCCCGGTCGCAGCCCTCGCCCGAGGTGCCGCGGCCGAACAGGCCGGCCTGGTCCCCGACGACCACCACCGCGACCTCGGCGTCCCGCGCCGCGGCGACGGCGTCGGCGAACCCCGACCGGTCGTCGTCGTCCACGTGGCAGCCCGCGGCGACGACGACCTCCGCGCCCCCGAGCTCGCCGCGCAGCGCCTCCAGGATCGTGGGCGCTGCGATGCGGGTGTCGACGCCGGGGTGCTGAGCCAGCACGTGGTTGACGAACGAGTAGCACCCGAAGAGGGCCTCGCTCCGGTCCGCGTTCGGCCCGATCACCGCGACGCGTGCGGGGGCGGCGCCCCCGGTCCCGACGAGCGGCAGCGCGCCGTCGTTCGACACGAGGACCACGGACTCCTCCGCGAGCCGGCGGGCGAGCGCGCGGTGCTCGGGCGGGTCGAGGTCGATCGACCCCGGCGCGTCAGACCCCTCGGAAGCATCCAGCGAGTCCGCGAACGACGGGTCGAGGAGCCCGAGCTCGGCCTTCTGCCGCAGCACGCGGAGGACGGCCCGGTCCACGAGGGACTCGTCGACGGCGCCCGCGCGGACCCGGTCCGCGAGCGGCGCGAGGTACGCGTCGCCCGTCGGCAGCTCGACGTCGATGCCGGCCCCGAGCGCCAGGCCCGCGGCCTCGCCGAGCGAGTCGGCGACGTGGTGCAGGTGGTGCAGGAACGCGACGCCGAAGTAGTCGGCGACGACGGTCCCGTCGAACCCCCACGCGTCCCGCAGCACCCCGGTCAGCAGCGCCGGGTCCGAGGCGACGGGGACGCCGTCGATCTCGGTGTAGGCGTGCATGACGGACCGCACGCCGCCGTCGAGGACGGCCATCTCGAACGGCGGCAGCAGGACGTCGGCGAGCTCGCGGGGACCCGCGTGCACGGGCCCGAAGTTGCGGCCCGACTGGGACGCAGAGTAGCCGACGAAGTGCTTGAGCGTCGCGTGGACGCCCGCCGACTGCAGGCCCCGGACGTAGGACGTGCCGACCGTGCCGACGAGGTACGGGTCCTCCGCGATGCACTCCTCGACCCGGCCCCAGCGAGGGTCGCGGACGACGTCGAGCACGGGCGCGAGGCCCTGGTGGATCCCGAGGGCGCGCATCGAGTCCCCGATCGCGGCACCCATCCGCTCGACGAGCTCCGGGTCGAACGACGCACCCCAGGCGACCGGCGTCGGGAACGTGGTCGCGCCCCACGCCGAGAGGCCGGTGAGGCACTCCTCGTGCACGATCGCGGGGATGCCGAGCCGGGTGTCCCGGGCGAGGCGACGCTGGAAGCCGCGCAACCAGGCGGCGCGCTCGGCGGCGTCGACGGGACGGGTCCCGTAGGCGCGGGTCAGGTGACCGAGGCCGTCCTTCGCGAAGTCGTCGAGGCCGGAGCTGGCCCAGAACTCGCCCTGCAGCGGCGCGACGGCCTCGCCGTCCTCCTTCTCCCAGAAGCCCACGATCTGCGCGAGCTTCTCTTCGAGGGTCATGCGCGCGAGGAGGTCGCGCGCGCGGTCCTCGTGCGTGGCGTCGGCGGTCATCCCTTCACCGCCCCCTGCAGGCCGCCGACGATGCGCCGCTCGAACAGCGAGAAGAAGACGAGGGCGGGGATCATCGACAGGGAGGTGAACGCGAGCACCTGGGCGGTGTCCTGGGAGTACTGGGACGAGAACGCCTGGACGCCGAGCGGCAGCGTGTACTTGCCGAGGTCGTTGAGGACGAACAGCGGCAGGATGTAGCTGTTCCAGCTCGCGACGAACGCGAGGATGCCGGTCGTCAGGACGCCGGGCAGAGACAGGCGCAGGACCATCCGGAAGAAGAACCCGAGCCGCCCGCAGCCGTCCAGCCACGCCGCCTCCTCGATCTCCTCCGGGATGGCCCGCAGGAACGGGACCAGGATGATGATCGTCGTCGGCAGCGCGAAGGCGATCTGCGGGAGCATCACGCCGGCCAGGTTGTTGATGAGGCCGATGTTCTTGATGAGGATGTACAGGGGCGTGATCGCGACCGTGATCGGGAACATGAGCCCGGCCGCGAACAGCGAGTACATCGCGCCCCGGCCGCGGAACCGGTACCGCGCCAGCACGTAGCTGGCCATGACACCGAGGACGACGACGCCCACGGTCGTCACGAGGGCGACCAGCGTCGAGTTCCCGAGCTGCTGCCAGAAGACCTTGTTCTGCAGCACGCTCGTGTAGTTCTTGCCGACCCACGGCGACGGCAGCCCCGAGGGGTCGGTCGTGATCTGCGCGTTCGTCCGGAACCCGCCCAGCACGATGTACGCGACCGGTGCGAGGGTCACCGCGACCAGCACGAGCGCGATGAAGTACGTGGTCGGGCTGCCCCAGGGGGTCTTCTTGTTCTGGCGGACCGGGACCTCGGGCGTGTCCGGGTAGGCGAGGGGCGGGGCCGTGGTGGCAGCCATCACTTGCTCCTTCCGGTCAGCGCGCCCTCGGTGTCGCGGCGCAGCACGAAGCGCTGGTACACGAGCGCGACGATCAGGGAGATGAGGAACAGGACGACGGCGACGGCCGAGCCGTAGCCGAAGTTCCCGGCGTTGCGGCCGTACTGGACCATGTACGTGGCCATCGTCGAGACGCCGGCGGTGCCGGCGACGTACTGGCCCCAGACGATGTAGACGAGGTCGAAGAGCTGGAGCGAGCCGATGATCGACAGGAACGCCCAGATCCGGATGGTCGGGCCGAGCAGCGGCAGCGTGATGCGCCGCTGCGTCTGCCAGTAGCTGGCGCCGTCGAGCGATGCCGCCTCGTAGAGCTCCTCGGGGATGTTCTGCAGCCCGGCCATGAACAGGATCACGGCGAAGCCGATGTACTTCCACGTGAGGATCGCCATGAGCGACCACAGCGCGATGCTCGGGCTGGACAGCCACTCGGCCTGGAAGGCGCCGAGGCCGATCCTCTGCAGGAGGTCGTTGACGGCGCCGTCGGTCTGGAGCATGAGGCTCCAGCCGGTGCCGGCGATGACCTCGGAGACCACCCAAGGCACGAAGATCAGGACGCGGATGAGGGAGCGTCCGCGCATCTTCCGGTTGAGGAGGAGCGCGAGCAGGATCCCGACCGGCCCCTGGATGATGAGGGACAGCACGAGGATGAAGCCGTTGTGCAGGAGCGCCGAGTGGAACTCGGGGTCCTTGAGGATGATGACGTAGTTGTGCAGGCCGACGAAGTCCGTGGGAGCGCCGAAGCCCTTCCACTTGTAGAAGCCGTAGTAGGCCGCCAGCACCACCGGCAGGATCACGAACGCGACGAAGACGACGATCGCTGGGCCCGACAGAAGAGTGATCTCGAGCCGCTGCTTCCATCCGATGCCACGCCGACGGCGGCCCGCCGGGGACGGCGCGACGTGCGCGCCGTCCCCGGTGGTGGAGAGATTCGCGGTCGAATCCACGTTCTGCACAGCCAGCGAGTTCTCGACCGGAGAATCGCTCATGTGCTCAGATCACCCCTTCGCCGCGGCCGCGTTGACGGTCGAGATGATGTCGGCGACGGAGCCCTTGCCCGCGAGCAGGTTGACGACGGCGGTGTTGAGCGCGTTGCCGACGTTCGCGCCGTACAGCGTGTCGAGCCACAGCGAGACGTACGGGGCCTGGTTGTAGGCCGCGATGGCCTCCTTGAGGTACGACTCGGTCACGACCGACTGCGCGTCGTGGTTGACCGGCGGCGCGTTGAACGCCTTGTAGAACTGCTCCTGCGTGTCCTTCGTGACGAGGAAGTTGAGCACGTCGGCGCACGCCTGCTTGGGCGCCTTGGCCGAGCACGAGAAGCCGTCGACGCCGCCCATGATCGCCTTCGGGTCACCCTTGCCCCCGGTCACGGCCGGGAAGCCGTAGAACCCGAGGTCGGGCAGCGGCTTCTGGTCCGGGGTGAGCGACGCGACCTGGCCGGGCTCCCAGGCACCCATGAGCTCCTGGGAGGCCTTGTGGTTGGCCAGCATGCCGGCAGAGCTGCCGGCGCCCTGCTGGGCCGACGTGCTGAGGAAGCCCTTGTTGAAGGGGTCCGTCTTGGCGAAGTTGTCGAGGTCCTCGCCCGCCTTGGTCCAGCACGGGTCGTCGAACTTCAGGCTGCTCGCGGTCGAGTTCAGCGTGTCCTCGGAGCACTCCCGGAGGGCGAACCAGTAGTACCAGTGCGCGGCGGGCCATGCGTCCTTCGCGCCGAGCGCGATCGGCGTGATGTTCTTGGCCTTGAGCTGGGTGACCGCGGTGTTGAGCTCGTCGATCGTGGTCGGGTTGCTCGTGATGCCGGCCTTCTGGAACAGGTCCTTGCTGTACCACATGCCGCCGGGGGTCACGGTGTACGGCATGGCGTAGGTCTTGCCGTCGATCTGCTCGGACTTGAGGACGCCGTCGCCGATCGCCTTCGTGGTCTCGTCGGTGATGAGGTCGGACAGGTCGAGGACCTGACCGGCGTCGACCATGTCGCCCATCTTGCCGCCGCCGCGCTGGTAGAAGATGTCCGGCGCCGACCCCGAGTTGATCGCGGTCTGGAGCTTGCCGTCGTAGTTCTCGTTCTGGATGTTCTGGATGTCCAGGGTGATGTTCGGGTACTTGGCGTGGACGTCCTTGGCGAACTGGGCGAAGTACTCGGTGCCCGGTCCGGTCGAGGCGTTCGTCCACATGTGGAGCGTGACGGGCGAGTTCGAGTCCCCGCTCGCGCCGCCGCCGCCGTTGTCGCCGCCGCCGCCCGAGCAGGCGGTGAGCGCGAGGGCCGCGCTCGCACCGAGCGCGAGCAGTGCCGCGCCACGGAACTTTCTGGTCATCGTTGAGCCTTTCGTCGTCGTCGACGGATCGAACCTGAGGTGACGGCTGCGAGTCTGGCGCGTCACGCACCGCGGTGTCAACCGATATCGATAACGTTTTAGCGACGACACCGATGCCACCTATGATCGGGGAGTGAACCTCGCCCCCCGGGTCAAGATGGCCGACGTCGCCCGCGAAGCCGGCGTCTCCGTGGCCACGGTCTCCAAGGTCGTCAACGGCCGCTACGGCGTCGCGCAGGAGACCCTCGACCGCGTCCAGGGCGTCATCGAGCGGCTCGGCTACGAGGCGAGCCTCGGGGCGCAGAGCCTGCGCTCGCGCCGCACCCACGTGCTCGGGATCCTCGTCGCTGAGTTCGAGCCGTTCTCCGCCGAGCTCCTCAAGGGCGCGTCGGACGCGATCACCGGGACGGGCTACGAGCTGCTCGCCTACTCGGGCGGCAGCCGGGGCGCCGACGTCGGGTGGGAGCGCCGCTACCTCTCGCGGCTGTCCGGGACGCTCATCGACGGCGCGGTCATCGTCACCCCGACCGTCGTCGACACCAACCACGGCGTGCCCGTCGTGGCCGTCGACCCCCACACCGGCCCGTCCGGGCTGCCCACGATCGACTCCGACAACTACGCCGGCGCGGTCGCCGCCACCCGCTACCTCCTCGACCTCGGCCACTCGCGGATCGGCTTCCTCGCCGGTCGTGGCGACCTCGAGTCGTCGCGGCTGCGCGAGGCCGGGTTCCGCCAGGCCATGGCCGACGCCGGTCTCGAGGTCGACCCGAGCCTCGTGCGCGTCGGCTCGTACATCCGCGACGCCGCCGCCGGCCCGGCCCGCGACCTCCTCAGCCGGCCCGACCGGCCCACCGCGATCTTCGCGTCCAACGACCTCTCGGCGCTCGCGACCATGGAGGTCGCCCGCGAGCTGGGCGTCCGCGTGCCCGACGACGTCTCGATCATCGGCTTCGACAACGTGCCCGAGTCGGCGCTCGCCACCCCGCCCCTCACGACCATCAGCCAGCCGCTGCACCAGATGGGCGCCGAGGCGCTGCGCCTGCTCGTCGACCTCATCGACGGCGTCGAGCGGGACGTCCACGTCCGGCTGCCGACGGCGCTCGTCGAGCGCGCGACCTGCCGGCGGATCGGCGCGCCCGTCGCGTGACGGCGGTTCGCCGTGACGTAGGCGTCCGTGGTCGGTGACGTAGGCGTCCGTGGTCGGGTCCGCGGGTGGGTTCGGGCAGGCGGTTCGGACCAACCGCATGCTCGGCACGCTGACGGGTCGCCCCGCGCCGAGGTCGAGGGTTCTGCGTCGAGGACGAGGGTCTCGGGCTCGTGCTCGGCGAGAAACCTCGTACTCGGCGCACGGTCCGCCGCGGGGATGAGGGGGGCCGGCCTCCTGCGGAGGTGCGACGGCCGCAAAAGGGTGGGACGGGGTGTGGCGCGCGGTCGTGGAGGGCCTGGCGGGAGCCGGAGCGAGGAACGAGCGCAGCCGGATGGAAGACCGCGTGCCACACCCCCGAACCGCCCGCCCCGACCACGGGACGTCACCGTCGGCGAACCGAGCGTCACCGTCGGCGACCTAGCGCTCGACGTCGACCCGTTCCACGCTGCCCGGCGGGCCGGACGGACCGACTCCTCGCAGCCAGGCGACGAGCACGTCGAGCGCCGCCGCCGGGCCCGAGGCCGTGACGACGACCGTCCCGTCTGACCGGTTCTCGGCGCTGCCACGAAGGTCCAGGCGCGCGAGCTCGCGGTCGGTCGACCAGCGGAAGCCCACGCCCTGCACGCGGCCGTGCACCACCGCGCGCAGCGAACCGCTCCCGTCCGGGGTGCCCGCCGTCATGCGTGGACGTGCGAACGATCGCCGGTCGCGTGCGCGATGTCCTGCTCGGCGTCCCCGAGCAGCCGGTTCGCGAGCCGGCGCAGCGCCCGGCCGACCGCGAGCTCGTCGCCGACCAGCGGCATGTCGGGGTCGCCGGGCGCACGCCTCGCCTGGCCGACGGACCGGAGCTCGTCGAGCCCCGACGCCAGGTCCTCGCCCGGCGCCACGAGCAGCGCCTGCGCGTGCGTGTGGCCACCGTGCTCGAAGACGTCCACCTGGACCCGCCACGTCGTGTGCGGCGCTGGCGCGCTCGCCGCCTCGTCCGGGTCGCCCGCGGACAGGTCCCCTCCTCCCGGCGCCGCGCCGTCGTCGTGCTCGAGCACCGTGTCCGGGCCGGGGAAGACCACGCTGCGCTCCCCCGTGTCGGCCCACTCCACGACGAACGGCGGCGACCCGTCCAGGTGGCGCAGCTCGACCACGCGCCCCTCGCGCGCGGGCGTCCCGATCGTGCCCGAGACGGTGATGACGCGGTCCCCGATCGAAGCCTTCATCGCTCCCACCTCCGTCACTCCATCATGCGCGCCCGACGACGCAACCACCACGAGGCGAGGGCGACGACGGCCGAGCACGACGAGGGTGCGGCTGCGGCGGCTCCCTCGCCCGCCGCCAGGTTGGACCACGTCGCGCCGACCATGTTCACGAGGAAGCCCGCACAGGCGCCCCCTCGAGCGGCAGGAACCGGGGCAGCAGACCCGCGGCGCGCAGCACGAGGACCCCGGCCGCCAGCAGCTTCGCGGTGCCGAGCATGGTCGCCAGGTACGGCGGGTAGCCGAGCCGTACGAGAGTGGGGAAGAACGGCGGCTGACGTGCGAGGTAGAGCACGCCGCCCACGGCGCACTCGGCGATCACGATCCCCGTGGTCGCCCGCCGGGCGACCCGCTCGACCACGGGGACCGCGCTCCCGCGCCGAGGCGGCCCGGCAGTGGCGCCGCACCAGCGCGGGCCCGGCTTGCTCTGCTCGCGCTCGTCGCCCGCGGTCGGCTCGTGGGGGCGCTCGGCTTCAGCAGTGACGGCGCGGGATCGGCGGATCGACATGCTGAACACGCCCGCAGCGCGGCGTCGCGTCGCCCTCGTCGACTTCGGCGAGACCTGATCGCTCCGGGCAAGGCGAAAGGCCCCCGACCGCTTCCGGTCGAGGGCCTTTCTCTGGTGGCGGGGGCGGGATTTGAACCCGCGACCTCTGGGTTATGAGCCCAGCGAGCTACCGAACTGCTCCACCCCGCGTCGACTCCGTAACCATACGTGACGACCGGGGGCAGGACCAAATCGGCCTGCCCCCGGTCGTGTGCACGGCGTCGGGAGCGGCCCGTCAGCCGCCCGAGCCCGACGTCCCCGTGGGCGTCGGCGTCGGCGAGGCGGTCGGGGTGGACCCGCTGCCGTCCAGCTCGTCGGACGCCTTGGTGGCCGCCTCGATCGCGGACTGGAGGCGCTTCTGCGCCTGGCCGTAACCGGCGAAGTCGCCGGCGCTGAGGGCCTTCTGACCGTCCTCGATCGCCTGGTGGGCGTCGGCGAGCGCGGAGTCGAGCTGGGCCTGCGCGCCCGAGCTCGTCCCGCCGTTCCCGCCGGTCCCCCCGGTCCCGCCGGTGCCGCCGGTCTGGCCGGAGCCCTCCCCCGTGCCGCCGGTGCCCTGGTTGCTGTCGTCGGCGCTGGTGCCGGAGTCGCCCTTGAAGACCTGGTTGAGCGCCTCGTCGAGCGTGTTGGCGAACCCGACCTGCTCGCCGAAGCCCACGAGGACCTTGCGCAGCAGCGGGAACGACGTGCCCGACTTCGACTGCACGTAGACCGGCTGGACGTAGAGCAGGCCGCCGCCGACGGGCAGGGTGAGCAGGTTGCCGAGCGTCACGTCGGAGTTGCCCTGCTTGAGCAGGGTGATCTGCGACGACACGGTCGGGTCGGAGTTGAAGTTGTTCTGCACCTGACCCGGCCCGGGCACCGTCGCGTTGCGCGGCAGCTCGAGGAGCCTGAGCTTCCCGTACCCGGACGACACCTTGCCCGTCTGGTCGCCCGCGTCGGCGTCCACCGCCAGGAACCCGGTCAGGATCTGTCTGTCGGTGTTGCCGCCTGGGACGAACGCCGACGTCAGGGAGAACGTCGGTGACTTCTGGTCCGGCATCTGGAGCGTCAGGTAGTACGGCGGCTGGTACGGCTGGGAGGACGCGGGCGTCGCGGACGAGCTCGTCGTCGGGTCCTTGGGCACGCTCCAGAAGTCCTGCCCGAGGAAGAACCGGGACGCGTCCTCGACGTGGTAGCGCGTGAGGAGCGTGCGCTGGACCTTGAACAGGTCCTCCGGGTACCGGACGTGGCTCATGAGGGCGCCGGAGATCTGCGACATCGGCTCGACCGTGTTGGGGAAGATGGACTGCCAGGCCTTGAGCACCGGGTCCTCGTCGTCGAACGCGTAGAGCGTCACCTTCCCGGTGTACGCGTCGACGGTCGCCTTCACGGAGTTCCGGATGTAGTTGACCTCCTGCGGCGCGAGCGCCGCGATCGCGGTGGACCGCTGGGTCAGCGCGTCGGCGGTCGCCGAGTCGAGCGCCGTGCCCGTCGAGTACGGGTAGCCGTTCGAGGTCGTGTACCCGTCGACCATCCACACCACGCGGCCCTCCACGACCGCCGGGTAGACCCGGCCGTCGAGCGTCAGGTACGGCGCAACCTTCTGGACGCGCTCGCGCGGGTCACGGTCGTAGAGGATCTGCGAGTCGGACGTGACCCGGTCGGAGAACAGCAGCTGCTCGTCGCCGAACTTGATCGCGTACGCGACCTTGGCGGCGAAGTTGCCGATGGTCGGCCCGCCGTCGCCCGTGTACGTGTAGTTGACCTGCCCGTTCGACGAGTCGTCCGGGTAGTCGAGCTCCCACGGCGCGGTGCCCTTCGGCGCCCCCACGATCGAGTACCCCGGCAGGTTCTGACCGAAGTAGATGCGCGGCTCGTACGTCCCGAGGGATCCCACCGACGGGATGTCGCGCTCGAAGAACGCCGGCTGACCGTCCGACGTCGTCGTGTTGCCGTAGGCCGCGACGACGCCGTAGCCGTGCGTGTAGACGGTGTGCTCGTTGGTCCAGTTGCGCTGGTCCGCACCCAGGCCAGCGAGGTTGAGCTCGCGCGCCGCGATGACGGTGTCCTGGCTCTTGCCGGCGATCGTGTACTTGTCGACAGCGAGCGTGTCCGGGAAGTCGTAGTACTGCTTGTTCTGCTGGAGCTGGCGGAACGACGGGCTGACGATCTGTGGGTCGAGCAGCCGGATCTGCGCGGTGGTCTGTGAGTCCGCCTTGAGGGCGCCCTTCTGCGCCGTCGTCGTCGCCTTGTAGGGCTGGTCGTCGACGTCGTCGAGGCCGAACGCCGTCTTGGTCGCGTCGATGTTCCGCTGGATGTACGGCGACTCCTTGGCCTGCTCGTTCGGGTTGACCGTGAAGCGCTGCACGACCGCCGGGTAGATGCCCCCGATCGCGATCGCTGCGACGACCATGAGCCCGACGCCGATGACAGGGAGCCGCCAGTCCCCGCGGAACGCCGTGATGATGAAGATGACCGCCACGAGCGCCGCGATCCCCGCGAGGATCAGCTTGGACGGGAAGACCGCGTTGACGTCGGTGTAGCCCGCCCCCGCGAAGTCGGTGCCGTTCTTCGTGAGCAGCGAGTACCGGTCGAGCCAGTAGTTCGCCGCCATGAGCAGGAGCAGCGCGGCCGCGGTGAGCGAGAGCTGCACCCGGGCCGCCCGCGTCGTGGCGAGGCGACCGCCGGCGCTGGCGCCCACCCGGATGCCGCCGTAGAGGTAGTGCGTGACGATCGCGACGAGCCCCGAGATGATGACGACCGCCACCCCGAACCCGACGACGAACCGCCAGAACGGCAGCGAGAACACGTAGAAGCCGAGGTCGAGGTGGAACTGCGGGTCCTTGGTCCCGAAGGACTGGGAGTGCAGCGCGAGCTGGACCTTCTTCCAGGCGCCCGCGGCGGACGCGCCCGCGAACAGGCCGATGAGGATGGGCAGGCCGATCGTGACGACGCGGCGCAGCGGCTCGATCGCCTCGCGGTACTGGTCGAGCGTCGCCTGCTCGGGCGTGCTCGGCGCGTAGAGCGGCCGGTTGCGGTAGGCGACGGCGATCGACGCGTAGAGCGCGCCCCCCATGACGAGGAAGCCCAGCAGGAACAGGACGAGCCGGGTGCCCCACTCGGTCAGCAGGACGTGGCCGAAGCCGAGCTGCCGGAACCACAGCACCTCGGTCCCGAGCTGGGAGGCCACCACCACGAGCACGACGACGGCCACGAGGACGAGGAGCGTGATCAGGAGGGGGCTGCGCCGTCGGGTGCGAGGGCCGGGCGCGGGCCGGCGGGGTTGGGACGGGGACGAGGCGAAGGACAAGGCGACCTCTTCGGATGGCTGGGACGCGGGGTCTCGTGCGGCTGCCCCCAGGCTCCCACAGGTGGACGGATCGGGACGGGTCGGTAAGAGCCGTCCGCGGCGTCGTCGCGGGCCGGGGGCTGCGGGGTCAGGGCCCCTGGCAGGTGGGCAGCCCGGAGGCGGTGCCGCGCTGGATCGACAGCAGGTCCGCGCGGGCCTCGTGCAGCGTGCCGACGGAGAGGACGTGCATGCCGTCCGGCACGTAGCCGACGACCTCGTCGCAGTTCGTCTTGGGCGCGAGGAACCAGGTCGCGCCGTCGCGCCGGGCCCCGACCATCTTCTGCCGGATGCCGCCGATGGCCCCGACGGTGCCGTCGACGTCGATCGTGCCCGTGCCGGCGACGGTCTTGTCCTTCGCGAGGTCCGCGGAGGTGAGCTTGTCGACGATCCCGAGCGAGAACATGAGGCCGGCGCTCGGCCCGCCGACGTTGGCGAGGTTGATCGTGACGTCGACCGGGAAGTCGAACTTCGGGTCGATGTAGACGCCGAGCTGCGCGTTGCCGTCCGCGGCGCGCGACGTCTTGACGGTGAGATCCTTGCTCGCCCCGCCGCGGGTGACGCCCAGGGTCACGGTGTCGCCGGGCGTCGTGTCGTCGAGCGCGGTGAGCAGGGCCGTGTAGGTGGTGACGGGCTTGCCGTCGAACGTCGTGACGACGTCGCCCTTCTCCACGACGCCCACCGCGCCGGAGCCGGGGACGGCACCCACGACGGTCAGCGTCGCGGGGACCTCGTAGCCGACCTCGGTCAGGGCTGCGACGGTCGCGGACTCCTGCGAGGAGACCATCTGCTGGTGGGACTCCTGCTGCTCCTGCTCCTGCGTCGTCCCCGGCGGGAACACGAGGTCGCGCGGCAGCAGCACGGTGTCCTTGCGGAACCAGCCCTCGACGGCCTGGTCGAGCGTGACCGCGTAGCCGGGGCCGCCCGCCTCGAGGACGGTGACCAGCCGGAGCTCGCCGGTCGTCGGGTAGGTCTTGGCCCCCGAGATCTGCAGGACCGGCTTGCCGCCGGACGTGCCGAGCGTGTCGAACGTCGGGCCGGGGCTGTTGACCACGAACGGCGCGGGCAGGAACACGAGCACCGCGAGCAGCACGACGGTGAGCAGCCCGGCCCACGACAGCGTGCGGGTCCGCGGCGTGACGACCGGACCGGCCTCGGTCGACGGCATGCTGCCGCCCCCCTGCGGGCTCACCGGTCCGGACACAGGGGACATCCTGGCGGAGAAACCTGGGAGGACGCGAACCGGCGCTCCGGCGCGGACGTCACCGGTGGCCGTGCCCGCGAGCCTGCCGCCACACCGCGGCCGTGCCGAGAAGGGCGACGGCGGCCCCCGCGGCGCCCAGGGCGGCGGCGTCCCGCGCCCCGACCCGGCGCCCGGCGAGCGTCAGGCCGGACCGCAGCCCCTCGACGAGCACGCCCACGCAGCGGGCCGACGACCAGGACGAGCGCCAGCCCGCGGCCACGAGTCGGGCGGGGTCGACGGTCCACGGATAGACCGCGAACGCCAGCTCGTCGGGCGGCGCCGGGACCGCCCCGACGCGGTGCAGGCTCTCCGCGAGCGCGAAGGCCGTCGACGCCGGCAGCGTGAGCAGGCGCCGGCCCGACAGCTCGGCCACCTCGTCCGACGTCAGAGCGTCGGGCGTCCCGTCGTCGCGCACGGGGCCCACCGTGAGCACGCCCGCGAGGCCGTGGCCAAGCGTCGTCCGGACGGCGGTCACGAGGTCGTCGAGGTGGAGGAGCTGCCAGCCCCGCGCGGCGTCGCGGACCACGAGCAGCCGGGGAGCCTCGAAGTGCCGGGTGACGAGCGTGTCGACACCCGGGCCGACGAGCGCGGCGCAGCGCAGGATCGTCGACCGGTGGTCGCCCTCGCCGGCCGTCGACAGCTCCGCCTCGAAGGCCCGCTCGAACGCGGCGATCCGGCCGACGACGCCCGGCGACGTGGACGCCACCTCGTCGCGCGGCTCGTCGTCGACGATGACGGGCCTGCCCGGCGCCGCCCCGCACACCATCGCCGAGCTCACGACGACGCCGTGGAGCCCGTGCTCGGCCACGGCCCTGGCCGCGCGGCGCGCCTGCTCGACGAGGCGGTCGCGCCGGTTCCGCTCGGTCGTCTCGAGGGCGAAGTCGGCCGTGTGGCCGAGGGCGACGAGGGCGCCGGCGTCGCGCAGCAGGTCCGTGGGGTCGTCGGGAAGCTCCGGCACGTGGGTGGCCCCGAGGCCGACGGCGAGGCGTTCGGCGAGCCGTCCCTCGCCCACGACGACCACGCGGTCGTGCGCTCCACCGGGGCCGTCAGCGGCGGCGTCGTCCGGGCTGCGCTGAGAGCGAAGTCGTGTGCCGACCACGGCTCACCTCCACCCTCACAGCCCCCGCAGCGGCTACGGTGAAGGACGAACGGAGCCGCCGACGACCGTTGTCGTCGTCTGGCCCTTGTCGATGCCCACCCGCCCCTGACGGCACGATATGGCCAAGATAACACCGGCGACAGGCGCAACCGCGGATCTTCCCTGGAGGAGTCATGACCGACCTGCCCGACGACGCCGCGCGCGGCGGATCGCCCGACCGGTCCGGCTGGGAGGAGCTTCTGCGCTCCGTCTTCGGCGCCGACGCGGACGAGGCGATGCGTGAGCTGCGCGCCCACGGCTTCGACCCCGAGGCGCTGGGCGCCAGCTCCGAGCTCGCCGCCAACCCGCAGCTGCTCGGGCCCATCCTCGAGCGCGTCCAGCGCATGCTCACGCAGCCCGGCGCCGGTCCCGTCAACGCGGACCTCGCGCACGACGTCGCCCGCCAGGTCGCGGTGACCGGCGGCGACCCGGTGGTCACCGCGGGCGAGGCGCGCGCCGTCGTCGACGCGCTGACCGTGGCCGACCTGTGGCTCGACACCGCGACCGAGCTCCCGCCCGCGGGCGGGGCGCGCGCCGCGTGGAGCCGGTCGGAGTGGGTCGAGCGCACGCTTCCGGCGTGGAACACGCTCGCTGCGCCCGTCGCCGCGTCGATGGCGGACGCCCTGTCCGGGATCCTCGCCGACCAGCTCGGGGACCTGCCCGAGGGCGAGACCGGCCTGCCCGAGCTCAGCATCCCCGGTCTGCCGCCGGGCGCCCTGAGCGGCCTGTCGGGGCTCGACCCCGCGACGATGATGCGGTCGATGGGCAGCGCGATGTTCGGCATGCAGGTCGGGCAGGCCGCGGGCACGCTGTCGCGCGAGGTCTTCGGCGCGACGGACATCGGCCTGCCGCTCCTCGACGAGCCGTCGACCGTCCTGCTCCCCCGCAACGTCGCCGACTTCGCCGAGGGTCTCGACGCGCCGCTCGAGGAGGTCCGCCTCTACCTCGCGCTGCGCGAGGCAGCGCACGCCCGCCTCTTCACGCACGTGCCGTGGCTGCGCGCGCACCTGCTGGGGCTCGTCGAGGCGTACGCCCGCGGCATCACGATCGACGTCCAGGCGCTCGAGGAGAAGGTCGCCGACGTCGACCTGTCCGACATGGACGCCCTGCGCGCGGCGCTGTCGGGCGGCGGCGTGTTCGGCCCCCAGCACACCCCGGAGCAGACCGCGACCCTCGCCCGGCTGGAGACGACGCTCGCGCTCGTCGAGGGCTGGGTCGACGAGGTCACCGCGACCGCCGCGCTCCCCCAGCTCCCGCACGCCGTGCCGCTGCGCGAGATGCTGCGCCGGCGCCGCGCCGCGGGCGGCCCCGCGGAGCAGACGTTCGCGACGCTCGTCGGGCTGGAGCTGCGGCCCCGCCGGTCGCGGGACGCGGCCACGCTGTGGGCGCGCATCGGCGCGGACCAGGGGCCTGAGGCGCGGGACCACGTGTGGGACCACCCGGACCTGCTCCCCACCGCCGAGGATCTCGACGACCCCGCCGGCTACGCCTCTCGGCGCAGCGAGGCGGCCGAGTCGTCCGCGGACCTCGACGCCGCGCTCGCGGAGATCCTGGGCGACGGGACGGGATCCGACGGATCCGGGGACGCGCCCGGCGCCGACACCGGCCACGACGCGCCCGGCGACGGCGGGGACGCACCCCGCGCCTGACGCGCGGTGCCTACGCCGGCTAGGAGGACTTCCCGAACGTGACGCCCTCGAGGTACCCGCGCGCCCGCTCGGTGCGCGGGTAGGCCTCGAGCAGCTCCCAGAACTCGGGCCCGTGGCCGGCGTGGAGCAGGTGCGCGAGCTCGTGCAGCAGGACGTAGTCGAGGACCCAGCTCGGCATGCCCTGCACCCGGTCGGAGATCCGGATCGAGCCGTCGAGCAGCGTGCACGAGCCCCAGCGTCGGCCCTGGTTGCTCGACCACCGGACGCTCGCGGGACGCGCCCGACCGTCCAGGTATCGGTCCGAGAGCTCGGTGGCGCGCTGCAGGAGCTGCTCGTCGGACGGCCGACGCCGCTGCTCCTTCTCCTCGAGGCGGGCCAGCATCCGCTCGACCCACTCGCGTTCCTGGGCGCGCGAGAAGCGCGCCGGGATAGCGACGATCGTGCGCTCGCCGTCGCGGTACGCGCTGACCGTGCTGACCCGCCGCCGGCTGCGTCGCACCTCGACCGTGCGCGTGACGTCGGCCACGTCCTGACCATAACCGGCCCTGACGTGCGGCGGAAGGACCGCGGCCGGGCGCGTCGGGCCCCTCACCAGCCCGGACGCCGCAGGTACCTGTGGATGACGCCGCGCCCGGCGGCCGGGACGTGCGACCGTGGGCCCCACCCGAAGCCCGCCCCCACGGAGGTCGCCGTGACCGCCAGCCCCACACGCACGCCGCCCGCGTCCGGACCGCTCGAGCGGCTCCGGCTGCGTCCCGAGCTCGAGGTCCTGTGGCGGTCGACCGGCGAGCTCCAGCTGGGCTCCGACCCCCGCACCGCCGTGCGGCTCGAGGGGCTCGCGCCGCACGAGACCCGCTGGCTGTCCACCACCGGCGACAAGCCGCTCCTCGCGTCCGCCGCGCGGGCGGGCGTGGACCGCGCTCGCGCCCGCGACCTCGTCGCCGCCCTCGAGCGCGCGGGCGTCACGTCCCGCCCCCGCCGGTCCGCTCCCGTCACCGCACCCGGCGCGGGCGCGGGCGACGCGCCCGCGCTCGGTGCCGTCCACGCCCGGCCCGGTCACGAGGTGCTCGAACGGCGGGCCGAACGCTCGGTGCTCGTCGCGGGCACCGGACGCACGGGCGCCGGCGTCGCCCAGGCGCTCGCCGCGGCGGGCGTCGGGACGCTGCTCCTGCACGACGCGCGGCCCGTGCTGGGGACCGACGTCGGCGTCGGGGGCCTCGTCCTCGCGGACGTCGGGCGGCGCCGGGACGCCGCAGTCGCCGCCCACGTCGCGGCCTCCTCGCCCGCCACCGCGGTCCGCACCGGCGCGGACGCCACGTCCGGCGACCCTGACCTGGTCGTCCTCGTCAGCCACCGTGCGCCCGACGTCGCCCGGGCCACCCGGCTCGTCGGCGCCGGCACCGACCACCTGGCCGTCGTGATCGAGGAGGCGGGCGCCGTCGTCGGGCCGCTCGTCGTCCCCGGCCGCGGCCCGTGCCTGCGCTGCGTCGACCTGCACCACCGCGACGCCGACTCCCGCTGGCCGACCATGGCCGTGCAGCTCCGCCAGCGCTACGAGGGCGCCGCAGCGCCCGAGGAGACCGTCACCGCGACGACCGCCGCCGCGCTCGCCGCCGGGCAGGTGCTCGCCCACCTCGACGGCCTCCCGACCACGGCCCTCGCCGCGAGCCTGGAGGTCCGGCTGCCGGCCGCCGTGCCCCGGATACGACGGTGGCACCCGCATCCACGATGCGGGTGCCACAGTCTTGAGATGGAACTCGAACCTGCTCCGGTGCCTCCGGCCTGAGCCCTGCCACCGCCGGCCTGGCCTCAGGCCGCCTCGGCGGGCCGGACCTTGCGGGGCCGGCCACGGCCACGCTTGGTCGCGACGACCACGCCGTCGACGAAGACCTGACCGCCCCAGACGCCCCACGGCTCGTGGCGCTCGACGGCGCCCGCCAGGCAGCCCTCCATCAGGGGGCAGTCGTGGCAGAGCGCCTTCGCGCGCTCGACGTCGGCCTGGCGCTCGGCGAACCAGAGCTCGGCGTCGTTCGTACGGCAGGGCAGGATCTCGGCGAGGATGCGGTCGAACTCGGCAGCCGTGCTCCCGACGGCCTCGGTGATGGTGGGGGCAAAGGTGTCGGGGGCAGGGTTCCACGGTCCGGAACCGCCCTGCGGGATCGAGTCGAGCAGCGTCGTGAGCCGCACGATGTCCTCCAGTTTCGTCCTGTCGTTGCTTGTCGTGACTGCTTCGACGGGGAATCCGGGGGCCTTCGTCCGACGCCTTCGTGGCGTCGGTCCCATGAGAAAGGCCGCGGATCCCTGTCGGGCTCCGCGGCCTGGAGGCTGCTAGGTCGGTTCGACCTACAGATGAGTCCAGAGTGCGGAGCCGGGTGCGGGGAGATCGCCTCGCGTCCCGCGCTTACGAGAGGTCGCGGAGACAGAGCTGTAGCCCGCAGACAGCGTGAAGCCGGTCTTCGGAGCCATGATCTCGATCGTCGTGTTGTTCACTGCACCCACCTCCTCTCTCGTTCGGCACCGTACGGGCGGACCCGCACGACACCCTCGGGCATCGGACTCGTCGACGGTACGCCCCGCCACACAGGGCGCACAACTTATTTACGGACGAGTTCTTCAGATTTTCTTCGCGGGTCCCGACGCCGGTCAGGACGGGCCTGCGGCGGACCTCACCAGCTCGAGCAGGCTTGCCCCGTATCGGTCGATCTTCGCCGGCCCGATGCCGTTCACGCGCGCCAGCTCGGCGACGGACGTCGGCCGGGCCTCGGCGATCTCGGCGAGCGTCGAGTCGACGAGCACCGTGAAGGCGGGCTTGTCGATCTCACGCGCGACGCCCGAGCGCCACTCGCGCAGGGACTCGAAGAGCGCCTGGTCGTACTCGCCGGTGAGCTGAACCGCGCCGCGAGCAGCCCGCCCGGCTCCCTTGCTCCCGGCGCCCCGCGACCGCCGCGCCCGGTCCGACGGGTCGTCGGGCCACAGCCCGTCGAGGAACCGGGTCCGCTTGCGCGTGGCCCGCCCGCCGGGGTGGCGCGACCGCCCGTACGACAGCTCGAGCCGCTCGCGGGCCCGCGTGATCCCCACGTACAGCAGGCGGCGCTCCTCGGCGACGGCGTCGTCCGTCTCCGCGAGCGAGATGGGCATGAGCCCCTCGCTCATGCCCGCGAGGAACACCGCGTCCCACTCGAGGCCCTTGGCCGCGTGGAGCGAGGCGAGCGTGACGCCCTCGACCGTCGGGGCGTGCTGGGCCGAGGCGCGCTCGTCGAGCTCCGCGACCAGGTCCGGCAGCGTGGACCCCTCGGGCAGGTCGTCCGCGAGCGCCACGAGCGCCTGCATCGCGTCCCACCGCTCCCGGACGGCACCGCGCGCCGCGGGGGGCTTCGGAGCCCAGCCGACCGTGATGAGCACGTCTCGCACCGCCTCGGGCATGGGCTGGTCCGGGTCGGCAGAGCGCGCCGCGCCGCGCAGCAGCACGATCGCGTCGCGCACCTCCTTGCGCTCGAAGAACCGGCCGCCGCCGCGCACCAGGTAGCCGATGCCGGCGTCCGCGAGGGCCTGCTCGAACGCCTCCGACTGCGCGTTCGTCCGGTAGAGCACGGCGATCTCGCTGACCGGCACGCCCTGCTCGACCAGGCGGCCCACCCGGGCGGCGATCCCGGCGGCCTCGGACTCGTCGTCGTCGTAGGCGGTGAAGCCCACGGGCGGGCCCGACGGGCGCTGCGCGATCAGCTCGAGCGGCGCGCCCGGGCCGCGGCGCCGGCCGGTGCTCGCGAGGAGCCGGTTGGCGAGCGTCACGACCTCGGGGGTGGAACGGTAGTCGCGCACGAGGCGCAGCACGTGCGCCCCGGGGTACGTCTTGGAGAACGTCAGCAGGTGGTGGGGCGTAGCCCCCGTGAACGAGTAGATGGTCTGGCTCGGGTCGCCGACGACGCAGATCTCCTTGCGGCCGCCGAGCCACTGGTCGAGCAGGAACTGCTGGAGCGGCGAGACGTCCTGGTACTCGTCGACGACGAAGTGCCGGTACTGGCGGCGGACCTCGTCCGCGACCGCCGGCGTGGAGCGCAGCATCTCGCCCAGCAGCAGGAGGACGTCCTCGAAGTCGATCACGCCGCGCTCGGTCTTGACCTCCTCGTACGCGGCGATGAGGCGCGCGATCGTGGTCGCGTCGTAGCCGGCCGGCGTCTCGCGGTCCACGGCCGCGCACGCGCGCTCGTAGTCCTCCGCGGTGACGAGCGAGACCTTGGCCCACTCGATCTCCGACGACAGGTCACGGACCGCCACCCGGTCGACGGCCACGCCGAGCCGCCGGGCCGCCTCGCCGACCGCCGGCGCCTTGTACTCGAGGATCCGGGGCGGCGCGCCGCCGACGACACGCGGCCAGAAGTACCCGAGCTGGCGCAGCGCGGCCGCGTGGAAGGTGCGGGCCTGCACGCCCTGCACCCCGAGCTGGCGCAGCCGCGTGCGCATCTCCCCTGCGGCGCGAGCCGTGAACGTCACGGCCAGCACGCTCGTCGGCGTGTAGACACCCGTCCGCACCCCGTACGCGATGCGATGGGTGATCGCGCGCGTCTTGCCGGTGCCCGCCCCCGCCAGCACGCACACCGGCCCCTGCAGCGTGACCGCGACGTCGCGCTGCTCGGGGTCGAGCGCGTCGAGGATCGCGTCCGCGGTGCGGGGCGGCGCGGCGTCGGGCCGGGGCGAGGTGCGGGAGGCGGGTCCGGGAGGAGGTGGCGTGGACATCACCCGCGATTCTCGCAGCCGCGGGTGACACGTGGGTCGTCCGTCCCCAGGAGCCCGCCTCCGTCGTCGGGCGGGCGGGAAGAACCACGGGTGACCGCGCGTTGCAGGGAGTTGGCGCGGGAGTTGCCGCGCCCGACGTGCACAGCTGAGGAGTTGCTCCGTGACCGAGACCGCCGTCTCCCCCGTCCTGCCCGAGCCCGGGTCCGTCGTCATGTACTCGACGACGTGGTGCGGCTACTGCCGCCGCCTCAAGACGCAGCTGGACTCCGCGGGCATCGGGTACACGGTCGTCGACATCGAGCAGCAGCCCGAGACGGCGTCCTACGTCGAGCAGATCAACGGCGGCAACCAGGTCGTCCCCACGGTCGTCTTCCCCGACGGCACCGCGGCCACCAACCCCAGCCTCGCCGAGGTCCGCTCGCGCCTCTGACGCACGTCCCCGTGTGGCGTCAGGCGGGTGGGCGTCGGCCGTGGCCCAGCAGGGCGACGTGCGGGAGCGCCAGGAGGCCGTCGTCGCCGCGGAGCTCGTCGGCGAGCCGGTCGAAGTGCGCCCGGGCGGCAGCCCGGGCCTCCGACGGGGCGCCGGTGAGCACCTTCCCCACCGTCGCCACGCCCGACGCCGGGCCGGCCCACCACGTGTCGGCGTCGACCCGGTGCACCCACCGGCGCTCCTCCACGACGACGTCGACCAGGCCCGCGTCGCGCAGCAACGCCGCCAGCCCGTCGGCCGTGCGCGGGAAGTCGTCGGCGCCGTCGAGCGAAGGGAACGTCGTCGGGCGCTCGATCCCCGCCGCCGCGAGCGCCCGGCCCACGAGCGTCTGCCCCGCGGCCGGAGGGCTCGCCCAGATCGTCACGGCCACGCGTCGGCCCGGCAACGCCACGCGGGCGAGCTCGGCCGCCGCCGCCCGCGGGCGGCCCACGTGGTTGAGCACGAAGCCAGCGGTCACCGCGTCGAACGACCCGTCCGCGAACGGCAACGCCGGGAGCGCGGCGACGACGCCCGTCAGGGGCGCACCGTCGCGGCCCGCGGTCCCGACGGCGGTCGCCACCATGCCCGGGTCCGCGTCGCACGCCAGCGCGTCCGCGCCGCGCCCACGTGCCAGGAGCGCGACCGTGCCGGTGCCCGTCCCGACGTCGAGCACGCGCGTCCCGTTCCCGGCGTGCGCGGCGTCGAGCAGATCCGGCGCGAGGTGTGCGCACAGGTGCGCGAAGGTCCGGGCGTAGGCATCCGCGGAGCCCCGCCAGATCGCGCGCTCCGAGCGGTCGAAGGGGGTCGCCAGGTCGGTGGCGGTCGTCGCCGTCACGCCTCGGCCGCGGGCGTGGGCAGCGGGCCGCCGAACCACTCCTCGATCAGCGCCCGCGCGATCGACACCCGACCCGGCGGGAGCAGCGCGCCCCTGGCGACCTGGTCCCGCAGCTCGTCCCGGGTGACCCAGCGCAGCTCGGCGAGCTCGACGCCGTCCGGGTGCAGCGCCGTCGTGCGCGCGCGGGCGCGGAAGCCCAGCATGAGCGAGGACGGGAACGGCCACGGCTGGCTCCCCCGGAACGCCACCTCGCCGACGTCCACCCCCGACTCCTCCCGCACCTCCCGGCGGACGGCCTGCTCGGCGGACTCGCCCGGCTCGACGAACCCCGCGAGCGTCGAGAAGCGGCCCTCAGGCCACGCGGCCGAGCGGCCGAGGAGCAGGCGGTCGTCCTCGTCGACGACCGCCATGATCACGGCCGGGTCGGTCCGCGGGAAGTGCGCGATGCCCTCCGCCTCGCACCGACGCACCCAGCCGCCGTCCGTGACGACCGTCGGCTCGCCGCAGTGCGGGCACCGTGGGGCGCGGTCGTGCCACTGCGCGACGGCGGTCGCCTCGGCAGCCAGCGCCGCCTCGTCGTCGGGAACGGTCACCGCCGCCTCCCGCACCGTCCGCCACTGCCGGTCGCGCAGCAGTCCCGACCACACGTCCTGCGGCGCGATGCCCTCGATGCCGGGCGCCGTCGCGTCGGCGGCGTCCGGCACGACGAGCGCGAGGACGGTCGCGCCCTCCACCTCGCCGAGCAGGATCCATCGGGCCACGGGCTGCGCGTCCGACGGCGGCCCGAACGCCGGGTCGCGGACCGCGGCGGCGGGCAGCAGGTCCAGCCGGGCTGCGCCCGTCACCGGCACGTGCGCGCGGTGCACGAGCAGGACCCGCGTCGCGTCGTCGGCGAGCGCCCGGGCCAGCTCGCCCGGGGCCGTCCGGCGCTCGGCGGCACGGTCCAGGGCGGTCGTGAGGGGCAGTGCGGCGAACGGGCCGGGCGGCACGGAAGGGAGGTCGGTCACCGGCTCACCGTAGCCGCCGCGATCCCCCGCCCCGCCGCGGGTCGGTCCCCTCCAGGCGTGTCCTCCCGCTACCGTGGGGCGGGTGACCCGCTCGCCCCTCGTCCTCGCCGCGCTGTCCACCCAGGCGGTGCACGGGCTGCAGGCGGTGACGGTCGAGCCGGTGCGCGACCGCGGGGACTTCGACGTCGCGGTCGTGACCGACGAGGACGGCGCACGCTGGGTCGTCCGCGCGCCCCGGACCGTCGCCGCGGGCGCGTCGCTCGAGGCCGAGGTCGCGCTGCTCGCACGCCTCGTGCCCTACGTCGACGCCGGCGTCCTCCCGTTCTCCGTGCCCGCACCGCGCGGGTACGCGCGGCTGCCCGAGGGCGGCCGCGCCGTCGTGCACACCGCCCTCGACGGCGCACCGCTGGAGCTCGACCGCCTCGGCCCGGGCCCCGGCCTCGCCGCCGACCTCGGGCGTGTCGTCGCCGCGATCCACGAGCTGCCCGTGAACGTCGTCGCCGACGCCGGCCTCCCCGTGTACACCGCGGACGAGTACCGGGACCGCCGGCTCGCCGAGCTCGACGACGCCGCCGCGACCGGGCACGTCCCGACCATGCTTCTGCGCCGCTGGGAGGACGCGCTCGAGGACGTCGCGCTGTGGAAGTACCAGCCCGTCGTCGTGCACGGGGACCTGGGTCCGGAGCAGGTGCTCGCGTCCGGGACCCGGGTGCGCGCGGTGACCGGCTGGGCCGACGCGCGGGTCGCCGACCCCGCGGACGACCTCGCCTGGCTGCTCGTCGCGGCCCCCGAGGACGCCACCGACTCGATCCTCGAGGCCTATCGGCTGCGGCGCACCGAGCTCGCCGACCCGCACCTCGAGGAGCGCGCCCTGCTCGCCGGCGAGCTCGAGCTCGTGCGCTGGCTCCTGCACGGGGTCAGGACCGGGCAGGACGACGTCGTCGCCGACGCGATCGACATGCTCCACGAGCTCGAGGACGCCGTGCAGGACGGCGCGGGCGAGCCGTAGCTCGCGCCGCGCGCGGACCCGGTCACCGGTCGCCGCGCACCAGCGCCTCGAGCGCGGCCTCGTCGAGCAGGTCGACGGGACGTACCACCGTGTCGTCGGCGACGTAGTAGAACGCCGCGGACACCTCCTCGAGCGGCAGGCCCGACCACCGCGCCCACGCGAGGCGGTAGGCCGCGAGCTGCACCTCGCGCGCGCGGCGCGCCGCCTCGTCGTGCGGTGCGCGGCCCGTCTTCCAGTCGACGACGACGGCGCCCGTGCGCCCGCCCGGTCCGTCGCCCGGCCGCGGTTCGAGCCGCTCCGGGAACACCGCGTCGATGCGGCAGCGCACGACGACGCCCGCGACCGGCGTCTCGACGTCCACCTCGATCGCGAGCGGCTCGCGCGACGCCCACACCGACCCGAGGAACGTGGCCCGCAGCGCCTCGAGCTGCTCGTCGGTCCGCACGTCGGCGTCGTCGGCGCCCGGGAGGTCCTCGACGTCGAGCAGGGCGGCCGCGCCGAAGTACCGCTCCACCCACGCGTGGAACGCCGTGCCTCGCCGCGCGTGCGTCGACGGCTTACGCGGCACCGGGCGGCGCCGCGACAGGGCGAACGCGTCGCGGTCCGCCGCGAGCGCGACCAGCCCCGACGCCGACACGTGGGCGGGGAACGCGACCTCCGCGCTCGCCGCGTCCCGAGCCGCGCGCTCGGCCAGGAGCAGGCGGGCGAGGGCGGCGACCGAGTCGTCCTGGGACGCGTCCTGGGCGAGGACCGACGCGCCCGTCGCGGCGGCCTCGCGCACGGCGTCCGCCGCAGCCCGCACCGCGCGGACCGCGGGCGACGGGCCGGGGGGCGCTTCGTCGGGGCGGGCGGCGTCGGTTCGGGCGGCGTCGGTGACGGCGCCCTGGGGCGCCGGCTCGGGGG
Organism: Luteimicrobium sp. DT211; assembly: GCF_049844995.1. Lineage (NCBI taxonomy): Bacteria > Bacillati > Actinomycetota > Actinomycetes > Micrococcales > Luteimicrobium > Luteimicrobium sp. DT211. The sequence continues at coordinate 559,087 of NZ_JBNCMC010000003.1, read as the reverse complement.
CGACGTCGCCCGTGTCGTGCCCCGCCGGCGCCGCGGGCCACCACCCGGTGCGCACACGGTCGGCGAGCGGGTTCGACGCGCCGTCCTCGGGCGCGCCGGCCCACTCCTCCGGGCGCAGGCCGGCCCCGACCAGCTCGATCAGGAACACCGACGGCTCGCTGGGCCTGGTCCCGGTGCGCCACCACGACCCCGACAGGTGCAGCTCGTGCCGGGCGCGCGTGAACGCGACGTACGCGAGCCGGCGCTCCTCCGCGAGCTCGTGCTCGCCGGACGCGAGCTTGAAGGCCTTGAGGGCGTCGTTCAGCTCCGCCGGGTTCTCGGCGTCGTCGTAGGCGAGGCGGGGCAGGTCGCGCGCGTCCCCCCGCAGCGGGTACGGGAGGTTGCCGAGGCCGGTGAGCCAGCCGGAGTCGGTCGGACCGTCGTCGCCGAACCGCACCTGCGGGAACGCCTGCTGCACCAGTCCGGGCACGACGACGACGTCCCACTCGAGACCCTTCGCGCCGTGCACGGTGATGACCTGCACGGCATCCGGGTCGACGTCGCGCAGCGGCAGGTCGAGGCCGCCCTCCTGCGCCTGCGCGGCGCCGAGCCAGGCGAGGAACGCGCCGAGGGTCGGCATGTCCGCCGACTGGGAGAACTCGACCGCGACGTCGCGGAAGGCGTCGAGGTGCGCGCGCCCCAGCTCGCTGCCGCCCTGCGCTCCCGCGTCGAAGAGCGCCGCCGCGACGTCGACCTCGATGTCCAGGCCGAGCGCACGCTCCGCCTGCGTCACGAGCTCGGGCAGCGACAGGTACGTCTGGGTCCGCACGGCCCGCAGGTCGCGGGCCAGGGAGCCGAGCCGCGCATGGGCCGCCTCGGTGAGCGTCCGGCCGTCGCGGGCCGCGCGTCCCGGGGCGGGGAGGTCGTCGAGCGCGTCGACGAGCGAGCGGTGGTCGACGACGTCGCCCTCGAGGATCGCGGGGTCGGCCTCCGCACCCGCCGGGCCCGCCGCGTCGTCGGGGGCGGCGGCGGGTGCCGGGGACCCGTGGTCGTCCGGCGAGCCGTCCGCGGCCCGCTCGGCCCTGCGGTCCTGCGCGTCGGCGAGGTCGCGGGCGCGGCTCGCGAGCGCGAACAGGTCGGCGGCCCCAAGGTTCACGCGCGGCCCGGTCAGCAGGCGCGCGAGGGCATCGCCCCGCGACGGGTCGTGGGCGACCTGGAGGAACGCGACCAGGTCGGTGACCTCGGGCGTCGACAGGAGCCCGCCGAGCCCGACCACCTCGACCGGGATCCCGCGCGAGCGCAGCGCCGCCTCGACGGGGAGGAACTGGCGCCGCGCCCGGCACAGCACCGCGGCCGACGGCATGGGCCGCCCCGCCGCGGCGGCGCCCGCCCGTGCCCGGGCCACGACGTCGGCGAGGTGCGCGGCCTCCTCGTCCTCCGTCGCGTGGAACGTGACGTGGACACCGCCCGCGCCCGCGCCGGGGCGCGCGGCGAGCCGGTCCACGGGCACCTGCGACGACGCGCGCAGCGGCTCGGCGGTGCGGTTCGCGACGTCGAGGATCGCGCGGTCGTTGCGCCACGACGTCGAGAGGCTGAGCACGCGCGCCCGGGCGCCGCGGGGCTGCCCCGGCGTCGACGCCTCGCGGAACCGCTCGGGGAACCGTCCGATGCCGCCCGCGCTCGCCCCGCGCCAGCCGTAGATCGACTGGTTCGGGTCCCCGACGGCCGTGACGCCGTGGCCCGCGCCGAACAGGGCCGCGAGCAGCTCGACCTGGGCGTGGGAGGTGTCCTGGTACTCGTCGAGCAGCACGGCCCGGTACCGGCCGCGCTCGAGCCGCCCGACGACGGGCACCTCGCGCGCGAGCCGGGCCGCGATCGCGACCTGGTCGCCGAAGTCGAGCGCCTCGAGCCGCCGCTTGCGCTCGGCGTAGGCGGCGACGACGTCGAGCAGGCGTGCGCGCTCGCCGAGGCTCGCGAGCAGCTTGTCGACGTCGGAGTAGTGGGCCCGGCGCTTGCCGAGGGGGACCGCGGCGATCGCGTCGGCCAGCCGCTCGAGCCGGGCCTTCGCGTCGGAGGGCTCGAGCAGGTGCTCCGCCAGCGCACCGGACAGCGACCGCACGGCGTCGATCACGGACGACACGGCGGCGTCGGTGCCGAGGTCTCCCGCCCAGGACTCGACGACCTCGGCCGCGAGCTGCCACTGGCTCGCCTCGCTCAGCAGGCGGGAGCCGGGCTCGATCCCGAGCCGGAGCGCGTGGTCGCCGACGAGCCCGGCGGCGTAGGCGTTGTACGTGGAGACGGTGGGCCGGTCGAGCAGCGCGAGACCGTCGCTCGCCCCGCCGGTGCGCCGGGCGAACTGCGCGAGCCGGTCCTGAACGCGCAGCGCGAGCTCGCCCGCAGCCTTGCGCGTGAAGGTCAGCCCGAGCACCTCCTCGGGCTGCACGTGCCGGTTCGCGATGAGCCAGACGACGCGCGACGCCATCGTCTCCGTCTTGCCCGAGCCGGCGCCCGCGATGACGAGCAGCGGGGCGGCGGGGTCGGCCTCGATCACGGCGACCTGCTCGGGCGTCGGCGCCGGACGGCCGAGGATCTCCGCGATCTCGAGCGCCGCGTACCGTCGGCGGACCTCCGGCTCCGGCTGTGCCTCCGGCTCCGGCTCCGGCTCCGGCAGCAGGATCCGTTCGAGCTGCTCGGTCACGCGATCACCTGTCGTCCCTCGGGCTGGGCGGGGCACGTGCGCCGGACGGGGCACGACCCGCAGAGCCGGTTCTCCTGGGCGAGGAATGCGGACCCCGCCATGGTCCGCGCGACGCCGTCGACGAGCTGGGCCGCCCAGGCGCCGCCGTCCGGCTGCTCGGCGAGCGGTTCCTGCTCGCGCAGGGCCGCGTTGCGGCCGGTGCCCAGGTAGACGAGGCGGGCGCCGGCCGGGCTGGCGCCGTCGGGCAGGTCCGCGCCCGGGCCGTCCTCAGGCTGCTTCGAACCGTCCACGCCGCCGAGCTCGACGGCGAGCTGGTATGCGCCGAGCTGGGCGTGCTGCTCGGTGTCCGCCTTCGACGGCGCGTTGCGGCCGGTCTTGAGGTCGACGACCTCGACCGCGCCGGGGTCCTCGGTCGCCTCGACCCGGTCGATGACGCCGCGCAGCGTCGCCCGCTCGCCGACGTCCACCCGGAACGGCACCTCGACCGCGAGCGCCGTCCGGTCCTTGAGGTAGCCGGCGAGCCGCTCGACCATCGCGTCCGCCCGGCGCCGCGTCTGCGTCGCGGGCCAACCCGGTTTGAGGCCGAGCTCGGGGAAGCGGCGGTCGAGCTCGGCCGCGAGCGCCGCGTGGCCGCCGTCGGGCAGGGTCTCGGCGACGGCGTGGACGAGCGTGCCCAGGGTCTGGACGGTCGCGTCGGGCGCGGTGCCGCCCGCGGTCTCGAGCGCCCAGCGCAGCGCGCACGCGTCGACCAGCTCGACGCGCGACGGCGACACCACCACGCGCGCGTCGCCCGGGTGGAGCGGCTCGTCGCTCGTGACGTCGCCCGCGCCGTACCAGTGCGCGGGGTCGGCGCCCGGCACGCCCGCGCGGGCGAGATCGGCGAGCAGCGCGGCGGCCCGCGTCCCCTCGACCGGCTCCGCGCCGTCGCCCGCGCCCGCCTCGACGAGCGTGCGGCGCAGCGACCCGACCAGCCCGCGCAGGTCGAGCGAGGCCTCGCGGCGGCGGGGCGCCCGGCCCTCCTCCGGCGGAGGCTCCACGAGATCGAGGAAGACCGACGGGCGGTCGTCCGCGTCGTCGACGGCGGTCACGACGAGCCGGCGTCGCGCGCGGGACACCGCGACCGCGAACGTGCGCAGCTCGTCGGCGAGGACCGCGCGGCGGGCCGCGGCACCCGTCTCCCCCTCGGTCCCGCCGATCTCCCGTGCGGCGAGGAGCTCGACGAGCGCCTGCGAGCCGAGCAGCGAGTCGCGCAGGCGCAGGTCGGGCCAGACGCCGTCCTGCACGCCCGTGACCACGACGACGTCCCACTCGCCGCCCGCGGCGCCTGCCGGCGTGAGCGCCGACACGGACCCCGCGCCGACACCCTGCGCGGCGAGCGTGTCGGCGGGGAGGTCCTGGGAGCCGAGGTAGTCGAGGAACGCGCGGACGGGCGCCTGCGGGAGCCGGTCGACGAACGTCTCGGCAGCGCGGAAAAGCGCGAGCACCGCGTCGAGGTCCCGGTCGGCGCGCGCCCCGGCCGTCCCGCCCTCGAGCGCCGAGCGCTGCCAGCGCTCGGCGAGGCCGGTCGCCTCCCAGGCGGCCCAGAGCACGGACTGCGCGTCGGCGTCGGGCTCGCGCGACGCCGTCCGCGCGGCCTCGACGACCCGTGCGACGCGCTCCGCCGGGAGGCGTACGGCGGCGGGGAGGGTGGCCGCGCGGGCCGGGTGCTCCACGACCTCGGCGAGCAGCGCGTCCGACGCGCGGCCCCCGCCGCCCGCGCGCTCCTCCGCGCGCAGGGCCCGCCGCAGGCGTCGCAGACCGACGACATCGAGCCCACCGACCGGCGACGTCAGGAGCTCCGCGACCACGTCCGGGTCCGCGACGGGACCGGGGTCGGCGACGGGCTGCGGCTCGGCTGCGGCCTTCGCAGATTCCCCGGCCGCCAGGTCGGTCTCCGCCTCCTCGCCTGACGCCTCCAGGTCGAGCGCCAGCCCGACGACCGCGAGCAGGGGCCGGACCGCCGGCTCGTCGCGCAGCGGCACGTCGGAGCCCAGCAGGCTGACGGGCACCTGGGCGGCGAGCAGCCCGCGCCGCAGCGCCGCGAGCTGGCCGCCGGCGCGCGCGACGACGGCCATGCGCTCCCAGGGCGTGCCGCGCAGCAGGTGCTCGGCGCGGAGCACGCGGGCGACGTGCGCGACCTCCTCGGCCCCCGAGACGAAGGTCGCGACCTCGACCTCGGGCCCGACGGCGCCCGTCGCGCCGGGCGGGAAGACGCCCTCGCCCGCGCCCGCGCCGTCGTCGGGAGCGGGGAGCCGCTCGGGCGACGCAGCACGCCGGTGCGCGGCGGCGCCGAGGGTCGGGACCGCCGACGCGACCCGCGCGACGACGGCGCGCAGCTCGGCGGGGTGCCGCCACGCCGTCCCGAGGTGCAGCGTCAGGGCGTCGAACGCGCCGACCTGCCCTGGCCCGCCGCCCGGCCGCGCGCCGGCCTGGCCGAGCAGCGCCGGGCTCGCGCCGCGGAACGTCTGGACGGCGACGTCCGGGTCGCCCAGCAGGACCAGGCGCGCGCCGTCGTCGCGCAGGACCTCCAGGAACGCGGCGGTGGCCGCGGTGGCCTCCTGGTAGTCGTCCACGACGACGACGCGCCACCGAGGGCGCGGCACCCCGGGAAGGTCCGAGTCCCAGGTCCGCAGCGCCTCGGCGGCCTCGGCCACGACGACCGCGGGATCGACCCGGGCGCCCCGGTCGGGCGTCCCGGTGCCGAGCGCCATGACGGCGAGGTACTCGTCGTAGAGCTGGGCCGCGAGCGCCCACTCGGGGCGGTCGTGCCCACGGCCGAGCGCGGCCAGCTCGGACGGCAGCAGGTCGTGCTCGGCGGCGCGCATGAGCAGGTCGCGCAGCTCCTGACGGAAGCCGCGCAGCCCGAGCACGTCCTCCGGCAGACCGGGCGGCAGCCGGAGCGGCACCCCGACCCCGGCCACGTGGCCGGCCAGGAGCTCGGAGAGCAGGAGGTCCTGCTCGGGCCCGGAGACGAGGGTCGGGAGCGGGTCCCCGAGCGCCTCGGCCCGCGAGCACAGCACCGCGAACGCCGCCGACGCCGCCGTCCGCACCAGCGGCGCGGACAGCGTGCGGGCCGCCCTGTACGTCAGCACGTCGCGGAGGGACGCCGCCGCGCGCCGCGACGGTGCCAGCAGCAGGACCTCGTGCGGCGCGACACCCCGGGCGAGCGCCTGCGCGGCGACCTCGACCGCGACCGTCGTCTTGCCCGTCCCCGGCGCCCCGAGGACGACGAGCGCCTCCCCCGGCGCCAGGTCCCCCGCGGCCCGGAGCGCGACCGCCTGCGTACCGTCGAGAGCGCCGTCGGAGCCGGAGGTGCGCAGCGCGGGGGGCGCGGGCGGCAGGAGGCTGACGGCGGGAGCGGGCGGCACGGCCTCATCCCATCACGCACCGCCGACACCGCCGGCGCCGGCCACCGTCGGACCCACGTGGTCCGGCCGACGCCCGCGGAGCGGCCGTGCGATCGCGGAGCGGTCGTGCGATCGCCTGAGCAGGCGCTCAGGTCACCGGGCGCCGTCGTCCTCGCCCGACGGCGGGCCGCACCACGAGCCCGGCTGCGACTCCTCCCGCCGCCAGCGCCATCCAGCCCACCCGCCAGGGCCACGCGCCCGCCCGCATGCACCCGTCGCTGATGTCCTGCCGGGCCTCGGTCGAGAACTCCCCGCCGTAGACCACGTACCCGCTCCCGGGATGGGCACGGAACGCGCTCGGGCACGCCTCGCCGTCGACCTGTCCGGCCCAGCTCCAGGACAGGAGGGCGACGACGCCGCCCAGCGCGAGCATGACGGCGGCCCTGTTGACGGCCCGTCTTCGCCGGTCACCGCCCCGGTCGGGATTCATCGCGCCAGCGTGGCACGGTCCCTGTGTTCATGTGGCGTAGGTCTCATGGAAGCTACGTTCACGCTGGTCACGGCGGCGCCGTCTCACCAGGTGTACAGCCCCTTGGACAGGCGGACGACGACCTCTACCATCCGAGGAACCGGCTCGCGAAGCCAGGACCGAAGGGGGGAACGACGTGCCCGCCACAGCAACGCTGACCCACCGGATCCCGCGTGCCGCGCGCCGGGTCCAGCTCCTCGGGATCGCCACGCGGCTGTTCGCCGCGCACGGCTACCACCACATCTCCATGGACGACCTCGCCGACGAGGCCGGCGTGTCCAAGCCCGTGCTCTACCGGCACTTCCCGTCCAAGCTCGAGCTCTACCTCGAGGTGGTGGACGCCCGGGGGAACGACCTCGTCGCGGCGGTCGACGCCGCCCTCGCGCCCGCCCGTGCCGGCAACCCGTCCGCGTCGTTCGACGGCGGCGACGTCGTGCAGTCCGTCGTGGAGGCGTACGTGTCGTTCGCCGTCGACGCCGGGCAGTCGGCCACGCTGCTGTTCGAGTCGGACGTCATGCGCGACGACGCCGTCCGCGAACGCGTCCTACGACCCGACGCCGTGAACGCCGACGCCTTCGCCGACGTCCTCGTCCTGCGCTGCGGCATGGATCGCGAGCAGGCGCTCGTGCTCGGCCGCACCTGCACGGCCATCGCACGCTCCGCGGCGACGGAGGTAGCCGAGCAGGCCCGCGTCGCCGCCCGCCGCCCCGACCAGGGGAGCCGCTCCGGTCGCGGTGTCGACGACGCCGCCATCAGCAGCCTCCTGTCGACGTTCGCCTGGCGCGGCCTGCGCTCGTTCGTCGCCCCCGCCACCTGAACCTCGCTGGCGTCACGCGCCGTCGTCGCCCGCGAGATACCGAGATGCGCTCGAGATACCGATGCAAACTCGGTACCTCGACCCGACCTCGGTATCTCGCCGACGCGTGCCCGGTCTGCGCAGGGCTCGTCGCCGTTGGAGAACCGGGCGTCATCGTCGGCGAACAGAGCGTTCGGGCGGGCGACCATCGGCGAGGGCGGGACGGACGCGGAGGGTGGAGCGGGAGCCAAGCGAGGAACGAGCGAGGCGGATGGAAGGCCGCGCGCCACACCGCCGGACCGCCCGTCCCAGCCGAAAGAGCGTCACCATCGGCGAACCGAACGTTCAGCGCTGAGCGATCACGGCACGTCGCGGCGACCCGACGACGCACCCCCACCACTACGATCGTTCGAGGTGGTTGGCCCGCAGGCCCACCGCGAGACGATCGAAAGGAACCGTGGTGGAAGTCACGATCGGTGTGAAGCACCTGCCCCGCGAGCTCGTCATCGACACGGACCTCACGGCCGACGAGGTCGCCGCCGCGGTCGCGGCCGCGCTGAAGGACGAGAGCACCCTGGAGCTGAAGGACTTGCGCGGGCGCCGGTACGTCGTCCCCGGCGCGTCCGTGGGCTATGTCGAGATCGGCACCGAGGAGACGCGCCGCGTCGGCTTCGGCACCATCTGAGTCTCCTGACCACGAGGGGCCCGGCCGTCGGCCGGGCCCCTCGTGGCATCTGCGGCGACTGTCAGGCGGTGAGCCCCAGCCGCCGCATCCTCAGCGCGTGCCGCTCCGTGAGCTGGCGTAGCGCCCAGGTGTGGGTGTCGACCTCGGACGCGCGGGTGGGGGCGGCGTCGTCGGGCGTCTCGGCGGCCCGCGCGAGCGCGAGCAGGTGCAGGAACGTCGGGCTGCCGGTGAGCAGCGACTGAGCGAGCCGCAGCGCCTCGCCGACGAGCCGGCGCCCCCACAGGGCGAGCCGGGCGGACAGCACCCGGTCGGCTGCGGCCGCCTCAGCGAGCTGCTGCACGGCCTCCTCGTCCGCGACGCTGCCCTCCATGACGCGCAGGACGACGTCGCGTGAGACAGGGTCGAGGGCCGGCGCGCACAGCCGGCAGAAGTCCTCGGCGACGGACCGCCCGACGAACTCGCGCAGCACCTCCTCCTCCCACGTGCTGGGCGGGGTGCGGGCGTCGAAGTCGGCGAACGCGCCGTCGAACGGGGTCATGGCCGCCACGGGTGACGCGCCGAGCTCGCCGATCCGCGTGAGCACCCGCTCGCACCCCGCGAGTGCAACCCCGGCGCGGCGGGCGTGCGCGAGGCGGCCCTCGACGTCGAGCGCGTCGGCGGCCTCGGCGGCGAAGCGGGGGACGTCGTCGAGCTCGAACGCCCCGACCAGCCCGAGGAGCTCGACCACCTCGTCGACGCTCGCGGAGCCCGCGAGCCCGTCGCCGGGGCCGGGCGGCGGGGAAGCGGCGGGGGGCGTGGAGCTCGTGACGGCCATCCGTCCAGGATAGGCAGGGCCGCATCCGATACCATGTGCGGGTACCTCGGTTGCCCGGTCGTCCTGCAAGCCCTGGTTCGCGTCGAACGCGCGAGCCGCATCGACCACGACGGCCCGGACCTGGTCCGGATCGTCCCGCCACGACGGCGGCGCATCTTCACGATCGGCTGCCGGCCCTTGGCGCACGCGCCCCGGACAACGCCGTCCCGCACCCCGCCGCCCCTCATGGGCGCGAGCCCGGCGCGGGAGACCGGTCCGCGCGCAGCGGCGCCCCGACCCGAACACGAGGAACCGTGACCAGCACCACCGACGCGCCCGTCGCCGACGAGAGCGCCACCGACCTGAACACCAGCGAGGCCAGCGCCGAGACGGCAGCGGAGCCCGCTCCCACCCCGACCTTCGCCGACTTCAACGTGCGCCCCGCGATCGTGGACGCGCTCACCGACGCCGGCATCCTCCACCCCTTCCCGATCCAGGCGATGACCCTCCCGGTCGCGCTGGCGCGGCACGACATCATCGGCCAGGCGAAGACAGGCACCGGCAAGACGCTCGGCTTCGGCGTGCCGCTGCTCGAGCACGTCGTCGCGCCCGACGAGGACGGCTTCGACGCGCTCGACGCGCCGGGCAAGCCGCAGGCGCTCGTCGTCGTCCCGACGCGCGAGCTCGCCGTCCAGGTCGCGAACGACCTGGCCACGGCGTCGCGCCGCCGCCAGGTGCGCGTCGCGCAGATCTACGGCGGCCGCGCCTACGAGCCGCAGATCGCCCAGCTCACCGCGGGCGTCGAGGTCGTCGTCGGCACGCCCGGCCGGCTCATCGACCTGGCCAACCAGCACCACCTCGACCTGTCGCACGCGAAGACCGTCGTGCTGGACGAGGCCGACGAGATGCTCGACCTCGGCTTCCTGCCCGACGTCGAGAAGCTCATCGCCGCGACCCCGCCGCGCCGCCACACGATGCTCTTCTCGGCGACCATGCCGGGCGCCGTCGTCGCGATGGCCCGCCGGTACATGACGCAGCCGACGCACATCCGCGCCAACGACCCCGACGACGGCGGCGCGACCGTCAAGAACATCAAGCAGGTCGTCTACCGCGCGCACGCCCTCGACAAGGTCGAGATGCTCGCGCGGATCCTGCAGGCGCGGGGCCGCGGCCTCACCATCGTGTTCGCGCGGACCAAGCGGACCGCCGCGAAGGTCGCCGACGAGCTCGTCGACCGCGGGTTCGCCGCGGCAGCGATCCACGGCGACCTCGGTCAGGGCTCCCGCGAGCAGGCGCTGCGCGCGTTCCGCGCGGGCAAGGTCGACGTGCTCGTCGCGACCGACGTCGCGGCCCGCGGCATCGACGTCGACGACGTCACCCACGTCGTGAACTACCAGTGCCCCGAGGACGAGAAGACGTACCTGCACCGGACGGGCCGCACGGGCCGTGCCGGCAACAAGGGCACCGCGGTGACCTTCGTCGACTGGGACGACGTCCCGCGCTGGGGCCTGATCGACAAGGCGCTCGAGCTCGGCATCCCCGCGCCGGTCGAGACCTACTCCTCGTCCCCGCACCTGTACACCGACCTCGACATCCCCGAGGGCACCAAGGGCCGCCTCCCCAAGAGCCAGCAGGTGCGCGCGGGTCTCGGCGCGGAGGTCCTCGAGGACCTCGGCGAGACCGGCAAGCGCGGCGGCTCCCCCGCCCGGGCGCAGGGCTCGCACGGCGGGTCCGGCCGGTCCGACGACGGCCGCGACAGCGGGCGCTCCGGCGCACGCGGGCGCGGTGGCCGCGGCGGCTCCGGCGGGCGGCGTGAGGGTGGCCCCGACGCGGCGGGCTCCACCGGGCCCAAGCCGACCACCGCCGGTGGCGCGGCCGACGGCGCGACCCAGGGGACGTCGTCGGGCACGGGCGAGGGCCGCACGCGGCGCAGGACCCGCCGCCGCCGCTCGGGCGGCACCGACGGGTCCGCCCCCGCGGCGGACTGAACCCCAGCGCACGGATCGCGAGCCGCGCACCGACCCCGCTCAGCGGGGTCCGGTGCGCGGCTCGCGCCTTTCACGGCCCGCCCGACCGCCTGGTATCGGACCCGGACAGGTGCGACAATCCTCGCCAGCCGGATTCCACGGCCGACGCCCGCGCACCCGACCCGGAGGACCCATGCCCGCCACCCCGACCGTCTGGCGCCTGCACGGCGACGGGCGCCACGTCACGCCCGGGAAGGTCGTCGCACCCGACGAGCGCCTGACCTGGCCGCGCACCGTCGGTCTCGGTCTGCAGCACGTCGTCGCGATGTTCGGCGCGACCTTCCTCGTGCCGCTGCTGACCGGCTTCTCCCCCGCGACGACGCTGTTCTTCTCAGGGATCGGCACAGCGCTGTTCCTCGTCATCACGCGGAACAGGCTGCCCAGCTACGTGGGCTCGAGCTTCGCGTTCATCTCCCCGATCCTCGCGGCCACGGCGTCGGGCGGGAAGCACCTCGCCGTCGGCGGGATCCTCATCACGGGCGTGGTGCTCGCCGTCGTGGGCGCGATCGTGCACCGCGCGGGGGCCGGGTGGATCAACGCGCTCATGCCGCCCGTGGTCACCGGGACGATCGTCGCGCTGATCGGCCTCAACCTGGCGCCGGCGGCGTGGCAGAACTACCAGGTCGCGCCGTCCGCAGCGACCATCACGCTCGGCGTGATCCTGGTGGTCACCGTCTTCTTCAAGGGCATCCTCGGCCGCCTGTCGATCCTCGTCGGCGTGGTTGTCGGCTACCTCGTGACGTGGCTCGGCGGGAACGTCATGGGCTGGAGCACGTTCGGCTCGCTCGACTTCGCGACCGTCCGCAGCGCGAAGTGGTTCGGGTTCCCCGAGTTCACGACGCCGCACTTCTCGTGGTCGCTCGTCGGGCTGTTCGTCCCCGTCGTGCTCGTGCTCATCGCGGAGAACGTCGGGCACGTGAAGTCGGTGGCCGCGATGACCGGCCGCGACCTCGACCCGCTCACCGGCCGTGCCCTGTTCGCCGACGGCGTCGCCACCACGCTCGCCGGCATCGGCGGCGGCTCCGGCACCACCACGTACGCCGAGAACATCGGCGTCATGGCCGCCACGCGCATCTACTCCACGGCGGCCTACTGGGTCGCGGCCGCGGCCGCCTTCGTGCTGTCCATGTCCCCGAAGTTCGGGGCGCTGATCGCGACCATCCCCGGCGGCGTGCTCGGCGGGGCCACCACGATGCTCTACGGCATGATCGGCATCCTCGGCGCGCGCATCTGGGTCCAGAACAAGGTCGACTTCTCCGACCCCGTGCACCTCGCGAGCGCCGCGGTGCCGCTCGTCATCGCGATCGCCGACTTCCGTTGGAAGCTCGGGAACCTCGAGTTCACGGGCATCGCGCTGGGTGCCGGGGCAGCGCTCGTGATCTACCACGGCATGCGGTGGATCGAGCGCTGGCGCGGCACCGGGCAGGAGCCTGCGAGCCCGGCGTCGGTCCCGCTCCCGGACGAGAGCGCCGCACGGTAGCCCCCGTCGGCGCGGCGACCCGTCAGGCGCCGGGTGCCCTGCCCAGGTGTCGAGCGAAGAAACGGACCGCGCTGTCGATCTCGAACACGGGGACCCGGTGGTGGCCGCCGGGGTTGGCGTGCAGCGTCTTCTCGGCGGAGCCGAGGGCGTCGAACAGGGCCATCACGGCGTCCCGTGGGTTGCCCTCGTCGTCCCACTGGAGGACCAGCTCGACCGGGACGGTGATCCGCGCGGCCGGCTCGAGGAGCCACTCGCTCCCGATCAGGCCGAGGACCGCGGCCGAGATCCGAGTCTCCGCCGCGACCAGCCGGACGCCCATCTCGCCGCCCTGGGAGAGCCCGTAGTACCCCACGGGCCCGCCGCCGACGACGTCCAGCCGCTGCAGCGCGTCCAGGGTGGCCCGCCAGTCGGGGATCAGCTCGGCAGCCACCACGTCGCAGAGGGCCCGCCACTCCGGCCCGGGCGGCTCGCCCGCGAGCTCCCGTTCCTGGATGATCGCGACGAGCCGCCGGACCTCGGGGTGCTCGGGCCGGTCCCCCGTCCCGGGCGCGTCGATCGCGGCGACCGCGTAGCCGCACTCCTGCACGAACGGGATCGCCCGGGAGACGACCTCCCAGCCCTTCCGGTGCTGGCCGCCGCCGTGCCCCACGAGGACCAGCGGACGCGGCCCGGCGGCGTCGGCGGGGGTCCAGAGCGCGCCGGGGATCTCTCCGAGCGTGAACAGCTGCTCGCGGACGCCGTCGGCCGTGCTCTCGTCGGTGATGCGCATGGCGGCCAGCACAGCAGGGCCGGCGCCCGGCAACCAGCGAAATTGCCGTCGTGCGAGCTCGCGCCGTCCTGCGCGCACGACGCCGTCACGACGCGGCGCGGACCTCCGCGGGCCCCGGCGGCTCGTGCCGCGGGTCGCTCGTACCCTCGGGCGCGACGTCGGGCCCCGTCGTGACCTCGTCGCGGATGCGTTCCATCGTCTGGTCGAGAGTCATCGCGACGTCCGCGGCGAGCTTGAGCGCGTCGGTGATGTGGTGCGGCACCTCGCGGTCGTACTTGTAGTAGATCTTGTGCTCGAGGCTCGCCCAGAAGTCCATGGCGATCGTCCGCAGCTGGATCTCGACGACGACCTCCTCCACCCGGTCCGACAGGAACACCGGCACCCGCACGATGAGGTGCAGGCTCTGGTAGCCGTTGGGCTTGGGGTGCGCGATGTAGTCGCGCTCCTCCAGGACCTCGAGGTCCCGCTGCGCGACGAGCATGTCGCGCACCCGGTAGATGTCCGTGACGAAGCTGCAGGTGATGCGGACGCCGGCGATGTCGAGCATGTGCTCGCGGATCGACGCGGGCGTGAGCGCGATGTCCTTGCGGCGCGCCTTCGCGACGATCGAGTCCACCGACTTGAGCCGCGACCCGACGTGCTCGATCGGGTTGTCGTCGTGGAAGTGCTTGAGCTCGTCCCTCAGCACGCCGACCTTGGTCATCACCTCGTCTATGCCGAACTTGTACGTCATCATGAGGCGACGGACGTCCTTCGCCGTGGCGGGGCTCAGGGACGGTGCGCGATCGGTCGACTGCTGGCTCACGTTCCTTACGGTACGCGGACCGACCTGAGCGCTTCCTGAGGACCACGCCCGGTGGACCTGCGAGGCTGGGCACAGTCGCCGGCCCGTCGGAGGCCCGCCCGGCCCCGCCCACCCGAGGAGAACCCGTGCCCGAGTCGCAGCAGCTCCAGATCGACGTCCCCGACGACGTGGAGGTCGGTGTCCCCGCCGACTTCGCGTCGCTGTGGCACACCCCCGCGACGTTCGTCATCGACTTCGTCGCGCTCAAGCACCCGCCGCAGCCCGCCGTCGACGAGACGACGGGCGAGGCGCACCCGCTCGTGTCGGGACGGGTGGTGACGCGCGTCCGGATCCCCCCGGAGCAGGTCTTCGAGCTCGCCAAGGCCCTCACGACCCAGCTCGACGCGTGGGAGCGGGAGACCGGCCGTCGGGCCGACGGCAGCGGGCCGTCGACGTCGGCGCCCTCGGCCTGAGGTCCGGCCCGACGGTGACGTCGGGCGGTCGTGGCTGGGTCGGGCGGGTCGGGAGGGGCGCGCGACCGGGCCTGCGTCGGGCCGACATACCGAGTCCGGGCCGAGATACCGCGCGTGCATCGGTATCTCGAGCGCATCTCGGTATCTCACGCCCGACGACGACGGCGCTCGGCCAGGCTGCCGAGGCGAACCGCCTGCCCGCACCCACCCGCGGACCGACCACAGACACCGACGGCACGATCGGCGAACGCAGCGTCACACCGTCGGCATGTTCGGGTCAGCGCTTCCGGAGGTCCCGCACCGCCTGGTACGCAGAGGCGTTCGCGTCCGACGACGTCGCCACCGCCGCGACGGGTTCCGCCGCCACGCGGTCGTCGACCGCAGGCCCGCCGGTGGCCGCCGGCCGCGCGGCACGGGCGACGCGCAGTCGCTGCGTGACGCGCCCGACGAGCCAGCTGAGCGCGAGCAGCGCCGCCCCGACCCACGCGCCCGTCCACCCGCGGGCGTAGCCCCACGCGCAGGTCGCGGCCGTGCAGCTCGGGGCTCGCGGGTACTGGCCGAACGCCGAGCCCAGCAGCACGGACATGATCGTCGACACGAGCACGAAGTAGCCCGCGAGGCCGAGGGCCGCGGACACCGCGCCGAGCACGCCCCAGCGCGCCTGGAGCATCGCGGCGCCCGCGATCAGCGCGAGGAACCCCAGCACGGTGAGCATCGGCAGGATCATCAGCGCGTCGGACCAGTCGATGTCGGCCCGCAGCTCGGACACCGTCAGCGCCACGGCCCCCGCCAGCACCACCGCCCCCGCCGCCACCGAGGCCGGACCGGTCCCGCGCAGGTCCCTGCCCTCCCGGCGCCGTCGGGCGGCGGCACGCCGGCGCGGGACGACGACCCCCAGCGCCAGGAGCAGCGTGGCGACAGCAGCGATCGCGTCGAGCGGGGCGTCACCGGACGACGCGGCCGCGTCGCCGAAGCCCCCGGGGCGGGTCGTCTGCGTGAGGTCCGCTCCGGCGAGGACCGTGCCCGTCAGGCTCGCGTCCGTCAGGTCGGCCTGCGTGAGGTCCGCGCCCGTCAGGTCCGCGCCGCCGAGGCGGGCCCCCTCGAGGTGCGCCTGGCTCGCCTTCACGTCACGCAGGGTCGCGCCCGTGAGGTCCGCCCCCGTGAACGTCACCTGGACGAGGTCGGCTCCGGTGAGGTCGGCGCCCCGCACGCTCGTGCCGGGCGCGGCGGCCTGGACCAGGCTCGCACGGCTCAGGTCGGCGTCGTCGAGCACGGCGTGCTCGAGGTGCGCCTGGCCGAAGCTCGCGCCGGACGCTCGGGCGCCCGTCAGGTCGGCGCCCGTCAGCGTCGCCTGCCCGAGCGCCGTCCCGCGCAGGTCGGCGCCGGCCAGCCGCGCGCCCCCGAGGTCCGCCTGCGTGAGGTCCAGGCCCGCCAGGTGGGCGCCGCGGAGGTCTGCGCACCGCAGGTCGCGCGCGGCGGCCTGCTTCTGCGTGAGCGTCCGGCCCCGCAGCGCGGCGCCCTTCGTCGTGCCGCACACCGCGGCGCGCGCGGCGGACGCCGTCGACGTGGCGCTGGGCGACGTGGCGCTGGGCGACGGGCCGGCCGTCGCCGCTGACGCGGACGAGGTCCACGCCCCCGCGCCCAGCGCAAGCGCCGCGAGCGCGAGCACGACGAGCACGGCTCGTGACGCGGCGGGACGGCGGGGCGGCAGGGCGCGCTGGGGCACGGGAAGGGTCCTCACGGGGTCGGTCGGTGCGGCAGGCGGTGGGTCAGGCGGCCTTGACGAACGCCGTCACGGCGTCGGCGATCATCTGGACGGCGATCGCGGCCAGGAGCAGGCCGGCGATCCGGGTGACGAGCGTCGTCCCGGACTCGCCGAGCACCCGGTGGATGACGTTCGCGAACCGCATGGCCAGCCACAGGCACACGCAGACCGCGACCAGGCCGGCGAAGATCGCCACGTAGTCGGCCGCGCCGTCGGCGTTCTTCACGAACACCATGATCGAGACGATGGCGCCGGGTCCGGCGAGCAGCGGCGTGCCCAGCGGGACGAGCGCCACGTTCCCGCCGCGCGCGCTCGGCTCGGGGTCCTCGGCCTTACCGGTCAGCAGCTCCATCGCGATGAGCAGGAGCAGGAGGCCGCCGGACGCCTCGAGCGCAGGCAACGACACGTGGAGGTAGTTGAGGATCGACTGGCCGAACAGCGCGAAGGCCACGATGACGCCGAACGCCACCATCACCGCCGTGAACGCGGCAGCCTTGCGCTGCCTCGCGGTCATCGAGCTGGTCAAGGCCAGGAAGATCGGCACGGTGCCCGGCGGGTCCATGATGACGAACAACGTCACGAAGACCCCGACGAACAGCCGTGGGTCGAGCACGGCGTCCATCAGCGGCTCACGTCCTGATCACGGCGAGCGTCCCCATGTCCTCGATCCTCTCCAGCACGTTCGGTGCCGTGGTGTTCTCCGCGAGCCGGTTGGGTTTACCGGTCCCGTGGTAGTCGCTCGACCCGGTCACGAAGAGACCGAGACGCGCGGCGAGCCCCACCAGGTGGTCGACCTGGGGCGGGGTGTGGTCACGATGGTGGGCCTCGAGGCCGGCGAGGCCCGCGTCGGCGAGCTCCTCGATCACGGCGTCGGGCACGGTGCGGCCGCGGGCCGACGCGGCCGGGTGGGCGAACACGGGCACCCCGCCGGCCTCGCGCACCCGGCGGACGGTGTCGACGGCGCGCGGCGCGTAGTGCGGCACGTAGTAGGGGCTGCCCGCGTGCAGGACGGACTCGAACGCGGCCGACCGGTCGGCGACGACGCCCAGCCGCACCAGCGCGTCGGCGAGGTGCGGGCGCCCGACCGTCGCACCGGGCTCGGTGTGCGCGGCGATCTCGTCCCAGTCGACCGGGTAGTCGCGCGCGAGCAGGTCGACCATCTGGCGGGCCCGGTCGAGCCGGGCCGCGCGGACCTTCTCGCACTCCGCGGCCAGGGGCGCGTACGACGGGTCGTGGAGGTAGCTGAGGAGGTGTACCGACACGTGCCGCTCGCGCCCCCCGACGTCGAAGGCGGCCTGCGCCGAGAGCTCCGCGCCCCGCACGAGGCCGATGCCGTTCGCGAGCGCCGCGGCCGTCGCCTCGGGCCACCCCGCGACGGTGTCGTGGTCCGTGAGGGCGACGACGTCGAGGCCGGCCGCCGCGGCGTCGGACACCACCCGCCCCGGGGCGTCCGTGCCGTCGGACGCCGTCGAGTGCGTGTGGAGGTCGATGAGCACGTGCTCAGGGTATCGACCGCCGCGCACAGGACGTCCCCGAGCGCTCCGCAGTCCTCCCCCAGCCGGACGGAGAGGCGTCCAGGTTGCGGTGCCACCATGGAGGAACCCCCGAGATCGTGAGGCCCGTGTTGGACCCGAGCACCACCGCCCGCAGCGACGACGACGCCGCACCGGTCCCGGCCGCCGTCCGCCCGTCCGTCGTGTTCGTCCACGGGATGCGGACCTCCGGGGCGATCTGGGACGCGCAGCTCGCCGCCATGCACGACGCCGGCTACCCGGCGGCCGCGATCGACCTGCCCGGGCACGGGGTGCGGCGGCACGAGCGGTTCACGATGCAGGGTGCGTTCGACGCCATCGACGAGGCCGCCGCCGACCTCGCGGGCGGCACCGCCGCGCGCCCGCTCGCGCTCGTCGGCCTCTCGCTCGGCGGCTACACGTCGCTCGCCTACGCGGGGCGGGCACCCGAGCAGCGGGGCGCGCTCCTCCGGGGCGTCGTGGCGGCGTCGTGCAGCACGAACACGCACGGTCTGCCGCTGCGGACGTTCCAGGCCGGGCTGCGCGGATCGCTCGCGGCGGGTCGGCTCAGCCGCGAGCTGCGCGGCCGGACCGCGTCGGCGGTGTCGCGCCTCGTCGTCCCCCCGGCCACGCGGCGCGCGCTGCCGGGAGGTCGGACCCCTGCGGTCGCGCCGCTCCCCGTCGTCCGCGCTCCTCAGGCGCCGGGCTGGGACCTCGTCGCCGACGCGCTCCGCCACCTCGCCGGCGAGTCGTCCGTGCGCAACCTGCGCGCCGCCGACGTGCCCGTGTGGCTCGTCAACGGGTCGCGCGACCAGCTCCGGATGCAGGAGCGCCGGCACGCGCGCGCGGCAGCACGCCTGGTCGTCGTCCCCGGTGCCGGGCACGACGTGAGCCTCGAGGCGCCGGCCGCGTTCAACGACGTCGTGCTCGACGCGCTCGCCGCCTTCCGGCGGGCCCGCGCCTGACGGACCCGCCGGCGCTCGGTGCGAGACTGGGCGCATGACGACGAGCACCGCATCCGAGAACCCCCCGACCTCCGAGACGGGCGCGCCCGCGGACGGCCAGCCCGTCGGGTCGCGGGGCGAGAACCGGTCGCAGCGGCCGCAGTCGGAGGCGTTCCGGTCCTTCATCACGAGCGGCTGGGGGCCCCGGGCCGCGTCGGGCACGACGCGCTCCGAGGCCGCCGACTACGCGGCCGTGCGCCGCGCCCGCCTGTCCACCCGGTTCCCGGGCGTGCGCCTCGTGATCCCCGCGGGTGGCCTGCGGACCCGGTCCAACGACACCGACTACCGGTTCCGCGCGCACTCGGCGTTCGCGCACCTCACCGGCACGGGGACCGAGCTCGAGCCCGACTCGGTGCTCGTCCTGCACCCCGTCTCCGAGCCCGACGGCGCGGGCGGCACCACCGACGGCCACGAGGCCGTCCTCTACGTGCGTCCCCTCGCCGGACGCGACACCGAGGAGTTCTACGCCGACTCGCGCTACGGCGAGTTCTGGGTCGGCGCGCGCCCCAGCCTCGACGACGTCGAGGAGCTCACCGGGATCCGCGCCGAGCACGTGGACGGCCTGCGGGACGCGGTCGCGAAGGACGTGGGCACGGGCGGCGTGCAGGTGGTCGTCGTCACCGGTGCGGACGAGGCCGTCGAGGACCTGGTCGACGAGGTCCGCGCGTCCGAGAGCATCGCGAGCACCGCGCAGGAGGCCGGCTCGCACACCGACGAGGCGCTCGTCGAGGCCGTCTCCGAGCTGCGCCTGGTCAAGGACGAGCACGAGGTCCAGCAGATGCGCGACGCGGTCGCCGCGACGATCGACGGGTTCGAGGAGGTCGTGCGCGAGCTGTCCGCGGCGGCCGCGCACCCGCGGGGCGAGCGGGTCGTCGAGACGACGTTCGACGCGCACGCTCGTCTCGCGGGCAACGCGGTGGGCTACGAGACGATCGCGGCGTCGGGCGAGCACGCGACGACGCTGCACTGGATCACCAACGACGGCGCCGTCCGCGAGGGCGACCTCATCCTGCTCGACGCGGGCGTGGAGGTCGACTCCCTGTACACCGCGGACGTGACCCGCACGCTACCGGTCGACGGCACGTTCACCGACGTGCAGCGGCGCGTGTACCAGGCCGTGCTCGACGCCGCGGACGCGGCGTTCGCCGTCGCCGTCCCGGGCGCGAGGTTCCGGGACATCCACGCGGCCGCGATGGAGGTCATCGCCGCGCGCCTCGAGGAGTGGGGCCTCCTGCCCGACGGCGTCACCGCCGCCGAGTCCCTCGCCCCGGAGGGCCAGTACCACCGCCGCTGGATGGTCCACGGGACCAGCCACCACCTCGGCATCGACGTGCACGACTGCGCGCAGGCCCGCAAGGAGCTGTACCTCGACGGCGTCCTCGAGCCGGGCATGGTCTTCACGATCGAGCCGGGCCTGTACTTCAAGGCCGACGACCTCACCGTCCCCGAGGAGTACCGCGGCATCGGCGTGCGCATCGAGGACGACGTCCTCGTGACCTCGGGCGGCAACGAGAACCTGTCCGCCGCGCTCCCCCGCCGCCCCGAGGACGTCGAGGCGTGGATGGCCGGCCTGCGCTGACGCGCTGCCCTCGCGACGTAGTCCGGCCGCCGTACTACTTCGCGGCGTCGTCCGGGCCCGACGACGTTCCCTCCGGACGCTCCGCGCTCCCCTCCGCGGGGGGCTCGGCGGGAGTCGTGGGCTGGTCCTGCGGGGTCGCGCCGTCGGGCGCCGCGGGGCTCGCCGGCTCGGCCGCGGCGGGCTGGGCCGGGGCGATCGGCTGCTGGGGCGCGCTCGGCTCCTGGGACGCGGCAGGCTGCTGGGGCGCGGCCTGCTGCTGGGGCGGCGTCGCGGGCGTCGGCTGCTGCGGAGCCGGGGACGGGGTCGGGGTCGGGGCGGCCGGCGGGGCCGCGTCCCCGAGCCGGCGGCCGTAGCGCGGCTCACCGGTCGGCGTCTGGAACCGAGACGGCACCGGCGTCGACGCGACGGGTGCCGCGGGCGCCTGCTGCCCGGGCTGTGCCGTACCCGGGCCGGCGGGCGGCACGGTCCAGCCCGAGGCGCCCGGCGTCGGGGGCTGCGCGGGGCGCGGCGCGGCCGGGCCGGCGGGGCGTGCGGCGCCCGCCTGCCCGAGCCCGAGCTCGGACAGGACCTGCCGGGCCTCGCCCGCACGCTCGGCGACGCACAGGATCGCGTACGACGTGGCGACGATCTGCGACTGCGACGTGAAGTCCCGCTGGTTGCCGGTGAGCGCGTAGGAGATCAGCCCGAACAGCACCCCGAAAGCAGCGCCGATGCCGATGGCCGCCACGATCGTCGCCGCGGGGTTGCCGCCGCCGAACAGCGACAGCAGCAGCCCCACGAACAGCCCGAACCACGCGCCCGACGCGAGACCGGCGATCGCGACCCGCGAGTAGGTCAGCCGCCCCGTGATGCGCTCGACGGCCTGCAGCCCCTCCCCGACGATCGTGACGTTCTCGACCGCGAAGTGCTTGTCCGACAGGAAGTCGACGGCCTTCTGCGCCTCGAGGTAGGTGGGGTAGCGGGCGATCTCGACGCCCGTCGGCGGGGTCGGGACGCGGGGCACGGCGTTCGCGCGCGGCATGGACATGCCACCCAGTCTGTCCCAGATCGGCCGTGATTGCCGAGGCCTGTGCCCCGCCGCGCGGGCGATTCCGCGCCGGGCACGTCACACGCGCGCCCCGAGGTCGCTCGGGACCGGCCGGCCGGACGCCTCCCAGGCGAGCAGCGCCGCCCCGAACGTGCCCGCCTCGGCGCCCAGCCGGGCGGCCCGCAGCTCGGGCGCCGGGTGCACGGACAGGCGCGCGCGGACAGCGTCGCCGAGCGGCACGAGCAGAGCGTCGCCCGCCTTGACGAGGCCGCCGCCGACCACGACGGTGCGCAGCCCGAGCGTCCGGACGAGGCCGGAGACGAGGTCCGCGAGCCCCTCGACGCCGCGCTGCCAGGCGCCCGTCGCGACGTCGTCGCCCGCCTGGGCGCGCTCGAGGACCTCGCGCGCGCCGTCGACCATGACGCCGGAGCGCGCGGCGTACTGCCGGGCGATCCCGGCGGCGGACGCGTACGTCTCGACGCAGCCGCGCCCGCCGCAGGCGCAGAGGTCGCCGGCGGTCGCGCCGCCGTGACCGATCTCACCGGCCCAGCCGCCGCCCGGGTACACCCGGCCGTCGAGCACGAGGGCCGCCGCGATCCCCGTGCCGACCGACAGGAACGCGTGGTCGCCCGCGCCCCGGCCGGCGCCGAGCCGCCACTCCGCGAGCCCCGCGGCCCGCGCGTCGTGCCCGAACCCGACCGGGACGCCGGTGGCGTCCTCGACGAGCGCGCGCAGCGGCAGCCCGCGCCAGCCCAGGTTCTCGGCGCGCAGGACGACGCCCGACACGTCGTCGACCACGCCTGGCGTCACGACGCCGACCGCGGCGACGTGCTGCCCGCCCGGCACGGCGGCCCACAGGTTGCGGACGACGCCGAGGACCGCAGCCGTCGCGCCGTCGGGGTCGGTCGGGCCTCCGCCCGTGGGCGCCGACCGGCGGAGCACGACGCCGCCCGCGTCGACGACGGCGCCCTTGACGGTCGTGCCGCCGACGTCCAGCGCCAGGACGACGGGGACGCCCGGTCCGCGGGCGGCGCGGGGCGCCCCCGCGGGCGCCGGGACGCCGGTCGCAGGGACGTCGGGAGGGACGAAGGGCACGGTGGACCGTCCGGTGGTCGGCAGGGATGGGAGGGAGCGTGGGCTCGACGGCTCCCGGCGCTGCGAACCGGGCCCAGGGTAACGCGCAGCCCTAGGCTGGGGGCGTGAGCGCCGCCACCAGGGTCTACGTCGCACGGCTCGCCGGCACCGCCGTCTTCGACCCGGGCGGCGACCAGGTGGGCCGGGTCCGCGACATCGTCATCCTCCTGCGGGCCCAGCGCGCGCCCCGCGCGGTCGGGCTGGTCGTCGAGGTGCCGGGCCGGCGGCGCGTCTTCCTGCCGCTGACGCGGGTCACGAGCATCGACGCGGGGCAGGTCATCTCGACGGGGCTCGTGAACATGCGGCGGTTCGAGCAGCGTCCGCACGAGACCCTCGCGATCGGCGAGCTCCTCGACCGCCGCGTGCAGCTCGCGGACGGCTCGGGCGACGCGACGGTCGAGGACCTGTCGATCTCGCAGCAGCGCAGCGGCGACTGGGAGGTCGACAAGCTGTTCGTGCGGCGGGTCGCCACGCACAAGGGCCCCATCGGGATCCGCCGCCGGGGCGAGACGCAGGTGGTCGACGTCGACGCGGTCACGGGCCTCGCGGGCAGCGGCAGCGCGCAGGCGGCGACGCTCCTCCTCGCCGCCTACGACGAGCTCAAGGCCGCGGACCTCGCCGACGTCCTGCACGACATGGGGGGCACGCGCCGGCTCGAGGTCGCGACCGCACTGGACAACGAGCGCCTCGCCGACGTCCTCGAGGAGCTGCCCGAGGACGACCAGGTCGCCATCCTCCAGGGCCTGGAGACCGAACGGGCCGCCGACGTCCTCGAGGCCATGCAGCCCGACGACGCCGCGGACCTGCTGGGCGAGCTCCCCGACGACCAGGCCGCCCGGCTCCTCGAGCTCATGGAGCCCGACGAGGCGAAGGACGTCCGGCGCCTCCTCGCCTACGAGGACGACACGGCCGGCGGCCTCATGACGACCGAGCCCGTGATCCTGGGCCCGGAGACGCCCATCGCCCACGCGCTCGCGCACGTGCGGCGCAAGGACCTGCAGCCCGCGCTGGCGTCGATGGTCTTCGTGGTGCGCTCGCCCGTCGAGACCCCGACGGGCCGGTTCCTCGGCGTCGTGCACTTCCAGGCGATGCTGCGCGAGCCGCCGCACCAGTCCATCGGCTCGATCCTCGACACGGACATCGAGCCCGTCGGGCCGGACGCGTCGCTCGCCCGCGTGACCCGCGTGCTCGCCACCTACAACCTCCTCGCGGTGCCCGTCGTCGACCCGGAGCGCCGCCTGGTGGGCGCGGTCAGCGTCGACGACGTCCTCGACCACATGCTCCCCGAGGACTGGCGCGAGACCGACGACGACGACGACCCGACCTTGCTCGGCCCGGTCGCCGCGGTGCCGCCGCGCACCATCGCCCCGGGCGCCCCCGCGCGGGAGGTGCGCCGTGGCTGAGCGCCCCCGCCTCGACCTGCCCAAGGAGCAGCGGCGCGGGCTGCTGCCCCGCATCGAGGTCGAGGACGACGCCGTCGGGCGGATCAGCGAAGGCATCGCCCGGTTCCTGGGCACGCCCCGCTTCATCGTCTACCTCACCGTGTTCTGCATCGTCTGGCTCGTGTGGAACTCCTGGGGCCCGGCGACGCTGCGCTTCGACTCGGCATCCAACGGCTTCACGGCGCTCACCCTCGTGCTCTCGCTGCAGGCGTCGTACGCGGCGCCGCTCATCCTGCTCGCGCAGAACCGCCAGACCGACCGCGACCGCGTCACCTCCGAGCAGGACCGTCAGCAGGCCGCCCGCAACCTCGCCGACACCGAGTACCTGGCCCGCGAGATGGCCGCGCTCAGGCTGGCGCTCGGCGAGACCGCGACCCGCGACTTCGTCCGCGGCGAGCTGCGCAACCTCCTCGAGGAGCTGTCGGCCCGGGACGAGCCCGACGACGACGCTCGCGCGAGGGGCGGCGGCACGAGCCCGGCCTAGCGCCGCCGAGCATGCGCGCGGCCGCATGGTCGAGCTCGAACAGGCGAGCACACGCATGGTCGAGCTTCCAACGCTGGCCGCTTCGTCAGTCTCGTCACGAGCCTCCGTGCGGCCACGCGGCGCTCCGTACGATGGACTCGTGCCCGACTCCGCTCCCCCGCTCGCCCAAGCCGTCCGCGCCGCCCTGCGCGCGGTCATCGACCCCGAGATCCGACGCCCGATCGTGGACCTGGGCATGGTGCGCTCGGTCGAGGTGCTCCCGGGCGAGGCCCCGGGCGGCGGGGCGCGCGCCGTCGTCGGCGTGGACCTGACGACGCCGGCCTGCCCGATGCGCGGCACGCTGGTCCGCGACGTCACGGCCGCGGCCCTCGCGGTCGACGGTGTGGGCGACGTGAGCGTCGAGCTCGGCGCGATGGACGCCGAACAGCGCCAGTCGCTGCGCGCCCAGCTCCGGGGCGGGGACGGCACCGCCCGGATCCCGTTCTCCCAGCCGGGCTCCCTGACCAAGGTGTTCGCGGTCGCGTCGGGCAAGGGCGGGGTCGGCAAGTCGTCGGTCACGGCGAACCTCGCCGCCGCGATGGCCGCGGACGGCCTGCGGGTGGGCATCCTCGACGCCGACATCCACGGCTTCTCGATCCCCCGGATGCTGGGGGTCACGTCGAAGCCGACGCGGGTCGACGACATGCTGCTGCCACCGATCGCGCACGAGGTCAAGGTCGTGTCGATCGGGATGTTCGCCCCTGCCGGCAAGGCCGTCGTGTGGCGGGGACCGATGCTGCACCGGGCGGTCGAGCAGTTCCTTTCCGACGTGTTCTGGGGCGACCTCGACGTGCTGCTCCTCGACCTGCCGCCCGGGACAGGAGATGTGGCGATCTCCGTGGCCCAGCTCCTCCCGGGCTCGCAGATCGTCGTCGTCACGACGCCGCAGCTCGCCGCCGCGGAGGTCGCCGAGCGCGCGGGGCTCGTGGCGGCACAGACCGAGCAGGACGTCGTCGGCGTCGTCGAGAACATGGCGTGGCTCGACCAGCCGGACGGGTCGCGGCTCGAGCTGTTCGGCTCGGGCGGCGGGGACGCCGTGGCCGCCGGGCTCACGGAGGCGCTCGGGCACGACGTGCCCGTGCTCGGCCGCGTCCCCCTCGACGTCCGGCTGCGCGAGGGCGGCGACGGCGGGGTGCCCGTCGTCGTGGCGGAGCCCGACTCCCCCGCGGCCGTCGCGCTGCGGGAGGTCGCCCGGTCCCTCGCGGCCCGCCCGCGCGGGCTCGCGGGCCGCTCCTTGGGGCTGTCGCCCGTCTGACCGAACGCGCCATGTTGTGTTCTGTGCGGTCATGTTGGAAACTGTGGGCATGCTTGCGACAGTTCGACAGGACCGCATCCTCGCCGCGCTCGGCGCGCGCGGGTCCGTGCGGATCACCGACCTCGCCTCCGAGCTCGACGTCTCCGACATGACGGTCCGCCGCGACCTGTCGGAGCTCGCGGGCCGGGGCCTCCTCCGTAAGGTCCACGGCGGCGCCGTGGCCGCCGACCAGCACCCTGCGTCGTACGAGCCGGGCTTCCAGGCCAAGGCCGACCGCGAGGGCGCGGAGAAGGAGGCCATCGCCCGGGCCGCGGCGGAGCTCGTCCAGCCCGGCTCGGCCGTGGCGCTGTCCGCGGGCACCACCACCCACGCCCTCGCCCGCGTGCTCGCCGGCTCACCGCTGCTGCGCCCGCTCACCGTCGTCACCAACTCCCTCCCCGTGGCCGACACCCTGTTCCGGACGGGCGACACGGCGATCACGACCGTGCTCCTCGGCGGCGAGCGCACGCCGTCGGACGCGCTCGTCGGCCCGCTCGCCGAGGCCGCGCTCGCGACCCTGCGCGTCGACGTCGCGTTCCTCGGGGCGCATGGCGTGAGCCAGTCCGCGGGCCTGACCACCCCGAACCTCGCCGAGTCCGCGACCGACCGCGCGCTCGTCGCGAGCGCCGCGCAGGTCGTCGTCCTCGCCGACCACACCAAGTGGCGCGCGACCGGGCTCTCGCGCTGGGCCGAGCTCGACGACGTCGACGTCCTCGTCACCGACGACGGCCTGCCCGGGGCCGACCAGGCGGAGGCCCGCGAGCTCGTCGGGCGGCTCGTCGTCGCGGAGGTGGGCAAGTGAGCGCCCCGACGACGACCGGCACGTCCGGCGCCGCCGGCGCGACCCGGGGCGAGCGCACCCCCACGCGCCTGGCCGACGGGCGCGAGCTCGTCTACTTCGACGACGCGCCGCTGCCCGGCGAGCCGGCCCGCGCGCCGCACGCCCTGCACGACCCGCGCCCGCTCCCCGACCGGTTCGCGCCCGTCGCCGGCAAGCCGTTCGAGGGCCCCCGGATGCGCCACGACCCCCTCACGGGCGACTGGGTGCCGATGGCCACGCACCGCATGAACCGCACGCTCCTCCCACCCGACGACGCGTGCCCCCTGTGCCCCCGGCGTCCGGGCGCCGACTACACCGACGGCGAGGTGCCCGACACCGCGTACGACGTCGTGGTGTTCGAGAACCGCTTCCCGTCCCTGCTGAGCGTGCCCGGCGAGACCCACGGGGCCGACGCCGTGGCCGACGCGACGCCGGACGGGCTGCCCGGCGGGCTCTGGCTCGACGCGCCTGCCGCGGGGCGCTGCGAGGTGGTGTGCTTCTCGAGCGACCACGACGCGTCGCTGGTCTCGCTCGGAGAGCGCCGTCTGCGGACCATCGTCGACGCGTGGGCGGACCGCACCGCGGCGCTCGGTGCGCTCCCGACGACGCGCGAGGTCTTCGTCTTCGAGAACCACGGGCGGGAGATCGGCGTGACGCTCACCCACCCCCACGGCCAGGTCTACGCGTACCCGTACCTCACGCCGCGCACCGAGCGGCTGCTCACGCAGGCGGCGGCGCACCACGAGGCGACCGGACGGTCGCTGCTGCGCGACGTCCTGGACGCCGAGCTCACCGACGGACGCCGCGTCGTCCTCGAGACGGAGCACTGGGTCGCCTACGTGCCCTTCGCCGCGCGATGGCCCGTCGAGGTGCACCTGGCGCCACGCCGCGACGTCCTCGACCTGCCCGGGCTGACCGACGACGAGCGCGACGACTTCGCGGCCGCCTACCTGCGGCTGCTCGCCGCGCTCGACCAGTTCTTCGTGACCGCCGACGGCGGCGCGGTCCCCCTGCCCTACATCGCCGGCTGGTCGCAGGCCCCCGCCCGCGACCCGCGACGCGAGCTGAGCCGCCTGCGCCTCGAGGTGTTCTCGGTGCTGCGCGGGCCCGGCAAGCTGAAGTACCTGGCCGGGTCGGAGTCGGGCGCGGGCGCCTGGATCTCCGACACGACGCCCGAACGCATCGCCGACCGCCTCAAGGAGATCCTCGCGTGAACCAGCAGCGCACCGCCCCGACCGAAGCTCCGCCGTCGTGGGCGACGGCCTGGACCCCCGCCGAGGGGGCCGCCCGGGCCCGCGCCCTGTTCCGCGAGCGGCTGGGGCACGAGCCCGACGGCGTGTGGTCGGCTCCCGGGCGGGTCAACCTCATCGGCGAGCACACCGACTACAACGGCGGCCTGTGCCTGCCGACCGCGCTCCCCCACCGCACGTACGTCGCACTCTCCGTGCGCGACGACGACCGCGTGCTTCTCACGTCGGCGCAGGCCGACGGGGGCGCGGTCTGGGAGGGGCGGACCGACCGCCTCGGGCCGGGCGACGTGCGCGGCTTCCCCGCGTACACGGGCGGCGTCGCGTGGGCGCTGGACCACGACGGCGTCCTCGCGGGCGTGCCCGGGTTCGAGGCGGCGGTGGACGCGTGCGTGCCCTTCGGTGCCGGGCTGTCGTCGTCGGCGTCGCTGAGCACGGCGGTCGCCGTCGCCCTCGACGAGGACGCCGGCGAGGCGGTCTCCGAGACCGACGCCGGGCGGGTCCGGCTCGTCGACGCGTGCGTCCGCGCGGAGAACGACGTCGCCGGGGCACCCACGGGTGGGCTCGACCAGTCGGCGGCGCTGCGCTCCGCCGAGGGGCACGCGCTGCTGCTGGACTTCCGGCCGGGGCTCTCCCCTGCCCAGAGCGCGCGCCGGGTGCCGTTCGACCTCGCGGCCGCGGGCCTCGAGCTGCTCGTGATCGACACCCGCGCACCGCACGAGCTCGCCGACGGCCAGTACGCGCAGCGGCGCGCCACCTGCGAGGCTTCGGCCCGGACGCTCGGGGTCGCGACGCTGCGCGACGTCGACCCCGCCGGCCTCGAGGCCGCGCTGGACACCCTGCCCGACGACGTCTCGCGGCGCCGGGTGCGGCACGTCGTCACCGAGGTGGCGCGCGTCGAGCAGTTCGTCGCGCTGCTGGAGTCCCCCGAGGGCCTCGCGGCACACGCGTCCGAGCTGGGCGACCTGTTCGTCGCCTCGCACCGGTCGCTCCGCGACGACTACGAGGTCTCGTGCCCCGAGCTCGACGTCGCGGTCGACAGTGCCCTCGCCGCCGGCGCGCTCGGCGCTCGCATGACGGGCGGCGGGTTCGGCGGCTCGGCGATCGCGATCGTCCCGGCCGGCACCGAGCAGGACGTGGCGCGCGCCGTCGTGCGGGCGTTCGCGGAGCGCGGCTTCGCGGAGCCGCAGTTCCTCACCGCCGAGCCGTCGGGCCCGGCGCACCGCGAGCCCTGACCCGCGGATCCGCAGCTGTCAGAACCTGGTGAGGCCCGAGACCCACCAGGTTCTGACACGTCTACGCCGTGGGCGGCGTGTCAGAAGCGCGTGAGCCTCGAGGCTCGCCGGGTTCTGACACGTCGCGGGCACGACGGCGCTGCGCGTCCTCGTAGAACGCGTAGAAGACGGCGTAGGGCTCGCCCGCGGGATCGGGCTCCCGGTCGGCGAACTCCTGGAACAGCGCGACGACGCGCTCGGTCAGCTCGTTCCGCCCCGCCTCGTCGAGCCGCAGGCCCAGGCGGACGAGCTCGGTGGTCTCCGGCGGGGCCTCCGCGACCTCCTCGACGAACGCCTCGACGAGCACCGGCGCCTGCGACGGCGTCATGGGCGTGAGCCAGGACCGGCCCGTCGCGAGGTACGGCACCTCCCGCGACCCGCGGGGCCCGTCGCGCTCGGGCAGCGCCGCGAGGAAGCCCCGCGCGACCAGCGTCCGCACGTGGTGGAGCACGCTGCCGGGGTTCCGGCCGAGGGCGTGCGCGATCTCCTTGTTGGTGTGCGGCTCGTCGAGGCAGAGCCGGAGGATCCGCAGGCGCAGGGCTGAGGCGAGGGCCCGCGCGTCGGCGTCGGGGTCCGGCTCGGGCTCCGGTGCGGGGCCGAGCCCGAGCGCCCTCCACGTCGCGGTCGTCATGCCACCTATCTTACCGATTGACTTTTCCCAATCGGTCCGGTCACGATGGGACGGTGACCGCCGAAGCCCCCGCCCGACGCCGGTCCCTCGCCCGGGACCACGACTTCCGCGCGCTCTGGGCGGGCGACGCGTTCGGGCAGCTCGGCGCGCAGCTGGCCATGCTCGCGATCCCCGTGCTCGCCGTGAACACCCTCGCCGCGACCGCCTGGGAGATGGGCGCGCTGACTGCCGCCGAGTCCGCGGCGTTCCTGCTCATCGGGCTCCCGGCCGGCGCGTGGGTCGACCGGCTGCGCAAGCGCCGCGTCCTCATCGGCGCCGACCTCGTCCGGGCGACCGTGCTCGCCGCCGTCGTCGCGTGCGCCCTGACGGACACGCTCACCATGCCGATCCTCTACGCGGCCGCGCTGGTGATGAGCTGCGCGACGGTGTTCTTCGACGTCGCGCACCAGAGCTACGTGCCCTCGCTCGTCGGGCTGGACCACGTGGTGGAGGGCAACGCCAAGCTCCAGGCCACCGCGTCGGTGGCGCAGGTCGCGGGGCCCGCGCTCGGCGGGCAGCTGCTGCGGTTCGTCTCGGCCGGCGCCGTGGTGGGGGTCAACGTCGTGACCTACCTGCTGTCGATCGTCTTCGTCTCGCGGATCCGCGCCGTCGAGGAGCTGCCGCCGCGCGAGGACCGCAAGCCGATCCTGCACGAGATCCGGGAGGGCCTCGCGTTCGTCCTCCACCAGCCGCTGCTCGTCCGGATGGTCGCCTGCACCTCGATCGGCAACCTCGGCTGGTCCGTGATCAGCGCGCTCGAGACGCTGTTCGTCCTGCGGGTGCTGGGGCTGAGCCCCGCGGCGCTCGGGACCGCGCTGTCCGCCGCGTCCGTGGGCGGGCTGCTCGGCGCGCTCGTCGGCGAGCGGGCCGCACGCCTCGTGGGCGAGGCCCGGCTGATCCCCGTCTCGGCCCTGGCGATGGTCGCGCCCGGGGTGCTCGTGCCCCTCGCGGGCGTGCTGCCGTGGCCCCCCATGATCAGCCTCGTCGTCGGGCTCGGGCTCACGTTCTTCTCGATGGTCGTCTACAACATCGCGACCGTGAGCTTCCGTCAGCGCCTGTGCCCGCCGCGCCTGCTCGGACGGATGAACGCGTCCGTCCGGTTCATCGTGTGGGGCTCCATGCCGGTCGGCGGGCTCCTCGGCGGCTGGCTCGGCGCCTGGCTGGGCGTCGTGCCAGCCCTGTGGGTCGGCGTCGTGATCTCCGCCGCGTCGACGCTCCCCGTGGTCCTGTCGCCGCTGGTCACCATGACCACGCTCCCCCGCTACGAGGAGCAGCCCGTCGAGCAGGCCGCGCCTCAGACGTCGTAGGTCGCGACCACCGGCGCGTGGTCGGAGAAGCGCGCCTCGTAGGACTCCGCGCGGTCCACGTCCACGGACTTCGCCCGCGCGGCGAGCGCGGGGGTCGTGAGCTGGTAGTCGATCCGCCAGCCGGAGTCGTTGACGAACGCCTGCCCGCGCCACGACCACCAGGTGTACGGGCCCTCGACGTCGCCGGCGAAGCGGCGCCCGAGGTCGACCCACCCGAGCTCGTCGAACCAGCGGTCGAGGTACGCGCGCTCCTCGGGCAGGAAGCCCGCCGCCTTCCTGTTGCCGCGCCAGTTCTTCAGGTCGGCCTCGCGGTGGGCGATGTTGAGGTCCCCGGCGACCACCGCGAGCCCCTCCGGGTCGACGGCCAGCTCGCGCAGCCGAGCGGTGACCTTCTCCAGGTAGGCGTACTTCTCGTCCATCTTGGGCGTCCCGGCGGTTCCCGAGTGGAGGTACGCCGACACCGCGGTGAGGACGCCCGGGGCGCCCGGGACCTCGACGTCGACCTCGACCCAGCGGCCCGTGTCGACGGGCGGCTCGGCCGCGCCGTCCGGGTGCAGGTGCTCCAGCCCGACCCGCACGGCCGACACCGGGAGCCGGGACAGCACGGCGACGCCGGCGCGGCCCTTGAGGTCGCTCGCCTGGTGCGCGACGTGCCAGCCCTCGGGGAAGAACCCGTCGAGGATCTCGTCGGTCGCGCGAACCTCCTGCAGGAGCAGGACGTCCGGCGCGCGCACGGCGAGCCAGTCGAGCATGCCGCGCTTCACGGCGGCACGGATTCCGTTGACGTTGACGGTGGCGACGGTCAGCACCGGGACATCCTCCCCCACGCCCCTGACATCTCCCGCCGGCGCCGGTGGGCGGCGCCGACGCGTGGCGCGGTCAGCGGCGCGAGGAGACCGCCTCCGCCGCCGTCCGCTCCTCGGCCGCCTCCGCGGCGCGCCCGAGCCGCTCGAGGACGTCGGCGCGCTCGAGCCGCGTCACGGCCTCGCCGTCCGCCTCGCCCGCCCCAGCGAACTGGTCCGCCGCGGCCCGATAGACCGCGGCGGCCTCGTCCTCGCGGGTGGCCTCGAGGAGCGCCCGCGCCGCGAACAGCAGCGACCCCGCCCCGCTGCGGGCGTCGCCCACCTCCGCGAACAGGTCCGACGCCGCGAGCGCGGACGCCACGGCGTCGTCGAGGCGGTCGAGCACGACGAGCGACCGGGCTCGGGAGTCGGTCACGTCGGCGACCAGCCAGGAGGCCTCGTGCCGGCGTGCGAGCTCGAGCACCTCGTCGAGGTCGCGCAGGCCCGCCGGGTCGCCCGCGGCGCACCGCGCCCGGCCGAGCATGTGCAGGACGTCGACGAGCAGGCCGACCTGCTCGGTCTCGCGAGCCTGCTCCACCGCGGGTTCGAGCAGCTCGACGGCGTCGCGGGCGTACCCGGCCTGGAAGTGCAGGGTCCCGTTGGCGAGGCGCACCCGTGCGGCACCGGCCTCGGCGTCGTCCTCCTCGAAGAGGTCGACGGCGCGCGACCACGCGGACGCCGCAGCGCCCGGCTCGTCCGCGTCGCGCGACGCGTGCCCGAGCGCCTCGAGCGTCTCGGCGCGAGCGGCCGGGCGTGCACCCTCGGCCTCCTCCTGCTCCAGGACGGTCTGCAGCACCTCGACGGCCTCCGCGGACGCCCCGACGGCGGCGAGCTGGCGCCCGAGCGCGTACCGCGCCCCGATCGCGCGCGGGGACTCGGCGAGCTCGGCCTGCCGGACGGCGAGGCGGAGGCGGCTGACGGCCTCGTGCGGTCGCTCGAGGTCGGCGAGGATCGCGGCGCCGAGCATCGCCGCGTCGGTCGCGCGCTCGCGGGCGCCGAGCGCGAGGTCGAGCTCGAGGGCCTCGGTCGCGTCCGCGAGCGCCCGGTCGTAGCTCCCCGAGCCGGCGCGCAGGCGCGCGCGGAGGCGGTGGGCGTCGGCGAGCCGCGCGCGGTTGCCGCGGCTCGCGTGGAGCGAGGCGACGAGCTCGTCGAGGGCCGCGAGCGCCTGCTCGCCTCCCGACGGTCCGTTGAAGGCGCCCTCGGCCGCCCCCGCGGGCTCCGCAGGCCCGCCCTGCGCGAGCGAGAGCCCCAGGACGAACGTCGCGCCCTCCCAGAGCTCGTCGTAGCGCTCGGGCCCGCGCGGCGCCAGGAGCGCCGCGCGGCGCGCCGCCGCCACGATCCGCGGCCCGACGAGCGCCGGGTCGGCTCCCTCGTCGGCCGACCGACCGAGGAGGACCGCGAGGGTGAGCGACGTGTCGGCGGCCGCGGCGGGCTCCCCGGCCGCCTGCGCGGCGTCGACCTCCGCCCCGAGCCGGGCCGCGTCGTCGGGCCCGGCCGCACCGAAGAGTGCGAGGCCCAGTCGTTCCTCGAGGTCCGCCTGGTACTCCTGGCCGGACGCGCGCAGGGCGGCGATCCGGTCGGTCAGGACGAGCCGCGCGTCGTCGTGACGCTCCGCGCCCACGAGGATCCCGAGCCGCGTGCCGAGCAGCGCCGCGCGAGCCGGGTCGTCGGCGACCGCGAGGCCCCGGTCGACCGCCGCGAGCGCGCCGACCACGTCCCCGACGATCGCCCGCTCGCGGGCGCGCACGCCCCAGCCGCGCGCGTCCGCGGGGTCGGGGTCAGGGACCTCGACGGGCGCCGGCGCGGGGGCGTCGGTCTCGACCGGCACGTCGTACCGCTCGTCGCCGAGCGCCCGGAACCCGGCGAGCCGGCGGGCGAAGTGGTCGTTGCCGTTGCGGGCGTCGAACGCCTCCGCGATCCGGGCCGCCGCCTCCCAGGCGCCCGGCGCGAGGTCCGCGGCCGCCCAGCGGCCGTCGTGCTCGCCCACGAACGGCACGAGCTCGGCGCCGTCGGACCCGCGGACCGGGGCGTCCCCGTGGCCCGTCGCCGTGACGGCGTCGAGCAGCAGCGCCGCGGCGGCGAGCGCCTCGAAGTGCTCGAGCGCGTCGAGGCCGTCGTGGCCGAACCAGGGCAGGTGCCGCTCGAGCATCGACAGCCCGCGGGCCTCGTTGCCCGTGACCGCGCAGAACGTCAGGTGCCGGGCCACGATGCCGAGGTTGCCCGCGTTGCCGCGCGCGTCCCGGTAGCTGCGCAGGTGCGCGCCGCGGGCGTCGTCGAACCGGCCCGCCCGCAGCATCGGGACGAGCGCCTGCGACAGGGCGCGCTCGGGCTCCTCGCCGCAGGAGTAGCCCTCCGCGACCATCTCGTCGTACAGGCGCAGCGCCTCGTCCTCGCGCCCGACAGACGCGAGCCACTCCGCCGTCTCCGAGCGCACGCACGCGTCGCAGTGGCTGTACTCGTCGGTCGGCGTGGCCTGCAGCTCCGCGTACGCGGCCTCGGCCTCCTCGGCCCAACCGTTCGCGGAGGCGGCCCCGAACCGGGCCATCACGACGCCGCTGCGTCCCACGCCCGCGCGGTCGTACCGCTGCGCCATGTCGTCGAGGACGGCCCGGATCTGCTCCGCCGGGAACACGGGGTTGAGGGACAGCGCGCCCGACATCCACTTGTAGTGCCACAGCAGGTCCCCGCCGATCTCGGGGCCCGAGGTCGGGAAGCGCTCCGGGTCGCGGTCGTGCATCCCGACGCACCACGCGAACGACGACAGCACCGTGTCCGTGTCGCCCGTCATGTTCGCGGACGCCGTGAGCCGCATGCGGGCGCGGTACTCGCGCACCGCGTCCTCGCCCTCGACGGCGAGCGCGACGGCCTCGTCCAGGAGGGCTCGCTCGTGCGGCCCGAAGGGGGTCTGGTCGACCTCCTCGAGGAGGGCGTCGATCCGGCGTCCGGCGGCCTGGGCGTCGGGGGCGTGGGTGGTCATGGTGGGGGTCGTTCCTTCGGTTCGGCGGGTCGTTCGTGGGTCGGGCGCGCGGCGCCGGGCTAGCGGGCGGCGCTCAGCTGGACGAGGTCGGTGAGCGCGCCGGTGAGGAGCGCGCGGTCGTCGGGACGCAGCGGCCGGTGCCCCGCGAGCAACGCCTGCACGTAGAGAAGCTGGGCGGTCCGCGCGAGGACCGCGTCGTCGTCGGTCGCGGCCAGGGTCCGCACGAGCGGGCTGGACCAGTTGAGGCAGAGCCGCGGGCGCGCGGGGCCGGCAGGCGCGCCGCCCGGCGCGGCCTCCGACGCCTTGCCGAGGATGCCGGCCCACAGGCTCGGTGCGACCTGCCGCGCGGCGCCGCGGTCGACGGCCCGGAGCGCGTCGCGCCCGGCCAGGTAGAGCGCGGGGACGTCCGAGGGGTCGAACCGGCGCACGGCGACGTCGCACCCCACCGTGTCGAGCACGGTGCCCGCGCGGTCCTCGAGCCGCGCGACGGTGGCGCGGTCGTCGAGCGGGGGCACGTCGAGGGCGTCGAGCGCGTCCTCGACCGTGGCCCGCGCGATCGTCACGGCCTCGAAGACGTCGGGCAGCCGGCGGACCACGTCCGCGTCGTGGACGTAGCCGCCGTTGACGACGGGCCGGTCCGGCGCCGCGAGGGCGGCGACCTGCCGGAACTCGTCCACGGTCTCCGTGTAGCGCACGTGCGGGTACCGCGACACGAGCTCGTCGACCGTCAGCACCCCGACGGACGTCTCGAGCCGCAGCCACCGCAGGACGAAGGACGCGAGCTCGTCGTCGTGCACGACGAGCCCCTTGAGCGAGCGCTCGTGCACGGCCACGAACTCGGCGAGCCGACCGGGCCGGCGCAGCCCGAGCTCGAGCACCCAGCGTCGCACCGCGGCGCCGAGCTCTGCCCGCGTGAGCTCGAGGGCGTCGTCCTCGACGAGCGCCTCGCGCGAGGCCGTCGGCCGCAGGCCCGTGGTGTCCACGACCGCCCGGACGAAGAACGCCCAGTCCGGCAGCAGCCCGTCCCAGCGGTCGTCGAGGAGCATCCCGCCGAGGTGCACGACGCTCGCCTGCCGGGCCCCGGGCGGCGGCGCGAACGGCAGGACGTAGGCGGTGCCGCGCGTGCCCGTCGCCGGGACCGAGAGCTCGATCGCGTCGAACGGCTCCGCGCTGACGAGGTCGCGCCCGAAGGCCCGCACCTGCTCGGCCAGCGCCTCCCTGCGCTCACCGGTCGCGGCGAACACGGGCTCCTGCGTGACGGTCTCCCACGTCCCGTCGGGCCGCGCCACGCGCACCGGCACGTCGAGGAACCGCGCGTACGTGCGCGCGAGCCCCAGCACGCCGTCGTGGTCGAGGAGCGCGACGTCGTCGGGTCGTGCGGCGAGCCGGACCTCGGTGCCCACGGGGACCCGCGCGGCCTCGTCGCCGGTCAGCTCCCGCACGGAGAACGTGCCGTCCGCGCTCCCGACCCACTCGACGGGCGCGTCGCCACGGACCGACCGCGACCGCACGACGATCCGGTCCGTCACCATGAAGCAGCTCAGCAGCCCGATCCCGAACCGGCCCAGCAGCCCCTCGCGCGGCAGGTCGAGCAGGTCCCGCTTGGAGCTGCGCCCGACCGTCGCCAGGAGGTCGCCCACCTCGGCCGTCGTCAGCCCGGCGCCGTCGTCGACGACGCGCAGCACTCCGCCCGGGCCGTCCGCGGGATGGATCCGCACCTCCCAGGCCGGGTCGCGCCGGCGGTCCGGCTCCAGGTCCGCGCGGGCGCGGACGGCGTCGCGCGCGTTCTGGACGAGCTCGCGCAGGTACACGCGCGGCCCGGAGTAGAGGTGGCGGCCCAGGAGGTCCACGACCCCCCGCAGGTCGACCTGGAACGGGCGGGCAGCAGCGGGGTCGGGGAGCTCGGGCGCGCGTTCGGGGCCCCGGACGGTGTCGGTCATCGTCACCGATCGTGCCAGACGATCCCGACAGCTCCGACCCGCCGGGCACGGCCGCGGGGGGGGGGGGGGGGGGGGGGGGGGGCCCCCCCCCCCCCCCCCGGCGGGCCCCGGCGGGGCCCCCCCCGCCGGCGGGGGCCCG